>JAJDXQ010000036.1 GCA_022823185.1 Caldilineaceae bacterium
AAGCGGCCGCGCCCGCCATGCAGGAAGTGCAGTCCACATTGAGTATCGTGCAGGAACGCGGCCAGTTGGTCTGCATCGGCAACTCACAGCTGCCCGGTTTCGGCTTCCTCGATTCCGAAGGCAACTTCTCCGGTTTTGACGTCGACTACTGCCGCGCCATCGCAGCAGCTATCTTCGGCGATGCCAACGCCCTGGAAGTACGGCCTGCCACCGCCAGAGAGCGCTTCACCATCCTTTCCAGCGGTGAAGGTGACGTCATCATCCGCAACACAACCTGGACGATGTCCCGCGACACGGACCTGGGCATGAACTTCGGTCCCACAACCTTCTACGATGGCCAGGGTCTCATGGCCCGTAAGGAGGCCGGCGTCTCTACGCTCCAGGACCTCCAGGGCGCCTCGGTCTGTGTGGTCACAGGCACGACCACCGAACTCAACCTTGCCGACCAGTTCGCTTCGGCCGGGGTTGACTACGAAGCCGTTGTCTTCGAAGACTTCGACCAGTCCTTCACCGCTTACGACGAGGGCCGTTGTGACGCCGTCACGACCGACAAGTCCAGCCTCGTCTCACGCCAGACCACACTCTCGGCTCCCGCAGACCACGTGATTCTCAACGTGACGCTCTCCAAAGAGCCGCTGGGGCCGGCGGTACGCCACGGCGATGACCAGTGGTTTGACCTCGTGAACTGGGTCGTCTACGCCACGATGCTCGCCGAGGAATACGGAATTACGTCGAGCAACATTGACAGCTTTATGGGCAGCGAGGACCCCAACATCCGCAGGCTGCTGGGCCTCGAAGGTGACTTCTGCTCCAAGGTCGGCATTGCCAACGCCGGTTGCTTCATGGACGTCATCACGCAGGTCGGCAACTACGCCGAGATCTATAACCGCAACCTGGGCCCGGATACGGTTTTCAACCTGCCCCGCGGCCTGAATAGCCTCTACACCGACGGCGGAATCCTGTACGCCCCGCCCATCAGATAAGTTCTCTCCGGCAGACGGACAGGGATACCATTACAACCGGGCGCCCCTGTCCGTCTGTCTCTCTGTCCGACTGCCGGCTGAGCAGATGCCCGCACCACCCTTCAGCACCGGCGCCAAGCCCTCAATTGAGCGCTCGACCATGCAAAACATCCACGCCAGCCAGGTTCGACCACCTTTCTACCGCGACGAACGCGTTCTGGGGATCTTTAGCCAGGTCCTCGTCGTCGTCATCGTCCTCGGATTGGGCCTGTTCTTTTTCTCTAACATGATTTCAGGGCTGCGCGAAAAACACAGCGTCGCCATCAGTTTCAGCTTCCTGGGCCAGGCCGCAGGCTTCGATATCGGCGAGAGCCTCATCGAATACTCCCGCGAAAGGACTTACTTACGCGCCTTTGTCGTCGGCCTTCTCAATACCTTCCAGGTGGCCATATTGGGCATTATCTTTGCCACGGCGCTCGGTATCCTCATCGGCGTAATGCGGCTTTCAGCCAACTTCCTTGTCAGCCGAATCGCCAGCGTGTACATCGATATTTTCCGCAACATTCCTCTGCTTGTCCTGCTGATATTCTGGGCCCAGGGTGTCTTCCTTAAGCTGCCCCGTGTTGCAGAGGCCATCGTGTTGCCCGGCCCGATTTTTCTCAGCAATCGCGGTGTTGCCATCCCTTGGGGAATCCCCACAGACTCCTGGCCAACCTATCTCCTGGTTTTGGCCGCGGGTATTATTCTCGGGGCAGTCGTCGCCTACTTCCTGCGCGAACAAGGCAAACGCACCGGCCGCATGCCGCTGGTCACGCTCTGGTTCCTCGTAACAGTGGGCGCGGTCGGCCTCGTCGGCTGGATTGTCCTGCCCCAGCCGATGACTATCGACCAGCCGTTCCTGGAAGGGTTCAATACACAAGGCGGGAAGATCCTCAGCCAGCAGTTCATGGCCCTGCTCTCCGGCCTAATCATCTATACCGCGGCATTTATCGCCGAAGTCGTGCGCGCTGGGATTCAGTCGGTTTCCAAGGGACAGCGCGAGGCAGCAACCGCGCTGGGGCTTACACCTGCCCAGACTCTGCGTCTTGTCATTTTCCCCCAGGCACTGCGCGTGATCATTCCACCGCTGACAAGCCAGTACTTGAATCTGACCAAAAACTCCTCGCTTGCCATTGCCATCGGTTACCCTGATCTTTTTGCCGTCGCCGGCAACACCATCTTGAATCAGACAGGCCGTGAAATCGAGATGTTTACGATGATCATGGGCACGTACCTGTCACTTAGCTTGTTGACTTCATTACTCATGAATGCCTATAACCGCCGTATCCGCCTCGTCGAACGATAGTTGAACGATAACAGAGCCGGGAGATCGAATCCGGCTAAGGGAAGCTGAGTTTCCCACCGCGCATCGCAAGGAAAGTATGACAGATGACATCAGCGTCTGACGCCCAAACGGACCGCTCTGTCCTTCCCATCACTGAACGCTACACGCTCATTGGCTGGCTGCGTCGCAACCTGTTCAGCGACGCCTTCAATTCAATCCTGACTCTTGTCGCGCTGGTCTTTCTCTTCTTCGTCGCCCGAAATCTACTGCGCTGGGCATTTGCGACCGCCGAGTGGGGCGTCATTCCCGCAAATTTCAACCTCATTATGCGCGGCCAGTATCCCGCCACCGAAGCTTGGCGCCTCTGGCTGGTAATCTACCTCCTTGGCGCCGTCGTAGGCGTCACTTGGAGGCTCATCAGCGGTCAGTTCAGCGGCGTCGCTCGCCTTCTGCTCACAATTCCTTTCTTCCTCATGCTCATTCCTTTCTTCTCCATGGGGACACGCCTGAATCTGTTTATCACCGCCGTCGCTTCCGCTGCCGGCTACTACATTGAAGGTTACCTGCCCATTCAGCGCCGCGGGCGCGCCGCAGTCTACTTCATCCTTGCATACCTCGTCATCATGCTTCTCCTTCTGCGCGGTTTCGGTGCTGATGATGGCCCGATGCCCCCTGTCTCTCCTATCCTGTGGGGCGGCCTTCTCCTCTCCCTCCTGCTCGCATTCTTCGGCATCACGCTCTCATTCCCGCTGGGCGTCGCCCTCGCCCTGGGCCGCCAGTCCCACCTTCCCGCCATTCGCGTGATGAGCGTCATCTACATTGAATTCATTCGCGGCGTCCCGCTGATCAGCCTGCTTTTCATGGGCCAGGTCATGCTGCAGCTCTTCCTGCCCGACGGCTTCCCCCTGGTAGACCGTGTTCTGCGCGCCCTCGTGGCGATTACGCTCTTTTCCGCTGCCTATACCGCGGAAAACGTTCGCGGCGGGCTTCAATCGATCCCCCGCGGCCAGTACGAGGCAGCCCAGGCTTTGGGCCTCAGCGCCTACCAGTCCACCATAAACATCATCCTGCCCCAGGCGCTGCGCGCCGTGATTCCAGTTCTCGTAGGTCAGTTCATCAGTCTCTTCAAGGACACGACGCTGGTCGCGCTTGTCGGCATTTTCGACCTGCTCGGCATTGCACGCACCATCCTGGCCAACCCGGACTGGCTCGGCACGCATCAGGAAGTCTATGCAATCATTGCCGTCCTTTTCTGGATCTTCAGTTACAGTATGTCTTACGCCAGTCGACGCCTTGAGCGGCGCCTTGGTGTGGGCGTTCGCTGAACCAAATGATCTAGGCCGGGAAGCGCGCCGTCGGAGGCTTTTGCAAAGAATTCCGTTCAAAGAGGAATAGATCATGTCAGAAAATGAAACCGCAGGCGAGATCATAATTTGCCAGGATGTCTGCAAATGGTTCGGCGACTTTCAGGCCCTGAAGGACTGCAGCCTGCGTGTCAAAGCCCAGGAGGTGGTCGTCATCATCGGGCCCTCCGGGTCAGGCAAATCCACCTTCATCCGCTGTATCAACCGGCTGGAAGAGCACCAGGCCGGAGACATAATCGTTGACGGAATCCCGCTCACGCGCGACGTGCGCAACATCGAGCAGATCCGCTCGGAGACGGGCATGGTCTTCCAACAGTTCAATCTTTTCCCCCATCTCACCGTCCTCGAAAACATCACCTTGGCGCCGATCCAGGTGCGCAAGATGAAGAAGGAGGAAGCCCAGGATACGGCCATGAGTCTGCTCAACCGGGTCGGGATTCCCGAACAGGCAGACAAGCACCCAGGGCAGCTTTCCGGCGGCCAGCAGCAGCGCGTCGCGATCGCCCGCTCTCTTGCCATGTCGCCCAAGATCATGTTGTTCGACGAACCAACTTCCGCCCTCGACCCGGAGATGATCAAAGAGGTCCTTGACGTGATGCAGGAGCTTGCCGAAAGCGGAATGACCATGCTTGTCGTTACCCACGAGATGGGCTTCGCACGCGAGGTCGCCGACCGCATCGTGTTTATGGACGCCGGAGAGATTGTGGAAGTCGGCACGCCTGAACACTTCTTCACGAACGCCCAGCACGACCGCACAAAGCTCTTCCTCAGCCAGATCCTGTGAGGTTCGTAGTAGCAGACATTTGGATGACGTACACGTCATGACGAAGAACTCGCAGACGACAGGAGCCAATCCCGACGCCCGTGCGCGAAGAGGGACGAAGTGATCAACAGGTTTTTGGACCCGTATTAGTCCTTACCTTCTGGCTTTGGCAGTAAAACAAAGGTTTCTGGTCCCATGGGGGCCCCCGCCGCGGTTGGAAAGGTTCGCTGCGATTGACAGTGAGTCCCTCACTCGATCCATTCAGATCGAGCGCCTGGCTCGGATGACGCCGGGAAACATTCGAAGGCTCGCGCCTCCCGGATTTGACCAACCAGCCCGCCGCCGAATGACCCAACTGAAGATGCCCGCCTCACAGGGCGGCCAGCCAGCTGCTAGACTATCCTGAGAATTCCAACGATTGGCATCGATAATGAAAAAGACACGAATTGTATTGCTGTTGGTGGTGGCGCTTCTCGGCCTGACCGCGCCGCTATACGCGCAAGAAGCCGGTCTGACCCTTGAAGATTTGGCTGCTCAGGTCGAAGCGATGATTGAGCTGGTGTCCTCCATGTCCGAGCGCATGACTTCGTTTGAGGAGCGCCTGGCAGCGCTGGAAGCGACCGCGACACCGACGGTTACGCCGACACCGTCGCCAACACTGCCGCCAACGCCAACGCCTACGGCCACCAGCGCATCGCCGACTGTGAGCATATCGCGCGTCATGAATGTGCGGGCGGGCCCCGGCACCAACTACCCGGTCGTGGGACAGGCCTCTCCTGGGGATCAATACCTTATTTCTGGAAAGAATCCTGCCGGCGGCTGGTGGCAAATAATATTCGGCGGTCAATATGCCTGGGTCTACGGCCCCCTGGTGACAGCGACCTATCCGGAACTCGTGCAAGTCGCGGCAGTCGTTCCCACGCCGCCGCCGACCCCCGTCCCGACGGCCACGCCTGTCCCGCCCACTCCTGTTCCTCCGCCAACACCGCAACCTGTCGTCGACCCTTGCGCGGGCATTGGCGGGGACGGCTGCAAATTCAGATTGCGTAACACCGATCTCAGAAACAATGGCGGGAGCGAACTGAAACTCTATATTGGCTTCGTCCATGAAGGTCGCGGAGACGAGGTACAGGGAATAGGCGGCAGCTACTACGTGGAGCTGCACAAAGACGGCGTTCACGTGGGGGCGGTGAATAACTCTACGCGGGGAGGGAACTCGACCCACCATGGGCCGCAGGGCAACAAGTACAATTACCTGAAGACTGTTCCCCTCGGCCAGGTTCCGGGCGGCAATGTGGCGGGCAACTATTCGATTTTCGTGAGGGATGGCAACGGTGAACGCGACAGTCAGAACTTCGGCTTCACCGTGTCGGGAGGGAACGGCGAGGTCTGGCTTATCTTTGCGCAGAACAATTGACACCGACGCAGAAACTGAGATCCGCGCTGGCTGCGCTCGAGACGCAACTGATCAAGAGGCTGAAAAGATTCGACTGGCCGTGACAGGCCAAACCCAATTCAAAGGCGCTTCTAAGCTGGCCGTCAACCGCTGGTTTCACAGCGCCGCGAACACGACTCTGGCCAGTCTGAAAGACGAGAGCGCGGTGATCGAAGCCTTCCGAATGCTCTGTCCCGGCTGCGTCTCCCACGGGACTCCCAAGGCCCAGAGGATCCACCAACAGTTCGGCGATGACATCGCCATGCTCGGGCTCCTCACGGATTCGATCACCACGACGCGATGACACCGGCGTCCCTTGAAGCCGTCCTGCACGAGTTCCGCATCACCTTTCCCTTCGGTGTGGACGCCCTCGCTGCTCCGTCTGTTCACTCTGAAGCTTCCTTTCCCGCTACTGCATACGCGACCCGAAAGGCGTACCTGCCATGACTCCTCCAGAACTTTCCCGCACGCCTGCCACCGAACTCACCGCAGCCATTCGAGAAAAAAAACTGTCTCCGGTCGAATTGACCGAATCTTTCCTCGCCCGCATTGAGGCCGTCAACCCCGCCATCAACGCCTTTCTCGACTTCGACGCTGACCGCGCCCTTGAGAGTGCCCGCGCCGCCGAGGCCGCGGTCCTTAGTGGAGAAGAGCTGGGCCCGCTTCACGGTCTTCCCGTGCCGATCAAAGACCTCGAACCCAGCAAGGGACTGCGTCATACAAGCGGCTCGATCCTTCAGAAGGACTTGGTCGCCGACTTTGACGGCGCGGTTACGGGCCGTGTCAAGGCCGCCGGCGGTATCGTAATCGGCAAGACAAACACACCCCACCTTGGCCACAAGGATATGTGTGACAATCTTCTCGGCGAACCGGGCCGCAACCCCTGGAACACCGACCGAACGCCTGGAGGATCCAGCGGCGGCGCGGCCGCGGCTGTAGCCGCCGGCCTCTGTCCACTTGCCCACGGCTCCGACGGCGCCGGCTCAATCCGAATCCCTGCCGCCCTCTGCGGCGTTTTCGGCCATAAGCCCTCGTTCGGGCGCCTCCCCTACTGGCCCAACCTTGACATCTGGTCCGCCCGTTCCCACAACGGTCCCATCTCCCGTACCGTCGCCGACGCTACCCTTTTCATCCAGGCCACCGCCGGTCCTGACCCCCGCGACCCCACCGCAATCGCCCACCCCCCTGACGATTACCTCGCAGCAGTGGCCGACCCCCTGCCTGCGCTACAAGGTCTGCGCGTAGCCTGGAGCGCCGACTTCGGATACGCCGCCGTCGATCCCGATGTGCGCCGCCTCGCAGGCCAGGCCGCTCAACGCTTCGCTGAACTCGGTTGCAATGTGGAGGCCGTCGATCCTGATTGGGACAACCCCCGCCCCGGCGCCGAAGTCTGCTGGTTCGCCTCCATGGCAGCCCGCGTCGGCCAGGCTTACGACGAGAATCCCCAAGCCTTTGAACCCAGCCTTGTCGAGATGATCTTGCAGGGCCGCCGTTACACGGCCGAAGAATTGGGGCGCGCCGAGATGTCCCGCACAGTCTTCTATCACCAGGCCCGCGAGTTCTTCGAAGACTACGACCTCCTGCTAACGCCGCAGATGCCGCTCACCGCCTGGGGGGTAGACGACTGGCCCGCCGAAATCGACGGTACGCCAACCCCTTCGATCTTCGACCGCCTGCCCTTCACCTACCCCTTCAACCTTACCGGCCAGCCTGCCGCCAGTGTCCCCTGCGGCTTCGCCTCCGACGGCCTGCCCGTTGCCCTCCAGATCGTGGGCAGATATCACGCCGACACGCTTGTCCTCCAGGCCGCAGCCGCATTTGAATCTGTCGCGCCTTGGACATCCGCTTGGCCTGATGTATCATAGGGCATGTAGGTCCACTGAAGGACTCTACAGCGAGTTAGCGCGACTGCGACACTCGTAGCTTGCACACCTGAATTTCCATAGCCCTTTGGGGCCCGTTAAGACAAGGAGGTCTTAACCATGTCAAACAGGCAACGGCGCCAACACCTTGAAGGCTCCCCACAGACCGCCGCGAATCCCGTCCGAGTTGGCTGTATTGAGTACCTCACTGCACGCCCTCTCTGGCAAGGACTCAGTAAGCGCCCCGACCTCTTCTCACTCAAGTTTGCTGTACCTTCTGAAGTTTCCTCCTGGCTGCATAGCGGGGAAGTTGACCTTGCGCTCGTCTCATCCATCGAGTACGGGCCCGGTTACAACATCGTGCCCGGAGTTGCGGTAACCTCGATGGGATCGGTTGCTTCACTTGCTGCGTTTTCCAGCAAGCCACTGGCAGAAGCCAAGACTGTCGCCCTCGACACCAGCTCCCGGACCGCCGCCGCTCTCATGCGTATCCTCTGTGCCGAGTGGTGGGACATAGAGCCGGAGTTCGTGTCCATGCGCCCGAACCTGTCCTCCATGCTCCAGCGCTGCGACGCCGCCCTCCTCATCGGCGACAACACCGTCTTCGTCGACCACGTCGGCATGGGCCTACACAAAAATGACCTTTGCGACGCATGGCGAGGCTTAACAGGCCTTCCCTTCGTATTCGGGTTCTGGGCCGGCCGGCCCGATGCCCTGACCCCAGCACATTTGCAGGCACTGCGCGATTCAAGCCAGGCCGGAGTTTCCGCACTCGACGACATAGCCTGGGCCCACTATTCCGACAACGAGACCCTCGCCGCCACCAGCGGCGAATACCTGCACAAGAGCTTTCAGTACTGCTTTGACGACGACTGCCTCGCAAGCCTGCAGTGGTTCTACAAATCCGCTTCCAAGCTCGGTATCATTCCGCAGGCCCCGACAGTCCAGTTCTATGATTCCTGACCGGCGAAAGTGAAGGAATGCACTGATACAGTTTGGTCTGGGGGGCCAGAGGGGATCTCCTGAGCCTGTCTACAGGGCAACTTCTCGAAGTCGTTCGGAACAGCTATGGGATTCCCCCCTGCTCATGAATCCGGTGAAACACCAACCAGGTAAATTCAAGACTTAGATTATGTCATGAATACCCGCGCCCGCATGTGAAAATTTCGCGTGTTGGCCATCTGCTTGGCCCGATGTATCTTAAACACTGTAGGTCCAATGACGGACGCTACATTCAGTGCAATCACGGAATACGTAGCTTGCACACGTAAAATTCCATAGCCCTCCGGGGATCGTTAAGACAAGGACGTCTTAATCATGTCACATTGGCACCGACGCCAACACACCGAATCAGCCCCCCAGGCCGACAAGAAACCTCTACGCGTTGGCTGTGTTGAGTATTTGAATGCCCGTCCGCTCTGGCAGGGCCTCGGCAGAAGGCCCGACCTCTTCGCGCTGCAATACGACGTACCATCGCGCTGTTCCGCATGGCTGCACAGCGGCGCCGTTGACCTCGCCCTGCTTTCCTCCATCGAATACACGCCCCGCTACCGCGTTGTGCCTGGGGCCGCAGTGACCTCGACAGGGCCAGCCGACTCGGCTGCCGTGTTTTGCCGGAAGCCGCTGACAAGGGCCCGTTCTGTTGCGCTCGATCCCAGTTCCCGGACCTCTGCCACCCTGATGCGAATCCTCTGCGCTGAATGGTTCGACATTGAGCCGGAGTTTATCACAATGGAACCGGACTTGACTGTGATGCTCAAACGCTGCGACGCCGCGCTCCTGATCGGCGACAGCGCGATACATGTGGACCATGCCAGGCTTGGGCTCAGCAAGTTTGACCTCTGCAACGAGTGGCGCGGCCTGACCAGCCTGCCATTCGTCTTTGCGTTCTGGACCTGCCGGCCAGAGGCCTTGACCCCACTCCATCTCCAGGCCATCCGCGATGCACGCGAATCCGGCGTTGCCGCGCTTGACGCTATCGCCGGCGCGCACTACCCTCAGGACGAGGCCCTGGCGGCTGCAGGCGGGGCCTACCTGCGCAAAAGCGTCCAATACCGCTTCGATGAAGACTGCTTCGCCAGCCTGCAGAGGTTCTACGCCTACGCGTCCAAACTTGGTATCATCGAACAGGCCCAGCCGGTCCGCTTCTATGGGACTTGAGCGAAGGAGATGTTACTGTCTATTGAACAGAGGGACCTCGATTGGAGTCACTCCGTTGGCAACCTGAAGGCGCTCATATCCCCCGGGGAAGTGGCCCTATGCTGGGGCGACTCCAACGGGAGGGAGCTGCCCCAGCCTTCAAGGCTGCCAAGCTGCCTCCACCACCGCTCTGCAGCAGTTAGCCGCGACTTGGGACGAGTGGCTGGCAATTTGGAAAACGAGCTTTCGTTCTCATGGATCGTTCCAGGAATCGGCCTCCTCCCCGCCACTTCGGTCAGTCATGGAAAGATCCCCCACCATGCACGCCTGGTGGCTTGCCAAATGGATCCTGGGGTCACGAGCAATCCTCATTCATCCATACTTTCCCAGCCGAATCTGTTACGTTCTATACTCCGCATTGATGGACACGTATTCGTAGCTCAAATCGCACGTCCACACTGTCGCCGCGCCCTCGCCCAGTCCCAGCGCAACCCGCACGCTGATCTCGCTCTCCGCGAAGATGGCCGACGCATCCGCCTCCGCATAGTCTGTTGGCGTTCCCGCATCCACCAGTTGGAGCTCAGCTTGCCCTGCCTGCGGCTGACCCGGCGCAATGTACAGGTACGCACGCGTCGGATCCACCGTCGCACCAGAATAACCCACAGCGCAAAGAATCCGGCCCCAATTGGCATCGTGCCCGAAGAAGGCCGTCTTTACCAGCGGGCTCTTCGCTATCGAATTCGCGACAGTGTGCGCCTCTTCATCGCTCACAGCGCCCTCTACCTGAATCGTAACAAACTTCGTAACACCTTCGCCGTTACGGACGATCAACTTCGCGATCTCCATTGAAGCCTCGGTCAGAGCATCCACGAATGTATCGTAGTCCTGACCTTCTTCAACGATTTCGACGTTTCCTGCGGCGCCATTCGCCATGACCAGGACCGTGTCATTCGTGCTCGTATCGCCGTCTATACTGATGCGGTTGAAGCTGCGTTTGACGGCAGTGCCCAGCGCCTTTTGCAGAAGCGGCTGGGTGATTGAAACGTCCGTCGCCAGTGTACCCAACATCGTCGCCATGTTGGGATGTATCATGCCGGCTCCTTTGCCGATCCCGGTTACAGTCACCGTCTTCCCGCTGATATCCGCCTGAGCCGATGCCCACTTGGGAAAGACATCGGTCGTCATGATGGCTTCGGCCGCCTCTTCCCACCCGTCTGGTCTGAGCTTCGCCGCAACTTCTGGAATGCCGGCCTCGATCACGCCGATTGGCAGCTGTACGCCTATCACACCTGTGCTCATAACATAGGCTGTATTGTCGGTGCTGCCCAAGCTCTTCTCCGCAGCCTCAGCCATGCGCCGGGCATTTGCATTGCCCTCCGCGCTCGTACAGGCATTCGCGTTCCCGCTGTTGATCACCACGCCGTGCGTGCCTTCCGGATTCATGCGCAACAGATCGCGATCATACAGCACCGGCGCCGCGGGAAATGCGTTCTGTGTAAAAACGGCCGCGGATCGGCACGCAGTCGGGCTGGCAATCAACGCCAGGTCCAGCGCGCCCGTTGGTTTTACACCGCAATGAATTCCCGCCGCGTCAAAGCCCTTGACTGGAATCGGCGGCGTAGAAGGTCCTGCAAAAGCATGTTCTTTCGTTGACATCAGTATTCTCCGTGAAAATTGGATGTGATGGAGGCCGACAGGTGGCCCGATTCCTGCTTTCCCTCTCTAAAACCGGGTCGTTTGATCAAATGACGCAGCGAGTCAGTCTCTTTTTATCCAGTCGCCCTCTGCTAGTGCCTCGCCAACGGGCCGGGGCGGCATGGAGTCGGCGGGGTGCTCTTCTCGGAGCAAGGCTTCCACTTTGAGAGGAAGGCCAAACAGGCGGATGAAGCCTTCGGCGTCGGACTGGTTATACACGTCGTCCTCGTCGAACGTAACGTAATCCTCTCGGTATAGGCTGTGGGGCGATCTCCGGCCGACCAGCATCGCCAGTCCTTTGTAGAGCTTCAGGCGCACGGTCCCGCTAATTGACTTCTCCGTCTCCTGCACAAATGCGTCCAGTGCTTTTCGCAGGGGCGTGAACCAGAGGCCGTTGTAGACCAGCTCGGCATAGCGCAGCCCGACTTGCTGCTTCCAGTGCAGCGTGTCCTTGTCCAGGCAAAGCTGCTCCAAGGCTGCGTGGCCCTTGTACAGGATCGTCCCGCCCGGCGTCTCATAGACGCCCCGGCTCTTCATACCGACCAGGCGGTTCTCTACCAGATCGACGCGGCCGATGCCGTGGACGCAGCCAATCTCATTGAGTTTCTGCATCAGCTCGACCGGCCCCATCGCGACACCGTTCAAGCGTTCCGGAAAGCCCCGCCGGAAGTAGATTTCCACATAGCTGGGGTCGTCGGGAGCATCCTCGGGGGAGTTCGTCCATTCGAACATGTCGGCAGGCGGCTCAGTCCAGGGGTCTTCCAGCGGCCCGCCCTCATTGCTCAGGTGCCAGAGATTGCGATCCTGGCTGTAAATGCGGTCGGCAGATGCCTTGACCGGCACGTCGTGTTCCTCCGCGTAGTCGAGCGCATCCGAACGGCCCCGAATGTCCCACTCCCGCCAGGGCGCGATGATTTTCAGCTTCGGGTTCAACGCCATCACTGTCAGCTCGAAACGAACCTGGTCGTTACCCTTGCCGGTTGCGCCGTGAGAAACTGCGTCCGCGCCTTCCAACTGCGCGATTTCCACCAGCCGTTTGGCGATCAAGGGACGCGCGAATGATGTGCCGAGCAGATAGTCCCGTTCGTAGATCGCTCCCGCCTGCATCGTCGGAAAGACGTAGTCGGTCAGGAATTCGGCGCGCAGATCCTCGACATAGCAGCGAGTCGCGCCGGACGCGATCGCCTTTTCCTCCAGCCCGTCCAACTCCTCTTCCTGGCCCAGGTTGGCGCAAAAGCAGACCACATCGCAGCCATAGTTGTTCTTGAGCCAAGGCACGATCACACTTGTGTCAAGCCCGCCGGAATAGGCGAGAACCGCCTTTCTGACAGATCCTCTGACAGTCATACACTCTCCTTTTTGGTCTGAGGCAGTCCCTCGGTTCCCCACAGGACTCCAAATCGCAGTCGCCGCAAAGCCAACAGTGCCGTCGGGTGCACATGGGAGCGCAACGCAGCCCTTTCGCTGGAATGCCGAATCATGATGACAACCAATGCCTTGTCGCGAATGAGCCATACCCCAAAAACAAAAAACCACTTCGGACCAACCGAAGCGGCAAACGGGAAACGAGCGAAGAGTATGGCGCACTGAAACAGCGATTCCTCAGGAATGCTGAAACAGGAAGTCGCACCCGCTTCCCGCGGGCCTCCTCCTCGCAAACTCAAGACTCGTTGAGATCATTCTCGCGACTCGTCAACCTGGCAGTGCACGATGGCTGTGCCTGATTCAGACTCAAGGCTAACTTAACTGATCTGGAAAGTCAAGAATCGTGCTCAGTTTGCCCTCAATTGTGTGCCTTTTCGGCCAAGGCAGGAGCGACCGGGACGGGACGCTCCACCTCGACAAGCAGGTCTTCGACTCCTCGAAGTACAACCTGCTTTCTCTGCTGCGGCACAGCGGCCAGTCTTATGGTAGAAAACCGTTCGAGTAGACAGGCAAAAGCAATCTGCCCCTCAAGCTTCGCCAGTGACGCCCCCAGGCAGTAGTGGATGCCCCTTCCGAAAGAAATGTGGCTCTTTTCCTGGCGCCCGATGTCCAACCGATTGGGTTCAGTAAAGGCGGCGGGGTCTCTGTTGGCAGCGCCGACGACAGCAACAACCTGCTGGCCCGCGCGCATCCGTTTGCCTCCCATCTCCACGTCCTCGACCAGCGTGCGTCCGTCGAGCTGCACAGGGCTGTCGTATCTGAGCAACTCGTCGATTGCCGAATCAATCAGTTCGGGCTGTTCTTTCAATCTTTTCAGTTCCTCTGGATTCCGAAGCAAAGCCAACATGCCGTTGCCGATCAGATTGCGCGTCGTTTCGTTCCCCGCCACCAGCAAGAGCAGGAGAGTGGCAAGAAGCTCCCCGTGCGAGAGCCTGTCGCCTTCCTCCTCGGCTGCCAGGAGCGCGCTCACCAAGTCGTCCTGTGGATCCTGCCGCCTCTGCTCAATAATGCCCTCGAAATACTCGTACAGCTCCTGCTCCGATCGACGAAACCGCTCCCTTTGCTCTCTGGTCTGGACAGGTTCCAGCGAGACGACGATGTCATTGGACCACTCTTTGAACTGTTCCAGGTCCTGGGCGGGGACGCCCAGCATTTCGGCGATTACGATGACTGGCAGAGGAAAGGCGAAACTGTCGATCAGGTCGAACTGCCTCTCCCCGTCGACGCCGTCGAGCAATTCTTCCACGATTTCCTCGATACGCGGTTTCAACGCAGTCACAGACCGGGGCGTAAACGCTTTGGAAACTAGCGAACGAAGGCGCGTGTGATCGGGGGGATCCAAGTCCAGCATACTGCGATCCCTCGTATAAATTCGATCTCCCGCCCCGGCTCCCCAATTGGAAAAACGCTGGTGGTCGAGGAGTATCTGTTCGACGTCTTCATAGCGAGTCACCGCCCAGCCGTCAACGAGGCGCATTCTGTGGATCGGGTCTTTTTCTCGCAACAGTCTGTAGGTGGGATAGGGATCGGCGAGAACTCTGTCCGACGTCAGGTCAAAGCTGACGCCCGACTCCAGAATCTCCCAACCCAAGAGGAGTTTCTTGGCAACCGGTTTTATCAAGTCTATAAGTGGTTCTGGCATCAGACTCAAGGTAGGAATTCCCTTCTTTGAAATGACTGAGTCAGTCTACAATTGTAACACGTCCTTCTGGAGGGCCCACTACAAAAGGAGCTCTGTGACAATGCCAAAGACTCTGGTCTTTGCCCCTGGAGTAGACCCTTAAAACACCACGCATAGTCACCTTCAATTACTTAAACGCCCCCATTGTCATGCCCGAAGCAATTTGTCTCTGGAAAAGGAAAAACAGGATCAATACGGGAATCGTAGCCAGCGCCATCGCCGCGTACTGCAGTCCTAGCACAGTTTCCACCGTCATTGGCGCTGGCTTGTACAACGCGATCGCCAGGGGCAGCGTTCGCACATCTGCCTTATTCATCAGAATGAGCGAAAAGAAGAGCTCGCTCCAGATCCAGTTAATGTTAATGATCGCCATTCCAGCAATTGGTCCGCGACTGATTGGCACTACGATGCGCAGGAAGACGCCCAGCCTTCCGCATCCGTCGATTCGCGCCGCCTCTTCCAACTCCACGGGCATATGCATAAAGTAAGCACGCATCAAGATTATCGTAAATGGGGCGCCCAGCGCAGCATAAACGAGGGTTAAGCCGAAGAGGCTGTTTCTGAGGCCCAAGCTGCCCACGAAAAAGTAGAGTGGAATAGCAAGGGCGTGCGCCGGCACAGCCAAGCTGAGCAAGAGCGCTTGGTGCAAGGTTCCGTTCCCTGGAAACTGTCCCCGCGCCATCGCGTATCCGCATAAACAGGAAATAGAAAGCATCAGGACCAAGGTGGCGGCAAGCACAATGACACTATTGAAGAAATACCTCCCGAAAAACATCCCGGTGCGTTCGCCGGTCCACACGTCTACAAACGGAGCAAACGAAAGACTGGTCGGCAAACTAAAGGGCGTGTTCAGTATCTGAGTGTCTGTCTTCAAAGTGTTCATCAAGAGGAAAAATATCGGGTACACTTGAACAAGCGCCCCAACGACCAGCAGTCCATAGATTATCGGGCGCAGACTGCTCCCGGCCCACCATCCAGGTGTCCTGCGAACTCGTGCGCTCCCGCCACTCGGCCTCGAAGTTAACCTTTCAACCGCCATTTATCGCTGCTCCTCTTCAAAGTCACCAGCATCAGACTCATTGATCTGTCTGCGAACGCCTGCGCATCGCGACGATCCTTGAGCCATCGCCAGGTCTAATACTCCACACTCTCAATTCGTACTCCCCGCACATAGCCGTAGGCGACGGCAAAGACGACGGCGAACATCACGACAGCAATTGCTGAACCGTAACCGAAATTGCCTGAACGGAACGCGGTCTCGAAAAGATAGTACCCAAGTACCTGCGTGCTGAAGGCCGGGCCTCCCTTCGTCATCACAAGTACGATGTCAAAGACTTTCATTGCGCCGATGATGGAGAGCATGGTAATTGAAGCCAGGACAGGTTTGATTAGCGGCACGATTAGACCCCATATGCGCTGCCACTCGTTTACGCCGTCCATCGTGGCTGCATCGTGCATCTCCTGGGGAATGCCCTCTACCGCTGCGAGGAGAACGATCATTGGAAAGCCTACTGACTGCCAGATTGGAACAAGCATGATGCTCATCAACGCAACGTTTCGGTCGCCCAACCAGTTTTGGGCCAGTCCCTCGAGACCAATGCCCCGAAGCACTGTGTTGAACAAACCGTGGTTATACTCAAACATGTTTGCCCACAGTGTCGCAACGACTACGCCCGACATCATCACAGGAATGAAGAATGCAATGCGATAGATTTGCCACCCCTTCATACGGCGACTGATTGCCACACCTAGGAAGAGTCCGATTGAGACGGTGACAAAGGGCACGACAACTGCAAAGATCAAGCTATTGCTGAGAGCGCGCCAGAAAACTTCATCGCCGAACAACTTGGAGAAATTCCTCATCCCGATGAATGTCTGCGGCCCAAGCCCACCCCATTTGAAGAGCGACAACCGCAGTGTGTCAAATAAAGGATAGGCCATGAGCGCTAACAACATAAGCGAAGCCGGCGCAATAAACAGATACCAGGGCAACGCATTCCTGAAGTTGCGTACTAGCCGGCTACTGCCGGTTGCCCGCACACTCTGCCCAGAATTCACAGTTGCCAAAGGTCCACCTCCATACGAAAAACAGGGAGGCCCTTTCGAACCTCCCTGTACAAGATACTTTCATCGCAAAGAGTTTTCCGGATTTCGCCGCCGGCTAGCTCTGCTCGGCGTAGATTTCCTCAGTCTTCTCCTGCAGCCAGGCCCCTGCCTCTTCCGGCGTTAGACCGCCGGCCATCATCTGGTCGACCGACTTGACGGTCGCCTGTTGGTAAGGCTGATTGCTAGAGGCTTCAAATAGGGCGGGCGTCCCGAATTCGATGTTGTCCTCCAGGAACTGCAACTGCATTTCGCTGAGAATCTCACTGTACACTTCACTAGGAATGTCAGCGCGGCCGTGGGGTATCCCGGCAGTCTGGGCATAGAGCGAAGCCTGCGGCAAGCGGTAAGTCCACGCAAGAAATTCCAGCGACGCCTCGATATTCTGTCCCGATTTTGGAACAATCAGGCCATCGGGAACCCACGCTCCGACCTTACCCGTTCTCTCCGGCCGGATTTCCGGATAGTAGAAGTAGCCAAGCTCAAACTCAACATCGCGAGACAGCCCGGCGGAACCCCCGTCCCAGGAGCCTGTCTGCCACATTGCTGTCTTACCCGACGTAAACAGGGACCTTCCGGTCTGATATTCTGTGAGTCCGGTTACACCGTCAACGAAAACTCCGTTGTCGACCATCGCCTTAATGTACTCATAGATGCGGATCGAGTCTGGGTCTGTCCACGTATACTGATCACAAGATGAGGGAACGTCCGCCCGCCACTTTATTGGCATGCAGTTATACTGATCGCGGCTCCATGAGCGCAACTGCATACCGTCATGGAAATGGCTCTGGATTCCCATGTTGTAGTCGACTGCCAGCGGTTGGTATCCTGCTGCCCGGAATTCCGCTGCCATTTCGTAGAGGTCGTCCCAGGTCTCGGGAGGAGAGGCGCCAACCTCCTCGAAAATCTCCTTGTTATAATATGTATACGGGGTCCACACGACCGAACTCGTTGCCGAATAGAAGTGCCCGTCAGGCTGCCGCTGAAAATCGACGATACCTTCGGGATAGGCGTCAAACCAACCCTCCTGCTCGTACAGGTCGTCCAGAGGCACCAGGATTTGACTGGTCACCATATCGTTGAAACGATTTGCCGGCACGCACTGATACCAAGAGACATCTGGTGTGTCATCACTGGAGAAGAGCAGAAAGGCCTGCTGATACTGTTCATCTGCCAACACATCAATTGTCACGGACACACTTGGGTTCACATCCATGTAGCGGTCTGCGAGCGCCTGCAAGCCTTCGGTTACGATTCCGGCAATCGCGCCAACCCGCAGTTCCACCATCTCTTCTGACGGCGCCGAGTCTCCATCTGCGCCAGCAGTGGGAGCGGCGGGAGCGGCGCAGGCAGCCACCAGGCCGCTGGCAGCCACAAAACTGGTCCGTTGCAGAAATTCCCTACGCGTCAGTTTCGTCATTTCGTCTTCTCCTTACAGGTTGGACAGCCGGCCAAACATTGTGGGATCCAAGAGATGTCTACAATTAAGAATAAGGACGAAGTACTCTCACCGAATGTAAATCTATCAGGCGTGACCACCTTGATTCTGCAAAAGTGTAACATGCGCAGCCACTGGGCGACAAACGTCAAGAAAATCCCCTAAAACAGAGGGAAACAGGACAAGGCGCCGCGCTGCTCATTCTGCGCGATCGGCTTCGTCAGTACACGGAAGAGGTAAGAGGCAATTAAGCGCTGTTCTGCCCAGCCCCACGCTCCTGGCGCCGACTGCTTTTGAACTCGCTTCCGCCACTGTGCTGCTCAAAACTGGTCTTCTGGTTGAGAGAGAGCGAGACACGCCCGAGTCGCGTACTTCCCCGAGACAAGCTGCCCTTTCGCTAGGGGAGGGACCGAAGGGCTTGCGAAGAATCGATTAGCTACATTTGTGCAAAGAATCGGGCTTTATGATTGCTCGCGTCTAATGTATGATTCAAGCATCGAAGAGGCAAGTACCCTGTCAACTTACTTTTGCACGCACGGATCGTTCAAACTGCAGAAAGGATTGGGAACCCGATGACTGCCAACGACAACACTAAGAACAGACCCTACATTTTTGCCCACAGCCTCGGCCAGCAGTTGGATATGGGCGCGCAGGAGTTTCCCAGCGTCAACGCGGATGGCCTGCCTGTGGTTGACCTGACCCAGGAGCAGAAGTATCTTTTCGACGCACGTGGATGGCTACTCATTCCAGGCGTCCTGGCCGAAGAGGAGGCGGCCGAGATGCGCGATTTCGGCCTGCGCCTTCAACATGATCCTGAGTCCATTCCAGAGAAGGAGCGCTCAACACTTGGCGGGCCCCTGCAGAGACTCGCGGATCATCCCGTTGTTGTCGGCTTCATGAACGAATTTGTGGCATTCCCCCCTCTTTCGCGCCAGAACTGCTACGGCTTCCGCATGGAGTCCTCACATCTATTCTACCGAGAGGCCGGTGACGGCAAGTTTGGGCCCCATAACGGCAGCGGCTTCTTTCGCTTTCCCGGCGATACGCACTTCTATCACAGTGTTCCGGGAAAGTCGCACGCTGGACTCACTCGTGTCGTCTGGGAACTGAATCCAGTGCGCGAGGGTGACGGTACACTTCTCGTGACCGGAAGCCACAAAACGGCCTATCCAGCCCCGGATTCGATTCATGACCAGCACTCGCCGATCTGGGACGACTACACCTGCCCTGCCGGCTCCGTTCTCTTTTTCACTGAATCGCTGACGCACAGCGCCCGTCCCTGGACCAACCGCGAGAGTCCTAGAGTGGCGATTTTCAGCTGTTACAATACTGTGGACAGCAAGTGGCACGACTGGGATCCGGATCCCGAGCTCGTGGCCTCGATGCCTCCTCTGCGCCAGACACTTTTCCGTCCCGTGCGCGCCGCGAACAACCTGAGCGACGGATCGCACTATGGTGTTTGAGGTTGTTGGCAAGTTCTCCCCAACCGCGGCCTCATGATCTTTGAACGGTCATCAGCGTTTCGCTGGCTGGCACAGGCCCTAACCCTGAATGGGAGCTCTCTTCCCTATCTCAAAGCCTCCAGTCTGTCCATCATTTCCGGGAGAAGGATCCAATGGCAACACTGCTGTCGGCAAAGGAAGCGGCCTCCTTTCAAATGGGAAGAGGGGATTCGCGCAACCTGGTCGGGCCCTCAACGGGCGCGCAGGACATTACCCTCAACTATTCTGTCTTTCAACCGGGGGAGGAGTTCCCGCAGCACTTTCACGATGGCTCAGCAGACATCTTCATAGTGCTTGAGGGTGGCGTATCAGTGCGGCAAGGGGAAGTCTACACGCCTATCGAGGCAGGGGAATTTGCTTACGTTCCGTCACCCGAAGTACACGGCACGGTCAATACGAGCGGGGCAGAAGCCACGCTGATCAGCTTTCAGGTGCCGCCTGACCTTGCACTGTACCGGGGGGAGCGCGACCCCTCCCAGACGGGGTCGACGCCCCGGCCGCCCGCCAATCATCGTACCGCAGTCCGCATCGACGAACTTGCGTCTGGGGAGCAAGCCGAACAGTCGGCGGCGCTGGGATGGCAGCCGGCTAACCCTGCAACGGGTACACCCGAAATGCGGCTCGAATACTTTGAACTGGAGCAAGGCGGCATGGTTGAGGCGCAGGCGTCTCAGGACCGGGAAGCGGTCTGGTTTGTCTGGGCAGGAGAAGTAACGATCACATCGGGCGGCGATACCTTCCGGGCAGGCCGTCATGATGGCGCATTCATACCTCCAGGCGAGGCCCAGACCGTAAGCAACGACCGCCATGAACTCGCGCGGCTCATTCGCTGCCAGGCCATGTGAGACTGCGCCGGTCGCGACCTGCGCACGCCCGGCTCCAGATAGCGTCAAGGCGAGTCGGAGCTGGGCGGGCCTGGGCCAGGCTAACATCAGGCAAGGACGGAATGCAGACGCGTCCTTTGTCGCCGTCAGATCGCTACGGCGGTTGAAACCGAGGCGGCGCGTACTTCGTCTGCGCTGACCTCCCGTCCGAGCTGATTGGACAAGTAGATTCCCTCCGAAATCAGCATACAGTTGAGCGCAATCTCCGCTGTGGGCAGCAGTTCGACTCTGCCCTCCACCGCGGCGATCCAGTGCTGCTGCGTACCGTCGTAAACGTCGCCGAGTTCGCGAACATTGTGCAGGCGGAAGTCGAACATCTGCAAATTCGCAGTCGAGTTCAGGTCCAGGTCGCCGGCGCTGTGGAAGTAGCCGAATGGATCGAGCCGCACGCCCCCTTGGGCCCCCACGACATAGGAGCCTTCGAAGGCGTCCAAATGGATCGCCCAAGCCTCGATTATGTCTAGTGTGATGTTGTTCGCAAGCCGGACAAAGCCCAGACCTAACTCTTCGACATTATAGTTGCTGCGCTCCTTCCGGGCGCTATCCATCGCGATTTCCTGATAGGTCTTCCCTGATATGCGCAACACGTCCGGATTGCCTAGCAAATAGAGCACGGTCGAGATGTGATATACGCCCATGTCATAGAGCGCGCCGCCGCTGGCGGTCTCCTTGTTTACAAACAGGGGGGAGCCGTAGCCGTCTACGAATGGTCGGCCTCGCCTCCTGTACCCGGTTGAGCGCGCATGGTACAGTTTGCCCAGATGACCGCCGTCGATGAGCGCTTTGGCGGCCTTCGTCTCATTGATAAAGTATTCGCGGTTTTGGATGCTGAGCATCCGACCGCATTCGCGTGCGGTCGTCAGCATCTTTTCGGCGTCGATATAGGCGCCCGCCATTGGCTTCTCGCAAAACACGTGCTTGCCCGCCTCGAGGGCCGCCACAGTTGCTGCCATGTGAAAGTTATTGTGCAGGCATACGTCGACGGCGACAATGTCGTCGCGAGCCAGCAACTCACGGAAATCGGTGTACACGCTGTCGATACCGTTTTCTGAGGCTACTCTCTGGGCTTCTGCCTCGTTTATGTCCGCAATCGCAGCAATCTCCACGTGCGGCATGCTCATGTAAGTCCGAACGTGGCCTTTTCCTATCTGACCAACGCCGATAATGCCGATTCTGGTCTTCTTTTCAGTCATTGCCTGTCACTCTTCTACTAAGATGTGGGTTGTTGATTCCTGGACTTGGGAAAACAGGAGATGGACGCGGGAAAATTGACCTACCCTGCCCTTGGGCTACTGCCCTCCAAGCGCGCGGCCAAGCAGGTCTCTTGTCTTGATTGCGGCTCCGATCTCGTCACCATCAACCGGCACTGATTCGATTCCCCATACGCCGTCATATCCGCTTTCACGAAGAATTCTGAACGCCTTGTGCAGGTCGACCGAGGAATCATTGCCATGGCGGTCAAAAGAAAAAGTCTTGAAATGGGTCAGACGGGCGTACTTGGCGCACTGTTCCCACGCTTCTTCGTGGGTCCCATCGGCCCAGTTATTCGTATCGAACAGAAGGCCGAGCCCTTCGACTTCGTTTAGCAACCGCACTGTGTTATCGGGATACTTGGTGGGACCCCAGTGGTTCTCCACCAGGATTTCCAGGCCCGCGGCCTGGGCCCTCGGAATGAGATCATTGTATCCAGCCACAATCACCTCGAAAATCTCGTCTGTCAACTCTTCCGGACCCCCGCTATCGATACGCACCTGAGACGCGCCGAGGGCCTCAGCGACGTCCAACCAACGATAGGCCAAATCACGTCGCCTTGCGCGTTCGGCCGCGGAGCTCTCGTAAATGTGGCCGCCGTCAACGGCGATGCAGCCGTAGGGAAGACCCGCGTCCTCCGCCATCTTCCTGGCGTCTTCCAGCCAGCTCCTGCTGCCCAGGGCCGGCTCAATGTGCTTCATCCACGGGTCCAGCTGTGCGAAGCCGTGTTGTATGTGGAAGTCAACATAGGCTGTGTAATCCATTGCCCCGTTTTCAAACGAACGACGAAAGCTGTAGGAACAGATGCTGAAACGGTGTGTCATGTACCATTTTCCTCCTAGACGACTAGAAGCGGAAAACGCGCCGTCGGCGTTGGCCGCGAAGTAAATGAGGACCCGAACCTGTTGTGAAGCGGGCCTCAAAGAGAGGCCGTCAACTGTCTCGGATCAGAGAGCCGATCGATAACCCCGTGATAGCCGCAACTCGAGCTGAGCCTGAAAAGCCGAAAAGATGATCGTGATGATCCAGTAGAAGATTGCAGCGATCAACAGTGCCTCAAGGCTTCGAAAGTTTGCCCGGCCCTGCTTCTGCGCTCTCCACAAAAGCTCCCAAACAAATCCGGTGACCGAGATCAGAGAAGTATCCTTCAACATGGCGATGAACTGATTGCCGATCGGCGGGATGACCAGCCGCAGAGCCTGAGGCAACACAATGAAGCGCATGATCTGCGTCTGGGTCATACCCATCGCCTTGGCAGCCTCGCGCTGCCCCGCGTCTACCGACTGAATGCCCGCCCTCATGATCTCCGTCATGTAGGCCCCATAGTTCAATCCCAATGCCAGAACGCCCGCCGAAATGCCCGAGAGGCGAATGCCCAGTTGTGGGAGAGCGAGGAAGAAGAAGACCACCTGAAGGAGCAGAGGCGTGCCCCTGATAAGAGAAATGTAGAATGTGGCCAGTGCATAAGCAGGGGCTGACTTTGACAGCCGCCCCAGCGCGCCGAGCAGTGAAAGCGCTGTTGCCAGAGCAATCGAGAGGACAGAAAGCAGAATCGTCAGCCAGACGCCGTTAAAGATGAAGAACCAATGGCTGCGAATGAAAGTCCAGTCCAGCGAGATTGTGTTGAACTGGATGCCGGCGAGAGAGAGGCTGGACCCGCTGAACGCGTAGGCCAAAGCGAGGAGCAGGATCGCATAGGAAAGGCGGACGCCCATGGTGAACCTGCGGGCGTCGCGCCTTTGCGACGCGAAAATCTGATCTGCCTGATCGGCAAATCTCTCTTCAGTAGGCGCTGAGGTCATCAAGATTCAGGCGGCGAGATAATGCGCTCGCCGCAGCGCATCGCAAAGCATCCGTCAGTAGGCCGGCTGGTCCCTTCAGTCTGGACTGCAGTCTATTTGGTCGGGTCTGTCGTAAGGTCCTCGCCAAACCACTCCATCGACAGGCTGCTAAGTGTTCCGTCGGCGTGCATTTCGGCAATAATTTCACTTACCTTGTCGACCAAACTGGTTATTTCCAGGGAAGCATTCCTGTCAAAGGCTACGGCAAGGTTTTCCGAAAACACAGGTCTGCCTACCTTGTGAATGGCGACGCCTTCTGCCAACGCGGCTTCCACCACTGTATTCGAGGTGAGAAACGCTTGAAACTCTTGCCTTCCGGCTTGCAGCTGTTGCACGCAGTCGTTGTCCACAGTAAGTGGTATGATCTTGACATCGTTTGGCGGCCCGTCAACGTAGAAACTGGTTGCTGGCAGTCCCAGACTTTCCATGTCGCCCATCAGCCAGCTTTCGTATGTGGTAGAGACGCCAACACAGATGGCCTGGCCGTTCAAATCGTCCAGCGTATCGATTCCGGATTCAACTGTAGCCGCGAACTGAGCTGGTGTATAGTAATAGGAGGGAGAAGCAAATTGTAGAACCTCTTGCCGCGCAGTCGTGACCGTCATCGACCCGACGCTCATGTCCCACTGGTCGCCCCAGTTTCCAGCGGTAATCAGGTCCCAGTCTGGGGTTACGAACTCCACCTCGACACCGAGGCGGCTGGCAATTTCAAGAGCAACGTCCACATCGAAACCCTTGAAAGCGCCGCTTTCGTCCAGAAAGCTCTGTGGCGCATAGTTAGGATCGGTAGAGATGCGGATCGATCCACGTGACATGATTTGGGCGAGCAGGTCGTTTGAATCGGCGGCGCCTTCGCTGTCTGCGCTGCCTGAAGCGTTCGGCTGCACGACAGGGGTCACGCAGCCGGTGAAAGCCAGGGCTGCAATTAACCACAGTACAAGTAATCGATTCATTGTGTTCTCCGTTTCGCGGTCATTCAGGATTTTTCTAGAACGGGAAGCGGCTGTTTGTCAATATGATATTACAAGGTCTGTTGAAACCGGCAATTGGAAGGATCGCAAAGGGGGAGAATGAGATGTCGCTTTCACTCTTGTCCGTCGTAGCCAAACATCCCTACGATGATTACCAGGAATGGTGGCCGGTAGGCAACCATTTTCTATCGATGATGTCAGAGGCGATTCTGACGCAGTGGGCTTCGCTGGTCGGATCGGCCATGAGTGTAGACGCAGTCCAGGACATTGTCGATGAGTACATTTCTGTCGTCTATCACCGGGAAGCCCGATCAGGACTCGCCAGAGCATTTGCAGCGAACGAAGAATTGGCCTCCCTTCACTCCGGCGAGTTCGACGCGCTTTCCTTTGCGTTCTACCGATCCGCCTTTGATCTGCTGGCCTCGAAGTTCAACGGATTCGCTTTGGGTACTGAGAGGCGGAAGTTTGCCGTAAGAGTGGGCGCGCAATTCTTTTCCAGCCTGGTCGACCATCTCGAACTGGATTTGCCGAGAGCTCTTAAGAGCGAGGCCGACTTCCGTTGCCTGAGGTCCGCACTCGATGGAATCGGGGAGTTCCTTCTCGACCAGGGTTACTTGCGCAGCCATTTCGCATTCCGTTTCAACGTGAAGATGAACTACGACGGCAACCAAATTGACCAGGAGGAGGAGGATTTTCTGCGTCTGCTTGGAAGAGGCGGAGCCGCCTACGGTCTCTATGAAATGGGGCATCCTGTCATTTTGCCGTCCGCCGTCTATCTCTACCATACAGTTGGCGAGGCACAGCATCACTCTTCTCGGACAATTGAGGAGCTGTTCGCAAGAGCCGGTTGCGATGCGTGGGAGACCGACGATTTTGACCCGAGCGGCTACCCTTCAGAGCTCGTTGTCGAACTCTGGCAAATCAGGCTTCGCGGCGGCCAGAGAAGATGATATGCGAAGGAGGATTCAAGGCAATTTGGAGTTGGCGGATCGTGACGGCGGGCCAGAACCGCGCCTTTCCCAATCGATCTTCAATGCCGTCAGATTTGACCGCTGGCCGCTCTTTCTGATAGACTTTTCCCTGTGCCAGCCTCCTGCACGCCCCCATCGTCTAGAGGACTAGGACTCAGGCCTTTCAAGCCTGCAACAGGGGTTCGAATCCCCTTGGGGGTACTAAAGAGCCGCCGAACAGTGCCGGCCGACCAAACGACTGCGCTTTCAAAGAAGCCCCGTGTCTCAAAGTGGTTTACCACGACTTGACATTGGGCCTTTTTGATTTAGAGGACTCCTGTGACGGTTTATCGCGTTGAGGTCACTGCCAAGGACCCGACCGGCGATTTCGGAATCGTGGCCGCCGCGCATCGGCTCGGCGTGGATACCCTGCAGTCCTGCAGAAAGTCCCGCCTGTATTTCCTCACCGACCATAAGGGCCCCCCACTTGCCACGGAACAGATTGAGAGGCTCTGCGCCGCGCTTCTCGTCGATCCGGTGGTGGAGACCGCACTGATCTCCTCTCTACCTGAGAACAGGCCCTGCGATATCAATTACCAGCTTGATACTGAAGCGGACGAGCAGGTGATTGAAGTTGCCCTGCGGCCTGGTGTCACAGACGTAGCAGCCCGAGTATTGGAGCAGGGCGCTGCTGAAATGGGGATACACGGTCTGGAAGCTGCGACGGCAACGCAGTTTCGCCTTACCGGTGTTCTTTCCTTGTCTGAATTGCGCCGGCTGGCACGAGGCCTACTGTGCAATGAAACAATTGAGAGCTACAGCCTGGGTCCCATAGAGCCGCCGTTTGGCCGCAGCAGCGACGCCCGCAACTACGTCGAACAGATCCCCCTGGCCGGCCTGGATGAAGCGGCGCTGAGTCAATGCAGCAGTGAACGTATGCTTTCGCTCGACGTGCGGGAAATGAAGGAGATCCAGAGCTACTATGAAGAGATTGGCCGCGCGCCAACCGATGTCGAGTTGGAAACCTTGGCCCAGACCTGGAGTGAACATTGCGTCCACAAGACATTCAAGGCGAGGATAGCGTTTACACGCTATGGCCCCGATGGGTCCCCCTATCCGACTGAGGAGATTCAGGGCCTGCTCCATACCTATATTCAGGCGGCGACCGAAAAGGTCAAGCGCTCCTGGGTGAGGTCGGCCTTCGTTGACGACGCCGGTATCATCGAGTTTGACGACAAATATGATCTGGCTTTCAAAGTTGAGACGCACAATCACCCGTCCGCCCTTGAGCCATTTGGCGGCGCGAACACGGGCATCGGCGGCGTTGTGCGTGACATCATCGCCGTTTCTGCCCGCCCCATCGCCTGCACGGACGTGCTCTGTTTTGGTCCCCAGAACTTGCCGCAGGAAGCGTTGCCTGCCGGGGTATTGCACCCGGCCCGTGTGGAGGACGGCGTCGTCGCCGGCATCGGGGATTACGGGAACAAACTTGGTCTCCCAACCGTCAATGGAGCAGTCATTTACGACGACGGGTATTTGGGCAATCCGCTGGTCTTTTGCGGCGCGGTTGGTATGCTGCCAAAGGGGGCCCATCCAACGGCGCCGCAGAAAGGGGACAGGGTCGTTGTGCTGGGAGGCCGAACCGGCCGCGATGGCATTCACGGGGCAACGTTTTCCTCGGCCGAGTTAACGCAGGCCACCCATGTGGAGTCTGGCAGCGCCGTGCAGATCGGCGATCCAATCACCGAGAAGGGCCTGATCGAATTGGTGGAAAATGCCAGAGACGCCCGACTTTATAGCGCGATTACCGACTGCGGCGCGGGTGGCCTTTCATCGGCTGTGGGCGAGATGGGTGAAGAGTTGGGCGCGGATGTCGAGCTGATGGACGTTCCCCTGAAGTACCCCGGTCTGACTCCGTGGGAGATCTGGCTATCGGAGGCGCAGGAGCGAATGGTGCTGGCCGTTCCGCCTGCCAATCTTGAGCGGCTGCAGGCGCTGGCCGATCTTTGGGAGGTCGAGATGCGTGACCTGGGCCGTTTCAGCGGAGATGGTTGGCTGAGGGTCCGCTACGATGGCCGCCCCGTCGCCGAGTTGCCGATGAAGTTCCTGCATGAGGGATTGCCGCTGCCTCGCCGCGAAGCCCTGTACCATGAAGGCGGGCCAGATAGGAAGTCACGCCCGACAGGGAAGGAACAAGGCAGAACGTCGTTGAACGAAAGAGCGGTCCTCTTGCAGATGTTGAGCCACCCTTCTGTGGCGAGCAAAGAAAGGTTCGTCCGCACTTACGATCACGAAGTGCGCGGGGGAACGCTCGTCCGTCCATTCGTAGGGCCTCATATGGACGGTCCTGCTGACGCGGCAGTACTGAAGCCGCTTGGCACATGGGACAATGGACGAGCATTCTCCCTCAGCGTAGGAATAAACCCGCTCTTGGGCAAACGGGACAGCTATTCCATGGCGGTAAGCGCTGTAGATGAAGCATTTCGCAACGCCGTCGCGGTTGGCGCGGACCCTGATCGGATTGCGCTTCTCGACAACTTCTGCTGGGGCAATCCCACGATACCGGATCGCCTAGGCGCGCTCGTGCGGACCTGTCAGGGTTGCTACGACGCTGCCGTCGCCTACAATGCACCCTTTATTTCCGGCAAGGATAGCCTGTACAACGAATTTGACGGGCAGCCAATTCCTGGGACCCTGCTGATTTCAGCGATTGGCATCGTCCCTGACATGCGCCACACTTGCACTTCTGATTTCAAGGAGGCAGGGAACCTCATCTACCTTTTGGGCCAGTCACACGGGGAACTTGGGGGTTCGCTTCTCAGCCATCTAATGGGATGGGAAGGCGGTGAAGCGCCCGCGATGCCGAATGACCCGCTGGCGCGCTATCGCGCACTCCACGCCTCCATGTTGTCGGGGCTGATCCAGAGCTGCCACGATCTCAGCGAGGGCGGCCTTGCCGTTGCCCTGGCTGAAATGTGTTTCGGGGGCCGCCTCGGAGCGAAGGTTGACCTTCTGACCATTTGCGGTGATGGATTTCCCAACCACTATATCCAGCTCTTTTGCGAGACCAATGGTCGACATTTGGTGGAAGTGGCGCCTGCCGACGCGGCACGTTTTGAGGAGTGCCTGGCAGGATTGCCCTTTGCGCTATTGGGCGAAGTTCTGCCATCCGATCAGGTTATCTTTACCAAGGGTCCGGATCGACTCTTCCAACTTACTCTGAATGAGATTTCAACCGCCTGGAAAGGCGATTCCAAAGATGAAGCGTCCAACTGACGTGCTAACCGATCTGCGACTTTACCGGCCTTGGCGCAGATGAGTTTGCCCGTTCTGATCCTCCACGCCACAGGTACAAACCGGGATGCCGAGGCGGCTCGAGCATGTGAGATGGCCGGTGGCACGCCGAAAATTGTGCATATCAATCAACTGCGGGCGGGCGCAATTCGATTTTCTGAGTTCGGCATGCTGGTCCTGCCGGGCGGCTTTTCCTACGGGGATGCCCTCGGCGCGGGCGTCCGGCAGGCACTGGATCTGCAGGTCTTCCTTCAAGACGAGTTGACAGAATTCGTTGATTCCGGACGGCCAGTCTTGGGCATTTGCAACGGGTTTCAGACGCTGGTGAAAGCGGGCCTTCTCCCGGGGCACGGCAGAGAGAAAGCTTCCGGCGCAGAGCAGAGGACGTCAACAGGAAATCGTGATGTGACACTGACATACAATGCGCGGGGCCATTTCGAGTGCCGATGGGTGCACCTCGCGGTGGAGCCTGAGACAAAGGCCAACTGCCTGGCCCAGATCGAAGAGCTGGTATTCTGTCCTGTCGCCCACGGGGAGGGCAACTTCCAGGTTTCTGACGATGAGTCACTTGAGCAGTTGGAGAAGCGTAATCTGGTTGCGTTTCGATATGTCGACGTAAATGGCGAGCGCGCCCGCGGCCGCTACCCGATCAACCCCAATGGTTCGGTGGCTGACATCGCGGGAATTTGTAATCCGGCTGGCAACGTAATCGGACTCATGCCCCACCCGGAGGACCACGTTGAGTCGATTCAAAACCCCCTTAGCGGGAGCGGCCGGCTTGGACTGTCCATTTTTCGGGCCATAGTTTCGAGGGCCTCGAGCTGAACCAAAAGTAGCCCAGGGAGCGCGCTCAACTGAGGAAAGGGGGATGGACATGGTGAATTCTGCATTCAATGGCGCGTTTGCCGGGGTCGACCTGGAATTCCTCGGTCCCAAGAGGAACGGCAAGGTCCGAGACATTTACGAGCGCGGGGATCGGCTCGTCCTGGTTACAACAGATCGCCTATCTGCCTTTGATCACATCCTTGGACTGGTTCCCTACAAGGGACAGGTATTGAATCAACTCTCCGCCTTCTGGTTTGAACAGACGAAGGATATCGTAGCCAACCACTTCATCGAATCTCCGGATCCCAATGTGACGATTGGCCGCAATTGCCGCCCCCTTCCGGTTGAGGTGGTGGTTCGGGGCTACATTTCGGGAGTTACAAAGACGAGCCTCTGGCATCGTTACAACCAGGGGGAACGCACAATCTACGGGCTGGCGTTTCCCGACGGAATGCGAAAAAACGATCCCCTGCCGCAACCTGTCATTACGCCGACGACCAAGGCCGAGAAGGGCGGCCATGACGAACCCGTCACAAGCAGTGAAATAGTGGCGAAGGGGCTGGTCGAGGCGAGCCTTTGGCGTGGCGTCTGCGCCGCGGCGCATGCGCTCTTTTCCCGCGGACAGAAGATCGCGGCGCGGAGCGGTCTGCTCCTTGTGGATACAAAGTACGAGTTCGGCCTGAATGACGATGGGACGCTCATGCTGATCGACGAAATTCACACGCCTGATTCCAGCAGATTCTGGACGGCGGCAAGCTACGAGGAAGCTCTCGCCAGGCGCGAGGACGGCAGCGGTCGTCAAATCGACTTTGAGCCGGAAAACTTCGACAAGGAGTTTGTCCGTTTGGCTTACGCAGCGCGGGGTTACATTGGCGACGGGCCCCCGCCTCCGCTGGCAGACGACCTAGCTCGGCAGGCCAGTCAGCGCTATATTCGCAGCTATGAACTCCTGACGGGTCAAGAGTTTGAGCCGGGGGAGACGCCTGTAGCTGCAAGAGTGACTCGAAAACTCAAGTCCTACTTTGAGGGATGAGGTGTTAGGCAGTGGGGGGGGAGCCCGGAAGCGTGAGTGCCTTAGAGAGCACGCCGGTAGTGGGCGTCATTATGGGCAGTGTTTCAGACTGGGATCAATGCATGCGTTTCGCGGCCGAGACACTGTCTGACTTTGACGTACCCCATGAATGCCGTGTTGTTTCGGCCCATCGTACTCCCGACTGGATGAGCGAGTACGCCGCCGGCGCATCGGCACGCGGGTTGGAGGTCATCATCGCCGGGGCGGGAGGCGCGGCACACCTCCCCGGCATGGTCGCGGGGCACACGCTCCTGCCGGTTATCGGTGTGCCCGTTCAGAGCCAGGCTCTCAGAGGAATGGATTCGCTCCTGTCCATCGTGCAGATGCCAGCCGGCGTGCCTGTGGCCACAATGGCAATTGGCAAAGCCGGTGCAATAAATGCCTCCCTGCTGGCCGTTTCCATTTTGGGGGCGACGAGGCCGGATCTGCGCCTGAGGCTGCAAAGGTTTCGGGAGGCGCGCGCCGAGCAGGTTCTTTCCTCGCGGCTTGTTGAAGAGGAGTGAGATGTTGGAGCGCGAACGCCACCGTTCTTTAGCGCCAGGTTCCACGATTGGCGTTTTCGGCAGCGGCCAGTTAGGTCGGATGCTGGCAATGGAGGCGCGCAGGATGGGATACGGCATTCATACGTATTCCCCCGAGCGAAACAGCCCCACCGGCCAGATCGCGGACCGCGAGTTCACCGGCGCCTACGACGACGCAGCTTCCGTTCGGGCATTTGCCAGAAGCGTCGATGCACTAACCTTTGAATTTGAAAATGTTCCTTCACTGGCGGCAGACTTAGGCGAAGCGGAGGGAGCCCTTGTTCGACCGGCCGGCGCGATTCTGTATGCGGCCCAGAACAGGCTGCGCGAGAAGTCGATGCTCAGCAAGGCAGGTCTGCCCACGACGACATACCGTGGCGTTTCAAGTCTTTCAGACCTGCGGGAGGCAGTCCAATGCGTTGGCTTGCCAGCCATTCTCAAAACCGCTGCTTTCGGTTATGATGGTAAGGGCCAATGCCGTATTGCAGATGACCGCGGCCTGGAAGGCGCTTGGGATGCTCTGGGTGGACAACCAAGCGTGCTTGAGGCCGAAGTCAACTTCGAGAAGGAACTCTCCCTGGTCGTTGCCCGAGGGGAGGCAGGCGATTTCGCGGCCTATCCCCTGGTAGAGAATCGCCATGTCAATCACATACTGGACATTACAGTTGCGCCGGCCGAAGTCCAGCCAGAGGTATGCGCCGAAGCAGAAAGCCTGGCCCGCCAACTGTGTGAGTTCCTTGGGCTGATCGGGGTCGTCTGCATCGAGTTCTTTCTCTTGCCCAGTCTGCGGGAGAGCGCCAGGAATGGCGTTTCGGAGGGTAGGAAGGGAGGCCGCCTGTTGATAAACGAGATTGCGCCTCGTCCCCATAACTCTGGACACTGGACAATCGAGGGGGCGGTGACAAGCCAGTTTGAGCAGCAATTGCGAACGGTTTGCGGACTTGGCGTCGGATCGACCGAGCAGTTGAGACCGGCAGCCATGGTCAATCTATTGGGGGATCTTTGGCATCGAGGAGAACCCGATTGGCAGGAGTTGCTTTCCATCGCAAACGCCAAGTTGCACCTGTACGGAAAGGGCGAGGCTCGACCGGGCCGCAAAATGGGGCACATCACAGTGACGGCAGCTACGGCTGCCGCTGCCCTGGAGACGGGTCTTGCCGCGCGCGCGGCCCTGAAGCGCAGTTGAGTAACCGATTGCGAAGTGCCTGTTGAAATGCTTGGGCAAAGTCGTTGAGTGCGGGCTGCCATCGTGTAAGCACTCAGTCTTCAAGGAGATGCAGATATGCCTCCGTTCGACTCACCCCGCGAAGCATGCGGCGTTTTCGGCATTAGCGCTCCAGGATTGGACATCGCCCGTCTGGCCTATTTTGCGATCTACGCCTTGCAGCATCGAGGTCAGGAGGCGGCCGGTATCGCCACATGCGACGGCAAAACCGCTCATATCCACAAAGGGTTGGGCCTCGTTTCACAGGTCTTCAACGAGGACAACCTGCTCCATCTGCAAGGGCATCTGGGTATTGGACATACGCGTTATTCCACAACCGGGTCGCCCCGTCTGAACAACACGCAGCCTTACATTCTGGAGACACTCGACGGCCCCCTCGCGATCAGCCACAATGGCAATCTGGTCAACGCTCCCCAGCTTCGTCGCGAACTTCTGGAAAGGGGCGTAGGGCTATCAACTTCTACGGACAGCGAACTGATCATACATCTTCTCGCGGGCGCACGCGGAACTTGGCTGCAGCGAATTCGTCAGATGATGACGATTGCAGAGGGAGCGTACTCGCTGACTATCCTTACCCGAGACGCCATCTATGGCGTAAGGGACCCGTGGGGATTGCGGCCGTTGGTGCTGGGCGAGTTTGAGAATGGTCTGGCCATCGCGTCGGAGAGTTGTGCCTTCGCTACCATTGGCGGCCGCGCCATTCAAGAGATCAGTCCCGGCGAGATAGTCCGCATTGATCAGGACGGCTATGAAATTGTGCAGGGCGTGCCCGCGGAGAAGGCGGCGTTTTGCACTTTCGAGCAGATTTACTTTGCCAGACCCGACAGTATTCTGGGGGGCCGGCTCGTCCATAGGGTTCGCCAGGCGCTTGGCCGGCAGCTAGCCCGCGAAGCGCCGGCAACGGCAGATATCGTTGTGCCGGTGCCCGACAGCGGGACCCCGCACGCCATTGGCTACGCACAAGAGAGCGGAATCGCCTATAGCGAAGGGCTGATTAAGAGCCGGTACATCGGGCGTACGTTCATTCAACCCACCGACAGACAGCGTAAGGTCGGGGTGGCGATGAAATTCAACCCCTTGCCCGATAATCTTCAGGGCGAGCGTGTCGTGCTGGTCGACGACTCCATCGTACGCGGCAATACAAGCGGCCCTCTCGTCCAACTCCTGCGCGATGCGGGCGCGGCCGAGGTGCATATGAGAGTAGCTTGCCCACCCATAAGGTATCCTTGCTTTATGGGTGTGGACATGGCGAGCCAGTCGGAACTGATCGCAGCTAACAAGAGTCTGAACGAAATCGAGGTCTACATTGGGGTGGATTCGTTGTCCTATCTCAGTGTTGAAGGAATGATGAGTACGCTGCGGGCGGAGGACGGCTATTGCAATGCCTGTTTCACCGGCGGCTATCCCTTCGAGACACCTATGCTGGAGTTGGAACTGGAACTCAAAGAGAAGGAGAGATTTGCCGGCGCTTTGGGAAACTGAGGTAGGAGGAAGGCGGAGGCAAATACCTTGGAAACCAGCTTCATTGAAGCCGTGCATCCAAGTCCAACTCTCCAGCCCACCAATCCGACGCACATCCAGACGGTGTGGTCTCGTTCTTCCGATAATCAAGACATTTGAGCCCCATTGTCAGACAGAAAAATGATAATCTTGCTGGTTGGGTCCGGCGCGAGGGAGCACGCGCTGGCTTGGAAGTTGGCGCAATCGCGCCATGTCAGGCGAATCTACGCGGCTCCGGGGAACGGGGGCACGGCCTCTATTCCCATCTGCGCAAACGTCCCCATAGCGGTCGATGATTTGGAAGGGCAGCGCCATTTTGCAGTTGACCGGGACATCGAAATGACTGTGGTTGGGCCCGAGGTACCTTTGGTTGAAGGCATCGTCGACCTTTTTGAGGATGAGAATCTGACGATTTTCGGGCCGAGCAAGGCCGCTGCCAAACTCGAAGGCTCCAAGGCATTCGCCAAAGAATTCATGGGCCGGCATGGGATTCCCACCGGTTGGGCCCGGGCGTACACCGATTTCGAAGAGGCTGCCGACTTCGTCCAGGGACTGTCCGATCTACCTGTTCTGAAGGCCAGTGGGTTGGCGGCTGGCAAGGGCGTGCTTTTGCCGTCAAGTAAGGACGAGGCAATCGAACAGCTGCGAACGATTATGGTCGATCGCCTGTTCGGCGATGCGGGCTCGACTGCGCTGGTGGAAGAACGGTTACATGGGCCAGAACTGTCGGTCCTTGCCTTTTGCGACGGCAAGGATTTCAGTATCGTTCCGGCCGCGCAGGACCATAAACGGCTGCTGGAAGGCGACCGGGGCCCGAACACTGGAGGGATGGGGGCCTTTGCCCCTTCGCCGCTTGCGACGGATGCTCTGCTGGAGACTGTCGAGCGTGAGATAATTCTTCCAACGATGGCCGGCATGGCCGCTGAGGGGAACCCATACAAGGGCATCCTTTACGCCGGTCTCATGCTCACTGAACGGGGCCCCAAAGTCTTGGAATTCAACTGCCGGTTTGGCGACCCCGAGGCACAGGTCATTTTACCTTTGCTGCAGACCGACTTGGCGGAGCTGATTTTGGCCTGTTCGCAAGGTCAACTGGCTGGGCAGGACCCGGTCTGGGCCGACATGTGTGCCGTAACCGTCGTCATGGCTTCTGGGGGCTATCCGGACTCGTATGACGTTGGCAAGGTCATCACAGGTCTTCCGCAGGATGCGGTCGGCGAAAGTGACGCCCTCGTCTTTCATGCCGGGACTCGTTTGGAATCCCCTGACATACCAGGCAACGCGAAGTCAGGGCCTGCGGTGCTTTCCGACGGTGGCCGTGTGCTTTCGGTCACGGCTACTGGATGCAGCTTCAGAACTGCCGTAGATGAAGCCTACCAACTGGTTGACCAGATACAGTTTGAGAACGCGGTCTGGCGAACAGATATCGGCCAGGACATTGTCACTTTGTAGAAAGGTCAGCAAGGGTTCGAGGCCCAGACCGGAGATTCACAACCGGACACGTCAGCGTTTCTGCATTTTCCCTAGCTGTTTCCCTCTCATCCAGAATAAACGCCATCTTCAATCAACATTAAGGAGGCTCCATGGCTCTGATTCCATCAATGCTGCTCAAGCGTCTCTATACCTACGCCAGCCTACAGAACACCGACGACGGCGTACAGTTTTCGATAAAGAATCGGTTGAGCGACGCCAGTTTGACGGGATTTCACGGCATCAGTATCGACGGCCAGGCGATTGCCAACGAAAGCATAACTCTCGACTTTGGCGAAGGGAAGATAATTTCACCTGATCAGGTAAACAGCGGCGCGCCAGTTGAATTCCCCTTGCGGAAGGAGGTGATTATCACTTCGGGAATCCCTCCTCTGGAAAACGGACATCACGAGATTCGAATTGGTGTGCAGACATCGCCATTTGGGCGAATTCAGTTCACTGTCGATGACGCCATTGCGGAAAGAGTCGAGGCGGCCCGAATCCCCCGCGACCGTGACGACGACTACGGCGAATCCGCCATTCGCGACCGACAGAAGTTTGTGGCCGAGTACACAGGCCAGACGCTGGAGCACATTTCGAAGTATTCTTTCGATCCCCAGATTACGCAAGGCAACGTCGAGAATTTCACCGGTGTGGCGCAGATTCCGCTAGGATTTGCCGGACCGATCACGATCTGCGGCGAGCACGCAAAGGGGGACTTTTTGATCCCACTGGCGACAACCGAGGGAACACTCGTTGCTTCCTATAACAGAGGCATGAAGCTGCTAAACTTGTCCGGCGGCGTCAAATGCACAGTCGTGGCCGATGGGATGCAGCGGGCCCCGGTTTTTGTGTTTGAAGATGCCCGCGGCGCCCGCGACTTCATTGAGTGGGTAGGCGAAAACATGACTCCCATCAGAGAGGAGGCGGAAGCCACCTCCAGCGTGGCCAGACTGGATAACATCGATCCCTATCAATCCAATAAGTTTGCGTTCTTGCGCTTTAACTTCCTAACCGGTGACGCCGCCGGCCAGAACATGGTAGGGCGGGCTACGTTTGCCGCCTGCTCCTGGATTCTGGACCACTATAGCGGCCCTGAAATCAAGCGATTCTACCTGGAGTCGAACTTTGCTACGGACAAGAAGTCGTCCCAGGTGAATATCATGCGAACGCGCGGCAAGCGCGTTACCGCTGAGGCAACGGTTCCACGAGATGTTCTGATTCAGAACATGCGCGTGAGACCAGAGCAGCTATTCGACCACTACAGCGTTGCGAATATCGGCTCGATTCTGGCTGGCGTCAACAACAACGGTCTCCACTCGGCCAATGCGATCACGGCAATCTTCATTGCCACCGGACAGGACGTGGCCAATGTGGCCGAGTCCTCGGCGGGATTGATATACGTCGAATTGACGGATGAAAAGGATCTGTATATCTCGATCACCATTCCATCGCTAATTGTTGCTACTTACGGCGGCGGAACTGGATTGGCAACGCAGAAGGAGTGCCTCGACCTGCTGGGTTGCAGCGGCAAGGGTAAGGTCCACAAATTTGCTGAAATTGTCGCAGGGACGGTTTTAGCGGGAGAGCTTTCGCTGGCCGCCGCGATCAGTTCGTTGGATTGGGTCAGCAGCCACGAAGAATATGGCCGAAATCGCTAGATCCAGAAGGTCTGGGAAAAAGGTCGGGGCAAGGATGCGATTCGGCAAGATCCAAGGGGGGGCCAGGGCGGCAGAACGGGAAACGCCGTTCTCGGTGTGTTTGCCGGAACGACCGAGAGCGGCGTCTGAAGTGAAGCGGGCGGGGCTCCATGCCCAAGGCGCCCCGCATCCGTGTTGTAGAGCTGGGGGACAGGGATTTGAACCCCGATTACCTGATCCAGAGTCAGGCGTTTTGCCGATTAAACTATCCCCCACTGGCCAGAAAACAACGGCGTCATTCTAGCATATTCGTCCGAGCCAAACCAAATCAGGCTCGCATTCGCGTAAAGGCAGTCATAACGGACCTGCCAAACCGTCGACCCTGGCGCCGTAAGGTTGCTCTTTCGCCGGTTACGTCTCAACTCCTGCGAATTGTTCCTCCAGAATGGAGGCTGCTCTTTTGATGCGCTGCACTGCCTCCTCACGGCCAAGCGCTTCGATACTCTCAAATAACGGGGGCGAGACCTTTTTGCCACTGATTGCGCCGCGGATGGGCCCGAAAAAGCTCCCCGCCTTTACTCCGAGTTCCTCTGCCTTGGCGCGGAAGGCTTCCTGAATTGTATCAGCTGAGAACGGTTGGACGCCCCCCAGCAACAGGGCGCCTGCGCGCAGCAGGTCAGCGCTCTTGGCCGCATCAAGTTTGCGACCAATCAGCAGCTTCGGATTGTCATAGCATATTTGGCTCGAGTCCAGGAAGGCCCAGTCGAGCCAGGTCGCGGCTTCGTCGAGACGCTTGATGCGTTCCTGAATCACTGGGATCAAGATGTCGAGCTTGCCTCCCGCGTCCAGCTCTGCACAAGACAGGCCCAGCTGCCGGCTGAGAAATGGTAACAGCGCTGCCTTGAGAGCGTCGGGCGTCAATGAACGAATATAGAGGCCGTTGAGCCAGTCCAGCTTTTCGTAGGGAAGCGCAGCCGCCGAAGGATTGATCTCCTCCAGTCGAAACTTTGCGATAGCTTCCTCCCGGCTGAAGACCTCCTGGTCGGGATCGAAATTCCAGCCTACATTTGTAAGAAAGTTGAACATGGCATCGGGCAAGTACCCTGCGCTTTCAAACTCATGCACCAGCGCGAGAAACTCTTTGCCCGCCACCAGTTTCTTGCGTTTACTCATTTTGCCTTTGCCGCTTGGGTCAAGAATCACAGGCAAATGAACCAGGACCGGCATGTCCCACCCAAAGGCGTCAACGATGCGCTTGTGGATTGGCGCTGTTGACAGCCATTCTTCCCCTCGCAATACGTGCGTAATCTGCATCAGGTGATCATCGACCATGGCTGCCAGATGGTACGTCGGCATTCCGTCAGCCTTCAGAATTATTTCATCGCGCAAGTCTTTATTGTCAACTGCAATCTTTCCTCTCAGGAGATCATCGTAAGCGGTCACGCCCTCAAGCGGGACGGCGAAGCGGATGACGTACGGGAGGCCTCTGTCCTGGCGCTCTCTTATCTCATCCTCGGTCAAGTTTCTGCAGCGCCTGTCGTATCCGGTAGGTTTGCCTGCACGTCTCTGCTCGTTGCGCATCGATTCGAGTTGGTCCGGCGTGCAAAAGCATCGATACGCATGCCCCAACTCGATCAGCTCGTGGGCCTTCTCTCTGTAAATCTCCTGCCTTTCGGACTGCACGTACGGCGCGAAAGGCCCTCCGATGTCCGGCCCTTCGTCCCAGTCCAAGCCCAACCATTTCAGGCCTCGCATCAGGCTCTCAAGGCTTTCAGGGTCGAATCGCCTGCGGTCGGTGTCCTCAATGCGCAATATGAACTGGCCGCTTGTTCGACGCGCCCACAACCAGTCAAACAGGGCAGTGCGGAGACCGCCCAAATGCAGCTGACCGGTCGGACTGGGCGCGAACCGAACTCTGACCGGTGTGTCACCGTTTTTCGTCATGTTCTAGCCTTGAAGATCCCTTCGTCGTCGGATACTTGATGGAATGCGCCCGAAACATTATCACACGAGCTTGAGTTCGTCAACGTTACAGCCGCACAACTGAAACCAGGATCTCGAGCGACGGCGGGATTCTTTCGGGGAACCGATTCCAATTGCACACATTTCTGGTCGTTTGCCCCCGTTTCTCCTGTCCGGACAACGTGTCGGTAAACTGGAATTGCGACTCCTAAGCGCGTCGGCTATACTGTCTGACAAAACTTTCCGCCGGGAATGGCCTGCTGAAGAGGGGAATGGCAGGAGACGGCGGGACTGCAGTGTGAGTAGAATCGACGTAGCCAGGCACAGGAAACCAGCTTGCCCGTGAACTACCACCCTGTCGGTTTCGACATTGCCACTGGCGCGGTGACATCTGTCGCTGCCGCCTTAGAAAACAAATTTCACTTTCCGGCAGCCGGAGCAAAGTTGGGACGACAGTTATCACTTCTGCGGCTAAGTTCCCGTCTTCCTCGTGGTGTGGGCGCGGGTCTCTCAGTGTGGGCGACCGAGAACAAGCCTCACAGCAAATCCGTTTCCTTCAACCTGACGACCGCAGACCTTGCCCAGTGGAACGTTAGTCAGTACGATAGACTTGATTCTGAGAGACGTTTCGATGCGATTGTCGTCGGAGTGCCTTCCGGCGCAACGGCGCACTTGTGCGCCAGCCTCGGGGCCCCACTACTGGCGGACTCCTTCCCGATAACGTTTGCCGCCCGCGGCAAACCGGATGACATTGCGGGCTATCAGCAGAAAAGCGTCGACTTGCTTACCCCGATTTTGAATCACAATCCTGACCTGTTGGCTGTGAGTGTCTTCGATCCGATTCACTCACGGCAGCTCATCAAGAAGGGTGTAAGCATAAATCTTAAACTGGCAGCGTTGCCGGACCAGTACAAAAGGTTTATTCGCGAACGGCTGATGCCGGGGGGTTCAGTTCTCCTCCTGACCTGTTCCGCCAAATGGAGCCAGTATGAGATTGGGGCCCGGCACAGGCTCCAGATTGGGGGCTATGGCGGATTCACGGATCAGGAGTATATTCGCGGCACGCCGTGGCTGGACGACTGGCTGCATGAAGAAGGAGGCTTGCAGCGCAGCGGGTGGAGACTCTCGCGGCACTGGACCTATCAGCCAGAGGCCCAGTGGGGCTCGATTTCAGGCTTTGCAAGGTCGGTCCGTGACTATGCCGGCGATGAAGGAATGCCGATTCACAGCCTTGATTTTTCCTCCGTGGACGAGATCAGCCGGATGGGATTCTATGCGTGGCAGTGGCTCTACTACCTGTTACGCATTCAACCTGGAGCGGTTCTGATCGAGAGTGGTCCTCAGATGAATCCCGTGATCGGTTTTCGCAGCCCTGTGATTCCACTGTGGATGCCGTCTACATGCACACGAAGTCACCTTTTGTTGCAAGAGATCATTCCTGACTTTCCGCCTCAGATCCCTGTTCTCTTTCAAGCATGGCCGACCGGCAATCTCACCCCGGATGTGATACCCGCCAAGATCTGGAATACGACTCTAGCTGGAAGGCACGGTCGCTGGTTAGGGGGCGACCCGCTGCGATTCCCGGGTGACTTTTCGACCATCGCTCAAATGACACCGGCCATTGAGGAGTGGAGTAAACGCCATTCCTACAGACTCCCCCGCCTTCTGACCTGCGACGAACTGATGGAATTACAGTCGCTGCTGGCGAGCGGAGCAGGCCAGGCGAATGGTCAAATTCCGGAGGAGACAGAGCAGGTGGAGTATTAGCGCAATGTATCTCTCCTGCTGTGTCTGGGCTTTGACCGCATCTCCAGGGGAAGTCCTGTCGGATATGGAATCTCTGGGATTTCGCTGGATCGATATCAGGCCGGATTTCGCCCCGCTGAAGGAAGTGCATTCTCTCTCGGAAAGGCACTCGCTAGGCGTCTCCTCGATTGCCGCCTCGTTTGGCGTACCCAAAGACGCCTCTCTTGACAGTTCGGACAAGAAGACGCGTGGTAGAGCCTTGGCGCATGTTGAACAGGCAGTTCGCGATTGCGCAGCGCTGGGTGGTCGTGTCGTCTATCTGGTGCCGGGACCCAACGACAGCAAGGCCGCGTTGCGTGAGTACGCCGACTCACTTGCGAGAGTCGCGGAATTCGCTGCTGAAAGAGACGTAAAAGTTTGCATCGAACATTTTCCCGGAACCGCGCTCCCCACTGCAGCAGCCACGTTAGGCTATCTCGATTCGATTGGTCACCCGAATCTAGGCCTCCTCTTTGACATCGGCCACGTTCAGATCAGCGGTGAAGAGCCAGCCAGTGTTCTCAGAGAAGCGGGTGAGAGACTCTTTTACGTACATCTTGATGACAACGACGGAAAAGGTGACCTGCATTGGAGTCTCCTTGATGGAGTCATGACGAAGGAAACTCTTCGCGGCGCATTTGAGGCATTGAAGGAGATAGGTTACTCGGGCGCGGTCAGTCTTGAGCTCAACCCCGGTCTGCCCGATCCTTTCCAGGCTCTCAAGAGGAGCCGTCAAATCGTTATCGAATGTGGTTCAGAATTCATGCTCGAATACTAGACGGGGGTAGGGATGACTTGGCAGTTTGAGATTCTATTGGACCCCATCGGGTTGACTGAAGGACCATTATGGGATGGGAAGGCGCTCCTGTTCACGAACATTCCAAACAGTCGCATCATGCGATTCGATCCTGGCGCTGCCGAGTTCAGCGTCTGGAGAGAGGGAACAAATGGGGCAAACGGTCTCATGATGGATGCTGACGGCGTTGTCAACGCATGCGAGGGTGTCGGCAGGCGGATGGTAAAGTACGTGGACGGCGGGGAGACGATTGAAGTTTGCGCTGAATTTGAAGGGCGCCGCCTCAACAGTCCGAATGACCTGGCAATCGACAGAAGAGGCAGGATATGGTTCACCGACCCCCGCTACGGCGATTTCAGGGATGATATGGAGTTGGACCACGAGTCGGTTTATCGACTGGATCGGGAGGAAGACGGCAGCTGGCGTCCCGTGCGAGTTACTTTTGACACGACCGCGCCGAATGGACTGCTTCTTTCACCTGACGAAAAAGTCTTGTATGTTGCCCAGAGCAAGTATGGTGACGGGGAACATCGGGAATTGCGGGCCTACCCGATATGTGAAGACAACTCGGAGGGAGACGGTCCCATAGCAGGGCCATACGAGGTACTGCATAATTTCTATCCCCATCGCGGCATTGACGGAATGTGCCTGGACAGCGAGGGCAACATTGTCGCAACAGCGGGTTGGGGCAAGAGCGGCCCAGGGGGGATGATCTATGTCTTCGCCCCGAACGGCAGAGTGCTCGAGACGCATCCTTTGCCTTGCGACAGTCCTACCAATTGCACGTTCGGTGGCGAGGATCTACGCGATTTGTATGTTACAAGCCTGGAAGGCCACCTGATGCGAGCGCATACGGATCGCCTGGGCTTGGTAACTTGATTAAGGAACGGCAAACGCAACAATCAGGAAACTCTGCTGCAAGTTCTTCGGGGAGGCAGGATTGAAGGGGACCACCTCTCGGCCACAGTTGGCCGCAAGCTACTGATTGAGTTGCCTGCTTCCTCTCCTCTCGGAAAATCACCCTCTTGAAACGCTCTCACTTCGAGAAATATATCTGCTCCACCTTTTCCCCTGTTTTTCCTCTGTGCTATACTTGAGTTTTCGGCGACTAAACTAAGCAATCAAAAGGGAAAGGGAAGTGGCGAGTGGCCATCACGCGTACACGAGTTGCGGATGATACGTGGGTCTTTACCAGTGCGGTGTACGCAGAAGTGAACGCTGGGCTGGTGGTGTCCCCTGAAGGGGGCATATTAATCGACACGCTGCCGTTTCCATCAGAAACAAGGCAGATCATTGACTTCGCCGCTCAACTCTGTCCGGCGGGGATCCGGTACCTCGTCAATACGATTAGCCATGCGGACCACGTCTACGGATCCTGTCTCTTTCCAGAGGCTGAGCTCATCGCGCATGAGTCGGCGCGTGACCTGCTGGTGCGCTTTGGGCGGACTGCTTTGGAAGAGGCGAGAGAACACATTTCCGAGCTGCTGCGGGTAGAGATTCGACTGCCTAAGATTGTTTTCAATGAAGGCTCGGTAATTAGGCTGGGTGACAAGACAGTTCACATCATGCATGCGCCAGGCCCTGGGCCGGACGTATGTGTCGTGCACGTACGCGAAGAAAAGGTGCTCTTCGCCAGCGATCTGATGATGCCTGTGCCGGTAATCGCCACACCACTGGCCGATGTTGATAAGTTCAGGCAGTCCTTGCACAGTCTGCACGAGTTCAATTTGGAGACCATCGTGCAAGGCCATGGTGATATTCTCCTGAGGGGCGAGGTTACGCCTGGAATTGAGGACAGCATTCAGTATTTGGACGACATTGAATCGCTCGTCGACCGTCTCTACGCGGAAGGGGCAACAAGACAAGAGCTGCTTAGCCATGATGTCGAAGAATTCGGACGGTCCAGGATTTCGCTGGGAGGCCTGGTCCAGAAATTCCATCAAGCGAACCTGCTCTTTCTGTGGGAAAAAGCCACTGCGGCCGAAGCGAAAGAGCCCCAGCCAGTCTGAGTACTCTCGAAGGGCTCGATCATTGTGGCGGCATTGCCCGCGGCGGCGCTTGGGGTCGCGCGACACGCGGGGCGACGGGAGTCCTCGATGAGAAACAGGACACGCAAGTTACGTATGGGCAGGACTCTTCATTCAAGGCCTATACAGTAAGGTACAGCGGGGCGGAACGATATTGGATCATTCTCTGGCGGGACTCGTAACCCAGATTAGCAGGCTTTCGACTGGCCGAAGGCGACAGTTGCTACGTCAGATGAAAGCAAGGGGGTTGTTGGAGACGGAGGACTTGCTGTCTGACAGAGAACCTCTTTTGCGGGCGCTTTCGGTTTCTTCGAGAATTCGCGATCGACGCGAAGATCCGGTTGAGAGGTCCGGTGGTGGGAAGCCGCCCAAGCCTGCCGACCGTCCCCTTCTATCTGGGCAGATCTCTGGGGAGAGCAGCGACACAACTGGCAAAGGGAACTTGGATTCGAGCGAGACACACTCTGCCGGCTCAAACAAGCCAGGCAATGCGCCACTTGAACAGATAGGTATCGTATTTGACGGCGGCAGCCGCGGAAACCCCGGGCAAGGGTATGGCAGCTTTGCGCTTGATTGGCCTGGGGCGCCTCGTGAACTCGTTCAACTGACCTTTGGGAACCAGGCTACAAATAATGAGGCCGAATACGACACGCTGATTGCGGCTCTGGAGGCCGTTCGCGATCGCCTGGAAGAAGAGGGGATTGATTCTGGCCTGGCATCACTTACCATTCGCGGAGACTCTCTCCTGGTTTGCCAACAGGTGCTGGGAGAGTGGAAATGCAAGGAGCCGCGCCTGCGAGCCAGACTGAAAAAGGTGAAGGCACTGCTCAGCACTTTTGGCAACGCCGACCTGGGTCACCACCCGCGTGAGAAGAGTGTTGAAATCCTTGGTCATTAGCTGCCGTCTGCTGAGCCAAAACGACTGTACGCCTTCCACAGATTCTGCATCAATATCACGTTTGTGACTGGACCTGTGCCGCCCGGTACCGGTGTCATCATTCCGGCGACCTCTTGAACACTAGCTTGATTGCAGTCTCCCTTCAGTGAACCCCCGATGTAAGTGGTACCGAAATCCACAACAGTTGCCCCCGGTTTGACCCAATCTCCGGTAACCATTTCAGGTTGACCAACCGCTACGCACAGGATGTCCGCCTGCCGGGCAACGGCGGGAAGATTCACTGTGCGGCTGTGGGCGATCGTAACCGTGCAATGGCGATGAAGCAGCAGGAGAGCCATGGGCTTTCCGACAATGTCACTGCGTCCAATCACAACTGCGCTCTTCCCCTTGAAGATGACGCCGGCATCTTCCAACAGTGCTATGGCGCCCGCTGGTGTGGCGGGCACGAAGTGCGGTTGACGCTGCGCGGCCAGGCGGCCAGCGTTCAGTGGATGGACGCCGTCGACATCCTTGGCTGGCTCCAGGAGTTCAACGAGCCGGGAGTCGTCGATGTAATCGGGCAAGGGCTCCAGAATCATGATTCCATGTACGGCGCTATCGTTGTTCAGGTCTGCGAGCGCAGACTGGACTTCGATTTGGCTGCTGCCTTCATCCAGCTCTACTGGCCTCAGGTCGGCGCCAACGGCCTGGCAGGCGCGGCGTATGGCGCGCAGGTAGCCTGCGGCTGCGGGGTCGGCGCCGACCTGCAAGGCGGCCAACGTCGGGCGGGCGCCGGTTCTGGCGGCTGTCTCAGAGAACTTTGCGGAGAGTTCGCTCTGCAATACGCCGGCGACATCTCGCCCTTTCAGGAGTTGCGCGCTCATATCGCGACACCCAGAACTTGTGCGCAGACAGCGCGGGAGGTCTCATAGCGGGTCTCGGCAGACGCTTTCAAAGCCGTCACCTTGTCTTTCATTTCTGCTATAAAGGTCTCATCTTTCATGAATTTGAGATTTATGTCTACGTTGACGAGCGCGCTGAGCAGGGCGGAATGGGCCAGATGTGCGGCGGTTGCGGCGTCACTGACCACGTTTGCATTGCCTTTCCCGGCAATCGGAGGCGTCAATTCCAGGAGTTCGCCACAAAGGGAGGCGATTGTAAAGGGGACCAGGGCAGCCCCGCGCAGGGCTTGCTGCATGGCTTCGGCGCGGGCAGCCTTTTCGGCGTCGGTCTTGCGCGGCATGGCATAGCAGGCGGCGACCGCGCCAAATGCCTCGGCGTCCTCGTCGGCCAAAGTCAGGAGTTGGACACGCAGGTCTTCAGTTCGGCGCAGAAGCTGTTGCATCTCCTCCTCTACGGCCGCGTACTTCTTCCGTCCCACGGTAAAGTTCAAAACCATACTCAGCAGCGCGGCGGCCTGGCAGCCGGTGAGGGCGGCAGCCGCGCCGCCGCCCGGTGTCGACTCTCCTGCCGCCAGTTCGCTCAGAAACGTGCTGATGGGGGCCTTCGCTGTGCTCAATTCAGTCACGTAGAGTCCTCTCTATGGATTTGCGCCGCAAAAGGCTCCCGCGGAGGCAGTCAGGTCACCGTTCATTGCACAGTGGACTCCAGGGCGAACACAGTGACGAACTCAGAAATGTCTGCAGCCGAGATAGTTGAACGATTTGGGATATAGTGCGGCGCAACGGGAATCAGCGCTTGCCAGGTCATCTTGTCATCCTGCCGATTATATCATTCGCAATATCATTTTGCCAGACCAGAAGGGAAATTGCAGGGGCTCCGGCATGTTTTTTCCAGTCCGCCAGGCGTGTGTCTGAACCGTGTAAGCAAGGGCAAAGGCACAAATGAAGGCTCCTTCGCGTCTGGGGGGACGACGCCTGGCCTCACTGGCTGTCCTGCAGCGAAATGCTGGCAAGAGTCACCTCCGGTTCCCATACACCTATTTCCACGGTGGGAACCAGCGTTTCGACATTGTATACAACCAGCCTCAGTTCGTAGCTATCGGGGGAGACGTCCGCCGGCGGGGTGAATTGAACCAGTGTGTCGATTCTCTCATCCGGGTCCCAGAGGCTCGTCGGCAGGTGAAGCGGGTTCCACAGAGTATCGTCTTGTTGAAAGACTGCCTCTCCCTCCCTGTTGTGTAACCTTAGAGAGATCGAATAGTCGACGGCCACGTCGGGCTTCACTTCCCAGTTCAAGGCCATCCAAACTGGCCGGCCCTTCTCAACGATCATCGGTAGGTCGCCGGCGAATTCTCTCCGTCCCTGTCCGATGGCAAAGCCCAGCAGAGAGATGCCCCCGTCATAGTGAACCGTCTTGGGGTTCATGTGTTCGTAGAATGACCAGGGCTCACTGAGTGAGATGTTGGTGAAGCTGTGGACTTGGAAATCAGTGAAATTCTCGGTCTCTTCGAATTGGGCGTATTTTCGCAACAAAAAGGAGACGCGGCCGGTGTCATTTCCTATCCAGCCAACGTGAATGTTGTTCAGTTGGACCAACTTAACTCTTGTCAAGTTACTCTTCAGAGCGAGCGCGGACCGGATCGATTCTGCTAAATGGGACAGGTCCGTTGTGTCTCTTTGAAAGTAGAATATGGAGGCAGTTCCTGTGTAAATATAACCGAGACTGGGATGCTCGAGTGTGTCCGGGATGAGGTATATTTCCCCCTCGGACGAGGGTTGGGCCTCAAGGGCACGGGCGAAGTCTGACCAGGGGACCTCGTATGCAAACTGAACGCCTGGTTCGAATGCCCAAGTGCCAAAGTAGCTGCGGAAAGTCGCTATTCCCTGAATCAGAATTGCGACTGTCAGGACGGCTGACAAGGCAAGAGCTCCTTCCCGAATTTTGGAGGGGAAGAAGCGTTTCGAAGCGAACTGGAAGGCTTCCCAAACACCCAAGGCTGTGAGCAGATAGACAGGAGGCGTCGCGCCAAGCATTCTCAGCGTATTTGGCGCGTAGTCTCTGGCGATTACCGCGGGCAGGAGGAGGAAAGCAAGCCAAAGGAGCAGGAGTCGACCGGAGGGGAGCTTCCACTGCCAGAGCGCGATGCCCGACCCGAGCCAGAAGAAGGCGGCTTCCCAAGGGTTTAGCATGGGCAGGGCGTTGTGATTGTGACGCCAACTAACATCGCCGTTGAATCCGAAGGCTTCCAGATGCCCGATTACATTGTCAAACAGGGCGCCAAGAGGGTTTCCCCGGTTGATTTCATTGCTGAGGATGGAAAGCGAGTTGCTGCGGAGAAAGAAGTGTTCCGGATTGAAGAGGAAGAAAAATAGAATCGGGGCCGCGACGAGGAAGGCCGCGACCCCAAAGGTCAGAACCCAGGGGAGTTCAGCCTTGACTTGGGCTCTTCTGCCTGGTCGATATGGGATCAGGAAACTCAGTCCAAAAGCGACGAAGAGAAAGGGGGTGAAGCGGGCTGGGATGTAGGTGTATTGCACGAGCCCGGCGCAGATTCCAGCGAGCGCAACGGTCTTCCAGCTGCGTTCACGCCATCCCCACCAGAGCAGGGCCAAACAGAGGGAGAGGAGAAGGAGCAGGTGATTTGCTCTGAAGACTGTTCGCCCTAAGACGGTCTGGCCGATGGAGACTGCCATCAGGCTGGCGCCGACGCCGCCAATGAAGATGCCGCGCCAGGGCGTTTCGAGGCCTTTCTCGTCTCGACCATAAAGCAGGCGACCAAGCCAGAAGACTACAAAGACGGTTGCGGCGCTGGCCAACGCTGTGGGGAGACGAAGCGCCAGGTCGGTTTGCCCCAGAAGAGTAATCGAGAGGGCAATCAGGTAAACGACCAGTCCTTCGTGGCCGCTGAATTCGGAGGGGAAGAAGACGGCGTGCTCGCCATTGAGGACCCGTAACGCGTCAATTCCGTTGAGGGCCTCACTGACTTGGATGCCTGCCGGCAACTCACCCAGGCGATAGAGGCGAAGCATCAGCGCAGCAAACGCCAGAGCCGCGGTGATTCCCGCTACGATCAGTCGACGACTGCGGGGGCTTGGCGCATGGAGATTCGAATTTCCGGCATTCGAATCCGGCTTTACGGCGCTTTCAGGCATCGCTTACACTCCGAAGAGAACGAGGAATGTTGCCGTGGGGCAAACTGAACAGGTAAGGCTTGGCCGACCGCCAATTGGCCGCGCTTATTTTCTCACAGAAGGCGCGGGCATACCAGAGTCCAGGCGTCCCAAAACAGGCTAGTGGGAGACAGAGGCGGGTGGCAGGCGCGATTAGCTTGGGGGGCTTCCTCGGAGAGGGCTCAGTTTCGTTGCAAGGGAGGCGCCCCAACTGTTGCGGATTCCTGATGACCAATGGGGGCGAGAGCGTTGCAACTGGCATTGACAGTTTGCAGTACCTTTAGTACTCTGCCCTCGTTTGTACTCTGACAGAAAACCAGGTCCACAAACAGCGCTAAGTGTGTCGAGGCGGCTTCCAATCGCGACGCGGGCTGGCGTCCGCCGGGGGGAGGGACGATACCACCATGAAGAGCAGCGCGCTCATTTGCAACCTACAGGAGCAGTTTTCATTGCAGGAGTTCGACATACCCAGGCTGGCGCCAGCTGACATCCTGGTACGGTGCCTTTGGTCAGGTGTCAGCGTGGGAACGGAGTTTGCGGTTTTCCGAAAGAAGCTCGACTACGGTCCCTTTCCGGTCTGCACGGGCTACCAGGCCGTTGGGATCGTGGAGGATGTTGGCGTGGGCGTTACGAGGTTTAGCGTAGGGGACAAGGTTTACTATCGACGCAGCTCCCTACCGATGGTGGTGGACGGCCACCCGGTCACCATATGTTCGGGCGCGCATTCCTCATACGCGCTCATGCCGGAGGATGCCGAAGTCGAACTGCTGCCAGAAGGGGTTGACGAGGAAACGGCCTCAATGTTTGTCATGCCGTCGGTGGGTTACAACGCGGTCGATATGGCGGGCATTCAGATGGGCGACGTTGTTGCTTTCCATGCGGTCGGGCTGATCGGGTTGGGCGCGCTGGCGGCGGCCAGGCTGCGGGGCGCGGTAACCATCGCGATAGACCTGAACCCGCGACGACTTGACATGGCAAGAGAATTTGGGGCAGCGCACTTGATAGACGCCAGGGGCTCTTCTCTGGACGAGCTGATTGAGCAGGTTGAAGCGATTCAGCCAGGGGGCGCTGACGCGGTTTTTGAGGGGAGCGGGATTCCCTCTTGCCTGGACCTGGCCTTTCCGCTTGCCCGGCTGCACGGGAAATTCGTCTTTCTTGGCAACTATGGCAAGGCGCCCATTTCTTTCAATTTTCTTGTGCCCCACGCCCGGCAATTGACGGCGTTTTTTCCTTGCAACGATGGTCTGGCTCCTTGCCGGGAGGCCGTATTGCGCAACATCGCTACCGGGGCCATTCCATGGGAGAGGACGATAACCCACCGTGTAGCGGCTGAAGAGGCGCCGGCGCTGTATGCCAAGATCAACAACGACGAGATCCCTGACCTGCTCGGCGCCGTGATCCGCTGGGATTGATTCTGAGGGGGCCTTTCTCAGGTCGGGGCGCCGAAGGGCTGGGGGCAGAAGAATGCTCGGGAAGTCAGGCAGTGCGGACGGTGGGGACACGCGGAAGCTTCTGGCCGAAAGAGGGAGAGCATTTGAATGAGTAGAATTCTGGTTACCGGCACAAGCGGGTTTATTGGCGGCGCGCTGGCGAAGGCAGTTGCCGACGACGGCGCTCACGAACTCATATGCCTTTCGCGGAAGCCGACGGATATAGTAGGTGGGACGTCGATCGCCGGCGACTTTTCTGTCCCGAATGCGTTGCGAAAGCTGGACAGACTCGGCGGCATCGACGTTCTGGTCCATCTTGCCGCCGTAACGGGCGGTTGTTCTGAGGAGGAGGGACTGCGAGTCAATGTGGCGGGCACGCATCACCTGCTGCGTTACCTCATCGAGCGCGGGTGCAGGAAGTTCGTTCTGGCGAGCTCGATTGCGGCGGTTGGCATGCAGTCGGTCGACTTCCGGCCGCTGCAACTTCCAATGCCGGATGAACATCCGTGCCTGGATCGCGATGGGTACGGGTTCACCAAGTATCTGATGGAGGAGGTGACTCGCTACCTTTCCAGACAGAATGAAAGGCTGGATTTCATCAATTTAAGGCTGGCAAGTATCGCTCCCGACGACCGTACGCTCACGCCGCTGGAACCGGGTCCGATTCCATTGTGGGGGATGGGTAGGATTTCGATTCTGCGATTGAGCGACACTGTACGCTGTCTGCTGGCCGCGGTGGAGGCGCCGCTCAAGCCTGGCGTGCGCATATTGAATGCGGTGGGCAGTCAGGCATGCGTTGCAGTGCCTGTGCCAGAACTAATTCGTACATGGTACGGAAGTGAAGCCGAAGAGCTTGACTTTTCGCACTATGAGCGGCCCGGACACGAGAAGGATCCCGTGTATGATATTTCGCGAATTGAACAAGAGCTGGGGTTTGTGCCGCAGATGCCAATCTTGGGAGACTGAAGAGTGATGAGAATAACGGAGGTCCTCACCGACCACTATCGCATACCCCTGCCGGTGGTCCTGTCGGACTCCACACACGGGGACATATCCCATTTCGGGCTTATCGTCGCGCGCATCCAGACGGCCGGCGGGTTGGAGGGGATGGGCTATACGTATTCGGTGGGGGACATTGGGGGAAGCGCAATTGAGGCGATGGTTCGTGACGACCTGGCGCCAGTGCTTGTGGGCGAGGAAGGCGACCGAATTGAGCGGTTGTGGGAACGAATGTGGTGGCACGTGCATTTCGTAGGGCGGGGCGGCGCGGCCTCCTTTGCGATGGCTGCGCTGGATATCGCGCTGTGGGATTTGCGGGGCCGGGCCAACGGCGAGCCGTGGTGGCGGCTGCTGGGGGGGCACGATCCCCGCGTTCCGGTTTACGCCGGCGGAATCGACTTACAGTTCTCGCTTGAGGCGCTGCTGGCGCAGGCTGACAGCTTCGCGGCCCAAGGCTTTCGGGCCATCAAAATGAAGGTCGGCCGCGAGCGTTTGTCTGAGGATATCGAGCGGGTCGCTGCGATGCGCAGCCATCTGGGATCGGACTTTCCTCTGATGGCAGACGCGAACATGCGATGGCGGGTTGATGAGGCGATCCGGGCGGCGCGCGGCTTGGCGCCGTTGGGGCTCTTCTGGTTGGAGGAGCCGACGATTCCGGATGACGTGGCCGGCCACGCCCGCATTGCGCGTGAGGGGGGACTGCCGATTGCGACCGGCGAGAATTTTCATACTGTGTACGAGTTTCAGCAGATGATACAGCATGGGGCGATCTCCTTTCCCGAGCCGGACGTGGCGACATTGGGCGGTGTAACGCCCTGGCTGAAGGTTGCCCATCTGGCGGAGACCTGCAACCTGCCGGTGACCACGCACGGCGTACACGACCTGCAGGTTCATCTCCTGGCCGCAATTCCGAACAGTTCCTATCTGGAGGCGCATGGTTTTGGGTTGGACCGCTTTATTCGACATCCACTGAAAATTGAAGAAGGGGAGGCTGTCGCGCCGGATAGAGCCGGACATGGCGTGGAATTCGACTGGGAAGCGCTTGAGGAGCATCGAGTATGAGCGAATCGAAGGGGCGTATGGAGAAGCAATTGACTGGGAAGAAGGTCGCGATTCTAACTGCGCACGAGTTTGAAGACATCGAGGTAATGTACACAGTGCTGCAGTTGAGCCAGGCGGGCGCTGAAATCGTTGTCGGCACGCTGCCGCAGAGCGCGCTCGGCCACTTTCACGGGAGGCCGGCGTGGCCAGAGAAGCCGATCACGGGCCGGTTCGGTCACACGATTCCATTCGACGTGCTGGCTGAAGGCAATCGCTACACGGTGCAATGCATCTGGGAGATGGAGCCGCAGGCGTACGATGCAGTCATATTTCCTGGAGGCCTCGCTCCCGATTTCTTGCGGATCGATGACAAGACGCTGGCCTTTGCAGCGGCTATCCACGGCGTAGGCAAGGTCGTGGCAGCCATCTGCCACGGGCCGCAGGTCTTGATTTCACTCGACCGTCAATGTGGGACCGATTGTATTACCGGGCGCAATGTAACGGCTTACTGTGCGGTAACAGACGACATTCTGAATGCCGGAGGTATCTACCACGATGTGCCGGCGTTGATCGACGGCAACGTGGTGACCGGGCGGGTCCCGGACGACTTGCCGGAATTCTGCGATGCAATCGTAGAGGCGCTGTCCGCAGGGTGATGCCCGCCGCCAGATTGTTCAGTGGGATCCGCCAGCGACCGGTGACATTCTGGTGTTAAGTGACGCATGCAGCAACTGCTGCAAGACAGGAGAAACCATGGACTTTCCCGAAGTAAAGGCGATGACTTTCGACGTTTTTGGCACGGTGGTTGATTGGCGAGGTTCGATCATCGGGGAAGGGCTGGGCGTGTGGACCGCGAAGGGCGTAAACGTTGACTGGCCCAGTTTTGCTGAGGGTTGGCGAAACGGTTATGGGCCGGCCATGCAGCGGGTACGCACAGGCGAACTGCCCTGGACGAACATTGACGCCCTGCACCGCATGATCCTTGATGAACTGTTAGTGAGCCATGGCGTTTCGGGGTTGTCGGAAGCGGAGAAGGACGATCTGAACCGGGTCTGGCACCGGCTGAATCCTTGGCCTGACGTTGTGTCCGGACTGGCCCGGCTGCGCAAGCGGTTTGTGGTGGCTTCGCTGTCCAACGGCAATGTCGCGTTGCTGGTGAACATGGCGAGGCACGGCGGGTATTGCTGGGACTGCGTGCTGTCGGCAGAGTTGGCGAGGCATTACAAGCCGGATCCGGAGGCATACGCGACGGCGGCGGCGCTGCTGGGCCTGGAGCCCCATCAGGTGATGATGGTTGCAGCGCATAACGGAGACCTTTCGGGCTCCCGGGCAGTTGGGTTCAGGACGGCATTTGTTCACCGGCCGCGAGAATTCGGCACTGAGCAGTCGACGGATATGGACCCGGACCCAGAGGTTGATATCGCGGCGACAGATTTTGACGATCTCGCTGACCAGTTAGGGCTTGCTTAGAACTGAGCAGGTTGCCTTTTGGTGGGCAAGGCTTCGTTTCATTTCCGGTGGACGCCTGTGGCTTCCCTTGTCTTGGAGGGGCAGGGCGTGCTGGTCCGCGACTGGGCGCGAAGGGACGCGAAGAGTCGAGGGGCGAGGGCGATGTTCTGGTGGCGTCAGCCCTGCTGATATCGCGGGTCGATGGCGTCGCGCAGGCCGTCGCCGATGAAGTTGATGCTGAGCACGGTCAGCAGAATCATGATGGCGGGAGGGACCCAGATCCAGGGGCCGTCCTGGAGGACATCGAGGCTTCGGGCCGTTTCGAGCATGTTTCCCCAACTGGGGGTGGGCAGAGGGATGCCTACGCCGAGGAAGCTCAAGCCCGCTTCAAGAAGAATCGCGCCGTTGACAGCGAAGGTTACGGAGGCGAGGACGGGCGCGACGACGTTAGGCAGCACGTGGGTGATGATTATCCGGCGGTTGCCTGCGCCGAGTGAGCGCGATGCCAGGACAAACTGCTGCTCCCTCAACGAGAGTACCTGACCCCTTACAAGCCGGGTGATTCCTGGCCAACTGAATATGCCGATCAGGAAGATAACGCTGGCGATGCTCTGCCCGAGGTAGATGGCAGCCGTCAGGATGATCACCACGCGGGGGAAGGTCATGACGACGTCGGTGAAGCGCATGATCAACTGGTCGGCCTTGCCGCGATAGTAGCCTGAGATTGAGCCGAGGATGACCCCGATGACGGTTGAAATCGAGGCGGCGGCGAACCCAACGGCTAAAGAGACGCGGCCGCCATACAGGGTGCGACTCCAGATATCCCGCCCCACGCGGTCGGTGCCAAGGAAGTGCGCGAAGCTTGGCGATTGGAACTTGTCGGGCAGATTGAGGGCGGCATAGTCGTAGCGGGCGATGAGGGGCGCGGCCACGCTCGCGAGAAGCACGACGGCGAACATGATCAGGCCCGCCACAGCCAGAGGATGGCGCCGAAACCGCCACCAGGCCTGGGCGGTGGGAGACTGAGACTTGACTCCTCGTCTTCCGCTGTCTAAGGCCATGGGCTCACACCGGCAAGGACGTCGCTGAAGGGCGGTTGAAAAGGATGCGGCTGGATTTGAAATTGCCCCGTCGTGGAACCATATTCTACTCGTAACGAATTCTAGGGTCGGCGACCGCGTAGGCCAGATCTGTGATCAGATTGGCGGTCAGGACGACGAGGGCGGTGACCAGCATGATCCCCATGACCATGGGATAGTCTCTGGCTGCGACTGCATCAACGAGCAAGGCGCCCATGCCAGGCCAGCTGTAAATCGTCTCGGTGAAGAGGGCGCCCGCGACCAGGGTGGGGAGGCTCAGACCGACCACAGTGACGACGGGAAGCAGGGCATTGCGAAACACGTGGCGCCATGTCACCGCGGGCGGCTTCAGCCCTTTTGCCTTGGCCGTGCGCACGTAGTCCTCGCCGCGGACTTCCAGCATACTGAAGCGGGTATAGCGCATGAAAGTCGCGAGGTTGAAAATGGCGAGCGTGCCTGCGGGCAGGGCGAGGTGATAGAGCAGGTCGAATACAGAGTCCGGCTTGCCAATTGTGCGCATGCCTCCGGAGGGAAACCAGCCCAGCTTGACCGAAAAGACATAAAGGCCAAAGATGCCGGCGATGAAGGCGGGCATTGAGATGCCGACGAAGGACAGTCCGGTGAAGGCAAAGTCCCAGAATGAGTATTGGCGCAAGCCGATGAAGATCCCCAGAGTAACGCCAACGGCGATGCCGATGGCCAGGGCGGTCCCCATGAGCAGGAAGGTGCGTCTAAGACGAACGGCCAGCACTTCGGCGACGTCGTCGCCGTTCTTGAAGCGGAATCCCAGATCGCCCTGCACAACCTGTCCCAGCCATTTTACGTAGCGGACGGGAAGGGGATCGTCGAGTCCGTAGCGCTCGCGTACGAAGTCCAGGTCCTCTTTCGTGATCCCGATCTCCTCATTGACAAAGAAGTCGACCGGATCGCCGGGCGCGAGGTTGATCAACAGATAGATAACAATTGTTACCAGGATGAGGACCGGTATGTTTACGAGGACGCGGCGCAAGAAGTATTGCATTGGAGGTAGAGACGTTTTTGCAATGGGACATGGATGCCGCGAAAGACGGCGCTGACGGCCTTATCTGTCAGGCCGCCGGCGCCGTCTTTGGTCATACTTATTTCATGTTCCAGTCCTGAGAGCGGTCCACGTAAGGGCCGCCGCCGGGCGCCGGGAAGTAGTGGAAGTCTTCGATGTCAACGGTTGCGATGCCGTAACGTGTGGAGACCCACCAGTATGCAAAGGTGGCTTCTTCGTTCTGATACTTGCAGAGGGCGGTGCGGGCAGCCCTGTATTCGTCGGCTGTTTGCGCTGCATCCATGGCGCCGAACAGTTCGACGTAGTTCGGGTCCTCGATTCCCCACTGGTTGTCTTCGACGTACCAGATTGGGCTATAGGAGGCCGGGCCGCCGCCGGCGCCGCGATAGGCGATGTTCCATTCGGAGGCGTTGTCGTCGACGACGGTTCGCCAGGTGGGCACGTCAAGGAATGTCGGATTGACAGTGACGCCGGCGTCGGCCATGTTGGCCTGCATGACGGTGAGGATGTCTTTGGCGAGTTGCGACGTGTAGTAGGTGGGGATGTCCAGGTTGACATTGTCCAGGGTTACGCCGTCGGCTGCTGCTTCGGCCAGGAGTTCACGGGCCTTCGCCGGATCGTATTCGTAGTAGTTGGCGTCTTCAGGCCAGAAGGTGGGATAGGGATCCTGACACGGTGTGGCCTGGGCCGTTCCGTTGAAAACGTCGCTGATGATGGACGCGCGGTCGATGCCGTACATGAAGGCCTGGCGGATGCGCTTGTCAGTCCAGACATCGTTGAGATAGTTATAGTTGAACATGTTGGTGACAAAAGACGGGCCAGAGAAGATCTGGAAGTCCGGATTGTCGGCGAAGCGGCTGGCCACATCGGCGCTGACGTAGGTGAAGTCGATGTCGCCGCTTTCGAGGGCGAGCACGGCCGCGGTTTCGTCAACGAAGTAGCGATTTACGAGTTGGTCAAGTTCGGGAACGCCGTCCCAGTAGAACTCATTGGGGGCGAGGGCCATAAACTGGTCTTTTTCGTAGGAATCAAACTTGAAAGGGCCGGTGCCGATCGGGTTGGTGAACCACCAGTCGCTGCTGAAGATTTCGGTGGAGTCGAAGTCGATGGCGTGTTCGGGCAGAGCATAGTAGGCGCGCACGGCGTCGTAGAAGCGGGGGTTGGATATGTTCAACTCGATTTCGAGCGTGAGGTCGTCGACGACGCGGATGCCGGCGATCTCATCGGCCTCGCCCTCGTTATAAGCTGTCCAGCCTACAATCTGGTCGGGCTGGCTGATGCCGAAGTGTGTGACGGCAGCCATGGGCGCGGCGACGAATTCGGCGGTCCATTTGAGGTCGGACGCGGTGAAGTCTTCGCCGTCATGCCATTTGACGCCTTCGCGGAGGTTGAAAGTCCAGACGGTTGCATCCTCATTGGGCTCCCAGCTGACGGCAAGAGCGGCCTCGCTGGTGTGGTTGGAGAAGGTCTGGTCCATGATGATCAGCGGCGTGAACATTTTGACGAACCAGACGTTGCCGGCGCCGTTGTTGTAAAGCACGCCTTGCGGGTCGCCGCCGGGTCCGACGTCGAAGCCGCCGATAAGGACCTGCTCGACCTCGGCCATTTCGTCGGAGGATTCGGCCATGGTGGTGTCGGCCTCTTCAGCGGCGGGGGCCGCTGCCGGCGCTGTGCATCCAACAAGGAGCGCGAAGGCCAGAATGAGGGTAAGGGATAGGAGGGTAGGCTTGGACATTGAAGTCTCCTCAGCAAATAAATGGGTTGAAACAGAGTCGTTGGTACCCTAAGTGATTTCGGGGCGGCGAGATTGTCGCACAGGTGGATTGCGCGTGTCAAATCTGAGGGAGGGTGATGATCCGTCGAGAGGCGCGGAGAAGGGGGAAAGGCGGTGATCCACGGAGGGACACGTAGGGGAGGGAGCAGTGGGGTTGGGGAGCCGCGGGGCGTGCAGTGGCGGGGGGACCGGGGCGTGCCTGGGCGGGGCGATGGGGTTGGTTTTGGGACGCCGACATCGTTAGGGCAGGAGGAGCCGCAGCGGGCGCGCGGTGACTCACAGGGGGGCGTTGCGGGGGGACTCCCCCCGCACAAGGGAAGCCGCTTGCGGCTGACCGTCCAGAGCTGCAATGGGCCAGTGGTCAGCGTTCAGCTTACAATGGCGAGGATCTCGTCGACGCGCGAACTGTGAACTGATGGCAGGATCGGGATGAGCAGACAGATGGGGGGAGGAATATGGGTCGGGGCGAATCTGTCTGTGTTATACTGGCGCTTTGGCTGGCGGACAAGGGGTCGTGGGGAAGTCGAGGAGGGCGGAAATGTCATTGCAGAACCACGAGGTTGTTTTTGTCGAGCGGGGCGTGGTCGAGGTGCAGGGCTGTGAGATGCCGTCGCCTGGGAGGGGCGAACTGCTGATCCGTGCGGTTATTTCGCTGCTGAGCCCAGGCACCGAGAGGGCGTTTCTGTTAGGCCTGGCGAACACCTCGGCGCGCTATCCGGCGGGCAGTGGGTACAGCCATGTAGGCGAGGTTGTCGAGGTGGGAGAGGGCGTTGAGGGATGGGCGGTCGGGGACCGGGTCGCTTCGCGGGCGCGGCACAGAATGTATGCATCTATGCCGGCGGAAACGTGCAACCACATTCCTGAAGGGCTGGCAGATGAGAAAGCGGCGTTCTTTCGGCTGGGCTCGATCGCAATGCAGGCTGTGCGCAAGGCCCGGATTGAGCTTGGCGAGCCGGTCGCGGTACTCGGGAGCGGTTTGATAGGGTTGCTGGCGATGCAGCTGGCCCGTTTGAATGGGGGACTGCCGGTCGTCATCGTGGACAAGGATACGCGTCGGCTGGCGTTCGCAGCGGCGCTTGGGGCTGACGCCGCGCTGCCAGCAGACGACGGTGTGAAGGGGGCAGCGGAGGAAGCATGCGGCGGCGAAGGGCCGGCGGTTGTGTTTGAAGCGACGGGTCATCCGGAGGCAGTGCCGACCGCGTTTGACCTGGCCCGATTCGGTGGACGGGTCGTGCTTCTGGGCAGCACGCGCGGGGAGACTGAGGCGGTGAACTTCTATCGGGACGTACATAAGAAGGGTCTGACCGTTTTGGGCGCGCACGAAAGCGCGCGGCCGAGCCATGATTCGGCGCCGGGCTGGTGGACACACAAGCAGGACGAAGAAACGGCCCTCAGGCTGCTGGCCGGCGGGCGGCTGGTGGTCGAGCCTCTTACGACCCACAGTTTCGCTTGGAAGGATGCGGCGTCGGCCTACGAAATGCTGGCGCGATGGGAACCGGGCATGTTGGGGACGTTGCTACGCTGGCGAGATCAGTAGTGGGCATGGGATTCTAGCGATGAGCCGACCAAGCCCGCTTTCCGCGGGCATGATATACAGGACGTGGTGGCCGCTGGCGTTGAGCTGGTTCATGATCACGGTGGAGCAGCCGATACTGGCTGCGGCTGTGGCAAGGAGAGCCGATCCGAAGGTGCAGCTGGCGGCTTGGGGACTGGCGTTTTTTATGGTCCTCGTGTTGTCGGCGCCGTCAATCTCGATGCTGGCTGCGTCGACGGCGTTGAGCAAGGACCGCGTTTCGTACAGGCAGGGCCGGCGGTACATGTTGTGGCTGAGCGTTGGACTGACAGGGCTTCATCTTCTTCTTGCCTTCTCACCGGTGTTTGAATTTGTGGTTCTGGGGCTGATTTCGGCCCCGGCTGAGCTGGTGGAACCGGTCCGCAACGGCGTGCGCATCATGCTTCCGTTTGTGCCGAGTCTTGCCATTCGGCGTTTTCAGTACGGCGTTCTGATACGGAGCGACATGGCGCGGGCGGTAAGCGCTGGCACGTCGATGCGGCTGGCAATTGAAATCGGCGTTGCGGCTTGTCTCTTCCGGTTTACCGGACTGGACGGGGTGGCGATCGCCAGCACAGCTATTTCGACAGGCGTTGTCTTTGAGGCGATCTATGCCACATTTCGGGTACGTTCGGTGGTGCGGGGGAAACTTGTGGAGGAAGCTGCGGGTGAGGCGCCTCTGACCTTGGCGCGATTCATGCGCCTGTATCTGCCTCTGGTGGTTACGACACTAATGCAGTTCCTGTTGCAGCCGATGGTAAGCGCGAGCCTGAGCCGGATGCCCGATTCACTTGGCTCGCTGGCGCTGTGGCCTGTGCTGTACGGCATTCTGCTAATGATCAACAGCGCGGCGATCGCGTTTGTCGAGGTGGTGATCGTGCATCTGGACCGGCCCGGTTCGATTGAGGCGTTGGGTCGATTCGCGCTGGGGCTGGGCCTGTCTCTGGCGGTTGTGCCGGTGGCGCTGGCGGTGACGCCGCTTGGGGACCTCTGGTTCATCCGTTTCGCGGCGTTGCCGGTGGAGCTGGTGGGGCAGGCCAAGGCGGGGCTGTGGCTGGCGATCCCGCTGCCGGCTTTGATGACTCTGGCCAGCATGTTTCAGGGCGCCCTGATCAACGGTCAACGGACGCGCAGGATCACTGAAGCGGATGCGCTTTCGCTGGCGACGGTGGCAGTTATGCTGACGCTGGGGACGATCCTTGGCGGTGGCGTCTGCCTTGAGGCCAACGGCGGCCGTGCAGGCATGCTGTGCGGCGTATCGGGCTTGAGCATCGCGATGGCCGCCTATGTTTGCGGTTCGGTGGTGCGCAATGTGTGGATGTGGCGGCGAACGCAACGCGTCTATCTGTCGATTCGATTGCGGCAGGCAAGGGCTTAGATTTGGGTACGGGCTCAGTGCAAGTGAAATCTGCAGCTGTCGTTGCGCGGCCGAGATAGCGACCTAGCTGTCGTCGATTCGTCCCGTCAGGCGCAGGAGTGTTTCCTGGACGAGGAGCTCGTGTTCAGGCGAGCGGTCGGGCGGCTGCTGGCCGCGCAAAGTTGCCACAAAGGCAACCAACTCTTCCTCGTAGGTTTGCTGGCGGCTCTGGGTCGGGACGGGGACGACTTGGGCTCCGGCATCGAATCCGGCGGCGGGTTCTTCCAAGCACAAGCGAATGGCGAAGGGCGGCTCGAAGGGTTCGAGCAGGATGGCGCTGCCTTTTGCGCCGTAGACTTCGAAGCGGCGAGCCACCGGCCTTGACTCCATGGCGGCAATGTCTACGAAGGCGAGGCCGCGTTCGTATTCGAGTACCCCGAGCGTGTTGTCCACGCATTCGGGTCCATCAGGGCGATCGGTGCGAAGGAAGGCGGTTGTTCGCTCAGGTCTCCCCATGAGCCAGACGACCTGATCGAGCATGTGGCCGCCTAGGTCAAAGAAGATTCCCCCCTGGTGGACGGAAAGCGCAGCGCGCGAGGAGACGTCGACGTTGGTGGACATGTGGGCGCGCGTGCAGTAGATGTCGCCCAGCAGGCCGCTGTGGGTCCATTCGGCGATCTGGCGGAAACCATTTTGGTAGCGGAACATGTAGCCCATTTGGATTAGCAGGTTCCGGTCCTGGGCTTTGCCGATGACGCGTTGCCATGCTGGCCAGTCTTCGCCGGCCGGTTTGTCGTACCATACGTGTTTGCCGGCGTCGACGAGAGCTTCGGTTTGGGGGAGGCTTTCGGCATTCTTGCCTTCGGAGGCGACGGCGAGGATGGAAGCGTCGGAAAGGAGCTCTTCTTCGTTGTCGAACCAGTGGACCTGGCTGAACGGGCCGTCGCTGTTTTGGACTTGGGCGCGGCGTTCGGCATCGGGTTCGTAGAGGCCAATGACATCGACGTCGGGCGAGTCGAGCATGGCCTGAAGTTTGCCGGCGGCGTGGCCGTGTTTTGTTCCGTATTGGGCCATTCTGATGGGTGAGGAGTCTGGCGCTTGGGTCATTGCCGGGCGTCCTTTGGGTGGGCGGGGATGGATGGTAGGCGCTGGGACTTTGGCCGCGGCGTGTATTGTAACATTGATGATCGGCGGAGGGGAACGGCGGGGAACTGCGGTTGATCCGCGGAGGGACACGGAGAAGGGCAGGAAAGGAAGGGCGCCCGTAGGAGGCGCCCTTTTTGGAGATGGGGTGTGTGTGGCGGGTTATGCGCAGACGGGGTTGTCCTTGGTCCAGCGGTTGAAGTTGGATTCGTCCTGGACGGCGGCCATGTGGTCGCGGGTATCGCGCCAGAGCTGTTCCCAGTCGGCGGGTTTGCGGAGAATGGTTTCGGGGTATTTGCGGCTGCGGGCGACGAAGCCGGGGAAGGCGGGGCGCCCCGTGGGCTGGCCGATTGGGTTGTAGCGCAGGTCGAAACTCCAGCGAATGGCGTCACTGTTGTTGGAGTAGGAGGCGTGGATCGTCTGCTTGTGCATGAGGAGAGCATCGCCCTTCTTCATGATCATGGGAGCGGCTTTGCCTTCGAGCAGTTTGCCGGGTACGGACAGACCAAGGTTGGTGGGACAGTGGTCGACGAGTCCTCGCTTGTGGCTGCCGGGCCAGACGCAGAGGCAACCGTTCTCGATATTGACGTCCATAAGGGAGAACCAGACGGTGAGCATCTGCGTTTCGTCGGCTTCGGGGCGGACAACGCCGTGGTCCTGGTGGACGGGCGTTTTGCCGAGCTGCACGCGCCCTGTCTCCTCGTTTACCGGTGTGAGATGTTCGGGCGGCTTGAGGCGGACGTGTTGCACAGGATTCGAGTAGATTTCGCCACCAAGAATTGATTCGACCGCGTCGAGCAGACTCTCGTTGGTCAACATGCGGAAGACAGCGGGGCCGGCCCAGAATGGCGTGTCGGGCTTGACGTTACCCTGGGGCAGGGAGAAGTCGAAGTATTGGGCGTGGACTTTGCCGCTTTCCTGGTAGATTGCGATGAGGCGTTCGGAGAAGGGCAGATCCTCGTAGAGGGAGGAGATCTCTGCGGAGTCATACAGTTCCTGCGCGAGGTTGTCCAGCACCCCTTTGTATTCCTCGATGACCGGGTCTATGTCCTCTTCGGGACTGAAGACATCCTGGACAATGACATAGCCGTGTTCGTCATAGTGTTCAAGCTGTTCGGCCGAGAGTTTCATGGTCATGCCCTCCTGTATGCATTCCCAATGAACAAGGTAAAGATGAATGCTACGTGTTGCGTGTGTCTTCGGTCATGTTTTCGCTGCGCAGCTGGGCTGCGCGTATATCGTACTTGCCAGGGCGCTGCGGCGTCAAGTGGCCTGATTCCACCATGAGGTCGAGGGGATTGACCCGCGTCTGGAGGGGCAAATCCACTCTTTCGTGCATGCGGGCGGATTCGTATACGGCGTGAATCATCTGGAGGGCTTTATAGCCCTGCTCTCCCTGCCCGCGGTGGGCGTCGACCTTGCCTTCGACCCAGTCGGCCAGTTCGTCAGCCTGGGCGGTCGCGCCTTCCTGCCATTCGAAACGATTGCCCAGTCCTGCCACGGTATAGAACTTGCCGTCGGGCACATGCTCTTCCCAGCGGCCGTTGCTCTTGGCATTGAGGATCTGAAGGGATTGGGTTGTCAGACTGATCATGCCGTCGCTGCCGAAGATCTGCGCGCCCTGATAGTAGTCGGGCACGAGGTCGCTGAGGATCAGGGCCCGGGGACCGCCGGCGAATTGGAAGACGGCCATGGCGCGGTCCTCGATGCGCGTGGCGCGTTCGTGCTGGTCAGTTTTGCGTTCGATGTTGCCCATGACCCAAACGCAGTCGTCGTCAGAGAGCAGGTAGCGGTACATGTCTGTCTGGTGTGAACTGTAGTTGGGGAGACCGGCTCCGCCCATGCTCTGGATGAGGCTGACTTCGCCGATGGCATTGCAGCCGATGAGCTCTTTGGCGAGTGTGTATGCTGGCAGGAAGCGGCGCTGGTGGCCGATGGCGAGCTTCACGCTGTTTCGGCGGCAGGCGATCATCATCTGCTCGGCTGCGCCGACTGTATCGGCCATGGGTTTTTCGCATAGGATGGCCTGCGGTTTGAATGCGGCTGCGGCGATGGTCCAGGGGGCGTGCCCTTTGTGCCAGGTGCAGATGGAGACGACGTCGGGGCGCTCCCTTTCCATCATTTCGCGGCCGTCGGTGTAGTGCGCGGGGGCGATGTCGAACTGGGCGTTCTTTTCGGCCATGGCCTCCTGGCTGAGGTCTGCCAGAGCGACGATGTCAAAGCGGTCTGAGGCGAGGTAGCCGTGGATGTGGTTTGCTGAGATGCCGCCTGCGCCGATCACGGCGGCACGAAGTTTACTAGGCATTGTTACATCCGTACAGAGCTGGTTGGCACGGGAGCCTTTCTCAAACGGAGTCGGTCAGTGACTTCAGTCTTCGCTGTGGGCGAACTCTCCAGGCAGTCTGTTGGGCGGATTGCGATTAGACAGAGGTATAACCGCCGTCAACGACCAGGATTTGGCCGGTGACCATGCGGGCGGCATCGGAGGCCATGTAGATGACGGCGCCGGCGATCTCATGGGGTTCGGCGATGCGTCCCATGGGGATTTTTTCCAGGTTTTTGGCGAAGTCCGGGTTCTGGATGGCCTGTTCGAGGAGCGGTGTACGGGTAAATGTGGGCGCGACCGCGTTGACGGTGATGCCGTGGGGGGCCCATTCGACAGCGAGCGAGCGGGTCATCTGGCCGACGGCCCCTTTGGCCGAGGCGTAGATAGAGCGGAGCGGGCCGCCAACGACGCCGACCTGGGAGCTGATGGCGATCACGCTGCCCTGGATTTCGGCTTCGATCATACGGCGGGCGCATGCAGTGGACATGAAGAACGCGCCTTTGAAATTGACGTCGGAAATGAAGTCGAACTCGTCTTCAGAGTAGTCGAGGGCGGGCTTTGGGCTGTTGTAACCGGCGTTGTTGACGACGGAATCAATGCGGCCAAACGTGTCCCATGTCTGGGTGACGAACCGCTCGATGCTGTCGAGGTCGGTCACGTCGAGATGCCAGGCTTCGGCCTGGACGCCGTGGGAGCGGCAGAGCTGGGCGGTTTCTTCGCTTTCGCTGACGGTACGGCTGCCAAGGGCCAGGCTGGCGTTGTAGCGGGCGGCGGTTTCGGCGATGGATTTGCCGATGCCTTTCCCGGCGCCGGTAACGATCATGACTTTGCCGCTCAGGTCGAAACTTACTTCATCAGACACGTTGGTCTCCTTGTTCACAATTGGCCGCAGGTGAGCGTTTAGCTGAGTTTCTGCGATGTTGCTCGAGGAAATGCGGGAAAGAGTTGGGCGTTGGTGAAATGCCGGTCCTTGTATTCAGCCGGTCCTGGCTGACGTTTTCAGGGGGCCGGTTAGTTGCGTTCGATGCCGGCGTCGTTGAATGCCTGCGCCAGGACCTCGTAGGTCTGCGTTGCGACCGCCAGAGGGTAGTAGGGAGTGCGGCGCTGCACCATATTGCTGATTTCGGCGGTAATGAAGCCGGTATATCCATGGCGCTGCATGGATTTGAGGTAGGCAACGTAGTCGAATTCCCCTTCGCCGGGGACGAGGAATTCGAAGTCGGGAACGACGCCGCGTTCGTCTTTGACGTGTGTGTGGCGGGCAAGCGGCGCCAGCTTCGAGACGGACTCCTCGATGCCGATGCCCATTACATTGAAATGGCTTATGTCGAAGTTGACTGCGACGGCGTCAGAGCCGACGCGACGGATTACTTCGGTCGTGCGGTCAGGCGTGTCGATGATGGAGCCGACGTGGGGTTCGATGGCGATGGTTACGCCCTGGCTTTCGGCGTACTGGGCGGCTTCCTGGATGCGTTCGACGAGCATGTCCAGCTTGCTGTCCCAGTCTTCCGGCGCCCCTCCGGCGGTGGTGTCGATTACGGGCGGTCCGTCGGGCCCCGCCCAGTCTACGGCGAGGTCGATAGTTTGTTTGAGGCGGTGGAGGTTGGCGGCGTGGTTGGCGCTGTCTTCATCCATGAGGCTGACGTGGCCTGCGATGGCGGGCAGTTGGAGATTATGCTCGCGCAACAGGTTGAGGATACAACGGCGCTCGTCGGAGGTGAGCGATTCGAGAGCCGTTGTGTGGTGGGAGAGGACTGTGAGCTCTACCCCGTCGAAACCGAGGCCGCTGAGGTGGCGGACGATGGCATCAATGGGAACCGCTGGCATGCCCCAGGTGCTGAATCCCAGTTTCATGGTTGTGATTGCCTGTTTCTACGCTCTTTCGATGGTCTGGGGCGTTCCTGACCAGTGTATTGGATGGGCTTTTCTAGCTTCACATGATGATACGGAATTGTCGTGGAAAGCGCAAACTTTCTCACGACGGTTGCGACACAGTTCGGTCGAGGGGGATTGGACAGGAGAAGCGGGTCATCCCAGGGTAACGACGCCCTTTACATAGGACGGGTCGCCGGCTAGGATCTCTTCCATGAGTGAGGGGTAGCCTGCAAGGGTTGCGGTGTGGGTGACGAGGGGACGCAGATCGAAAACGCCGGCGTGGATGAGGCGGATAGCCTGGGGGAATGTGTTGCGAATTCTGGACGAGGGCGAGGAGTTGACGATGGTGAAGCCGCCCAGGTGCCATTTTGTGGGGTCGAAGGTGGCATTCTGGCCTTTTATCCAGCCGAACAGGTTGATGCGGCCGCCGCGTTTGACGATGTCGGCGGCGAGGTCGAGGCCGGCCTGGCTTCCGGATGCGTCAACGACGACGTCGATGTTGCGGGCGAACAGGGCGGCGACGAGGTCGCCGGGGTCGTGGTCGGCAGGGTTGACGGTTTCGGGGGCGCCCTGCTGGCGGGCGAGGGCCAGGCGCTGCTCGGCGATGTCGATGGCGATGAGCTCGCCGACGGGGGAGTGGAGGAGGCCCTGGAGGATGAGCTGGCCCATGAAGCCGCAGCCGATGAGGGCGACGGTCTCACCGGCATGGAGCTGGGTTTGATCGATGCCCGTGACGGCGCAGGAGACGGGCTCGACGATCCAGTGCTCGTCGGCGAGGTCGGAGTCGGGGATGGGGTAGATGCTTTGGCTGGGTAAGTTACGGATCGTTGCGAAGCCGCCGCCGGCGACTCTGTCGCCTTCTTTGAAGCCGGAGACGCCTGGTCCGACTTTGGTGATGTAACCTACGCCTTCGTGTCCCGGTGGGGCCATTGGGACCATGTCAGAGCCGAGCTTGGCGGTGACGATGTCCCAGGAGCAGATGCCGCAGGCGCCGCCGGTGACTTGGACTTCGCCTTCGGCTGGGTCGTTGATTGGGGTGGTGAAGAGGTCGATGGCGCCGTTGTCGAGGTAGCGGAGGGTCTGGGATTGCATGTTGGTGTTCCTTGTTTTTTGGGAATGGTAACACAGGGGGAACTGCAACGGCGAACGGCGACGGTGAACGGCAACATCTTTTGAGCCACGGAAGGACACGGAGGGGCACGGAGAATGGCAGGGGAAGGGCGCGAGGGCAAGAGCGGCTCTGTGGAATGGGTGGGGGGTTAGCGGAACAGCAGAGATTATGCTAGTATGCGGCTGAGATGGGCCTGTTTGGGATGGCCCAAATGTGGACTTTACGGACAATATAGGAGGATTGAAAATGAAGGGGAAGAGTTCGAGGTCGCTGTCGCGGCGAGCGTTTGTACGATTGGCGACGATGGGCGCCGGCGCGGCGGCGCTGGCGGCGTGCGCGCCTGTGGCGGCGCCGGCAGGAGGCGACGACGGAGGAGACGCCGGGATGGCGGAGCCGACGTCGGTAACGTTCCTTACTCAGGGCGGCGGCGAAATCTCGTTTTTGCGATACGAGCCGCTGATTGAGGATTTTCAGGCGGCGAATTCGGGCATTACGATTGATCCGATATGGGAGCCGGGCGGCGCGATCGAGATTCAGACGAAGCTGCTGACTTTGATCGCGGCGGGCGATGGGCCGGATGCCTATTGGGCGCACAGTTACACGAACTCCGGTCAGGCGGTGCGAAACATCCAGCTGGATATCAACCCGTTTATCGACGCGGACGACGACATCAGCGGCGACGACTTTCTGCTGGCGGCGTACAAGGATTTTCAGTACGAGGGCAGGCAGATTGGGTTCCCGCGTGAGACGACGAGCACTGTGATCATCTACAATGCCGAGTTGTTTGACGCGGCGGGCGCGGCGAGGCCGGGCGACGGCTGGACGTGGGCCGACTTCGCGGAGAGCGCGGCAGCGATCACGCAAGGCGAAGGGACGGAGCGGGTCTTTGGAACGGCAGACTGGCATCTGAACCGGAACACGTGGATCAAGATGTGGCAGAAGGGCGGCGACGTTTTGAGCGCAGACCGCACGCAGTTCACGATGAACCAGGAGCCGGGTATTTCGCAGGTGGTTGAGATACAGGGCTGGCATGATGAAGATAGCGGATTTCACGTGCCGGCGACTGTGCGTGAGGCGGGCGGATTCGGAACGGGTGATCTGTTCACGACGGGCCGGATCGGCATGTTCCCGCAGTTCTCGGTGTTTTCGAATGTGATGAGCTCGGAGTTTGAGTGGGATATCGCGCATCTTCCGGTGGATGACGACGATACGCAGACGACGCGGGTTGCGTCGGCCGGACACAGTCTTTACAGCGGCACTGAGAATCCGGATGAGGCGTGGCAGTGGATGAAGTTCCTGGGCGGCGAGAACGCGTTCCGGCACTGGGTGGATGCGACGGGGTTGAATGTGCCGTCGTTGAAGGTGGTGGCGGAGAATCTGCTGGAGGCGAGCGCGGATGCGCTGCCGCCGAGCGCGCAGATCATGTTGGATGCGTTTGAGTACGGCAGGCCTGAACCTGTTGCCGGTGACTGGATTGGCGTGCACCGCGAGGTGCAGCCGGCGCTAAACTCGATCTACGGCATTGAGAAGGCGGATGCGCAGGCGACGCTGGATGCGATTGCGAGTCGGGTTGAGGAGCTGGCGGTCTACGTGCCAGGTGTGTAGCATTTTACCTCGTAGGGTTTAAGGGAGGTGACTCCCTTAAACCCTACGAGTAGACCCCGCTTTGGGTCGGAGCCCAACGTAACAACCGAGATCGAGAGAAAAGAGAGTCATTATTGGATAGTCTGACATCCAGGATCTGATTCCTGACTGTCGTTTGATTGTATTTTGCTGGCTTGATCTGCAATATTCCTTGGGGAGGCAAGACGCAACCGGGCGTTCCGATGTGTCGTCTGGCCGCCGCCGAGAAAGCGGCGCAAAAGGGGAGGGCGATCAGACCTATAGGGATGGCCCAAGTGAATCTTCTACTGTCGCCCGAGCCTCGGTAGTCTCAATTGGGTTGGAGAGTCAGGATGTTTCGAGACATATCATTTGTCAACTATCGCACACATCGCGAGTCGTCCATTTCACTACATCCGATTACCCTACTGGTTGGCAATAACAACTCCGGGAAATCGAATATTTTACAGGGGCTTCAGCATCTTTCCCGCCTTGTTTGGCGCTCCCATCCAAGGCGCAGTCGTGCCGAACTTTCCAGCGTGCATTGGGGGCCCGACTTTTTTCGCCATAAATATCGCATGGCAAAAGACGACGAGCCCTTAGCTTGGTCAGTTACTTGGGAAGAAGATGGCGCAAAAGTCAGGTATGAACTAGAGCTCGTTCAGGTGAAGTCTACGAGAGATTTCGTACGGTGCCGAGAGAGAATTGAGCATATGTGCGGGAGTGGAGCTTGTCACGAGATTGTCAGCGGATACGAAGGGGATTCAGACCGTCTTGAATTACAAACTAAAGTCGATGGGGACCGGGATATACCGGTGGAGGCCAGGAGGAACCTCAACACTTTTTTTGAAAAGCTAGGCGGCGCGTTTGCATACCACTTTCAACCCTCTCATCTGAACAACTCGTTAGTTCGAGAGGCCAAGATCGACCCTTACAAAGTGGACGAAATGGTGCGAATTCCCTCCAAGATCGGCTATGAGGGCGGAAACTTTCAGAGGCTGTTGTTTTATGCAAAGGAGCGCGAAGAGCGAGTGTTTTCGCGCTTTGTCGCTCTCGTCAGACGCTTCAACGATGACTTTCATAGTGTCCGACTCAATGAAAATGGTATTCCCATCTGGGAGTTTGATTTTGGCTGTGTCAGGTCCGACCGACTCTTGGAAGAATTCACTCCTGACTTGCTTTCAGACGGATTTCTCAAAGCTGCCGCGATTGCATTGATGGTATCTTTGGACAGGCCACCATCGATAATCATGCTTGAAGAAATAGAAAACGGTATTAACCCTGGGAACATTCGTGAAGTGATGCACTGGCTGTGGCAGGCAGCTTCGACCCATCGGGAAATCGGGAGATCGCAATTCCTATTGACTTCCCATAGTCCTACAGTTCTGCGGGAGTTCTCTGAAAACCTGGACAGCGTATACACATTGCGCCTGGACAGACCTTCGCACCAGAGCGACGTAAGAAACCTCAATGATTCTCTGGAAACCTTAGTCGGGATCGGCGCAGTGGAAGGTGAATTCAGGGACGACGCCGGCGGAAATCGCAAGGTCAAGATTCCACCCTATCAGTTAACGGAACTCTGGTATTCAGGAACGATAGGGTAACAACACATGCCTTGCAGGATCGGGATTATTGGCGACGGTCCGACTGACCTGAGTATTGTTGGGCGGCTCGCAGAGTGCGCAGCTACCCTCAATGTGAGCCGTACCCTATCCGTGGAGCTAATCGAGCTCCGTCGTCAGAATCTTCGGGACGCGGTGGACAGATACTGGAAGGAAGCGATCCGCTCGGACGATTACAGTGTCACAGGACGGGCCGGCCTGAAGCTACTTGGCGCGGCGTCTGCGATGCTTCATGGCGCCATCAACGACTTTGAGAGCAGTCTGCGGGGCGAAGGAGTCTCCTGGAGGGATGTTATCGTCCTTTCCACTGATACAGAGCGACACTTTGCAACTTCTGACAGGTACTTTGACGCTTGGGCCACACACATGCCAAAGATCCTGTTGACCGCAGCCGAGAAGACGTGTCATCAACTGATTCAATGGGGACGCGATCCCTCTATTGTTCCAACCATCGTTCCGTTGCCGCTGTTCCCGTCTTCCGAAACGATTGTGGCGGCGGCAAAGGACAACTTCGGCGCCATTCACGGCTTGCGTCCGGGCGAATTGAAGGTGAAGCTATACAACGTAAGAGATCTGAAAATGCTCTCGAGAGAAGAGTTCGAGAGACAGGCAATGGAACCGCTTACCAGGAATTCAATCGAGCAGATCTTCAGGCTCATTCCCGAGAGCAGACCACTTATCCATGTTCTGCTTCAACGATGGTAAGGGGTATGCGTTTTCCCAAGATTGCTCTCAATCGGGAGGAACAACCGAGAATAGTTTTAGGCTTTCGGTGAGCAGGACATAGAAGGGTTAGGTTTTGGCCTCATTGCGAAAAAACTCTCGCCGGCTGCTTTGGACGGAGGCGAGGGACGGCTATCTGTTCATATTGCCCTGGATACTGGGGTTCATCATTTTCACGGCGGGGCCGATGCTGGCGTCGCTGTATATTTCGTTTACGCGTTGGGAGATGGTGACGCCTTCGGTGTGGGTGGGCCCGGCGCAGTATGTGAAGCTCTTCAACGATGACAGGTTCTGGCTGAGCCTGTACAATACGAGCTATTACGTGTTCATCGGGGTGCCGCTGCATCTCTTCATGGCGCTGCTGGCGGCGCTGGCGGTGAATCTGAATCTGCGGGGCATCCGCTTTTTCCGGACGGCGTACTATGTGCCGTCGCTGACGCCTGTGGTGGCCAATTCGATATTGTGGGTGTGGATTTTTCACCCGAATTGGGGGCTGGCGAACGCGTTTTTGCAGTGGATCGGGTTGGAGGGGCTCTACTGGCTGCAGGATCCGCGGCTGGCGAAACCGGCGCTGATCGTGATGAGCTTCTGGTCGATCGGGGGCCAGATGGTGATCTTGCTGGCGGGGCTGAAGGGCATACCGGTGGAGTTGTACGAGGCGGCATCGATCGACGGCGCGAACTGGTGGGGGCGTTTCTGGCGGATTACGCTGCCTTTGCTGACGCCGGCCCTGTTTTTCAATCTGATTATCGCGATTATCGGGGCGTTTCAGGTGTTTACGCAGGCCTACATCATGACCGAGGGCGGTCCGAACTATTCGACTTTATTCTACCTGCTGTATCTGTTCCGGGCGGCATTTGAGAATTTCCGGATGGGCTACGCCTCGGCGATGGCATGGGTCCTGTTTATCATCGTCCTGCTATTTACGATTCTGCAGTTTGCGCTGTCGGATCGCTGGGTTTTTTACGAAGGAGACTTGCGCCGCTAGGGCGCGGGGAATCATTTTGGGGATGCAAACGTTACGCAGCCGGGCCGCAATCGAAGTACTGCTGGCCGGATTCTGGTATTTGACGCTGAGTGCTTTCGCGCTGGTATTAGCGTTGCCTCTGGTCTGGCTGCTGTCGACATCATTGAAGACAGGCAGTCAGACATTCCTGATGCCGCCCAAGTGGATCCCGGAACCGATTGTGTGGAGCAACTATTCGGAGGCGTTCAAGGCGGTAGCGTTTCACGAGTATTTCTGGAACACGGCGCGAATCGTGATTTTCGCGACGACCGGGACGCTGTTGACTGCCTCGCTGGCGGCGTACGCGTTTGCGCGGCTGCGATTTCCGTTGCGGGAGCCGCTCTTTCTGCTCGTGCTGTCCACGATCATGCTGCCTTCGATCGTAACGCTGATTCCGACCTTCATCGTGTTTCGGACGTTGGGGTGGATCGATACGTTTTTGCCGTTGATCGTGCCGTTGTGGTTCGGCGGGGGCGCGTTCAACATCTTCCTGTTTCGCCAGTTCTTCATGACGATTCCGCTGGAGCTGGACGAAGCGGCGCGCATTGACGGAGCGAGCAATTTACGCATTTACTGGGGCGTGATTCTACCGCTTTCAAAGCCAGTGTTGGCGACGATAGCAGTGTTTGCGTTTATACACAATTGGAACGACTTCTTTGAGCCGCTGATCTATCTTCAGAGCCCCGAGAATTGGACAATGGCGATTGGCTTGCGGGGCTTTCGAGGGCTTTACTCGACCGAGTGGAACCTGATGATGGCGGCTTCAACAGCGATGATCGCGCCGCTGCTCGTTCTGTTCTTTTTTGCGCAGCGGTACTTTGTGAGCGGCATTCAGATGAGTGGATTGGCGGGGAGATGATAGAAAAAAACGGGCTGGTGGTTGATACGGATGTTCACCCGGCCGTGAATCCAGAGCGCGTGCGGGAGCGGTTGCCTGAACCGTGGCGGACTCGATATGGCGGCGGCAACCGAGGTCCCGGCAACCTGGGCTGGTGGAATCCGATGGGAGTGGAGCGCGCGGACGTGAGTTTGGTGGACGGGCGCAGGATACACGGTGACCCGGATCTGCTCCTTGAGCGCTTTCTCGACAGATACGGGATAGACTACTGTGTGTTTTTGCCCGGCGGCATCCTGCACATGGCGCAGTCACCGGAACCGGACTTTGCGGCGGCGGTGATCAGCGCGGTGAATGATGTGTTTGTGGAGGAGTGGCTGCCGAGTAGTCCCAGGTTTCTGAATTCGATTGGTGTATACGCCCACGTGCCGGAGATGGCGGTTGCGGAGATACACCGGCTGGGGGGGCATCCGCAGGTTGTGCAGGTGCAGCTGCCGAGCGGTGCGCGCACCCCGATGGGTCAGCGTGTATTTCATCCGATCTATGAGGCGGCGAGCGAATACGGGCTGGCCATTGCGATTCATCCGGGATCGGAAGGGGTGGGCCTGTCGGGCCCGCCGAATGCGGCGGGGTATCCGACGAGTTATTTTGAGTGGCATACGACGCTGGTGAACAGTTATATTGCACATTTGACGAGTATGCTGGCAGAGGGCGTGTTTACGAAGTTTCCTGACTTGAAGTTTGTGATGGTGGAGGGGGGGATTTCGTGGCTGCCGCCGATTCTGTGGCGGTTGGACAAGAACTGGAAGGCGTTGCACTCGACTGTGCCCTGGTTGAATGAGCTGCCGAGCGAGGTTGCGGCGCGGCATATCCGGTTGACGACACAGCCCCTGGAGGAGCCCCCGGACGACGGGCATTTTCACCAGATGCTGGAGATGTTTGCGGCGGAAGAGATGCTGATGTTTTCGAGTGACTTTCCCCACTGGGACGGTGACGCCCCGGATTTTGCAGTGCGGCAGTTCCCGGAGGGGCTGCGGTCGCGGATTATGGGCAGGACGGCCGCCGAGTTGTATGGATTGGACGGATAGCATGTAGGGGAAGAGGACGAGCCGCGCAAGGGCGCAAAAAACGAGTTTCTGAATTGGGGGGCCGGGGCGCGCGGTCCCCCTTTCTGATCTTTAGGGGTCTGGCGGAGGCAATGTGGGGGTAGGTCTCAAGTTGGTTGTCTGCGAAGCGCGGCGAAGGGCGATTAATCCGCGAAGGTGCGCGAAGAACGGCTGGGGCACGCGTGAAACGTCTGTCAGGTCTTCGGGCCAAGCCGCGGCACTGGCGGCGAGTAAGGGATCCCACAAAGGACGGTGCAGTGTGGGGGAAGGCCGCTGGGGACAGGCCAGGGTCGCCCGCCAAAGGTGAAAGGGTAGTAGTCAATGGGTGGCGGGGCGGGAATCTTGAGGAGGTGGCGTATGGTTGGAGCGGAAGGGTTGGGGCGGGCGCTGGCGGAGGTATGGCAGGCGTGCGGTGTCTTGGCCATTGGAGTGGAGTCGCTTCCCGGAGACCGCGAGGGCGCGTACTTGGTTCAGGACAAGATGACGGAAGTATTGGAAAGCGAGTTTGGCGAGACGGTTGCGGGGTGGAAAGTGGGGGCGACGAGTGTGGGCGTTCAGCGGGCGGAGGGATATGACGGGCCGATACCGGGGAGGATTTTTGGCACGACAGTTTACAGGGACGGGGCGGTTGTGCCGCGCGCGCGGCTTCAGCAGGGAATGGTCGAGGCGGAAGTTGGATTTCGGTTCAGCGCTAAACCGAAGGAGCGGGAGGGCGCATTTACGGCAGTGGACCTGGTTGGGCTAGTGGAGGCGATGCCGGCACTCGATATTACGAGCACACGCTATGCCGCCGGGTGCCGGGCCGGTTGGACGCCAATGCAGAATATGCTGGCGGGGATCGCGGACAATGGGAATGGCGGGCTGGTCGTCTTGGGCGAGGCGGCGGCGAACTGGCAGGTGTTGGACCTGAAGCAGATGTTGGCGGCGCTGCAGGTTAACGATAGGGAGACGGCGCCGCATCTGCTGGGCGCGCGGCGGCGCGATCCCATTGAGGCGCTGGCGTGGACTGTAAACCACGTGTACGAGCGCGGCTTTGGAATCAGGGCCGGCGATGTGGTGTTGACAGGCTCGCTCACGGAACCCCAGGAGCTTCATGCTGGGGACAGGGTGGAGTGCAGGATGCCCGGGTTGGGCAGTGTGCGCTGTCAGGTAAGTTTGGCGTAGATGTCTCCGCTGTTCTGACCGAGTTCCAGACTGTTCAACCGCGCTGTCATCTTGTCGGGCGTGAGCCAGGTCCGCTCCTGCAGCTGTTGCGATTCGCCTGGACTCCAGTTGTACAGGTAGCGGCCCAGGGATTCGAGTCGGGCGATGCAGGCGATGGCCTGGGCGGCGACGGCCGGGATGTATTCAAACGAGATTAGGGGCAGGGGCTGCGAAAGGCCGCTGAGGACGTCGAGCTCGGCGCCTTCAACATCTATTTTGCAGAGGTCGGGCAGGCCGAAGCGGGTGATGAGGCCGTCGAGCGTTGTTTGCGGTGCGGTGACGGCGTCATCCCAGGAGACGCGGGCGAAGGAGGGCGAGCGGGCAACCTGGTCTTTCCAGGCGGAGGCGGTGGTGGAGACGGTGGGTGTACGGCGGCTGATGTGGAGGGCGGCTGCGCCTTGCTGGCTGCCGAGGGCTGCAGGGATGAGGGTGAAATCGCTGTTGCGGCCGTAGAGCTTGCGCAGGAGGGCGGCGAAGATTGGTTGGGGCTCGACGGCGACGCAGGATGCGCCGAGGCGGAGGAAGACGCGGGAGCGGTTGCCCACGTGAGCGCCGACGTCGAATACGAGGGCGCCTGGGCGGATGAACTGGGCATAGAAGCGGCGGTCACGGCGGGCGCGGCCGGGCTTGCCGTAGTAAATGAGGAGCGAACGGGCGAGGCCCCAGGCGGTCCAGAAGTTGGCGGCGGGCGTCATGGCGGCGGGAGGCCGGGAGGATGCCGAGGGGAGGGCCGGACCGGGTCCGCGCCTGGCGCGACAGGGTCGGGGTGCAGTTGTCGGAGGCGGGAGGTCCAGAAGGAGAGGGAGAAGAGAAAGTCATGTCGCTGGGCCAGGGCTCGTGTTTCTTCAAGCAGCTGTTCAGGCGTGCGCGGGGGCAGGTCGGTTGCGAAGAAGACGGTTGTGCTGCCGCGGCCGCGGCAGGTGTAGACTGTGGAAAAGAGGGCGCGGAGGGCGCTGGCAACGCTATGGAAAGCGGGGTCGTTGTTGCCTAGATTTATGGCGAGGAGGCCGTGGGGGGGGATGCGATTGCGGCAGAGGGCGAGAAAGGCAGCTTCGGTGGCGTGTTCGGGCGAAACGCCATGGTCGCAGAAGATGTCGAGGAGCATGAGGTCGTAGCTGGCGGTGTCCTGCTGCAGGAAGGCGCGGACGTCGGAAACGGAGAGTGAAAGGCGGTCGTCGGGTTGGAAGCCGAAGAAGCGGGTCGCGGCGGTGACGACAGGTGCGGCGATTTCGACACAGGTGAGACGGGCGTGCGTGAGGTGATGGTGGAGCGTGGTGGCGAGGCAGCCGCCGCCGAGCCCGCTGAGAAAGATGGAACGGGGGGAGGGAAGCCAGAGAAGGGAGAGGATCATCGCCTGGGTGTAGGAGCTCTGGAGGCGGAGAGGCTGGCGCAGGTCCAGGGCGCTCTGAATCCAGTCGGTATTGGCAGTTTCAGCGTCCAGCATCCAGAGGACGAGGCGCTGGCCTTCGCGGGTGACGGCGACGTAGTAGCCCTGCCACTGTTCAGTGAAAAGGGTGGTTTCGCGGGTTTCGGCCCAGCGGCGGGCGTTGCGGAGCAGGCGGGCTTCGTTGGCTTGCTGCCAGGGATCTATGGGGTGGGATCTTTCTTGGCTGTCAGCGTTCATTGGTTTCGGCTTTCGGGCTTCGTCTTATCATAATGACTGACAGGAGAAAATTCAAGGGCGCGGGAACGGCGGGGACGTGGGAATGATTTGGATGATTCCGTGCGAGCGGAAATGGGCGTTCACAGGGGATGTTTTCTGTGGTGAATGGGAGGGATGACAGGGATGGCTGACGTTGTCAGGCCGGATGGGCCTACCTTTTATTTTATCGGGGTAACGACGGGGCAGTCTTCGTCGAGGCGCGTTTTTCCGCTGTGGATGGAGGCGCTGGGGCGCGAGGAAGTGTCGCTGGTGGGGATTGATATGGCGATTCACGATGCGCCTGAGCGATACCGGCAGGTGGTGCGGGAGATTAAGGAGGGTCCGCTGGCGCTGGGTGCGCTGGTGACGACGCATAAGATCGACCTGCTGGCGGCGGCGCGGGACCTGTTTGACGAGCTTGGGCCGTATGCCAGGGCGACGGGAGAGGTCTCGAGCATCGCGAAGGATGGTAACAGGCTGGTGGGAAGGGCGACTGATCCTGTCGCGGGCGGGTTGAGCCTGGATTCGATTCTAGGTGAAAGATACTTTGGACGGACGGGCGGCGATGCGCTGATGCTGGGGGCAGGCGGTTCGGCGGTTGCGTTGACGTTACACCTGATTGGGAAGGAAAGGGAGGCGGACAGACCGCGGCGGATTGTGGTGGTCAACCGGTCGGCGCCGCGCCTGGCGCGGTTGCGGGAGATGGTGGAGCGGGAGTTGGCGGCGAAGAGAGGAGCGATAGAGTTTGCGTTTATACAGAACAGTGAGCCGCGGCGCAACGATGAGGTATTGGCTGGTCTGGCGCCGGGGAGTCTGGTGGTCAATGCGACGGGGATGGGGAAGGATACACCGGGTTCGCCGTTAACGAACCGCGCGGTGTTTCCCAGAGGCGCGGTTGTGTGGGAGCTGAATTATCGGGGCGAGTTGGATTTCATGCGGCAGGCGGAGGCGCAGGCGGCCGAGCGCGGGCTTACGGTGGCGGATGGGTGGGAGTATTTTGTGCATGGATGGACGCAGGTGATTTCGCACGTGTTGCATGTGGAGATTGACAGGGAGATGTTTGGGCGGCTGTCAGACCTGGCAGTGGGGGTCAGGTAGGGAAGCTGCGGTTACCAGTTGTTTAGGGCAGTGAGCAGCGTGCAGGGGTTGGTTTAAGGGAGTGAGAGTACGAAGTAGGGCGCCCGCGAGGGGCGCCCTATGGGGAGGAGTTCTGTTATCTACGCCAGGGCAAGGCGAGTGTGGGCGTGTTGGTGTAGCGGTCGGTGGTGATGTGGAGTCGGGCGCCGGCGCCGGGGGCGAGGTTGACGTCGAATGTGTCGCAGGAGATGTCGAAGGTTTGGTCGTTGCTGGCGACAGTGCCGAACTGGTGCTCGGCGTAAGCGCCAGCCTGGACTGTGACACGGCGGCCAGATGTTTGGCTGGTGTTGACGAGTGTCAGGGTGACGGAGTCGTCGGTGAGCTTCTGGACGAGGGCAGCGACGTCGGGCGGGATGCCGGCGCGTCTCTGGTCGGGGTCGAAGTAGCGTAGGCGGGCGTGGAGCGGGCCGCCGGTGCGTCCTGTGGGCAGGCCGCCGAGCATGAGCCTGGTCAGGTTCTCGGTGACGGCGGGGTTGATGTGGTTCATGTCGTCGGAAAGGCGTGTGTCCGGGGTGGCCGTGTCGGCGCGCATGACCTCGAGGTTCTGCCTGAGCCGGTCGAAGTCTGAGAGGAGCGCCTGTTCGGGGAAGCCGGGGTTGTCGCCTTCGAGGAACTGGATCCAGGGGTCATCGGCGAGGAGGTCGCGGTGCGCCGAGTCCATGGACCAGTAGTAGACTTCAAGCGCTCCGGAGGTGAAGGGGTGGGGCTGGAAGTCGTACCAGTCCTCCGCACCAAAGTAGTCGCCGTAGGCGTTGGGATACATGAGCTGACCGTCGATTTCACGGGCGTTGGCGTTAATGTGGTCGATGACGCCGCGCCACGTGTCGGCGTAGCGGCGGTCGCCTGTGAGGATCGTGGCGTTGCCGAAGCCGTGAATGGCGCGGGTGTGGAAGTAGGTGCGGTGCGCGAGCTCGCCGGTCTGGGGCACAGTGACGGTGAAGCCCCATCCGTAGACGCCGCCGTACCAGCGGCCGCCGCATGCGCTGCCGATGACACCGTCGAGGCCGACGTTGGTGGGGATGATGCCGCCGTTCTGGCGCGTGCGTTCGACCCATTGGTCGACATAGTCGACGATCCACTGGCGGTATTTGTCTTCGTGCGCGAGCATGAAGGCGTTGAGGGGCAGGATGGTGGCGGCCATGTTGATGGGGTGGTCGCCGACGACGTCGTTGTAGTCTTTGAAGTGGGCGATCATTTCGTCGTAGCTGCGTTCACCGTGCCCAAGGCGGAAGCGCCCTTCCACTTCGATGGGGTCGCCGGCCCAGTCGAGGCCGGTGGCTTTGCGGAGCAGGGGACCGCGACTGCCGTTGAACATGCTGCGGATCAGCTTGCGTTCGGGGTCGTAGTTCGTGGCAATCGGGTCTTCGTCCATGTAGAAGCCGGCGAAGCGGCGGCAGCGAAGCTGGAATTTGGGGTCGTCGGGGTCGGAGAGGCCCTGGAGGAAGAAGGCGGAGAAGCCTTCGCCGTTGTGGAACCAGTCGAACATGACTGGGAATTCTTTGAAGTACATGCCGTCGCGTGCCATTGGCACTTCGACGGTTTTTGCTTCTGTGTACTGTTGGAGGTGGCCTTCCCAGCCGAGTTTGTAGAGGTCGAGGATGTCGTCGTCGGCGCCGAGGGCGTGGAGCATGGTCCAGTTGAGGATATTCTCGGCGGCGTCGTCGGGGCCGTCGTCGCCGCCCCAGCGGGGCACGCAGAGGAGGTAGCCGCGGCTGTCGAAGTAGTGTTCGAAGAAGGCGCGGCATCCTTCGGCCTGTTCGCGAAGGAGTCTTCGTTGGAGCAGGGCCCAGTGGGGTGGGGGCATTGGAGTGGTGATATTCAGTGTGGTGGTCATTCTGTCGTTCCCTTTGGCTGAAATCGGCTTCTGTTTGACCTGTGATGGTCACGGAAAAGGGCAGAGGGCAATGATCCGCGAAGATCGCGAAGTGTCGCGAAGAGAGGCAACGGCAAGTGAACTCCGAAAGGGGCGGCGCTGGTGGTTCATGGGTTGGCGGGCTGGCGGGATTTCGCTTTCAGGAAGACGGCAATGGTGGCGAAGGCGGCGATGACGCCCTGGACTGAGACGGCGAAGCGGGGGTTGACGGTTTGGGCGAGTGAGCCGGTGACAAGCTCGCCGGGCAGGCCGATGCCCTGGCTCAAGGATACGGTGCTCATGGCGCGGCCGCGCATTTCGTTGCTGGAGGAGCTGAGCAGGATGACGTTGCGCATGGTGTAGAAGCCGGCCTGGCCTACGCCTGCCAGGAATTGAAGCAGCATGGCCAGGTGGAAAAACGGCGCGAGGGCAAAGAGGACCCAGGCGACGCATTGGAGCAGTGATCCGGCGGCGAAGATTGCTTGGAAGGAGAGACGGCGGCGCAGGCGTTGGGTGAGAAAGAGGCCTACAAAGGAGCCGAGGCTGAAGCTGCCGTTCAACATGCCGAGGCCGATGGCGCCCCGGTCGAATACATCGCGGGCGAAGACTGGCATGAGGCTGAGGGCGGGAAAGACGAGAACGTTGATGAGCGCAGAGACGGCGACGACGGTGAGCAGGCCGGGGTTGCCGCGCAAATAGGCTATACCTCCAGCGATTGAGTTCCAGACGCCGCCTTCGGCGACCGGTGTTGTCTGGGGCAGCTGGAGGCGGCCGAGCCAGACGAGAAGGACGATGTTGAGTCCGGTCAGCGCGATGAGGGCGTTGATGCCGGCGGCGGTCCCGTAGTAGTCGAGGAGCCAGCCGGCAAGGTAGGCGCCGGCGCCGAGCAGAATGCTGTGGGTAAGGGCTTCGAGGAGCATGGCGTCGGGGGTGAGGCGGTTGCCGAGGAGGTCGGGCACGAGCGCGGCGCGGGCGGGCGCGTCGACTGTCCAGGCGGCTCCGATGATGAAGGCGGCGGCGGTGATCTGCCAGGCGCTGAGTTTTCCGTTTTGGAAGAGGAGGAGGAGCGAAAGGCAGGCGGCGAAGATCACGAGCTGGCTCAGAATGAGGGTAGTTCGTCTTCCGAGGCGGTCGCCGATGAAGCCGGCGAAGCCGCCGAGGGCGAGCTGGGCGGCGCGACGCCAGAAGGTGAGCAGGGTCACCGCGAGCGCGGAGTCGGTCATATCGAGGACGACGACGCCGGCCACGACGACCCAGATGGAGTAGGTTTGCCACCAGAGAACGCTGCTGAGCAGAAGGTGGCGGTAGGTTGGCCGCGCGAGCGGGGCAAGAAGGCCGGCGCTGCCTTCCTCGGAGTGCGTCAGTCTGCGGCTCCGTTGGCGGCCCAGAGCGCGCCCTGCCGCATCATCTTCTGTACGGCTGGCCGCGTGAAGGTGTCGGAGGTGTGGCCGAGCGTGGTGTAGAAGACGCGTCCTTGGCCGTAAGGCTTAACCCAGGCCATGGGTTGCGGCCTATCGGCCCACTGGGCGCTTGCCAGGATGTGGATTGCGGGGTCCCAAGCGGTGATGTAGATTTCGTCGTCGACCTCAAAGTCGTCAATGCCCTGCATGACGGGGTGGGAGTCGTCGGCGACGTTGACGGTGAAGGTAAGGCCGGGCGGGTGCCAGTTTGCATGGCCGCCGAGCAGGTCTGCGGCTCTGCCGCCGATCCACCAACCAGTGCCGTGTACGCCAACGAGCCCTTTGCCTGATGCGACGAAGTTGACGAGGCCGTCTTCCTGTTCGGTGGAAAGTTCGGAGTGGTAGGTGACGGAGCCGTCGTCGTGGCGTTGCGAACGGGTGAAGCCGGTTCCGAGAACGCAAACGTCCTGACTGGCGAGGGAGGGGGAGGCAAAGATGTCCTTGTCGTCGGTCACGGTTACGTTGATGGCGGGGTCGTCACCGAGGAAGCCGGCGATGACATCGGCGCTGGAGGCGAAGCCGTGATTGGCGCCGGAGAGGATGAGGACGTTGGTCATGGTCAGGCCTTTCTGGTGGTGTTCTTGGCGGGCGAAGGAAGGGTTAGGGGAATGATAGCATAGGGCTGGGGGAGGGGGAAACGATGGGGGAGGCAGTATGCGTGGCACTTGGAGGGCATTGGAGAATGGGTTGGGGGAGGACTCGTGCGCTTGCTTTTCTGGGGGAGTGGGGGCAAGATGCTGAGAGTGAGTCTGGACGAAGTTATCGACGGGTGAGAGAGGGGGAGGCAAGATGGCGACTGAGGTGATGCAGGGTGTGTATCCGATATTGGTGACGCCGTTTGATGAGGAGTCAAGGGTCGATGAGGAGAGTTTGCGGCGTTTGATTGAGTTCAATTTGGAGGCGGGCGTTCATGGGTTGGGCGTTGCACTGGGGAGCGAGGTGTATAAGCTCACTGAGGCGGAACGGGGGCGCATGACCCGCGCTGTTGTGGACCAGGTCGGTGGACGCGTGCCGGTTGTGATCAATACGGGGGCGAACGGGACGGACCTGGCGGTGCATTACAGCAAAATGGCGCAAGAGAATGGGGCGGATGCGTTGATGGTGCTGCCGCCGTCATTTTTCCCGGCTGGCGCGGAGGAGGTTGCGGGGTATTACCGGGCCATTTCGGACGCTGTGCCACTGCCGATTTTTATTCAGGATGTGGCGGCGTCACCGATTTCGGCTGGCCTGGCGAAGCGGCTGGCAGAGGAGTGCGAGTGGGTACAGTACATTAAAGTGGAGAGCTTTCCGGTTGTGGCGAAGGTGGCTGCGATGGTTGCGGAAGCCGGGGATGCGCTTACGGTTTTCGGAGGCGCGGGCGGCGGATACTTTATTGAGGAGATGCGGCGCGGGTCGGTTGGGACAATGCCATTTTGCACACAGCCTGAGGCGTTCGTCGATATTTGGAACCGCGTGCAAGCCGGAGATGAGGCGGGCGCGTGGGAGACATTCTACAGGCATTTGGCTCCGGTGGCGCGGCTGACGGCACAGGGCGCGGGTCTGTTTCACGGCGTGCATAAGGAGATTCTCGTGCATCGGGGCGTGATACGGACGGCGGTAGTGCGGGCGCCGGCGCCTTCGCTGGATGCGGTGACGAGGAGGGAGTTGGAGGCGCTGCTGGAGGAGTTGTATCCGTAGAACTGCGGAGGAACTGCCGTGGTTCGTGGTCCGGAGGGTGCGGCCGAGAGCGAGAGTGCTTTGACAAGAGGGATTTCATGGAAGGAGGGTGGAGGACTGATGAAGATTGTAGATATTGAGGTGGTTCCTTTTCGGGTAGTGCGGGAGCAGTTTCATCAGGGACGGTTCAGTTTTCCGCGGGAGGTGACCCAGACGCTGACAAAGGTGGTGACGGACGAGGGGGCTGAGGGGTATTACTTTGGGGGGCACGGGCACGGCGACGCGGATGGGTTGACGCCGGAGGACCGGGCACAGATGGAGGGGCGGCTGAAGGGTATGGTGGTGGGTGAGGACCCGTATGACAGGGAGCGGTTCTGGCACTGGATGTGGGTGGCGAATGTGCCGGAGCATCTGCTGAGCGCGCTGGACTGCGCGTTGTGGGATCTGCAGGCGAGGGCGATGGGTGTGCCGCTGTACAAGCTGCTGGGCGGGTGCCGGGACAAGGTAAAGGCGTACGCGAGCACCTTTCCGAATATGGGGAGCGTGGAGGAGTATGCGGCTCATGCGGCGGCGTGCAAGGAGGAGGGGTATACGCACTATAAGATTCACCCGTACTATTTCTGGAACCCGGTGACGAAGGAGCCGGTTCCGGGCAGGCCTTCGCATATTGAAAAGGATATTGAGGTGTGCCGGGCGGTGCGGGCCGCGGTCGGCGATGATATGGTGCTGAGCTTTGATCCGTGGGGCACGTACCGGACGTATGAGGAGGCGTACAAGGTGGGGCGCGTGCTGGAGGAGCTGGGATTCTACTGGTATGAGCACCCGATGAATGAGTACCGGGTTCAGCCGTATATCAAGCTGTGCCGGGAGCTGGACATTCCGATTCTGTCGCCGGAGATTGCGGCGGGCAGTTTGTATACACGGGCGGACTGGATTTTACGGGGCGCGTCGGACATGACACGGATAGACGTGCTGCGCGGGGGCATTACGGGCGTGCGCAAGATGGCGGCGGTGGCCGAGGCGTTTGGCGTCCGGTGCGAGATCCATATGAGCGGGTTTGCGAATCTGCAGATTCTGGGGTCTACGAGTGAGGATACGTGCGAGTATTATGAGCGGGGACTGCTGGCGCCGGGAATTGATTGCAATACGGCGCCGCCTTATCTGGAGGATATTGGAGACAGGATGGACAGTGATGGGTATGTTCATTTGCCCCAGGAGCCTGGGATGGGGTATCGGATAAATTGGGACTACATCGAGGATAATCTGGTGTAGGGGAACAGCGGGGGAACTGCGAAGAACGGCGGGGGTACTGCGGGGGAGTGGGAGACAGACGGGGCGGACCAGGAAGGGCTCAGAAGGCTACGCCGAGTTTGACGTTTTCTTCGGGCGCCGCGGCGATTTTGGGGTAGGCGTGGAGCAGGTCGTCGAAGGGGACGACGGGCTGGACGACGGGTTCTGATTTGAGACTACCGTCGCAGAGGAGGCGCCAGACGACTGAGAAGAGGCGGTTTTCGTCCCAGTTGGGGTATTCGGGGTTTGGTTCGCTGCAGGCGCGGGAGAATACAATGGTGGGGCGGTTGAAGTGGGCTTCGGCGCCCAGGTCGAGGCCTGCGGGGTAGCTGCCGGGCCAGGCGCCGGCGACGACTGTGCCGAGGTAGGCGACGCCGCGCAGGGCGGCCTGGAGGGCGGAGTAGTGGCCGCTGTAATCGACGCAGACGTCGGCCCCGCGTTTGGCGGTGGCGAGCTTGATTTCGAGGCCGGCATCGCAGGCGGCGGGGTCGAGGACGAGGTCGGCTCCGCACTCTTCGGCGACATCGCGGCGTAGGGGGATGGGGTCAACGGCGATGACGGGATGCGCGCCGGCGAGCTTGGCGAGCTGAACGACGAAGAGGCCGATGGCGCCCATGCCGAAGACGGCGACAGCGTCGCCGATGCGGATGTGGCCGTCGCGGACGGCGCCGAGGGCGAAGTCGGCGGGGTCGAGGCATACGGCGGCCTGCCATGGGACGCCGTCGGGGAGTTTGCGGGCGCGCGCGGCGGGCCAGACGTGTTCCTGGCGGAAGGAGCCGTGTGCGAAGACGGTCTCGCCAAGGTCGAAGTCGTGTACGTCCGAGCCTTTTTCGATGATTTCACCGACACACATGTTGCCGAGACCGCTGGGGTAGGTGACCATCTGGCTTTCGTGGGTGAAGATGTGGAGATCGCCGTCGTAGTTGCCGCGATGGCCGGCGTAGCCTTGGAACATAGCCATTTCGGAGCCGTGTTTGGCGGCGCCGAAGCGGCTGCGGACGCGTATCTGGTCGGGTGCGAGGGGAGGGCTCTGGTAGTCGCGGAAGGCGACCTGTTCGCGGGCGGGGGCGATGAGTTCGGTGGGCATGGCGTTTCTCCTGGGAGGGCGGGCGATTGGAGCTGGCGTCAGGGACGGCTGCCATCGACGCTGCCGGTTTGGGTTTGGTGACAGGCTGTTCTCTGTCCAGGCTTCAGCGATAACGGTGGTATGGGTTCTGGCGCCGAATCCGCTGGGCAGTTGTACTGAGGCTTCATCTGGCAGGTTGGCGAATCCGGTAATTGGATAGACTGAATTGTACCCCTTTTCGAGGAAGCAGGGCAATTGTGTTGCTTCGATCCTCTGTGCTATTCTTTCTCCGCCGAAACAGGACAATTGAACAATAGGGTGGGAGACAACTATGCCTCTCTGGTTAGCGCGCAGTGACGTGGAAAGCCTGTTGGACATGCCGGCGGCGATCGAGGCGGTGGCGGAGTCGTACCGACTGGACTATCTGGGGGAGGCAGAGCTGCCTGTCCGCACGAACATACCGGTCGCCCGGCATGAAGGAAGCCTGATGTCGATGCCTGCCTATCTGGGCGGGGAGATGGATGCGCTGGGCGCGAAGCTGATCTCCTTCTACGGAACGAATCCATCGGTGCGAGGGCTGCCTGCGGTGCAAGGGAGTGTAATGCTTTTTGACGGCAGGAACGGGGCGCTGTTGGCGCTCATGGATGCCGGGTTTCTGACGGCTATGCGCACGGGCGCGTCGGGCGGAGTGGCGGCCCGCTACCTGGCGAGAGAGGATGCACGAACGTTGACGATCTTTGGGAGCGGGGCGGCGGCGCCGTACCAGGTGGAGGCGGCTGTATGCGAGCGGGAAATTGAACAGATCTTTGTGTTGTCCCGTAAACCTGCGCATGCAGAGGCTATGGCGGCCACCCTGGCGCGAGACTTGGAAATCGAAGCCAGCGCTACCGACGATATCGAGATGGCAGTAGGGGCGGCTGACATACTGGTTACAGCCACGAGCGCGCATGAGCCGCTCTTCGAGGGTGGTCTGCTGCGGCCCGGCGTTCATATTACGGGGATTGGTTCGCATCTTCCCTACGCGAGTGAGGTTGACGCGGAGACGCTGAAGCGGGCCAAGGTTGTCGTTGATCAGATGGACGCTTGCCTGGCCGAGGCTGGCGACCTAATCCGTCCGATCGAAGATGGTTTGTACAGTGCTGAGCGGATTCATGCGGCGATGGGCGCGATTATCGCCGGGGACCGACCCGGCAGGCAGAACGAGGAAGAGATCACCTTCTTCAAGTCGGTTGGTCTGGCGGCGCAAGACGTGGCGGTTGCCAAGGTTGTCTATGAGAGGGCTGTGGAGCAGGGCGCTGGCATCAGGTTGGACGGGTGATGGGACGAATGGCAGATTCAGCAACGAAGGCGGAATTTGAGCTATCCGACTTTGAGGTAGGCAATCCTAAACATGCGCGGTGGTCGGTCGAACTTTGGAACGACGGCACGGGCGGCGAGATTCCGATCACTGAGAGATTCCTGCGTTACAATTTGACGGCTGATGCCGGAATTGAAAGGGCTGGGCAGCTGGCGATGGTGGATGGCCGCGCAGTTGGCTTTGTGCTGTACAGTGCGTACCCAGGGGCGCCGGCTGCGATTCATACGGATGTGGCGGGCTGGATCGAGGCGATCGCGGTGGCGCGGGCGTACCAGGGGCAGGGGATTGGGCGGTCGCTGCTGGGGTGGGCCGAGGAGAGGCTGGCGGCGGTGGGAAAGTCGGGCGGCCGCGTCGTGGCAGGCGGTGGATTGCGGCCCTTTGTGCCGGGGCCCGTAGCCGATTCGGCGGGAGAGGCGTTCTTTCTGGCTTGCGGGCACGGTTACGCGGAGCAGCCGTACGCTTGGGATACGGCGAGTTCGCTTGGCGGTTACAGGCCGCCAGCGCTGCGCGAGGTGGCGGCGGCGGCGCGGCCAGGGGCCCCGGGACAGGAGGCGGAGCTGGTAGCTTTCCTGGCGAGGGAGTTTCCGGGGCGGTGGCGGTGGCAGGCGGAGAGGTTTCTGGAGGAGGGAGGGCGGATTTCAGACTACATGCTGCTGTGGACAACGGAGGGTGTGCAGGGAGCGTGCCGCTTGACGTTTGAGGACTCCGTCAGTCCGGTGGAGCGCTTTTTTCCGTACGGGCTGCCGCGTCCTTGGGGGCAGTTGGGTTCGATCGGGGTCAGCGCGCATCTGCGGGGGCAGGGGATGGGGCTGTACCTGCTTGATGCGGGATTGAGACGGCTGCATGACAGCGGCGTCAACGGTTGTGTCATTGACTGGACGACGATTGTTGATTTCTACGCCAAGTGCGGGTTTGCTCCGTATCGGAAGTGGGCCAGGTTGGAGAAGCGAATTGACGGCTGAAGGATCGGAGGGGAGACGCGAGGGTCTTGCGCTGAATAGGCATGTATGGCGGGGCAGTGTTTACCCGTAGGTAAGGAGGGCGGCGAGTCGATGCGAGTCGTTGGGTTGATGAGCGGTACGTCGGCGGACGGGATAGACGCGGTTGCGGCGGAGATCAGAAGTACAGAGGATGGGCTGGGGATGCGGCAGCTCGCATTTGAGCATGTTGCGTGGTCGGCGGAAGAGAAGGGGGCGATAGAGAGCTTAATCGCGGGCGGCGGAGATACGCGCAGCTTGAGCCGAGCGGGATTTCAGCTTGGGGCGCGTTTTGCCGAGGCGGCTTTGCGCGTCGTCAGACGAAGTGGACTGGGGCTGGGGGCGTTCGATCTGATTGGGTCGCACGGGCAGACTGTTTGGCACGAGGTGGAGGAGGGCGGCGTGGTTCAGTCGACGCTGCAGATTGGTGAAGCGGCGGTGATCGCGGAACGAACGGGGATCACGACGGTGGCTGATTTTCGTGTAGCCGACGTAGCCGCGGGTGGGCAGGGCGCGCCGCTCATTTCGATATTTGACCAGTATTTTCTGCGGCCGGCGGCTGGTTCAGAAGGATGCCGGGCGGTGCAGAATATCGGGGGGATTGGCAATGTCACGTTTTTGACGGGCGGGGAATCGGAAGGGGCGACACTGGCATTTGATACGGGGCCGGGCAATGCGCTGATCGATTGGGCGGCGGCGCACGCGACGGACGGGGCGATGCAGTATGACGAGGACGGGCGGTTGGCGGCGCAAGGCCGGCGCGAGGATTCTTTGGTTGAGCGGTGGCTTGGCCATCCTTTTTTCCAGCAGAAGCCGCCGAAGTCGACCGGGCGGGAGTTGTTCAGCGGCGAGATGGCGGCGAGGTTTCAGCAGGAGGCTGCGGATAATGGACTGTCGGCGGCGGACTTCACGGCGACGGTGACTGAGCTGACCGCGGCTTCGATTGCGGAGAGTTATCGAAGATTTGCGCCGAAGCCGGTGGCGGAGGTAGTCGCGTGCGGGGGCGGGGCGCGCAACCCGTTTCTGCTGGCGCGGATCGGCGCCCAGTTGAGGAGGCGGTGCGGGGGCAACGTACCGATTGTCCGGTATGGGGAGGTCGAGGGCGTGCCTGGTGACGAGGAGTCGAAGGAGGCGCTGGGGTTTGCTCTGCTGGCGCGGCTGACGATACGGGGAGAGAGCGGCAACGTGCCGGCCTGTACCGGCGCGAAGGGGGCGCGCGTATTGGGGAAGATTTCGCCGGGTCGAAACTTCCAGGCGTTGGTGGAGAGACTGCAGGGGAATGTGGATAGTGGATAGGGGTTTGCGGGCGGCAGGAAGTATGTATAAGTGGGGCAGGTTTGCATCATATGGTTCGTGGAGGGTCGGTTATCGGCGGGTTGGTTACATCATGGATATGGGATCGATATCGATGCGCCAGCCAAAGGGGATGTCGATGCCGTTTAGGAAGGCGGACGGGTTGGCGGTGCGGATGATGATTTGCCAGCGGTAGTAGCTGCGAATGCGGGCGAAGGGCGCCGGGGCAGGACCCATCAGGTCGACGCCGTCACCCCAAATGCCCAGCTGCTCGGCTCTTAGTTGCAGGTTCTGCATCATGCGGGCGGTCTGTTCGTGGACGTTTGTGAGATTTTTGTGCCAGTAGATTAGGCGGGCAAGCCTGCTGACAGGCGGGTACTGCTGCTCGCGTCTGAAGGTCATTTCCTTTTGATAGAAAGCGTGATAATCGTGTTCGGCTGCGGCCTGGAGGGCGTAGTGTTGGGGCGTGTAGCTTTGGAAGATGACGCGTCCCCCTCTGCGGCTGCGGCCGGCGCGGCCTGCGACCTGTGTGAGGAGCTGGAAGGTCCGTTCGGGGCCGCGAAAGTCGGGAAGGTAGAGGCCGACGTCGGCGGCGACGACGCCGACAAGGGTCACCAGAGGCAGGTCGAGGCCTTTTGCGATCATCTGCGTGCCGACAAGGACATCGGCTTCGTGGCTGGCAAAGCGTTCGAGGATCTGTTCGTGGCTGCCTTTGCGGCCTGTGGTGTCTCTATCCCAGCGGAGGAGACGTGCGCGTGGGGCGATCTGGCTGACGAGCTCTTCGATGCGCTGCGTGCCGGCGCCGAAGAAGCGGATGCGGCGGCTGAGGCAGTCGGGGCAGCTTTCGGGGATGGGTTTGCGGGCGTTACAGCGGTGGCAGATGAGCTGGGCGGCGCGTTCGTGGTAGGTGAGCGGGGAATCGCAGCGGGGACATTCGGCGACATAGCCGCAGTCCCGGCACATGACGAAGGAGTGTGTGCCGCGGCGGTTGAGGAAGAGGATTGCCTGTTCGCCGGCGTCGAGGACGGCGTGGAGCTCTGATTGGAGGCTGCGGCTGAAGATGCTGCGATTGCCGGCGCGCAGCTCCTGGCGCATGTCGACAATTTCAACAGGCGGGAGGGCGGCGTACGGGGCAGCCGCAGGATTTTCGCCCGATTCGGGGTGTGTTTCCCGGTCCAGGTCGGCGTGGCCCAGGACGCGGTCGGGCATTTCCAGCAGGCGCAGACGTCCTTGTTGGGCGGCGTGGTACGCGTCCAGGGAGGGTGTGGCTGTTCCGAAGAGCAGGGCGCTGCCGGTGGCTTCCGCCAACTGGGTTGCGATCGTGCGGGCGTCGTAGAAGAGGGTAAAGCTGCCCCATTCATCGGTGTCCTGTTTGTAGGTGGACTCGTGTTCTTCGTCGATCACGATGAGGCCGAGGCGGGCCAGGGGGGCGAAGAGGGCGCTGCGCGCGCCGACGATGATATCGATCCTGCCGTCGCGCGCCCTGCGCCAGACGTCGTAGCGCTGGCTGGTGTTGAGGCCGGAGTGGATGACGGAGACGCGGTCGGGGAAGCGGCCGGCGAAGCGGGCGACCGTTTGCGGTGTGAGTGCAATTTCCGGGACGAGGACGATGGCCTGGCGGTTGCGAGCGAGGGTTTCGGCGATGGCGCGCAGGTAGATTTCGGTTTTGCCGCTGCCGGTTGCGCCGTGCAGGAGGAACTGGTTACTTCGCATAGTGTGAATGTAGTCGGGTGGGTCCTGGGGGCGGCTATGGGAGTCCGGTTGAAGGGCCGGTTGCATGAAGCAGCTGCGGCGGATCCTGTCCCAGACTTGCCGTTGTTGGTCGGTCAGATCCGGAGGTTGCGTTCTGGGGTAGAGGCGGCCGCCGAGGGGATCGCGGTAGCGCACTTTCTGCTCGAGACGAATCAGCCCGGCCTTTTGCAGGTTGCGGAGTCGGTTGAGGTCGGTGTCGACCTGCGCGTAGAGATCAGTTTTCCAGAGAGGGGCGCGGGCCTGGGCAAGGGTCTGCAGCACGGGCTCATAGACTGATGCACCGCGCAGTTCAAGAATCGCCTCCTCGGTGGCCGCGGGAGACTGGGCCAGGACCACCATTTGATCCCGTTCATGTACCAGTCCTTTTTTCTTCAGAGCGGTGAAGGGGATTCTGGAGGGAAGGTTGAGAGTGGTTCTCAGGTCGTTGAAGGAGAGAGTGCGGGAGGGCGCGTTCAGGAGGGCGGCGAGGATCTGGGTCTGCCTGGTGGAGCGCCCCAGTGTGAAGAGGCATTCGCGGATGGAGGCGGGGTCGACCAGCAGTTCAATCTGTTCCTCCCGCTTCAGGCGGACTTTCGGCGGGTCGCCGCTCTTGCTGAGCAGGCCCGGAGTGAGAAAGAGTTTGGCGGCTTCGGAGACGGGGGCAACGTAGTAGTCGGCGATCCAGAAGGCCAGCTCGATCTGTTCCGGAGACATGACCGGCTGCGGGCGCGCCAGCCGGGAGATCGCCTTGGTTTCAACCGGGGAAGATTCTGCCGGGCCAACGACGACGCCCTGGACTTCCTGCGCGCCAAATGGGGCCCAGACCAGGTGGCCGGTCTGGACGGTATCTCTGAGACTTGGGGGGAGGTGATAGTGAAATGTCTGATGGCGGGCAGCGCCGCCGGTGCGCTGGTGTACTGACTGGGGGTCGGGGAGGTCCGTGCGCGCGTTGGGGCCGGCCTCGCCAGTTGGGCCTGTCAGAGCATCTGCGGGAGGGGGCAGGTCCTGCCGCCTGAACGATCGTCGGATTGGCAGGAAGATAATCAGTTCAACGAGAGGTTTTCGTTCAGACACTTGCCGATCCGTTGGGAATTCGGCTCATATGTTCGTGGCCGCTGTTTGAATCTTAGCGCAGAATCGCCATGGCTGGCAAAGGAAGGGTACGGCAATGGAGGGCTAGAGGGGCGGGAACGCGCACGTCCGCTTCGCTGAAGAGGCGGAAGTGGGATTCAGGGGAAGGCAGTCTACCATCTGCGACGGCGTTGGAAGGTAAAGAGCCGTGTGAAGCGGAAGATCAGCGCGTAGACATAGACTTGCCAGATGCCGATGGGAAGGGCAATGGCGGCTGGAAGGTATGCCGTGACAGGATGGCCGATGATTGAGGCGTCCAGGCTGTTGAATAGGCTGGCGAGGAGCGCGTAGGAAACGAGGCCGAGCAGAATGCCCATCAGCGGCTGGATGGTTGAGCGGACGATGTACTGACGGTCGAATTCTTCGTGCACCCTCATGCGTTCGAAGAGGAAAGAGACTGTGCCGAGGCAGCCGCCGATGCCGCCGGCTGAGACAGTCCAGAGGATGGAGGAATAGTGGGACGTGTTCCATCCGGTGTTTGTAGAAATCCAGCTGACTGTTTCGTTTACGCGGAGCGGATAAAGATAGAGGACGGCGGCGAGACCGCCGAGCCCTGAAAGCCAGAGGATGAGCAGGAGGAAGGTTCTCAGGGCGATGCCACGGGAACGGCTGCGGCTAAACCTGGCGCGATCGATGATCTGTTTGGCCTGTTCGATATTGTACTGGGCTCTCTCGATGCGGTAGGGGTGGCCGGCAATAATTTCCCTTGCTTCTCGCAACAGGGCCAGGGCGTGGCCCGTGTTTTCGCGGCGCGTTTCCCGGACATGGTCGATTGCCTGGTACAGGCTGATGATTTCCTCTTCAATCATATGGACTTCGGTCGGGGTCGTTTCGGGCCCGACCTGGACCTGGCTCCAGTCAAGCGAAGGCGCGGCAGTCACCGGTGTATCAAGAAGGGATTGCGAGTGCGGGGGATGTTGTGATTTTTGAAGCGGGTAGCTTTGGGACTGAGAGTCGGAGAGAGGCGCGTGTTCCAGTTGCGTTTCAGGGGAGCGAGTTTCGTCGAGAGCAGGCTGGCTGGGTTCAAAGTGAGCGGGCGTCAGTTCAGCGTTATGCGGGATATCCTGTTGTGGGGAGGGTGGCGGGCTCCCGTGGTCATCGGCGCGATGGACAGTTGATTCGGGGGGCGTTGGAGGCTGGTCGAGGGCTTGAGAAGGTGCGAGGCGGTCCTGAGACAGGGCGGTGGTTGGCCCTCCGTCCGGATTGGTGGGGGGGCCGGTGTCAGGAGCGTGTGATCCGGTGGGCGCGACGGCGCCGGGCTGCGTGTGTCGATCCTCGTTCAGCACAGGGGCTCCGGGGACGGGTTCGCGGCCCGCGGCCAGCTGTTCGAGCAGGTATTCGGCACGTTGGCGCAGGGCGGCCAGTTGAGCCGCCGATTCTTCCAGCATGTGCAGGGAAGGGAGCTCGTCTTGCTGTCGGTCTTTAGGAGCAGGAGCCGCCTGAGAGTTATCGGACGGTTGTGCGTTGTCGGCCGAATGTCGGGAGGCGTTATCTGAATGGTTTTTCAAATTTCGCTACAGTTCATTCTGCATGGCTAAATACCCGACGGCTGCACGGGAACGACGGAGGGGAGGTCGATCCAACGTGTTCAGGCGGTTGTATATCACTATATCATACGGTTTTGATGGGGGAAAAGGATTGTTTGGGGGGCGGGGAGAAGTGCAGCGTGTTGTCTGGACGGGGATTTGGGGGGATTGAAGGGATTTGGGGAATGGTTGGCGTCTGGCCTGGGATGCGCCGCGGGGCGGGGGGAGGGGGAAGGGCGGTTGATCCACGGAGGGACACGGAGGGACACAGAGAAGTGCGGAGGAGGGTGAGGGCTGAGGGCCGGGATGGTTGCGGGCAGGCAAAGGGGATTGGTATGGTGGGATTGTGTGCATGTGGGATGTGGGTATGGTCGGGCAAAAAGGCTGAGCGCTGAAATTGGCGATAGATTTGACAGTTCCGGCCTATGGCACGTATAATCGACTATTGGTAGTTATTCTGAATTGATATCATTGGAGGGTTGAGGAAATGCCTAAACGAACCTGGCAACCGAAGGTTCGCAAGCGATTGCGCACGCACGGCTTTCGCAAGAGGATGAGCAAACCAGGCGGCCGCAATGTACTGAAGCGGCGCCGGCGTAAGCAGCGTTCCGAACTGTCGGTCCAGCTTTCGACAAGGAAACGAACATTCTGATTGCTCAGTTCATTCATGGACCGAGCTGGAAAGCGCGCCACAGTTGAGTTTAGTGGATACTGGTTGAGGGAAAGTCGGGGCGTGCGTTGAAGCGGGAGCGGGCCGCGGCTGGACGGGCAGGGCTTTTGCGAGTATTTGCGGGCAGGATTTGGGATGAGGATTTTGGAAGCAGAACGGCGTGAGACGGCGATTCCGGATTCGGGACAATGAACTGTTTCAAAGGGTTCGCCGGCAAGGCAGATCGTACAGCAGCCATCTGGCGGTTCTTTGCGTAGAGGAGAATCAGCTTAGCCACAGCCGGTTTGGGTTTTCGGTAAGCCGGCGCATAGGGAACGCAGTGGTGCGGAACCGGGTGAAGAGGCGGATGCGGGAGTCTGTGCGGCTGCGAATGGGGCAGTTACAGACCGGGTGGGACTGCGTTCTGATCGCCCGATACCCGATTCGCAAGGCGTCCTACGGCCAGATTGACGCAGCGGTTGGCCGACTGTTTCGCAGGGCAAAGTTGGCGGTAACGGAAGGCGGGTCTGCGAAGGGCATTGCAAGAGGGACGTGACGCGTGCGGGCGTTCTTGCTGCTACTGATCAAGGGATATCAGAGATGGATTTCGCCGCTATTGGGAAGCAATTGTCGCTTTTATCCGACCTGCTCCCGTTATACCTATGAGGCGGTGGAGCGATACGGGGCGGCGCAGGGACTCTGGATGGGCCTGCGGCGGGTATGTCGATGTCACCCATGGAATCCGGGGGGAATTGACCCGGTGCCCTAGAGGATTGTTGAATTCTACGTGCGCGCCCCTTGCTCACTTGACTGCAGGAGGCTCCGAAAGGCGAGGCAGGGTCGCCTGACGGCGTCAGACCGTATCAGGCGCAGCAGGACGGCAAAAGGCAGGATGCCGCTGACGCCATTCGGGAGAGATTGCCGGACTACTCGAAGGCTTGCGACGTTTCAGGCCACGTCAGATGAGGTGTAACCCGGCCCGGCCGGCGCCAATAGATGGCACGGCGATTAGGAGATAAACGGTGAATCGCAGAAGGATACTCTGGCTGTTGATCCTCGTGTCAGCGGCGCTCTTGCTTGGCGGGTGCGGCGTGCCGCGGGAAGGAGTGGTGGATTGGAACACAGCCGAGCCATCGGGATGGTGGCAGGTGATCATCGTCTTTCCGCTGGCGAGGTCCCTCATCTGGCTGAATACCAGTCTTGTCAATATGGACATACCGTACAGTTGGGGCTTTGCCATCATACTGTTTACGGTCATTATCAAGTTGATCACGTTCCCGTTGACGATGATCCAGATAAGGAGCATGCAGGCGCAGAAGAATCTGCAGCCGAAACTCCAGGAACTGCAGAAAAAGTTTGGCAAGAACAAGGACAAGATGGCGCAGGAACAGATGAAGCTCTACCGGGAGGCAGGGGTGAACCCGTTGAGCGGCTGTCTGCCGATGATTGTTCAGATGCCGGTTCTGTTCGGATTGTATTCGGCGCTTGTTGCGCTGGGCCCCTCGTTGACGGACGCCAGGTTCTTTTGGATACCGGATCTTGGCTTTCCTGAGTTTACGCGCGGTCTTGCCTGGATCCCCGAAAAGTTCAACGGCGGTGAATACTACACATTGTTCGCTTACCTGGTGCTCCCGGCCCTGCTCATGGTCAGTCAGGTCTATATGCAGCGGATGACGACGGCGACCACGCCGACGGCGAGTGGGGGTCAGGCAGGCATGATGAAGCAGATGACGACGATGATGACCTTGATGTTCGGCTTCTTCACGCTGCAGGTACCGGCGGGTCTGTCGTTGTATTGGGTGACGAGCAACCTGTTGCAGCTGGGTCAGACGTACATCGCCAACTATCTTAGCGGCGTGAACAACGCGATCGCGCCGGCCGAGCCCCAGGCCGTGGCTGCCACGGCAGGCGTGACCTCGTCGGACGGGGCTGCGGCGGTGACGCCGGCAGCGGAACCCACAGAGGCGCAACGCAAGAGGACGCCTCGTCGTCGACGGAACCGACGCAATCGAAAGAGACGATAAGATGACTAGAGGTCAGAGCTACGATTACACGGCGAAGACCGTGGATGAAGCCGTTGACCTGGGTTTGCGCCAGCTCGGTGTATCCCGGGATGAGGTGGACGTCGAGGTCGTACAGGAGGGAAGCCGCGGGTTGTTGGGAATCGGGGCGAGCGACGCACAGGTTCGGCTGACGCTCGTAGAGTCTGATGATGAGGAGGAAGAGACTCAACCCGAGGAAGCGTCTGAAGCGGTAGTCGATGCTACGGTTGAGGATGAGGGGAAGCCAGAAGATTCGTTTGACGAAGAGATGCCGGCCGTGGCCGCCGAGCTTGCGGCTTCTGAGGAGGAGGAGAGTGAGGAGGAGCCGGGCGGCGCTGGGGCGGAAGAGTCGCAACTGGACTTCGATGCCGATGCGGATGCCGAGGAGGCCGATCTGGAAGATCTTGCGTTTGATCTGCTCAACCAGATGCTGGTTCATTTGGGAATTGAGGCGGAAATCGATCTTATCTGGTCGGACGACCCGGATGATAGCGAGCCGGCCCTGATCTTGAATGTTGTTGGCGACGATCTGGGGATCCTGATTGGGCGAAATGGTGAGACGCTGTCGAGCATTCAGTATCTGATTCGTCTGATGGTGAACCAGGAGTTGCACCGCTGGAAGAATATCGTAGTTGATATTGACGGGTACAAGCAGAGAAGGGCCGAGCAACTGAGCCAGCTGGCCCACCGCCTGGCGGAGCAGGTCGTCTCTTCCGGGCGGCCAGCCTCACTGGAACCGATGCCGGCGAGCGAGCGCCGCCTGGTCCACATTGCCTTGCGCGACCACGAACAGGTTTATACGGAGAGCACAGGCGAGGACACGCGGCGGAAGGTGCAGATTCTGCTCAAGTGAGATGCGGGGGCAGTACTGTGTCTGTAGCAGAAGCCGTGCAAGGCCTGATTACCGGAACCGCAGTCATTCGTGAAGGCTTACGGCGGCGGCAAGGCTTCTTGGAGATGGCTGCGGGAGCCCATCGTCAGCCACCTGCGGTAGGTCAATGACGATCGATTTCTTGGCAATTGGAACAGTTACCCGCGATATCGCGACTGCGGACCCCACTACAACCGAATATGTATTGGGAGGCACGGTCAGTTTTGCGGCGGTGACGGCAGCCCGATTGGGGCGCAGTCCTGTGGTCCTGACCCGGGCGGGGGATGATGTCGATCTGTCGGAGTTGCGAGATGCGGCCGAGGTACACGTATTGCCCGCCGAGAAGACAACGACCTTTGCAAATCTCTACTCACGAGAGGGGCGGATTCAGTACTGTTATACGCCGTCGCCTCCGATCGGGGCGGATGACATACCGGAACGGCTGAGGGACCCGCATATCGCGCTTCTCGGGCCGCTGGTCCAGGAGGTCCTGCCGGACGTGGCGCCATCGTTTGGCGGCGGAACGATTGTGGCGGCTGTGCCGCAGGGATGGATGCGCCGCTGGGACGGCGAAGGGCGCGTCTACCCAACGCCATGGCGCGACATGTCCCGGATACTCCCACACCTTGACGCGTTAATTCTGTCGATAGAGGACATCGACGGCGATTTGGGGCAGGTGACAACGTTTCTCGACTATGTATCGCTGGTCGTGCTGACGGCGTACCGGGACGGGAGCACAGTATACCGGCGGCGCGCCGATTCGGGGGTGGAGGTCGTGCCGATTCCGCCGCGCCCGGCGCGGGAAGTCGATCCCACAGGGGCCGGGGACATTTTTGCCACGGCTTTCCTGTTGAGGCTGGATGAGACGGGAGACCCGATTGACGCGGCCAGGTATGCCAACATTACGGCCTCGTTCGGCGTTGAGGGACAGGGCGTGCAAGGTGTTCCGAGCCATGAGACAGTTTTGGACTATATGTCGAAGCATCCCTGGCAACGGGATTGAAGGGCGCCTGTACAGGAGCAGAGGGACAGTAGGAAAGGACTCGGAGAGGGCGATACCTTGGTTGCGGGCGAGAGATGAAGGCACAGATTTTTGCCATCGCCAATCAGAAGGGCGGCGTGGGCAAGACGACAACTGCGGTCAGCCTGAGCGCGTATCTGGCCAATGCGGGCAGAAAGATCCTGCTGGTAGACAGTGATCCGCAGGCGAACGCAACGACCAGCATGGGCCTTGACCCCAGAAAGCCCGGGCCGAGCATTTACGAGGTCTTGATAGACAACAGGCCGGTTGAGGAAGCGATTACGCCGACAGCAGTTGCTGGTTTGAGCATGGTCCCGGCCAATCTTGACCTTGCGGGCGCAGAGGTCGAGATGGCGGCTAGGATGGCGCGGGAGCAGCTGCTATCCAAGGCGCTAAGACCGCTTCATCGCGATTATGACTACATCTTTGTTGACGAACCTCCCAGCCTGGGATTGATAACAATCAATGGACTGACCGCGGCAGACGGGATAATCATTCCTGTGCAGTGCGAGTACCTTGCTCTCGAAGGATTGAGCCAGCTGCTGGAGACGATTCAGCAGGTGCGAAGAGTCCTGAATAGCAGACTGCGCGTTGCAGGCGTATTGCTCACGATGGCGGACGCGCGCACAAATCTGAGCAACCAGGTTGTGGAGGACGTACGAGAACATTTCCCAGTTGAGACATTTGAAACGCTGATCCCCCGTTCTGTTCGTCTGGGCGAAGCCCCGAGCCACGGTCTGACAGTGCTGAACTATGCGCCAGAGAGCGCGGGCGCGAAGGCATATCAAGAACTGGCTGCTGAGTTTGTGGATAGATTCCCCGTAGGGGTCGGTGCGGCCCCAGGATAGAGGACGGGGCTTCCTGAAGAAGGCGCGCAAGAGTCAGTGGACGATTGACAATGAGCAGAGAGACTGGATTGGGACAGGGCAGCGAACGTCGAAGACAAGGGTTGGGCCGCGGATTGGGGGCCTTGCTCGGCCGGGCGGCCGCTGAGAGCGCTGGCGAGGCGGACGAGCAGGATGGGCTGCCCAGAGAAGGGGGCGTTCTCGATATTTCCGTTGACGAGATCCAACCGAATCCCCAACAGCCGCGTTCGAGCTTTGATGTAGGCAGCCTGGTTGAACTGGCGACTTCGATTCGCGAGCACGGTATGATACAGCCGTTGATTGTTTCCGAGCGTCCTGATCAGCCGCAGCGCTACTGGTTGATTGCGGGGGAGAGGCGGTGGCGCGCTGCGCGGCGGGCCGGGCTGGCAGAGGTGCCGGCAATTGTACGGGAGGCGACGAGCCAGCAGCAGCTGGAGCTGGCGCTTGTGGAAAATTTGCAGCGCGAAGATCTGAGCCCGCTGGAGGAGGCGTCGGCCTTCAATACACTGATTGACCAGTTCAGCCTGACGCAGGCAGAAGTCGCGTATCGGGTGGGCAAGAGCCGGTCGGCGGTGGCGAATGCGGTGCGTCTTCTGGGGCTGCCGGTTGAGGTACGGACTGCTCTGAATGACGGGTTGGTTAGCGCAGGACACGCCCGCGCGCTTCTGGGGCTGGAGAGCGACGATGACAAGTTGCGGGCGCTGGAGGAGATTGTTGCAAGGGCGTTGAACGTGCGGCAGGCTGAGGAGCTGGTGCGGCGCTGGCAGGCGGAGCCGGCGGTCAGGGAGCCGGTGGAGGAGGATCAGCAGATGAAGGCACAGATGCGTTTCTGGGAAAACCGTTTTCGGGACCGGCTCCAGACCAAGGTGAGCCTGGAACGCAAGGGGGATGGTAGCGGCCGGCTGGTCGTACACTTCTACAACGATGAAGATCTTGAGTCGATTTACCGGGAAATTGTCGGAGATGAAGCCAATTGAGCTCCGGCATAAGAGCGGGGCGCTGTCGGCGGGAATGAAGCGGCGCGGACGGGATATTGTCATTGAGTTGCACTCTCTTGCTCGACTCTGGGGAGATTAACCGGGAAATCCGCATGGCTGAGAAGCTTGGCGATGCCTTTCAGACAGAACAGAATCGTGTTGCGGATCTGCTTGAAGAGGCATTCGCCGATCTGCCAGAGGCATTGTCGCAGTTTGTCCGCAGTGAAATGGCGGAGGAGCGGATTCTGGCAGGGGTTGTCCTGGCCTCGGCTGCGCCAGAGGAAGATTCGACCGAGCGTGAAGAAAGGCGGGTCGCGCTGGCTGCGGCGCTGGAGCTTCTACAGGTTGCGCTGAACATCCATCGATTATTGCTCAGATCGGAGCAGATAGATACGATCGACAATGTTCTGCTGGGTGGAACGATTTTGGCGGGCGACTTCTGTTTTAGCCGGGCGGCCGTGCTTGCCGCGCGCACGTGCCATCCGGGCGTGGTGACAGTGTTCGCTAAGCTGCTGCAGACGCTGAGCGAGGCCAATTTGCGGCGTGTCATGATCAGGGACGGCGCCAGCCGTGAGAGCGTAGCGGCGGAGGAACGCGCAGCCCTGTTTGAGAGCGGGGCGGCGGCCGGGGTCATGCTGGCGGAGCTTGCAGAAGATGAGATGGAAGAGGTGGTTGCGTACGCAGCTTGCGTGAGTCGAGCCGGAACGGTGGTCAGCGCCAATTCCTGGGGCAAGGCGGCGGGGCGAAGACTTGACAGACTGCCGCTGCGCCAGAGGGAGCGCTGGGGCCTCCTTGTGGAGATGGACGGTCTCTATGGGAATCGGGGCTGAGCCGGGAGGGGGAGGAGTGTGCGCGTGAAGCGGGTGCTGTTGCTCACGACTCCCAACAGCTATCGGACGCGGGACTATGTGGACGCCGCGGCGCGTCTGGACATAGAGACTGTCATTGCCGTGGACTTGCCTGAGAAGCTGGCGGAGGAGTGGGACTTTCCGCTGGGAGCAGACTTCGGCAGGCCTGAGGAGGCGGCAAAACAGCTTGTCGGCGCGCTGGCCGGAGGGGGCAATTCCACGAGAGCGGGGGGCGGCTTCGACGCTGTCCTGGCGCTGGATGACGCCGGTTCCCGGGTGGCGGCGCTGGTCGCGGAGGCGCTGGGACTGCCCCATAACGACCCGGAGGCGGCTGAAGCTGCGCGCAACAAGCATCTGATGCGCCGCATGTTGGCGGCGTGCGGCGCGCCCGTGCCAGCGTTTGCTGAATTCCGGACTGGCGAAAACCTGAAGGCGACGATCATAGGGGCTGAAGAGAAGATTGGGTATCCCTGCGTGGTCAAGCCGGTGGATTTGAATGGAAGCCGGGGGGTAATCCGGGCGAATCTGCGGTGTGAGTTGGGCGCGGCGATAAGAAGACTTGGGGCGCTGATCGGGGTAGGGAAGCCGTTCCTGATTGAGGGTTATATTCCAGGGGTGGAGGTCGCGCTGGAAGGACTGCTGGACGGGGACCGACTGCATTGTCTGGCGCTTTTTGACAAGCCGGATCCCCTTGAGGGACCGTATTTTGAGGAGACGCTCTACGTTACGCCCTCGCGCCTGGCGGCGGAGATGCAAGAGAGGATAGTCAGGACGACTGAGGCGGCTGCCAGAGGGTTGGGCTTGCAGACTGGTCCCATTCACGCTGAGCTGCGGATCAACTCCGAAGGTCCCTGGATCGTGGAGGTGGCGGGCCGTTCGATCGGCGGGCTGTGTTCGCGGATACTGCGATTTGGGATGGAAGTGGGGAACAGGAGCTCGCTGGAGGAACTCATCCTGCGGCAGGCGTGCGGGTTGCCCTTGGAGAACCTTGAGAGGGAATCGAGCGCGGGCGGGGTGATGATGATTCCGATCCCGGCGGCAGGCATTCTGCGGCGGGTGGATGGGTTGGATAAGGCGAAGCAAGTGGCCGGAGTCGAGGATGTGCAGTTTACGACCCGGCTCGATCAGTCACTGGTTCCACTGCCTGAAGGGGATGCCTACCTGGGTTTCATTTTTGCGAAGGGCCGATCGCCGCGCCTGGTCGAAGAGGCGTTACGAACGGCGCACAGCAGGTTGGCGTTCGAGATTGACCCGGAGTTTGCGCTCCTCGCGTAGAGGATCCTCCTATTTGCGGGGCGCGCCTTTGCCTGCGGGCACACCTGGAACCGCTCCTGGTGTTCCTTCAGGTGTCCAGCCTTCAGGCATTTGCGCGCCTTCCCCAAAGAAGAACTCTTCCATCTGCTGCATCAGGAATTCGCGTGCCTGCCCATCACCCAGGCTGAGGCCATAGTGGTTGATGAGCACGACCGAGTATTGCATCCACATGTCCCAGCCGGCTTGCGAGATGTTTTCGAACACTCGCTGGCCTAACTCGCCGGGGTAAGGCGGCCCTTCCAAGCCGGGCAACTCCTGTCCGATTTTTGCGCACTGAACTGTGCGAGCCATATGTCCACTCCAGACGCAGAATGATTGGAACTGAGGGCTACATTATAGGGCTCTCTATGAACGCTTGTCAAGAGAGATGCGCCTTCTATTCCTAGGGATGCCGGGGCTGTTCAGCTTTCTGGTCCTGGAGGGGCTGATCGCGCGCGGGTTCAAGGCGTCGGCGGTCCTGCTTACAGGGTCGGAAAGTGATGTTCTTCGGCCTTTGTACGTGCCGGAGGCGGGCAGGGAAACGCATCCTGCGGGGGAGGCTGAACTGCACATTGTCAACCCTTCGGTTGGAATTGGCGTGCGCGTCGATGGAGGGGGCGCGGCGGAGGGCGGGCATCCTCTTGCTGGAACGGGGACGTTCGCGGCGTCTTACGGGGGGCCGCTTCGCCTGGCGACGCGAGAGGGAATCCCCGCCTATGCGAGTGGCGACATTGGTCATCGAGAGGTGAGGCGGTGGCTGGGGGAGATGGCGGTGGATGTTGTGTGCGTTGCCTGCTGGGATCGCGTCATTCCCGCATCCGCGCTGGCCATTCCACGTTTAGGGTTTCTCAATGTGCATCCTTCGCTGCTGCCCTTTTACCGTGGGCCGTATCCTCTGTTCTGGCAGTTTCGAGAGGGGGAAAGGGTGACGGGCGCGACGGTTCATTGGATGGACGGCGGTCTGGATACGGGCGATATTGCGGGGCAGCGGGAGCTTCTGTTTGAGGATGGGATGCGGGGCGCGGAGGCGGAAGCCCTGTGCGCAACCGCGGGGGCCTCGCTGGCGGCAGACGTTTTGGAGGCGTTGGGGCGGGGAAAGGATGTTCGGGAACGGCAGACCGAAGGCGGAAGCTATTTTGGCCGTCCTTCGGCGGCGGACTTTTCGGTCGATGCCGGGTGGCATGTTCGCCGGGCATTTAATTTCATGCGGGGGACGGCTGAGTGGCGGATTCCGTTCCGGTATGAGGGCGATGCTACTGTGAGGTGGTTTCGGGATGCGCTGGCGTGGCGGGAAGGGGCGCCTGGGGAGAGCGCTGGGGGAGGGGCTGTGTGGGCGGCGTTTCGCGGCGGTTCGGTGCTGGCGCTGGAGGGGCAGGAGGGCAGAACTACAGTGGTTAGTGGTTAGTGGTCAGTGGTCAGTGGCGGACGGGGAGGCGCTGCGGGGCAGGCATGTGGAGGAGCGACGGGGAGGGCGCCCACAAGGGGGGGAACTACAGTGGTCAGTGGCGGGGGGGGAGGCGCCGCGGGGCGGGCATAATGAGAACTGTAACCGATTTGGCGGCGGGCTGTTGTCGGGGGAGGTTCAGATCGACTACAATGGGCTGGCCACACAGCAATCCAAGAGTTTAGCGAGACAGGAGATTTCAGATGGCGTTGATGACAATACCTCCGGGGATGAAGATTGCGGCGCAGATGTCGCCGGAAGCGGATGAAGGGGAGCTGCAGTTTGTCAAGCAGATGGGGCTGGACTGGGCGGTCTGCTGGACGGACGGCGAACACGCAGGCTACGAGTACTATGCACGTACCAAGGAGCGTTTTGAGAAGGCCGGCGTTCAGGTTTACGGTTTTGGCAACCGGGAGGTTCACAACCAGGATGCGATTGTGCTGGGATTGGAGAACCGGGATGCCAAGATTGAGGAGTATGTAAGTCATCTGCGGGCGTTGGGCAAGGCGGGGATTCCCTATACGACCTATGCGCATATGGGGAATGGCATCTGGAGCACGGAACGGGAGTTGACGCGAGGGGGGGCCTCGGCGCGGGGCTTTGACCTGGCAAAGGCCGAGGCGGGCCACTGGGCGGGCAGGTATTATCATATGCCGCTTTCGCATGGCCGGCGGTACTCGGAGGATGAAATCTGGGAGAATTTCCGGTATTTTGTGTCGCAGGCGGCGCCGGTGGCGGAAGAGGAGGGGGTCCGCATCGGGATTCATCCGGATGACCCGCCGCAGCCGGAGCTTGCAGGCGTGCCGAGGTGTATATTAAGCAGCTACGACGGCTACCACCGGGCGATGGAGATGGCGGACAGCCCGAATGTGGGAATTTGTTTCTGTATTGGATGCTGGTTGGAGGGCGGAGACCTGATGGGCAAAGGGGTTGAGGAGTCGCTGCTTCAGTTCGGACAGAGGGACAAGCTGTTCAAGATCCATTTCCGCAACGTTGACCAGCCGTTGCCCCACTTTGTGGAGACTTTTGTAGACGACGGGTACTTTGATATGTACAGGGCGATGCGGGCGCTGGCGCAGACCGGTTTTGACGGGGTCCTGATTCCGGATCATATTCCGATGATGGCGAACGATCGCCGGGTTGGGACGGCCTACACGATCGGCTATATGAAGGCGCTGCTGGCAAGGGCCGAGGATGAGGTGAAAGGTTAGGTGGCGATATGGAGACGGTAGGGATACTCAGCCCGGGGGACATGGGGCATACGGTAGGGGAGCGGCTCCGGACACACGGGCTGCGGGTGATCGCGCATTTGAAGGACCGGAGCGCGCGCACGCGCGGGCTGGCGGCGAAGGCGGGGATCGAAGAGGTCGAGACGTTCGAGGCGCTTGCGGAAGAGGCCGATGTCTTGCTGTGCATTCTGGTTCCGGCTGCGGCCGAGGAGGCGGCGCAGAAGACGGCGCAGGCAATAAGAAATACGGGCGCGGATGTTCTGTACGCGGACTGCAATGCGGTCGCGCCGGAGACGACGAAGAGGATTGGGGCGATCATCAGCGAGGCAGGGGGCCGTTTTGTAGATGCTTCCATTATTGGGCCGCCGCCGCGACGCGAAGGGGCGACGCGATTTTACGCGTCGGGAGAACATGCGGGTAGCCTGGCGAAGCTGGAGGCGTACGGGCTCGACGTGCCGGTGGTCAGCGAGCGGATTGGCGACGCGTCGGCGGTCAAGATGTGCTATGCAGGGTTGACAAAGGGTTTGACGGCTCTATGCACGAATCTCCTGGTTGCGGCGGAGGCGCTGGGCGTGCGCGAGGCGCTGTTTGCGGAGTACAATTTGAGCCAGGGGCCGATGCTGAAGCGGATGGAGGGGGGATTGCCGGGCATGCCGCCGAAGTCGAGACGTTGGGTGGGTGAGATGGAAGAGATTGCGGCGACGATGGCGAGTGTGGGGATGTCGCCGAAGTTTCATGAGGGCGCGGCGGAGATTTACCGGTTGGTGGGCAGTTCGACGCTGGCGGACCGGACGCCGGAGGATCCTGACGAGCCGACGCTGGAGGAGATGTTGCGCGTGCTGGTGAAGATGTTGTAGGGGGATGGGCCTAAGGCGGCAGATCCTCAAGTAGGCACGGAGGCCGGCGACCAGTCTGGCTCGCGCTTCCATCTGGCGCGGGCAAGGGCATTCTGCGCCTGGGCGTCAGATTCGGTCGAGGAAGGGATCGTCGTCGATGTGGGGGAATGTTGGGCCGATGTAGGGCACGGGTGGAAGGTTGTGCCATTCGCGCAAGATCTGGTAGGCCACCGAGGTGAGCATTTGGCAGGCACCGACCGCTTCGCGCCATTCGGGACGCTTGATTTCGGCGACGGTCTCTTCATAGGGCAGGATGCCGAAATCCCAGGCTCCGCAAAGGCGAGCCAGAAAGTCCACTCGATCGGCCAGGGTCTCCAAGGCCTCCGGCGGCTCGGTGTCGGGATACAAGGTTCCGTCAATCCAATCCTGCATTGTTAAACTTCTCTCTGAACCAGTTCCTGGTTCTTTCGGCCTCGCTTCTTTGTTGTTGATTCGCGATGCTGGGCAAGGGTCGCCGCATTTCTATTCGCGAGAGACTTGTGGTGATCGCCAGCGTTGCGCGAGAACGTGAGGTCGATCCTCCGCTTTGCGCCTGCCTCTCGCGCCACAGCAGCCAGCAATCCTGAGAGGTGGCTGCTTGAGTTTCACATACGGCGAAAATGTCAAGAAAGTCTCGCGGCGCTCCTCTTTCAACAAGGGCGACCATTTTACTTGCAATCAGGTCGTTGAGGCTGTCGAGTTGAACGTCTGTCCACTGTGCGGAAACTGATTTCTCCAACTGAACAGATCGATCCGCAATCTGAAAGCTAAAGACGGTCCTCCCTTTGCGGCGGAGCTCGATACTACAGACGTCGCCCCACTCGTGAATGCTCAGGTCTCCATGGTCTGCCAGAACTTTGGAGATGAGTTCCACGGCCTGCCGCCTTTGCGCGGTGGTGGCCCCCTCAGACCACCGGGCGTCAACGCCACGATTTCGCCTGTGGTCAATGTAGTGCAACAGACCGAAAGCCCCTCCGATTGAGATAACCTGTCCCAGCCTGGCTGAAGCCAGCGCTTTCAAACATTCCTCCGCGTAAGGAGGAATGTTCGAGGGGCGACCTGGCCAACCAGCGGGCACGCTGACTCTCAGATTTTGAGGCCGCTGAGGACGACGCCCTGGATGAAGTAGCGCTGGGCGGCGGCGAAGAGGGTGATGACGGGCACTGTCATGATGGCGGCGGCGGCCATGAGGAGGTGATCGCGCGGGTCGCTTGTTTCGAGGGGAATGTTCTGGAAGAAGCGGAGTCCGACGGCGGCGGTGAAGAGGTCGACTCTGTTGAGGTAGATGAAGGGACCGAAGAACTCATTCCAGTCGCCGAGGAACTGTAGGATTGCAACGGTGGTGAGGGCGGGCTTCATGAGAGGCAGGAGGACGCCCCAAAGAATGCGGATGGGGGACGCGCCGTCCATGAGCGCGGCTTCGTCCAGGTCTCTGGGGATGGACATGATGAACTGGCGCAGAAGGAAGATCATAAAGGCGCCGCCGCCGAGCCAGGAGCCGATTGTAAGCGGGACGTAGGTGTTGATCAGTTTGAGGTTGAAGAAGAGAACGTACTGGGGAATGAGCGTCACCTGGGTTGGGATCATCATGGTTCCGAGCATGAGTACGAACCAGATCTCCTTGCCGATGTAGTTGAATCGGGCGAAGGAGTAGGCGGTCAGGGAGCCGGTGATGATGACGCCGGGGATGGTGATTGCGGTGATGAGGAAGCTGTTTCCCATCCAGCGAGCAAAGGGCACTGACACGAAGACCCGGGCGTAGTTGCCCCACTGGGGAACGGCGGGCAGGAGGTGCGGTTCGAAGGAGCGTAGCTCTTTCCACGTCTGCAGGGAGCTTGACACAGTCCAGAACAGGGGGAAGGCAAACATCAGGGCCGCGGCCGTGAGGAGGACATACGTGACGGCTTTTTGGATGCGATTGCGTCCGCGACGGTAGACATCGGCACGGAGTTCTGTGCTGGGCAGTCTTTCGATAGTTGCGGCCATCTTCTCTTAGCTCCCGTAGTAGAAGACCCAGCGGCGAGAGAGTCGCAGCTGCCAAATGGTGAGGGACACGATAACCAGGGCGAAGAACCAAGCCAAGGTGGCAGCGTAGCCCATGTTCCAGTAGTCAAAGGCTTGCCTGTAGAGGTGCAGGCTGTAGAAGGTAGTGGCGAATCCGGGGCCCCCCTCCGTGGCAACGAAGGCGGCGGTGAAAACTTGCAGTCCGCCGATGACGCCGAGAACCATGTTAAAGAAGATGGTCGGGGTCAACAGGGGGATGGTGACGTGGCGGAGTTTGTGGAAGGCGGTGGCGCCGTCAATGGAGGCGGCCTCATAGAGGGATTCGGGGATGCCCTGCAGGCCGGCGAGGAAGATGATCATGCGCGTCCCGCCTAGGCCTTGCCAGAGGCCCATGAAGATTAGAGAGGGGATTGCCCAGCGGCGGTCTCCGAACCAGCCTGGCGGGTCTGACCAGCCGATGTCGACCAGCCACTGGTTGATGATGCCGAAATCGGCGTGAAGCAACCATTTCCAAAGGACTACTGAGGCAACGATAGGCACTAATGAGGGCATGAAGAAGAGAGTGCGATAGGCAGCGAGGCCCCGCAGTTTTGCGTTGAGCAGGATGGCCAGGAACATGGAGCCAAAGACGCCGAGAGGGATGCCCACGCCGGCATAGTAGAAAGTGCGGCCCAGGGACGTATAGAAGAGGGGGTCATCGGAGAACATCTTGATGTAGTTTTTGAGGCCGATCCATTCGGGCGCGCTGAGGACATCGTACTTGGTGAAGCTCAGGTAGAGGGAGAAGAGCCCGGGGCCGAGGAAGAGCCCAAAGAAACCGATCAGCCAGGGGGTGAGGAAGAGGTATCCGTAGAAGTTTTCCCGCCTCTGACGCGAGGTTGTGAGCATTTCAGAAAAGCCCGACAGTTTCAGCCGGTTGGCCATCGTCGCCATGGGTTACTCCGAGAACTGGGAGCGGCGGGCAGCGCAAGACGCCCTGCCCGCCGCTCTGCCGCAGCCTGAGAAGATCAGGCCGGTTCCATATCCAGAACGGCCTGGATGTTGTCGTTCAGGTCCTGCAGTCCTTTCTCGAATTCGACCGGCTGGTGAGGGTCGAGGAGGAGGTCGGTCCACTGCTGGACTGCCGAGGTGTATTCGCGACCGCGTGAGTTGGCAGGCGCGTGCGCGGGGATCCCGTTTTCGAGGCTGGAGATAAACCAGTCGTGGATGGGATCTTCGTCGATAAGCGACTGGACAACGTCGGGGCGGACCATGGCGAAGTTGCCGGCGACGAGGTTGAAGCTGAGGCTGCCGTCATGTCCTGCGATGTGGCGGAGGAACTGGAAGGCGACATCAGCGTGGTCCTGGTCGGTGCGGAGGTTCCAGGTGCCGCCGCGCAGCTGGGACGGGTAGCGTCCATCTTCGCGTGCGGGGAAGAGAATCTGCCAGGCTTTGGCAACTGATTCGTCTTCAATCTGGTTGTTGAAGTTGCGAACGCAGAGGGAACCGCACCAGTTCATCGTGAGCAGACCGGCGACGAGCGCGCCGCCGGCGTTTTCGAGGTCTCCGGGGGCGGGAAGCACCTGGTCGACGACACCGAGGTCGTAGGCCCACCGCATCGCTTCGGTGGCATTGGAGTCCTCAAGAAGGAGACACTGGGTGCCTTCTTCGTTGATGAGCGAACTGCCAAACAGGCGGCAGAGTACGACGACGGTTGCTTCGTTGTGGCTGATGTTGAGCCCGAAGCGTTCGCCTTCAACGTAGAAGGAGTGGGCCCATTCGTGAATGGTATCGATTGAGACGTCGCGGCCGACGGGGTCGGGGACATCAAGACCCGCTTCTTCGACATGGACTGCGTTGAGCACCAGGGTGTCAAAGCCTGCCCAACCCCAACTGGGGAAGCCATAGAGCTGACCCTGGTAGTATTGCAGGCCCAGAAAGTGCTCAAACCATTCTGAGAGGGGGGTGTCATCAGCGGCGACGAGCTCGTCGATCGGCATGATGATGCCTTTGTTGATGGCGCGCCAGAAGTGGTAGTGGGAGGGGTCGAAGGCGACGACTTCGCCGAGGTCGCCGGCGGCCTGCGCGGCGTACATTTTGGCGTAGTTATCCTGCTGGCCGGAGCCGGCAAGGGGTCGCAGTTCGATGGTGACGTCGGAGTGCATCTCAGTGAAGGTTTCGATGCGCTCTTCGTTCCAGCCACTGCCGATGCCGCGGAAGGTATCCCATCGCAGGTGGACGGGCTCCATGGCGGCGCCTTCGTCGGCCATGTCCCCTTCGGGGGCGGCCGGGGCGACACATGCGGCAAGCGCGCCGGCGGAGATTGCTACGGCGCCTTGCAGGAATGAACGTCGTGAAACCAGGTTTTTCATTATCTCCTCCGAGGAGTGTGACGGAACTTGAAGATGATGGTTTAGAACCCCGACCCGGAGTCCGTCGGGTTCCGGGCCGGGGGGACTTTCGTCTCAGGAGAGAGTTAGACGAGCGGATCCTTGTCCAGCACCTCCTGGACGAGGAGGTGAGTTTGCTCGACACCCTCTTCAAAGATTACGGCTTCGGTCCAAATAGCCTGGAGGTTATTGTTCATGGTGTTGACGAATTCGGATGTGCGGGCATTGGCGGGCCGGTGCCACTTGCGCGGGCCTTCAGGGTAGATTTCCTGGTGCTGGCGGAAGATGGGATGGATGGAATTGAGCTCATCGCTTTCCCACACGTCCTTGCGTCCACCTGGGCTGCCGGCGCCGAAGAAGACATGCTCGATGCCGTCTTCCTTGGTGGAGTAGAAGTCCAGGATCTGGAATGCTTCGGAGGGATGCTGGGAGTTGCCGGTGATGCCGAAGGCGGCGGCGGACACCTGTGAGCCGCGCAGTCCTGTAGGTCCTATGGGCCCGACGACGGCATCCCAGTCGAACTCGAGGTCACCGTCATTCTTCATGTTGTTGAGGCGGCCGATCCAGCCTGTGGTCGTGTTGAAGATGCCCACGGTTCCGGCAACATAGTTGTTGGCGACCTCGTCGCCACACTGGCAGGGATCGATCCCATGAGTATGCTGCAGATCGTAGAGCCAGCGAAGCCCGGCGATGGATTCCTCCTGGTCCAACAAGGAGGTTGTGCCGTCCTCGCTGATGGCATCGCCGCCGAAGATACGGAGGTATGAGGGGATGTGCTCCTGGCCGGTGCCAAATGAGCGGACTCCCCAGACTTCGGGCGGGTCGGTGATGGCCTGCCCGATGGTTACGTAGTCGTCGACAGTCCATTCAGGGCTTGGGGCCTCGGCGCCTGATTCAGCGATGAGGTCTTTGTTGTGGTAGTAGGCGGTGGTGCCGTAGTGGCCGTGATTAGGGATGGCGTGCAGCTGCCCGTCAAGGGTTACAGCAGCGAGCAGGGAGTCCCAGAACTCAGAGAGGTCGAAGTCTTTGGCGGCGACGATGTCGTCGAGTGGGACGAGGACGCCCTTGGCCTTGTGTTCCGGCGGGTTGTTGAGGTATGTCCAGACAACGTCACCGACGGTGCCGGAGGCGGAAAGAGCATAGATCTTGGGGTACATCTCGTTGCCGGGCAGTTCATCGAATTCGATGACGAGTCCTGGATTCTGCTCTTCGAACAAGTCTTTGCGGCTGATGTGCCAGTCTGCGTGCGTACCCAGGCGTGTGTGGAAGAGGAGTGTAATCGGCTCTTCCGATGCCATCGAGTCACCTGCGCCATCGTCAGCGGGGGCTCCAGCCGGCACACAAGCGGACAGCGCTAAAGCGCCCGTTGCTACCAAGCCGCCGGTCAAGAATTGACGCCGACTCACGTGTTGCCTAAGCATTGATCGTTCCTCCTTTAGGAATGCAGCGGAAAAGAATACAGGAAAATAGCCAGGGAAATGTTCATCCTTTGATACCGGACATGACAATGCCCTGAACGAGGTAGCGTTGCGCCAGGAAAAACATGATGATGATCGGCGCGGTCATCATCACGCTTGCCGCCATCAGGAGATGGTATTTCGGCTCGGTGTCATCGGCAAAGCCGGCAACCGCCTGAAAGTATCGAATGCCGATGGCCAAGGTGTACTTCGACTTGGTATTGAGGAAGATAAATGGCTGAAGAAACTCGTTCCACTGCGACATGAATGTCAGCACGGCCGCCGTTGCGGTAACTGGGATGGAAAGCGGCATCAGAATCTGCCAGAAGATGCGGAGGTAGTTTGCCCCGTCTATGCGGGCAGCTTCATCCAAGTCGATTGGGATACTCATAAAGAACTGACGCATGAGGAAGATCAGGAAGGCGCTGCCTCCGAAGAACGAAGGGACGATAAGTGGTCTGTAAGAGTCCAGCCAACCAATTTCAGCAAACATCAGATATAGGGGAATCAATGTTACTTCTACAGGAAGCATCATGGTGCTGAGCGTAAGGATAAACAGCACGTCGCGCGCAGGGTACCGGAAACGTGCGAAAGAGTAGCCGACGAGAGCGGCAGTGAGAACAGCGCCGAAGGTTGAGACGACGGCCACGAATGTCGAATTCCAAGTCCAGGTGGCCCAAGGTACGATTTCAAATACGGTGGGATAGTTTTGGAATTGCGGGATTTCCGGAAGCCAAGTGGGGGGAAATCGAAACAGCTCCCCTCCACGTTTCAGCGAGGAGAGAACCGTCCAAACAAAGGGGAACATGAAGACGGCGGAGCTGGATACAGCGATCAGATATAGAATGCCGCGGCCAAAGGCGCGCTGAAATGAGGCTGACTGAAATGCGCCGACAGGTATGAATCCTCCTCCCGCCTGCTTGCGGTTGCGTGTAATTACTTCTCCTGCCATCAGTCCACCTCCCCCGCGTAGTATACCCAGCGCCGCGACTGCCTGAACTGAACATAGGTGAAGACGAATAAGACGAAGAAAAAGATCCATGCAAGTGCCGAGGCGTAGCCCATTTCAAAGTACTGGAAAGCTCGTGTGTAAATGTGCAGTGCATAGAACCAGGTAGAGTATGCTGGCCCGCCCTGGGTAGCGACGTAGGCGGCGGCAAATACTCTCAATGCGCCGATGATGCCAAGAACCATGTTGAAGAAGATTGTCGGGGTAAGCATCGGTAGGGTCACGTTGCGGAATTTGGCCCAGATTCCGGCGCCGTCCACGACGGCGGCGTCGTAGAGTTCTTGGGGAACACCCTGGAGGCCGGCCAGAAAGATCAACATGGTATTGCCGCCGATGGCGCCCCACATGGCCATAATGATGAGGCCGGTCATGGCCCAATCGGGGTCGCGGAACCAGCCGGGCGCGTTATCGCTGCCGGTGATGGTGCGAATCCAGTGGTTGATGGGGCCCACGTCGGCATTAAAGATCCAACCCCAAAGGACGGCGGCAGCGACAATCGGGGTCAGATGGGGCAGGAAGAAGAAGGTACGAAACCAAGTCGTTCCTAACAGGGCCTGGTTCAGGAGCATTGCCGCGGCGAGAGCGCCGATAAGCGAAAGCGGGACGACGATCAGTGCGTATCGGAAGGTGAGCATCATCGAGGGCCAGAAGAGGCGGTCTTTCGTGAAAATCTCGATGAAGTTTTTGAGGCCGACAAATTCGGGCGGGTTGACGATGTCGTAGCGGGTGAAGCTGAGGAAGCCGGAGGTCATCATTGGACCGACGATGAAGAGAATGATACCAAGCAACCAGGGCGACAGGAATATGTAGCCGGCGATCGCTTCCTTGGCGCGCAGGTTGGTCATCCACCGGGGAAGCGAACTCCGCGTGCTCGTCATCGCCTCGGTACTCATAGCGTCCTCTCCCTGACCATCTCATGACCTTCGTATAGATCGCGGGCGACAGTTCCCTGGCTTTGGGCGGGGGGGTCGACGCCCAGGATGTGGCAGAATGTTGGGACGGCGTCCACGGCGTGGATGTAGCCGAGCCGGTCGACGGGGCGTTGGTAGCCCTTCTTCAGGCCGGGGCCGTCGAGGAAAAGGGAGCCGAATGTGGACGAGAATCCGTTTTCGGTCGGGATGAAGCCGCCGTGGTGGGCGCCGTAGACGAGGGGCGCGCCGACATTGCCTCCGCCTTCGATTCCAAGCCACTGAACGTAGTAACCGCTGACGTAGTCATGGTCCCAGGCGAAGATGACGTCGCCGCATTCGTCTCCCCACTGGCCGAGCAGGTAGGCGTCGCGCTTGGGCAGCGCGATGGCGACCACCGTGTTGCCGGTTTCTTCGTCAACCCAGGTTCGAAGCGCGGTGAGAAGCTCGCGCTCGATCTGGTCGAATTCAGGGCCGGGTTCGGCGTTGATCGTAATGTCGAAGCCGCGGCGGGCAAGGTAGGCTTTGGTGCGATCCCAGTCGATCTTGTCGGGAGGGGGGTCCAGGTCCTGGGCGACGGCGTCTTCCCCACCGTTCTTCAGGACGAGGAAGCCCTTGTCGCAGAGGAACTGCCGCAGGTTGGCGATGCGAACGTCCGGGTAGGCTCCATGGTCGGAGATGATGCCGACATAGACTTCGCCGCCGTTGCTGTTGGCCTCGTCGGCGGCTGCGTACATGAGGCCGAGGACGCGATCGCCGACCTGGTAGGCGCGGCGGAAGTAGTCCATGTACTTTTCTTTGGTTTCGGGATTGAAACCGGGACAGACGGGATCGACGTCAGCCAGATGAATGTGATTGATATAGTCATACAGGTGCCAGTGGCAGGTGAAGTAGGCGCAGTCTCTTTCGTGGAGCATGTAGTTGGCGACGTTGGCGAACCAGATGCCTTGGTACTCGCACTCCTCGAGGGCGGTATCGTAGTCGATCATGCCTGAGGTGTAGGGGGTCATGGAGGCATGTTCCTGGTAGGGACCGAAACGGTCGATCAGCTCGGCTTCGAGTTCAGCGTCGCCGTAGGTAAAGCCGCTGGTATAGGTAATCTGGGTTCGGTAGAGTTTGAGGCCTGTGCAGTCGGGGGCCAGCTCCATCAGTTTGAAGCGGACCGACGCCTGCTGGTCATTGCCGTCGATGCGAAACTGTTCGATGGCCCAGTCACTCCACTGGCCGACGTTGCAAGCGGCGACGACGTCGCTGCCGTCTCGCGTGCGGCAGATGAGGACGCGGTCGTAGCCGGCGCCGCGGCTGTCGAGGGCCAGCAGGTGGAAGTCGTTTGGGTCGCCGCCGATGCGGGCTGTGACCGTGAAGGTGGTTGCAAGGGGCGGCGAGGCGTTGGCGGGAAGGTTGATCCAGCCGTCCGCGGCGGCCAAGGGGGGCACGGGCTCAACGCTGCGGGGGCCGGAAATCGCGGAGCCGTCGTGTGCCATGGCCACATCGCTTGCCTTGGAGGCATCGGTCGTGTAAGCCTGGGCCGCGGCCACTTCGAAGTCAGTGCTGTTGTGTCCGGGGGCGCCGAAACCGTCGACAACGTAGCCGATTTCCACGCCTGATGGATGGGCTCCGGGGTAGTGTACGGCGACGCCTTTAAGGCCGGCGCGCTCCAACGCGTTCCAGATGCGTTCGGCGTTGTTGGCGCGGCCGTCGAAGCTACTGACGCTCACGTCCTCTTCGTTGGTATTGGACTTGCGCTTGATCACGGTCTGCCAGGTTGGGACACTGTGGGTGCCGGTATGCGCGCCGGTGGAGAGGGTGGCCCAGTTTGTGGGGGTCCATACGGGGAAGGAGGGATAGGTCTCGTTGACGGTGCCCTGGTTGAGCAGGCGGCTGAAATTGGGCAGGCAGCCTTCGGCCGCGAAGTACTTCATCATCGGCGTGACGAATCCGTCCATACCGTAAGCGTAGATTTTCTTCGACATTGCAGGCCGGTCTCTCCCACTGCGTTGTCCCATCGATACGATAGGCGGTTCAGGTCGCTGCCAGCTGCTTTGGAATTGCCCGGTCCGGGAAAGCGGGTTGGCAGTGCATTCAGGGCGCATGAATTTGGGCGAGGCGGTTGCCCAGCAGTCATGCAGCGGCATTCGCGGTGTTCTTCAATGGCTCGCGTTCCCCTGCGCTGTGTGCGTCTGAGCGTGCAGTTGTTGTGTCGGCGAGTCACTATCTATATTTGTGTATAGGCTTACACGCTCCAGAGAACAGAGGTTTTCAGGCGACGTTATCGGTTCGTTGCGTTTGCTGGCAACAGGATTGGGAGCCGTTGGCTTGACCGGGAAACCCGGAAAGTCAAGGTGTTCGAGGCCAGGCTTTCCAAACAGAGGCTCTTGGCGCTAAACACCGAATTCAAGGCGGGTCGGGGCAATTATAGTTTAAAGAATCTGATTCTGCAAACGGTGCATTGTGCAGCGTGGGACGGGAGGGACCGAACGGCAAGAACCGTCTTGTCCGCGAAGGGACGCGAAGAACACCTAACTAGCCTGAGGAGGAGCGTAGTGTGGAGTGGGAATGGGGAGAGGGCGCCGGTGAAGGGCGCCCGACAGAAGGTGGGCCGGCGGCAAGCGGTTAGCGGTTAGCCTGTCATCATGCCGACGATTTCCATGGCGACGACGGCGAGGAGGGTAAAGACGATCATCAGAGCAGCCCAACCCCCGAAGAGGTAGCTGGCAAAGGCATAGGCATTGGGACGGCCCTCGGCAGGCGAATCCGTGGCGTTGTCTTCCGATACGATGGTTTCTTCGGCTTGCGGCGTTGCGGTTTCCTGAACGTTCTCCTCGGACATAGTTCCTCTCCGTCAGAACTGGATGAAGTGTTTATTCGTCGGGGCGGCGCAGAGGGCAGGTGACGGGGCACACGCTGCCTGGCCAAGACGCGGCGGCGAAGGAAGCCAGTGTTTGCGGCCATTCGCTATCGCCACATTCAACCCGTGAACCGGCGGTCAGTGCAAGCGATTATAGCACGAGAGAGGCTGTCTGCACGATTTCAGGTAGATGGAGGGGCGCGCTACAATGGAACTTTGAACGCAGGCATGGACGGAGAAGAGACTGGAGGTGGAGATGGAATATCGTACATTTGGCCGGACTGGATTGCAGGTCAGTGTTGTCGGGCTGGGGGCAGGCGGGCCGAGCCGGTTGGGAATGGCAACGGGCCGCAGCGAGGAGGAGTCGATCGCGGTGGTGCGGCGAGCTCTCGATCTGGGGATAAACTATATTGACACGGCCGAGGCGTATCGGACGGAAGAGATAGTCGGCAAAGGGATTCGAGGGGTTGACAGGGACGAGCTGGTCATCTCGAGCAAAAAGGGGGCGGGGCGCGGGGGCGAGCTTGTGCCGGCGGAGGAGTACGTTTCTGGCGTGGAGGCCAGCTTGAAGCGGATTGGGGTGGAGACGATCGACGTATACCACCTTCACGGTCTGACTCTGAACGAGTATGGGCATGCACGCGATGAGATTTTTCCGGCATTGAGGAGGATGCAGGAGGAGGGGAAGATCCGGCATCTGGCGGTGAGCGAGAGGTTTGGTTCGGACCTGAGCCATTCGCTCCTGCAGAAGGTGATCGAAGACGATGCCGTGGACGTCGTGATGGTCGGATTCAACATTCTGAATCAGACGGCGCGAGAAAGCGTGTTGCACGCAACGCAGGAGAAGGGGATCGCGACGGAGTGCATGTTTGCGGTGCGCAGGGCGTTCAGCAACCCGGCGCGTCTGCGGGAGATTCTGGTGGAATTGCGGCGCAGCGGCGAGATTGAGGCGGATGCGCTGGACCTGTCAAAGCCGTTGGACTGGGTGATCGAGGAGAGCGACGCGCACTCGTTGGCGGAAGCGGCCTACCGGTTTTGCCGCCATGAGCCAGGGCTGGACGTGATCCTGACGGGGACGGGCAATGTGCGGCACCTTGAAGAGAACGCGGCATCCCTGCTGAGGCCGCCGCTGCCGGAAGGAGTGACGGCGCGCCTGCGGCACATTTTCAGACGCGTGCACTCGGTAAATGGCGGTTGAACGGGGGCTCCTTCTTCGAGAGGAGTCAATCCAGCAGCTCGATGGTTCCGCTGCCGCCGTCGATGCGTACTTTCTGGCCGGTCTGCAGGCGTTCGGTTGCCCGGTCCACGCCGACGACAGCGGGGATGCCGTATTCGCGGGCGACGACGGAGCCATGGGTCATCATGCCGCCGACTTCGGTGATCAGGCCGCCGGCTGCGAGGAAGAGGGGCGTCCAGGAGGGGTCGGTTCCCGGGCAGACGAGGATGTCACCTGGCTTGAGTTTGGTGTCGATCGGGTTGAAAACGACCTGCACGGCGCCTTCGATGAGACCGGGGGAGACGCCAGAGCCGACAAGCGTTTTTTCGTCTGCGCCGGCGGCGGCGGTGAGGCCGGCGTAGAAAGCAGTTCCGTCGCTGAGGATGATGCGGGGGATGGAGCGCCGGCTGCGTTCGCGGCGATCTTCGTCCCTGCGGGATCGAACCAGTTTCTTCCAGTCTCCTGGCGCGTGCATGGCAAGCGTTTTGAGCTCGCGCATGGTGAGGTAGAAAATGTCGTCGGCTCTTCCGAGGACGCCCTTGTCGGCGAATTCCTGGCCACTTTCGAGAAGGGCGGCGCGAATCAAGCCCGAGACGCGGACCATGGTGAATTTGGGCGACTCGCGGAAGCCGGACAGTTCACGGACGCGTTTGGCCAGCTGACGCACGAGCCAGCCTGCAATCGGGGTCCGAAATGAGCTGGCAGCGGTTGTGGCAAGAAGGTTCGCGGCGCGGGCGGCGCTTTCTTGTCCACGACGAAATACTCGGTCAGGGCGGGCTTCCTTGTCGTTCTGGGAGAGGTAGCTTTGCAGAGAACGGATGATGGGCAGGGGCTGTTCGGCCCAACGGGGCTGGCCGATGTCGAGCTCGGCAAGCCCGCGCATGCCATAGCGGTCGAGGAAGCCTTCCAGCGCCGCTTGCGTTGAGGGAGTCAAGTCCCGGCTTGCGTACAGGCGGGCCAGATATTCCGGGTCCGCGGAGGTGAAAGAAGCTGCCTCCACAGTGTCTTCGAGGATGCGCTGGGCGACTTGCCAGAGCTCCAGGTCCATTTCAGTTGTTACGTTGTTGGGGAGACTGCGGGTCAGTTCGAGAGCCAGGGACGAATCAATTTCAGTGTTTCTGCCTGCAAGAAAGGCGGCGAGCTGGTTCAGTATGTTTAGCGAAACGTAGCCGGTCATGATTGTGGGCATGAAGAGGGGCAGCAGGAAGGGAAACTGGGCATTGTAGCAGAGCCATTCCAAGAGGTCGATGCGCTGGTCGAAGGTAACGGCTTTGCGGATTCGTGCTTCTACGCTGGCGATGTGCGCTTCGACGGCGGACTGTACGGCCTGGCTTTGTTTGTCCGGTTGGAGGAAGGCTCTGACGACTGATTTGAGCAGCCGAAGGATAAACGGCGCCGCGACCGCCACGAATTGGGAGCGAATGGGGCCGGAAACAAAGAGAGGGCCGGAAATCAGCTCCTGGATGGCCTGTGCGCCGCCGGGTTCGACCATTGGGAGCGCTTTGGTGAAGATAAGGCGTCCGACGGGATTGCGCAGCGCGGGGGAGATGTTGATCCAGGGGCGGCTGCCGACGGAATAGAGGAGCCGCTGGTTGTCAAGTGTTGCGCCGGGGAAGGCGAGGTTGGCGATGCCGGCGAAGAGGCCGCGGAGCACGTCCATGCCGAGCGGGGTGAAAGGAGTCAGGACGCCCTGGATGGCTCCGAGTGAGATATAGGCCAGCGTTTCATCGTTTTCAGCGGAAGGGGGCAGTGGGAATAGGGTTGTGATGGGTCTGGATTGGAGCAGGAAGAGTTCCCCGCCGGCGATGGCCCATTCGATGTCCTGGGGACCGTTGTAGAGGGCGGCCACTTTCGAGCCCATTTTTGTGAGCTGGGCGAGTTGCTCTTGCGAGAGTGTCTGTTCTGCGGCGCGATCGGAAGTATTTTCCTCAATGCCGCCAGCAGGCGCAGCGGTGAGTGTGGTCGCCTTGGCTCCGAGATGCTGATGGAGGACCTGACAGGTAGTGGTATCGAGTACGAAGTGGTCGGGTTCAACCTGGCCGCTGACGAGGGCTTCGCCAAGGCCGAAGGCGGCGTCAATCACTGTTTCACTGCGCTTGCCTGTCAGCGGGTTGGCGGTGAAGAGGACGCCGGATACTTCGCTTTGAACCATCTCCTGCACGACGACTGCGAGCGCGACACAGGACTGGTCAATGTCGTAGCGGGCTCGATAGGCGATGGCGCGTGCCGTCCACAGGCTGCTCCAGCAGTTGACAACAGCCTGGAGGAGGGCATCGTCTTCAAGCACGTTGAGGAAGGTATCCTGTTGACCGGCGAAGGACATGCCGGGAAGGTCTTCGGCGGTGGCCGAGGAGCGGACGGCAACGGCGGGACGCCCCATTTGGGCGTAGGCGGCGATAATCTGGCTGAAGAGCTCGGCGGGGACTTCGCTGTTTTGGATGCGAGCGCGCAGTTTGTCGGAGAGAGACGCGAGGGCCTGGGGATCGGTCGTGTTGATAGCAGCCGTTTGGTCAGCCATCCATCCGGTGAGGCCTGCGTGTTCGATGAAGGAGGCGTAGGCGTCGGTGGCGATGATGAAGCCGTAGGGGACGGGGAATCCCGCCCTGGCCAATATAGTCAGGTTGAGGCCTTTGCCGCCGACGCGGGACAGAGAGGCGTCGGGTGTGTCGAAGGGCAGGCAGTGGGGATACATCGGACCCTCTCTGTGAGTCGTTTTCATTGTCTTTTCATGGTATCTCGGTGGGAACAAAGGGGGGCCGAGAGAGGTGTCTGGATTGGGCGCTAGTGTATGTGATGAGGTTGTGCGTGTCAAGCGGGGAGAGGGAACTGCGGGGGAAGGAGCGAAGGGCGTGTTGGCGTCTCTGAGTGGAGGCGTGTTTCTGGGCGGGTGGGCTTGGGCGCCCATAAGGGGCGCCCCTACAGGGGGTTGCGGCGTAAGGGAGCGGTGAAAGGGAAGGGCGAGTAATCCGCCGTGGGGCGGGGAATCGGAGGATCGCACGCTGATGTCTGGAGCCCGTTTCTATAGACTACCCCAAAATGGGTTGCACACTTTGGGACGCGGGTGTTGACGACTCTGTGGGATCTTAGTATTCTTAGGCGGTTCCTCTAACCCCTTCCCTTTCATGTAAGGAGAGCGCAATGTCACGGGAGAATGAACGCGGGCAAGACCGGGTGGATGTGAAAGTCGTGGGCGAGAGTCTTGCCGCATCAGAGAAGATATTGACGGATGAGGCGCTGGCGTTTGTCGCTGAGCTGCACGGGGCGTTTGATGCGAGGCGTAAGGCGTTGCTGGCGGACCGAGCGGAGAGACAGGCCCGGATCGACGCGGGTGAGACGCCGGGATTCCTGGCGGAGACGGAGGCAGTGCGCAGCGGGGACTGGCAGGTTGCTGACACGCCGGACGATTTGCAGCGTCGCTGGGCGGAGATAACAGGGCCGGTTGACCGCAAGATGGTGATCAATGCGCTGAATTCGGGCGCGGACGTTTTCATGGCGGACTTTGAGGACGCGAATTCGCCGACGTGGGCGAACTGCGTGGAAGGGCAGCTGAATCTCTACGATGCGGTTCGGCGGCAAATACGGTTGGAGGATGAGGCGAGGGGGCGGATCTATGAGCTGAATGATGAGATCGCGACGCTCCTGGTGCGGCCGCGGGGATGGCATCTGGTGGAGAAGAATGTGCTGGTGGACGGGGAGCCGGTCGCGGCGAGTCTTTTCGACGTGGGGCTGTATGTATTTCACAATGCGGCAGAACGGCAGAGGCGAGGCAGCTCCTGCTATTTCTATCTTCCCAAGCTGGAGAGCCATCTGGAGGCGCGGTTGTGGGCCGATGTTTTCGCCCATGCTGAGGATGCATTGGGCATAGCACACGGTTCGTTCCGTGCGACGGTCCTGATCGAGACGATCCTGGCGGCGCTGGAGATGGAGGAAATTCTCTATGAGCTGCGCGACTATTCGGCAGGCCTGAATGCGGGTCGGTGGGATTATATTTTCAGCGCGATCAAAAAGTTCCGGAACAGTCCTGACACGGTTTTGCCGGAGCGGGCGCAGGTTACAATGACGACGCCTTTCATGCGTGCGTACACGGAGCTGCTCGTCCGGACGTGCCACAAGCGCGGGGCACACGCGATTGGAGGAATGGCGGCCTTCATTCCGAGCAGGCATGATCCTGCGGTGAACGAGGAAGCCCTGGCGAAGGTGCGGGCGGATAAGGAGCGTGAGTCCGGCGACGGGTGTGACGGGACCTGGGTGGCGCACCCGGATCTGGTGCCCCTGGCGCGGGGGATATTCGAGGAGGCGACGGGCGGCGCTCCGCACCAGAAGCAGCGGATGCGGGAGGATGTGGCGGTGACAGCGGAGGAGATTGTGGATGTCGGTGTACCCGGCGGCACGATTACCGAGAGTGGGCTGCGTACGAATGTGGACGTATCACTGCAGTATTTGAACGCGTGGCTGCTGGGAAACGGCGCGGCGGCGATTTACAATTTGATGGAGGACGCGGCCACAGCGGAGATTTCGCGATCTCAGATCTGGCAGTGGATCCGGCACGGGGCGAAGCTGGAAGACGGACGGCCTGTCACGCGAGCTGTGTACGAGCAGATTCGGGACGAGGAGCTGAAACGGCTGGGCGAGTTCGGGCCGGGCCGGTTGGAAGAGGCGGGCGAGATCCTGGACAAGCTGATTCTGACAGATGAATTCGAGGAATTCCTCACACTAATTGCCTACGATTATCTGACGTGAGCGAGTATAACCTGAATCGGGACCAAAAACCGGGTTTGCCATGTTCGGTTCGAGGTGGTAGTTCTGTTAGACTTAATGCAATTGTCTTTGGGCGAGAATGAACAAGAGATGACAGAAGGGGCGCAGGGCAAGATTCCCAGGCCATTGAAGAAACGAATAGATGAAGCGCCGTCGGCAACGGTCTTTCTGTTGCTGCATGTCAACGGAACTGGACCTGGGCAGGAGGCGGCGATCGAGCGGGCTGGATTTACCGTGAGGCATCGGACTACGATTGTGCCCTGTATCGCTGTGAGTGGTCCTGGCCAAGGTCTGCGGTCCTTATTGAAGGAGTCGTGGCTGGTCCGGGTTGAGGAGGACGCGGCGGTTCAGACTTGGTAGTCAGGAAGGGCGCTGGCCGGGTCTGGCGCCGGTTGGGGTCAAGCCGGCAGTGTGCATGGTTGGGAGGAGAGGCAGTTTCGGGCAGGGCAACGGTCAGGACGACGGTTTGGGTTCTGCGCAGCAGGAAGGAAGCAGTTGTTGATCGTCCGCGGGGCGTCTCAAGCTGGTAAGCTCCGGGACGGGTGGATTGCTGGTTAACAGGTGTGTTGCAGCGTTGCGGCACTGACGCGCCCATTATTCGTTTAGGCGAATTTGCGAAATTGCGCTGGACGTGGGCAATGGACGAGATCAGGAGGAGTTTGGCCGATGTATGTGGAGAAGTACTCTGCCCATGTTCGGGATGTGATTGAACAGGCCCGAGTGGCCCATGATGAAGTAGAGGTGATTGTCAGATTTCATTCAAGCGGCGGACAGAGGAGTATTGGCCGTTTGGCGGCGGGCGCCGGCGCAATCAGGGTGAATCAGGAATTCCGAGTCATTCCGGCCACAGCTGTCACGCTTGATCCTACGACGATTGACGAGTTGGCGAATTCGGACGATGTGGCGGAGATCTGGCTGGACGAGGTCGTGCATATCATGTTGGATGTTTCGACTCCGCATATCAGGGCGCCGCAGGTGTGGGAGCAGATGCGCAATGACGGTGAGGGGGTCACGATCTGTATTGTCGATACGGGTCTTGACGCAACGCACGCGGACTTTTCCGGTCGTGTGGGCTTGACGGCGGATTTCAGCGGGAAGGGCTCACCGGTGGACGGCAACGGCCACGGCACCCATGTGGCGTCGACGGCGGCAGGCACAGGCGCGGCCAGCGGGGGAAAGTACATTGGCGTTGCCCCCGGGGCCACGATCATGGCGGCCAAAGTTCTTGCGGACAATGGTAGCGGGCGCATGAGCAACGTGATGGCGGGGCTGGAGTGGGCGGCGCAGAACGGAGCGGATATTCTGAATCTGTCGCTGGGCAGTCGAGGCAGCAGCGACGGCTCTGATGCGTTGAGCACGATGTGCAATGCGATCGTGGATATGGGCAAGATCATGATAGTGGCGGCCGGGAACAGCGGGCCGAGGCAGAGTACGATAGGCAGCCCGGGCGCGGCTGAGAAGGTGATTACGGTGGGCGCGTCCAACGACCAGGACAGCGTCGCGCGTTTCAGCAGCCGCGGGCCGACGGCCGATGGGCGGATCAAACCGGACGTGGTCGCGCCGGGAAGCAGAATTGTCGCGGCGCGGGCGGCGGGGACTTCGGTCGGGCAGGTGGTGGATGACAATTACACGACGGCCAGCGGGACGAGCATGTCGACGCCGCACGTGGCGGGGCTGGCGGCGCTGATGCTGCGGGCGAATTCAGGACTGGGCCCGGCAGAGATCAAGAATATGCTGATGGCCACGAGCGTAGACATCAACAATGCCGAGTTCGGGCAGAATGAAGCCGACAAGAATATCCAAGGCGACGGCCGCATTGATGCGTTGACCGCAGTCCAGTTCGCTGATTCGGGCCAACAGCCTCCTCCGCACAAACCTTCTCTTCCTGTTCCGTCGCCGCCTTCACCCGGCCCCAGTCCTCCGGTTGGCTGTATGGCAGCGCCTCTGAAGCTTCTAAGACTGATCTAATCCAGGCGAACGAAGTTAATCGGAACGAGTTGGGCGGCGCGGCAGGCGAATGCCGGCGCTTGCCCGTTTTTGTGATCGCGGGGTAAGGGAGACTTCAGACGTTGCGATGGGGGATTCAGAGATTTCTGCGAGCGAGTTGGAGGAACGGGCGCGCAAACGGGAGGCGATCGGTCTTTCGCGGGTCCGGCCCAAGGCCAAGGCGGTTGTTCACAGTCCTCCCGAGGCGGGGAGGAACCTCTTTGGCGCGGCGCTGGGACTGGCTGCGGTTGTTGCGGCGGTGGCGGCGATTGTCTTGTGGCGGGCCGGGTTCTACATGAGCGGGTCGTACGGGGGCCAAACACTGGCCCCGCCGGAAGCGGGACGTCTGATGGCGCGCGATGATTTCGACGATCCATCCTTTGCGCTGTCGGTTGGCGGGGGCGAAGACGCGGATCTGGGCTATGTGGGAGACCTCTACAGGATCAGGGTGGATCGCGCCGGGGAGATGGCGTGGGCTACGTTGGGGCAATTGAATCTCGGCGGGTACCGGTTTGAGGTTGACCTGCGTCTGGCTTCGCAAGGCGATTTTGCCTGGGGATACGGCGGCCTGATCGCGCGCTACAGGAATCGCGACAATTTCTATCTGTTCGCAGTGGACAATGATGGCCAGTACAAGGTCGAGCTTGCAGAACGGGGCGCCTGGCGCACGGTTCAGCCGTGGACGGAGTCGGCTGCGCTTTCTGACGGGCGCCGGAACGTCCTCGCGGCGCTCGACGACGGCAGGAGGCTGCGATTTGCCATCAACTCTGTTGTCGTTTATAGGGTGGCCGATCCGAGACTGCCGGTGGGTGATATTGGCCTTGTCGTGGGCGCGCGCAGTCAGGGCCGGGCGGAGGGTCTCTTCGACTGGGCGGCAATCTACGAAATCCCGATTGACAGGCAGTAGAAATCAGGGTGCGTTCCCCGGGGCGGTAAGGGCCAGGGACAGGCGGGCCCTGGATATGTCGCGCCCGCAGGCGGTTTAGTCGAGGCGTATTTCGCAGCCGACGACGTCATAGGCTTTGACGCGGGCGTTCGCGATGGGGGTATCGTTCAGCTGAGCGCGGAAGACGGTCCAGATCATGGTGTCGACCGGAGCGCCGTCTGTGCCGGCGCCGCGCCGGCGAAGCAGCGCTTCCTGTACGAAGCCCAGTTTGCGGGGGACTGAAGCGCTGCGGACGTTGGCGGGGTCGCAGTGGATTTCGACTCTGTCTACCTTGTTGACGGCGAAGGCCACTTTGGTGAGGGCGGCAGAGGATTCGGTCGCCAGCCCCATGTTGATGCGGTCGGCGCGAATCCAGTAGCCGATTTCAAGGGCGTTTGCGCCGATACGTTTGTGCAGGCCCGATCCGCCCCAGACCTCCCTTTCATCAGGCGAAAAGATACCAAAAACATAGTCGTCATCCCGGTCGAAGGCGGCGCGCCAGCTGCGGAGAAGGGCGATTTTGTCCTCCAGGGATGAAGGTTCGCTGGCGGCCCAGGGCATCCACTCCCGCAGGTGTTCAAGGCTGCGGGAGATGGCGTCGAGGAGGGCTTTGGCGTCGGACGGTTGCCAGCAGCGCAGCACCAGGCGTTCGGTTTCGATGCGATAGGCAGGGCACTGCGCTGACCGGATGGATTGGGCGCTGATTTGGGATGTCATTGCCGGTGGGAACCTGGATGGCGGGGCTATTCCTCTGAGCTTTGCCGCTCGCGGCCGGAGTCGGCCTCGGCCTGGGTCCCTGGCGACCACTCGACGGCGATGGGTTCGGGATCTTTGCGCACGAAGGTGAGTTTGTCCTCTCCGCCTTCTTCCTTGGTGAGATAGTCGATCAGGATTTCGTCGCCGGTGCTGTATTCGGCGCGCAACAGCCGTTTGCTCAATTCGTTTTCCACCTGTTTCTGGAGCAGGCGGCGAAGCGGACGGGCGCCGTATTCGGCGTGGTAGCCGGTGTCGGCGAGATGATTGCGGGCCTTTTCCGTCATCTCGACGGCGATTCCGATTTCGTCGAGGCGCTGGGCGATTTCTTCCATGAGCAGGGTTACGATGTCACGAACGTCTTCCCTGGAGAGCGTGTCGAAGATGATGGTTTCGTCGATGCGGTTGAGGAATTCAGGTCGGAAAAGCCGTTTCATCTGTTTACTATACTCGCCCTGGACGAGGGCGCTTTCGTCCAGCTCCTGGGTGGCAAAGCCGAGCGGGCCGCGTTTGATCGAATCTGCGCCGACGTTGCTTGTCATGATGACGACGGTGTTGCGGAAGTTGACCGTTCGGCCCTGGCCGTCGGTCATGTGGCCGTCTTCCATGATCTGGAGGAGGGTATTCCAGACCTCGGGGTGGGCCTTTTCGATTTCGTCGAAGAGAAGCACCTGGTAGGGGCGGCGGCGGACCTGTTCGGTGAGCTGGCCGCCCTGTTCGTAGCCGATATAGCCGGGCGGGGCGCCGAACAGTTTGCTGACAGTATGGCCTTCACGGTATTCGCTCATGTCGACGCGCAACAGGGCGTCTTCGCTGTCAAAGAGGAAGGCGGCCAGGACTTTGGCCAGTTCGGTCTTGCCGATTCCGGTCGGCCCGAGGAAGAGGAAGGTTCCGATAGGCCGGCGCGGGTCTTTGAGGCCGCTGCGGGCTCGGCGGATGGCGTCGCTGACGGCTTCGATTGCCCGTTCCTGGCCGATGATGCGCTGGCGGAGGAATTCCTCCATGCGGAGGAGTTTGTCCATTTCCTCTTCGAGCAGGTTCATGACGGGGATACCGGTCCAGCTATGGACGATGGCGGCGACATCCGGTGTATCGACGACGTCGTCGAGATTGGATTCGGCCTTCCAGTCCTTAAGAGCGGCTTTGTATTCTTCCTTGCGGCGTGCCAGTTCCGCCTTGGTCTGGGCGGCTTTTTCGTAGTCGCGTTCGGCCCAGGCGCTTTCTTCGAGGTCGGTAAGCTCCTGGATGGAGTTTTTGGTCTGCTTTAGCTCTTCGGGCATGGCGTGCATGGCGACGCGCAACCTGGAGGCGGCTTCGTCGATGAGGTCGATGGCCTTGTCGGGCAACTTGCGGTCGGGAACGTAGCGGTGGCTCAGCCGGACAGCCTGTTCGAGGGCGTCATCAGTGTAGGTGATGGCGTGGTGTTCTTCGTAGCGGAGGCGCAGGCCGCGGAGGATGTCGATGGCGTCATCGATGCTGGGTTCATCAACGTACACAGGCGCGAAGCGGCGTTCGAGGGCGGAGTCCTTCTCGATGTGCTGGCGATATTCATCGAGGGTGGTTGCGCCGATGCACTGGAGCTCGCCGCGTGAGAGCGCGGGTTTGAGCATATTGCTGGCGTCGAGGGCGCCGGCGGCGTTGCCGGCGCCGACAACGGTGTGCAGCTCATCGACGAAGAGGATGATTTCGCCTTCGCTGCGGCGGATTTCATCCATGGCGGCCTTCAGCCGTTCCTCAAATTCGCCGCGGAAGCGGGTACCGGCGATCATGGCGCCCAGGTCCAGGGAAACCAGGCGTTTGCCAGCGAGGATTTCGGGCACATCGTTGGCGGTGATCTGTTGGGCCAGGCCTTCGATGATGGCGGTCTTGCCAACGCCGGCTTCGCCGATCAGGACGGGGTTGTTCTTTGTGCGGCGGCAGAGGACTTGCATCACTCTTGTGATCTCTTCGAGGCGGCCGACGACGGGGTCGAGCTTTCCTTCGGCGGCGGCCTTGGTGAGGTCGCGGCCATATTTTTCGAGGACCTGAAACTTGCTCTCGGCGTCGGGTTCGTTGACGCTTTGTCCGCCTCTGAGCTCTTCGATTGCGCCGTAGATGCGGTCCTTGGAGACACTGGCGTCGAGGAGGATGTTGGCGCTCTGCGTGTTGCGTTCGCTGGCGATGGCGAGCAGGATGTGTTCAGTGCTGATGTATTCATCCTGGAGTTTGTTCGCTTCGTCGTTGGCGACGCCCATCACGCGATTCAGACGGGGCGTGATGAATACCTGAACGGTGGGCATGCCGCTGTGCGGGGCATTGCCGGTTTTGGGGGCAGCTTCGAGGACAGCTTCCAACTTGCGGGCGATGACGTTCACGGAGGCGCCGAGGGCCTCGAGGAGCTGGGGCACAGTGCCATCCGGCTGTTCGACGAGGGCAAGGAAGAAGTGTTCGGTATCAATCTGCGAGTGTTTGTACTTTTGCAGGATTTCGAGCGACCGGGTGGCCGCATTCTGGGCCCTCTGGGTGAAGCGGTCGAATGGCATCATGGGTGGTCGTCCTGGGATTTGCAAGAGTCTGCGAAGGAGACGGGTCTGGCATCCTTCGGGCGGATTTCTGCGGTAGGCAGTTTGGATGGCGAAACTCGCGGCGCGGCCAGGCGCGGATTTCCCTGGGGTGGCGCGAGCGGACCTCGTGTTACGCAAGCTGCCGTCGCATATACATATAGTAAACCACTTTTGTGTCAATTCTATCATAGAGGAACATTAGCGTTTCGTTTTAGGCGCTTGTCTCTTCTTCGGGAAGTGTGGCAGTCTCTCAGTCAATTTGGAATTATTCTAAATAGGGGTTGACAGGCGGAGGGTGAGGGTGTAGACTTGGGCATAGCATTTTTGGATTGGTTCTAAATAAGGGTGGGGAAGCAAAAAAAATGGCCGTAAGACTAATTGAGGCGCTGCGCAGCGCCGGGATGCGGGTGACGAGCCAGCGGGTGGCGGTGTGTGAGTATCTTGGCGAGACGAAGATTCATCCCACAACTTCACAGGTATTCGAAGCGGTGCGGAGGGCGTACCCGGAGATAAGCCAGGCTACGGTTTACAACACACTCAACACGCTACGAGACCTGGGCGCGATTGTTGAGATTAGCGCGGGCACTGAGCATACGAGATACGAGCCGGACCCGTCGCCGCATATCAATCTGATCTGTCTGCGTTGCAACGAAGTCTCTGATTTGCAGGATTGCCTTGCGCCGGACCTGCTGATGGACAACATATTTCAGAACAATGGATTTCGGGCGACGACACTCCAGGTGCAGGTCACAGGCTTCTGCGCCGAGTGTCAGGAGGCGAAACGCAGGGAGATTGGGAGAAGGCTGCGCGCCCAGACCGGGCAGGCAAATGGAGCCAGGCCCGATTCGCGAGACGGACGCGGCTCAACAGACGGTGTTACATGAGCAAAAAGGTGGATGGGATGACCGCCAATACGGTTGATCAAGCGGCCTTGATGGATGGCGCCGGCCGGTCCTCGCTGGGGGTCCGGCCACAGGCTCTGTTCTCGGTGGAGCTTTGGCGAGCGAATCCTGAACTGTTCCTTGCACTGGCTACGCTCGTCTTCTTGTTGACAGGCTGGCTGGGCGGGTCTGTCAGCGGCCTGCTTCCTGCTTGGGCGGTCGTCGTTTTTGCCATAGCGGCGTATGTTGCAGGGGGGTATTCCGGTGCAAAGGTAGCGCTGGTCAATGCATGTTGCGGGATTTTCAATATAGACCTGCTGATGGTTGCGGCGGCGTTGGGCGCGGCGCTAATCGGGGAGTGGGAGGAGGGGGCTTTGCTTCTCTTCCTGTTCACCTTGAGCGGTGCGCTGGAGTCATTTGCGTCGGACCGAACGCGGCAGGCGATTGCCGAGCTGGCGGAACTTCGTCCTGATACGGCGAGAGTCCGGCGAGAGGGGGATGTTGTCGAAATTGTCGTCGAGGAGCTAGCGGTTGGCGATGTCGTGGTGGTCAGACCTGGCGAGCGAATGCCGGTTGACGGGTCAGTGGTGGGGGGCAGTTCGACGGTGGACCAGAGCCCCATCACCGGGGAGAGCGTGCCGGTGTACAAGGGCGTTGGGGACGCTGTCTTTTCGGGCACGATCAACGGGAGCGGCGCCCTGGAGCTGCGTGTAACGAAGCTGGCATCGGAGAGTACGATCAGCAAGATAATCGGGCTCGTTCAGGAGGCGCAGAAGAACGCGGCGCCGACACAACGGATAATCGACAGGTTCAGCCAGCCCTATACGCTGGCGGTGATCGGCGCGACAGTCCTGGCTGCGGTTGTGCCGCTCTTGTTTTCCAACGAGCCGGTGAATGAGACGATCTACAGGGCGATGACACTCCTTGTGGTGGCAAGCCCATGCGCACTGATCATCAGCACACCTGCTTCAGTTTTGAGCGCAATTGCCGCGGGCGCGCGTGAGGGAATTCTGTTCAAGGGGGGAGCGTATCTCGAGAAGGCGGCCAACCTTGACACCATTGCTTTTGACAAGACAGGGACGTTGACGAGGGGCAATCTGGAGGTGACCGACATTGTTCCGCTGAACGGGTTTACCTGGGAGGAGCTGTTGACGGTCGCGGCGGGGGCGGAGAGTCTTAGCGAGCATCACATTGCAAAGGCCATCGTGGCGCGGGCGCAGAGAATGAATCTGGCGTTCGAATCGCCGCAGGAGTTCCGCGGGGTGGCCGGTCATGGGATTCAGGCGGTCTACTCGCGCGGCGCGAGCAGGGAAGTCGTTTACATTGGCAACGACAAACTGTTCATGGGCGAGGCGATGGACCTGCCTCCGGTCATTCGGACAGTTGGCCGGCAGCTGCAGGAGAAGGGCCAGACGGCGGTTCTGGTTGTTCGCCGCGTGGTCTCTGCGGAGGACCGATCCGCGGTATTTGGGAGCGGCGCAGATGAAGGTTCAGGTGACAAGTTCCAGTTTGATGCGTCGGCCAATGACTGGGAGGCGATCGGATTTCTGGCTGTGGCGGATACTGTGCGCGTTCGGGCCGCGGACACGATTCGGGGCTTGAAGCGGCTGGGCATTGGGCGGATGGCGATGTTGACGGGAGACAACCGAGACGTGGCCGCGGCGGTCGCCGACAGGATTGGCGTGCAGGAGGTCTACGCGGAGCTGTTGCCGGAGGAGAAGGTCGAGATCGTGGGCAGGCTGGTTGAGGCCGGGTCGGTCGGGATGGTGGGAGACGGCGTGAATGACGCGCCGGCGATGGCTACCTCTGATCTGGGTATTGCAATGGGCGGGGCCGGCACCGATGTCGCGATGGAGACGGCCGACGTCGTGCTGATGTCGGATGATCTGAGCAAACTTCCCTTTATGATTGGCCTCAGCCGGCGCGCAACCGACATCGTGCGGCAGAATCTCTATATTTCAGTCGCGGTGATCCTGATTCTGGTCGCTCTGACTATCGTCGTTCCGATGGTGTTGCCGGAATTCAGGCTGCCTTTGCCGGTTGGCGTGCTCGGCCACGAAGGAAGCACACTGATTGTGGTGTTGAACGGGCTCCGTATTCTGACGATGAAATCTGAGAGTGACGAGGTTGGCGCGTGAGACGCCCGGGTCCTCGCCGGTCAGTTGAGCTCCGGATAGGCGGGCGGCAGGGCGCGTTTTAGGCCGAAAACGAGGCACCACGCGAGGTAGGCGATGATTGCGGCGAGAAGGTGCAGCATGTTTGGCAGCAACAGGGGCGAGAGCAGCGACAGGATGCCGGCAAACGCGCCGGGCGCCATCCACTTAGCGGGGAGCTTTTTCAGTAAGACGAGGTCGACGCAAATCCAGGCCGTGAGGCCGCCGCCCATGAATAGGCCTGCTCCGAGCGTCGTCAAGGCGATTTGAACGAGTAACTCGGGCCAGAGAGAAACATCCGCGGCAGAATCGCCGGTTAAGTCAGGCAGCGACAGCCGGACGCGCACCATTCCCAAGAGTACAGAGACGATCAGCAGAGTAGCCGAAATGGGGAGCAACCCCTTTTGGAGGTTTGTGCTGATTCGGTGGACTGGGGAGTAGGTGTGCATCACTGTTACCAGGAAGACCATCCAGGCGAAGATTGCCAAGAGCAGGAGCCACCCGCCCAACTCCAAGTAGAGGGGAGACACCTCGGTCGCCATCTGCTGGCCTGAAGTCTGGCCATACTGGCTGAAGAGGGGTCTCAGCAGGAGAAAAGAGTAGATTCCAGCGGCGAAGGCGGTACTCCCGGTGAATCGTGCCGCGTGAATCAGCTTCATGGGGCTACCTCAGGAGATGGTGATCAGGTGTCAAGGGGAAGTTCACTGACTGCGCCGGGGGGTCGCTGGGCCGCGTTGGGCTCGGACGCGCGGTTTACAGGGACCTGACGGAGGCGATGGATGAAGTCGGTCGACTTCAGGCGGCGTTCCAGGACTGAAACCAGGTAACGCTGCAGGACGCTTTCGGCTGCGAGGGCAGTGGGTATCCCGATTTGGAGCTCTCGAAGGGAGCCCCAGGGCGTACGCGAAAGATGGCGCAGCACTTTGAGAACGTTTGACGCAATTGGCTGCGCGCCTTGCGCTGCGCGGCCGCAGTTTGGGCAGAACACGCCGCCGGCATTCAGGTGGAGGAAATTCTCTCCGGGGCGCAACTCTTCGGCGCAGCCGAGGCAGGAGAAGAGTTCCGGTTGAAAGCCAACCTGTGTCAAGAGCTGGAGCTCGAACCAGCGCAAGAGAAGGTCCTTCTTTACGGCGTTCGTCGCGTTCTCGTTCAGTTCCCTCAAGCATAGCAGAAGCAGATCCCACACAGTTTCGTTCTCATCATCCTCCGCGGTGAAGGCGTCGATGAGCTCGCAGACGTAGGCCGCCTGGCTGATGCAGTCGAGGTCGGCGCGCAGCTGGAGAAAGCTCTCAACGGTCACGCTTTCGGTGATGATGTCCCAGGTACGGGCTTGGGCAAGGAGGAGATTGGTGTGGCTGAAGAGTTCCAGGTGGCCGGCCTTGCGGCTGGTCGTCTTGCGGATTCCCTTGGCGATGAGCAGACGTTTGCCCAGGCGCGGGGTGAAGACGGTCAGAATCCGGTCGGCGTCACTGTAGTTTCTGCGCCGCAGAATCACGGCCCTGGTTCGATAGGAGTGGCTTCTCTCGGGCAACTGGTGTTCCCTTTTTGACTCTTCTGTGTAGTGTCGGCGGTCTGATGCACTGTGACAGGCGGTAAGTTTACTCCGGAACCAAAGGCTTGATCGATAGTCTTAAGTTGCCTCAACTCTTCGGGTCTTCGGCTTCGGTCGCCAAGAGAACCAGTTGTTCCGGTGTTCCCAAGGTAATGAGCGTGTCGCCGGCCCGTAAGGGAAAGTCAACGCCGGGGTTGACGAAGGTTTCTCCGTCCGGCCGGCGCACGGCCAGGATGTTGGCGCCCAATCTCTTGCGAACTTCTGTATCGGAAATGGTGCGATCGCGCAAGTGGGAGCGTTCGCTGATTTCGATTTCTTCGATGAGAATGTCAACTTCACCGCGATGCATCACGACATCCATGAACTCGAGGATATTGGGATGGACCAATTGGCGCACCATGCGGCGGCCGCTGGTTACGTAGGGGTTGATGACATGGTCGACACCGGCGATCAGGAGCTTGCGTTCGCTCTCGGGGCTGTTTGCGCGAGAGATTACGGTCAAATCCGGGTTAAGGGCGCGCGCGGTCAGCGCCACGTAGACATTGTCGGAGTCGTTTGGGAGGCAGCAGCAGATGCCGGTGGCATGGTCGATACCGGCCTGGATCAAGGCACTGTCGTCGGTGGCGTTTCCCTCTACCATGATCACCTTGGTGTTTTCGAAGTGGGGGCGGAGCGATGCCAACATCTCTATCAAGACCAGTTCTTCGTTATGGGCCAGGAGGTCGTGAACCACAGCCTCGCCAACGCGACCGTAGCCGCAAACGATAAAGTGTCCTCTGAGTTTTTCGATCCGACTCTGCATTCGCCTTCTCCCAATGAGGCTGCGAAATTCTCCGGCAACGATCACGTCTGCCAAAGTGCTAAACGCGTAGGCAGTGGTGCTGACCCCCATGATAATCATAGCCCCGGTAAAGACGCGCCCGGCTGGCGAGAGAGGCCGGATTTCACCGAAGCCGACCGTGCTGATGGTGATGACCGTCATATAGACGCTGTCGGTCCAGGGCCAACCTTCGATCAGGACGTACCCCACCCAGCCGATGGCGAGCAAGAGGGCATAGAGCCCCACGACGACGATGATATGACGATAAAACCTTCGGCCTGGGGCAGTCAAGTTCGCGAGCCTCTCATCGTTTGTAGTCGGTTCGCTTGCCGATTGCTGCAAAGCCGGGCTGAATGTAGGAAAGGCGGTCCGCTTTTGTCAGACAAGGGAAGGGCTCTGGGCAGCAACGCGAAGGGAAAATGTAAGCAAACGCTGTCGCGGGCAAAAGATTCATGCAGGATCGGCGACAAGCCAAAATCACGGCGACTGCCTTTCATGCGAGATTCCAAAACGGGCGGACTGAGTCTGGCGTACTGACTCTTTCTTGACGAACACGGGCACTGGACGGCCGCGTAAGCGAAACTGGAGGGACTCGTAAAGTCTCCTTGAACGGGCATTGCTTTCCTGCGTGTTGAGATAGACGCGACGAATATCCAGGCTTCTGGTGTAACCGAGACAGGCGACCAGCAGCTGGCGTCCGACGCCCTGGTTCTGGGCATTGGGATGGACGGCGAGCCTCACGATCTGAGCTGAAGAGAATCCGCGGGCGGAGCCGTCCTGGTGCAGCCGAAGGGCCGTGTATCCGATCGGTGTCCCTTCGGTCTCTGCGACTTCAAAGCGACAGTCGCGATGCAGGGCGAGCAGGTCGGACTCTCCCATATGCCACAGGGGCTCGAAGGCTGCGGCGTCGACAGCGGCCAGGCCTGCGAAGTCAGTCTTCTGCGCTGGGCGCAGGTTCGCCGGTTGGGGCGCCGGCTGAAAATCGCGAGCCTTGCATTCGTAAAAACGGACTGCATCGGAGATTTCGAATCCTGTTTCTTTCAGGCTTGCATGGAGCCAGCGCTGTTCGGAGAGGGCGAAAAAGAGATAGCCATACTGGCAAGGAGGCAGAAGTCGCTGCGCGAAGCAGAAGAGGGCTCTGAACTGTAAACGCGCGGCGTGGCCGGCCGATGAAAATGCGGCAGCTCGCAGCGAAACTTTGGTGGAGGCATTTGGCGGGAGAGCCGGAGAGCGCTGCGCCAGTCGGAGAGAGATATAGCCCCTGAGCCTTTTGGCGCGCTGGTCCATGAGGACGGCGTTTGGGCCATCGAGCAGGTCTGGTTCAGAGGCGTCGCCCAGTTCATCATAGAAGTAGCTGCGCGGGCCGGCGGCAAACAGGTGGCTCAGCGCTGGCAGATCCTGCTTACGGCCCGGGCGAATCGATGGGAGAGTCATTGCGTTTCATTGTAGGTCTTACGCGCCCCGTATACGGCCCGGTAGTAATCCTTGAATTCACCGTCCCGAATTGGCTGCCACCACGACTGATTGTCTCGGTACCAACGGGCAGTTGACCGAATCGCTTCTTCGGGCGTGAAATCGGGCTCCCATCCCAGCGCGAGCATTTTGCTTACATCGAGGCTGTAACGGCGGTCGTGTCCCTGGCGATCTTCGACATGCTGGATCAGGCTGCGGGGTTTGTCGAGCTCGTCGAGGAGAATTTCGACCATCTCCAGGTTTGTCATTTCGCTGCCAGTACCGATGTTATAGGATTCGCCGAGGCTTCCATGTTTCAGGATGAGGTGGATTGCGTCGCAGTGGTCGGCGACGTACTGGTAGTCTCGCATCTGCTGTCCGTCACCGTAGACGGGCAGGGGCATTGAAGACATGGCGTTGGTAATAAAGAGGGGGACGACCTTCTCGGGATACTGGTAAGGTCCGATGTTGTTGGCGCCGCGGCTGATGGTCACCGGCAGGTCGTAGGTAGTGTGGTAGGCGTTGACGAAGAGGTCGGCGCTCGCTTTGCTGGCGGAATAGGGGCTGCGGGGAAGCAGGGCATCGTCTTCGACGGAACGGCGGCGGCCTTCGATATGGCCATACACTTCATCTGTACTGATCTGGTGGAAGCGGAGATTCCCGAAATTGCGGGCCGCTTCCAGGAGTACGTAGGTCCCTAACACGTCGGTCTGGACAAACCCGCCGGGATCAAGAATCGAGCGGTCAACGTGCGTTTCGGCGGCAAAGTTCACGATGGTATCGATGCTGAAGTCGGAAATGGCGCGCTCCACACTGGCTGCGTCACAAATGTCGCCGCGCACGAAGTTGAACCGTGCACCGAAGCGTTCACTGACGCCGGCAAGGTTTTCAAGGCGTCCGGCGTAGGTGAGTTTATCGTAGACGGTGACATTGGCGGCAGTGTCGCGTTGCAGGATGTGGCGGACGAAGTTGCAGCCGATGAAACCTGCGCCGCCGGTCACCAGGATGTTCTGCATAGGCGCCTTTCAGTGCAAGGTGATGCCGCTACTTTCGCGGGCGGCGGTTGCTTTCCCAGGTGCGCCGTAAACGCCTGACTCTTCCGGGTTGGCGGTTTGCGGGCAGGGGGAACTCCACGCCCAGGGTTAAGGTTGGAAGTTGGCGCAAGGGCGGCAGGAGGCGCCGGTCGAGGCCGCGCGGGGCCTGCGTTCGCCAAGCCCACTGCCAGTGCGTCTTCTCTTCGCCGCCCGCCGTGGCAGCCAGGAAGCCGATATCATTCCAGAGAGCGAGTCTGGCCGACCCGATTACGGCCAGCAGTTTGTCCCAATAGGCGCGCATCTTGGGTTGCTCGTAATCGAAAAAATGCACGGTAAAGCTGGAACACGCCTCGCCCCGCATTGCTGGAGGCTGCGCTGTCTGGTAAGCGGGGAAGAACTCGTGCGCCCAATACTGTTCGGCGCGGTGGAAGGATGGCAGAAGCAGGTCGGCGAAGAAGGTGACATTGACGGTGCTTACGCGCTCCTCAACTTCCACGAGGCGGGGGGCATGCTCCGGCCACAGATCGAAGAATGCGGGGATGTCGAACTCGTTCCATTCACCGTAGGCTTTCGCCATACGGCGCAGCCTGTCAGCCACCTGGGAGATGGTGGTGACAGCTGTCTGCGCTTCCTTGTCGGGGACATGGTTCTGGACGAAGTAGGCAGGGGGAAGAGCACGTTTTCTGAAGATACTGGTGTAGGATGCCGGGAGCGCGCAGCGGTCGATCTGACGCAAGCCGGCGGCGAGGGCCGGCACACTCCGGGCCGCGATGTGAGGCTCAGGCCGGGCGCCGTTGCGTCTTTGCAGAGGAGTCGGCCCGTCGATCATAGGTCCGATGGCTCCGAGAATTCATCGCGTAGAAGTTGCAGGAGATAGTGGCCGTAACGGTTGGTCTGCAGGGATTCAGCCAACGCGCGGAACTGACTGCGGTCGATGAAACCTCTTCGGAATGCGATCTCCTCCGGGCAAGAGATCATCATGCCCTGTCTTTCCTGAAGGGCGTGTACGAAATTGGCGGCCTGGAGGAGTGATTCGTGCGTTCCGGCATCGAGCCAGGCGAAACCCCGCCCGAGCGGTTCGACCTGCAGTTCGCCGCGGCCGAGGTAGTCGTTGTTGATGTCGGTGATTTCCAACTCACCGCGTGCGGACGGCGTTAGGGTCTGGGCGAGGTCCAGGACGCGTCGGTCGTAGAAGTAGACGCCGGGCACGGCGAAGTTGGAGCGGGGGTTCGCCGGTTTCTCCTCGATGCTCAGGGCCTTGCCGTCGTCGTCGAATTCGACGACTCCGTAGCGCGTGGGATCTGCGACTGGGTAGGCGAAGACCAGAGCGCCGCTGCGAAGTTTGGCCGCCTTCTGCAGGATGTCGGGAAGGCCGTGACCGTAAAAGATATTGTCGCCGAGGACGAGACAGACGGGGGAATCCCCGACGAAGTCACGCCCGACGATGAAGGCATCGGCGATGCCGCGTGGCTTGCTCTGCTCGATATAGGAGAAACAGATGCCCCACTGGGAGCCGTCCTGGAGCAGTTCCCGGTAGAGCGGGAGGGCCGAGGGAGTGCTTACCACAAGGATGTCGCGGATGCCGGCGAGCATCAGCATGGAAAGGGGGTAGTAGACCATCGGCTTGTCGTAGACGGGCAGGATCTGCTTGCTCAGGCTGGTCGTCAGGGGGTAGAGCCGGGTGCCGTGTCCACCGGCCAGGAGGATGCCTTTCATGCTCCATGCTCCTGGCGATACCCCCGGCGGCAGGGAGTTGATCGTGACACGTACTATCCTCTTTCCATGGGTCTGGGCAGTCTACTGTCCATAGCCGGTGACGATGACTGAATCTTCAGCATCCAGGAGCACAGCGCCGACGATGTTCGACTGGACCTTGTCGAGGACGCCTTTGGCCAGTTCGGCCTGCTCCCTTTTGGTGCGGCCTGCGGTTACGGCGAGAAGCGTGCCGTCGACCTGGCTGGCCCAGAGGGCGGCGTCGGTCACGGCGAGAACGGGCGGCGCGTCGACGAGGACGTAGTCAGAATCCGACGCCAAGGTCTGAAGAAGCTCTGCGAGCCGTTTGTAGCTGAGGAGCGAGACCGGGTTATGCGGGGGAGGGCCTGCCGCCAGGACGCGCAGGTTTGCCACTCCGGTTTCGGCCAGGACGGGATTGCCGCCGTTTTGGAGCCAGTCGGTGAGTCCGGCGGCGGCGCTGACACTGAATATTTCATGCTGGCGGGGGCGGCGAAGGTCTCCGTCGACGACGATCACGCGGTCTCCTGCGTCAGCCATCACAACGGCGAGATTGGCGAGGGCGTCGCTCTTGTTTGTAGCGGCATCGGGGCAGGTGACAAGGAGAGTTTGCAGTGATCTGTCGAGGCTGGAAAACTCTATATTTGTCCGCAGGCTCTGGTAGGCTTCGGCAGCTGCGCTGCGAGGCGAGGTCAAAGTGACAAGTGACAGGGACATCAAGGCTTCCTTTTATCGAGCTACGTGCCAGGGCGGCCTGGTCGAAAAACAGAGACGCGGCAAAAGGCTACCCCCGGCTCACTGCGGGCGCCGGGAGGCCTTTGCGGACTTCCTGGCTGGCTTTTGCGTTCTCGGCAGAGACGGGGATCACGCCGAGGACGGGAAGTCCCAGCGTTCGTTCCACCGAATCCGGCGTACGCAGGAAGCCGCTCTCGACCCAGACGATCAGGAGTATCAGGCCCACGCCAAGCAGAAAGCCGAGAACGGCGCCTGCGAGGGCATTGATGACAGGCTGGGGCTGGTAGCGGGCCCCCTCGATCACCCTGCTGACGATTTTGACTTCGATGCGATCGCGTTTGTCCTGCTGGGCGTAGTAGGCCGTGCGTTCATCGACGAACCAGTCGGCCAAGGTCAGGGCCATGTTTTCGGCAACGATCTTGTCTCTGGACCTTGCCTCGATTTCAATGGTAAAGGTGGATGAATCCGAAGCGACGTTGGTCAGGCGCAGGAATTCACTGGGGTGCATGTCCAACTGGGCGCGTGCGATCACTTCGCCGGCGACTTCATGCGTGCGCAGATTGAGGACAAAGTTGCGCATCAGCTCCTTGGCTGAGTTGCCCAAGCCCCAATCGGGCCGGGCCGGCACCGTGCTGACCTGAACTGTCGCCCGGTACATTTCCTCCTGCAGGAAGCTGACTCCGTAGGAGAGCAGGGCGGTAAGCAGAATTGCAACGACAGCTATCCAGCCGAATCGGCGCAGGACGCCTCCATATTCCTGTATCACGATTGCCTCCATATAGGGCTAACGGCTGTTCAGCTGCGCGCGGCGAACGCCTTGCGCGTGCTTACAAACGAGCGCGCGGTCCGGTCCGTTGTCTGGGCACTGCGACCAGGAAGGGCAGGCCCATTTCCTCCAGTTCTTCGCGACGACGTACGGTGTCGTCCATGTACTCCTGCAAGAAGGCGAGGCCAATGCCCGCGACCAAGGCGAGCAGGATTCTAAGGGGCCATTCTACCCGTTCGCGGGCGCTCCGGCCTACTGGATCGACAGTGGGTGAATCCATCAACTGAACTCCTGCTCCCTGCGTTCCCAACTGAGCGAAGTAGGAGGAGGCGTTTTGCTCCAGCTCATCCACGGCGGCGTCGGCGATGGCCTGCAGGGCAACCGGGTCGTGCCAGTTAAAGGTGAGACGGATGATGCGATGCTGTTGACCGGTATTGGCCTGGGCCCGAATCAGGCCGGCGGGGATGGCGATGCCGCGTTCGGCGAGGCGGAGATTTACGGCGCTGGCGAAAAGTTCGGCGGCGAGCACTTCAGTAAAGTCGTCCACCAGGTACTCGCTGGTCATCCAAGCGTAGTAGCGCGGGTCATACTGCGCGGCGTCAGCTCCTTCCAAAGGGAGGACTCCGATAAGGAGGCGCATGGTAGTGGTGTAGGAGGGCGGCGGCGTTTCCCACGGTCGCAGCTGCACTGCGCTGAAAAGTGCGACCAGGATGGGCAGGAGCAGGGGGGCGACCCAGCGGCGCTTCAGGATTGCCCAGTAGGCACGCAGTTCCATGGCATATTGCCTATTCTTCGTCGGTCATCAGGTTGGCGACGGTGACGCCGTCATCGCCTTCGCCGAGCTCACCGGGCCGAAACTTGCTGACGAGGGGATGGCCTTTGAGCGCGGCGCGCACTGCGTCGCGCAGGGCGCCTGTCCCTTTGCCGTGGATGATTCGCACCCAGGGAAGGTTCTCGAGATATGCGTCGTCCAGGTAGCCTTCCAGCCGTTGGAGCCCTGCGTCTACCCTTTCGCCTCTCAGATCGATTTCGGTCATTGAATCGGCGCCGGGGCCGGAAGATTTCGGCTTGGACTGCAGTCTAATCGCGGGTTGGGCGGTCTGGGGCGATTCTGGCTGGCCTTTACTGCGCAGCTCGAGTCGGCGGACTGGCAGTTTGAGGCGGAAGTTTCCCACCTGCACATCGGCTTCGTGGGCGACACCGTTGCGCAATTCGATGCCGATCACTTCGCCGGTGGCGTGCAGGTTGGGCACAAAAACCCGATCTCCCTTTTCGATGGGTCCTCGAAGCCGGGTGTCGGGGGACCCAGGTGTGGCGACCTCCTTTTCAACGCGGCCTTCGGTATCGGACTGGCGGCGACCGACTGTTTTGGACGCCTGCTGGAGGAAGAGCGAATGGGCGTCTCTGCCGCCGGCCCCTGCTCCTCCTTTTGCCATGCGCCTGCGGTAGCCATCGATCTCCTGTCGGATTGCCGCCAGCTCGTTCTGCATCGTCGAACGCGTCTCGGCTACGACCTGGCGGCGGGCCTCTTCAATTCTGGCCAACTGATAGCGGAGGTCTTCCTCAATAACGTGAGCGCGCCTCTCTCTTTCTTTACTCTGATCCAGGACCCGGTTTGCTTCCTGGCGTGCGCGGCGGACGTCTTCGAGCAAAGCCTCAACTTCGAGGGATTCGGGGCGGGACATCTTTTCGGCATCATCGACGATGACGGGGTTCAGGCCGAGGCGGCGGGCGATGGTGAGCGCGTTGGAGCGGCCTGGCAGGCCAATGCTGAGCTCGAATGTCGGGCTCAGGTTTTCGACGTCGAATTCAACAGAGGCGTTGCGCACGCCGGGCGTGTTGTGGGCATAGAGTTTCAGGTCGCTGTAGTGGGTGGTCGCGAGCGTGGTAATGCCCCGGTCGCGCAGGTTTTCAAGCAGTGCGGCGGCGAGCGCGGATCCTTCATCGGGATCTGTGCCGGCGCCCAATTCATCGAGGAGGACGAGGCTCTGGGGGTCGGCCTCTTCGAGGATGCTGATGATGTTGGTCATATGACTTGAGAAGGTGCTCAAGTTCTGTTCAATGGACTGCTCGTCCCCGATGTCGGCGTAGACACCTTCGAATACGGAGAGCGCGCTGCCTTCGTCGACGGGAATCATCAGGCCGGATTGGGCCATGAGCGTGAGGAGGCCGACGGTTTTGAGTGTGACAGTCTTGCCGCCGGTGTTGGGACCGGTGACGACGAGAATATAGCAGTCGTTGTCAAAATAGACATCGATCGGGACGACGGAGTCGGGATCGAGCAGGGGATGCCGGGCCTGGCGGAAGTTGAGGACGGAGCCCGGGTGTTGGATGGTGCGCTCTTCATTGGACTCGTCGTGGAACCCGGCAAAGATTTCGGCGCGATTCTGTTGGAAGGGGACGATCGCGGGGGCGGCGGCCTCCAGGTCGAGGGCATATTTTGCCTTGGCAAAAGTGAAGTCTAGCTGGGCGAGGATCTGAACGTTGCGGTTGATGTAGGGGCCTTCGTCCGCGACCAGGTCCGAGAGCTCGGACAGGATGCGCCGCACCTCTTTTTCTTCCTCCAATTCCAGCTCTCGGACCGCGTTATTCTGTTCGACGACGGTCAGTGGTTCGATGAAGAAGGTTGCGCCGCTGGCCGACTGGTCGTGGACGATGCCCTGAACTTGCGCCTTGTATTCCGAACGCACGGGTATGACGTAGCGCCCTTGCCGCTGTGTGACGATCGACTCCTGGAGGTAGGGGATGATGTCGGTATTCTGTACGAGCCGGTCAAGCGTGCTGAGGAGCCTGTCCTGGGCCACGCGGAGCTGGGCGCGTATGCGGCCAAGCTCATTGGAGGCGCTATCGACGACTTCGGAGCGGTCGTTTATGCACCGGCTGACTTCGCCGATGACGTGTTCGCAGGGCTCGATGGAGAAGGCGATGTCGGCGAGGCGGGGAAACTGGCGGTTGAGGCGGGTCAGGGTGTTGCGGAGCGTGCGTGCGCGCATCAAAGTGGTACGAATTTCGACCAGTTCGGTGGGGATGAGAATGCTGCCGCGTTCGGACTTGGCGATGAGCGCACGCACGTCGTGGACGCCGCCGAAGTAGATGTCGGTCTTCTGATCGAGTAGACGGCAGGCCTCGCTCGTCTGCTCCATCCAGTCGCTGATGGTGCGCAGGTCGTCGCTGGGAAGCAAAGAGGCCGCCAGCTCGGAGCCGCCGTCGAATGCGCAGTATGAGGCGAGCGTCTTGAGAATTTTATCGTATTCGAGAACGCGAATGGTATGTGGATTCATTAAGAACCTTGTGTCTGCCGGAGGCACAAACTTGCGCAGATCATATCACAGCGCGCGCTGTGAATCCAAAGCAAACGGCGGCGGCAATTTGGGGTGGTCTGTGTGGAGGGAGGCGGTTGCTTGCGGAGGGAAAGCGGCAACCTGTCAGTATTCGTATCCCAGCCGGCGGAGCAGGTTGTCCTTGCGGCGCCATTTTGGCAGCACCTTTACCCAAAGCTCCAGGTAGACGCGTGTGCCGACCATCTCTTCGATATCGGGTCGGGCGGCCTGCCCGATCTTCTTGATCATGGAGCCGCCGCTGCCGAGGACGATGCCCTTCTGGCTGTGCCGCTCAACGTAGACGGTCGCGGCGATGTGGGTCATTTGCGGGCCGCGTTCATTCCACTCGGTCACGACGACGGCGACGCTGTGAGGAATCTCCTGGCGCAGGAGGAGGAGCGCCTTTTCGCGAACGATTTCGGCGGCGATGAAGCGCATGGAAAGGTCGGTGACCTGTTCGCTGGGGTAGTAAAGGGGGCCTTCGGGAAGCAGTTCGGTGAGGGCGTCCATCAGCTCTTCAACGCCTTCTCCGGTCGTTGCGCTGAGAGCCACTATAGGGTATGGGTCCTGGCCGTTCTGCCTCCCGGAAAGGGGGCGAAGCAGCGCTCCATACTCAAGTTTTCGGTATTCGAGGTTGATGCCGTGCGCACGGTCGATCTTGTTTGCGCCGAGAATGAGAAAGGGCAGCTCACCGGCTGCCTCCTGGATTTCCTGAAGGCGGTCAGCGATGAAACGGTCTTCGTCGGAAGGGGGCGCATTGACATCGACAAGCCAAAGGAGGACATCAGCATCGCTGGCAATCGCCTGTTCGGCCACGTTGACCATGTGCTTGCCAAGCCTGTTGCGGGGCTGGTGGATTCCGGGCGTGTCGAGAAAGATAAACTGTGCGTCGTCGTCCGTGCGGATTCCGAGGATCTGATCGCGGGTGGTCTGGGGTTTGTCGCTGGTGATGGCGATCTTCTGGCCAAGAAGCAGGTTGAGGAGCGTTGATTTGCCGACGTTGGGGCGTCCGATGACGGCGATGAAGCCGCTGCGCTGCGGGTAGGGCAGGTCCTCGTCAATGATATGTGTCTGGTCGTCGGCCATGTTGCCCAGTCCTTGCTGCCGTGGATTCTGCACTGGCGCGAGCAGTGCAGGCGGTTCAGGCGCCAGCGAATTATAGCACAAGCGGAGCGTGAGATCAGGATTGGGGGCGGTGTGCGGCTGCGGGGTCGCGGGCGGTGGAGAGGCAGTGAGTGGATCGGACAGGACTCGAACCTGTAACCCAGGAGTTATGAGCTCCTTGCTCTGCCATTGAGCTACCGATCCGTCGCGGGGCGCCGCGGGAAGGAGCGGGTAGCGGGGATCGAACCCGCATCGTCGGCTTGGAAGGCCGGCGCTCTACCATTGAGCTATACCCGCAGGTCGGGGAGAGAGGATTTGAACCTCCGACCCCAGCGTCCCAAACGCTGTGCGCTACCAGGCTGCGCTACTCCCCGGATTTGTGCAGGACCATTATATCTGGATTCGGGGGAAAGGACAATTTCGGGATGGAGAGAGAGGCGGGGAGAAGGGCAATGGCTGTGATCCATGTAGAAATACGGAGGGGCAGGGAAAACGGCAAGGGCATTGATCCACTGTGGGACACGGAGGGGCACGGAGGGGCGAGGAGAAGGGCGAAGAACGATAGGGGAACGGCGGTGGGCAGGACGGGGTGGCAATGAGAAGGCCGCCCGAGGTGATGAGCGGGGACGATGACGGTGGCGGGTTGGTGAGTGCGCGCCGGGGCGGGGGGTTGCCGCGGGACGGGCACAGGAAGGAGCGGCGTGGTTAAGGCGCCTACAAGGGGCGCCCCTACAGGGGAATGAGGGTAAGGGAGGGGTGGCGTAGGTTTAGCCGCTGGCGGCGTTGCGGCAAAGTGCGGCGAGGTCGTCGCGTCTTTTGCGGAGGTCGAGCCAATCGAGGACTGCAATGGCGCTGGTGTATTCAGCGGCGGCGGCGCACCACTCCTCTTCGTAGGCGAGACTTTCGCCTTGTTCGACATGGGCCCTCTGCAGCAGATAGCGTACGTCTCTGTAGTCTGGATCGATCGTATAGAGGATTTCAAGGAGGCGGATGACCCGCGTCCAGTCGGCTCCCCAATACGTTTTGACATCGACGTAGTGGGCGATCATGAGGCGATCGTGACGGACCTGTGTGTCATTGGGCTCAATTTCCAGTGCCTTGTCGAAGAGCTGAACAGCCTCTTCCAGGTTGCCTTCGGCGACGACAGCCCTGGCCAGCTCTACATAGGCGGAGAAGAGCCTCTGTTCCAGCTCCTCGATTTTGTAGTCATTCTGCAGCGACTGCACGCGGGAGAACTGCTGAATCGCTTCTTGCCAGCGACCCTCTTCGTACAATGAAACGGCTGCGGCCCACTCAATGTCGACGGCGGTGGGCTGGGTCTCCACGACGGTGACTGGTTCGGGAGTCGGTGAAGCGTGGACTGCGAGGATTGCGCTGCGCGCGGCCTCGTTTTCGGGGTCGAATTCCAGGATTCTCTCGTAGACGGCCAGTGCTTCGTCGTGCAGGCCGGCGTCAAGCATGTCCGAGCCGCGCTGAAGAAGGATGGCGGCCTGCTGTCGTCTCTGGGCCTCACCTCGAGCGAGTCCGTCGCGGTAACCCTGCACGACCATGAAGAGGATGGTTAGCAGGGCGAGCACGAGCGATGCCGCGACGATGTACCAGAATGCGGGCGGCAGGGCGCTCAAGGAGAAATGCGGGGCGCGACTTTGCTGATGGGTCTCCATGGTCATGGTTGGGTTCAGCCAATGGCCTGCCGCAATCTGCCGGCGAAGCTCGTGTCTTCCCAGGGGAGGTCGATGTCTTCGCGGCCGAAGTGACCGTAGGCGGCGGTCTGACGGTAGATAGGGCGGCGCAGTTTCAGATCGCGGATGATAGCGCCGGGGCGCAGGTCGAAGTAGGCTTCGATCAGTTTCTCGATGCTCGCGTCGCTGGCGTTGCCGGTGCCGAAGGTTTCGACGTTGACGCTGAGCGGCCGGGCAACGCCGATGGCGTAGGCGAGCTGGATCTCGCAGCGGTCGGCCAGGCCGGCGGCGACGATGTTTTTGGCGACCCAACGGGCTGCGTAGGCGCCGCTGCGGTCGACCTTGGTGCAGTCTTTCCCGCTGAATGCGCCGCCCCCGTGGCGGCCCATGCCGCCGTAGGTATCGACAATGATTTTGCGGCCGGTCAGGCCTGCGTCGCCCATCGGGCCGCCGACGACGAAGCGTCCGGTGGGGTTTACGAAGATGCGCAGTCCGTCATCGACCATTTCGGGCGGCAGAGAAGGGGTGATGCAGCGGTCGACAATCTTGTTTCTGATTTCATCCTGGCTGATGTCGGGGCTGTGCTGCGTGCTGATGAGTACAGTGTGGATGCGCTTTGGCTTTCCGAAGCTGTACTCGACCGTCACCTGAGACTTGCCATCCGGACCCAGCCAGGGCAGGTCTCCATCCTTGCGAAGTTCGGCGAGGCGTCGACTGAGTTTGTGGGCGAGGAAGATGGGCAGAGGCATCAGCGTATCCGTCTCGTTGCAGGCGAAACCGAACATCATGCCCTGGTCGCCGGCGCCGACCGACTCGATTTCATCCTCTTCGCTGTCCATCTGGTCGGTCTTGAATTCTTGGGCGCGATCGACGCCGAGGGCGATATCGGGCGATTGAGACGCGATTGCGACTTGCACGCCGCAGGTGTCGCCGTCGAATCCCTTGTCGCTGCTGTCAAAGCCGATGTCCTTGACGACGGACCTGACGAGCGCATCGAAGTTCAGTTCCGCGGTGGTGGTGATTTCACCGAGAAGCATGACGAAGCCAGTCTTGACTGCGGTTTCGCATGCGATGCGCGCGTTGGGGTCCTTGCTCATGATGGCATCGACGACGGCGTCGCTGATCTGATCGCACATTTTGTCGGGGTGCCCCTCGGTTACCGATTCGCTGGTAAAGAGTAGAGAAGGGGCGGTCATGAAGGTACTGCTCATTCGTTCGTCTCCTGACTGCAGCCGCGGCGGCCGCGGGCGGCGGTTCTATTCCGCGGTGCCTAGCGTCCACTCGTTGAGATAGGCTTCCTGTTCCTCGGTGAGTGTGTCGATTTCCACGCCCATGGCCTTGAGCTTGAGGGCCGCGATCTGGCGGTCCAGGGACTCGGGCATGTCGTAGACATTGCCGGTCATTTCCTCGCTGTGTTTGAGCAGGTATTCGGCGGCCAAGGCCTGGTTGGCGAAGCTCATGTCCATGACTGCGCTGGGATGGCCTTCGGCGGCGGCGAGGTTAACGAGGCGGCCTTCGCCGGCGACGTAGATACGGCGGCCATCGGCCAGCGTGTACTCGTCCAGGAAGTCACGGACGCGGGTTATTTTGGTTGTCATGTCTTCGAGGGCTCTGAGGTTGATTTCAACGTCAAAGTGTCCGCTGTTGGCGAGGATGGCGCCGTCGCGCATGTCTTCGATGTGGCGGCGGTCAATTACGTTAATGTCGCCGGTGGCGGAGCAGAAGATCTGGCCGACTTTGGCGGCTTCGGCCATGGGCATGACCTGGAAACCGTCCATGACTGCTTCGAGCGCGCGAAGCGGGTCCACTTCGGTGACGATGACGTGGGAACCCATACCCTTGGCGCGCATGGCGATTCCCTTGCTGCACCAGCCGTAGCCGCCGACGACGAAGGTTTTGCCGGCCATGAGAACGTTGGTGGCGCGGATGATGCCGTCCAGTGTGCTCTGGCCGGTGCCGTAGCGGTTGTCAAAGAAGTGCTTGGTCATGGCGTCGTTGACCGCGATGACGGGAAAGGCGAGCCTGCCCTGCGCGGCCATGGCTCTGAGGCGGATGACGCCGGTGGTGGTCTCTTCAGTGCCGCCTATGATGCCGTCGAGGAGGCTGTTGCGCTGGGTATGCAGCATGGCGACGAGGTCCATGCCGTCGTCCATGGTGAGATGGGGCTCTGTGTCGAGAACATGGTTGATATGCTGGTTGTACTGTGTGGTGGATTCGCCTTTGATGGCGAACACCGGCATTTCGTAATGGGAGACGAGCGCGGCGGCGATGTCGTCTTGTGTGCTGAGGGGATTGCTGGCGCAGAGGGCGATTTCGGCGCCGCCGGCGATGAGGATGCGCATGAGGTTGGCGGTTTCGCTGGTGACGTGCATGGCAGCGGCCATGCGGATGCCTTCGAAGGGGCGTTCGCGGCGGTAGCGGTCTTCCAGCAGATCGAGGACGGGCATTTCTTTGGCGGCCCACTGCATGCGGAAGCGGCCGCGTTCGGCGAGGCCGATGTCGGCAATGTCGTAGTTTTTGGGATGAACTGCGGTGGTCATCTCTCGGAAAACTCCTTGCGAGGATAGATGTATACGGAATCAGGTTGTCAGTTGAAAGAAGACGTCGATCTCGCGGACAAATCGTTCTTCTATCCAAGTAGCGCCTTTGACAGAGGCGACCCACATCGAACCAACTTGACCTGCGTTTGCTTGTTTCGAAACGTTATGTAGTTCTCCTTCTTGAGAAAGTTGTCCCTTTCACTTCGGCGAAGTTCACCGCCGTAAGCTGCCACGGGCCGAAACCTGACTCGTTGTTGCCGGGGAATAAGTCGGCCGGCGATTTCAGCCCCTGCCCGCAATTGAGGCAGGAATTTGCTCACTCGGGCTGAGCTTGCAGTTAGTTCAATCGGGACAACCCATTCGACATTGGGCGGGGGGCCGCCAACGAAGAGAAAATCCGGACGAGGCGCACCAGGGTTTACGGGCGCCGCCTCGTGTTCCAGATCAATGACGACCCTTGGTCCCGGCGCGTTTTCCAGCGTTAGCGAGCACCGTCCATCGCGACATGTCGTCGTGTGGCAACGCAGGTCGGTCCCTTCCATGATTGCTTTCACTGCAGACAAATGGGCTATTCCTCTTGGATGCGGGTGGAAATCTCCACCCATCGATTGTACAGGGCTTCGGTTACGAGCCCGAAACCGGCTGGAAACGTTGCAGACTCTTCGTCAAGCGAGATTTCACGGATGACCGAACCTCCTGCGTCTTTGCTCGGCTCGAAGAACCATGCGCCCAACTGTTCGGGGCTAAGCGCTATCTCCGGGTCTTCAATCCCATCTCGGTTTTCGAAAGGAAGTTCAGTCAGCCGGACAAGGTTTGCGAGTTCCTCAAGGATCCACTCGCTATGTGTTGTGATGAGGATTCGGATGCCTGACTGGACGGCAGCAACGAGAAACCGTGTGAATTTGGCCTGCATTTCCGGGTGCAGGTGCGCCTCAGGCTCTTCGATAATGAGGAGGTTTCCTGGTTGGACCAGGTGCCTCAAATACAGGACTACGGGGGCCAACTCAGAGACCATTGAAGATGCGTTCAATGCTGGTAGGTCTCTTTCCCAACCGTTCGGCGTATACACGATCGAAGGATATTCGATCTCCGAGTCTTCTACACGAACAGCTCCCCGTAGAATCCTGCTCTCTATGCTTCGGGCGAGTTTCTCGCATTTGCCTCCTACCAGTTGTGAGGCACTTGACAGCGCAACTAACTGTTCAAGGAAATCGGCGAGAACACCTGAGATTGATTTTCCATGAGAGTCAGTGCGAAATGACGTTCGCGAAGCCCCTGATATCATGGCCCGGACGAGTACTGGGTGGGCGTGCAGAATTCCACCACGGTCTGCAGGAAGATAGTAAGCAAAGCTGTCAAGTGGCTCGACCGCCGCAAAAATGCTGTCTACCGCAAGGTTTGAAATCGCAACAAAAGCAGACTCTCTCCTGTGCTCCTCACCGTGCTGAAACTGAGTCGAGAGCCAGCGCCAAGGATTGAGCATTCCCTCCAAATCATCCGTCGCTAGGAGAGGGTCGAGGACCGGAAAAGTAGCCTCAAAGTTGGGTCCATTCGGGGTCAAGTTGAACCCAAAATGAAAGCCTGTGGCACTTCGTGTCTTTGCACTGAATTTCCTACTAATTGTAAGTGATGATTCACCTTCAGAGGGATACAAGACCAACTGTCCAGTCGTTTGAACCCCAAAGCACCTAGAAAGTTCTCTTTCGAGGTGATCAACCATGTATTCACTTTTCTCTATGACCGATTGGACCAACTTTGAAATTCTTTCCTGCATTTTCAGCAATGAGGGCGAAGATTCAGAGGGCTGCTCAAGGTGGGCGATAGTCTCTCTTAACCAATGGGAAATGAACACCACTTCTTTGTCAGAAACGTTTAGTTTTTGTAGGGTCTCCATGAGTCTTCTACGATGAATCTGATTTGGTAGACTGAACAAATCGTCATTGTTTACTCTGCCACCAAATGACCTCTGCAGTGCATAGAGCAGTGCTGCCATGTAGGACTTGCCTGTGTTGCTAGGGCCAACAAAAACTGTCATTGGGCGCAGTTCGATTCTACCTTCGGCGATGGGACCAAAATTGGTGACAGACAATTCAAGGGGACTGGCTGGGCTAGAGTTCGTCATCCTCTCACCTCTTGAATCTAGCAAATTCTATCCCTCCTCGAGGCCCTTGTCGAAGATCTCCGAGGCAAGCCCTTCAAGGAAATGACAGTGCGTAACAAAACCTAGCTTCTCATAGATGGATTGGGCGGCCAAATTGTGTGCGCTGACGTTTAGTACGATGGTTCCGTAGTTGGTGACCTGGAGGGCGTGCAGAATGCTTGCCGTCACGGCAGTGCCGTAGCCTTTGCCGCGGGAGTCGGGCCTGGTGTAGACGTTGCCGATGGCGGCGACCCCTTCGGCCAGGATGGCGTCGATGGCGTCGCTGTTGCGCGGTTGCGCGCCGGAGGCGCGGGCAGAGGGTGATCGGGTTGAAGAGTAGGCTATGTGCGTGCCGCCGGCCGAAAGGAGAGAGCCGTCTTTGTCTTCGATTCCGAAGAAGAAGCCGTCGTCGAGCTGGCTGCTGTCGAAGGCGTCGGGGGCAAACTCGCCGCCGCAACGGTAGAGGTCCTGCAGGCGCTGGAGGTCCATCCCGCACAAGGGAACTGCGGTGTGGACAGGTAGAGGCACGTTCGTGCGGGGGGCGAAGCTCATGCGCAGCATACATTCAGTGTCGATGCAGGGGTAGCCTGATTGCACGGCGGGGAGGTGCGATAGTTGGACGCTGAGGGACAGTTCCGGGGGCAGATCGATGCTGCCCAGGGCGGTGTGCACGCCTTCGGTTGTCCCGGCAGCCAGAAGGATTGGAGGCTCCAGGCCGGTGAAGAGGAGCACGAGGCCGCCCTTTTGCGGAGAAACAGCCCAACGGCAGTAGCGGGCCAGATCGGGACGCAGGTCGGCGATCGCGTAGGCGGCCCAGACGGGGTCCTCGGCCAGAATAGCCCTGCCCTCTGCGGAGAGACGGTTCATGCCGGGCTTCAAACCGGTTCCCCCCAGAGCAGCTCTTCGCCGAACGCCTGCTGGTAGCGGAGCGCAAACTCCTGCGGCGTAAACGTGTGGTTGGTCGTGCCGACCTGTTCGAGAACATAGGTCGCGCACAACGCGCCGACGCGCCCGCAGACGTCGACGGGAAGTCCGGCGCTGTGGGCGGCGAAGAATGCGCCGCGGTAGGCGTCGCCGACGCCGGTGGGTTCTGCGACCTTCAGAGGCGGGGCAACAGGGATGTGGAACTCTTCGTCCTGGTGGTAAATGCGGCTTCCGGCCCTGCCTTCGGTGACGATGAGAGTACCTACTTCCTGGAGAATCTTCTCTCTCGACCAGCCGGTCTTGCCCTCAATGACGGCCATTTCATAGTCGTTGACCATCATCCAGCTGGAGCCCGGAATACTGTTGCGCAGGTCCTCGCCGCTGAGGCGGGCTGTCTGCTGGCTGGGGTCGTAGGCGAAGGGGATGTTCAGATCGCGGCACTCTGCGGCGTAGTTGAGCATGGCCTGGGGGTCATTGGGGCTGATGATGACGACGTCGGCGTCGGTCAGGTCCTGGTCAGCCAGGGAAACCGAGCGGCAGTCGCTCATTGCGCCGGCATAGAAGTTGGCGATCTGGTTCTGCTCTTCGTCGGTGCTGACAAAGAAGCTGGCGGTGAACTTGTGGGGGATTTCAACGATGTGATCGGTGCGGATGGCGTGCTCGTTGAGCCAGGTCCGGTAGTCGCCGAAGTCCTGGCCTACGGTGCCGAGGAGGATGGGTTCGCCGCCGAGGAGTTTGAGTGAGTAGGCGATGTTGGCGGCGGTTCCGCCTCGCTGGCGGACCATTTCTTCCACCAGAAAGCTAACGCTCAGGCGGGTCAGTTTTTCGGGTATGATCTGGTCGGTGAACCGACCGGGAAAGGTCATGAGGTAGTCATAGGCGATGGAGCCGGAAACGACGATTTTCATGGGGCGTCCGTTCATGTGAGGTTGTCGGGAGAGTGACTTTCGCAGAGACTGTCTGGCGCGGCGAGGTGAGTGACTTCCAACCTGCTCTCCTCAGTCCCGGAAGCAGAGTTTTCTACGCGACAGGCATTCGCGCCGGCGCGGGAGGCAACGACCCTCGTGAGTTCGACGCCGATGAAGTGTAGGGCCGCGTAGTCGTCGATTCCAAAGCCGGGCATCATGTCGCGGTCGGCGATCAGACGATGGTAGCTGGGGCGCCGCTGCGGCTCTCCGTCGAAGTGGGGCGAACAGCTGCCTGGGAGGAATCCGAGGCAGGGGAGCGGGGTAAGTTTGCCCGGGATCGAGTCGGTAAGGCCCTGCTCGAACCAGCAGATCGCCCCTGCGCTGACACCTGACAGCACGGTCCCGTTTTGCCACGCCTGGCGCAGGATCCGGTCGAGACGCCACTCGCGCCAGAGGGCAAGCATGGACCTGGTGTTGCCTCCGCCCACGTAGATTGCGTCCTGCTGGAGGAGGAAATCGGCGACATCGGCGGTGTGGGGCCTGAAGAGGGAGAAGTCCGACGGTATGGCGTTGAGTGCCATGAAGTGGCGGTAGAAGCTGGCAATGTAGAAGGCATCCTCACCGCCTGCCTGGGAAAGGAAGCAGATGCGGGGACGCGGGACTGGAACCTGGTCCAGGATGTAGCGGCTGAGGGTTACGTCTTCTACGTTGGAAGTGAGTCCGTGGCCGCCGATGGCGATGATCTGCTGGAGTCCTGTCATATCTGATGGCATTAGCCTGGTAGACTCACGCGTCAACGGGCTGGATGGACCGGCGCGAGGCTCACGCGCGCGGCTGACCGGCGTTTCGCAGGAGCGTCAGGCCTGTGCCGAGGTGATCCACTGGACTGAGCTTTCGGGCGTTTCGTGGCGGAGGAGTTCATCGATGAGCGCGGACGGATCATCGTCAACGACGAGCAGCCGGCTATACCTTTCGGCGATGAAGCCCTGGTCGATCTGGTGGGCGAGCATCTGACGCAGAGGATCGAAGAAGCCGTTTACGTTGAGCAGGCCCATCGGCTTATTGTGAATGCCCAGCTGGATCCAGGAGATGGTTTCGAACAGCTCTTCGAGCGTGCCGATACCACCTGGCAAGGTGACAAATGCGTCGGCAAGCTGGGTCATGCGCGCCTTGCGCTGGTGCATGGTTTCGACCACCTCAATATGGCCGATCGTTTCGCCGGCGATCTCTTTGGCAGCGAGGGGCGCCGGGATGATTCCATAGACGGCTGCGCCGCCATCGTGGGCCGCCCTGCTGACTGCTCCCATCAGGCCCAGGTTGCCGCCGCCGTAGACGAGGCCATAGCCCCGGCGGGCGATTTCAGCGCCCAGCGCTTCAGCCTGTCTTGAATAACGCTGGTCGACCCCGTCGCTGGAGCCGCAAAAGACGCAGATGCGATCGAAACGGCGCGGTTGGCTCATTGTTCGTTACTTTCTTTCAGATCGCTCCGCTTCAATGGCGGCCCGGCCCCTTTGTACGGCGGCCCGCAGGCTCTGGTCGAAGGGAGGATAGCAGATGCCCTCTTCGGTTACAATACCAGTGATGTAGCGGAACGGCGTGATGTCGAAGGCGGGGTTGTAGACAGGCACATCAGTGGGGGCGATGGCACGTGCGCCGATTTCAGCGACCTCCTCGGGGCCCCGCTCTTCAATCGGGATGTGATCACCGTCAGGGAGGTCGAGGTCGACGGTGCTGGTTGGCGCGACGCAGTAGACGGGAATACCGTTTTCTCTGGCGACGACGGCGACTTTGTAGGTTCCGATCTTGTTGGCGACATCGCCGTTGGCGGCGACGCGATCGGCGCCGAAGACAACTACGTCGACCTGGCCGGTGCGCATCAGGTGACCGGCGGCGTTGTCGGCGATGAGGTGCATAGGGACTTCTGCCCGCATCAACTCCCAGGCGGTCAGACGCGCCCCCTGGAGGCGGGGGCGGGTCTCGTCGACCCAGACGTGGATATTCTTGCCCTGTTCATGGCAGGCATAGATGACGCCGAGGGCGGTGCCGAAGTCGACAGTTGCGAGGGAGCCTGTGTTGCAGTGGTGGAGAAGGTTTGCGCCTTCGGGTACCACTTCGGCGCCGTTGAATCCCATGCGCCGGTTGATTCTGACATCTTCGTCGGCAAGTGCTTCGGCTTCATCGAGCAGGGCCTGCCTCAGGTTGTCGGCGGAGGCCGGCGAGGAAGGGGCTGCGGCAGCGATTTCTTCGGCCAAAGTGAGGAGCCTGGTCGTGGCCCAGCTGAGATTGACCGCTGTGGGTCGGGCGGCGTCAAGCGTGTCCTTGGCGCGGCGCAGGTCGTCGAGAAGGGCATCGACATTCTCTGCCTGGCTGAGGCGCGCGGCCAGAGCCATGCCGTAGGCGGCAGTGGCGCCGATTGCGGGCGCGCCGCGCACGTACATCTCGTTGATACTGCGGGCGACCTCCGGGACGGTGGGGAAGGAGGCGATCACTTCCTCGCCGGGCAGCAGCCGCTGGTCGATCATTTTGACCTGTCCGTCCTGCCAGAATACGGTGCGCAAAGCGGCCCTCCTCTTTTTAGCAAACGAAACCCCTCCGAAAGAGTCCAGAGGGGTGTATCCAAGCCGTTCAATCTCATCTTTCGAGCCGTAAACGGCTCGACGGAATTGGCACCTTCCGAGCAAACAGGAATGCGACTGACCGGCAAGGGCGGCCTGCGGGCGGCACGACGGGCATGTTGCTGGTCCCTTTGCGGGCAGGCCGATATGCGGTCAGCAACCGAGAACCGGGGCTCCGGCAGGTTGCCGGGGGATCATAGGGCCGTTCCCTCCCCCCACTCTGGATAAGAGAGGTTATTTCGTAAGGTGCTGCAGGGGAAGGTTAGCACAGGAAATGATTGCGTGTCAAGAGCGGGGACCGGCGGGGGAAGGGCAGGGGAACTGCGGGGGGGGCCGTGCGCCGGGTGGTTGGTGGGTTATGGTTTCACGTTTCCAGGATGAGGGGGGCCATTTTGGATCGGGAGGGCGGCCGGCGCGGCGCGGTTTCCAAGGGGGGCCTTGCGGGGGGAATCCCCCCGCACAAGGGAAGCCGCTTGCGGCTGACCGTACAAAAGAGAGGGGAGAGGAGTGAGGAGTGAGAAGAGACAGAAGTGCGCGAGGATTCATTTGAGATTGGGGCAAGTTTCACGCGACCAAAGGGAAATTAGACTGATTTCCGGGACCCGCATTTTCTGGCGGCCTCAAGACAGGACTGCGCCCGCCGGCGGGGGAAACCTTGGGCCGCGGTAGACGTATATTCAGGCAGGAGGGATTTGATGGCGCAAGGCGGATTGGATGACCTTGACATTCTTGGGAGTGAAGCTACATTGCGAGCTATGAAAAAGCCAGTACTCACTTCGCGGCGCTTGTGCAAGAGATACGGCAACTTTGTTGCCGTTGATGAACTTTCATTTGACGTCTACCCCGGCGAGATATTCGGGCTGCTGGGCCCGAACGGCGCGGGGAAGACGAGCACGATTCGGATCCTGATGGATATATTCAAGGCGGACTCCGGCGAGGTGGAAATCTTTGGCTCGCCCCCTGGCGAGGGCAGGGAGCGGGTGGGCTATCTTCCGGAGGAGCGGGGCCTGTATCGAGACCAGAGGCTGCTGGAGGTCCTGGTCTATCTTGGGCGGCTAAAGGGCGTGGCGAAGGAGACGGCCGAAACGCGGGCGCTGGCGTGGCTGGAGCGGGTGGAGCTGGAGGAGTGGGCGGGAAAGCGCATCAGGGAGCTAAGCAGAGGGATGCAGCAGAAGGCGCAGCTCGTCGCCTGTCTGATTCACGATCCGGAACTCCTGATTCTGGACGAGCCGTTTCAGGGCCTGGACCCGGTCAATGTTGAACAGATAAAGGGGTTGATGCGTTTTCTTGTGGCCGAAGGCAAGACGATCGTGTTGAGCGCGCACCAGATGAACCTGGTTGAGGAACTCTGCGATCGTATCCTGCTGATCAACGAGGGGCGGTCAGTGCTGTACGGTCCGTTAAAGCAGATCAAACGGGACTACGCGCCCAACTCGGTCCGCGTTCGGGCGGAGGGCTTGCCGCAGGACCTGCCGGGCGTCGTACGGAGCGAGCGAAATGGGGAAGCAACGCTGCTTACGTTGGAAGGGGTTGACGCGCAGGAGGTCTTGGCGGCGCTGGTCGAGCGGGGCGTCCAGGTGGAGAGTTTCGAGCGGGCAACCGTGCCGCTGAACGACATCTTTGTTGCCCTTGTGCGGGGAGACGGCGCGGAAAGGAACTGATCAGAACTGCGGCGGCGAGAGGCCGGAACGGCGACGCCCGGTTGCTAGGCGGGCGAGCACGGGAAGGCGGAAAATGGGCCTGGCTGCAGTCAAACTCTCTGGAGGGGGAGTTGAATCGGATATTGATTATTGGATGGCATGAATACAAGGTAAATGTGCGGCGGCTTGACTTCATCATCTTCACGTCGCTCGTGCCCCTGCTGGGTCTGGTTGGGTTGCTTGTGACTCTGTTCTTTGGGCGACAGGCCGGCGGCGCGCTGGTTCGCATGTTTGACAGCGGACCGGAGGTGACCGCGGTGGTTGATCAGTCGGGCCGGGTGACGCCGATAATGTCCCAGTTCGCGGAGGCGTATGCGGCCTATGACGACGAGGCCGCGGCGCGCGCCGCGCTGGAGGCGGAGGAGGCGCAGCGAGTCGTGGTGGTGCCTGCCGGGTACCCGCAGGCGGGAGATGTGAAGGTGATTACCGCGGATAGCCGGTTTTCGGGAGCCGGGACAGCGGGACTGCGCACATTCTTTATCACGCATCTTGTGCAGGAGATCGGGGACGGCGCGCTGCGTGCGAGGCTCATCGATCCGTTCGACGCGCAGATCGAATACATAGGGGAACGGGGTCGGGCTTCGGGCGGAGTGGCGGGCGAAGTCCTGAGTTTTCTGGTCCCATTCGTGTTCAGCATTTTGCTGGCTGTGACGGTGTTTGTGTCGTCCGGGTACCTGGTTCGCAGTGTTGCGGAGGAGAAGTCGAGCCGGGTGATCGAGATCGTGCTTTCCTCGGTGACGCCGCAGCAGCTTCTGGCGGGGAAGGTGCTTGGGTTGGGCGCGCTGGGACTGACGCAGATTGCCGTATGGATTGCATCGGCGACGGGGTTGGGTGGCGGGCTGGCAGTGCTGGCGGGTGTCATATTGCCTTTCTTCACGCGTATGGAGGCGTTTGGGCTGGCGCTGGTCTACTATGTTCTGGGATTTGGCGTTTATGCGGTGTTGATTGCCGCGATCGGGGCGATGGGGTCCAACTACCAGGAGAGCCAGCAGATTACCGGCATTGTGATCTTCATCGCCGCGATTCCGATGATGCTGACGGGAGTCATCATGACGAACCCAGATGCGATGGTGGTGCGGGCGATGTCGTGGTTTCCCTTGACGGCTCCGACGACGATGATGCTGCGTCTGCCGCTGGCGGAGCTGCCGCCGCTCGATATTGTCGTCAGCATTGCGGGTCTTCTGGCAGCGATACCCTTTGTCGTGTGGATTGGGGCGAAGATGTTTCGGCTGGGGATGCTGATGTATGGCAAGCGCCCCGGCGTGCTGGAGATTGCGAGATTGCTACGGCACGCATAGCGCGGATCAGGCGGCGGCCCCCTTTTGGAGCGCGTGGAAGAGTGTATCGAGGTCGGCGGGTGAGTTGTAGGCCTGGACGGAGATGCGGACGCCAGGTTGGCCGCCATGCTGGCCGACGGGTATGATGATGCGGTTCTCTTCCCAGAGCCGCTGGTAGGCTTCGACCTTGCCGGGAAGCAGGACGACGCGCATCTGGGCCCACATGTCCGGCGGGCTGACAGGTGGCAGTCCGGACATTTCGAGAAGGCGCCGCTCAGTCTCCTGCAGGAGGCGGTGGCAGGCCTGGCGCACCTGGGACCAGTCGTTCTGTTGCTGGAAGTCGATTGCCGCGGGCACGCTCAGGTATGCGGCGGGGTCGATGGTCCCGAAGGATGTGAAGTAGTCCTGGAACTGGGAGTCTCCGGGTTCGTCTTTGGCCCAACCGTGGCTGACGACGAGGGGCTCGAGCCGGTGCTGGCGTTCCGGCCGGGCGTAGAGGAATCCTGCGCCGCGGGCGCTGCTGAGCCATTTGTGGCAGTTGCCGCCGTAGAAATCCGCGCCGATTTCTTGCATATCCAAGTCCAACTGACCTGGCGCGTGGGCGCCGTCGACGACGGAGATGATGCCGGCTTCCCTGGCCCTGCGGCAGATTTCGGCGACGGGAAGAATCAGCGCGCTGGGCGAAGTGATGTGACTGAGTGAGATGACCCTGGTGCGCTCGTCAACGCCGGACCAGATCTGTTCGACGACTGCGGCAGGGTCTGTAACGGGCACGGATATCTGCTGACTGATGAGCTTGGCGCCCTTCTTTTCACAGCTGAAGCGCCAGGCGCGGTTGATCGCGCCGTATTCGTGCTCGGTTGTCAGGACGACGTCGCCTGGCTCCAGGTTCATTGAGCGGGTGACGATATTGAGCGCGTAGGTGACGTTTGGGACAAAGGTGAGGTCGTGGGCCGGGGCGTTAATGAAGGCGCCAAGTCTTTCGCGGGCGTCTGCGAGCAGTCTGGGGAGGCGTCTACCGAGGAAGATTACAGGGTTGGCTTCGAGCTCTCGTTGCCAGTGTTGGTAGGTCTCGAATACGGGACGGGGTACGGCGCCGAAGCTGCCGTGGTTGAGAAATATGACGTCAGGGTCGAGCAGGTACTGTTGGGCGAGGTGGGGGAGAGGCAGCGAGAGGCTCATAGGTGGGTTTTCCTACAGGATCAGGGCACGGATGGCGGCCCTCAGTTTGTTGGCATACGGGCGGCGCCGGGACGGTGAAGTCAGGTATCGTTCTCGTGTGCGGATGTACAGGTTGTCGCCGGCGCGGCGGGGGAAGACGTGCTGGTGGAAGTGCCACACATCCTGGTTGCCGGCGGGTTCGTTGTGCTGGCGGGTGGAGATGCCGTCGCAGTTGTAGGCGGCTTTCATGGCGAGCGCGACGAGGCGGCTCGCGCGGAAGATTTCAGTGGCGCGGTTTTCCGGCAGATCGTATATGTTCTCGTAATGGTCACGGGGAATCAGGATGACGTGCCCAGGGTTGTTTGGCCACCAGTGCGAAGAGATGAAGCCGATTGTGAGGTCGGTACGATAGACGACGTCACCGGGGACGGTGTATGTGAAGTCGTTCTCGAGTCCGGCGGCAACGGCGCAGAAGGGGCAGCGATAGTCTGGGGGCGCGTGGTTGTACACAGTATCAGGCTCCCAGGCGGCTCAGGCCATCGTCAATGACGGGGGCCAGTTCGCTCATTTGCGTGAGGGCGGCGGCAATTTGTTTGCCGAAGCCGGTCTTTGTGAAGCGAACGGGAAGGCTCAGCCTCTCCGTGAGATTCGTGCGTGAGAAACGGATGCCTTCCGCGTCCCAGCCGTTCACGATTTGCTCCATGCGGTCGACGGTCAGGTCGTTGAACTGAACGCGATCGAACAGATTCTTGTGGCAGACGTGGAGATCGATCGACAGCGACTTTGCGTCGAGGCTCTCCTGCGTAAGCCCGAATTCGAAATGGATGCCGTCGAGGCCGTAGTTGTGCCAGTTGCCCTTGGCGACCTGCATGTAGATTCCGGCGTGGTAGTGGCCGATGAAGGAGGACCAGCCGCCGGTCTGGTACCATTCCAAATTGCTCAGTTGGCGCAGCACCTTCATGCACTGGGGATGCTGGTCGACGAACAGCTGCCAGGCTGGGGAAATAGTGGACACGGGTTAACCTCCGAGAGATTCAGGAAGTGATTGCCATTGTATGTTTGATTTCAGTCAAAAGGTCTTGGCTGTTGGCGTGTTCAGTCTTGCAGTCGTTCGAAGGGCTCTCCTGTCATTTCAACTGAATGGCGCCACAACTCCCGAGCTGCTTCAGTGTCATAGGCGCTTTCCTTTGCCCTATGCTTTTTCGGATACCCTCTCATTTGCATCCAGCCGTCCGGTCCAATGTAGTCGCCGCCGGTGACGCCGGGCGCGGCGGCGGCGTACAGTTGCGGCAAGGCGCCCTGTTCTGCACTCTGGGAGAGTAGGGCGTTCAGGACCCGCATCGCAACAAGCTCGATTGCGGATCCTTTCTCTCTGGCCGCGGCGTACTGCAGATTGGTGGCGGCAAAACCGGGATGAGCGGAAACACAGATCGTGCCGGCGTCAATGGATTCCAGGCGTCTCTGCAGTTCAAGTGTGAAGAGTAGGTTGGCGAGCTTGCTCTGGGCGTAAGCGCCAAAAGGGCTGTATTTGCGCTGGCTGTGGAGGTCGCTGAAGTTCATTCTTCCGCTGCGATGGGCCATGCTGCTTACGTTTACGATGCGGCTGCTTTGAGTTGTCAAGAGGAGTGGAAGCAGGGCCCCGGTCAAGGCAAAGTGGCCGAGGTGGTTTACGCCGAACTGCCGCTCGAATCCTTGGGCGGTCTCCTGGCGGGGAATGGCCATCACGCCGGCGTTGTTTACGAGGAGATCGAGGCGCTCCAAGGTGGATAGAAGACCGTCGGCGCAGCGCCGTACGGAATCCAGGTCGGCCAGGTCGAGGTCGGTGACCTCCAGTTGGGCGCTGGGGAGTCGCTTCACGATCTCCGAACGGGCCTGTTCGCCGCGTTCGGCGGAACGGCTTGCGAGGAGGACACGCGCCCCGGCTGCGGCCAGTAGGCGGCAGGTGTGGAAGCCGAGGCCGCTGTTTCCACCGGTAACGAGGACGGTGCGGCCAGTTTGGTCGGGGATGTCGGCGGCGGTCCAATGGGTAGCCATGGTTGGATTTCAGGCGGTGTGCAGGATTCCGGGAGAGAGAGGCCGCTGCGCAATTGAGCTGTGGGGCGCACGGAAGGAAGGACGCTTTCTCCAACTGATCGAATGCTTCGCGAGATATACCTATCATAAACGTCGACCGCGCCGAGGGCAATTTGGCGTGCAGGTCATACGCAATTCGCAGGTGGGGACGGGAAACTCTACATCGATGGGCGACCAATTCGGCGGGCAAGGCAGAAGGGCAGGCGTAGCAAGGTTCCTCTGGAAAGACTGCCTTGACACTTGCCGCCCTCATCCCCAAACAGTTCCAAAAAGCGGACGGTCTTGGACCAATCCCAGGGCAATCGCATCTAAATTGGGTTGAAAAATGGGTAAGATGACGGAATAGAGACGATTTGATACGATTGAGAGTCCTTTCACCAGACAAGGGGGGGCTCATGGCGGATAGAAAGGTCGTATCACTGGTTGAACACTT
>JAJDXQ010000045.1 GCA_022823185.1 Caldilineaceae bacterium
GGCTGTACCGGTTCTCCTCTTCGGAGATGGCGGCGGAGGTGTTGAGGATGTTGAGGTCGCCATGTCCGCCGGCCATGGCCGCGGCTGCGGCGCGGTCCTCTTCGGCGCGGATTTCTTCCATCTCTTCGTCGGCGAGCTTGGAGTAGGCGCGCAGCTCTGTGGCGCCGTTGCAGATTGCGTTGTAGGCGGAGGGACTGAGATGGCCTGAACGCACTGCGGTCATGCCTTCGGTGAGGAGCTCGATGATCTCTTTGAAGGGTTCGGGGACGCGCCGGTCGATCCGGGAGGCGGTGGCGGAGCTGCCGCGGTTGACGCGCCAGACGCGCAGTTTGTCGGCGGGGCCGTGGGCGACGCAGTAGCCGTCCAGGTCGCGGTGCCCTTCTGCCTGACAGGGGGAGCCGTCTTTGCGGACGCCCTTGCAGAGGGGTTGCGTGATGGTGTGCGAGGACGCGCGGGGATGTCTCATGGTGTGATGTGTCCTTGTTGCGGGATGCTGCCCAACGGCCGGCCGGTTGGCTGGCGCGGGCGGGGCGATTGGTTGGGGTCGGGGAACCTATACAGACGCGAGGAATGTATGAACCATGCAGAACAAGTGTACTCGACTGGCTGCACGATGTCAAGGGGCAATTCGGGACGGACGGGGACTTTTGTCTGGACGGGGATTTGGGGGGATTAAGGGGATTAGGGGGATTAGGGGGATGAGGGAAACGGCAACGGCGAACGGCAACGGCGTGGCTTGGTGAATGGGGGGCGTTGCGGGCAGTGTCCACCCGCACAAGTGAGGGCCGAAGGCCCGACCGCACAACTGCAGGGGAGGGGAACTCGGGGCCAAGGGTTAGTGATGAATCGCTTCACGGAGGACAGACTTGGATCGTGTTACGCGATCTTGGTTGTTGTCCAAGAGGGAAACGTTATGGGAGGGGGCCGTGGGAGGAGAGGTCTAGCCTTTGAGGCCGCTGATGGCGATGCCCTGGATGAAGTAGCGTTGGGCGACGAAGAAGACGAAGATAACGGGTACGATCATCATGGTGGAGGCGGCCATGAGGAGGTCCCAGCGTGTGCGGCCGGCGAAGGCGGTGCGGAACATGGCGAGGCCGAGGGCGACGGTGAACTTGTTGGGGTCCTTGGCGAGGTAGAGGAGAGGGCCCATGAAGTCGTTCCAGGTGCCGATGAAGGTGAATATTGCGATGGTGGCAAGGGCGGGCTTGGCGAGAGGGAGCATGATACGCCAGTAGATGATGATTTCGCTGGCGCCGTCGATGTAGGCGGCATCGGCGAGCTCGGAGGGGAGGGTGCGGAAGAACTGACGCAGGAGGAAGATGTTGAAGGCGCCGCCGCCGAAGAAGAAGGGAACGGTGAGGGGCAGGATGGTGTTCACCCAGCCAATGCGGCTGAAGATAACGAACTGGGGAATCATGGTGACGATGCCGGGCAGCATGACGGTGGCGAGCAGGATGGCGAACCAGACGTTGCGGCCGGGGAAGTCGATGCGGGCGAAGCCGTAGGCGCAGAAGGAGGCAGAGACCAGGACTGCGATTTCGTTCAGCAGCAGAATGACCAGGGTATTGCGAACATAGAGGGCAAAGGGCCTGGTTGTCCAGGCGTCTATGTAGTTGCTAAATTGAATGGGGTCGGGAATCCAGTCGGGGGGGTAGCGAAAGATGGCGAGCTCGGTTTTGAGGGAGCTTGACAGCAGCCAGAGGAAGGGGAGGAACATGACGCAGGCGCCGGCGAGCAGGACGGTCCAGACGAAGATCCTCCAGAAGCGGTCGTTATCCAGGAGCTGGGATGCGGTGGCACGTGTTGGCGCGTTCATCGGCGTTCAATCGCTTTTCGCGCGGGTCGCGGCTGGGTGACGGAGCGGGTGGCGGCGACGGCAAGCGACATCGGCCGGCTAGCTGCCGACGTCTTCGTAGTAGACATAGCGGCCAACATATTTGAAGACGATCAGGGTGAGCGCAAAGATGAGGAAGAAGAGAACCCACGCCAGCAGGGAGGCGTAGCCCATATCGAAATATTGCAGACCGTTGCGGTAGATATAGAGGACGTAAAACAGGGTAGCGTGCTGCGGGCCGCCTCCGGTGATCAGGAAGCCGGCGGTGAAGATTTGGAAGGAGCCGATGATGCCGATGATCAGGTTGAAGAAGATGACGGGGGACATGAGGGGGATGGTCACGTTGATGAGGCTGGCCCAGCGGCCGGCGCCGTCGATTTCGGCAGCTTCGTAGAGCGAGCGGGGGATGCCCTGGAGGCCGGCGAGGTAGATCACCATGGTGGCGCCGAGAGCCCAGAGGCTCATGAGGATGATGGCGGGCATAGCCCATTCGGGCTCCTGCAGCCAAGCGATTTTGGGGAGGCCGATCGAATCCAAAAGGGCGTTGAGGAGACCGAACTCGGTATTGAGAATGAAGCTCCACAGGACAGCGTTGGCGACTGCAGGGACGATGCTGGGCAGGTAGTAGATGGTGCGGAAGAGGGCGATGCTGCGGGTTTTGAAGTTCATGAGGAGGGCGAGGAAGAAGCTCAACACCAGGCCGACGGGCACGGAGACGAGAGAGAAGTAGGCGGTCACTTTCAGCGACTGGTAGAAGAGGTCGTCGTTGAACATCTTGGTGAAGTTGCCCAGGCCGATGAAGTAAGGAGGACGGATCATGTTCCAGTCGAACATGGTCAGCCAGGCGGCGACGAGGGCGGGGCCGACAAAGAAGAGGAAGAAGCCGAGAATGAAGGGGGAGATGAAGAGATAGCCTGTGAGGGCGCGGCGCGCGCGGCGGGTGCGGGGCCAGGGCAGTCTGGTTCTGTGCGCTTGTACAGCCATAGCGACTCTCTTGGAAGTTGGCTGCAGGCGCCCTTGGGAGCAAGTTGCGGCGCCTGCAGCCAGCCGAATTGCAAATGGGAATCGGTCAGGGGAGCGTGCCCTCCCGGCCCGTCATTGACCCCGGATGGCGCTGGGGCGGGGCGGACTAGGATGTTGGGCGCGCCTGCTCAGTCTCCATGATCTGGTTGGCTTCGGCTACGGCGGCCGGCAGCGCGTCTTCGGCCCGCACTTCGCCGTTGAATATCTGGCTGAAGACGGGGTTCAGGGCGGTTTCGGCGGCCCTGACATAGCCGACGGGCATGGTGAGGTAGTGGCCGTAGTTGGGCGCGTATTCGGTGACGATCAGTTCATAGCCGGGCGGATGCTCGGGGAGCACACACCAGTCGGCGATGGAGTCGTCAGTCATGAGGGCGTTCTGGCTGGGGAGCCAGAGGCCGGAGCGGCAGTAGCGTTCCTGGTACCAGGGGGAGGAGAGGAAGCGGATCAGCTCCCAGGCTTCGTCGGGGTTTTCGGCGTCTTTGACGACGGTGACGAGGTGGGCCTGCATGTCGGTGCCGGGGCGCTGCATCGCGGGCAGCACAGCAGTGCCGATGCCGCCTTCGATCTGCCAGCTCCAGGAAAGGGCCCAGGAGCCGTCCACCTGGAGGGCGACTTTCTTGGTTTCGAGGAGCTGTGTGCCTCCCATGCCGAGCGCTTCCAGGGCCTCGGTGCGCGGCATCACGCCGTGGGCGAGGCGGAGGTCGGCGATGTTCTGCAGGGCCTGCATGGCTTCGGGGCTGTCGAGAACGATTCTTTCGGATTCGGCGTCGATCCAATCTGAGCCGTTTGACTGGACGGCGGCGTGAAGTGGGATCCACCAGGTCGGCCAGTTGACGCCCCAGCGTTCCATGTTGTCGGGATCGAAGTCGGTGTCACCGGGGTGATTGCCGTTGACGTCGACGGTCAGCTCGGTGGCGATAGCGAGGAAGTCGTCCCAGCCCCAGGCCTCTTCGGGGTCATTGCTGGGGGGTTCTACGCCGAGCTCCTCGAAGAGGGAGACGTTGTAGTAGAAGTGGGGCGCGACCCAGCAGGAGCCGATGCCGTAGCTTTCTCCCTGGTAGACCTGGCGGTCATTTTCCTGGGGTTGGATCCAGTAGTCGGGGGCGGAAAATTCAGGATCGGCTTCGATGTAGGAGGTAATGGGGAGGAGGAGTCCCAGGTGGGCAAAGGTGCGGTAGACATCGCTCTCGATGCGGGAGGTGTCGGGCGGAGTGCCGGCCACAACCAGCGCCATGAGTTGCTCGAGTCGAGATGTGCCTTCGGCCTGTTGCACGAGAACCCACTCGATGTCGGGGTTTTCATCGTGGAAGAGCTCCTGCTCTTCAGGGATGAGATCGGGGCTGCCGGGCATTCCGAGGAACTCGATTTGAATTCGTTCGGCGGCCGGTTGTTCTTCGCTCATTTCTTCTGACCCCGCCGGCGCTGCCGGCTGACATGCGGCCAGTGCAGCGGTTCCCACGGCGGCGCCAGAGAGGTGAAGGAATCGACGTCTGCTCAGTTGCTGAATCATGTACTACCTCCTTGAAGTCTAAGATACTGAGTTGACTGTAAATGGAGTTTTGCGGCTAAGGGCGGAGGTACGCAGAGATTATACAACATGCTGAAAGGGGCATACAAGGGACGCGAAAATCTCGGGGGCAGCGGGGGCGGCAGGGGTTAGGGGATAGCGCCAGGAGCGAGGTGTGCGGGCTGTTGTCTGGACGGAGATTCTGGGGAATTGGGGGATGGGATTTGATTTGTGGACGGGGGACGGGAGGGGCAGGGTGGGCGCTCTCAGTTTGCCAAAGGGCTTCTGCGCCTTTAGGATGGGTTTTTGCGCTGCAGGCAGGGGCGCAGCAGGGAGCAGGGAAGAGACACGAGGCGAGGGGCACGGATGATAACTGGGGAAGAGAGAGGCGGTGAAAGGGAGAAAGGCCAGGCAGCCGCCTTTCCTGCGCCGGTTGAATCCACCGGAGCAGACCGTTGGGGGCGGCAGCGCGTCCCCGTGTTGCTGGCCGGGCTGGGCGCGATGGCCGGCGTCGGCGCGGCGCTGGGGGGCTATGCTCTATTGTATGAGCCCTTTAATGTGCAAACGGAACGAATCGTTCTGCGGCTGTTGAGAGAGCGGCCGGGCATTCCGCGCGAGGGCTTGAACATTCTCCATCTTTCAGACACGCACTTTCGCGGGGCGGACAGAAGGGAGCACGCGAAGATCGCGCAGGTTCGCCGCGCGACTGCCGGGGAACGGATCGATCTTCTGATCCATACGGGCGATTTTCTGCACGATGACCGCGGGCTGGAGAATGTGCTGGCGCTAGTCGACAGCCTACCGAAACCCCGGCTTGGCGCATTTGCCGTCACCGGCAACCATGATTACCTGTTCTACAGTATGAAGCGGGCGCCTCTGCATACATGGCGCGTCTTCCGGGCTCGGGAGGAGGGCGTGGGGACAGGCATCAGGGGGAGACCCCGGGAAGGTGTGGATGATTCGGGCATGGCGCGCGTGCGCCGCCTTCTTCGCTTTGGGCGCTACCTGCTTCAGAATCGCATGGACGGAGAACCTGTGGGGACAAACGACATAGCCGGCCTGCGCCGTGCGTTAGAGGAGCAGGGCATACAGTTCCTGGACAACAGGGCGGTCCGCCTGGGGGGTACGGACGTGTACCTGGTCGGAGTTGAGGACTGGCTGGAAGGGAGGCCGGACCTGCAGAAGGGGTTTGCAGGCGTTCCGCGCGGCGCGCCTACGGTCCTGTTATCGCACAACCCGGACATTATCGAGTCGGAGGCGGCTGGCCGCGCCGACCTGATTCTTTGCGGCCATACGCATGGCGGGCAGGTCGTTCTGCCGCTAATCGGGCCGGCATATACGCATACGGACCAGCTGGCCCGCAGCGAAGCTTCGGGCTATACCCGGCGGGGGCATACTCACATTTATGTTCATCGCGGGCTGGGGGAAAGCATCCCTGTCCGATTCGGGGCTCCGCCTCACGTGACGTTTATCAGGCTGCTGCCGGCGCTTGACGGCGCCGACAAGTTCTGCGCTGGATGAGCGGTTCAGGGGGCCCTTCGCCGGTCAGTTCCGGACGTTGATCGTGACTTGGCAGGGGGTTGGGTAGTTGCTGCTCGTGTCGACGACGGTCAGTCTGATGGTATAGACACCGTTGGCAAGGCCCGCGCTGTTCAAGTGGCCGAGGATTCCGTTCTGGACGGGGGGACCTTTTGCGCCGCCGGAACCGGTCCTGTCGCTGCCATCGAACCAGGTAAAGCCCTGGCCGGCGTTGTTTCCGGGCGCGATCTCCAATTTATAGAAATCAAACTGTTCATGGGTAGCCCGGCCTGTGATGGGAATCTGGCCGCTGACGGTCTGATTGATGCCGGGCGAGGCGATGGCCAGGCGGGTGTCGGCGCAAGAGACCGGAACGATGGCCGGCGGCGCCGGTTCGGCGGGTTGTGGGGGCGGCTCTTCTTCCGGTGGCTCCTCAGTGGCGGTCGGGGTTGGGGTCGCGGTGGCGGTAGGCTCGGGCAGAGGGGTCTGGGTCTGTGTTGGCAGCGGCGTGCTGGTGGCGGTTGGCAAGGGGGTAGGGGTGGCCGTCGGCGAAGAGATGGCGACGGCAACGACCGGGACGGCGCCCGGAGCTTCCTCATCAGGACTGCCGCCGCCGTCTGAGCCGTCTGCCATCTGGTCTGTCTGGCCTTGACTCAGATCGAGAGTTGAAGAGACTCTTTCCTGAATTGATGAGAAGGCGCTGCCGATTTCGCCGCCCATACTGCGGGCGCCCCAGACGAGCGCAAGAACGACCAGGACGATTAGGCCGGCTGCGACGACCGGGACGAGCCAGTCTCGGATGGACTCGAAGGATTCGGATATGCGGGTGGAGAAAGAGGTATGTTCGAGGTCGACGTCCTGGGGGCGGTAGTCAACTGGGCGTACGGGCGGAAGCCTGACGCCTGTGCTGGTGCTGGCCAGCGTGCGGGACAGGCTGTTGTCGGCCATTGCCCGGCGACGGTCGATCATCTGGTTGGGATCGAGATTGAGGTAGTAGGCGTAGTTGCGGAGGAAGCCGCGGCCGACGACTTCGCCGGGGAGGAGATGCCATTCATCGGATTCGATGGCGGCCAGGTATTTTTGTCGAATGCGCGTGGCGGATTCGACTTCAGACAAGGGGATGCCGGCGCTTTCGCGCCGGTCGCGCAGAATGGCACCCAATGACTGGAGAGATGGGACACCGGGAACTTCGCCGGTTCCGCCTTCAGGAGATGCGGTTGGGGAGTCCAGATAGGCAGCATTTTCGCTCATAACAAGTGTCTATTGTACACAGGCGAATCTGTTCTCTCAAAATCCGGCGATTTCGCTCTGGCGGTCATTTTGATGGAGTTTGCAGGCGAGAGACCTGATTGATCAGAAGAGCCGATGTAACCCGAAGTGTAGACGGGATCCGGTCGGGAGGCGTTGCAGCGGGGAGAATGAGACCATTGTTGGGCCGTATGCTATCTGGATTTTGGGAATGGCATTGACAACCCAATCCCAAAGGGTACAATTTGGTCAGAACGAAAGGCGGCAGCGGGCAGCTCCTTATTGGGAGCGTGCGGACCAGGGATTTGCGCATGGTATTTCCTGCGGCGGCGGACTAGTTTCCTGAGTGGACAGATAGTGGACTATGCGAATTGCACTGATACGCAGGTTGCAGCGGGTGTTTCTGATACTCAGCGTCATTCTCTTTGCTGGCATCGTCTTCCTTGCTGCGAGGGGCGCAGCTTATTTTCTGCCCGGCTCGATTGACAGGGTGAATCTGATCACGCCGACACCGGAGCGGGAAACGGTGGCCCTTGTCAGCGGACACACCGGTTTTGACTCCGGCGCCATCTGCGGGCCGAGCAACGCCCCTACTCTGCGGGAGGTAGAGGTTGTCGCCCGCGTTGCCGACCTGGCGCGCGAGGCGTTAGAGGAAGCTGGCCTGGAGGTCCTGTTTCTGGAGGAATATGACGAACGATTAACGAATCTGGATACGGATCTGCTTCTGAGCCTTCACGCGGACAGTTGCATTGCGGCGAGCGGCTTCAAGGCGGCCAGTCCTTTGAACAGCGCGATTCCAACAACGGAAAAGAGGCTGATTGCGTGCATCAATTCACATTATAGCGCGCACACGGGATTGGCGATTCACGCGAATTCGATCACACACGACATGACCTACTATCATGCGTTTCGCAAAGTGCTGCCGACGACGCCCACCGCGATCCTGGAGTTGGGTTTTCTGGGGGGCGATGGCAAGCTGTTGACAGAGGAGCCGGAGCGGGTTGCGGCCGGCGTAACGGAAAGCGTCATGTGCTTTATGCGCGGTGAAGAGGCCAGCGACTAGCGCTTGAAACGACGCGCCGAGCGGCCAGGGAAGCGATGCAGGCAGATTTTCAGGGATGGAGAGGCAGGGCGGCGGCGGGCTGCGCCCTGCCTTTTTGGTTCAAGCGGTGGCTGACACAGGCTGGCCCGATTCGTCCAGGGCTTCAACCTGGTCGTAAAGGAAGCAGGCAACACGGTGCCCGTCGCCGACGTCGGCGAAGGATGGCTCGTATTGGTGGCAGATTTCCATCACCTGGGGGCAGCGGGTATTGAAGTTACAGCCGGTAGGCGGTTCTGCCGGGCTGGGCACATCCCCTTCGAGAATGATGCGCTGTCTCTTCTTTTCGATTTCGGGGTCAGGGATGGGCACGGCGGAAAGGAGAGCCTGGGTATAGGGATGGAGCGGGTTTTCGTAGAGTTCCTCGCGGTCGGCCAGTTCGACGATTTTGCCCAGATACATGACGGCGATGCGGTCGGAGATATGACGCACGACGGAGAGGTCATGGGCGATGAAGAGGTAGGTCAGCCCCATTTCGCTCTGCAAGTCTTCGAGCAGATTGATAACCTGTGCCTGAATCGAGACGTCGAGCGCGGAAATTGGTTCATCGCAAACGATAAATGAGGGGTTGACGGCCAATGCGCGGGCGACGCCGATGCGCTGACGCTGGCCGCCGGAAAACTCGTGGGGGTAGCGATTGATGAAGTAAGGGTTAAGTCCGACGATTTCGAGGAGTTCCTGGACGCGCTGTTGTTGTTCGCGGCGGGAGCCGCCGATTTTGTGAACTTCGAGCGGTTCGCCAACGATGCTGCCGACAGTCATGCGGGGGTTGAGCGAGGCATAGGGATCCTGAAAGATCATTTGCATACGGCGACGCATGCGGCGCAGTTCGCCGCTGTTGATTTCTGTCAGGTCCTGGCCTTCAAAGATGACTTCACCGGCGGTGGGTTCGTAGAGTTGCAGAATTGCGCGACCGGTGGTGGATTTGCCGCAGCCGGATTCGCCCACGAGGCCGAGCGTTTCGCCGCGCATCAACTCGAAGGTGATGCCATCTACAGCTTTAATGCTTCCCACCTGCCGCTGCAGGATGATGCCGCGCGTGATAGGGAAGTGCATTTTCAGGTTCTGAACAGTCAACAGGACATCGCTCTGGCTGGAATCCTGTGCAGTCGAGACGCCTGCGCTCTCGGTGTTCTGTGTGGTCATGCGACGGCCTCCACCTGTTCGTCGGCGCTTGTGTCATAGATTTCAACGTCGGAGAGATCCACCCAGCAGGCGGATTTGCGCACCGCGTCGATCGACATCAGTGGCGGATTTTCCTCCAGGCACTTGTCGATCACAAAGGGGCAGCGGGGCGCAAAGGGACAACTCTGGGGCGGGTCAAGCAGGTCCGGCGGCAGACCCTCGATGGGGATGAGTCTTTTTTGCCGGCCCAAGTCCAGGCGCGGGATTGAACGCAGCAAGCCGAGGGTGTAGGGGTGCCGGGGTTGGCCGTAGATGACATCAACCGGGCCTTCTTCCACGATGAAGCCGGCATACATGACCAGCACTCGGTCTGCCAAGCCGGCCACGACCCCCAGGTCATGCGTAATCCAGATAATGGCCATGCCGAGTTCGCTTTGGAGCCGGGTGACCAGGTCGACGATCTGGGCCTGGATGGTGACATCGAGGGCGGTGGTTGGTTCATCGGCGATGAGCAGTTGGGGGTTGCAGCTCAGGCCCATGGCGATCATCACGCGCTGGCGCATTCCGCCAGAGAACTGGTGCGGGTAATCGTCCAGCCTGGCGCCGGCGTCGGGAATGCCGACCAGTTCGAGCAGTTCGATGGCGCGGGCTCGGCTTTCCTCGCGGTTCATGTTGAGGTGCAGTTCGAGCGCTTCGGTGATCTGGCGGCCGATGGTGAGGACCGGATTGAGGGAGGTCATTGGGTCCTGGAAGATCATCGCGATGCGGTTGCCGCGAATTTGGCGCAACTCTTCTTCATTGAGTTGCAGGAGATCCTGGCCGTCGAAATTCACCTCACCGTTCACGATTTTTCCCGGCGGTTCGGGAATCAATCGAATCAGGGACATGACGCCGACGCTTTTGCCGCTACCGGATTCGCCTACGATTGCGACCGTTTCTCTCTCGGCGACATCATAGTTGATGCCGTTCACCGCGTGGACGATGCCGTCCTGGGTGAAGAACTGCGTTTGGAGGTTGCGGACTTCAATCAGGTTGCCCATGTCTATCTCTTCCCTAGTGCCTTGTCAATGCGGTGGATTGGGCGTTGTTGGATGTGCCATTCTAACAACAGACAGGCTCATTGTCAATAACAGAATTTTCGGGGCGTGCCCGCCAGATTTGGGGGAGTTTCGGGCTGCCTTTGGATTACTGCAACAATGTTGTCGTGGTCAGTTGTCTGGACGGTGATTTGGGGGATGGGCTCTGATTTGTGGGCGAGCGGAGGGGTCTGAACTGCAGGGGGTTGGGGGCAAAGGGCCAGGGGCAAGAGGTTGGGCGGGGAGGGGCCGCGGGGTGGGCATATGGAGGATCGACGGGGAGGGCGGGGATGCGCCGCGGTGTGTGTCCCCCCGCACAAGGGAAGCCGCTTGCGGCTGACCGCACAGACCTGCAATGGCCAGTGATCTGTGGTCGGTGTGTGGCTGCGGGAGGTGGGACGGGGATGGGCGTTGGTGGAGGCGTTGTCCTGCAATTGTGTCGGTTTTGGGAATATGTCCCGAAATCGGTACATAAGGTTTCCAATATTGGGGCGCAGACCCATTGAATTCAAAAAACTGGCTGCTAAGATGGAACAAGTAAACGTTGCACCGGATGGAAGGGCCGAACTGGCACGAGACAACGGAGCAGTCAGTGGAACACGAAACATTCGGAAAGATCGTGGCGGCTTTGCGGAAAGAGCAGGTTGATTTCACAACCGGTCGTCGCTGGAGCCAGCAGAGGCTGGCCGACAGGACGGGATTGACGAAGCGAATTGTGAGCAAGATTGAGCGAGGCCGCCAGGCGCGGTTGGATGGGGAGGTTCTGCAAGAACTGGCCGGCGCCTTTGAATTGACGTCTTTGGAGAGGCGTGAGTTTTTTGCCGCGGCCAGCCAAGCGGCGGACAGGGAGGTCGTGCGCGCGGATCTCGACCACAGGGAGGTTTTTGAGAGGGCATGGATTTCGCTAGGCGCGGTCGGTCTGCCGGCCTTTCTGATGGACGCATTTGGCAATGTTGTTGGCGTCAATCGTGCGATGGTAGCCTTTCACGGCTGCAATGTGGCACAGCTCAACGCGGCCAAATCCACGGAGGAGAGCGCCAATCTGCTTGGGATGCTGCTTGCGCCGGATGCGCCGTTACGGCGTGTGCTGGGCAATGGTTGGCATTCCAAGGCGATGACGATGATGCGCCAGTGGCGGGCGATGACCCTGCGCTACCGCCATACGGAGCGGTATCTCCAGCTGTACAGCGCGCTGGCCGCCTTTCCGGACTTTCCTATTTTCTGGTCGGCGAGCCGAGAGCAGCTTCAGGATGTGAACAGCCGTCTGCGCAGCCACATTTATACGCACAGGATACATGGCCCGGTGGGTTACACTGTTTTCACCGACATCAGTCTGAGCGGCCGCGGAGACCTTTATTTGTCCACGTATGTTCCCCAAGACCCGAGCACGATCGAACTGTTCCAGCGCCTCGCCGGAGATAGCCAGCACGCTTTGCGCCTGGCCCCGTGGCCCTAGTCCATCCGTTGAATGAATCCTAGCAAGATTTGAGGCGTCACGTGTCCTGCCGGGGGGCTACTCAGGTCGGCCTGTTCGCGCCCTGGGCCGGCTGGTCAAGCCACTGGAGCAGGTCGTCGATCTGTTCCTGCACGGCGCGGCGGCTGGTACCCCCGCGAACGTCGCGCTGTTCCACGCTGCGCGCGTAGCTCCAGATTGCGGCTATGTCCTCTTCGAATGCCGGGTGCAGAGAGCGGAGGTCATTCAGCGGCAGGTCGGTGAGGGCGATATTTTGGGATTCTGCCAGGGCGACGGCGGCGCCGGCGACATGGTGCGTTTCGCGAAACGGGACGCCTTTGCGCACGAGGTATTCGGCGAGGTCGGTGGCCAGCATTTCGGGGACGAGGGCGCGGGCCATGTTGGGGCCATTGACGGTTAGGGTGGCAAGCGCGCCGGCGGCGACCGGCAGGGCGCGGTTCACGGTATCTACGGCGTCGAAGAGGGGCTCCTTGTCCTCCTGAAGGTCTTTGTTGTAGGTGCTGGGGAGCCCTTTGAGCGTCATGAGCAGGCCGCTCATGTTGCCGAACACGCGGCCGGCTTTGCCGCGCAGGAGTTCGAGGGAGTCGGGATTTTTCTTTTGGGGCATGAGGCTGCTGCCGGTGCTGTAGGCGTCGGCAAGCGTGACGAAGCTGAATTCGCGGCTGCTGTAGATGATGAGGTCCTCGGCCCAGCGGCTGACGTGCAGCATGGTCATGGCGGCCCAGAACAGTGTTTCGGCGACAAAATCCCGGTCGCTGACGCCGTCGAGGCTGTTGGGAGTGGGCGCGTCGAAACCCAGGTCCTGCGCGAGCTGGAAGCGGTCGATGGGGAAGGGGTTTCCTGCGAGGGCGCCGTTGCCGAGCGGCATGAGGTTGACGCGCGCCAGGAGATCCTGCAGGCGGAGGGCGTCCCGCTGCCAGGCCCAGGCGTGGCTGAGGAGCCAGTGGCTCCAGCGTGTGGGTTGGGCGGGCTGGAGATGGGTATAGCCGGGCATGAGGAGATCGATCTCGTCTGCGGCGCGTTCGACGGCCACGCCGATGAGGGTGCGCAGTTGGCGCTGCGAGGTTTTGAGTTCTTCGCGCAGCCAGAGGCGGAGGTCGGTCGCTACCTGATCGTTGCGGCTGCGGCCGGTATGCAGTTTGCCGGCTACGGGGCCTATCAATTCGGTGAGACGGCGTTCGTTGGCGGTGTGGATGTCCTCGTCGCCGGTGGCGATTTCGAAGCGGCCGGCGCGCCATTCACCGGCGACACGTTCGAGCCCGGCGACAATTTGTTCGGATTCCTGTTCCGTGAGGAGTCCGGCGCGTGCCAGCGCGCGTGCATAGGCCTGGCTGCCGAGGATGTCGGCCAGCCAGAGGCGCCGGTCGAAGTCGATCGACGCGTTGAACTCTTCCATCAGTGGATCGAGCGCGCCGCTGAAACGCCCTCCCCATAGCTTCGTGCTCACAGTGTGTGTTTCTCCGTACGCCAGTGACCGGCCCCTCTTGACCATCCCTGGCAACTATTATTCCACAGGAAACTGCGCGGCAACACTTTCGCTCTCGGCGGGAGACTGATATTCCGCCACGGCCAGCGCCAAGCCGACCGTTCCTCGCGTTCGCTTCACCCACCATACGACTAACAGAGAACCTACTATAATCGCCGCGATGCCCAACAGGCCAGCCTCAGGACCGAACGCGCCGCCGGTCCAGAGATCCGGCCCGCCTTGTTGCACTGCGATGAAGGAGGTCTCATTGGCGGAGGTACCGCTTACGGGAAAGCCGAAGACATTGCCCTGAAAGAAGTTCCAGGTGATGTGAATGCCGATCGGCATTGCCAGTTGATCGGTCAACACGAAGGGCAGGCCGAGGAAAAGGCCGGCCAGGAAGAGGTTCAGGGTGCTGAAGGCAGTTGCATTTGGGTTGCCGGCGTGGAGGAGTCCGAATATCGCGGAGGAGATGAGCAGCGCCAGGACCAGTCCCCCTGTCTTGCCCGGTGGACTGAAGCCGAGCCCCTCTGCCATGTTTTTGAGATGATAGCCGCGCGCCAGCAGTTCTTCGTTGATGCCCACGCCAAGGAAAAGGATGAGGGAAAACAGAATCCCCGACCAGAAGGGCATCGAACCGCTGGAAAGGAATCCCTCAATGACAATCCAACCCAGAGCCAGCTCCAAAACGAAGATCAACAGCATGAGGATCGCCCCCAGGAGGAGGCCGAATGCCAAGTCGCGCCACCAGGCGGGCGTGAACTGCAGACCCAGATCGGAAATGGGTCTGCGGTCGAGGAAACGGGCTGCGAAAAGAGTGCCGGCCACGATCGCCACTGCAGGCAGCGCCATTGGCAGATAACCGGCGAATGACCCAGCCCAAGCCATGCTATCAACGGGTATGAGCGAGACCGCTGCCAGTCCTAGGGCTGCGATCAAGAGTGTGTGGAGAATCAGTCGCCACAGGGCCCGCAGGCGCCTTTCGGCAGGGCACCAGAGCAGCCGACTTAGATGGTTCATGCGGGGTCGGGTCTGCATTGCATGCGCAAGCAGGTCTTTATTCCGGCCGCAGGCGTACTCATGTTAGGATTCACGTAATCCTTTAGATGGAGGAGCGATGATGAGCGAACAGGAAAAGCGCCGGGCAATTGAGGATGAATCCGCGCTGGCAGCCCGTGATTCCAAGGGCCGCCGGGTCCGCCCTCGGAGGTTGAAGGAGTGGCAGGATCTGGTTACGGAGCAGTTGGATGAAGCCGCCGCGAACGGCGCATTTGAGAATCTTCCGGGAAAGGGAAGGCCGTTGCGTCTGAATGAAAACCCCAACGAGCCAGCGGATATGCGCATGGCCAACAAGCTGCTGAAGGACAACCAGCTTTCGCCAACCTGGATCGGGGACCGCAAGGCGTTGACAGCCGAAATCGGGAAGCTGCGGGCGGAGATGCAGCGTGAATGGGGGCACTGGCGCATGCACGCCGGCGAGTCTGAGGCCGACAGGGAGGCGTTGGCGCGTGCATGGCAACGCAGTGTCCGCGATTGGGAGGCCCGCATTGACGAACTGAACCGGCGCATCGTCAGCTTGAACATCTCGTTGCCCATTTGGCGGATGGAGCTGCACAGGTTGCGGCTGAATGAAGAACTGGAGCGCATTGGCGCCTGGCGAGGGGAGAGCGAATCCCCTTCATAGATCCACGCATTCTCGTACGCCCTCTGCAAACATACCCCTCTGGAATCCGAAACGCCAAAATTCATCAATCCTTTTTAACAAACCGGCCCGGCGTTGCGCCGGTGTGCTCTCCGCTGCGCAGGACACGCTCGCCGTTGACCCAGACGTCCTGCACGCCGACGGAGAGCTGATGGGAATCGGCGAAGGTGGCGCGGTCGCTGATCGTGTGTGGATCGAAGAGGACGACGTCTGCGTAGAAGCCTGCGCGCAGGTGGCCACGCTGGCGAAGGCCGAGACGGTCAGCTACGGCGCCGGTCATTTTGCGGAGAGCGTCTTCGAGGGTGAGCGCCTGCTGTTCGCGTACGTAACGGCCGAGCACGCGGGGATAGGTACCATAGGCGCGTGGATGGGTCGGGCCAAGATCGGAGGCCCAGGCGGGGTCGATCCCGTCGGCGTCGGTGGCGAATTTGATCCATGGGAGGGGCAACTGGGCGCGCAGGTTGTCTTCGCTGATGGACAGGAAGATTGTGCCGATACGCTGGCCTTCGGCGCGCAGGAGGTCGATGGCGCAGTCGAGCCAGTCCTGGCCTCTGTCGGCGGCGATCTGCGCGAGGCTCATACCGATATAGGGCCGGTTTTCTTTTTTGTGGAAGCCAACCGGCAGAACGCCTGCGGCGCCGCCGCGGGTAGACGGCTCACGATTGCTCTCCGAGTCGTCCAACATTTCTTTCCGGATGCGCGTCCGCACAGCCGGATCCTCCAGATTCGCGAAGAAATTCCCGTCGGCTGCGGTCCAGGTGGGCAGCAGCGAGGAGAGGCCTGTGCCGGAGGCGGCATAGGGATACATGTCGGCGGTGACGTCGAGGCCCTGGGCGCGGGCCTCTTCGATGCGGGCGATTGTGGAAGGCATCTTGTGCCAGTTGGCGGCGCCGGAGGCTTTGAGGTGGTAGATTTCAACGGGCAGGTTTGCGCGGCGGCCGATGGTCAGGGCTTCTTCCAGGCCTTCGAAGAGCCGCGCCCCTTCCGAACGCATGTGGGTGATGTAAACGCCATTGTAACGGCTGACGACTTTGCAGATTTCGATCAGCTCTTCGGTGTCGGTGTAGGAGTCCGGAGGGTAGATGAGCGCATAGGAGACGCCGAATGCGCCGTCTTCCATGGCCTCGGCCATGGTTCGGCGCATCAGGTCGAGTTCATCGGAGGAGGGTTGGCCCATTTCCATGCCCTTGCCGACGTGGCGCAGGGTGCCGCCGCCGAGGAAAGAGCCGATATTGGGGGAGGCGCCGGCCTCTTCTACGGCCTGCAGCCAGTCGGCGAATCGGGTCCAGCCGCGAATCCTTTCATGCCATTCCCTACTGATTGGAATGGGGAGGATCGTGTTGGCCATGGGGTCGGTGTGGCGGCCGGCGACGGGCGCGGGCGTCCAGGCCTCGCCCATGATCTCGGTGGTGACGCCCTGGGTGATTTTGGAGAGGCAGCGTCCGTCGATCATGAGCGACAGGATCGAGTGGCTCTGGATGTCGATAAAGCCGGGGCAGGCGACGAGGCCGGCGCCGTCTACGACTTCGGCGCAGTTGGCGGCGGAAACGGCGCCGGGCGGGGCAATGGTTTCGATGCGATCGCCGGTGAGGAGCAGGTCACCGTACTGCCAAGGGTTGCCGGCGCCATCGACAAGGCGGGCGTTGCGGATGAGTGTTGAGGTCGTGGGCATGGGTTTGGTCAGGCGTCTCCGTAGGTATCGTAGAGGAGGCGGCCGATGCGGCCAAAGGCGGCGTCGATGGCGATGGGCTGTTCGCTGCTGGCGATGGGGTCGTCGGAGACGGCTTCGTCGTCCCAGCGGGAGAAGACGGTGACGGCGACATGAGCGTTTTTACCGGCGTAGATGATGCCGCTGTCGTTGCGGATGCCGGGCAGGGTGCCGGTCTTGTGGGCGCAGGGCGTGCCGGGCGGGAGGTAGCGGGGCAGGCGGTCGTTGAGCTGCTGCTTGAGGAGGATTTCGAGCATGGCGGCGCAGGCGGCGCGGTTGACGACTTCGCCGCGCCAGATCCGGGCGAGCAGCTCGGTGAGGGCAGCAGTTGTGCCGGTGTCGTTGTCGGGGCCGAGGCTGTAGGAGACGCCGGTGCGGTTGCGGGGCGCGGTGGCGAGGGCCAGCATGTCCTGGGTCGGGTCGGAGGAGGGGAGCAGGTCGTCGAACAGTTCGCGGATGGTGAGAGGCACGTGGATGTCGGTGAGGCCCAGCTTGTGCATGGCGGCAGTAACGCTGCCTTCGCCGAGGCGGTGCATGACCATGTCGGTGGCGGTGTTGTCGCTGATGATGATCATCAAGGTGAGCAGGTCCTTCACGGTGGGCGCGAGGCCGTCGTCGAAGAAGACGAGGATGCCGCTGGGCAGGTTCTTTTCGGCGGTGGTGAGTTCCCAGCGATCGTCGAGGGAGAAGCGGCCCGCTTCGATCTGGCGGAAGGCTTCGACGAGGACGGGGATTTTTAGGACGCTGCAGAGCGGGTAGATGCGGTCGGCGTCGACGTCGGCGCGTTGCCCGGACTCAAGGTGGAGGGCGGAGACGGCCATTTCGGCGCCGCTGTTTTCGGTGATGCTGCGGATTTCGGATTCGAGAGACATAGTTCGTGTCCGTTTAGAAGGCGGCAAGAGTTTGCCGGCCTGTGCGATCAGGGCATGAAGTTCTTGAGATAGCGCCCGCTCTGAACGAGGGAGGCTTTGCGGCTTTCGAGCGAGTCTTCGTAGGCGCGGTCCTCGACTTCGATGCAGACTGGGCCATCGTAGCCAACGTCGCTGAGGACGGAGAAGAATTGGCCCCAGTCGATATCGCCCAGTCCGGGCAGCTTAGGCACGTGGAACTCGAGCGGGGTGGCCATGATGCCAACGTCGTCGAGGCGGTGATGGTCGAGGCGCACGTCCTTGGCGTGGACGTGGAAGAACTTGTCGATGAACTCGCGGATGGGTTTGAGGTAGTCCATGTGCTGCCAGATCATGTGGGATGGGTCGTAGTTGAGGCCGAAGTGGTCGCTGGGGATGTCGGCGAACATGCGGCGCCAGATGGCAGGCGTGTGAGCGAGGTTTTTGCCGCCGGGCCATTCGTCGCTGGTAAAGGCCATGGGGCAGTTCTCGATACCGATTTTGACGTTGTGGTCTTCGGCGAAGCGGATCAGGGGCGTCCAGACTTCGAGGAATCGGGGCCAGTTGTCGTCGACGGACTTGGTCCAGTCGCGGCCGACGAAGGTGTTCATGATGCCGATGCCGAGCAGCGCGGAGGCCTCGATAACGCGCTTGATGTGGTCGATAGCGACCTGGGCTTCGTCCTGGTCGGGCGTGAGGGGGTTGGGGTAGTATCCGAGGCCGCTGATGGTGATGCCGGCGGAGGCGGCGAGTTGGTTGACGCGGGCGGCGTCCTCTGCGGTGAAGCCGACGACGTCGATGTGGGTGACGCCGGCGTAGCGGCGTTCGGCTTTGCCGGCGGGCCAGCACATGAGCTCGACGGTGGCGAAGCCGTTTTCGGCGGTGAATTGGACGACCTCTTCGAGGGAGAGGTCGGGAAGGATGGCGCTGGCGTAGCCTAGTTGCATCATTTTGGGTGGTTGCTCCTTTCTGATCTTTTGGGCATAAAAGTCCTACCACGCAACACGAAATATCAGTCTGATGATTCAGTCTGGCTGCAAAAGGTTCATCTGATGTGCCATCGCAATCCACTCCCTCGTGGCACTTACATCAAATGCTTTGGCTCCATATCCTTCATCCAAGAGACCTTCGGGCAAAAGATGGTCGTATTTTTCAGTGTGTTTATTCGCGGACAGCTTTGCCAAATCAGTATTTGATACTCTTTCTTCTTCTACAAAATCGTTAAGGCAGTTGGTAAGGGAAGAGTGAGAAGAGTCATCGACTTCGATGACTCCCCTGAAACTGTTTGCTTTGTATCCAGCCCTGACCAAAAGCATAGTCAATGCATTCACGATCTTATCTCCCATCCAAGGAATCAAATAGACGTATTGTCCATGGCTAACAACTCGCTTATTTTGCAGTTTCAGATCTCGAAATGAAGTCAGGCCTTCAGAAAACAGATTTGTTGCCGAAGCATCCAAGAAGTCCATCTTCTTGCCTTCGGCCTCAATCCGGTAATCTCCACTCAGATACACTTTCAACATCTCCTGACGAACAGAATCATGTACGGACATGCCGCCGCCCAAAAAAACAGGCGGCTTGCCGCCTTTTGCAGGGACGACATAGATTGCCTTTTTTTCGATGTCCACGTCAAGGACTTTCCACCGGCTTCCCCCAAATATAATATGCTGGTCTGGAGCAACTGGAGATTCAACGGGAAGCATGCCCAGAATCTTTCCCCCTTCTTTGACGATGATTCTAAACTCCTGAGGTGTTTCGAAGACTGCATAGAATGAAAAGTGGTTGACCAGCCTTTCCCCCTGCTCTGCAAGCACTAGTTCACCGCTAGACAGTTGTGAAATCAGGTGGTTTTCCCCCATTGCGTAGAGCAGCGTCTTGAAATGCTCTACAGCAACCTTTTCAAATGGGCCAGATTTGCAGAGCAGTGACCAGAGTTGGTCTGCTCGAACTCCTCCCCACTGCGCAGTGACCGCCAGAATTTGATGTAGGAGTGTTGAGAAATGATATGAGTCGATATCTGCCGGTTCATACCACTTCCGCAGCAGGAGACGAATCATCGCCAAGCTCTGGAGTAGGCTCAATCGCAATCTGTCCGAAAGACTTGCATTAGCAGTCAACGCATCCTCTATGATGAAAGTTCGAAGTACCGCCGGTGAACCTCGACGCCCAGAGCGACCAAGTCGCTGCCGGAGGCTGGCCACGGAATGCGGCGCCGTAACTTGAGCGATCGAATTTACCTTCCCGATATCTATGCCCAGTTCTAGTGTCATCGTACAAACAGCAGTTGTGGGCAACCTCTCCATATGCAATCTTTTTTCTACGTGGCTACGAAGCTCTTTGGAAAGAGAGCCGTGGTGGGCAAAAAACTCTTCAGGCACATGATTATCTTGGCACAGGTCGTTGAGCATCGCGACATACATTTCTGTATTGTGCCTGCTGTTAGCAAAAACTAGATGAGAATCACCTCGCAGGAGTGCATAGAGATCCTTGGCGACCCGAAACTCAGCCGGTTCTTCTTCTTCGCTCGAACTGTGGTTCAAATAGCCTCTCACCTGCATTTTCAAGGCACTATTGCTTTCAGAATCGACAATGAGCTTGCAGGGGAAAGCGCTATCAGTTCTCAGGCCACTAAGGACGCCCTCCATATCTCCAAGTGTGGCACTTAGTGCGAGCCTGGGGATAGGGCTCTGCTGACGATCTAGAAGATGCTCGAGACGAGTCAACAAAGACTGAAGATGGTGCCCACGTTCGAAACCGACAAAGGCATGATACTCGTCAATGATGATGTACTTTAGAGACTCAAACGCTGCGCGTACCCATCCGGCATCGCGTATGAGCCGAGACTCGAGAGATTCGGGCGTAATGAGCAAGATGCCTTCTGGATATTGCCTGGCAGTTTTCTTCTTGGATTGGGGGCTGTCGCCATGCCAGGGGGTCACCTGCATGTCCAGCATGTCACAGAGGCTTTCCAACCGGCGATACTGATCATTGATCAGGGCCTTCAATGGACTAATGTACAGGATCCCAAACCCATTGGACTCGCTTGCAATTGCGCTGCAGGCGGGAAGAAATACCGCCTCGGTTTTTCCGCCGGCGGTCGGCGCGCTGATCACGATATCCGATTTGCCGGCAAGTATCGGCTTTATTGCGCTCTTCTGAATTGCCCGCAGATCCTTCCAACCCTGTTTGTAGACCCATTTCTGAACGGCGGGATGCAGGAGTGAGAATTCGTCAATCATCACAAAGTGAAATTGGCCAGATTGTCTGTGGAATCTTCCACATCGGGCATATCGCTGGGGTTATCGTCTGGGATTGAGACGGAGTCAATTAGGTCTTCCCACTTAAGATTCCTATTCTGATCCAAGACCGAGAGCATGCCAGCGAATTCCCTTATTGTATTGCGAGGCGTACGGAAATAGGCGTCGCCAATAGTATTGTTGCAATGGTTAAGAAAGGCCTCCAGGGCTTCGTCAGGAACAAGGTTTCTCGTTTCATCCCCTGAAGCGAAAACGCGTCTAATGTTTTGCAGGAGGATATAAACCTCTTCAGGGGTCAGGTTTGCAAGGTGCAGGGTAGGGGAGGAGTAATCGATCACGCCTGCCCGCTGTGCGAAACTGTTTTCCGCCAATCGCGACTGGAGGGCTTCGTAGCTGTACAGTCCCCTGCGTGTGTCGAGAAGAAACTCCGGTGTGCCTCCTAGTAGAAACCCCATATGTTCAGCCGTGCCCTGAAGACAATCATTGAGGATCGACAGGATCTGCTCGTAGTTCGACATGCGGGCGCGTGTACTACTGAGTTTGTAGAGGTTGACCATTTCGTCCAGACCGACCAGCAGACCCTTATATCCGGCCTGAGTCACGAGCAGACTTAAGATCTTCAAGTTGCTGTAAAAGGACGTGTCCGAAATGATGTCACGGACGCCAAGCGCTTTGCGAGCATCGGTTTTTGTCGAGAATTCCGCCCGCAACCAGCGGATGGCGTTAGACATCAGTTCGTCATTACTGTTTTCATGTCCTCGCCAGTATGCCTCAATGACTTTGGCGAAATCATAGCCCCCAACGTGTTCGGCTAAGGACGAGAGGCGCTCATTGATAACGGAAGCACCGGACACACCCGCTTCGGTGGCAGTTTGCTTCGAGTGGTTGACGAATCGTTCCACGATGGCTGTGAGGGCGTTGCCCTGCGGCTTAGTCCGAGTCGCCATGTTGCGCATGAGTTCTGAATATAGATTCCTGGCCTGTCCTGAGGATGCGTGAATCCTCCTGTCAGGTGACAGATCCGCGTTGACTGAAACCAACTGTTTTTCAAGCGCGATTGCCCTGATTACGCTCAGGAAAAAGGTCTTGCCTGAGCCGTATTCGCCTATAATCAGACGAAACGCAGACCCTCCCTGCGCAATGCGATCTATGTCCTTGTCAATTGCTTCGATCTCATTGACGCGTCCGACCTGTATGTGTTGAATACCGGAGCGGGGTGCAACACCGGCTTTGAGCGATTGGATAATTGAGTCACGCTCTTTGGATCTGATACGCGTTCGAGCTAAAGTCATTGCATCTGCTCTTGTGTCTGCATCGTGGATATCTCTTCGGCCAAGTCAAGATCGACAAACACCGTGCTGCCTTCTTCTATCAAGGGGGCCCCTACCCTGTCAAAGGCCCAGTCATTTATCGATTCGACAGCGCCAGCGGTCATCAGTTGGCGCTCACTGCAAAGCTCTTCCAATTCTTCGCTGGTCCATTCTGCTTTGGTGATCAGTCTGCCGTAGATTTCCTGAACTTTGGTGTCAAGACCCTCAATTGACCCGTTACTCGCTGGAAGAACGGTGGGCATTTCAATTTCGGGTTCATCATCGTGGTCTTCTTCGGCGAATATTGACTCCAGAACGGATTGAGCCACTTTGGTCTCCTCTTCGAGCAGTCTCACAAGATCGCGGTCAAGCGCAAATGTGGACGCGTCTTGGGTCGAGGGAGTAGAAGAGGATTTCGCTGCTTGATCTAAACGCTGCGCCCTGCTGGAAGATAGATTGTGAATGTCGCTGGCGACCAAGCTTTTGTCAAGTCCCAGTTGCGTGTACAGTTTTTCAAGCTGTCTGATTTCTGCAGGATCGATCTTGCCGTCAGCCAGCGCTACGCCTACCAAGATGTGGCTGATAGCGACTTTCTCGCTTGGGCTTAGCAGGCCGAGCCGCTTCTTCAACCCTGTCATATTTGACGGTGAGTTAAGTCGCCACATCATATATGCATTCAATGACCGTCGTTCTGTATCGGTAAGACGACTATTCTGTGAAATCACATCCTTGAGTGCCTTAACCTCCGAGTCACTGACATGGTCGTCAGTTGCAGCTACAAGAGTGCCTAGGCGCAGTATGGTTCCAACCTTTCTGAACTCATCAGACGGAGAGAAACTTTCGCCGTGCCCACCAGGAAATAGCACAATCTTGCCGTCAATGTCGGGCTTAGCAAGATGGAAGCGGAAATCCGGCGCGACACCATAGCCCGCTTTCTCAACGAGACTCGAAAGCATGTCGGCTTCTCTCTTATTGATTTTCTGAGGCGCGTCTTCACCAAAGTGCTGTAGTAGTGAATCAACAGGTATTACGGTGCAGGATTTGGGGATCTCCGACTGCAGCCAAGCCTTAAACTTTTCGAACAGGGAATTAGAAACGAAGGCAATAAGGTCGTTTGGGAGGAGAGAAAAGGCCTTCAACGAGTCACGCGAATTACCATGCCTACCTACAAAGCGACTGAATTGATCAAGTTCGCCAGCACATGACTCTGCCAAGGCAACAAGCTTTCTGACGGGCCCCGTCAAACGACTAACGTCTGGAAGATCAAGTCTGAGATTGTAGTAGCCCGTCAAGGAGTCACTAGCGGGATGATAATCAAGCTGCAATCTAGTTTTGTTAGGCGATAGCTCTAAGCCTGCTCCAAACTTACTCTTGTAACGCAGCTTGAAAAGTTCATCAAACTCGTTTGGGCAGCGGCGCGCTGGTGTCCGTAAAGTTAACTCAGGATGACTTCTTACCCAAGCAAGCGCCAGGTCTGCATCAATGGGATTTCCGTTTTGGACAGTTTGCGCCAGTAAAAACTTGAATGCAGGTGTAAATCCTCCATTTGCAACCAATAGACCATAATCCGGTTTCGCATCTCGAGTTCTGTTGTGGATAGTCCAAATATACGACAGCAGGGCAGTAACATAGGAATGGAATGAACGATGGTCGCCATAGGTATTCTTCAGTCGTTTCAATTCTTGGACCAAGGCCTTTCGTTCGTCTTCAGATACTTGCCCATTCGTGTCGTCAATTAGCAAGCGCCTCTCCATGCCATAGAAATAGAGAAACACATATCCTATGTAGGCGTCAGGATCAGTGCGGTCGCTGGCAAGCCATTCGAGATATGCAGCGCGGCTCTGTGGAGTAATCCAGCTATAGCTGGGGTAGTAATCCATCTGGATCCCAGCATAGTCTGGCGATTTAGAGTCAATCGCTAGCGATGGGTCAATCAGCGATGGATCGTTATCGAGGTAGTAATCATCCAGCCCTTTCAATTGGCCGCCGAAGTAGAAAAATCCACGTTGCACTTCAAAATTGCCTACCCTAACTATCTCACCCGGCTGGATCCATCTTCCTGGCTGTTTGTTGAGAGTCTCTTGTTCTTCGGTGAATTCTTCAGAACTTGAAATCCTAAGATCGACCAGTCCTGTTTCACTGTTCTGTGGTTCTGCTAACTCTGCCTTAGCGCTCCTTAGTAATTCGGCAATTCTGTCAGTGCCCACTATTGGTGGTAGTGGGTCACTCATAAGTTGCTTCAATGAAGACACCTCGTCTTTCTTTGCCCTCTGTCTAGCTTGTTCAGCTTGCTGACCGGCTTCAAACCCTTCTGGCTTGAGTCGCCAACCCTTCGGACTCGCCTCGTCTGCCCTGATTTGGACTCTTCGAGAGTCCAGTTTGGATTGCTCTGCCTCCGATCCTTCGCTTCCCCCTTTGAGTCTTTCCTTAGCCAGGATTTCCTTTGCCCTAGTAAGACGCTCAGCAAGCCTTTGCGGGCCAACGCCGGGTGCCTTTGTTTCCCCTTCATAACGCTCCAGCACGACCACTTCATCAGAATAGCGCTTTACCTTGCGGTAAATGATGGCAAGTTGCTCGTAATACCAAGGGGCCACCCCGGAAGGGCCTCCAGATTCTCTGGACTCTGCTTCGGTCGCGTCAATCAGGTTTAGAAGTAACGCAATTGCTTCGTCGTGACGTTCTTCTCGCTTCAAATGCTTGACTTGCTCAATGTAAGTAGTGAAATGTTTGCCTTCCAAATAGCCCGGGCCGACCCTGTTTATGGCTGTCTCTTTTTCGCTGATTCTGTCCACCTTTCTTGATTGACTTCTCACTGCGCTTTTGCGGGATGCTGTCAAGTCGGCTCTCTTTGCTGCGTCCAAGTAGTCAACTGGCTTCTGTCCAACGTTATCGGCACTTAGACTGACCCTCAGCAGTCCCTGTTTCAGTCTCGAATTATGTCTTCGGACGGCGAATATGCTGACAACAATCGAAATCGGCCACAGTCCAATTGGTACCTCGCCACTGAGAAAACCGATGATGGATGTAGCCACCACCAGCACTATCCCCAATACGACGCTTGAATAAAACAATCCAATCGGACCAAAGAAAAGGGCTAGAATGATCCCTTTGAATTGAGACTTTTTCATTCTTTCATGGTTCTCTACAGTTACTATTCCTAATTGGGAAGGACTCAGAAAACCGCACTGCTGATCGTCGAATTGTCAGCACATATTCTTGGCTCTCAAGTTCCGCATAGGCGTTATGCCCGTCAAACCTCAACTCCAAGGACGAAACGGGTGCTTAAGAAGAGGTCCGATGACCAGCATACGTAACCAGATGTGCGAATTCCACTTGTTTGCCTCAAATGGGGAGGTCTTACTCAGAAGCGTATGCTGGTCTCGCGAATTCCTTCGATAGAACGACTGACTGTTTCACCAAGGATCGCAAATGGCCACATTTGGAGGACTAATTGTTTCACTCCATCCTACCGTAAGCACTTACTCCCACTCTGAAGCTAGATCGACCCTATTTACTCTTATGAGGACTACTGGATCGGAAACCCACACAGATCGTCCCATGACTGTACCTACAAATCGAATAATGTCCTCGTCGAGGGGAACAAAATCTATGTCAGACTGCCAAACCAACAGCGCATCAGCTTCATGTTCTCTTACAATTGAGATAACAACTGAGAATAGATCTTCGTCCTCGTCATACTCTGTGCTAAGGACTTCCCCTTCATAGCTGACCTGAGAGTCAACAAATCGGGAAGGACGCCGATAAAGATCCCTAAAAGGTGTTCCAGCTATACTGTCGATTCCTTTTTTCTTCTTTGACATTTCAGTGCTCCCATTTAGTTGAGTGAATTCGAGAGAGCCATTAGCTCTCTAAAAGCCAGATAGCTAATCTTGCAAGAGCTACAATCATTCAGTTTCATTTCACTTAACCGCAGAACAGCTTGTTTAGCCAAACTGACCAGTCGGAGACTTCTACACACGGTGCCTTCGGGACTTTCCCACCGGCCATTGGACTTGAAGTGGTCTAGTGACGCTTCATTCTCACGAATCCACCGTCTCTATGTCAATCCACTCCCCCACTCCAAAACTCTCAAGAATAGCCTCGCAGAGGATGATTTCCTTGTGGCCGTCGGCGAAGGTGGGGAAGGGTTCGGGGGCGTTGAAATCGCCGGCGGCAATGTAGTCGTAGAAGGATTTGAATGAGTGCTTGAAGGAGTCGTCGTAGCCTTCGTTGTGGCCGCCGGGGTAGCCGATGTGGGCGAGGGCGGCTTCGGAGACGAGGCCTGGGTCGCGGAGCAGGAGCTGGTTGGCCTGGTTGCGGTGGCCGATCCAGAGTTCGTTGGGCTGCTCGCTGTTCCAGGCCACGGAGGCTTCGCTGCCGGCGATTTCGTAACGGAGACAGTTTTTGCGGCCGGCGGTAATCTGCGATACCCAGAGCGAGCCGTGGGCGCCGTTGGAGAAGCGCAGGAGCGCGGCGCCGCTGTCCTCAGTCTCGATGTCGATGGACTCGGTGGCGTCGGGCGCCTGGACTTTGGCGGAGAAGGTCTCGACCTCGCCGGTGGGGCGGTGGCGGGTCGTGTAGACGGTCTTGAGGTCGGCCTGCACGGCGGTGACGGAGAGGCCCGTGATGAACTGGACGAGGTCCAGCCAGTGCGTGCCGATGTCGGCGACGGCGCGCAGTTTGCCGCCCTCGGCGCTGAGGACGCGCCAGTTGTAGTCGGTTGGGTAGAGGAGCCAGTCCTGGACGTAGCTGCCCGTGATGGAGTGGATTTCTCCGAGGGCCCCGCTCCGAATCATGGAGCGGACTTCCCAGTTGAGCGGGTAGAAGCGCATGTTGTAGTTGACGCCGGCCGCGAGCCCGCTTCCGCCTGCCAGTTCGACGAGCGCGCCGGATTCGGCTGAGGTCATGGCGAGCGGTTTTTCGCAGTGGACGTGTTTGCCGGCCTGGAGGGCCTGGCTGGCCTGCTCGTAGTGGTGGCGATTGGGGGAGGTGATGTGAACTGCCTCGATTTGGCCGTCGGCAAGCAGCTCAGAAAAGTCGCTGTATGCTTTGGCGATGTTGAGGTCGGCGGCGGCGCGGCGCGATTTCTCGGCTGAGGAGCCCAGAATGCCGGCCACGTTGATTCCGAGGCGGCGCAGGCCCTCGGTGTGGGCGGGGCCCATGAAACCAGTGCCAACGATGGCTACGTTAGAGACGGTCATTCATTCACCTCTTTGTGTGCGATCAGAAGCTTGTAACGGTTCCCGGCCCCCGGCGACAGCGATCATGCCCTACGAGTCAGACCGGCGTAGCCCCACGCCAGCGCCAGGACGATGCCGCCGTAGACGACCTGCTGGATGGCCTGGCCGACGTTGAGGAAGGTGAGCATGGAGTTCAGGACGCTGAGAATGAGCGCGCCGAGGATCGTGCCGGTGTAACCGCCGACGCCGCCGAAGATGGATGTGCCGCCGATGACGGCCGCGGCGACGGATGGCAGAAGAAAGGCGTTGGCAAGCTGGAGGTCGACGGCGCCGGTGCGGCCGCCGAGGAGGATGCCGCCGATGGAGCCAAGGACACCGGCGACGATGTAGGCTGTGATGCGCACCTGCCAGACGCGCACGCCGGCGAGGCGTACGGCTATTTCGTTGTCTCCGATGGCGTAGAGGAGACGTCCCCAGCCGGTTCTCCTGAGCAGCCAGATCAGGCCGGCGGCGATAAGGGCCCAGACGACGACGCTGTAGGGGACACGATTGCCCAGGAAAGAGCCGCCTCCGAGCAATTTAAGGAAGGGCCCCATTTGGGTCGAGCCCTGGAGGATGGTTTGGGCCCAGGCGGTAAAGAGGCCGAGGAGGATGCCGGACATGGCCAGCGTCATGATGAGGGGGTTGACGCGAAAGACGGCGACGCCGACACCGTTTGCGCTGCCGACCACCAGCCCAACCAGGATGCCCAGTAGAATGGCGATGGCGGCGCCCTCGGGCGACTGGTTTGCGGCCACATAGGCGGAGCCGGTGGCGATCATGGTAACGGACAGGTCGATGCCGCCGGTGAGCATGAGGATGGTTTGCGCGCCGGCAAGGATGCCGAGCGGAGCGGCCTGCAACAACGTGTTGCGTGCGCCGCTGACGGAGAGGTAGTTGGGCTCGACGAAGCCGGTGACGAGGACGAGGATGGCGAGTATGCCGGTGAGCGCAAGCGTGGGATGCTCGGCGACGCGGGCGGCGGCGCGGGCGGCCAGGCCGGCAGGCTCGGCCGCGGGTTGGGCGGGCAGAGGGGCTTGGCTCATGCGGACCTCTCGCGCAAGAGGGTGACCAGGCCGCCGACCATCATGACGCCGGCGATCAGCAGACCCTGGATGATCTGAGCATTGTTGGGATCGATGCCCATTGCGCTCAGGATGGGGTTGAGCATGATCAGGATGACGCCGGCCGCGACCGCGCCGAGCACGAGGCCGGTTCCGCCGACAAGGGCGACGCCGCCGAGAACGACGGCGGCCACGCTGTTAAGAGTGGCATTTGCGCCTACGCTGAAGCGGGGATCGCCGGTGCCGGTGAGGGCGACGGTGGCGAGGCCGGCGAGGGCAGCCATGGCGCCGCCGATGGCGTAGGAGGATACTTTGGCGCGGCGCACGTCAAGGCCGGCGAGGCGGGCGGCGATGCTGTCGCTGCCAATAGCGTAGATGGACAGCCCGAGGCGTGTATGCCTGGAAAGGAGGAAGACGAGAATGGCGGGAACGGCCATCATGAGGATGGGCATGACGTAGGTCCCGCCGATGCCGGACTGGGCGCCGGTGAAAAGCCAGCGGAACTCCGGGGCGGTACCGCCGCCAGGGGAGGGGAGGATCCAGAGGGCGAAACCGGACCATATGTAGCCTGTGGCCAGTGTTACGACGATGTCGGGCACGCCGGAGACGCTGATGATGTAGCCGACGAGGGCGTTGAGGATGCCGAGGCCCGCGATGAGGACGATGGCGATAAAGAGCACCATTGCAAAGGGTTGGTCGTCCATGAAGCGGGCGGCGAGCGCGTTGGTCAACAGGAGGAGGGCGCCGAGGGAGAGGTCGATGCCGCCGGCGATGACGATGATCGCCTGACCGATGGCCAGGTAGACCAGGGGCAGGCTGTTCTTGCTGATGGAGGTCACCTGAAACTGGCCGAAGACGGGAATCAGGGTTGCATACCACAGGAGCAGCGCGCTGAGCAGGAGCCATACGCCCAACGTCCAGGTGTTGCGCGCCAGGCCCGTGCGCCAGAGGGCAACGCCTGCTGACCGCAAGGCCGTCATCATGCGGGGACCTCCAGGCCATGCGCGGCGGTGAGCAGTGAGGACTCGGTTGCGCGGGCGGCGTCCTGCTCCTCGACAAACCGCCCATCGTGCATGATGAGAACACGATCACAGACGAGCGGGATTTCTGCGAGCTCACTGGTGTACAGAAGGATTGCGGCGCCGCTGGCCGCCAGCTCTCGCAGGAGCGCGTAGGTTTCGCGCTTGGTCTGGACATCGATGCCGCGCGTGGGGTCAAAGCACAGCAGCGTCCTGAACCCGGCCACGAGCCAGCGGCCGATTGCGACTTTCTGCTGGTTGCCGCCGGAGAGTCTTCTCACTTGGGATGCCGCCCTGGTGTCGATGGAGAGGCGGTCGATTGCGTTGCGCACGCGCTGACGCTCGTCAGCAGGAATGCCCAGCCACTGGCGGATGCGGCTGAAGAGAGGGACAACGAGGTTTTGGCGTACGGGCAGATTTGGCAGCAGGGCCAGCAGCCGGTCTCCGGGGATGAGAACGACGCCGTCGCCGACGGCATCGTAGGGCGCGCTCCAGCGGCGTTGACGGCCGCCGACGAAGATTTCTCCGTCGGACGGGCTGCGGTCTCCTGAAAGGAGAGAGAAGAGGCGCTCCTGGCCCTGGCCTTCGAGTGCGACGAGGCCGAGAATCTCTCCGCGGCGCAACTCGAAAGAGACATCGCGAACCACGTCGCCGGAGGTCAGGCCTCTTACGGAGAAAGCGACCTCGTCTGAGGCGGACCGGGAACCTTGCTGATTGGGGGAAAGCGGCTCGGACTCGTCTTTTTCCTCCAGTTCGGTTACTTCAGCACCGAGCATTGCTTCGACGAGGTCGTGCTCGTCGACATCGAACATGGTACCGGTGGCGGCGCCGTTCGTCGCGTCGGGACTGGCGTTCGGCTCGAAGAGGGCGACGTTGCGGCCATCGCGCAGGATGGTGGCGCGGTCGCAGATGCGGCGCACTTCGGCAAGACGGTGCGTGATCAGCACGGCGGCGCGGCCCTTCTCCCGCCATTCGGTGAGGAGAGCAAATACCCGTTCGGCCTGGTCGGCGGTGAGCGCGGCGGTGATTTCGTCGAGCAGGAGGACCTGCGGGTCGCGGGCGAGCGCGCGTGCGAGGTCGACCATACGCAGTGTTTCGAGCGGCAGGTCGCGTACGAGGGCGTCCAAGTCGAGATCTTCGAGCTCGAACCAGGTGAGCCAGGGGGTGAAGGCCGCTTCGTCGATGTCGCTGAGTTGGAGATTCTGCCTGACTGTGAGGTCGGGGATGAGGGCGGGATCCTGGAAGACGGTGGAGATGCCGACGTTCATGGCGTCCATGGGGTTCTGGAAGCTGATTGGGCGGCCGTCAACGTGGACGACGCCATTGTCGGCTGGGTGGACGCCGGCCAGGATCTTGACGAGAGTGCTCTTGCCGGCTCCGTTTGCGCCAAGGAGCGCATGGACCTCGCCGCGGCGAACTGCCATATCAACTTCCTGCAGAGCCGCGACGGGTCCATATGATTTGGCTATTTTGATGGTCGCAAGCAGTGGTTGCGACTCACTCATAGCGACTTCATTCCAACGGCAGGTTGGGGTTACTCGCCCGGCGCCGTGCAGGCGGACACGTCGGCGCTGCCATTGTAGCTGGTGTAAGGTTCAATATCGACGTAGGTGCTCCAACCAACCTGCTCGTCGGGCGCGTAGATTGCGTTCAGCGCATCGGGATCGGCGGTGGTGAAGACCTGAGGCGTAAGGATGGTCTCGTGCGGCGGGTTGTTGCCGGTCAGCGCGTCGAGCGCGATGGCCATGCCAACGGCGCCGATGGCGGGCGGGTTGGTGACGGCTGCGCCGATGAGGCCTGCGTCGGCGAGCTGGATCAGCTGCTCGACGAAGCCGTTGTTATCGGCGCCGACAATGGGCACGAAGTCAACGTCGGCGACCTGGAACTGTTCGACGACCGGATAGTCGATGCCGGATGTCCAGATGCCGTCGATCTCCTGGGTGGTGATGAGGTCGAGGGCCTGCTGTGCGCCGGTTGAGGGGTCCCAGCCGGTGAAGGTCGAGGCGACGACTTCGATGTCAGGGTAGTTGGCAAGCGCTTCATTGAAGCCGTTGTGGCGGTCGGTGTCGGCGGGGACGCCGTCAATGCCGCGCATTTCCACGACTTTGCCGGAGCCGCCGAGCTGCTCGAAGAGCCATTCGGCGCCGAGGCGAGCGTAGGCAGTCTGGTCATTGGTGGCGACGTAGGCGCCCTCGGCGGTCACGGCCTGATCGACGGCGACGACAACGATGCCTTGAGCGATGGCCGATTCGATTACGGCGTTGAGGCCCTCGCGATCGGTCGGATTGAGGATGATGGCGTCAACACCTTGCGAGATGAGACCCTCAAGGTCAGCGATCTGCTCGGTGGGGCCGCCGTTGCGGTTGACGACGACGACGCTGTCGACGAGGCCGCTTGCGGTGGCCTCCGCTTTGATGGCGCAGATCATCTGCTCGCGCCAGCCGTTGCCGACGAGCGTGTTGCTGACGCCGACGACGAAGCCGCCTTCCTCTTCCATCATGGCGTCATCGCCGGATTCCGGGGCGACGGCGACACATGCGGTGAGGGCTAAGGCGAGTGTCAGCAGAAGGGTGAGAACGGTGAAACGCGTTGGTTGGAACTTCATGTGATATTCCTCCTGAAAGTCCTGTCAAAGAATCGTGAAACGGATAGAGTGATATGAGTTGCTACATCAGCAGAGCAGCTACATGTTGCGACCCGTGAGCCTACCAAGTTCCTCGTACATCGAGTCCAAATCCTGCGCATTCAAGACACCATTGCGCCCCCGAAGGCGACGACGATCAATTGCACGTAGTTGAAAGACAAGCACTACTGATTCCTGAGTCAATCCGTTCTCTGAATTGGGTTGAACGAGTGTCGTACCTGCAAAGCGACCAGCGGCTCTTGCGGTCGTCAGAGGAGCAACAAGGATTACTGGCAAATCTTCGCCGTAGTTCTCATCTTGCATGGTCACAGCCGGGCGCCGGCCTTGCTGCTCACGACTATTTGCTGCGGGGAGGTCGACCCAGTGAATATCGCCAACACTCAAGGCGACTCAGCCTCCCATTCATCTATCATCGCCCACGCCTCATCGCTTGCTCTTTCCCATTGGCTCAGTTCGGACTGTAGCTCCGGCGTCATATCTGCAGGTCTGACGTGAATCTCTACTGGTATACCTTCGGGCAGGGAGGCGTCGAACTGAGGCACGGCCACACCATCCTTGACGATTCCAGGAATTATCCATCTTTCAGTCGCCATCGTTCAAGTCTCCATCGCTAATCCCGTTCCCGTGGATCGAGTGCATCACGCAGGCCGTCGCCAAGGAAGTTGAAGGCCAGCACTGTTATCACGATCATGAGGCCGGGAAAGAAGGCGATATGGGGGAAGCGCAGGATGAAGGCTCTTCCGTCCGCGAGGGTGCCGCCCCAAGAGGGATTGGGCGGACGGATGCCGAGGCCGAGGAATGATAGCGCGGATTCGAGAATGATAATGCCTCCGATGCCAAGGGTTGCCAGGACGATGATCGGCCCCATGACGTTGGGGAGAAGGTGGCGCCAGATGATGCGCCAGTCGCGTACGCCGACGGCCCGGGCCGCGGTGACGAAGTCGGTTGCTTTGAGGGACATTATGTCGGCGCGAACGACGCGGGCGAAACGGGCCCAACCGGTTACGCCGATGACGACGACGGTCGTTACAAGGCTCGGCCCCATTACGGCGGCGAGCACAACCAACAAGGCGATGATGGGAAAAGCCATCAGTGTATCGATGACTCTGGAGATCAGCGTGTCTTCCCAGCTGCCAAGGTAACCGGCCACCGCGCCGATGACTACGCCCAAAGTTACGGCGATACCGGTCGCCAACAGCCCGACGATAAGGGCGACGCGCGTGCCGAAGATGACGCGACTGAGGAGATCCCGTCCCAGATGGTCGTAGCCGAAGGGGTGAGCGAGAGTTGGGCTGCCGCCGCGCATACCGCGAAAGATTTCATCGATGGGATCATAGGGTGAAAGCAGGGGCGCGAATATGGCCATCAGCGCCAAGAGAACGATTACAACCAGGCCTCCGACTGCGATGCGATTTCCGCAGAAGCGCCGCCAGGCCTGGCTCCATTCGGAGCGGCGGGCTGTCTCAGAGAAGAGTTGAGCGTTTGCTTCTGGTGTTGTTGAAGCTGACATGGATAACTCGAAACGGAAAAATTGTAACGATGCACGCGCTGGCGAAGCCAGTTATTGGTACGTCCGGGGAACACTCCAGCGACAAGATTGTTAATGGTGACCGTACAGAAACGCTTTGTCGAGATTGAGCCAATCAATATTCAATGACCGCTGCTATCGCTCCGACAATCGATAACATGACAGATTCAGAGACCCGGCCCATTTTGCGAACGAATCGCTGCGTGTCGACGCCACGGAGTCGCAGCGCGTCAACTGCGGAGGCCTTGCTCAGCCCATTGAGGCTATCCGGTAAGACTCTGACATGCCAGAGGTTATAGGTAAAGTACTGTTTCCACTCTGTAAGTGGAGCGACCAACCGAATGGGCAAAACGCCAAGCGCATCAGAATTTACGACTACAACGGGACAAGTCTTTCGCATCTCAGCGCCGAGAGTGGGATCGAGGCTTACTAACCAGATTTCGCCGCGCTTACTATCGGTCACTGAAGTCTCCCGCTTGCCATTCGGCGCGCTCATCTTCTGTCTGTTCGTAGTGATCCTTCATAAGTTCAGCTTGTTGAGCCAAAAGCTGGTTGCGTTCATTAAAAAAACCGTCCCCAGGCGAAAACTGGTCAAGGCGTGCATAATCCTCTTGAGAAAGGGACTCAGTGTCATTTTCGGCAAGATCCTGCAAGAGAAGAAAGGCAACCGGAAGTTTCTTCTCAGGCAGATTGTTGACTAACTCCTTGACTTGAGCATGTGTAACGTTTCTCATGCAGTCTCCTCATTTGATGCATGAACCGCTCATGCTGTTCCGCATCCCTCGTGTTGGACGATTTGTACCATGCTTTCGCCACCCATACCAGAAAGAGAATGCTGAGGCAAGGAAGAGCTTATTCCATTGCTTCTTCTCCTGCAGAAGATGCTGGATTACTTCCTCAAACTGTTGAGTCTCACAATACCACTTTGATGCTGTATTGGATGGTTTGTACATCGGTACCAGGGCTGGCCAGAACGGACAGCTGGAAAATGCTAATTGATCCGAATACGCGGATCGATGATGGCGTAGGTCAGGTCTGTGAGCAGGTTGACGACGACGACAAGCACGGCGAGCACGACGACCAGGGACTGAACGACCTGGTAGTCGAGGCGAAAGATCGAATCGGTGAACAGGCGGCCGATGCCGGGGATGGCGAAGACGGTTTCGACGACAATTGTGCCGCTGAGAATAAAGGCGACGCGGAAGCCGATGACGGTTACGACCGGGAGCAAGGCGTTGCGCACTGCATGGCGGACAAGGACTATCGTGTTGGGCAGGCCTTTGGCATAGGCTGTGCGCACGTAGTCCTGGGTAAGGACTTCCAGAGTGGAGGCGCGCATGACGCGCGTCAGGACGGCCATTTGTTCGGTGGTCAGCACGAGGACGGGCAGGATGTAGCCCTGCCATGACTTGAGCCCGAAGGGTGGGATGCGGCCGATCAGGGGTAGGTCGCCGAACCAGCGGGGCACGTAGAGGGCGAAGAGGACGATCAGCATGAGGGCGAGCCAGAAGTTGGGTAGGGCGACGCCGAGGGTGGAGCCGACGGCGGTGCTGTAGTCGAAGGATGAGTTGCGGCGCACGCCGGCGATGATGCCGGCTGGGATGGCGACCAGCAAAGCCAGGGCAAGCGAAGTGACGTTCAGAATTGCGGTCACAGGGATGGCTTCAAAGATCATCTGCCGCACGGGTATTCCCTTGCGGATCAGGGAGTCGCCAAAGTCTCCGCGCAAGAGATTCCACGCCCAGATAAAGAACTGTTCGTGCTGGGGACGGTCCAAACCCCAGCGGGCGCGGATCGCCTCCATCTGTTCCTGGGTAATGCGTATCTCCCCTTCGCCGAGCAGCAGGTATGTGGGGTCACCCGGCATCAGCCGAATCACGACAAAGGTGCCGACGCTGATCAGGACGATCACGATGACACCTTGCAAGATACGGCGAGCGATGTAGGTAAGCATGAAGGGCCGTGGCTCGTGGATGGAGGACAGAGGAAGGTGGCCGGCGACCATGTGGATCGCCGGCCACTAGCGAGTTATTCTTCAATCCACCATTTGTAGGCTTGCTGGTACATTAAGCTATTCTTGGGGCCTTCAGGCAGGCCCTTGATGCGGGCGTTGAAGACGTTCATCCACTCGTCGAACTGCAGGTTAAGGACTGGCTGCTCTTCGACGAAGATCTCCTGGATCTCGTGATAGTAGGGCTCGCGCTCTTCGTAGGAGACGACCTGGAGGCCTTCCTCGATGAGCTGGTCCATGCGGGCGTGGTTGAGCTGGGCAAAGTTATTGCCGCCGGTGGAGTGCAGTGTGCTGAACGGGTCGGGCTCGACGGCGCTGCCGTAGGTCCAGTTGTAAAGGGAGGCGTCCATTGTGCCTTCGCGCATGCCCTGGAGAATGGTGGCAACGGGCGCCTCTTCCAGTTGTACGTCGACGCCGACATCGGCAAACATCAGTTGCGCGAGTTCGGCGATTGGGCGGCGGGCCTGGTCGCCGGTGATGGTCGTGATGGTGAAGGAGAGCTGCTGGTCACCCTTGGCGCGCATGCCATCGCCGCCGGCAGCCCAACCGGCGCCGTCGAGGAGAGCCATGGCCTCTGCGGGATCGAAGTCGTACTGCTTCAGACCGGTATGGTGATAGGGGCTGGCGGGCGTCAGGTTGGAGTGGGAGACCTGGGCGGCGCCGTTCCAGAGCTCGTCGATGATGCGCTGGCGGTCGAGCGCGTACATCAGTGCCTGGCGCACCTCTTTCTCGGCCAACTGCGGGATGCTGTTGTTCAGCGGGAAGTGCTTGATCGAGTTGGCAAGGGTACGGAAGTTGACGAAACCCGGGTCGGACTCGAGGAAGATGCTGTCTTCGACGAGCAGTGGCCAGACGGCGGAGTCGGCCTCGCCGGTCTGGAGGGCGATCATGCGCACGGAGGGTTCGGGTACGATGTCTTCACGCAGGACGTCGATATTGGGGCGGCCGCGGAAGTGATCGTCGAAGGCCTCCAGCTCGGTGAACTCTGCCGGACGCCACTCTCTGAGTTTGTAGGGACCGGTGCCGATCGGTGCGGTACTGTAGGTCTCCTCGCCGACTTCGGCGTGATAGGCCGAGTGGACGATGGGGACGGTGGCCCAAGAGGCGAGCGAAGCGGCGTTGACACTGTCCATATTGACCTGGACGGTGTACTTGTCAGGGGCTTCGACTGAGCCGATGCCGGTGAAAGAGCCGACGATGGGCGCGCCGTTGTCCGGGTTGCGGTAGTAGTCGTAGGTATAGACGACATCGTCGGCGGTCAACTCGGTACCGTCGTGGAAGAGGACGCCTTCGTGCAGCTGGAAGGTGTAGGTGAGGCCGTCTGCCGATACGTCGACCGATTTGGCCAGCACCAGCTCCTGCTGGTTGAATTCGTCGATGGCGATCAGCGGATTCTGGATGTTGATGATCATGACCCAATGGACGGTGGGGCCCATGAAAGCGGGGCTGAGGCCGGCAACTTCCTGGTGGCCTACCCAAGTCATGGTTCCGCCCTGCTTGGGTCCGCTCATTTCGGCGGCCGGGGCTTCGTCGGCTGCGGCGGCGGGGGCGGCTTCGCCTTCCGCGGCCGGTGCGGCGGGTGCGCAGGCTACCAGGAGCGCGGCCGAGCCGGTCATAGCGGAGTAGCGCAGGAAGTCGCGCCTGGTCAAAGTTTGCTTCTGTTTCATTGGTGGTTCTCTCCTTGAATTGTAGAAAAAATAGGACTGATGACTATGGCACGCTGACCAGAAAGTTCAGGACGGACTTTGGTCAGTACGCTGGGATTCGATACGGGCTCGAAGGCTGGCGGTACCAGCCGCAATTGCGGGCGAACGGCTTTTCGGACACTGTGATTTGACCGCAAAGTCTCTCCCGCCTCAGGAGTTGACGGACAAGGGAGATGACTGGCTGGCGTGGAGAACAGTTCGTGTGCGTCTCTGCACGGAAAGGGGGAAGCCCTAGCCTCGTCAGTCTGTGAGAGTATAAACAGTGAAGTGGTGGCTGTCAAGAATTAGAGCGATTCTAACGGCCGGCATCGAATAGGGTATGCGGTTTGGGGCCTCTGCGGATGGTTTGGGGGCGACCGAAGGCGGGCGATGTCAAGACGGGCGCGGGTAGTTGACGGGCAGATGCGGAGGGCGGCGGGTGTGATAGAATGTCAGCGTGCGAATTGGATGAAACTGACAGCAAGAAGGATTTGATATGTTGGGTGACAAGAGGTTTATACAATCGCTGCAACTGCGAAATCTGCTCTCTTTCGGCCCCGATACACAGCCACTGGAACTTGGATCACTGAATGTGTTGATAGGTCCGAACGGGTCGGGCAAGTCGAATGTATTGGAGGCAATCGACCTTCTGCGAGCTTCCGCTGCCGACTTGGTAGCTCCAGTGCGCGCAGGTGGAGGAACGGATGAATGGTTATGGAAGGGGTCCAGGCCCACGCCTACTGCGGAGATTAATGCAACAATATACTACCCCAATGGGATCATGCCACTGCGTCACAGAATCCGCTTTGGGTCGGCATATCAGCGTTTTGAGCTCGTGGACGAAGCGATCGAAAATGAACGGGAAGAGTTTGAAGAGGCGACCGACGTACGCTTCTTCTATCGTTATCAAGGAGGCCACCCCGTACTCAGCGTCCGCACAACAGACATCAATGGTGAAGTTCCAGGCGGCGAAAGAAGAGAGCGAAAATTGCAGAGGGAGGACCTAGCGCCAAATCAATCTGTACTTTCGCAACGCCGGGACCCGGATCAATACCCTGAGATCACTTACCTGGGAGACCAGTATAGGCAGTTAAAGCTTTATCGCGAATGGAGCATGGGCCCGCATACGGCTCCTCGCAGTCCGCAGCCGGTTGATCTGCTTAGTGACTTCCTGGCTGAAGATGCGGGTAACCTCGGTCTTGTTCTTAACGATCTGGATCTCATGGGTGACATCAGAAGCGTTCTCAATTCTCAGCTTGAACGGTTCTACGATCAATTCGAGAGATATCAAGTTTATTTTCGGTTAGGCACGGTGCAAATCTTTTTTCACGAAAAGAACCTGCATCACCCCGTTCCGGCCACCCGGCTGTCGGATGGCACTCTGCGTTTCCTCTGCCTTGCTTCAATCCTATGTCATCCATCCCCCCCTCCTCTTACCTGCATAGAGGAACCGGAAATCGGGCTTCATCCCGATATTCTTCCCATTGTTGCAGAACTGCTTATCGAGGCTTCCCACAGAACACAGATTATCGTTACAACTCACTCTGATATTCTTGTTGACGCACTGTCCCATGTCCCGGAAAGCATACTGGTTTGCGAGAAGGAGACCAACGCGACCGCAATTCGACGACAGGACCAGGACGAGCTACGAGAGTGGCTCAAGGAATACTCCTTGGGTGATCTGTGGCGTAGCGGTGAATTGGGGGGCAACCGGTGGTAAGAGTGAAGGTGTATGTGGAGGGCGGCGGACAAGGAAAATTGCGTGGGGCTTGTCGCTCAGGATTCTCCAGTTTTTTCAAGAAAGCGGGTCTTATTGGACATATGCCAAAGGTAGTAGCATGTGGAAGCAGAGATGAAACGCTAAAACGTTTTCGAATTGCATTGAACCTGGGTAGGAATTCGGGGGAAATACCGCTTTTACTGGTGGATAGTGAAGCACCCGTCTTGCTGAACAATTCGCCGTGGCGGCATTTGAGGTCTCGCGATGGCTGGCAACGCCCCGCGAGTACCCTAGATGAGCATGCACACCTTATGGTGCAATGTATGGAGTCCTGGTTTCTGGCGGATGTCTCGACACTAAGAAGATACTTTGGGCCCGGATTCAAATCCACAGCGATTCCACAACGAAGTGATATCGAGCGCGTTCCCAAAAACGATGTTTTCAACCAATTGGAGTCGGCCAGTACAGGAAGCAAGAAAGGCGCATATGAAAAAGGAAGCCACTCTTTTGAAATATTGGGCCTCATCGATCCAGATAAGGTAGTTGAGCGCTCCAAATTTGCGAAAAGACTCATTGACGCGTTGAAAAACGAACTTTGGCCTTCATAGGCCGCCAACCGCAGCCAATCCAACCAAAAACCATCCGAAGGAAAATCCCATGAACAGTTCACAGACAGTATCAGTTCCCTCTCGTTCCTGGTTTGGCGATGTGGAGCGCACACTCAGTTTTCCGGCAGGGTGGGATGTCCACGTTTGCGCGTGCGAGGACGCTCCGGCGCTCAGTACGGCCCAGATTTCGGCGGCGTTTGACAGTCCGATCGGGACGCCCCGGATTCGCGACGCGGCAAAGGGGAAAGCCAGCGCCGCGATCGTGGTCGATGACCTGAGCAGGCCGACGCCGGCGGCGGAGATGCTGCCCTATGTGTTGGAGGAACTGGTGGCGGCCGGTGTTCCCAGGGCCGAGACGGTGATCGTTGTTGGCGGCGGCACGCACAGGCCGCTTACGGAAGAAGAGATGGTGAAGAAGGTAGGTGCGGAAGTCGCGGCGACCTACGCGACGACTTCGCATGATTTCATGGCCGGGGACCTGGTGGCCTACGGGAGCCTGGAGGACGGTACCCCGGTATACATCAACCGGATTGTGGCCGAAGCCGAGTTCAAAATCTGTATGGGCGGCATCTATCCCCATCCTTCGGTCGGTTTTGGCGGCGGCGCCAAGCTGATCGTTCCGGGCGTGGCGGGCTTTGCTACTATTTTTCACTTTCACAGCTTCTCGGCCAGGCGGGGGCAGGGCAATCTTGAGCGGCAAAAGCCTTCCGCGGAGCAGGCGGGCGAAGTGACCCTTATCGACGGGGGCGTGCGAGATCACCGCGACGTGGCCGAGGAGGTGTCGAGCCTGATCGGGTTGGACATGATCGTCAACTGCGTTCTCACCAGCCGCAGACAGATTGCAGGCGTCTTTGTCGGCGACTTTGTGGAGGCGCATCGTGCGGGGGCGCGCTTTGCCCGGCGCACGTACGGGACGGAGATACCCCACAGGCTGCGGCAGGAGGCGGACTTGGTTGTGTGCAACGCCTACCCGCTCGACGCCGACCCGGTGCAGGGGTCGAAGGCGGTGTGGCCGCGACAGTATTTCGAGCGGGAGCCTTACACGGTCGTTCTCAATGCGGCGTGTGACGGCATCTCCTACCACGGGCTGCACCAGCAGCTGCCGTGGCCGCAGTATCTGAAGCGCAAAGCCGAGGCCGACGCTACGCCTGATCCAGTGGCATCGCTCGATGGTCGGGAGCCCCTGCTCATCGTTTCCGAGCATTTCAAGGCGGCAGAGTTTGCGGCCAAGCATGGCGGCGACCTTCTTTACCGCGACTGGCAGACTGTGATCGACCAGCTGGCGGCTGAACTGCCTTCGGACGCAACCGTTGCCGTCTTTCCCAATACGTCTATCCAGATACTGAAAAGGGAAGAGGCAGTTGCAGTAGGCGCGTAGCCTCGCGAGAAGGAACGGGCAGGAGACGCACGACCTTGCGAAAATCAGAGGAGGGACACGAATGGCTTCGATGGAGGAACTGCGCCAGGGTGTAGTTGAGAGCCTGCCGGAGGTCAATGAGATCAAGGATGAAGGGCTGCGCGGGCTGGTGATCGAGGCGTGGGCCTTTGCGCTGTCGCAGTCGGAGTTTACGAGCATCGACCAGATTCGGGGATCGGGTGTGCCGGACTCGCCGGCTCTGAAGGACGGTACGCAGGCAGAGCATCTGCGCGGCGTGGCGCGCATGGCGCACGGGCTTGCCGACGGCCTCGAAGAAGTGCATGGGGATATCGGTATCGACAGGGACCTGCTGTGGGCGTGTGCGCTGTGCCATGACGTGGGCAAGCCGTTTGAGTTCAGCCTGAAGAATCAGGCGCGCTGGAAGGCGGATGTGGGCGCGGTGGGCTTTCCGTCGATCCGGCATTCGGTGTACGGCGTACACGTGGCGCTGACGGTGGGGCTGCCGGAGGCGGTGGCGCACACTGCGGGCGCGCATTCAGCCGAGGGCGAGTTGATCCAGCGCAGCCTGGAAAACACGCTTGTCAATAGCGCGGACCACGCCTATTGGGCGGCAATGGAGAGGGCCGGGCAGCTTGAGAGTGGACAGTGAGCAGTGGTCAGTGGTTGGCGGCGATGTCGCGCATGCCGTCCCACTCCAGCCAGATGTCGGTGAGGGCTTCGTGCAGCTGCTGCTTGTAGTCGACATGTTGCAGGCGGAAGTAAATAGCGTAGCGAGGGTGCGGTGAGACGTTGGGCGAGGCGCAGTGGGCAATCTGGTAGTGGACGAGGATGGCGTCACCGGCCCCGGCAGTGATCATTTTCGGTTGGGGCATATCGATGGGCGGCATGCCTTCGGCGCCGCCGCGCATGAGGATGTCGTGACCATGTTCGCGGAAGTACTGCTCGTAGAGGCGGTGGGTGCCGGGCCAGACAGCCAGGTTGCCTGCGAATTCGGTATTCACGTCGCTGAGGGCGATGCCGACGAGCATGGTGAATCTACGCAGCTCGCCGGCGGGGACGCCGTTGTGGGGCGAGTGGCGGCCGTCCAGATGGGGTCGCAGCGCGGGCGGGGGGTCATCCAGCAGCGGAAAGCGGACTGCGATCTGTCCGCGCTGGACCGTGTTGACCTTACCGGCCCCAATCATGGATTCGGCCAGCAGTTTTACGGGCGACCGGTTGTACAGGTCGGTTATTTCGGCCGCTTGCCGCAGTTCCGGGCAGAATGACTGTGCGTTAAAGGTTGTCATCTGTGAGGGATCGATGCCGTTACCAAAGGAGTGGTTGATCGCTTTGACGGCGGCGTCGACCATTACGCGCGGGACAACGCCGGGCACCTTCACGTATCCCCTGTTGTAGAATTCCAGCTTTTGCGCGTAGGTCAGCTTCATTTTTCCCTCCTCTATTGCCTGCCCCTGTGGGATGAAATCATTAGACCCCAGCGCGGCGCGAAACACAAACGGGGAGGAACTGCAGTGTTCAGTGGCATGAGACAGCAAGCAGGGGAGCAGACACTGCTGGTTCGTTCGTCTCGGATCGCGGCAAAGTAGACAAGAGGGCGATGATTGTGAAAAAGACCAAAATTCGAACACTGTTTCTAGGCGGGCGGCAAGGTGACGACTTTCCTACTGGGGAGAACAAGGAGTGGCCAATCTATCAAGGTTCTTTCAGCCACGAGAGTGTGGCCGCGCGTTACCGGGAAGAGCTGAAAGCGTACGAGCGGGACGTAGAGTTTACGGGACAGAGGCTGGTGCGGACGCATGCGGAGTTAGGAGAGGAGGCTGCCAAGGTACGTAACGAGGACGGTGTCCTTGCTTTTGTTCTGAGCTTGTTTCCAAATACGATGCAGAAAGAGATTGCAAGCTGGGGCAAGCCGACGGTGATGTTCAATCCGACGGAGACACCGCTGTCGCCGCTGGGATGGCTGCATAATTTCGTGCCGGTGAAGGGCAAACGCAATGTGATTCCGGTGCTCTCGTCGGATTTCGCGGACGTGGGGAAGAAGATCGGCGTGTTGAAGGCTATCCACAAGATGGGGAAGTCTAAAGTGCTGTATCAGCAGTCGCATACGCCGGAGCAGGTGGAGTCGAGCCGCAGGTGGTTTGAGGAAGGGTGGGGCGGGATCCATCTCTTTTCCGACCTGACGCCGTTGAGCGACGGCTTTATCAGACAGGCGAAGGAGAGGCTGGGGCTGGAGATCAAGGATATCCCACCTCAGCGGCTGATCGCGGCCTACGAGAACGCCGATGCTGAGGCTGCGGAGGCGCTGGCGCAGAGGAGGATTACGGGGGCCACGGATGTGGTCGAACCGACGAGCGAGGACGTGGTCGAATCGTGCAAGTTGTACCTGGGGATCAAGCAGATCCTCGCGGAGGAGGGGGCGCAGGGAATCACCGAGCACGGCATCTGTATGGGGAGCGGGCCGTATCCGCTGCCCTGCCTGGCGTTTTCGATGCTGAACGACGAGGGGCTGGCCGGTATCTGCCAGCTGGACCTGTCGAGCACGATTACGCAGCTGCTGATCGGCTATCTGGCCGACCGGCCCGGCTTTATCGGCCATATCCATATCGATACGGGGCGGAACCTGATCGGGATGTCCCACGACTTCAGCGCGACAAAACTGGGCGGGTGGAATAGCGAGGAGGCGGACGAATACGCGTTTCGCAATCACCAGGGGCTTTACAAGAGCACGTGTGTGAACGTGCAGATGGAGGTGGGGCAGACGGTGACGATCGCGCAATATGTGCCGTTCGACCGCATGTATGCCTTTACCGGGGTCATAGACAGCAACGTGAGTGTGCAGCGGGACTGCCGGACGTCGGTGGCGATCCAGGTTGCCGATGTGAAGAGGCTGTTGCGCAACTGTATGAAGGCGGAGCACCCGCTGACGCCGGGCGGGCACCGGGTCCTGTTTTACGGGGACTGGGTGGATGAGATAGAGGACCTGGGGCAAATGTTGGGGTTTGAGGTTGTCAACGATATGGAGCGGTAGGGAGAGGCGGGCAAGAGAGTGATCAAGTTTAAGGCTGTTGAAATTACGGGGCTGCGAGAGGTACGTCTGGTCGAGGATGAGATCGCGGGCCCGGGCGCGGGGGAGGTGGCAATACGCTCTCTGTACTCGGGCATCAGTCATGGCACGGAGATGAATGTCTATCGCGGGGACGCGCCGATGTGGCGGCTGAAGCAGGACCGCCGCACGCGGCTGTTTGTGGAAAGCGAAGAGCCCCAGTGGGACTACCCTCTGCGTTACGGCTACGCGTGTGTGGGCGTGGTCACGGAGGTGGGGAGCAGTGTGAAGGAGTTTGCTGAGGGCGATGTTGTCTTCAGTTTTGCCCCGCACCAGTCGGCGCACGTGTTGCCGGCAGGTTCGGTGTTCAAGCTGCCGGAGGGGATCGATCCAAGGGCAGGTGTGCTCACGGCGGTCCTGAACACGACTTTCAACGGCATCTTGGACGCGAACCTGCATTTGGGAGAGTGCGTGGTGGTCTTTGGCCAGGGTGTCCTGGGGCAGCTTACGGTGCAGTGGGCCAAGCTGTCGGGCGCGTCGCCGGTGATCGCGGTGGACCTGATCGAGAAGCGGCTGGAGATCTCCAAGAAGGTGAGCGGCGCGGACCTTGTCTTCAACGCGGGCGAGGTCAGGGACATCGCGATGGCGGTGCGGGCGTTGACGGACAACCGGGGGGCGGACGTGGTGTTCGAGTTTTCGGCCAGTGATCGCGCTCTGAACGAGGCGATCCGCACGGTTTGCTACAACGGCAAAGTAATCGTGATGTCGTGGTATGTCGGCGCGCTGGCAAACGTCTACCCTGGCGCGGAGTTCCACCACAACCGGATTCAGTTGATCTCGTCGCAGATTGGTGGCATCAGCCCTGAACTGTCGCATCGATGGTCGGCGGCGCGGCGGATGGAGGCGGTGCTGTCATTGATGCCCAAGCTGAATTTGGAGGGGTTGATTACGGATGTGGTTGACCTTGAGGGCGCGGCGGCGGCCTACGAGATGATCGATAAGCGCCCAGAGGATATTTTGCAGGTGGTGCTCGACTACGGCGAGGACTGAGGTCAGAGGCTTTGGGATCGCGGTCTCGATGCACGGGGATGTGACTGAAACTGCGGGTGGTTCCTGGTTGAGGAGGCAGGGGGCAGGCACGAGGCTTGCCCCTACTCTTGTGTCTTATTTTGAGGGGGTAGCGGGCAGGCACAAGGCCTGTCCCTACGTCAAGTGCGGGGATGGCAGGCGAGTGTTCCGGCTTGATGTTGGCCGTCAGTCCGGCAGATTTCTGAAGCGCCAGCGGCGGGCGTAGGAGAGGGCCATGCTGGCGGCGACGGCCATGAGTGCGGCGAGGAAGTTGAAGAGGATATCGCGCGGGTCGTAGGCGCGATTGGGTAGAAAGGCCTGGATGTTTTCATCGATCAGGCCGATCAGCGAAGCGGCTACAATTGCGAGCAGAGCGGGTACAGGGACACGGCGGCCGTGGCTGGCGCGTTCCTTGAGAGCCTCGTAGATGAAAACGGACACTACGCCGTATTCAATGAGATGCGTGCGCTCCTCCGGGGTCGCCATGCGCACGAAGATGAGGATGTAGACGGCGGCCACGCCGAGCGCGACCCCTATCTCCAGGCCACCCGGGCGCACCTTCAGCCCGTAGGCCAGGATGACAGCCCCAACCAGGATAAAACTGATCAAGAAGAGGGTTTCGAGCATCCCGTGTGTACGCAGGTGCCCGGCGAGGGTCCGCGCCAGCCCAAGTGTCGAGTAGATGGCGGTTACAACGGCGAGGGTCCATAGCCAGAGGCGGCGCTCCCGCCTTGAAGCGAAAAGGGACATGAAATTGGATACCGATGGTAAGTAAAGTGAGATTCCCGCGGCGTATACAGGAGTGTATACCGAAGGGGTTGCTTAGGCAATTTCGCGGATGCAGGTTATCCCTTGATGCCGGTGAGGGTGAAGCCTTCGGTGAAGTAGCGCTGCCCGTAGTAGGAGAGCACCATCATGGGCAGAGATACAAGAACGGACATGGCCATCATCGCCCCCCACTGGGTGTCGCCGCGCGAGCCGATAAAGCCCATCATGGCGAGGGTAAGGGTCTGCATGCTCTTGTCCTTGAGGTAGAGGAGGGGGAAGAGGAGGTCATTCCAGGCCCAGGCGATGATGAGCACGATCTGCAAGGCGAGGATGGGCTTGGAGAGGGGGATTATGACGCGCCATAGGATGATCAGATCGTTACAGCCGTCAAGACGGGCGGCTTCAGAGAGTTCATTGGGGATGGCGCGGAAGAACTGGCGCAGGACAAAGACCATGGCGGGATTGAGAGCGAGCATTGATGGGATAATGGCGGGCAGCCAGGTCCCAACCCAGCCCATGCGTGCCATCATCACATAGCGGGGCACCATCGTTACGAAGTCGGGCATAAGCATGAAGCTGATGTTGAGCAGCATGAGCAGCTCGCTGCCGGGAAACCTCATGCGTGCGAAGGCATAGGCGGCCAGGATACAGGAAGCCATTGTGGGTATGAGTACGAAGACGGCAAGCATGAGCGTGTTGCGCAGGTGGAGGAGCCAGTCGCGCGCGCGCCAGCCGTCGGCAAAGTTCTCGAGGGTGACGGGGTTGGGAATCCACTGAATGGGGAAGGTGATTCGCATCTGTTCGAGCGTTTTGAAGGCGTTGCTGAACATCCAGGCAACGGGCAACAGGGCGAAGAAGAGAAAAACTGCGATCAGAAGATAGGCGATGGCGTGCTGAATGGTTCTGCTGGCGCGCATGCCGAGAATGAAGCGGCCCGCGGGAAAAATGTGTCGGCGTGCGGTGCGAATGCCTGCCATACGAATCAGTTGCCTCCCTCGTAGTAGACCCAGCTTGCGGAGGTGCGGAAGAGGAGGAAGACGATGAGCATACTGATGACGAAGAGAATCCATGAGAGCGCGGCAGCGTGGCCCATCTTGAAGTACCTGAACGCGTTTTCATAGATGAGTTGGCCGTAGAAGGTCGAGCCGCCCGCAGGGCCTCCTCCGGTCATCAGCATGGGGCTGGCGAACATTTGAAAGGCGCCGATCAGGCTTGTGAGGAGGTTGAAGAGGGTGTAAGGAGTCAGCATGGGCAGTGTGACTTTGAACAGCGTCTGGATGGACTTTGCGCCGTCGATTTTGGCTGCGTCATAAAGTTCCTGGGGCACATTCTGGAGCCCGGCGAGGAATATGAGCATACCGATACCGCCTTGGATGGTCATGAAGATGAAGACCCACTTGACCATCACCGGATCTGTGAGCCAGGCCTGCCCCCGGGGGAAGCCGAGGATTTTGAGGAAGCTGTTGATTAGGCCGAGATTAGGGCTCCAGATGAAGAGGAAGACGGCGGCGGCGCCGGCAACCGGGACCGTGCCGGGCACGATGGCGAGCGTGCGGAAGAGCGGGAGGCCGCGCACTTTTACGTTGAGGAGCAGCGCCTGCAGCAGGCCGACGACCAGCCCGCCGGGCACGGAGACAGCCACGTAGAGCAGGGTATTCATCAGGGCTTTGCGGGTATAGTCGTTGTCTGCGAGGTTAACGTAGTTACGGAAACCGATCCACTTAGCGGGCTGGAAGACATCGTAGATGGTGAAGCTGTGGTAGAAGGAGTCGAGGATGGGGTAGGCCTGGAAGGTGAGGACGCCCACGAACCAGGGGAGAAGGAAGAGGAAGGGGAGCAGGCGGCGGCGGAAATTGCGGCCGCGGGCCAGCCGGTCGAGGAGTCCGGGCGCTTCGGCGGGATCCAGGCCTGGTTGCGGGCCGCTCAGGAGTGGTGAAGTCATATCAAACCTGGAGGTTGAGAGGTCATTCGGGGCCTAAAGGTTGGGAACCCTGAAGGAGCGGTCGCGCCTTGGGGCGGGTGCCAAGGCGCGACCGGCATGTGTCACATGGTCGGGAGGCTAACTTTGGGTCTCCCAATATTCGTCGAGGGACTGCTGGAGTTCTTTGTTGATGTCGGAAAGGGCGTCTTCGGCTGATTTGACGCCCACCGTCACCTCTTCGAAGGCCCGAGTCCACAGGTTTTCGCACTGGGACTGGACGGGCGTGAGGAACTCGTTGGGGCTCCAAAGCCTGTCGGCCTCAAGCGGAGCGTCGAAGAACCATTGCAGGCCGGGCACAGATGAGAGGTCGATGGCATCCAGAATCGGCTTGCTCCACATGCAGGCGGCGCGGATCTCAAACTCGATCAGGCCGACCTCGACGCTGGTCATGTGTATCATGAACGAGAGGGCGTCCTCTGCGACCTCGGTAGTGCGGGGCATAAATAGAGTATGTCCAGTGCCAAAATCAATCGCTTTCAAGCCCTCATTGAGATTGGGGTGGAATCCGTAGCCGATCGAGTCCAATTCTACTCCGGTGACGTCGACGACATTTCGGATTGCGCCGGGCATCCAGTTGCCATTCATAATCATGCCTCGCTTGGCGTTGTTAAAGCCACTCGAGGGATAGCCAGTCCAATAGCCCCACTGATCAGCGAAGGCCTGCATCTTGTCTATGCCGGGATCAAGCCAGAACTGGGTGATGATGTCGAGGCCCTCCGCCCACGCGGCGGAGTCAAATTGGAAGGTACGTTTGTCCTCGGAAATGTAGTTTTCGTCGAAGACGACCGGCCAGGCGATGACGGTGAATCCATACGCGTCTTTGGGGTCGTACCCGGCCTGGACCAGGTTGCCGTCGTCGTCAAACTTCAGGAGCGCGCGGGACATTTCCAACAGTTCGGTCCAGGTCGTGGGGCCGACTTCGGGATCGCCGCCTGCTTCCTCGATAAGGTGCTTATGCCAGCAGATGGCTGGCATGGCGCCCCCCTCGAGAACAGGGATACCATAGGTAACGCCGTCCCACCTGCCATTGTCCCACTGAGAACCCAAGTAAATGTCCGGGTCGAAGTCTTTGGCGCTGGCGATGAGGTCGTCGAGCGGGAGCATGACGCCGCGCGCCATCAGTTCGGCGAAGCCGCCAATGTAGCGATGGTAGACGTCGGGTGCAGTGCCGCCGGCCACGGCGGTCATCGTGTCCTCCGGAGTCACATGGAGGCGAATCATGTCGATGGTTATGTGTGTTCCTTTTTCATGAAAAAGATCGATGCAGGGCGTCCAAACGTCGCTGTCACTGCTGGTTTGCCAACCGGACTGTACGACGACGGTCACCGGTTCCATAGCGGCTTCCATGCCGTCGCCATCGGTGGAAGTGGCAACGGGCTGGCAGGCGGCGAGCAGGGCCGCGCCGCCGGTCGCGCCGGCGAGGGAGAGGAATTCTCTGCGGCTGAAACCTTGCTTTTGCATTTTCTGTTTACCTCCTGGGTACAGTTTTTGAGGTGGGCTGATGGAACAGAATACGTCATTAAAATCAGTTTTTGAGTTGAGTATTGGCAAAGATTAGCACAGTAGCAGTGGTATGCAAACAAGGCAAAAAGTGGCGGCAGCGCCAGAGTCTTTTGCTGGCGCTGTTGTAGGGAGGCGCGATTCGGCGACACGCCCTCCGTCAGTTTCGCCATCATGGTCATACCGTCTTTCGGCTTGCCCTGAAGGAAACGAGAGCCGAGCTGTTTGCCCGCCGATTTCGCCAAGTTTGGGCAGGAGCGCAGAGAAGCGCTTTCGTGCTACACTAAGGGGAACGGGCAAGATTTCATGGAGGGAGAAGACAAATGGCTGATTTGAGCGCTGCCTGCCTTCAGCACGGTTTGACGGAGGAAGAACGGCAAGAATTTAACGAGACGGGACTGATTTACGTGAGGAATGCTCTGTCGCCGGAACAGGTGGAACGAGGCGTCGAACTGACGGAGCGTATTCACAAGGCGAAGGTGGCGGAGGGGCACGATCCGCGCATGGCGTTGTTCTACCCCAATTTCATCCCGGATGATCCCTATTTCACCAATCTGGTCGACTACGAAAAGGTGCTGCCGAAGGTGTGGGGGATACTGGGCTGGAATATATTTCTGTATCACGCGCATTTGATTGTAACGCCGCCGAACGGGGAGGAGCCGAATGACAGGACGTTCAGCTGGCACCAGGACAGCGGCCGCGTCAACGTGGAGATGGAGAGCCATCCGCGGCCGCGGCTCTCGCTGAAGGTGGCATATTTTCTGTCGGATACGAGCGAGCCGGGGCGGGGGAACTTCTGGGTGGTCCCACGAAGCCATGTACGGGATACGATCGACAGGCCGGAGAGCGGAATCGGACAGCCGGAGGGCGCGACGCCGGTGCTGGCCAGGCCGGGGGATGCGGTCTTTTTTGACCGGCGCCTGTGGCATACGGCGAGCCCCAACTGGTCTGACATCACGCGGCGCGTCCTGTTTTACGGCTATGGTTACCGCTGGCTGCGCACGAAAGATGACATGACGGTAGAAGGGCTATGGGATAGCAGCAGCCCGATTCGCCGGCAGTTGCTGGGCTGGAGCGTGAACGCGAATGGACGATTTTCACCGACGGACGAGGACGTGCCTCTGCGCATGTGGCTGAAGGAGCACAGCCCGGCGGAAGCGGAGTAAGTCTGCGGTTAGGATTCAGCAGGCGACGGCAAGGTTTTGGTCGCCTTTCCATCGTTTGACTTGATCTCCGAATGGCTCTGGCGTACTCATCCTGCCTGCGCAGGCAGGCACATCCAACGGCAAAGAGCTTACAGGCTTATCCCGCTCCTGTGATAGTATGTCTCCTTAGTGAGTCAATGGCCGAATTTGGTGGCAGGAGGCCATTACGGGCGGGACAGACGTCAAGAGGCAAATCGAAATGGACAGCGTATTCATTTATTGGGATAACTCGAATATCTTCCACGAGGCGCAACGCCTGGCTGAAGAAAGGGGGGAAGGCCCCAATGCCCGTTACCGTGTGCGCGTTCACTTCGACCATATGCTGCGCCTGGCGCATGCCGACCGCCCCTTGAAGAAGGCCCTGGCTGCCGGATCGGTCCCTCCGGAAATGCGTCAACTATGGAATCGAATGGAAAGCAGAGGGGTTGAGGTTCACTTGTTCGATCGCGGTTCGCCAGAGCGAGGGGAACAGGAGATGCCTGACCGGGTTCTACAGTTGCGGATGCTGGAGGACGCGCTGGACTACAACGGCAATCCAGGGATCGTGGTGATGTTAACGGGTGATGGCGCGGGATATCTCGAAGGAGCAGGCTTTCACAGCACGTTAGAGCGCATGCACAAGCGCGGCTGGCGCGTGGAAATCCTGTCTTGGGCGCATTCATGTAACCAGAGGATGCGCAAATGGGCTGAAGACAATGGGGCATTTGTCGCCCTGGATGACTTTTACGAAGCCATTACGTTTATGGAACCTTCCAGGCCCGGGTTCGAACTGGCGCCTGCGCGTGATGCCGCAGAGTTGGACTTGTCCAAACGGAATACTGCTTGACTGACAGGCGCTCCATTGGGCTGCTGAACTGCGAGGACGTGAACGAAGCTTGGAGGGACTCTTCGCCGCCTGTGTGGCGAAGAGTCCCTCTTTTTGTACACACTCTGACAGAGGATTGCCGCTCTTGCTGTGGTGGCAGGTCGCGGCTACTTGTACGGCCAGACGATCTCCAGGAACGGCTGATCCATCTCTGCTTTCTTGTCCAAGGGCGTGGTCAAGTAGACCTCGCGCGGGGAGCCGGCGATCTGGTGGCCGTTCTCCTCGATCCACTTGTAGACGGCATCATAGTAGCCCAGTATCTCCGGGAAGTGCGCCTGCCGCAGAATAAGCTCTATGTAGGCGACGGAGCCGCCGTCCAGGGTTCCGATCTTGATGTCGCCGCTGACGGCGGGAACGGACTTAACGGGGATGCCGACTTCGACCGGCCCGTTTTTCTCCTCGCTGACTTCACCGTGGTAGATGGCGACCGGCTTGCCATCCCGTTCAACGCCCGTCTCGGCAATCAACGCCGCCAATTTCTCGTAGGATGCGCGCAGGTGGTCCTTGAGTTCGCCAATGTAGACATGGCGCGTGATGCTGAGCATCTGGCGGTCCGGCAGTTCTGTGATTTGGACTGTGGGGGACATCTGTTTCTCCTTTTTTTGCAGCTCGTATAGCGAGCCATGGATAGGTACGTATATCGTAACGTCTTCGTCTCGGCCGCGACGAAGAACCGGGAAAGTGGCGCTCTCAGCATAGGGGGGCGCGTCGCGCAGGCGCAGTTCGCTTTGCGGCAGCCAGCGCTTGTAGATTGCCTGCCACATGGCTTCGCGGCGGCGGCCATTGTGATGAAAGACGGCGTAGACGCCGCCCGCCAGTTGCTGGACGCCGACACGGCCGTAAGGCTGAATGGAGGAGCCCTCATCTAGCAGGATGCCAGCGTCGACCCGCATCTTTTCGCTTGCGGTGATGCCTTCGTTGGGGCGGTCGCGGCAGATCTGCACGTAGGAGAGTGCTTCTAGCGGATCGAAGGCGGACACGCCAGCCCCACCGGATAAGTTCGGGTGTTGTTGGAGCATAGTCCAAACGGCTTCACTGTCCGCTTCAGCCCCGACACAAGGTATGTAGGCAAGTTCATGGGCGGGCCGCTGGCGGAATTCAGGCTGCAGCAGCAGGGGCTCCCAGTTGGCGGGGTACAGTGCGGGGCGGCGCAGGGTGCGGAAGGTGCGAGGGCTGACCCGGAAGTGTTTCTTGAAGGCGCGGCTGAATGCGGCCGGCGTTTCGTAGCCGGCGGCGAGCGCGAGTTGCGTCACCGGCTCGCGGCTGAGGACGAGGCGGCGGGCAGCCCATTCGAGGCGAATGCGGCGCACGAAGTCGCTGGATGTCTCGTGGAGGTAGGCGGCGAAAATACGGTGGAAATAGTAAGGCGAGAAGCCGGCAACGGCGGCCAGGGCCTCGACGGTGAGGGGCGCGTCCAGATTCTCCTGGATGTGAAGGAGGACGGCGTTAAGTCGTTCACGATGGTGGAGGAGAGTCTCCTCACGGGTCTGCACTGCTTGTTTGATCGTCATGCGGCCAGTATAGCAGAGCGGCTTGGGGCAAACTATCCCATTCTTGCTATTTTTGATGAACAGGTGTTAAGTCAGCGGAGAAGATAGCTGATAGCAAGGGAAATTGGGGCAGGGCGCATTCCAGAGGAGAGATTTTCGATGCAGATTACAGGAGTTACGCCTTTTGTCGTGGACGCGGGCTGGCGCAATTGGATTCTGGTGAAGGTGGAGACTGACGAGGGTATCACCGGCTGGGGGGAGTGCAGCGACCAGGCCGTGCATGGGGTGACGGGCGCGATCAGGGACTTGACGCCGCTGGTGATGGGCCGCGATCCGAGGGCGTTTGAGCAGCGCTGGTGGGATATGTACCGGGCGTTTCAGTCGAGCCCCGGAGGCATTGGCGCGAAGGCGATTGCGGGCGTCGAGCTTGCGCTGGTAGAAATTGCGGCGCGGGCGCGGGGTTGCTCGGTGGTGGAGCTTTTCGGCGGGCCGACGCGGGAGAGCGTGCGGGTGTACTGGTCACATTGCGGGACGAGCCGGATCCGTGTGCATGAACTGATGGGGACGCCGCCGCTGCGCTCAATGGAGGACGTGGCTGAGCTGGGGCGGGAGGTGGTGTCCAAGGGTTTTACCGCGCTGAAGACGAATATACTGTTTCCGGGCGATCCTGGCTCGGTCTACTTTCCAGGAAGGTATCCGGGCGGGGCAACGGACCAGGTGGCGTCAAACGAGCTAATCGACCACATCGTTACGCAGATGGGCACGTTTCGCGACGCGGTGGGGCCGCAGTTCGACCTGTTATTGGACCTGAACTTCAATTTCAAGCCGGAAAGCTGTTTGGAGATCGCGCGGGCGCTGGAGCCGCTGCACCTGATGTGGCTGGAGATCGATCTGTATGAGCCGGAGGCGCTGGCAGAGGTGCGGCGCAAGACGAGCACGCGCATCTGCACGGGCGAGACCCTTTACTACGAGCGCCAGTTCCTGCCCTATCTGCAGGCGCGGGCGTCAGATTACTTGATGATCGATGTGCCGTGGAACGGTTTCGCGCCGTCGAAGTGGGTGGGAGAGCTGGCGCAGACTTTCCAGATGAATATCGCGCCGCACAACTACTACAGCCATCTGTCGTCGTTTATCAGCGCGAGCCTGTGCGCGGTGTTGCCGAACGTAAAGATCATGGAGATCGACATCGACGACGTGCCCTGGAAGGATGAGATGGTAACGAACGTTCCGGAGATCATTGACGGGCAGATGACCACGCCTTCCGGTCCGGGCTGGGGCGTCGACATTGTGGAAGAGACGCTGCACGCGCATCCGGCGGCGTAGGGGCTGGCCACCTAACGCGAATCTGAGTCGGGCAAGGTGATGCGAAGGACCTCGCCGACAATGCGTGTCGGCCCGTCGGGTCCTGGGATGGGGCGGTTAGGCGTGCCCTGGCCGATGGAGACGTAGAGTGACCCGTCGGGCGCGAGGGTGATGTTGGTTGGCATGTCCAGGCCGTCGGCCAGAACTGTCGCGTCGACGGCTGCCTGGTAGGGCGCCGCCTCGTCGTCTGCGGGGGGCGGATAGAGGGTGACGCGACCGGTGTAGCGCAGATAGCCGCCGTGGACGGGCATCTGGTCGGGGTCGAAGAGGTCGTGCGAGGGTTCGATCAGGTCGGCGTATCCGCTACACATCTCGACGACATAGATGTTTCCGTCGGCATCTACGGCAACGTCGATGGCGGTTGTGAGGCCAAGAACGGCGTCTCTAATCGCGCCGTTTTCCGGGTCTACGCGTACAACGGCGCTGTCGCCGGGGATGACGGGGCGTTTTTCCCCTTCGATCACGAGAGCGCCGGAGAAGAAAGCGACCAGGAGGTCGCCGTTACGGGGGTCGACGGCAACGCCGGCGGGCACGGACTGCTGGCCGCTGGCGAGCGCGCCGAACTGCGCGACCTTGCGGTAGTCTGCGTCGGCGACATTGACAACGGAGAGCGCATTGGTCGTGCTCTCGGCGATATAGATCTGTTCTTGATTGCGTGAGAAGGCGAGGCCGTTCATATTGCCGCGCGCGGAGAGGTTGCGTCCCATGCGCTTGTAGGGGCTGATTTCATAGAGTCCGATGCGGCCGTGGCCGCCGTCTACGGTGAGGTAGAGGCGGCCATCGGCGTGGCGCAGCAGGTCGCCCGGTCCGCCGACTTCATCGCGCCAGGTTTCGTATTCCTGGAGGGTGTTATAGGTGGGCAGGTGGGGCAACCAAACTGTGCGTTCGCCTTCATCTTCGAAGTCGCCATCCTGGTTGGTGTCCTGGAAGTGTGTGAGTCTGCCGGTCCATTCCTGTGGGTCGACGGCATTGTAGCCAGTGCCGCCCTCGGCCACCATGAGTGAACCGTCCGGCAGGACGCCGACGCCGCGGGGATTGGACAGCCCGGTCAGGACGGTTTCGACGGCCGGTCCCTGGAGCTTTGTGGGGTTTTCGGCGGCGCTTTCCTGCTGGGCATTTCGATCATTGAAGAAGGGAAGGCGAGGCGCGGAGCAAGCGGAAGTAAGGATTACGGTTGTGAGGAAGGTGACGAAGAGCGCTCTGACGGCAGGGACAGATGCCCTAAAGCGTCGTTGTTTCAGCATATCCATGTCCAGTAGAACGATAGACCGGGTTCTGTATCGTAGAGCAGGATCTTGGCGTTGATGGATTGGCGCCGCGCCAAGGCGCCAATCTGCTGCGGATGGCGGGGGTGGGCCAGAACGAAGAGTTGCAAATGGTCGAACCATACATCTGTCAGATTATCGCGCCCCAGAGGCCCAACGACAAAAACTTCGTCCTGAGACCCTCCATTTGAAGCGACGCGGGGGATTGGACACGGGTCGCTGGCCTGTCTTGATCCATTGGGCACGACAGTGGGGTAACCGGAGCGGGGCCTAGCGCCGCCGTGGGCAGTGGTCCAAGGACAGCGGTCCGTTGTCAGCGACTGCCCTTCGTGGGGGAGGGATTGACAAAGCCCTGGCGGCGGCCAGGGCTTTTTGGAACCGAGGTTTTGAGGGTGCGGCGTGATCAGACCATGCGGCAGGTGTTCTCAAGGCGGCCCAGTTTTTCGATTTCGATGACGACGGTATCGCCGTCCTTCATCCAGACCTGGGGGTCGCGGCCCATGCCGACGCCGTGGGGTGTACCGGTGAGGATGACGTCGCCCGGCTCCAGGGTGAAGGCGTTGGAGCTGAATTCGATCAGCTCGGCGACGCCGAAGATCATCTCACGTGTGTTGCTCTCCTGCATGACTTCACCGTTGAGAAGGCAACGAATGCTGAGGTCCTGCGGATCGGGGACCTCGTCGGCGGTGACGAAGGCGGGGCCGATGGGGCAGAAGGTGTCGAGGCTCTTGCCGCGGATCCATTGAGGGTCGCCCAACTGGAGGTCACGGGCGCTGACGTCGTTGGAGCAGGTGTAGCCGGCGACATAGCCGAGCGCTTCATCGCGGCTGACATGGCGGGCGGTCTTGCCGATGACTGCGCACAGTTCGGCTTCGAAGTCGACCTCTGCGGTCAGTTGGGGGCTCCAGACGATTTCGTCGCCGGGGCCGACGATGCTGGTCGTAAATTTGGTGAAGATGACGGGTTTGTCTGGGGGCGGTGTGTTGGTTTCGCGGCAGTGGTCCAGGTAGTTGAGACCGATGGCGACGACCTTGCCAGGCCGGTCCATGGGACAGAGCAGGTCTACGCTGCCCCGGTCTACGGAGTCGGTGACGGAACCGGTCTTGCCAGCGAGGATGTCGCGCCAAGTGGCGTCGGTGACCTCGATGGTGTCGCCGCTGGCGACGCCGTAGACCATTTTTCCGTTGTGCTCAAAACGCAACCATCTCATCGGATTTGCTCCTCAGCGAATTTTTTGGAAAGGGTCAAGTTAGGGTACGTGGGATGCCGGCCCGTTTGGGGCGGCGGTTACTGTATTTTGCCGGTAACGAGCGCCCGCTTGAAATGGGTAATGGTGCGGGCGACGCCATCCTTGAGGGGCGTGTACGGCACCTCTTTCAGCAGGCCCTGCAAGGGCTGTTCATTCTGGGCCTCTGCGAAGGGAAGGGGGGTGTCCTCGAAGGTGATGCGGCCGGCTGCGGTCGGTTCTGCGGCGACGATGGCTTCTACGATTTCCGACATGTGGGCGACGCTGCCGCGGACATTGAAGACCGCCGCGCCTTCGTAGGGAAGGCGGGCCAGTTCGATGAAGGTGCGGGCGACGTCGTCGGCGTACTGATAGCCGCAGGTACCGCCGAAGGAGATATGGTAGTCTTCCTCTTTGACGGCAGCGAGCATGGCCTGGGTGGGCGTGGAGGTCATGCCCTGATCGCGGCCTGGTCCGTAAACGGTATAGGGGCGGAGAGCCAGGCTGGCGATGCCGTCGTCCTGCCAGTAGATGCGGGCGGTGCCTTCGTTGGCCTCTTTGTAGACGCCGTAGAGGTTGAGCGGATGGAACGGGTCGCCGTCTTTCACTTCCGGCCCGTAGAGCTCGGCGCCACCGTAGACGGCCATGCTGCTGGCGTAGATTACGGAAGGGATGCCGGCCTGCTTGGCGGCTTCGAAGACGTTGACTGTGCCGACGACGTTGACGGCCGCGCCGAGCGAGGGGTTGGCCTTGCAGAAGGGCACCTGCAGGGCGGCCAGATGAATGATGCGGTTGGCCCCGCTTTCGGCGACGGCACGAGCGACGGCCTCGGCGTCGGTGATATCGTCCTTTACAAAGTGGACGCGGGCCATTTCGTCCGGCTCCATCAACAGTTCGAGCCGGTGTGTGCTACTTCCGAGGTCGTAGACGGTAACATCTATGTTGTCGCGGACCAGATTGTGCACGACCCAGGCGCCCAGGCAGCCCAGAGCTCCGGTCACGAAGAAACGTTCGTCAGCCATTTTTCACTCTCGCGGTTTGCGAAACTGATTTGCATTGAAAAGCGGGAAGAAATTCCCCAACTCCAACTTGCCGTCGGTTTCGTGGTATCCTACCATTGACGCTTCATTTGTCAATTCTGATGGAAGATTTGAGTTTACCTGAGATACCGATTAAGATTCGCAAAACCAGTGCGCTGCGCTGCCGGCAGATCAGGCCCCGGCGTTGCGCTCACCGCGCATAAGGCGCTACGGGACCTTGCCCATGACTGAAAACAGTTCTGCCGAGATTGACACACGTGAATTACGGAATGCCTGCGGCCTGTTCGCAACGGGAATCACGGTTGTTACCACTGAACTGGACGGCGACGTGCACGGCATGACGGCAAACGCGTTCATGTCGGTCTCGCTGGAGCCGCCCCTGCTGGTTATATCGGTCGGTCACAAGGCGAGGCTGCATGCGCTCTTGCAGGAGACGGGCCGTTATGCGATTAGCATCCTGCGCCACGACCAGGAGGACTACAGCAGCCATTTCGCGGGCTGGCCTGTGGAGGGGCTGGAGGTCGAGTTCGAACGCCGGAACGGTTACGCTGTACTGCCCAACGCATTGGCTTACTTTGTATGCCGGGTGGTGGACGCCCATCCCGCGGGCGACCATACGTTGTACATCGGTCAAGTTGAGTATCTGGAGCAGGATGCGGGTGAGCCGGTTCTGTTCTATGGTGGGAAGTACCGACAGATGACGCCCCAAGAAGAGGGCTAGGCCGGATCAGCCGGCGCGGTCGGATTGCGCCCACCGTTCCTTCATTGCCTGCATTTCCTCGTTGACGGGGACAGCCCGTCCGGGGACCTGGTTGTTTTCGTCGTAGAGCCAGTTGTCCTGATTATCACGCAGGACCGGCTGCCGCTGCGCCACGGGGGGCGGGTCGACCGCTATGGCCGGTTCGGCCGCATACCAGTAGGCGACGGATGACATTTCGTTGGCAAGATGGTTGCCGTGCCCGTGCTCGATCGTGACTTTGACCTCTTTATTGAAGCGGACGGGGTTTTCGAGGTGGTGCACGTAGGAGGACTGGTAGCCACCGGTGTCTTCTTCGAAGAGCGATGAGCCGTTGCGCAGAAATGCGTTTCTCTGCATACCCCAGGCCTGATTGAGGTAGTCCTCGCTGCCTGTACCATGGATGTCGGGCGGCCACTTATATCCATCCACCCAGATCATTTCATCGCCTTCGCCCCACCAGGTTCCCTGGAAGTTGGTGACGGACAGGTTGCAGCCTATGTAGTGGCCGCGGCCTTGGGTCTGCAGGATGACGTAGTTGTCCTCCCAGGCCTGCCTTTCCCTATTGACGACATTTGACTCCGGTGTATTGACGATAATTTCGTGCCCCCATCCGCCGAAAGGATTGGTGCGGCGGAACTCGGCGTGGAAGTAGCCGTTCGCCGCGGGCAGTTCGTCGATTTGCTCGTAATCGAAGTAGAAGTACTGGATGTGATCTTCGGCGCTCTCGCTGATCAGCTCGACGAGGGCGCGTTCGCGGAAGGGCATGGGCGCGTAGCAGTTGAGGGCGCAACCGGCTTCGAACTGGTTGTTCCAGCGCGTGGAGGCGGTGAACAGCTGGGACTGGTAGGAGTTGACGAGTGCGTGGCCCAGGCCGAAGAAGTCGCCCAGGGGCGCGAGCACGCTGGGGTGGTCGGCGTTGTCCCAGGTGATTTTGAGCAGGCAGTCGCGGTAATGGTTGCGCTGGGTCATCCAGATATGGGTGAGGAGGCCGGGGCCGCGGATGTCGGCTAGGACGCGAGACTCGCCTGCGGGGATGGTCCAACGATCCTGGTTGCGGCCGGTGGTATCCCAGGAGGAGATGCGGCCGGTGCGGGCGGTGGTGATTTTCGAAATATCTGCCAGCATAAGTCTGGTACTCCGTAGCTTGATTTTTGAGGGCGGTTCGTTGAACAGGTCGGTCAGTGTCTTGCGGCTTTCTGCTGCAAATTCTTACAGATTGCAACGGAAGTGGGCGTAGGACAGTATTGTCACGAAGGCATTATTGTTGATACTGGTCTGCTGACAAGGGGCCGACGGGGAATTGAAGCGTTTAGATTCTTTGACGCTGATCTTCTCTTCCCCTATAATGTACCACGATCTCTGAGCTAGAGTGAATCCCGTCTGAAATTTGCATCCTCGAGTTTGCCGTCCATCTCAGGCCCCCGGGCGGTCGCGGCAACCGGGAGCGCGCAGAAGCGTACTGGATTCCGATGTGGAGGCGCCCCGAGCTCAGAAAATCGGCCAAATCACCATTCGAACAGGAGCTAAACCAATGGCACGTAAGTTGAACACGCCACCGCAGGCGGACAACGGTGGTCGTAACGTTGGTCGCCGTACTTTTCTGAAGATGATGGCAGCCGGCGCTGCTGCATCTGCACTGGCCGCGTGTGCGGCGCCTACGGGTGGCGAGCAGGCGGCTCCCGCTGCAGCGCCGACGGCAGTGCCGACTCCCGAGGCGATGGCAACCGGCGCAGGCATGATGCGACCCGGTGGCAATCCGCAACGCGGCGGCACGTTGCGGACAGCTTTTGGTGTAACGATGACGCACTTTGACGCCCACCAGGGCGGGGGCACGCACGTGCTTTCGCACATGTACAACAACCTGGTTCGCAACAATCTGGTGGACGGCCTGCGCACGATCATCCCCGACCTGGCCGAGAGCTGGGAGGTAGGCGAGGGTGGTTTATCGTACACCTTTGCCTTGCGCGAGGGTGTGACATACCATGACGGAGAACCGTTCTCCGCCCAGGACGTGGTCGCGACCTTCAACCGAATTCTTGATCCGCCGGAAGGCATTGTCAGTCCATTGAGAGCCAACTTCACCTTTGTCGACTCGGTGGAGGAGGTGGACGACATGACGGTGCGGTTCAACCTGAGTTCGCCGCGCCCATTCTTCCTCAACCTTCTGACGCCCACCAATGCGCTGATCTATTCAAAGAAGTCGCTTGAGGAGAACAACTACGACCTACGCGAGGTGATCGCCCCGGGGACGGGCGCGTTCCGTTTTGTCGACCATCTGCCGGCGGAGAAGTGGCTCATGGAGGCCAATCCGGACTATTGGGATCCGGAGCTTCCCTATGTGGACGGGCTGGAGATGCTGCATGTGCCGGCGTGGTCTGACCGCGGAACGGCGGTGCTCACGGATCAGGCCGACATGTCGTGGAACGTGGCCAAAGAGACGTGGGATGAGGGCATGAATCGCCCCGATACGATAACGGCCAACAAGCTGGCCAACTTCGGCGCGTATTGGGTGTTCATCAACAACCGCGAGGCTCCCTTCGACGATCCGCGTGTACGCAAGGCGATCCATCTGGCGGTCAGCAAGCAGAACCTTGCAGCGGCGTTCGGCACGCAGGAGTTGATCAACATCACGCGCTGGGTACCGCAAGGTGATCCCTACGCGACGACGCCGGAAGCGTTGTCGACGATGCCGGGATACCGGGCCGAGAAGGATGAGGATGTCGCGACGGCGCAGCAGTTGCTGGCCGACGCGGGTTACGGTGATGGGATTACGGGTGTCGAACTGCTGGCGGCGGCCGGACCCCAGGGCGAATTGCTGGCCCCGGCGTTCCAGGACATGCTTAAGCGCCAACTGAACATCGAGACCGAGATTCGGATTGTCGAGCGTGCGCTGCTGGGTTCCGAGCAGCAGGCGGGCAGCTACCAGTTGATGGTGCATACGCGCGGGCACTCGGTGTCTGACATCTCGCCGCGCGGCAACCTGTGGTGGGCCACAGGCGGTTCGCAGAATTTCGGTGGTTACAGCAACCCGGACTTCGACACGCTGTTGGGCAGCATCGACGTGGAATTGGAGGTCGAGACGCGGCAGGGGCAGATCGACGATGCCCAGAATCTGTTGGACGAGAACCCGCCGGAGTACCTGGTTGGTTACACGTTCCATCTGCCGATGTGGAATAACCGGGTTAAGGGCCTGGCACTGGACGAGCGTGCCTTCGCCGAGTGGGGCCGCATGGAGACGGTCTGGATCGATCAGGATGCCTAGAGGCGCGACGGCTGAACGTGATCCGTAGTCTGCACTGTTACGGGTCGCGGCGGCTGGATGCCTGTCTGTCGTTCCGTGCAGGTCACGGACAGTCGATAAACAGTGGGCGGCGCGACGATGCCCGGTTGCCGGGCTGTTGCGCCGCCCCTTACATGACATAACGCAAGACTCCTCCAAAACCTCATGTCGAAATACCTATTCAACCGCCTGCTGATCGCCATTCCGACGATATTCGGCGTTACAGTGCTAATATTTCTGGCGATGCGGGTGATTCCCGGCGATCCGCTGCAGTTGATCGTGTCGGAGTCGGACGGGATTTATGTTCTGAGTGGAGAGGAGCTGCAGGCACTGCGGGCCAGCCTGGGACTGGATCGACCGTATCATTTGCAGTACCTGGATTGGATAGCGCAGGTGATCAGTGGCGATATGGGCTCGTCATTCTGGAACAAGGAGCCGATCAGCGGCATGATCCTGCGGCGGGGCCCAATCTCAGCGCAGATTGCGATCATGGCCGTGTTGCTTTCGTGGCTGATCGGAGTGCCGATTGGGATGCTCAGCGCGATGTGGCGCAACACGATGATGGACCATCTTTCGCGTGTTGGTATCACCGTATTCATCGCTGTACCAAGTTATTGGCTGGGCTTGCTGATCATATTGTTTACGGTGTTGGTCTTTTCCTGGCGCCCCCCGATCACGATCATCCAGTTGTGGGAGGACCCGTTAGGGAACCTTTCAATGACAGTGCTTCCGGCCATGGCTTTGGGCCTGGGTCTGTCGGCGGGGACGGCGCGCATGGCCCGTTCGGCCGCGCTGGAGGTGCTGTTCGAGGACTATATCCGGACGGCGCGGTCCAAAGGGCTGCGCGAGACGCTGGTTGTGTGGCGTCACGTCTTCAAGAATGCGATGCTTCCTGTCGTAACCACAACAGGTTTGGCATTGGGCGGCTTACTGGGAGGGGCAGTTTCGGTTGAAACTGCGTTCGCGGTGCCCGGCCTTGGAAAGCTGCTGGTGCAGGGCATGACCGAACGGGACTGGATGATGATCCAGAATCTCGTTCTTCTATATGGCTTGATTTACGTCATTATCAATCTGCTCGTCGACTTGAGCTATGCGTTTCTCGACCCCCGCATTCGCTACGAATAATGGACCAGGAACGGTGGACTACGGCAGAGGCTGCCCACCGGCTGTCATCTGAGCACTGACCACTTGCCACTCTTTGATGGAGACGACATGGCCACGACAAGCGCTCCGCTTGCCGAACCCGAAGGTTTAACTTTAGATATTGAGGGACAGCGGCCTCCATTTGTCCGGAGATTCAGCGACTCTGTGGTTCGCTTTGCGCGGTCCTCGCCGATCGGGATGGTCGCTGTAGGCGTATGGGTGCTTATGTTCATCATGGCGGTTTTTGCGCCTATTCTCTCTCCGTTCGATCCGCTGGAGGCCGATTACGGCGCGATTCGCGCCGCGCCGACTGCGGAGCACATTCTGGGTACCGATCAGTTGGGGCGGGACCTGCTCAGCCGCATCATTTACGGTGCGCGGATAACGCTAATCGTGAGTATTACGGCTGTCTTCATCGGCGACTTGATTGGTTTTGTATGGGGCATTGCGAGCGGCTACCTGGGCAAGCGCTTCGATCTTATCAGCCAGCGCGTTGTGGATGTGCTGATGTCCTTTCCTGGCCTGATTCTGGCGCTTCTTCTGCTCGTTGTCCTGGGCGCCGGCCTGGTGACGGTAATTGTCGCGATCTCGGTGACCCGCATTCCATCGGCCACGCGCGTAACGCGTTCGGTGGTGCTTTCGATCAAGGAGATGTCATACGTCGAGGCGGCCAAGATGATCGGGGCGTCGAATATCCGGATCATGGTGCGCCATGTTGCCCCACAGGTTGTTGCGCCGATCCTGGTGGTGGCGACGCTGCATCTGGGCGGGGCCATCTTCGCGGAGTCGGCGCTGAGTTTTTTGGGGATGGGTATTCCGCCGCCGGCGCCAAGCTGGGGCAATATGCTGGGCGGTGTGCTGGCTGCGGCGTTTCGTCCGCCCTGGTGGCTGGTGATCTTTCCGGGCGTGGCGATTACGGTTGCGATCATGGCTGCCAACCTCTTTGGCGATGCGTTCAGAGATTTCCTCGACCCGAAGCTGAGGCAGCGGATCGATTGAGGCTGCCTTGTCGCAGCCGGTATTTTCTTCTCAAGAGCCCCCGCGATCTACCAGGATTTCACCTCCGACAGGCCAAAACAAATAAGGAGAAAGCCGTGCCCTTCAAGGTTCTCGACTTCCACAAGGACATTCGTAATGTGCTGACAACGCCGGAGATCCGCGCCCGTTTCCTGCAGGTGGACGTGGGCCACACGGCGCAGAGCCATACGCACGATCTGGGCCATGAGATCTTCCTGATTTTGCAGGGGCAGGCGGAGTTCACGATTGAGGGACATGCCGAAGTGCTGGGCCCGGGCCAGATGTGTATTGCGCTGACCGATGAGATGCACCAAGTGCGTAATGTGGGGGACGAGCCGGTCATCATGTACCTGTCGGTTACACCTCATATCCAGCCCACCCATACAATGTGGAATGAGGACGGCACGAAGAAGCCGCCGCGGTTTGCGCTGAATACCGGTTATGACGTAGAGCCGGACCGCTCAACCCCAACTGACGAGATTCTGGACCAGCAGTTGGCCGCGGCTGAGGCATGGATGGTTGCAGTCGAAACGCATACACAGACACAACGGGAGCAGATTTCGGCCTACAAGGCGGCGCGTCGTGCGGGCGATGAAGAGGCGGCGCACGCCGCCCGCGACGCGATGTGGGAATCTCTCTACCCGGCTTTTCGCCGTGCATTCGCCTTGGCGGATGTCTGGAACAGCTTTACTTCGCGGACTGTTGACACGGAATATACCGGTCCATAGTTTCCTCCTACAACTAACCCACCGACTGCCACAGTCCAAAGACCGGAGAGAAAAAAGTGAGACGAGTCAAGATCGGCGTCATCGGATGCGGGGCGATCGCCCAGGTCCATCACATGCCCAATTTGAAGGAGTTGCAGGACGAGTTTGAGGTGACGGCCGTCTGCGACGTTTCGGTCGGGGCGGCCCAATACGTGGCCAACCGTTTCCATGTGCCCCAGCATTTTACCGACTACCGTGACCTGCTGGCGTCAGACGTTGAGGCGGTGATACTTTGCCAGACGGACCCGAAGAAATCTGTGGCGGTAGACGCCTTTGACGCGGGCAAGCACGCCTTTGTGGAGAAACCGGTCTGTTTCTCATTGCAGGAATGCGATGAGATGATCGAGGCGTGCAATCGTGCCGGGACGGTGGGGCAGGCGGGCTACATGAAGGTCTATGACCCGGCGTTTGAACGGGCCAAGCAGGAAGCGGAGGCGATGGACGTGCGGTTCGTGCAGATCAACCATCTGCACCCGAACAATGCGCTGCATTTGGCGCAGTTCGACGTGCGCAGCTTCGGTGATTTGCCGGCGGGGGCGATGGAGAGCGCGATTGAGGGGAGGCAGGCGGCGCGGCAACAGGCGATCGGCGACGCGGCGCCCCACGTTGAGCGGGCCTTTCATCTGCTTTCGGGGAGCATGATTCACGATCTGTACGGCTTGCGGGAGATCATGGGCCTGCCGGTAGAGATAGCCCACACTGAGATCTGGCAGGAGGGGCGGGCAGTCAGTTTTACTCTGGTCTATGAGAACGGGGCCCGGTGTGTGGGCACCTGGATCGATTTGCCGGACCTGTGGGATTTCAAGGAGACGCTGGAGATTTACGGCGACGACAAGCGGGTCGTTGTCAACTACCCGACCGGTTTTTCGAGGGGCATTCTGTCCACGGTGTCGGTCCAGGGCATCGACAGAGAGGGAACGACATACCGGACCGAGCCATATATTGACTGGGACAGCGCGTTTGTGCGTGAGCTGCGCCACTTCCATGATTGTATCGTCAACGGCAAGGCGTCGCGCACGTCGCTGGCGCATGCGCGCAAGGATGTTGGGTTGATCATCGACATCATCAAGGCATATAGGGGATCGTGAGGCGGAAGCGTTTTTGAATGGCTTTAACGCAGAATCGCCATATGGCGTCAGTGTTTGGCGCGCAAGAAATCTGGGTAAGGGCGGGGGACCCTATCGTTTTGCGGCATGAATTCTTGGAAGGAAAAGAGGTACGAACATGACTCTTACAAAGGTGAGGCTAGAACGGTTCACTGCCTTCAAGAATCTGGAGCTGGAATTCTCGCCGGGCATCAACGTGCTCGTCGGTGAAAATGGGACCGGCAAGACACATCTGATGAAGGTGTGTTATGCGGCGTGCGATGTCTCCAAAACGGGGGCCTCGTTTGCCGATAAGCTCATCGATGTTTTTCTACCGTCCAGTCGGGCTCTCGGGCGTTTGGTATCCCCACAACGAGCCGGCGCAAAATGCCATGTCGAGATTCACCGAGAAGACGGTAAGTTAAGCGCCAGATTCACTAGCCGCACCAAAGTCGCAGGTTCGGCAGAGACATTCGGGGTAGGGCGCTGGACGAAGCATCCAATCACGAGTGTCTTCATTCCAGTTAAGGAGATGCTTGCCAACGCGCCCGGCTTTCGATCCCTATACGGACAGCGTGAGATCCATTTTGAGGCTACCTATGACGACATCCTTGAGCGCGCCTACCTGCCGTTGCCGCGCGGCCGGGTTGAGACAGACAGGCAGCATTTGTTCCCCAATCTGGAAGACGCGATTGAGGGGCGAGTAACGATCAAGGGCGAAGAGTTTTTCTTAAGAAGCGACCAGGGAAGACACCTTGAGTTTTCCCTTCTCGCTGAAGGCATTTGCAAGCTCGGTCTGTTGTGGCTACTGATAAGGAATGGGTCTCTACCGGCGGGCTCGGTCTTATTTTGGGATGAACCGGAAACAAACCTGAATCCCAAGCTGTTTGGTGTGGTCATTGATGTGCTATTGGGCTTGCAGCGCGCTGGTGTACAGATCTTCCTGGCCACGCACGACTATGTCATTCTCAAGGAACTTGATCTGCGACGAGAACACGAAGACGAGGTCGTTTTCCATTCGCTGCACAGGCAGAAAGTGACCGGCGAAATTGCATGCAGTTCGACAGGCGCCTTTCTTGAAATCGATCCAAACGCCATTGCCGATACATTCGACGGTTTGTATGACCGGGAGGTGAAACGGAGTCTTGGAGCTCTAATTCAATGAGGGATTACACGTTTATTGAAGGCGACCTACGGATCGAAATCAGGGGCGTCGTACATGCATGGAAGTTCGACGAACCCTCCAGCCATGGGCTTAGCCACTGTATGAAGGCAGTAGACTTTATTGTTGAACGGCCCGATTGTTACCAGTTCATCGAGTTTAAGGATCCCCAGGCCCCCGGAGCCAAGAGGCAAAGACAGCAGACCTTTGTTCAGAGATTTCAAAGCGGTGAAATCGACGAAGACCTCAAATACAAGTGCCGGGACACTTTTCTCTACGAGTGGGCCTCAGGAAGAGCCGCCAAACCGATTCATTATCTGATTCTGGTTGCGCTTTCCACTTTGACAACGTCAGAGTTGGGAAGAAGGACCGATGCCTTGAGGAGGAAACTGCCTCTTCAAAGATCGAAGCCAAGCCCTTGGCGTCGTCCATTTGTTCAGAGCTGTAACGTGTTTAATCTGGATACGTGGAATCAATTCAATTTGGACCTTCCCGTCAGTCGCTTGAGCACAGTTTGATTTGAACGGGAGAGCATTAGAAGCACCGCCCCCATTTCCGTTACTCCACAGTGGTTCTCCTCAGACCAGTTCAAGGTTCATAACCTTTAGTGGTATCATGGAATCCGATTCATTTTGCGTGTTGGAGCCCCGGATCGTGGCAATTGATTGTCATACCGATGGTCGCTAAGTAAAGGAAACGGACTGACCGGCGCCGATGAATAAACTGATCGTCGCGTGCATCCAACAGAAGATGCGGCTGCCCCAGACACTGGAGGAGTACCGGGAAGACTTGCGCAGATTCCTGCGGGCGGCGGAGAACAAACGGGCACGGTTGGTCGTTTTTCCCGAACTGGCCGGGGTGATGGTGATTCCTCCGCTGCTGGGCGGATTCCAGGCGAACCTGCTGAAGCGGGCGGATCTATCGCGCAGGCGTCAGTCGAGCCTTTGGCAGAAGGTCAGCGGCGGCGTTTCGGGCGCGCTGGCCGGCTGGCTTGGAGCGGATTTCCGGCAGATGGCGGGTGCGCTTCTGACGACCGAGCCGGACGCGGTATGGGAGGCCTACGACGGTGTTTTCGGCGGGCTGGCGCAGGAGTTTGACGTGACGCTGGCGGCGCCAAGCGCCTATTTGCCAGACCCTTTGGATGGCGTGCTGCGCAATTTGGCGGTCATATACGGACCCGGGGGCGAGAGACTGGGCTATCAGGCGAAGCGGGTACTCCACCCTGAGGACGAGGATTTGGCGCAGCCGGGTCACGAGTGGAACGTCATCCAGACGCCGGTCGGTCGGATTGGGCTGATGCTGGGAGGGGACCTGCTCTACCCGGAGGTGGGGCGTTTGCTCGCCTACCAGGGAGCGGAGCTCTTGATCGCCCAGGGGGCGGCCACAGAGCGCGTGATGTATGAGAAGCTGAGGGCAGGGATGCTGGCGCGGATGCAGGACAACCAGCTGTTCGCCGCGATCAGCTTTCTGGTGGGCCACAACGAGTTCAGCCGCCGGCAGCGGGATCCATTCGTAGGGCGGTCGTCGGTGCTCGCGCCGCAGGAGCTTACGCCGCGCGCAAGCGGCATCCTGGTGGAGTCGTCGAACTTTCGGAGCGAAAGCGTGCTCTCAGCTGTATGGGAGTTCGAGGCGCTGGCGGAGTTGTGGGAGACATCGGACACGCCGGTGCGGAGCCAGTTGCCGCTGGATACAGTCGGTCCTGCTTTGGCGCAGCTCTACAGGAAAATGAACCAGTTGCCCGAGGGGTCGGATGCGCTCCTGGCAGCGCCAGAACGGCAGGAACCGGAGATTAAGGATGCCCCGGCGGCATTGGAAGAGAGGGTGACGATGCCAAAACGAACGAAATCCACTCTCAGCCTGGATGATCTGCCGGTGCTTGCATCGGTGACCTCCTACTGGGGAGATGCGTCTGACACGGAGGTGAAAGCCTCGTTGCCGGCACATGTTCCGGTCAGTTTGACGCCCGAGTCGGACAGTTGGGCATACGATGATTCGCTTGAGTCCTATGAATCACCGACGCTTTCGACTGCGGATGTGGGCGCTGCAGCTGGGATGGACGCGGAAGGCGCGGATTCTGAGAGCGCTACTGACGGACAGGCTGGGGAGGGCGAGGTAGGGGAAGAAGAGACGCAGGAGATGGATGCTCTTCTCGAACCACGGGCCGGAGACGAGCGCGAACGGACTGGTTGAGATTTCGCGTCGCTGCCATTGGGTTGTCGAACCGTGGCGGGACAGGGCTGGGCGCAGAAGTCCTTGGGAGGGCCGAGGCTAAGAGAGGACCGGCTCTTCCCTGGCTGACTGAATCAGGCGCAGCATCTCGTCGACGTCGGTGATCTTGACACGCGGTTGCCCGCGAAGTTCGCCTCGTTCGTTCTCAATCTGCTCCAAAACCTGCCAGTCTGCGAAGGAAACGAAATTCACGCCCTTTTTCTTCAAGAGGGAAATGATGTCACCTGGCCGGCCGTGCCCGTCAATGTGCGGGCCGGAACGGTTGGCGGCGGCAGGGTCGCCGGGAAGTGACACGGCGGCGTTTTGCACATCTTCCATCATCAATTTCACAGTTTCGACAGCGTCGGGCTTGTTCGTGCCGATGACGCCGGTAGGGCCGCGTTTGGCCCAGCCGACCGTGTATTCACCGGGGACGACCGCGCCGCCGTGGTCGATGGTCACACGCCCCTTCTCATTGGGAATGATGCCCCAACGATCATAGAACGGAACGCCTGGAATCGGGACGCCGCGGTAACCGATTGAGCGGAACACCAGCCCAACGTCGTACTCAGTGAAGGAGCCGATGCCGCGGCAGGCGATATAGCCAGTCTCGGTTTCCTGCAAGGCGTTTTTCTCGGTGGTGATGGCGCTGACCGCGCCGGCCTCACCGGAGATTTCGGTTGGTGAGCGCAGGAAGTGGAAGATGATCTGCTTGGGTTTGCCGGTGGGACCGCGCTCCGCCAACATCTGCAGCGTTTCGATGTTTCGGCGGGCGGTGCGATCGCCTTCCATCTCGGCCTGGCTGGCTGCGTCGAGAACAAGGTCGGCCGGATTGACGATCACATCGGCGATTTCCAACTCGCCCAACTCTCTAATCTCCGGATTGGTGAACTTGGCCTGCACCGGCCCCCGGCGAGCGAAGATGTGGATGCGCTTTACTTTGCTTTCCTGTAACTCTTCCAGGGCGTAATCGGTGATGTCCGTTGTTTTCAGTTCTGCCACTGACTTGGCCAGGATGCGGGTTACATCCATGGCGACATTGCCGACGCCGATTACAGCGACACTTTCGACGCTCAGGTCGAACTGAAAGTGGCAGAAGTCGGGATGGCCGTTATACCAGGCAACAAACTCGGTGGCGGAAAAGCTGCCCTTCAGGTCTTCGCCTGGGATGCCGAGCCTTTTGTCGGATTGGGCTCCGACGGCGTAGACGATCTGGTCGTAGCAGGAAATGAGTTCGGCGTGGGTGATGTCGGTACCAAGATCGACGTTGCCGAAATAGCGGACCCGGCTGTCTTTCATGGTGCGTTCGTAGATGCGCGTAACAGACTTGATTTTCTGGTGATCGGGGGCGACGCCGTAGCGGACAAGCCCGTAGGGTGTGGGGAGCCTGTCGAAGAGATCGATAGAAACGTGAGCATCCTTCTGTTGCAGCAGGGCTCCGGCGGCGTAGAAACCGGATGGGCCGGCGCCGATGATCGCGATGCGAACTGGTCTGCTGCTGCTGCCGAGCTTTCCTGAAAGAGTCAACTCGAAGATCCTTTGTCTGAATTTTAATGCGTACAGACTACATTACAGGGGCGAAAATCACAATTTTCGCTGTAGCAAGGACTGAAACTGTCGTGCCAGCGTAAGAACGCCGATTCCGATTTGGAAGTATTCGGAGGGTCCGATGGCTTCGAGGGCTGTCTCCCCGTCCTCCTCATCGCGGGCGCTGGACAGCCAGGCAAACACGCCTCCCAGGATCGCGCCTGCGATCACACCGGCAAGGATGACGGCAGTCCTGCTGCTTTCCTTCATCGTTTGTCTCCACTCTTTCTGGCCTATCGAAGGTAACGGGTAGGCGCCTTGATGAAACGCGTACTGGCATTCAGATGCGCCGGTCGCGATTCTGGCGGTTGCGAAAATGAACCGCGGCGCTGGCGGCAGCGCCGCGGTCGATTTGTGCGACCATTGTAGCGGCAGAAGCCGCTCTTGTCACATGTTCAGGACCCCCGAGTATCCGGGGCGTCTTACTTGAGAGTTATCTCCTTGACAAGGATGCGGTGGTCGAGTTGAGGCGCCCATGAGATGCGGCTGCTGAGCCCATAGGAGAGATCCAGGTGGCCGATGTAGCCGATGGGAACGTCCTCATGCAAGATGCGGTTGAGCTCCTGGAGCGTCATTTCGCGTTCCTCCCCGGTGAGCGGCAATGCCTTTGTCCAGACGGCATCGGCTTCCTCGTTGCAGTAGACGGAGAGGATTCCCTCGCAGGAGTAGTAGAAGCGGTAGGAGGAGGCGAAGTCCATGATCTCGTTGCCATGCAGATGGATGGCGACGAAGTTCCGGTCTACGGGAACGTCCTTGATGTTGAGCAGCATTACCTGGCCGAAGCCTTCAGGATCGTAGAAGGTGGTGGTTACGCTGAAACCGACGTCGGTAAGCATGGAGGCAACGGCCTGGATGACCTCGTCAATTCTGGGAAATACGGCATGGCGGGCGCCGAGCGTGATTTCCATATCGACGGGAACACCGTCTGCGGCGGCGGCGGCAAGGAGTTCGCGCGCCTGGTCCGGGTCATAGGGGTAGGGGGCCAGGCTGGGGTCGTGGCCGGTGGCGGATGAGTTGACGATCTGGCCGGCAACAGTGGCAGCGCCGCCAAGGATGGTTTCGACGATGGCCTCCTTGTCGATCGCCAACTGGAATGCCAGGCGAACGCGGCGGTCGGACAACAGAGGGCTATTGGTATCCATGCGGATGAAGATCGTCTCGACGCTGGGGGCTGAGAGACAGCTGGCATCCGCGCCTTCGTCGAGCAGCTGGCACTGTTCGGGCGTGATGAACTGGGCCAGGTCGACTTCACCGGCCTGTACGGCGGAGACCCGCACCTGGTCCTCCTGCAGGAATCGGACGGTCACGTTTTCGAAGGTCTGCGCGCCCCGTGCGTGGTCAGGGTTGGACAGGCCCCACCAGTCGGGGTTGGCTTCGTAGGTGATCGATTCCCCTTTGCGCCATTCGACAAATTTGTAGGGTCCGGTGCCGACGATTTCGGTATGGTAAGAGTCGGGATCTTCCGTCAGCTGTTTAGCCGAGGAGATGCCAACCCACTCGACCTTGCCTAGCAGGATCGGGTCGGGCTCAGGCGTTGAAATATCCAGGGTGTATTCGTCAACGGCTTCGGCGCTCATCGTGCCGAGGAAGTCGAGGAGGTCGAAGGCGTTGTCGGCATCGAAGGTGTGATTGATGCTGACAGCGGCGGCTTCAGCGTTGAAGGGGGAGCCGTCATGGAAGGTCACTCCCTCACGGAGTTGGAAGCGAATCGTCGTGTCACTGGTTCGCTCCCAGGAAGTGGCCAGGATGGGAACGAACTCCCCGGTCGTGAAATCTCGGTTAATCAGTTGTTCGATTGCATTGCGGAATCCGGGTCCCCCGGTGCCGGCAAAGGAGCGCCAGGCGTCCAGGCTGACCGGCTCAATGCCGACGGCGATGACCACTTCTTCGCCGGCCATTGCGGCGTCGTCGCCGGAGGCGGCCGGTTGTACTGGTTGACAGCCTGAAAGCACGAGGGCCAACACAAGGACTAACGCCATCCATGTCCAATTCGTTCTCCGAACCATGACATCCCCTCCTGAGTGATTGCGCGTCAGCATCGGGTCACATCCAAGGCCTGTAAAGTTTCACCGTCGAATCTTGGCGCACTGGCGAACAAGCGACGTTTTTGGGCGGCCGAGCAGAGCACCAGGCGGCATCCGAGCTACTTTTTTTGGTGTTGTGAATTTGCTGACGAAGATGCTAAGATAGCGGCGCCACCTTAATGGTGTCGGCCGACCGTGCCGTATTTGGACGATTGGCGACAACCAGGAACGATTGTATAGTATGACCGCCAGAGACGTCAATTCACAAAAAAATCTTCCATGCTCAGTTAAGCATGGGCAAAGGGTGAACTGGGACGACCCTCTCAGGAGAAATCCGTAGCATTTCTCCCACGCATTCCATAGCTTTGTTCGGTACAGACCACATAAGGAACTGAGAGGCGTTCACCGCTTCTAATGCGGTGCTGCATCAACTTGGCACTCTTCATATTCTCGGTGCCCTATCAGTTAATGCCAGGCCCTTAGAATATCAACATGTTGCGAGGTCACAGTCGTTGATACGCACTTTCTCTTTCGTATGAAACGGTTGTGTTCACTTTCACCATCTTTAAGGAGGGACATAATGTCCAGACAGTTGTACAGTCGCAGGGAAGTTCTGAGGACGACGGCGGGCGCGATGGGTGTGGGCCTGCTGGCAGCGTGCGCGGCGCCGATGGCGCCGGCGGGCGAAGGTGCTGCCATACCCAGTGATCAACGGCAAGGTGTGCTTTGGGGCCTGCAGTACGATCCCCATGTGGAGGCGTACCAACGGCTTGCGGACCTGTTCGAGTCGCAGGGTGGGGGGACGTTCGAAGTACAGCCGCAGGCATGGCCGATCCCGCCCAAGGTGATCGCCGCACTGGCTGCGGGTACGCAGCCGGACGTGGCCTGCATCATGGGCGAACAGCTAACGAGTCTGCATCTACACCAGGCGCTGGTTCCCTGCAGGGAGCAGGTCTACAACCACATGGGCGTGGACCCGGAAGAGAACTTTGTGGGTGACGCGATTGGCGCCTACACCTGGCAGGGTGAGATCTGGGGCGTACCGACCGAGGCCAATGGCGTCGGCAACATGGTAAATGTTCCCAGCGAGGACGTGATTGCGCTTGGTTTGGAGGACCAGTACCCGCCGCTGAACGGTGAAATCTTCTTCTCGAGCTATGAGAGCATGTGGGAGCTGGCAAAGGCGTTACAGGTTGAAGAGGACGGCAAAGTGACGAAGTGGGGTCTTAGCAGCCAGGGCTGGGACGATATGAGTTATCTCGGCATCCTGCGGACCCTGCTGGACAAGAAGGGTATGGACTGGTGGGACCTGGAGAACAAGCAGTTCAATATCAATAGTGAAGAAGGCATCAAGGCGATGCAGCTCTACGTCGAGACGCCGGTTGAGCTGGGCATTGAGACCCAGCTGGACCAGTCGCATGTGGACGCGGCCCTGGCGGGCAAGGTTGCGCTGGCGCGAGGGAACGGCACGCCTTCGCTGCCGATGTCCTGGGAGCTGGGCTACAGTTACGTTATGTGCGGTGCGCCGATGGTCTTTGAAGGCGAGTTGCCGCTCTTCGCTGGAGAGGGCGGATGGGGATTCATTTCGCTGAAGCAGTCGCATAATCCCGAGATGGCGATTGAATTCCTGCGTATGCTGGTCACGCATGAAGGGCAGCTCGAATACGCGAAGATCTATGGCGGCGCGGTCCACACCTCGTGGAAGGACCTGGTCGGCGTCTACGATCACTTTACGCATCCCGATCCTGACGGCCCGCAAGTGGGCATGGCCAAGATTTTGCAGGAGCATCTGCAGCCGCTGACGACTTTCGAGGGCGTGGGTTTCGGCTCGATTGCCGAGATCGGCTCTGCGATTACGGAAGGCGCGTCCGAGGTACGCCAGGGCAATATTGGCAGCGAAGAAGCGGTTGAGTTGATCCAGTCGCGCTGCGAGGCTCAGTACCAGGAGTATGTGAGCGACGTGCGTGAGTTGGGTTTGGAACCGTAGAAGCGAGAAGTGAGTGAAGAGGAGAGAGAAGTGAGTGTTGACCGCTTGCTTCTCTCTTTAAATCTGTCCCAGTAGCGGTGTTCAGAGCGACTCCTGCAAGAAAGTCAGATTCCAGGAGGGAAAAATGTACAGTCGCAGAGATGTTCTGAAAATCTCGGCGGGCGCGGCAGGAGCAGGTCTGTTAGCGGCGTGTGTCGCGCCGGGAACTGAGATGGCAGGAGGAGGCGCGGCCGTTCCCAGCGAGCAGAGGCAAGGCGTGATGTGGGGACTGCAGTACGATCCCCATGTTGAGGCGTATCAGCGACTCTCGGATCTGTTCGCGGAGCAGGGAGGCGGGACTTTCGAGGTGCAGCCGCAGGCCTGGCCGATCCCGCCCAAGGTGATTGCGGCGCTGGCCGCGGGCACGCAGCCTGACGTTGCCTGCATTATGGGTGAACAGTTGACAAGCCTGCATCTGCACCAGGCTCTGGTGCCCTGCACTGAGCAGGTTTACAACCAAATGGATGTGGACCCGGATGAGGACTTTGTGGGCGACGCGATTGGCGCGTACATGTGGCAGGGTGAAATCTGGGGCGTGCCAACAGAGTGCAACGGCGTGGGCAACATGGTCAATGTGCCGAGTGAGGATGTCATTGCCCTGGGGCTGGAAGACCAGTATCCGCCGTTGAACGGGGAAGTCTACTTCGAGAGTTATGAGAGCATGTGGGAGCTGGGGAGGGCCTTGCAGGTCGAAGAGGACGGCAAAGTGACCAAGTGGGGCCTGAGCAGCCAGGGCTGGGATGATATGAGCTATCTCGGCATTTTGCGCACGCTGCTGGACCCCAAGGGCATGGACTGGTGGGACCTGGAGAACAAACAGTTCAACATCAATACCGAAGAGGGTATGGAGGCGATGCGGCTGTTTGTTGAGGGCCCTGTGGAAATGGGCATCGAGACGCAGTTGGACCAGAACCACGTTGACGCGGCGCTGGCCGGCAAGGTTGCGCTGGCTCGGGGCAACGGCACGCCTTCGATGCCGATTGCCTGGGACCTGGGCTATACCTATCGCATGGCAGGCGCGCCGATGATCCATGAAGGTGAACCCCCGATCTTCTGCGGTGAAGGCGGTTGGGGCTTCATTTCACTGAAGCAGGCAAAGAATCCTGAGATGGCGGTCGAGTTCCTGCGCATGCTGGTTACCGATGAAGGGCAGACTTCTTATGCCATGATCTACGGCGGACAGCCGAACACCGCATGGAAGGGTCTTGTCGGCAGCTATGACCACTTCGTGGACAACGATCCGGATGGGCCGCTGGTGCAGCTGACGAAGGTGCTCCAGGAGCATCTGTTGCCGCAGACCACTTTTGAAGGTGTGGGTTTCGGATCGATCGGTGAGATCGGCGCGGCCATTGGCGAAGGTTGCTCGGAGGTAAGGCAGGGCAATATCGGCAGCGAAGAAGCCGTAGAGATGATCCAGGCGCGGTGCGAAGCGCAGTACCAGGAATGGGTCAGCGACGTTCGCGAGCTGGGCGTGGAACCTTAGAAAGCAGAAGAGAGTTTCGAGGAGAGAGGAGTGAGGATTTTCTCCAAGCCATTTGCGCCTCGCTGCTCTTTCCTCACCCCTCCCATTTTTGTTGCAGCACTCCTCGACTTTGAGCTGGACCATGACAGAGACATTCACTGACATTTTCTTGTCCAATGACCCTGATCCCACGATTACCTTCCGGTCAGGTCTTGCTGCCTACCAGGAATCATTGAGCCGCGGGCAGCTTGTGGGGCGTGGTTGGAACGGGTCGGGTTACACGAATCCCGAACCGGAACGATTCGACGCGGCCTCGCATCCGGCTCCACAGGCGTTCTGGGTAGAGTTGGACGGGCAGTTGCTGCGCTCCCATTGGGAATGGAGCGACTTTGTCCAGACCGAGGAAGAGAATGGGTTGAAAGCGGTATTGGAATTGCGTCATACGGCGCGCCCGGTGCTCGTTCGCGTTCACACTCTCCTGGACGGCACGCCGATCCTGACGCGCTGGTTGGAGATCGAGAACCTCTCCGAAAAGCCGGCTGCGCTTGCGGCGGCTTTCCCATGGAGCGGCGTCCTGCAGACGTGCGCGTACGACATGGACGCCGAGGCGTCGCCCTACTCGGTCGGCTACTTTATCGACACGCATTGGGGCAATGAGGGCGACTTCGACTGGCGTGCGCTGCCGCGTGCAGGCTACCGGATTGACGGCCGTTACCGCCGCGGCCGCCACAGGCATCCTTTCTTTGTGCTGCGCAATCACCAGGGTGGTGAACAGTTCGTAGGGACGCTGGCATGGTCAGGAGGGTATGCTTTCGAGTTTGACGTGGACGATGGCGAAAGCCGGGAGGGCTCGCGCCTCTGGTTTCGGGCCGGCCCGGACGGACCTGCACCGCTACGCGTTATCGGTCCCGGCGAGACGGTTACCACGCCGGAGATGCATCTGGGCGTCGTGATCGGCGGTTTCGACGACTGCATTCATGCGCTGCACGACCACCTGCGGACAAGCGTCATCCCGCCGCAGAATCCCGGTCATGCAGGGCTGGTCGTCAGCGGCATCGGGCCGGAGCAGGAGCTTACGCCGGAGCTCATCTTCTCCGAGATCGACGCCTGCGCTGACGCGGGCGCGGAGGTATTTCTGATCGACGCGAGCTGGTACACGCCGCCGCACGGCAGTTGGCATGCGACGGTGGGCGACTGGCAGGTGAGCCTGGAGCGTTTTCCAGGCGGTTTGAAGCCATTTCGCGACTATGTCCACGGCAAGGGCATGAAGTTCGGATTGTGGATGGACGGGGAACGGGTTGGGCCGGAGAGCAGAATCGCCAAGGAGCGCCCTGAGTGGCTGGCCAAGCCTTACGGCGACGGTGGAGGGCTGGGCGGCATGATCGATCTCACTAAGCCTGAAGTTGCCGGATGGATGGAGAGCGAGATCGACCGTCTGATCGTGGAGCACGAGTTGGACCTGTTCCGGCTGGACTATAATGTGGGCAACATTGGCGCTGGCGGATACAGTGAACAGTCGGGATACATTGAGAACGCATACTGGCGCTACTACGAGGCGGTCTACGGCATCTACGCGCGTCTTTCGGCGCGCCACAGGGATGTGATCTTTCAGAACTGCGCCAGCGGCGGCGCCCGAACCGATGTGGGAATGGTGCGATACTTTGACCATACCTGGGTGACCGACTGGCAGATTGCGCCGCGCGCCTTTTCGATTACCAACGGAATGACGATGGCGCTGCCGCCGGAGCGGGTAGACCGGTTGGCCGGCATGGGCCAGTCAGGTCAGCGCACGGCTGAGCTGGATTTTCAGTTCCGGCTGCAACTGTTTGTGCATCCGTCGCTGAACTGGTTTCATCTCAAAGACGCCGCTCCCAACGCGGTCCAACAGGCGCGTATCCGCAATGCGGTACGAATCTACAAGGACTTTGTGCGTCCCATCCACGCGACCAGCCGGATCTATCATCATACGCCTGTCGTCAAAGGATTTGAGCCGCATGGATGGGGCGTGTTGGAGCTGGCGTCGCGGGACCGTATGCGAGCGGTTGCGGGCCTCTTTCGACTGAGCGATCCGGCGGAACCGGAATACTTGCTGCGCTTCAGGGGGATCGATCCGGGGAGGCGCTACCGGGTCACCTTTGACAACAGCGCCGCGCGTTGCGAAGTAGACGGACTAGCCCTGACGCGGAGCGGCATCGTTACACGCCTGGAAACCGCATTGACCTCGGAGCTTCTGATCGTTGAAGCGGTAGATTAGGCAGGGAAGGGAAGGTTAATCAGGCGCGATTCCATTACTGAAAGCGGGAACTGGACATGACTACAGTTGCAGATGGCGGCCGGCCCACGGGCCGAGCCGATTCAATGGGCGTCTGGTATGTTTTCAGGAAGACGCTGGGGAAGCCGCAGTTCTGGTTTGGCTTCACGATGATTGTTCCTCTGCTGATCTGGTATTGGATCTTCAGTTTCGGGCCGATCATTCAGGCGTTCCGCATGTCAACGGTGGCCTACAAGCTGCTGGACCCGACCAATAGCCCGTTTGTCGGGCTGGGCAATTTTCTCAAAATCGCTCAGCATCCACTATTTTGGGTCTCGGTCAAGAACACGCTGGTGTGGGCTGTCTATTCGTTCGTATTCCATCTACCATTGGCCATGCTGATCGCCGTCCTATTGTCCAAGGTGAGGCGGGGGCGCAACACCTATCAGGCACTGATTTTCATTCCGGTTGTGGTCTCGTTGGTGGCGGTTTCCTTGTTGTTCAAAATGATAATGGACCCGGAAGTGGGACAGCTGAACAAGCTGTTTAGCACGGTAGGGCTCCCGGAACTACAATGGCTGTCAAGCTCGTCCTCTGCGTTGCCGACTGCGGTCGTGATTGCCACTTGGAAGGGGCTTGGCTTTTTCGTTGTTATACTGACGGCAGGCATCATTAATATCCCATCTGAACTGTACGACGCGGCACTAGTTGACGGAACCAACGAGTGGCAGCAGTTCTGGCGCATTACCTTGCCGTTGATGGCCCACACGATTCTGTTAATCACAGTTCTGCTGGCAATCGGATCTTTGCAGGAGTTTACGCTTCCAACAGTATTGTTTGGATCTGAGGGTGGTCCCGGTAATTCTCTCTTTTTGTACAATATGTTGATTTACCAAGAGGCCTTTTTGGATATTCGCTTCGGCACGGCCACAGCAGCCTCGCTGCTGCAGTTCGCGTTCATACTGGCGATCAGCATTCTGCAAATAAAGCTAATTCGCCCCTCGTGGTCATACTAGCGTTGTGCGGCACATAATCCAGGTCTGGTTCGGGCAATGGCGATGGTCGTGGTCCACCCAGTTTTGAAGGAGAGGCTGTAATGGCAGTCATAGGTAGGGCAGAGCCTGCTCGGCGCCGGCTTCCCCGGCGCATCATGATTTCACAAGGGCTCATCCATGCTTTCTTGCTGGCAATGGTAGTTGTCGCCATATTCCCATTTATATGGATGATTTTTGCTTCGCTAAAGCCGTTCAAGGAGCTTGTCGAGTCCAGGGCGCTTCTACCTGAAACCTGGACGTTGCAGAACTATGAAGAGATTTTGGGGCGGGTAAACTTCTTTGCCGCTTTTCGCAACAGCATTGTGTCGGCGGTATCAGTTACCGTCGTTTCCGTCTACACATCGTCAGTGATGGGGTACATTTTTTCGAAGTATCGATTTGTGGGTAAGGAACTCTTGTTTACAATTGTTCTTTCGACAATGATGGTGCCCTTCGCGGTGATCATGGTTCCGCTGTATATCACCATTGCGAACAGTTTTGGTCTCGCAGACAACTTGGCAGGCATAATTGTCACGGGCTTTTATACTGCATTCGGCATCTTCCTGATGCGCCAGTTTATGGAGAGCATTCCTTTTGAGTTGATCGATGCGGCCCGCATTGACGGCGCGTCGGAGTGGCGCATCTTTTTCACCCTGGTGCTGCCGATGTCGATGTCACCGATGTCGGCGCTTGCCGTGTTTGTCTATCTTGTCAACTGGGACAGTTTCCTGTGGCCGCTTATCGTACTGAACAGCCAGGACAACCAGACTTTGCCGCTGGTGCTGGCGGGCCTGCGCAACCTGTGGTGGACGCGTTACGAGATGTGGGCGGCGGGCTCGATGCTTACGGTTGTTCCGGTGATGGCGATCTACAGTTTTGCCTCGCGCTACTTCATCCGCGGCGTTGCCATGACGGGGATGAAGGGGTAACGAACTGCAGAGGTCAGTGGTCAGTGGTCAGTGGTTAGTGACTGCAATTGGCGGCTGACTGTTACGACGCCGCTCGCTATTGATTGTCTGCTCATGCATTTTTCTCCAACTTCCACAATTTAACGGGGTATCTGTTCTATGCGCATGACCGGTGGTGAGGCCGTCGTTCGTTCCCTCAAGGCGCATGGTGTCGACACGGTGTTCGGCATACCGGGGACGCATAATCTGGCCATCTACGACGCGCTGCGGGAGATGGGCAGTATCCGGCACATTCTGGCCCGGCACGAGCAGGGCGCGGCGTTCATGGCAGACGGTTATGCGCGCGCCAGCGGCAGGGCCGGGGTCTGCCTGAGCACAACAGGACCGGCGGCTCTCAATACGCTGGCGTCGCTGGGGACGGCATACAGCGACTCTTCGCCGGTGCTTTGCATTGCCAGCCAGATTCCGGCAGAGGGAATTGGGTTGGGCAAAGGCTATCTGCATGAGTGCGAGGACCAGCTGGGGAGCTTTGCGCCGGTGACGAAATGGCGGGCGCGAGCGGATTCGGCGGCTGAGATCCCCGGTGTGATGCGGGAGGCATTTGCGCGGATGCTGACCGGGCGGCCGCGACCGGTCGCGGTGGAGATTCCCTGCGACACCTTGGACGAAGATGATGACCTGGCGATCCCAGCGCCGGTTGCGGCGGAGCGAGAGGCGCCCGAAACGGAGCTGGTCGAACGGGCGGCGGCATTGTTGCGGGCGGCGCGGCGGCCGGTGATCTGGGCCGGCGGGGGCGTGATTGGAAGTGGCGCCGGCGCCGAGCTGCGGCAGCTGGCTGAGCGGCTGCAGGCGCCGGTTTTTACGACGGTGCTGGGCAAGGGAGCGGTTGCGGACGACCACCCTCTGGCCGCGGGCGCGACGATCCTGCATCCGGCGGGGCGCGAGTTTGTGGCTGAATGTGACGTCATGCTGGCGGTTGGGACGCGCTTTACCGAGGAGGAGTCGGACCGTTGGGGGTTGCGGCTGCCGGACACGTTGATTCATGTCGAGATAGATCCTGAAGAGATAGACCGCAACTATGCGGCCACATTGGGCGTTGTGGGCGATGCACGGGCGGCGCTGCAACTGATCAGCGATCAGCTGCAGGAACTGCGCCGTGAGGACAATACCATTGCCGCCGAGGTCGCCGCTTTGCGCCAAAAGGTCTGGCGCTACTGCCAGGAGCGGGCGCCCGAAGGCGTGGAACTGGTACAGACGCTGCGCAAGGCGCTGCCGCGTGAGACGATCCTGGTGAGCGACCTGACGGTTGCGGCGTACTGGTGCCGGCGGATGCTGGATATATATGAGCCGCGCACGAACATTTATCCGTGGGGGTTTTGCACGCTGGGATTCGGGCTGCCAGCGGCGATTGGCGCCAAGGTGGCAAGGCCGGACCGGCCGGTGGTTGCGCTGTGCGGCGACGGCGGTTTCATGTTCAATTGCCAGGAGTTGGCGGCCGCGGTGCAATTCGACGTGCCAATCATCACACTGGTCTTCAACGACGAGGCGTACGGGGTCTTGAGGCCGCAGCAGGAGGCCCGCTACGGCGCCGCGCACGCGGTTGACGTGGTGAACCCGGATTTCATGGGTCTGGCGGATGCGTTCGGCGTGGACGGCTGCCGAGTCGATTCGATCGAGCAGCTTGGTCCGGCGGTTACGAAGGCGATCGAAGCGGACAGAAGTACGTTGATCGAGCTGCCGGGATCGCTGCCGTGGCCGATCATGGAGCCGTCGGCGCGCATGTTTGAGGCGGAACAGTGAGCGGCGGCGCGAGAAAGCTACGAGTAGGCTTTATCGGCGCCGGCGCAATCACTGACCTGCACTACCTCGGTTATCAGAATTACCCCAAAGCGGAACTTCATGCGATCTGCGACGTCGACGAGGCGATGCTGGCGCGGCGCGCTGCAGAGTGGCAGGTGGCGAAGACCTACACTGACTACCGGCAGTTGCTGGCCGACCCGGAGGTGGATGCGGTTGAGGTGATAACGCCGCACCATCTTCATGCAGAGATGGGCGTCGCCGCGCTGGAGGCGGGCAAGCACGTCTCGATTCAGAAGCCGATGGCGATCAGCGTTGCAGAGTGCGATGCGCTGATCGAGGCGGCGGAGCGTGCGGGCAGGCTGATGCGCGTGTTCGAGAACTTCCGCTACTACCCTCCGCTGGTCAAGGCCAAGCAGCTGCTCGACGCAGGCGCGATCGGAGAGCCGCTGTCAATACGGATCAAGTGTGTGCAGGGAACCTCGGGGGAGGACTGGGAGATTCCCTTCCGGCGCTGGGTTTGGCGGTTCGACCCGGCCCAGAGCGGCGGAGGCCGGGTCATCCTTGATTATGGGTACCATCTGTTCTCGCTCGCGCGGTGGTTCATGGGCGCGCCGGAAAAGGTCTTTGCGTGGATCACGCACCGCCCGATCCAGCATGGCTGGATGCTCGACAGCCCGGCCGTCGTCATCTGGAAGTACAAAGATGCTGAAAAGTACGGCTCCTATGAGGCGGTGACTTCTGATGATATGCTGGTTCGGACGAAATACGGGAGGCCAGAGGACGAGTGGGTCGAGTTGACGGGCTCGCGGGGCTTTATCTGGGTGAACCGTTGCACGTCGATGTTGCTGGACAGACCGGCAGTGGAGATGTACCGGGACGGCGAGACAACTTCGTTTTCAGAAGTGGACACGGACTGGGGCGCAAGTTTCAAAGCGGGCCTACATGATTTCGTCGATGCGGTTGCGGAAGGGCGGCAGCCGGAGCTGAGCGGAGAGGAGGGCAGGGCGGTTCTCCAATTCTGCCGCGCGGCGCAGCTGTCGGCGCAAGAGGGGAGGGAAGTCCGGCCTGAGGAGACGGAGTAAGTGCATTGGTCGGCGGTCGGCGAGCGTACGGGTGGGGGATGAGCGGGACCCAGGGTGATGCGGAAGGATTTTGGCCACGCGAGACGAGGCGCAGTTTTTCTGGCTGCCAGTGTTTTGCTGGCCGCGCTGCTGACCGGCTGCGAACAGTTGCCCGGCGACGTTTTGGTTACGCCGACTCCTATCCCAACGCCGGTTCCGGTACCCAAAGCGGTCCATCGTATTGAACGCGGCGACATCGTCGACAGTGTAACGCTCCTGGGCATGGTGGATTCATTGCGGCGAGTGAACCTTTCCTTTCGCATCGGCGGCCGTCTGAACGGATTTCATGTTGAGCCGGGTGACTTCGTCGAGGCAGGACAACTGCTGGCCGAGCTGGACGTTGGATTTCTGCCGCATGAGCTTGCCAAGGCAGAGAAGCAGCTGGAGATCGCCCTGCTGCGGTTGGAAGCGGCGCGGGGCACAAAGGCACTGTCACTGGCCGAGGCGGAGGCGGCGCTGGAGGTGAACAGGTTGGCGCTGGAGCAGTCGGGCGGCGGCCCTGAGGATGCCGACGTCGCGCGCCTGGAGCTGGCGGTCGCGGCCGGTGAGACGAGGTTGGCGCTGCTGGCGGACCAACATGATCGCGAGATTGCGCTCTATCACGCGGAGACGGAACTCAAGGCGATCGACGTGGAGATGCTTCAGGACCGCATCAGGCAGGCGCAGTTGCTGGCCCCGTTTGATGGAGTCGTGCGCTACACGGAGGGAGAGGCAGGGCAGCTGGTCGCCGAATACGCGCCGGTGATGGGGCTGGCGGCTCCCGACGCGCTCGAAATCAGGAGTTCATCCCCAGGCGACGAGGCGTTGCCGAAGTTGCAGGTAGGGCAGGCTGTGACGATCCGTTTTCGCGACGCTCCGCAGCATGAGGTGATGGGCCGGCTCATCCAGGTTTCGACACCAACCGGCGCCGATGAAGGGCTGCCAGTGCGAGTCGAGTTCTCAGCGCCTGACCTGGAGTTGGAAATTGGAGCTCTGGCCGACCTGCGCATTGTCGTGGAGCGCAAGGAGGGAATTCTTACCATCCCCAATGCGGCGATCCACAGTTATTTCAACCGGCGCTACGCCCTGGTCAAGGAGGGCGAAAGCACGCTCGAGGTTGACATTACCCTGGGCGTAACCGATGGAGAGCGCACCGAGGTGCTGGCCGGACTGGAAGAAGGCGAGCAGGTGTTCGAGCGATAGTCTTGGTCAGCGGCTCTGCTGGCGCTGGTTTGCAGCCGGGCTTTTTTCCTCATTTGGACGTTTCCTCGTTTCCGTCATCCCCGATACCCATGTCATGCTTGAGCGCCGGGTCAGCGTGCCGTTCGCGAATCAGTCACAGACCTTCAGCAGGCTGAGAAATCCTCTTTGACAGGCCGCGCTGAAGAAACTATACTGCCAGAATATCCTCTATAACTTGCAGTTTTCTCGCCGGGATAGCAGCATAGCGCTAGACCTTCTGACAGATTGTCGCAGCCCAAGAGACAGTTTGATTTCAATATTCCCAAGTCCTTCAGACGGACAAATCGGAACCGGTGGATTTGGCGTAGTTCCAACCAAGATGGGAAGGAGAACTCTATCATGCGATCACAGATCAGTCGTCGACAGTTATTGCAGTTGCTGGGCGCGGGGACGGCAGGGGCAGCCCTGACCGCCTGTGTGCCGGCGGCCCCCGCGGACGCGCCGGCGGCCGCAGACGAGGCTGCGGCAGAGCCAATGGAATTCGACTGGCAGCGCCATGCGGGCACCGAGTTGAGGTATGTCGGCGAGACGCAGCCGCTCAGCGACCACGTGCTGTCCATTCTGCCCCAGTTTGAAGAGTTGACAGGAATCAAAGTGAACACGGAGATTCTGCCGTGGGCGCAGATGGTCCAGAAGATTCGGGTCGAGCTGATGGCGAGCAACGAGGACATGGACGTCTTCCAGCTGCCCGCGGGCGCGGAGGAAAGGAATGTATGGTTCGATGCGGGCTGGCTGAATGACATCGGCCCCTGGGTGGACGACCCCAGCATGACCCATGAGGACTACGACCTGTGGGAGGACATGGGACAGGACTATCTGATGGCGGGCTACTCGTCGCGGGGCAGCCTGGTGTCGGTGCCGATGCAGATGAGCGCGATGATCGGCTACTATCGCACTGACCTGTTCGAGGAGTACGGGATTGACGGGCCGCCGACGACTTTCGAAGAGCTTGAGGCCGCCGCGCAGACTGTGCAGGAGATGAGCGGCGGGGAGATATTCGGGATCACGATGCGAGGCAAGCCACCTGTGCCGACCTCGGTCTTCAAGGGCTTTTTGGGCGGTATGGGGATCATGTGGGAGGACGATGAGGGCGTGCCGCTGATGGATTCGGAGGAGGCGATCGCCGCTTTCGACTTCTATGGCCGGCTGCTGCGCCTGTACGGCCCGCCCGGCTCACCCAACATCGACCATGTCGGCGCGGTGAACATCTTCAGCCAGGGCAAGGCCGGCATGATTATTGACGACGCAGTCTTCCGCAAGGACTTCCAGGACCCGAGCAAGTCGACGGTGGCCGGCAACATCGGTTACTTCCTGATGCCGGCGGGCCCCAACGGACAGAGAGCCTCGGCAGGCGGATGGAGCATCACGGTCGGCGGACTCTCGCAGAAGAAGGAGGCGAGCTGGTATCTGCTGCAGTACCTCTCCAACAAGGAAAGCATGCTCAAATATGTCCTGGATGGGGGCGCAGTGCCGCGGCGATCGCCCTATGAGACGGAGGCCTACAAATCACAGGCGACAGAGGATGATCTGGCCTATGTACAGGTTCTCCTGGATTCGCGAGCAATCGGCGACTTCTCGCCGCCTGCCCCGCCATCGATCATCAACTTGATGCGGGCGCGTGAGTCGATCGCGCAGGTGATCGTCACCTCGATCGAGGGCGGCGATGTGCGTGCCGCGGCTGAGCAGAGCCAGCAGGAGCTCCTGGAGATGCTGGAGGAGCAAGAGGAGTAAGGAGTAACCCGGCGGCCGGCGGCGAGTGCGCCGCCGGCCGCTTTCAGTCATATGAGCGAGTCGCCTATGCAGCAGCAAGCAGGGCCGAATTCAGAGCAGACTGGGCAGGCCGATAGCAGTGCCACTGGAAGTCAAGTCGAGAACGGTGACACCAGTCAGGACGATCAAGGGCCAGTATATGCCCAGCCTACGAGCTTGCTCGGGCGGGTCTTTGCGCTGATTGACCGCAACCTGGCATACGTACTACCAGCGCCGGCGGCCATCGTGATTCTGCTCCTGATGGGCTACCCCTTCTTTTACACGGTATCGTTGAGCTTGCAGCGGGTCAATGTGACGATGACCCGCTTCACTTTTGTCGGCGCCGAAAACTTGATAGAGGTCCTCACGGCCGACGCCAGATTCCTGAATGCGCTGTGGATTACGCTCTACTTCACGGTGGCCAGCCTCATGCTGGAGCTGGTTCTGGCGATGATCATGGCGCTTGTGCTGAACCGGACCTTCCGGGGGCTGGGCGTCATCCGCACGCTGTTCCTGCTGCCGCTTGTGGCGACGCCGACGGCGACGTCGGTGATCTGGCTGATCATGATGGAGCCATCGATCGGCATCCTCAACCATTTCCTGGAGGTCGTGGGGCTGCCGCGGAGCCTGTGGGTGGCAGGTGATACGTCGGTGGTACCCAGCCTTGTCTGGATAAACGCGTGGCACGGGGTCCCATTTGTGATGTTGATCCTGCTTGCGGGGCTACGTTCGCTGCCGACGGAACCGTTTGAGGCGGCGCGCATTGACGGGGCGAGCAAATTGCAGGAGTTCTTCCAGATCACGTTGCCGCTGCTGAAAGGGGCGATCGTCGTTGCAATGCTCTTCCGGGCGATCGATACATTGAAAGTCTTCGATGCCATCTGGATCATGACGGCAGGGGGGCCGGGCAGAAGGAGTGAGACGCTGCATATTTACTCCTACCTGACGGCGTTCGAGTTCTATGATTTGGGCTATGGCTCGGCTGTAATCCTCGTCTTTATGGTGATCATCCTGGTCATCAGCGCGGTCTTGATCCGACTGCGGCAGCGGGCATGGCTCTGAACAACCAGGCTACCGAGCAGATCATATGAACAGACTCTCAATCAGGCCGATAGGAATGAGGAAAACGAGACGGATACAGGACTCGCTGTTCTGGATTATTCTGGCGATTTTCCTGATCTTTTTTCTATTTATCTTTGTCTGGATGTTCGTCTCTTCGTTCAAGCCGAACCTGCTGATCGTGAGCGACCCGCCGGTCTGGTTCTTCACCCCAACACTGGACCACTATGGCGAGGTCTTTGAGCGCAATCCGTTTGCCAGGTATCTGTTCAACAGCCTGACGATCGCGGTGAGCTCTGTAGGGCTGTCACTTATAGTGGGACTACCGGCTGCCTACAGCATCGCCAAGTACAAGCAGGACGGGCTGGCGCTGGCGCTGCTGGTGGTGCGCATGCTGCCGGGGATCACCTTCCTCGTTCCGCTTTTCATCGTCTACAAGCGGCTGGGACTTTTGGACTCCCACGCGGGCATCATCATCACGCATATTCTGACGGTGTTGCCGCTGATCATGTGGGTCATGATCGGCTTCTTTGAAGACGTGCCGAGCGAGCTGCTGGACGCGGCGCTGATCGACGGCTGTTCGCAGATGGGCACGATGATCCGGATTATGATTCCGCTCAGCCTGCCCGGAATCACGGCGGTGGCGATCCTCAGCTTTATCTCCTCGTGGAATAACTTCATCTTTGTACTCATCCTGGGCGGCTCGAAAACGATGACGCTGCCGCTGGCCGTATATAACTTCCTGACGTACGGCCAGGTGAATTGGGGGGCTTTGTGCGCGGCGGCAACGGTCGTTACTCTGCCGGTTCTGCTGCTGGCCCTTGTGGTGCAGCGCTTCCTGGCCGGCGGGCTGACGATGGGGGCGATTAAAGGTTAGGAGCCGACCGGGACCAAATGACGGGTTATGTTATATATTTTTCGTAGGGTATACTCGGAACTGTCGTAGAGGGTAGGGGTCTGGAAGTGCGCCCTTACCCACCCTTTGCATCTTGTCGAAAGCATCGGTGGTAGATGTTGTGAGGCCCTTGCAGTGGTCATGAAGCGCACTGACTACGAACCGCGGCGAGGCAATCGAGTGCAGCATTCTCAGAAGTTCAGCAAAGGAGAAAACCGATGGCAGCGAAGAGAGGAATGAGCCGACGGGAGTTTCTGTGGGCATCCGCGATCGGATCTGCAGGGGTGGTGGCAGCTGCGTGCCAACCGGCCGTGCCAGCGACCGATATGGCGGACGAAGGTGAAGCCGCTGCGCCGGCCATGGAGGGTGTGGAAATCCGATTCAGCCACTGGCACGGCGGTTTCTGGGATCCGATTCGCGACGGCATAGGCGAGGCGCACCCGGAGATCACAGCGATCAGCGAGTCTACGCCCTGGGGTGAATACTCGACCAAGCTTCTGACGCAGATGGTAGGCGGCGTGGCACCGGATGTTGTCATGGTTGACAGCTACTGGCAGGGCGAGTGGTTCAAGGTGCTCTTGCCTCTGGACGACGCGCTTGACGCCCATGACGTGGACAACAGCAAGTGGGACGCGGACCCGTGGATGCAGTGCGGGAGTGAGGGCAAGATTTACTCCCTCTCCCAGGTCTACTGCCCCAACTGGCAGCTGGTTGTGAACAGGACGCTCGCCGAGCAGGAGGGCATCGACCTGCCCGACTGGGGCGACGACGGGCCGGCTGAAAATTACGACGAGTGGCGCTGGGATGATCTGGTCGAACTGCTGAAAGCGACGACCAAGGTCAACGCCGACGGTGAAGTGGAGCAGTGGGGTCTGGCCGACAGCACTGCGCGATTCGGCGCCACTTCGCTCTACTTCATGTACAGTAACGGCGCCCAGGCGTTAGACGATCTGTGGGGCTATCAGGAGACCGAGGCGCTTATCGACTCTGAGGAGTCGGTGCAGGCGTTGCAGGACTACATCGACCTGACGCTGGTGGACAAGGTTGCGCCCACTCCTGCCGAGGCGCAGGCGGTTCAGGGCGGTCTGTTTAATTCAGGGAAGGCGTTCTGCTCGATCAGGCACCCGGGCGTAGGGGACCAGCGGGTCAACCAGGAAAACTTCGGGTTGCTGTTTATGCCGGTGCCCTGGCGGGAACATCGGGTCCAGATGATGGGGACAAACTCGTGGGGCGTGTGGAGCGGAGGCGAAAACACGGACGCGTCCTCCACGTTTGCCATTTGGGCCACTACGAGCGAGACGATCAGCGACTGGATTACGCCCAACATCAATCTGACAGGCTACGATATGCGGAGCTCCATCGACAAACTTCCGGCGCTGCCGGAAGGCTGGATGCGACGCTTCTACGAGGTCTTCCTGAGCCGCGACGAGCGCTTTACGACGCATCCGTCAGCGGCAGAAAATGTTCTGTGGATGCCAAGATGGTATGGCCGCAAGGCGCGGTTCTTCTCGGATACGGTGCGGCGCGAATATGACAAGGTCTTCCTGGGCGAGAAGTCGATGCAGGAAGCCATGTCAGACGCCAAGGTGGAGATTGACGCGGCACTGGCAGAGGGATAGCCTCACAGGGCATTGACCTTTACCGGGCGGCCGGCGCGTAGCCGGCCGCCGACCAATCCTCAGTCTGACCAATTTCGTCTGGTCCGCTCAAACGACACAGGCGGTCAAACCGACAGATGAACGTACTGGTTACCGGCGGCAGCGGCAAGATCGGTGGGTACGTGCTGCGCGAGCTTCTGTCCGCCGGTCACACGCTCTCAAATTTCAGTCAGACAGCCCCTCTCGTGGAGCAGGTGCGGCATATCCATGGCGACATAACCGACCTGGAGCAGATGCGGCAGGCCTGCCGAGCTCAGGATGCCATCGTCCATCTGGCGGCGGTGCCGGGGCCCGGCATCACCTCGCCTGAGCGGTTGATGTACGTCAACGACCGCGGCGCCTACAACGTGCTGGAGGCTGCGGTGGCCGCGGGCGCGCAGAAGGTCATTTTCGGTTCCTCCAAAGAGGCAATGAATACGAACTACCTTCTTTGCGATACGCGGCCGCGTTACTTCCCAATCGATGAAGAGCACCCCGCCCAGCCGCGCAACGAATACGGCATCAGCAAGCTGATCAACGAGATCACCTGCCGGCGTTTCAGCGAGAGCTACGGCATTCAGACCATCGGACTGCGAATCAATCACAACTGGTATCTGGACAGGGCGGGGGCGGAAGTCGCGGTGCGGTCGGGCTGGAACCGCGAACGAACGGTGGAGGAGCAGTGGGAGGGCTACCGGCGTTACATTACTGAATCTGAACTTGGCCGCTCCAATTTGTGGACGGTTACCGACGCGCGTGATGCGGCGCAGGCGTTCAGGCTGGCGGTGGAGAACAAGGCGATTGAACACGAGGTCTTTCTGATCAACGGGGCGGACACCTGCTCGCTGGTTGAGACGGAGACTCTTGCCTCCCGCTATTACGCGGACGTGCCCGTGCGGCGCCAGCTGTGCGGATTCGACAGCTTTGTCTCGACCGATATGGCGCAGAGGTTGCTGGGATACCGGCCCCGCTACACGTGGCGGGAGAGCGAGTTCAGGGATTGGATGGAGGAGCAGCCGTGAGCGCAGCCACGCCGGCCGCCAGCAACGGGCGCAGAAAACGGATGTCCCGACTGCGCCTGCGAGAGGCGATAGACGGTTACATCTGCATAGCGCCCTGGGTGCTGGGCTTCCTGATATTCACTGCCTTTCCCATTGTCGCCTCCTTCGTGCTCTCCTTCAGCCGTTACACAATTCTCGACCCGCCCCGCTTCATCGGCCTGGACAATTACGGCAAGATGCTGAGCGGGGACCCTCTCTTCTGGCAGTCGCTCAAAGTGACGGTGATCTATACGATTATACTGGTCCCGCTCGGCACGATAGGCGGATACATGCTGGCCCTGCTGCTCAATCAGGCCGTGAAGGGGGTTGGTTTTTTCCGCACCGTCTTTTATCTGCCGGTCGTTACACCGGCCATCGCCACATCATATCTGTTCGCCTGGATCCTCAACCCGGAGATTGGGTTGGTCAACAATTTCCTAGCCAGCATCGACATCGAGGGACCGCAATGGTTCGCTTCGCGCGAGTGGGTAATACCCAGCTTCATTGTAATGAGTCTGTGGGGATTGGGCGGGAACATGATCCTCTATCTCGCAGGCCTGCAGGGTGTGCCGACGGTACTATACGAAGCAGCAATGCTCGACGGGGCGGGCGCGTGGGCCAAGTTCCGCAACGTGACCTTGCCGATGACGTCGCCCGTCATCTTTTTCACCTTTCTGACCGGCATGATCGGAACCTTCCAGGTTTTCACGGGCGCGTATGTCATTACCAGTGGCGGACCGGCTGACGCTTCTCTATTCTATATTCTCTATCTTTACCAGAATGCCTGGAACTACCTCAAGATGGGTTACGCGGCCGGCCTGGCCTGGGTCCTTTTTGCGATCATCTTTGTTCTTACACTCATTTCGCTGCGCGTTTCGGGACGGTATGTCTACTACGAAGGGGCGGTAAGGTAGTCTATTCCCGGCTCAGATTGGGTTCTGGTTGAGGCGCGATCACGATGGCCATGACGACACGTACGAACAGGGAAGATTTGCCGCTGGGCGGCTGGTTGCAGAGCATCAGTAAGAGGCAGCTGGTCAGTCAGGTTCTGATCTACATCCTGTTGCTCGCCTTCGGCTTCATGCTGGCAGTGCCCTTCATCTGGCTGATCTCCAGTTCGCTGAAGACCGAGACGGATGCTTTCGCGATCCCGCCGAGTTTCATCCCCAATCCGGTCCAGTGGAGCAACTACGTGGTGGGTCTGACCGAGTTCCCCTTCGTGCGCTCCACGTTTAACACGATGATTATTGTGGTCTGGGTGATGGTGGGGACGGTGCTGAGCGCGAGCCTTGTTGCCTACGGTTTCGCGCGCGTGCGCTTTCCCGGGCGCACGGCGCTCTTCATCCTGGTGCTGAGCACGATGATGATTCCGTCGCACGTCACACTGATTCCGCAGTATTTGCTGTTTCGGGAACTAAGATGGCTGGACTCGTTCAAGCCGCTGATCGTACCCAGTTTCTTCGGGGGCGGGGCCTTCTACATCTTCCTTCTGCGACAGTTCTTCCTGACGATTCCACTGGACTACGACGACGCGGCGCGCATTGACGGTTGCGGCACGTTCGCTATTTTTTGGCGCATCATCCTGCCGCTGTCGAAACCGGCGCTGGGCACGATGGCGATCTTTACGTTCATGAGCCAGTGGAACTCCTTTTTCGAGCCGCTGATCTACCTGAACCGTTTCGAAACGCAGCCGCTGGCGGTGGCGCTGACGACGTGGGTGCAGACCGCGCACGGCGCGGGATCTATGCATTACGTTCCCTGGGTGGCGATCATGGCCGTTTCGACGCTGATTGCGGTGCCGCCCGTCGCGGTCTTTTTCTTCGCACAACGACATTTCATCCAGGGCGTGGTTGTGAGCGGGATGAAGGGATAACCTATTGCGGCCCGAATCTTCCGCAGAATCAGGAAAGGGAATCACCTGTGATCATTGACGCACATTTTCACATCTTTCCGCCGCTCGGCAGAGCCTCCGTTGAGGAGGACCCGCTGCAACCACTGCGGATGAAGTTCTGGCAGTGTCATATGCGCGACAGCCGCCGGTTCCGCCGCACAGCCGATGACGAACTGGCGCCCGAACCGTTTCTGCAGTGGGACTCGGATGACATCAACGAGATGCCGGAGGTCGACTTTCGTATGGCCGACTTTGGGCGCGCGGAGATCACGGTTGACGGCGTTGATTACTACATGCAGGCGTACCCGCCCAGCCTGATCAACTGTGAGGCGCCGCCCGAGCGCATGATCGGGGAGATGGACCTGGTAGGCGTGGACATGGGTGTTCTCCAGCACGACCACATCTACGGCGCCTTGAACGAGTACTATGGCGAGCAGATGCGGCGCTTTCCCAATCGATTCATTGGGCTGGCGCAGGTGCGGGAATGGGAGGCGGAAAAGCCGGAGGAACATGAAAGGCTGGAGCAGGCGGTCTGCGAGCATGGCCTCAAGGGGCTTTATTTCAGCGTGGAGCCGTTCGCGCTGAGCAACTACGCCGACCACCTGGACGACGCCAAGTTCGAACCGCTATGGGAGAAGGTGCATGAACTCGGTATCCCCGTCTGGTGGTATCTGCACAGCCGGCAAAGGGACCGTCTGGGAGGGTTTATGGAACACGTGGCCGAGCTCGACCACTGGGCGGAGGCGCACCCCGATATCCCGGCCGTGCTCACGCATGGCATCGACACATTCAGCATGCGTCGCGGCGAGGAGCGTTACCAGATTCCCGACGAGTTGATGACGCTGCTCAAACGCCCGAACATGCACGTCGAGGTGCTGTTCTGCGCGTTCTGGCCGGAGTACCCGTTCCCGGGCGCCCAGGAAAAGATCAGGGAGTTGCGCGAAGAGATCGGCGTTCACAAGCTGATGTGGGGAACAGACATGCCCTACTGCTCCGGCTCATGGTGTACATACAAGCAGGCGATCGACTACATTCGTGTGCACTGTGAGTTTCTTTCGGAAGACGAGAAGGCGTTGATCCTTGGTGGCAATGCCGCGCGCATGTTCAAACTTCTGTGACCGGCAGTTGTCCGGCGCATCGACCTGATTCCGTGGGTTAGAGCGGCTTCAGTTTGAAATCATGACTTTGGCCGCGGACAGTTGAGATTGATGAATATAGAGGCTGCCAGCGCAGCAGGGAGGAATGGCGCCAGATGTTGACTGCGGAACAGATTGCCCATTTTGAGACATTCGGCTTTGTCGTTCGGCGACAATGTTTTTCGACGCATGAGATGGAGGTGATCAGCCGAAATTTCGACGAAGTGCTGACGGAGGACAGGCAGGGGAAGCCTTTCGACGGGAAAGCGCGGCAGGCTGTGCTGGGCTTCATCGAAAAGAGGCCGCTGCTGAGCGCGTTGGCCGAGGATGATCGCATCTACGGGCCGCTCGAACAGCTGCTCGGTCCCGGTTTCGTCTGGATCGGCTCGGACGGCAACCTCTACGTTGGCGACACCGGCTGGCATCCGGACGGCTCTGTTCTTGACTACGGTCGCATCAAGGTCGCCATTTACCTTGACTCCGTGAGGAAGGATTCCGGCTGCCTGCGGGTAATCCCCGGTTCGCACCAGCAGCCGCTGCACGGGGCGCTCGACCCACTCAGGCAGCAGCGCCGCAATCCGGACGAAACTGCGTTTGGCGCGGCTGGCCGCGACATCCCGAGTTTTCCGCTCGAGTCAGAGCCGGGCGATGTGGTTTTCTTTAACCAGAACCTGTGGCATTCCGCGTTCGGCGGCAGGACAGGGCGGCGCATGTTCACGATGAATTTCGGTGCGCAGCCGTCGAGAGAAAGGGACATCGAGTTTCTGAAGAGGGTCTACCAGGGCAACCTCAAACACGTGGAGAACATGCAGTATACGCAGTCGGCGCGGGTGTACGAAGACGCGTTTTTGCACAGCGACAGTCCGCGTATCCAAGGCATGGTGGGCAAGCTGGTGGAGTTGGGATTCAAGTGATTTTGCATACAAGGAAAGGGCGCAAATGCCAGACCAAGCAAGAGCGATTCTGAACGCGGATCCCAGGTTCAGCCGGTTTGATCCGCTGCCGCGCATTATCTATCACGACGACTTTAACAGCGGCCTGCGCGGCTGGGTGGAGTTGATCGGGAACTATGAGCACAGCCTGGACAGTATGCTGCCCCAGTTCGCGGATATGCGGCCGCCGATGCTCAGCAGCGGGACGCACTGGGATACGGGGACGCACGGGGCGATGCAGGGTACGTATTCGATGAAGCTGGCTACGCGTGCCCGCGCCGGGGACATCAGCGTCTCGATCAAGCGGGTAACCTGGCGGCACAGGGGGCCGATCCGGTTGGAAGCGTACTTCACTTTCAAACCGGAGGCGAGCGAACTGCAGCTTTCGGTGAACGATGTGCGGGCGGTGGGCGTGCTGTTCGACCTACAGGATGAGGCGTACAGGTGGATGCCGCACTGGCGTTATCTGAATGCGCTGTCCGGCGAGCCGGTGCGGAGCTGGCAGTTCAAGCGGGAGCGGGAACCGTTTCATGACATTGGCGATAGAGCCGAGACGGTCTCGCACTTTCATCTGGCGCCCACTGGCTGGGAAGACGTGCCTGACTCAGGCCAGATTCTTTGCTATAATGAGGTCGCCACCAAGTTCAACTGGTATTATCTTCGCATGGACGTGGACCTGGCCACCCGGCAGATCACTCACTTGCAGTGCAACAACCGCATCCACGATCTGACGGACGTGGGGCCGATGATGATCTCCGCGATGCCCAACCTTGATTGCATGTTGAACGTCGCGTTCTGGGTCGAAACGGATGTGGACAAGAGGGCTTTCTTGTACGTCGACTCGGTTCTTTTGTCGGGAGATTGGTAGTGATGCTGCGGGAGAATTACACGGCCATAGTAGAGCGCAGTGAGGAGCTGCGGGGCAGTTTTGCGACTGAGCCTTACGAGTGCGGCTGGGCTGGGGAGGCGATCTTCTTTGTTCGAATACTGGAGCGGGTGGGGAAGATTGAGGGAGTAAAACTAAATGTTCAGATTTCGCCGGACGGGATTCGCTGGTGTGATGAGGGGACGAGCGTCACTTTGGGCGAAGAAGAGGTTGCTTTCTGTAAGGTCGGGCACTTTGGAAACTGGCTGCGCTTGGCCGGTACGTTGCCGGAAGGCGCCAGAATGAGGGCTATCATCGCGCTCAGCCTGAAGGCGTAGCAGTTGTCTCGTTGCTGAGGATATCGAATTTGATTAGGGGGTGACGAACAGAAAAGACCTTTGCGTTTACGGAGCATTCGTTTGCTGTGCAGTGTTCAGATTGTGTGCCCCTGGCGGGCGCGGAGTCACAACTGTCAAGGAGAACAGTCAAAATGAAAGCATTCCGAAAATCCAAAGTAGTTATTGGGCTGCTGACGCTCTTGGTGCTGGTGGTTACCGCAGGGTGCGCGCCGGCGGCAGGCGGTCCGGCGGCGCCGGCAGAGGCCCAGATGTCTGAATCGACCTCGTATATGCCGTGGTCGCCTGTGTGGCGCGAACGGCCCGCCCTGGCGGCGGACACGGCCAGGGCGGATGAACAGGTTCTTCGCTGGGGTACTTACTATGGCCAGCGCTATCCCTATCCATTTGAAACATCAGGAGGATACGCGGTTTCGGGCATGCTCAACATGGCCTTTGAGACGCTTTTCTGGATGAATGAGGACGGAACACTGGAAGGCCGGCTGGCGGAGGGATTCAGCGCGAGCGAGGATGAGACGGTCTGGACGATCACATTGAAAGAAGGGATCGTGGCGGCTGACGGTGAACCGTTCACGGCGGAGGACGTGAAGATGTCGATTGAACTTCACGCGTCGCCCAATACCGGCTCGCGCGGCACGACCTACGCCCGCTTCATCAAGGGCTATGATGCCATGCGGGCGGAGGAGAATCCAGCCACCGAACTGGAGGGCATCACGGTCATTGACGATCTTACAGTGCAGATCGAGTTGACGCAACCGTTCCGCGATTTTGCCGCGATCCTCTCGCTGCCGCACCGTTTCCTGATGGCGGAGACATCCCATTACAGTCCGCCGGCTGAGGACGAGGCGCCCTGGTTCGTCGGGCACGGCGCGACAGGCCCGTTCATGATCGCGACAGAGCCGACTTGGGTCGGACCTTCCGAGCCGGAGTCGTTCGAACTCGTGCCGAATCCCAACTGGCGCGGCGATACGCCGATTCTGGAGAAGGTCGTGCTGAAGTACTATTCGGACCCGCAAACGGCGCTGATCGCGTATGAGAACGATGAGTACGACGTCTCCGAGAAGTATGGACCGCTGGAAGCGGCCGAGTTGCTGGAGCCGGGCCGCGCCACGAGCGAAGAGATGTTCCCGTTCCAGTACGAGGTTAGCCGCAGCTTCTACATCGCGCGCGATCTTCCGCCGATGGATGATACCAAAGTACGGCAGGCGCTGGCCCATGCGGTTGACTTCAAGGTGATTGCGGATACGTTGCTACGGGGCATGTGGCAGCCGGCCTGTCAGTTGATTCCGATGGGCTGGCCGGGTTTTGTCGAGGGCGAGTGCCATACGCCGAGCTATGATCCGGAGCTGGCCCGCCAACTGATCGCCGAATCCAGCTATGGCTCGGCCGAGAACATCCCGCAGATTCGGATGCACGTGGGTGAGGCCGGCTTTGGCGGCCAGGTCGGCCATCTGACTCGAATCGCGCAGGCGATGCAGCAGTACTGGAAGCAGAACCTGGGGTTGGAAGTCGTGATCGAGCGTTCGAGAGACGTGTTCATGGCCAATCCTGAGCTTTATCAGATCGTGCGGCGTTCCTATGCGGCCCGTTATCCCGGCCTGTCGGCCGTGTGCGAGAACGCGTCGCCGATTGGGACGTATAACCGCTCGCGCGCAGAGTCATGGGGTCCTCCAGACGCGGAAGAGCTGTGCATGACGGCAGATTCGACGATGGACCTGGCCGAGGCGATTCCGATGTACCAGGAGGCAGGACGTCAGTTCTTCGAAGACGTGTACAGCATCGGCCACTTCACCGAGCCGGCCTACATGCTGGTTAAGCCATGGGTCAGCGATTGGAACTCCCTGTTTGGCAGCCTGGACCACGGCGTGCGCAACCCGGAGCATCTCTTCATCGCGGCGCGGTAGCGATGCGGGCGGTGGCTTGATTCAGATTTGCAGTATGTGGAAGTGCAGAGGAGAGAGATAGTTGCTCGCATCTCTCTCCTCGTTCCCTTATTCTCGTATTCCGCTTTAAACCTGGTTATCGAAATGTTTTTGTACGCGCTTCGCAGGATCGCTGTGCTGGCGCCAACCGTCATCATTGTGATGCTAATCACCTTCACGCTGGGCTACTATGGTCCCATCGATCCGGTGCGCGCCGTGCTGGGTGAGGAGTGGGAGGACGAATTGCGGTATGCGGAGGTCAAGAAAGCGCTCGGCCTGGACCGGCCTTTCGTGATCCAGTTTCTCGACTACATGGGGACCATGTTTGGGGGCAATTGGGGGCAGTCGCTGTCGGCGTTCGGGGGCGTTGCCAGTGACAGGGCGGTCAGCGAAGGTCGGGGCGCCGGATTCACCGGCACGAGTACGAGTGTACGGGAGATGGTCCTCGGCCGTCTGGCGATCAGCGCGCAATTGTCCTTTTGGGCGTTGGTCTTCCTCACCGTTTTCGCCATTTTGCTCGGTGTTTTGGCTGCGGTCAAGCAGAATACAACCATCGACTACGCGATCGTCACGAGTTCGATCATCGCCAGTTCGATCCCTGCCTATGTGATCGGACCGGTCCTGTTGATCATATTTGTACTCAAGATCCCCGTGTTCAAGACGGTCGGGGGATGGGATGGCATGTTTTCGCGGCAAGCGATCCTGCCGGCCATCGTACTGGCAACGGGCCCGATGCTGGTAATTGTGCGCCAGACGCGAGCCGGCATCGTGGAGGTGCTCGGCAAGGATTTTGTGCGTACGGCGCGTGCCAAAGGTTTGCCGGAGCGGCTGGTGGTGGCCCGCCATATGCTGCGGACAGCCATGATACCGGTACTGACTTCGCTGGGGCTGGTCACAAGCGGCTTGCTGACGGGCAGTCTATTTGTTGAGCAGATATTCAACATTCCCGGTATTGGCAAACTGGCGATTCAGACGCTTATGTCTGGCGATCATCCCGTGTTTATGGGGGTCGTCCTGTTTCAAGCCCTGATCATCGTGACAGTCAACCTGCTTACCGATCTGTTGTACGGCGGGCTGGATCCGCGCGTCACCTATGATTGAGCAGAGTGCGGAATCTCGACTGTCCACCAGGGTTACGTACGGCCTCTGTTCACGGCATCGCCCGGGTCGCGGGAACGCGGGACAACCTATCTTGTGAAAATACCAGACTTTAGACAATCCTTGAGGATATTGGAGTGACCGCAGACGCCAGCGCGCAGCACGACATGTTTTCCATGCCGGAGCAACGCAGTCTGTGGCAGGATGCGTTGGAGCAGTTGATGCGCAACCGCCTCGCCATTTTCGGGGTCTTCGTGGCCTTTCTTCTCGTATTCGTCTCCATCTTCGGTCCCTGGCTGTCGCCATACGACTACACCCAACAGAATCTTTTCAGAATCAACGAGGGACCGAGCGCGGACCACTGGCTGGGAACTGACGGTCTGGGCCGCGATATGCTCACGCGCATCCTGCACGGGGCGCGCACAGCCTTTCTGGTGGGCCTGATCGTTACGATCGGCACGACTGTTTTGGGCGTTGTGCTGGGCGCGGCCGGCGCGTTTCTGGGCGGCTGGGTCGACGCCCTCGTCATGCGCCTGGCCGACATCACGATGGCTTTCCCCGACATTCTGCTGGCCGCCTTCATCAGCGTCGTCTTTCGCGAAAAGGTGCTTGAATTTCAGCTCCATCTGCAGGAACAGTACGGCTGGACGATTTCTGAGGGTAACCGCGTCTATCTGGATTACCTGGTGATCTTCGGCTCGCTGACGTTGGTTCAGTGGTATGGCAAGGCGCGGCTGGTGCGAGGGCAGATCCTCTCACTGCGCGAGAAAGAGTTTATCGAGGCTGAACGGGCCCTAGGGGCGTCGAACTGGACCATTATCCTCAGCCATCTTGTGCCCAACAGCCTGGGTCCACTGATCGTCTCGATCACGGTCGGTTTTGGCGGCGCGATGCTGTCGGAGGCGTCGCTGAGCTTTCTGGGAGTCGGCATCCAGCCGCCCGGCGCAAGCTGGGGAGAGATGATCAGTGACAATCTGGGGCAGTGGCGCTTCAACCCCCACCTGGTCGTGATGCCGGGCGTTGTGCTGGCGATCGTGGTGCTCGGTTTCAATTTCCTGGGTGATGGACTGAACGATGCGCTCAACCCGGAGCAAAGGCGGCGTTGACGCGATGGGTATGGATAGCAGCACCCAGCCAGAGACCCCGCATACTACCGGCTCCCAGGCGGATCGAATGCCCCTGCTTCAGATCCAGGAGCTGCACACCCAGTTTGAGACAAAGCAGGGGACGGTCAGGGCTGTCGACGGCCTCTCGCTGGACCTCTACGAAGGCGAGGTGCTGGGCCTGGTCGGCGAAAGCGGCTGCGGCAAGACGATGACGGCGCTGTCGATTATGGGCCTGCTGCCGGGAAATGGCCGTGCGGTGGCCGGGGCGATCAACTTCGAGGGGAAGAATCTTCTGCAGTGCAGCGGCGAAGAGATGAAAAAGATCCGGGGCGGCAAGATCGCGATGGTATTCCAGGAGCCGATGACTGCGCTGACGCCGACGATGACGATTGGCCGCCAGATCAGCGAGGCGATGGAGATCCATCTCGCCCTGAGTCGTGAAGAGGCGCGGGAGCGCGCATTGGAACTCCTGGAACACGTGGGCATCCCCTCGCCGCGGGCCCGCTTCGACAATTACATCCACCAGTTCAGCGGCGGCATGCGGCAGCGGGTAATGATCGCGATCGCATTTTCGTGCGAGCCGCGTCTGCTGCTGGCAGACGAACCGACCACCGCGCTCGACGTGACGGTGCAGGCGCAGATCCTGGACCTGATCAAACAGCTGGCGCAGGAGGCCGGGATGACGGCTCTCTTTATCACGCACGACATGGGAATCGTCGCAGGCAGCTGCGACCGCGTAGCGGTGATGTACGCAGGCCGCATGGTCGAAGTCGGGCCTGTCGATGACGTGCTACTGAACCCCCGCCATCCGTATACGCAAGGGCTGCTCGGCTCCGTCCCTTCATTGGAGAGCAAACCGGGGGACCGCCTGTACTCGATCAGCGGGTTGCCGCCCGACCTGGTCAGCCTGCCGACCGGGTGCAAGTTCTGGCCGCGCTGCCCGCTTGCTGACGAGCGCTGTAAGGAAGAGGAGCCGTTATTAGAGCAGTATGGCAATTCGCGGGCGGCGTGCTGGAAGGTGATGCCGCTTCGCGAGGTGTTGGGCGAATAGCAAATCGTGTTCAGATCTCTGTTTCGTAGGCGGCACACCGGCCTCGGCGAAATGAATCGGTGAGAGAGCGCAGGATGGAAGAGCAACCCCTGTTGAGGGTGCGGGATCTGGTCAAGCATTTTCGTATGCCGAGGCGGAACCTGCTGCGGCCGCCTGATGTCGTGCGGGCGGTTGACGGGGTGAGCTTCGACATCTGGCGCGGTAAGACGCTGGGTCTGGTGGGCGAGAGCGGCTGCGGGAAGACGACGACAGGGCGCACGATTCTGCAGTTGATGCGCGCCACGTCGGGCTCGGTTCAGTTCGGGGGCACCGATCTCTGTCAGTTGAGCGACAAAGAGCTACGCCGGTACAGAAACGGCATGCAGATTATCTTTCAGGACCCCTATGCCTCTCTCGACCCGCGCATGACGATCGGCAAAGCCATCGCCGAGCCGCTGATGATCCATGAACTCAGCCAGACGCGGCAAGAGGCCAGGGAACGCGTCCAGGAGCTGATGGAACGCGTCGGGCTGAATCCCTATTTCAACAATCGCTATCCCCACGAATTCAGCGGCGGCCAGCGCCAGCGGATCGGCATCGCCCGCGCGCTCGCGGTAGACCCTGACTTCGTTGTCCTCGATGAGCCGGTCTCCTCGCTCGACGTTTCGATTCAGGCGCAGATCCTCAACCTGCTGCAAGACCTGCAGGACGAGATGGAACTGACCTATTTGTTCATCGCCCATGACCTGCGGGTGGTGCGTCATATCAGCGACCGCATCGCTGTGATGTATCTGGGTCTGATCGTGGAGCTTGCGCCGGGGTTGGAAATCTACGACGGGCCGCTTCACCCATATACACAGGCGCTGCTCAGCGCGGTGCCATGGACGGACCCAAGACTGGCGCGCAAGCACCAGCGCATCATTCTTGAAGGCGAGGTTTCGAGCGCGGTCAACCCGCCCTCCGGCTGCCGCTTTCATCCCCGCTGCCCCATTGCCGAAGAAGGCTGCCAGGTCGAATCTCCGGATTTGCGCGAGGTCCAGCCTGGGCACTGGGTGGCCTGTCACCTGGCGTGACGCCGGGGCGGGCGGAAAGTCCGCCAGTAGGAAACAAACCCACCAATTGGCGGAGAGACAAAAAACGTGACGACATCCGAAAGCGCGCTTGCAATCGGTTCCAAGACGCAGCTCTTTGTTGACGACGGAATCGTCAGCACCAAGTGTGGAGTTGTGCGTACGCTTCACCCGGCGCGCAAACGTGAGCAGCCGGTCCTGAGGGCGGATCGTCCCTGGGAAGGACGCCGCGTCTACATTTACGGTAGCGTCTACTACGATAGCGGCGCCGGTTACTTTCGCATGTGGTATAACACGCGGCTGGGACGAGGACAGCAGCACCGTGCGCCGGGTCTGCGCTCACGTACGGGAGACATCATTCTGTACGCTACGTCCGAGGACGGCGTCCACTGGGACAAGCCCGACCTCGGACGGCACGAATTTGACGGCACAGTTGCCAACAACATCCTCCTCTTCGACAAGCACAGCCCTACGATCATTATCGACGCCGATGCGCGGGCGGAGCAGCGCTATAGGCTAGCCTGCTGGAGCTGGGAAGAGGAGAAGGACGGCTATTGGGTTGGTTTTTCTGCTGATGGGCTGGACTGGCGGGGGTACGACGGCAACCCGATTCTCCTGGACGACGACGAGATCCTTGAGGCGGTCACCGTCGCCCGCCATCCGAACACGGGGGAGTATTTTGGATTTCACCGCCGCTGGGGCGAAGTGCGCGGGCATATCCGGCGCCTGGTTGCGGTGGCGACGAGCCGGGACTTTACGACGTGGGCCAGCCACGATGTGTGCCTGTCGCCTGACGAGCTAGATGACGCGTGGTGTCAGGAGCCGGGGCAGCGCACCGAGTTTTACGGCATGTCTGGCTTTGTGTACGGTGATCAGTTTCTCGGGTTTTTGCCGGTATTTGACGTGATCAGGGATGCCCGGGGCGAGATGGGGATGCCTGCTTCGGTTGCCGCGGATGGCAGTTCAGGTTTGCAGGCGCCGGCCGCGATTTCGGAGTCGGGTGCCGAGATCGATCAGGCGCCCTGGGACGGTCCGATTGCGGCCCAGCTCGTGTACAGCCGGGACGGACACAACTGGCAGCGCTTCGAAGACCGTTCGCCGATCATCCCGCGCGGGGAGCCGGGCAGTTTTGACGCCGGCTGTATCCTTTGCTCGGCGGACCGGCCCATCGTAGTCGGCGACGAGGTGTGGCACTACTACACGGCTGTCAATACGATGCACGGGGGTCCGATGCCGCCTAAGAGGATCTCGATCGGGCTTGCCAAATGGCGGTTGGACGGCTTTGTCTCGCTGGACGCCGGGCATTTCGGCGGCGTGGTTGAGACGGTCCCGCTGCAGCTGGGGGGCGAGCGGCTGGAGGTCAATGTGGATGCCGGAACCGGCAGCCTGGCGGTTGAGGTGTTGTCGGGCGCGGGCGAACCGCTGCCCGGCTTCGCGCGAGAGGATTGCCAGCCAATCCTCAGCGACGGTGTACGGCAGATTGTGCGCTGGAGCGGGGATGCGCGCCTGCCGATCGGCCAGACTCTGCGCCTGCGCTTTCACTTGCAGAATGCCGGGCTGTACAGCTTCCGCAACCATAGAGCGGGCACGCCATGAGGGGGATCTGGTTTTTCGACGACTGGATGCTTGAACGCCGCGACTGCCTGGAACGGGTGTGGGGCAAGCCGACCTTTGTGAAGGAAATTTTCACTGAGTTCTACCCTCAAGGCTGGGACGGGTACGGCGGCTATCCGACGGCCTTCTACGATGAATGGTTGGGCAAATACGCGCTCTATCTGATCGCATTTCCGGGACGTGAGAGCCGCGACCGCACGCCGGGGATCAGTGCGGGCGAGTTTCAGTTCCGCCTGCTGTCAGACGACCCCTGCAACTGGCCGAACCCGGTCTACAATCCTGCGCCCGGCCCGGCGTGGCGGAGCTTTGCCGATGTCGTTATCGACCAGGATGGCGCGCCGATCTGGGCGCATGCGGTGCATTCGCTGGCGGGGACGCCGCTGGCGGATCGGGGGTACGCGTCGGCGGTGCTCGACGTGCCGCGTCATCTTACGTGGGGCGGCTTTTCGGATGACGGGGTGCGGTTTACGGTGGACCGGTCAGGGCCGTGGCTGGACCCTGGGTCCGACATTGCCGGTGACATTCTGTGGAACCGGGAGGCCGAGCTCTACCAGCTCTTTGTGCGGCCGGTCTACGGTGACCGCCGCATTGCAATGTCGACGACAACCGATTTCACGGCGTTTACGCGCCCGGTGACTGTCATGCAGCCCGATTCTCAGGACCGCGTCGGCACTGAGCTCTACGACATGCCGCCGCGGCCCTATGAGGATTTCTATATTGGATTGCTCAACATCATGACCAGTGACCGCTTTGAGGAGGTCAGCCTCAGCCGCGACTGGCCGCAGATCAAGTATTTCGGGCGCATGGATACGCAGCTGACTTACAGCTACAACGGCTTGTACTGGTACCGCACGGAGCGCGAGCCGTTTATTGGGGTGCGCGACTATGGCCAGGTTGGGGGCGGGTCGGCTTACGGAAAGGAGATGTTGCGCACGCAGGACGACAGGCTGCTCTTTTTTGTGGTCGGGGATTACGGCGGTCATGCGGCCCGCGTCGACAAGGAGACGGAGTGGCCGTATGGCAGCGGCTACCGCAGCCCGATGCTCTATGAAATGCGGCTGGACGGCTTCTGTGCGCTCAAGACGTGGGGGCGCGAAGGTGTGCTGCGTACGAAGGTTATCATTCCCCGCAGTGGTGAGATTCGCCTGAACGTGAGGTCAATGGCGCATACAGGGGTCAAGGTGCAGATGCTGGACGGGGCGACAGCGCAGCCGATTCCCGGTTATACGTGGGAGGAGGCAATTCCGATCAGCGGGGATCATTTGTACGCGCGTCCGCGCTGGCGCGAGCGGGAGGACATCTCCGAACTCGTGGACCGCCCGGTGCGGTTGGAGGTCACGATGCGCGAGGCGGAGTTGTTTGCGATTCGGTTGTCGTGTGATGTGTATAATGCGTGTGAGCCGTTGGGGTCGTTGTGGTGAGGGGGGGCGTTTGTCTGGGCTGGAATTTGGAATGGCGGGCAGGATTTGGTGACGCCGCCTAGCGTCACGTCTTGATAGTATACGAATTCTGAACCTGATTAGTGTCAAGGAATGACGAATAGTGGATTGCGAAGAGACCTCATTGGACGACGACGGCTGGGATGAGTTTGTCAGGCGTGCTATCGAACTTAAGAGGCTTGGAAAACTGGAAAGGTTGGAGAATAACTACAAGCGCAAAGTAGCCGAGTTTCTCAAAGAGGCGAAAAGAGAGTTATTTAACGACACTGACAGGTGGCCCGAATTGATAAGGAAAGGGCAATCTTCCAATCTCACATTTTATATGCATCGGCAAAGAGTCTCAGAATGGATAGCCGACGCTAGGGAGGACGCATCAGAAACTTTCAAGGCTATCTGGACGAATGACGAGATACCGGTTGAGGAGCGAATCCGGGCTTTCTGTGAACGCCTGCCCAAAGATCGTGACTTAAACGGGGTAGGAACGCGCACGAATATCGCATCCGTCTTGCTCATGGGACTAGACGTGGAGGAAAATCCGCCCTTCAGAATCACGGTGTTTAAAAAGGCCTGTATGCGTACTGGATTCGAGTTACCAAAAAGGGGCGCGGACGAGGCTGAGCTATATGAACACTTTCTTCGATTCTTGGATTACTTTAGAGATGAAATGAAGAAGCACGACGTGTGCCTAGACCACCGCCTCGACGCGCAGGGAATGGTGTGGCAGCTCCGGAATGAGCTACCCAGACTAGGTGCTCAACCGGTCAAAACCAAGTCTTTGAACAAACTCGCGGACGAGCTACTCCTTTCTCATACTTTTCTAGAAAAGATCCTCGCATTGCTTGACGACAAGCAGCAAGTCATCTTCCAGGGGCCGCCTGGTACTGGTAAGACTTATGTAGCACAAGAATTAGCAGATTACCTCGCGGAGTCGGAGAGTCGAGTCACGATTGTACAATTCCACCCATCTTATGCCTACGAGGACTTTGTACGTGGATTCCGCCCAAAGAGCACTGAGAGCGGTCAGGTCGGATTCACTTTGCAGGATGGACCATTGCTACGCGCCGCACAGAAGGCGCGTGACGAGCCGGGCGCTAAACATTACCTCATTATTGACGAAATCAACCGTGGGAATATTGCCAAGGTGTTCGGTGAACTCTATTTCCTGTTGGAATACCGAGATAAGGAAATCAGTCTCTTGTACCAGCGGGAGCCCGGAGAGACATTCTCTCTACCCGACAACCTTTTCTTCATCGGCACGATGAACACGGCAGACCGTTCCATCGCGCTGGTCGACTTGGCGCTACGACGTCGATTCTATTTCATCGAGTTTCACCCGGATACAAGGCCAGTTAGTGACGTACTTAAGAGATGGCTACAAAAGCAAATTCAAGAAGGAGAAGTGTCCACAGACGTTGAGTGGATAGCCGATGTCGTTGTAGAGGCGAACAAGCTAATGGAGGAAGATAGACACGCTGCAATTGGTCCCAGCTATTTTATGAAAGACAACCTCACTGAGGAGTCTATTCGACGGATCTGGAGACACAGCGTATTGCCGTACATTGAGGAACGCCTTTTTGGAATTGACCAGGGAATTGACGCTTTCGGTTTGGACAGACTAAAAGAGCAAGCTGATCAGACCCGGAAGAGGAAGGAGGGCCAAGAACAAGCAGGCGGTACTAATGGGAGCGACCCACCAGACTGATGCTTGAAATCAATCTGCGAGAATACGCCACCAGCGAGCACAGACTATCGGTTGACCAACTCGAGTCCCTGTTGCAGGAGTCGAAGAATCTTCACCTTTCTGTTGAACCTGTCCAAGGGAAAATGGGAAGCTATAACCTTACACCCGGCTCAACCGCTGGCGCGCTTGAAATCGGTAGAATTTCAGTACTTATCGAGCCAAAGATCGGCATCCCACAGCTTCTTTCGCTTGCTTGCTATGCTTTGGGTGTGTACGAGCCAAATGAGTACCGGCTGTTTGACTTCCAGAAGGCTAAGTCGCTGCCCGATGTACTGGCTTTGGCGCTGATTGCAGCGGCGCGCAGAGCGTTCTCGCGGGGGCTGCTGCGCGGATATCTTTCAGAAGAAGACGCACTGCATACGGTGCGCGGGCGCATCCGCTTCGACGAGCAGATCCGGCGGCGGTACGGCATTCCCCTGCCGGTGGAGCTGCGCTTCGATGAGTACACCGAGGACATCCTGGCCAACCGGCTGGTAAAGGCGGCTGCGGCCCGGCTTGGCCGCATGACCCTGCGCTCGCCGGATGCGCGGCAGGGGCTGGGGCGGACCGCCGCGATCCTCGAAAACGTGTCGCTGCTGGAGTTTCGCGAACGCCGCGTGCCGGAGGTCCGCTTCGACCGGCTGAACGAACACTATCGGGATGTCGTGGGGCTGGCGCGACTTATTTTGCTGCACAGCGAGTTTGAGTCCTTTCGCGGGGACGTGCGCGCATCCGGCTTCCTGATCGACATGGACAAACTGTTCCAGGAGTTCGTCACCCAGGCACTGCGCGAGGAGTTAGGTGTATCTGCAGCCACGTTGCAGTCCGAAAAGAAGGTACACTTCGACATGGATGGTTCAGTGACGATTGAGCCTGACCTGACGTGGTGGGAAGGCGGAAAGTGTACTTTCGTAGGTGATGCCAAATACAAGAGAATCGACGTCAAGTCCGTACCAAATGCCGACCTGTATCAGATTCTGGCGTATGCAACCGCGCTTGATGTGCCTGGCGGCCTCCTCATATATGCTAAGGGTGAAGCTGATACAGCGCACTACAAAGTCAAGCACTCGGGCAAACTGTTGGAGGTCGCTGCCCTGGATCTGTCTGGTAAACTTGAGGACGTACTTGACCGCGTCAAAGACATTGCATGCAAGATCAAGTCTTTACGGAAGGAGTCCGCGTCAGTTCGCACGCGATCTGTAGTATAATGCCCTCACCTCTTCACTTGACTGGGATGCTGCCATGACGCTCGCAAGTGAGAAACTGCTGACCGCCGATGACCTGCTGCGCCTTCACAGCGAAGGGGTGCGAGGTGAACTGATTAGAGGCGCGCTTTGCGAAACGCCTCCGACAGGACTGACGCACGGCGAGATTGTAATGAAGCTGGGCGGTAGGTTGGGGAATTTTATCCGCCCTCGGCGCTTGGGCCGGCTGGTCGGTTCGGATTCCGGTATGATGCTGGAACGTGATCCGGACACGGTGCGGGAGCCTGACATCGCCTATATCTCCGCAAAGAAGCTACCTCTGAATGTCAGAATTTCCGGCTACTATGAGGGGGCGCCCGATTTGGTGGTCGAAATCGTCTCCCCCAACGATGGTGCGAGGGACGTCTACCACAAAGCCCGCATGTGGATCAGCTTCGGCGTGTCGCTCGTGTGGGTTGTAAACCCGGAGAACCGCGCCATCGAAGTCCACCGCCCCAATCAACCCCTCCTGAGTCTGACCGAAAGTGACATCCTCGACGGCGGCGAGGTCCTGCCCGGTTTCAACTACCCCGTGCGCGATGTATTTGATCTCTAATGTGAATTCAAACTGAGATCAAGAGTTTACGCATATCGTGAGCGCGAGCGAGACGCCCGCGATCCCAGTGTAAGGCCCGCACGTAAAGTCCTGCATTCAATAGAGAACCAGATCAGCATGAGCCAGACAGACAGTATACGCGACATCGGCTGTCACAAGGAGCTTTTCATCGACGACGCGCCGATCGCGTCGGTGAAGAACGTACGCCTGACGATGAACGCTCCCTACCAGGACCATGAGCCTGTTTTTCTGCCCGAGGCGCCGTGGGAGTACCGTATTCATCCTTATGCGACTGTGATGCGGGAGGGCGGTGTTTTCCGGCTCTGGTATCTGGCGTATGAGTGGGACCCGCCGGCAGGGGTGGAGTTGCCGGTGGCGGGGACTGCGGAGGATGCGCGGCGCTTTTGGAAGCATACGCGCGGGCGGCTCTGTTACGCTGAGTCGAACGACGGCGTCCACTGGGAGCGCCCTAGGTTGGGCTTGGTGGAGTACCGGGGCAGCGGGGACAACAATATCCTGGGGCCGGCGGTACACGACCCGGTGCAGCAGCCCGGTTGGAACGGCGGCACGGTTTTCAAGGATCCGATTGCGCCGCCGGAGCGGCAGTACAAGCTGTGGAGCCAGATCGTCGTCGCAGAGGAGGGCAAGTCCGGGCTGTCGGGTTTCTATTCGCCCGACGGCCTGCGTTGGACGGCTTGCGAGAGCAACCCAATACCCGGCCATTGCGACTGCCTGAACGTGGTCTTCTGGGATGAGCGCATTGAACAGTATGTGGGCTACTCACGCCTGTGGACGGCGGACAGTCACGGGGACCGGTACCGGGCGGTGAGAAGGCTGGTGTCGCCGGACTTTGAGCATTGGGAGGATCTGGGCGCCGTGCTGGCCGCGGACGAGGTTGATCTGGGGCTGCCGGTAAAGCGGAACCGGCAGAGCCGGCAGATTATGGACTTTCACGGCAACTGTGTTTTCAAGTACGCGGGGAGTGTTGACGTATATTTGGCGCTGCCTGAGGTCTGGTGGCACTGGTCTGCGAATCCCTTTCCGACTGAAGGGAGAGACCAGGAGAAGATGGGCGGCTTCCCGGATACGGTCGACGTGCAGCTCGCAACAAGCCGGGACGGGATCAAGTGGCAGCGGGCCGGGGGACGGAATCCATTTTTGCGGCTGGGGCCGCCGGATGCCGGTGATTCGAGGATGATCTACGCATTCACCCAACCGGTGCAGGTGGGCGATGAGTTGTGGATCTACTACGGGGGTTTCCGCTATGGGATCAGCGAGGGCGTCGCGCTCAAGAGGGGGGCCTATTTCCGTGCCCGGCTGCGATTGGACGGCTTCATTTCGGCTGATGCCACGTATGAAGGCGGCGAATTGGTCACTGTGCCGCTGCGCTTTCGCGGCGAGCGGCTGGCTCTCAACGCCGACACGAGTGCTGGCGGGGCAATCCGGGTTCAGATAGAGGACGAGGGAGGCAGTCCGTTCGGAGGCTACGGTATGGGCGAGGCCGACGAAGTGAACGGCAACTCGGTTCGCCACTTTGTATCCTGGGGAGGCAGCCCTCGTGTTGATGGGCTGGCGGGGCGCGTTGTACGCTTGCGCTTCCATATGAACGGTTGTAAGCTCTACTCCTTTCAATTTGTTGAAGGAAACTAGAGTAGCGCATTCGCCTGCATGGAGGCAATTGCATGGGCAATGAAATCTCAGGAGCTGACAAGGCGCGCTCAGTCGGTTCGGAGACGCAACTGTTCGTCGATGACGCCCTCGTCAGCGCCAAGCGCGGCGTCGTGCGCACGCTCCATCCGGGGAAAAAGTTGGAGCAGCCGGTCGTTTTGCCGGATCGACCGTGGGAGGGGAACCGGATCTACATTTACGGCACGGTCCATTACGACACCGAGGCGCAGCAGTTTCGCATGTGGTATCTGACGCGTGTTGGCCGCGGGCATCAGCACCGCGCGCCTGGACTGCGTGAACGGCAGGGGGACATGATCCTCTATGCCACCTCCACGGACGGCATTCACTGGGAAAAACCTGAGTTGGGCCTGCATGAGTTCGACGGCTCACGCGCTAACAATATTCTCCTTTTTGATAAGCACAGCCCGACCGTGATCGTTGACGAAGCGGCCGACCCGTCTGAGCGATACAAGATGGCGGCCTGGGACTGGAATCGTGAGCAGTTCGGCTACTGGGTCGCCCATTCTGCCGACGGCCTGGTCTGGAACGAGTATGATGTCAATCCGATACTGATGAATTCGAGCGAGACGCTGGAGGCGATCACGGTGGCGCACGACCGTCACAGCGGCGAGTACTTCGCCTTTCACAGGCGGTGGGGCGACATAGGCGGCTTTGACCGGCGGCTGATCGCGGTATGTACCAGCCGGAACTTTCTGGACTGGTCGGAGCCGGAACTGATTATTGTCAGTGATGAGCAGGACGATGCCTGGACTCAGGATCCAGAACAGCGGGGCGAATTTTACGGCATGTCGGGCTTCGTCTATGGCCGTCAGTTTCTCGGCTTTCTGCCGGTATTCAACGTTGTCCGTGATATGAGGGGGCGGGAGGTCGGCGCGGAGCAAAGCCCCTGGGACGGGCCGATCGAGGCACAGCTGGCGCATAGCCGGGATGGACGCAGTTGGGAGCGATTCGAAGAGCGCTCGCCCATCATCCCCCGCGGCGGGCCGGGCAGCTTCGACGCCGGCTGCATTCTCTGTTCTGCCGACCGGCCTATCGTGCACGGCGACGAGGTCTGGCACTACTATACCGCCATCAACACCTGGCACGGCGGCCCGATGCCGCCGAAGACGGCTACGATCGCGCGAGCGTCGTGGCGCTTGGACGGATTTGTTTCGCTCGACGCGGGGCATTTCGGCGGGGTGGTCGAGACGGTCCCGCTCAACCTGCCGCCCGGCCAGCTGGTGGTCAATGCAGATGCTTCGCAAGGCAGCCTGGCGGTCGAACTCCTCACGCAGGATGGCGAGACGCTGCCCGGCTTCTCGAGCGAGGACTGTGCGGCGATCTGCTCGGACAGTGTGCGCCATGGCGTTCGCTGGCAGAATCATGAGCGGTTGCCGGCAGACCAGCCTCTGCGTCTCCGCTTCTATCTGAACACTGCCCAAATGTACAGTTTCCGAGTGGAGACGGCTTAATTCGAGTAAGGAATCACGCGACAACCATCATCCAGGCGAAAGGAAGTGCGGGTTATGACGACAAACGGACAGCCGATCAAGTCGGGGATATTCATCATGCCGTTCCATCCGCCGGAGAAGCCGCTGGCGCAAGGTTACGACGAGGATATTGAGTTTGCGGTGCTGGCGGATGAGTTGGGGTTTGATGAGTTCTGGATTGGCGAGCACCACACGATGCGGTACGAGACGGTGGTTGTGCCGGAGGTCTTTATTGGACGCGTACTGGGGGTGACGAAACGCATCCGCTTCGGGCCGGCTCCGATCTGTGTCAATCTGCATCATCCGGCTTATCTGGCCAACCGGATAGCTTTTCTGGACCATCTGGCCCATGGACGGCTCAATCTCTGCTTGGGTCCGAGCGGCACGAGCACAGACAATGAACTTTACGGCCAGCACCCGAAAGACGGCGGCAGGATGACGGTTGAGGCGATTGACGTGATGTTGAAGCTGTGGGAATCGGAGCCGCCATACGAGCACGACGGCCAGTTCTGGCAGTTCTCGCTCAAGGAAAATGTGGACGACGTGAGCCAGATCGGGTATATCCACAAGCCGTTGCAGCAGCCCCACCCCCCTATTCTCATGCCGGGCATAACCCGCGATTCATACAGCCTGAAACTAGCGGGGCAGTACGGATTCGCGCCTTTTTCGGCTGCCCTGGCGGCGGGGAACGTATTGGCGAACAACTGGGAAACCTACGAGAAGAGCGCGGTTGAGGCGGGGCGCATGACAGACAGAGCCGACTGGCGAGTGGCGCGGGCCATATTCCTGGCCGATACGACTGAAGAAGCAGTCGCGCGGGCGCGGACGAACTCGGTCGGGCAGAACTTCGAGTACCTCGCCTACCTCATGGATAGAAGCCGGGGACGGGACGTTCTCAAGCGGGACCTGGAGATGTCGAACGCGGACTGCAACATGGATTACTGGATGTCTGAGCAGATCCTCGCGGGAGACGTGGACCACGTGCTTGAGCGGCTGCTGGCGTTGATGGAGGAGAGCGGCCCGTTCGGCACTCTGGTGCTGATGGGGTTTGACTGGGACGACAGGGCGAGCTGGCTGCGTAATATCGAACTGTTTGCAACCGAGCTGATGCCCAGGCTGAACAAAGCTGTTGCCTAAGCCGGGAACGATCTACTCACTTGGTTCGGCGACGTCGAGTCCAGCCATGCACAGGGTGAAAGGCCGAACGGAACTAACTGTCGGGTAAGGCTTGAAGGCACTCTACTACGGCTCTGACTGAAATGGAGGATGTTTGCCAACACTGACAGACGGAGTATGATTCATGCAATTGGCGGTATGCCATCAGATAGAGTCACGCTTCTCAGGAGACGAAACGATGAAACTCAGCCAACAGCAGCTTCAGTTTTTTGAAACTTTCGGCTTTCTCCATTTTCCCGGCCTGGTGAAAGAGGAGATCGGATGGATTACGGAGGACTTCGAGTCCATCTTTGCGACCAGCGGTCAGGTGCATGACGGTTCGCAACGTTCTTGCATCGTGCCTTTCATTGACCAGCGGGAGCGCCTCTGCACGCTGTTGGATCATCCCAGCATTGACGGTTTGATCAGCAGCATATTGGGGGACGATTTCAACTATCTCGGCGGAGACGGCAACTTTTACACTGGCGATACACGCTGGCACAGTGACGGCTTCCATACGATCGGAAAGTACTTGAAGGTAGCATTCTATCTTGATTCACTGACATCCGATACAGGCTGTCTGCGGGTGATTCCAGGCTCTCACCGGGAGGATCTGGAAGAGTGGCAGGCGCGGCAGGCACGCGAGGCGCCGGATCTGTGGGGAATCTCGCAACTTCAGGTGCCACATGTGGCCCTGGAGACGCAACCCGGCGACGTGGTGGCCTTCAATCACAATCTGATGCACGCTTCGTTCGGCGGCAGCACGGCGAGGCGCATGTTCACGATCAACTGCTGTGCTTACTGTGAAACGTCGGAGGAGATTGAGGAGTTGGAGAAATTTGTTGCAGGCGGCGCCCGGTTCTGGAAGGACCAGATGCATTCCGACATCATGCGCAGCACGGCATCTCCTTCACGGATGCGGCATTTGGAACAGGTGATGGCCCACGAAAGCCACCTGCCGGCGCTGTCTGCCAAGGCGCGGGCGGAGATGGCGGAACCGGCTCGCGGGTAAGGGTAGGGCAATGGCAGACAAGATCAGGATCGGTGTTGTCGGCTGCCGGGTTGGTCGGGCCTGGGTGGCAGGCGCGCACGCGGGCGAAGATACGGTAGCCTGGGCGGTCGCCGACCTGAATCAGGACTTGGCGCGGCAAGTGGCGCAAGAGAACGATGTCGCCAGGGTCTACGGTGACTATCGAGAGTTGCTGGCAGACAGTGACGTTGACGCGGTTGGCGTGGCTACCTCGCCGGATGTGCGTAAGCCGATGGTCATCGAGGCACTGACGGCTGGCAAGCATGTGCTGGTTCAGAAGCCGCACGGCCGCAACGCCGCGGATGTCGAGGAGATCAATGCCGTCGCTGCGAGCAGTGGGAAGACGCTCGTCTACTCCTACTTCATGCGCCATGAAGAGGAGAACAAGAGGAGCCGCCAGCTGATCGCAGATGGCAGGATAGGGCGGCCCTACCACGCGCGCGTCCACTACCATTACCGCGAGCGAGGCGTAGACTATGAGCCGCCGGCCGGGCGGGACTGGTTGTATCGCTGGGGCCTGAAGGGCGGCGCCTTGGGGCAGCACGGTTCCCATTACCTTGACCAGGCCTGGTACTTGTTGGGCTGTCCGGAACCGGAGTGGGCCTTCTCGGTCAGCCACTGTGCGTTTCCGACGCGGCTGAAGGTAGAACGGCACTCTGAAGACTACATGAGCTTTCTGGTCGGCTGTGCCGGCGGTATCACGATTCAGATGGACACTTCGGCGGTCATCGCCACGTGGGCGGACCGGGCGTGGGACTTGCGTCTCCGTGTGCTGGGCACAGCTGGAACAGTTGAAGTCGAGTCGACCCGGCTGCCGACGGGGCAGACACGTTCGGGCACGCGACGCCTGTTGGGCGCGATCTACACTGAGGGCGACAACTTTGTGGATGAGCAGGCTGAGCACGGCAGCGGGGACTTTGACGGGGAGATCCGAGACTTTGCCGCTGCTATACGCGGCGAGCAGCCGCCCGATGTATCGCCAGCGGAAGCGTTGACATTCATGAAGTTGCTGGATGCGATCTACCTGAGTGCGGAGACAGGGGAAAAGGAGCAGGTTGCCGCGTAGACCGTGCGAGTGGTATACGGAGGCGACCGCCCTTCAGTCAATGTTTGGCTCCGACCGACAGGAGCACGCTCGCTTAGCCGCGCGCCGGCTCTCTCATTGTCTTCTTCAGTTCGCGCGTCAGTTCTGCCAGATGGGTATCGTTGGCTCTGACCTGCTCCAGATGGACCATGCGCTCCGGTCCGGCGGTCGCGATCATGGCCTGGCCGTGAATGCGGTCTATCCAGAAACGGGCCTCGCGGCCGAGAACGGTGCGCAACTCTTCGAGGCGGTCTTCAGGGTAGCGGCGCGAGAAGTTCATGGTGTACATGCGGCGGCGCTCTGAGCCACCGAACGCGGCGTGTTTGAGGTTGTGGTTGAACACGACGATGTCGCCGGGTGTGGTCTCCAGGATCATGGCCGGCACGTCGGGTCCCTCCAGTCCCCACATCTTTCCACTCTCCCGAATATCCTTTTCCAAAGCATCAGCGAAACCATCACCGGCGCGGTGGCTGCCCGGGATGATGCGCAGCGCGCCGGTGTCGCGCGTGAGCGGGTCGAGGTAGAAGGCGATCTTGATGCTGAGAATGCGATCGGCACTGAAGCCGTCGGAATGCCAGTGGGTGTCGCCGGCGTAGTAGTTGCCGTCGCCGCTGGTGTAGTTGAAGTCGTCGCCGCAGATGCTGGCGGCGATGTCGTGGATGCGCGGATCGTCCAGCAGGGAACTGAGAAACTCGCTCCGGTCGGGGAAGGGAAGGATGCAGGATCGTTGTACGCCGTCGTGTTCGCGCCCATGGTGGCCGCCGCCATGCGCGGCCCAGATCGCCTCGAATTCGTCGATGATTTTGTCGACACAATCGGCCAGCAGCCCAGGGAAGTAGAGGTAGCCGAAGGTGTCGAAGAATGCCATCTGCTGCGGTGTGAGTCGCGTTGTTCCCATGACAGGTTCTCCTGTGATGCAGAGTCGCTTTCCTCGATTGTGCTACGGTCTCGCCAAGAGAGCAAGTCACGAATTTTTGTCGTCGGGAATCGCCAACAGGGCGAGGGCAGCGAAGTTCCATGCGGCCAACTCGGGCAGGGCGGCGAAGGCGTCGACCTGGGCGTGGGCCAGGCCTGCGCCGAGGGCTGCGAGCAGGCCGAGCCGGAACGGGGCAGCCGGATGGCGCGACGAACGACGCCACAACGAGGCGAGCCAGGCCAGCAGCGCGGCAAGCCAGGCCAGCCCGAGCAGCCCCCAGCCGGTTGCGTACTCCAGCCAGAGGGAGTGCGCGTGCAGCAGGTTTGGATTGGCGGTCGGGGAGGGCTGCAGGAAGGCGGGATAGCTCCAGTAGAAGCCGCCCGGACCCACGCCGAGCAGGGGATAATGCCGCCAGAGGGCCAGGGCGTCCTGCCAGATGATGAGTCGGGCGCGTAAGGTTTCGAGATTCAGCAGCCGCTCACCGTAGAGCAGGAGCAGGGCCAGGCCGATAAGCAGCGTCAGCAGAATGGCGGATCGCAGTTTGAATGAGAGAGCGCTATGCCGGCGCCATGCCACAGCGATGAGGAAGGCGCCGGCTGGCAGGCCGAGCAGGAGCGCGCCGCGGCTCGCCGTGAGGAGTGAGGCGGTTGCCGCCAGCAGACAGCTGGCAGCGACGGCGAGCCGCCAGCGACGGCGGGCGGCCAGGAGACCGACCCCGATGAAGAGCGTGCGCAGGAGATAGAGGGCGGTCTGATTGGGAGAATAGGAGGCCCCCATCAGGCGCCGGACGCCGTCGACCGAGACGCCGCCGCCTGACAGCCAATCGACGATACCGACGGCGGCGGCGAGGACGCCGCCTGCGAAGAGAGCGGCCAGGACGGCCTGCTGCCGGCGCGGCTGGCGGGCAGTGATGCGGATGGCGGCGTACAGGAGGACCGGTACGGCGACGAGTTCCCACAGCCCTTCGCGATATCCGGGCCAGTGCCAGACGTTGCGGGCGGTAAGGAGGCTGACGATGACCCAGGCAGGGACGAGCAGATCGGCGAATTTCGGCGTGTTGATTGCGGGGAATCCGGGCGAAAGGGGGGAGAGGGATTTGAGAGCAGGCTTGAGTCGCCGGGGCAGCGTGAGGGCCAGGCGGGGCAACTGAGAGGGCATTATGGCCGTCAGGGTGGCCAGCAGCGCGGCCTGAGCCGGCGGCACAGTCCAGACTGCGTCGAGAAGCTGCAACTCTTTGTGTTTGAAGTGGAAGGGCAGGGCGGCGGCAGCGAGAATCAGTCCCGCGATGGGCTGGGCGGCGATGAGAAAGGCGGCGGCAAGCCAGCAGAGGAGGACGAGGGGCGGCCAGACGGCCAGGTAGTAGGTGGTGAGTAGAATAGCCCAGACTGCGAGCTTGCTGGCCGACGGCCAAGACAGGTAAGCGGCCTGCCAGCGGCGCAGAGGCAGGCTGCGGAGGACGCTGGCGGCCCACCAGAGAAGCAGCCCGACAGCCAGAAGCTGCAACGCGAGCCGTGTGTACAGGCTCGTATCGTTTTGCGACGGCAGGGGCTCGGGTGTTGCCTGGGAGGCGTCAGAGAAGACGGAAAGGAGGGAATGCTCCTTGTTATCAACGGTGATGAGGGAGAAGCCCCACATTGGATCGGAGACAGACGCGTCCGGTCGGTCTATGGGCCAGCCCAGCGCGGCCAGCCAGGGCCAGTTGGATCTTGCGTAGCGGATTGCTTCTGCGGTGAAGAGGCGCTGATTTGTCTCCGAGACGGCTTTCCAATGGTTTTGCGGTTGCCGATTCCATCCGAAGCGGACGGCCCAGACGGGTGTTTGGCTATCCCCGGCGGCGACCATGACCTTCCGAATCCAGGCTGCGCGGCGGAAGTTGAGCGCGTCGACGCGGCTACGTGCGTCCTGGGGCCCGGTTCCGAAACCGAAAGGTTGGACGAGAACGGCATCGAAGTAGGGGGCGGCGCCGGCGGCGTAGAGGCGCTGGAGGAAGAAGCCCTCGTCGATGGCGGTGTGGCCCCGGTCCTGGGTGGGGGCGAGCGCGGCGGCGAGGATGACGGCGTCGGGGTCGGCGGCCCGCACGGCGCGGGCGGCCTTTTGCAGCAGCCGGGCATAGCCGACGGGATCGATCAGGCGGTTTCCCCAGTGGGGGGCAATGTTGGGCTCATCCCAAATCTGATAGAAGCGGACTGTGTTTTGGTAGCGGCGGGCAAAGGCGGCGGCGAATCGGGCATAGGATTCGGGTTGGGCGGGGGGCGCCAGCCGCCATGGCCAGTCGTTTGCGGAGCCGGCTTGAGGGGGGACGTCTCTGCTATCCCTGGCCCAGGGGGGGCTCCCGTCCAGAACGACGACCGGCGCCAGCCCAGCGGCGGCGATTTCGGACAGGACCTGGTCGGTCCACGCCCATTGGAACTGGCCTGGTCGGGGTTCGATGCGGGACCAGTCGATGCGGAGGCGCGCCCAGCCGAAACCGGCGTTTTGCAGGCGGTGCAGGGCGTGCTGCCGGGAGAGCGGGTCGTCGTATTGTTCGAGCGAGACGGTAACGCCGAGAAAGGGTATCTGGCCGGATGGGGAGGACAGCGTTTGGGAATCGACCGGCGCCAGCAGGCTGGTGGGGGGCGTCTGGCGGAGATGGCGCAGCGACAGGGCAACTTCCACACCCAGGTAGCAGATGATGGTGTAGAGGCAGGCGAATTGGATCAGTCGAATGCTGGTCAGCGCCACGGCATCGGAGTTCAGGAACCATCCTGGCAGTGGTCGAGGATGTTCTGGATGTGGCGCCTTTCCTCCTCGAATGTTGACAGGCGTTTTTGCGCAGCCCTGACATCGATGGCTCGTCCGTGTTCTCGCTCTTCGGCGGCCTGCTGAAGTATCCGCAACAGGAGGCGGACGATGCGGCGGCGGCGCTGGTATTCGAAGGGGAGGTGGGGATCGGAGATTGTCTCGGGAAGGGAGCGGTACCATGCCTCCTTTTCCGCCAGTTTGAAGTCGAGGGGGAGGGAGGGTATTCCCGTGGTTGAATGCGGGAAGCTCGATGCGGAGGATTGGGAGGCTGCGGACCGGGGCGGGGCATCGAAGGGAAGGAGGCGGCCGTTTTCCGCATTTAGCCAGAGGATTGGGGTTGCGTAGTCGACTCGAGCGGGGTTGTTGATATACATGCAGTTGCGGGCTGCGCTGGCGGCGGCATCAATGCAGCCAGGGGCCTGGCCGGACACGAGCGCCTGGTAGAATCCGGCGGCGAAGTTGGCGGCTGAGCGGTCGATGATTTCGTAACGCATGGCGATCACTGCCGGCAGCCCGCTCTGAAGCAGCTGGTGGGCGAGGCTGGCAAAGGGGCGGGCGCTGTCGACCTGTCCGGCAAGGCAGGCGTTGATAAAGACCAGTTTGACCGATTCGACCTGTTGGAGGACCGTGCGCAGCGAGGCGGCGGAGACGAAGGCCGGCGCGCCGTCTGCCCACAGCTGGAGGCCGTCCTCGTTGCCGTGGCCGACGAAGTGGAGGATGTCGGGCCAGGTCGTCACGAGACGTTCCCGAATCTGCTGAACTGTAACGCGGCCGTTCAGCTGATCCAGATTGATGCGGCCCGGTTTCAGCTCTGCGAGCGCGGCGCGGACCGAAGCGGCTTCCTCGCTGGAATCCAGCAGATTGCCCCGCGGGTCCTGACCGGACTGGTGAGGAACGGAGGCTTCGGAGGCCCCTGTATCGACGGTCACCAGTAGGACTTTGAGCGGCAGCGCCGCCTGCAGCGGCCTGGGGCGCGCAACATAGCTCACGAGATTCTGCGTACGGACGAGGGAGATATTGGGGTCGGCGGCGAAGGACTGATTGCGGAGGGGATCGTGGAGTGTTTCCCAGGGAAGGGCTGCGACGGCGGGTGGGTGCAGGATGAGCCTGAGGCGCAGTCTCCCGCCGTCGTCGAGGTCGGTGCGGGCATGGGCCCAGAGGTCTCGGACCTGGTCGCGGATGAGTTCAGAGAAGAGCCTGCTGCCGATTTCGGCGAGAAACTCCTCTCCTTGCGGCCGGAACGGGTCGCTCAGGCGGGCCAGATATTCCAGCCAGACAGGATTGAGAGCATCCTGCCCGAAGGCGGAGGCGGCGCTCAGCCCGCGGTAGGACGCCAAAACAGGGAAGGGGGTTCTATCCCCGCTAATTGTAATGTCGAAATTGGTATATTCGCTCAACTGCGGTTTCCAGTTGTTGTTTTTTGTTTTATAGTATCATCATCCTTCCCAACAAGAAACTGGAAGCAGCAAATTGGAGACAGGGAACTGGCATTCGCCATTTGCCGCCGGAGGGCAACAGAATACGGAGCAGCCTGTTGGCGGTCGACCGGCGATGGCGGGGATGGGACGGCCGAGAGAGTCGGGCGCTGTATACGGTCAGAACCGCCGTTTCGTACAGCGGGTAAGCGTGCTGGCGTGGACGGTTGCAGCGACGGTTGCGATCAGTCTGTTTCTGCGGTTGCCGACGGTGGTGCTGACGTTGAATGCGCTGGGCTCGCCGATGTCGATTCGGATCAGTGAGACGACGGTCATCGCTGTCTTTATTGCGCTGCTCACGGCCAGCGGCACGGAGCGCGCGATACGGACGCATCCTCTTTATGTAGGGGACCCGTTTGGCGGCGAGCCGGAAAGCGGCGGGCACACGTGGCTGTTCTGGGGGCTGCCCGCGGCGGTTTCGATCCTGGCGGTGTTGCTGGCGCCGGAGGTGACAACGCCCCTCTTTCAGGCCGGCGCCGCTCTTCTCAGCGGCGGGCTGATCGCCATCATTCTGTTCAACCTGTATGCGACAGTGGACCGTGAATCGGCGGGCTACCGTCAGGCCCGCATCCTGCTCAATGTGCTGGCGTACACGGCTGCGCTGGCCCTGTTTCTATTGGTGTATCAGACGAGAACGCGCAGCCTTCTCTCTGGGTCGTTGATTGCCGCGACGGCCGCGCTGCTGGCGGTGGAGTTATTGCGGGATGTAACGCCCAGAGTAAATGTCGTTTTGCGCTATGCGGCGCTGGTTGCGGTTGTGCTGGGCGAGGCGGCGTGGGCGTTGAACTACTGGCCTCTTTCCGGGGCAAGCGGCGGGCTTGTCCTGCTGCTGATTTTCTACCTGTTCGTGGGGCTGGCCCGCCACGCTTTGCATGAGGGCCATCTCAGCCGCAGGCTCGTGTTGGAGTATTCCGCGTTTGCGATCCTAGCTCTGGCGCTGATCGTACTGATTGGGCCAGGACTCTGATTCTCTTTTCCTCTTTCTCTCCTCTTTGCTGGGCTGCGCCCAGATTCAGTTCTCCACAATTCAAGAGCCGGACAGTTTGCTGGCCTCTTCAGCCAGTCTAGCGTAGTTTCCGCGCCAGCCCGCTCTCGAGTCCGGATCGGCCGCCAGCTGTTGAACGGTAACGGTGAGCAGGCGGTTGACAGGCGCGTCCACGCCGACTTCGCCGCCTTTGCGGACGATTGCGCCGTTGTACCAACCCACTTCGCTGCCCCTTTTGCCCGCGTCCAAGTCGAGGAAGAGGCTGGGCATTTTGCCGCCCCTGGCTCCGCCGACGATTTTGTGGAGGGCGGGCCGTAGAAGGGCGCGGGGGCCGAAGCGCAAGAGCGGGGCAAGGGTACGAAGCGGGTACTTCTCCAGGTTGAGAGGACGGATATCGGAGGCTGCCATGACGCGGAGGGCCTCGCGCAAGGCGTCAATCTCCAGATTGGCGATTCGGGGATCGGCGAAGGTGACACCGGGCGATTGGGCGAGGATGGCGCTGGTGGCGTTGCCGATCATGTTCATGAGGAGCTTTGACCATTTCATGTCGCGCGCGCTTTGGTGAACTTGCGCGGGGAGGCCGGCCGCGGAGAAGTGGGAGGCTAGGGCGGTGAGAAAGGATGAGTGATCGCTGTGTCTCGCGGCCCCGCTTTCGCCGCCGTAATCCGCCAAACCGATGGCAAAATCGGGCTTCGTGACCTGGACGAGACCTGGCTCCGGCGCCTCGACGGGCGCGGTGATCGTGCCGGCGAGGGCTCGCTGCGCGCCAAAGCGGTCGGCAATCGCCTCTTCATTGCCGACGCCGTTCTGCAGGCTGAGAATTGCCGGCGGCGCGGATCCGGCGGATGCCAGCTCGTCCAGGGCGGCGGCGGTGTCATAGCTCTTGACCGCGAGAATGGCGAGATGAAACGGACCGGGCAAGGCATCCCGCACTGACGAGACCGCGCTGATCGAGGGGATTGTCTGTGTCGCCCCGCCAGTCGCGCGCAACTCCAGGCCGCGGGCCTGGATGGCCGCGGTTGTGCGGGGGCGCCCGACCAGTGTCACGGCGTGGCCGGCGAAGGCCAGCTTGCCGCCGACAAAACATCCAATGGCGCCGGCGCCGATGATGAGAATGCGTAGAGGATCCATTGTTCAGTTTTCGTTCAGCGGCTGACGCGCCTGCAGGTCGTAGAGGCCATATGAAGCGGCAAGCAGCTCGATGGGATGACGGGAGGGCAGGCCGGCGCCGTGTTCCAGTTGCCAGCGGCAGGTCTCGGAGTCGCAGGCTGTAAAGGAGACCGCCCCCTGGACGGCAGGATCGGACGTATCGGCCTGGGCGGCGGCGAAGTCGAACAGTTCCGCACCCACGTCCATGGCGATCTGGTACTTTTCGGATTTGAGGCCGTAGGTTCCTGCGATGCCGCAGCAGCGGGCGTGCGATTCGCGCAGATCGATGCCGGGAATGAGCGCCAATAGGTCCAGCGCGGGTTTGCCGATGCGATGCGCCCGCAGCTGGCAAGGGGCGTGGTAGGGCAGGATGAAGGGCTCCTGGCCGTTGTTGAGGGAACCCAGGTCGGCGGGCAGCTGGCCTTGATTTTCGCGTTCGCGCAGCCACTCGAAGATATCCCAGGTGTTGCGCTTGAGGGCTTGCGTGCCTTCGTCTCCCTCCAGATCGAGAAGCTCCGGCGCCTCTTCTTTGAGGGTGAGCGTGCAGCTGGTGCTGGCGCCGAGGATCGGGTAGCCGGCCTGGACGTAGTCAGCGAACTGGGCCACGTTGCGGCGATGGTAGGTTTCGGCGGCGCTGAATTCGCCATTGGAAAGCAGGGGCAGTCCGCAGCAGCTCTGCGGGGGCACGACGACTTCGTACCCGAGATGCTCCAGCACCAGGACAGCGGCCATGCCGACGAACGGTTCGTAATGCTGGGTCGCGCAGCCGTGGAAGTAGACGACTTTTCGTTCGCTGCGAAGCCGCCGGGACCGGGTTCTTTTCAGCCAGCGGCTGAAGGTTTCATTGTGCCAGCGGGGCAAGGGGGCTTTTTCGGCCACACCGAAGAGGACGGCGGCCAAACGACGGCTGAGAGGGTGGTGCAGGAGGGCATTGGCCAAGGCGGGCGCGACGCTGCCAACCCGGCCCAACAGGTCGCTGCGGCCGAGAAGCCGGTTGCGCAGGGAGAGCCCTTCCGCTGCCACGATGCGGGCGCGGGCGCGGGCGTTGATTTCAGCGATACGGACACCGGTTGGACAGACTTCATTGCAGACGCGGCAGCCGGAGCAGTAGTCGACGGATGCGTCGGGGACTCGTCCGCGGCCAGGCGCCGGGGGGTTGGAACCGGCGGCGTCCTGGAAATAGGGGTACCCGAATTCGCGAAATCGTTCGGACTGGGGCGCGGCATACTTGGGACCGGGAAAGCTGTCGGTTACTTCGGAGACGGGGCAGTAGCTGACGCAGATGTTGCACTTGATGCAGGCGTTCAGGCTTATGCCGACAGAGTTCGGAGGTACGGATTGCATGACGGCGACGGGTGGAGAATCCTGGCTCATTGACCTTTTGCCACTGAATGCGCGGCGGCAAAGCCGGTTGAGATGGCGATCCCTTCGCGGCTGCGCTCGCGAATTGGATCGGTATGGGCAAGGACGGAGCCGGCAGCCCACAGGTTATCGTATACCGGCGCGCCGTCGCGGCCCAAGGGGCGGAAGCGAGTGTCGACAGGGACGCCGCCCTGAAAGACGGGGTGTCCCCGTTTATCGAGAAAGAGCGGGCGCAGCCACTGGGACCGCGTCTGGGGGGCGGTCAGGGGCAGGTCGAACACAGTTTCCCTGACGCGGCCGCAGCGGTCACCGCGGATGCCGCCGCCGAGGATGCCGCCGGTGGCGAGCAGGTAGTTGCGTGCGGTGTGGCGCAGAGGGCGGCTGCCGGTTTCGGTCTCGATCCACTCGATGCGGCGACCGGCTGCGCGCACGCCGCAGACTTTCATACCGATTTCAACGCGCACGCGGAGGCGGGTGAGCTGGGCGCGCAGGGACGCGTCCAGACGCATGCCGGGCACGCTGGGGGGAAGGGTTGGGATTTCGAAGAGTGAAAGCGGCGACTGCAACGCGGGGCCGGGCAGTGTGTTGCGGCGGTCCCGGGCCGAGCAAGCCTGGTGCAGTTTGGCAAGGAGACGCGTGTGCGTTTTCAGGCCGAGGACGGCTGGGAGGCCGATCCGCTCGCCGGTTGCGGCTGTGTCCGAGACCATTTCGATGAGCTTTTCCTGGGCGGCGGGTTGATCCAACAGCCGGGCCAGTTGGATTGTGTTGTGATCATGCCGGCTGGTGAGGCGACTGAGAGGAAGCATGGCGCTGCGCGCAGCGCGGCCCTGGCGCCGCAGGTTTTCGGCGATCAGGGCCGGGTAGAAGTCGGTCATGCCGTTGAATCCGATGATGAGGAAGGGCCGCTCATCTTCCAGGGAGGCTGCCAGTTGGGCCTGGGGGGCCAGAAAGACGGGGCGGCCGGCGCCGACGGGAGATATGAGCTGACCGTTCCGCCCAGGGGCGATGTCTGTGAAGTGGCCGCGGGAGTCATCTTCGCGGTCAGTCGGTTGCGGGGGCGCGCTGGGGCGGTGGGGATCGATAGTGGCGGCGACGCGTTCGTAGGGCAGGCCGGCCGCGGCGGCGAGTTGCTGAAAGGCGTCGAGGGCGTTCGCGATTGACGCCGCGCCGAGGAGCCGATAGGGATGCGCGGGCGGCAGGCGCCCCAGCGCTTGCATCCAGTTCGCGACAGGCTGCCGCCCATCCGGCAGGTAACCGAGGAGATCGATCGTGCCGGCATGCCAGTGGGTCGTTCCGGCGCCCTGGGCGATCACCCGCACGTTGAGGCCTGCGCGGGCGGCTGTGCAGGCGGCGAAAAGGCCGGTCAGGCCGGCGCCGATGATGAGGAGATCAGTCATGTAGGCCCGGCTTCGCGTTCAAAGTTTGGGATCGCCGGAAACGGTGGTTCGCGGCACGCGCCGCGGGCTCAGCGGTCGCCAAAGGCATAGGGGCGTTCATGTCAGGCGGGATCCCGGATAGGAGAAGCCGGAGCGATAGAATTCTGAGAGGGGGCTCTGCCTTTCATCGGCCGGCAGATGGTCAGCATTGAGAATGCTCAGATAGATCAGTTCATCCAGCCTTTCCTGGCGCAGTTGGTCGCCCCAGAGGATGGGGACAACGCCCTTCCAGCGTTCCTGGAGAAAGTCTCGCAGGAGCAGGTTGGGCTGGGAGACGGCTGCGGCGGGGTCTATGGCGGGGGAGGGGCGGCGGGGTTCGGGCTGGGCGGCCGGCGCGGGTTCTGCGGGGCCGCCATCTGCCGGGGGGCCGCCATCGCGGTGATGGTGGGCCGGCGACTGCATATGGGCTACCTTCCAGTCAGCGGCATCGGTCGCGGTTTCATCGCTGCGCAGCTGGTGAAGGACGCCGACTGCGCGGTAGGTACAGAAGCCGCCCTGACAGGGGCCCATGCCGAGGCGTACATCGCGGCGCAGGTCATCCAGGGTAACGGTCGGGTTGCGCTGCGCCGCGCCTTCCAACATAGACCGGGTGACCAGTTCGCACTCGCAGATCAGCTCCGACTGCCGGTTTTCGGATTCGACTTCGTCGAGGCGGTGACCGAGCCAGTAGTGTCCCTGTTCGACGCCGGGGACGGGCGTTTCGGCGGTGTGGCAGGGGCGGGAGACACCGAGCTGGGCGCAGGCCGCGTCGACTGCGGATTCGGCCATCAGGCGGAAGGTCGTCCATTTTCCGCCGGTGATGGTGATAAAGCCGCTGAGGCCGTCCCGCTGCCGGTGATCCAGGAGAGCCAAGGCACGCGTGGCGTCGCGGCTGGCGGGCGATGCCGGCTTCGCTTCGAGTCGGGAGGCGCGCCGGTCGGGATGCGGCGCTGGCCGGTGAATCGATTCATGGGAGGAAGGCGGCTCGTGGTAGAGGGGGCGAACGCCGGCCCAGGCGCGCAGGATGCGGCTGCGGCTGAGGCCGGGCACCAGTTTGTCGCCTTCGGTCAGCATCAGGTCGATTTCCCACTGTTCAATGGAGAGGTTTTCAGGGTCGGACACCTGCTGGTCGGTTGTGCCGATGACGCTGACGGTGTGAATGGGAACCAGGATATCGCCGTCGCCGGGCATTTTGCAGCGGTTGATGACGGTATTGGTCAGGCGGGCGTTGGTTGCGAGCATCACGCCTTTGCCGAGAATCATGTTTACTTCAACACCTGCGAGGGCCGCGACCTGGCCGCACCATGCGCCAGCGGCGTTGATGACGAGGTCGGCGTCAATGCGGAGCTCTTCGCCCGTGACGGTGTCGAGAACGGCGGCGGCGGACACAGCGCGGTTGCCGTCCCCGCCGGAGAGGTGGAGGCCGGTCAGCTCGTGGTAGGGGAGGAGGAGGGCGCCGGCCTGGCGGGCGGCCTGGGCGGTGGCATGGGCAGCAAGGAAGCTGTCGGCAGCGGCGTCGGGCAGTTCGAAGACGCGGCTGACGCCGGGATTCAGAAGGGGTTCGCGGCGGAGGGCGGTTGACGCGGGGATCTCGTCGCAGGGGATGTCAAGGCGGCGACAGGCGGCGGCGAAGCGGTCGGGATAGTCGTCTTCGTCTTCGGGCGTGACGATGAAGAATCCACCTGTGTCTTCGATACAGTGGGCGTGTGTGCGGCGGAGGATGCGATTTTCGCGAATGCACTCGACGGCGCTGTCGGCGTCCTTGAGCACGTACCTTGCGCCGCTGTGCAAGAGTCCGTGGTAGCGTCCGGTTGTGCCGTGGGTGAGGTCGCGTTTTTCGACGAGGACAGTTTGGAATCCCCGGAGGGCGGCGTCCCAGGCTACGCCTGTACCGGTTGCGCCGCCGCCGATCACGAGGATTTCGGTCTGAATCCGTTTCATCGGGGGCTAGCCAAAGTCATGGAGAAGCTGATGGATCTCCTGGGCGCGGCTGCATTGCAGGGCTTTGGCTGCGAGCGTTCTGGCGGCGTCCATGTCGACGCGGCGAATCGCGGACTTGACCATGGGGACGGCCGGTCCGGCCACGCTGATTTCATTGAGGCCGAGGCCGAGCAGGAGAGGCTGGACGGAAGGGTCGCCGGCGACCTCGCCGCAGATGGCGACGGGGATGCCGGCGGCGCAGCCTGCGTCGCAGGTGAGAGCGATGAGGCGGAGCACGGAGGGGTCGAGGGGGGTTGCCAGGGTCGCGACGGCGCTGTTTACGCGGTCGGCGGCGAGCGTGTATTGGGCCAGATCGTTGGTGCCGATGCTGAGGAAGTCGACCTGCGGCGCGAAGTGATGCGCGAGGAGAGCGGCGGACGGCACTTCGATCAGGACGCCTACTTCGAGCGTGCCGAGCTGGCGGCAGCGCTGGTAGCCGGGCACGTCTTCGAGCAGTTCCAAGGTCTGATGGACTTCACTCACTTTCGAAATCATGGGGATTAGAATTCGAATGCGGGAAACGGGCGCAACGTTGCGCGCGAGCTCCACGAGGGCCTGTGCCTGGTCGATGAGCATTTGGGGATGGCGGAGCAACAGGCGGATGCCGCGCACGCCGAGGAAGGGGTTGGCTTCGGCGGGAGGTTGGAGATAGGGAACGGGCTTGTCGCCGCCGATGTCAAGCAGCCGGACGGTGAGCGAATGGCTGTTGGTGTAAGAATGCACATCCTGGTAGGCAGTCAGTTGTTCGGCGACGGTGGGTGGGCTGGTCCGGTGTTGAAACAGGTTTTCGGTGCGCAGGAGACCGATGCCTTCGGCTCCGTTGGAATGGATGTGGAGGAGGTCTTCACGGCTGTTGACGTTGACGCGAACGGGGATGCGTTCGCCGTCGGGGGTGAGGGCGGGTTCGTGGGAATGGGAGAGCGCCTCTGCCTGGAATCGCCGCAGCCGCGAGCGGGTCAACTGATACTGTTCGAGTGTTTCTTCATCGGGGTCGACGAGGAGGCGGCCGCGGATTCCGTCGACAACGGCAAACATGCCGCTTTGGAGTTGGAGGATTTCGGATCCGGCGCTGCAGACGAGGGGGATGCCCAGGCTGCGGGCCAGGATGGCGGTGTGCGCGGTTGGCGTGCTGGCGGCCAGGGCAATGCCGACGACGTGGGCCTGGTCCAGGTGAGTGGTATCGAATGGGGTCAGGTCTTCGGCGAGGAGGATTGTGTCGTTGGGCAGCGGGTTGAGCTGGCGGGCAGGCGTGATCCCTCCGAGGCGGAAGACGAGACGTTGACCGACATCGCGGATGTCTGTGGCGCGGCTGGCGAAGTACTGGTCGCTGAGATCGCGGAAGAGACGGACGAGTTCACCGGTGGCCTGGCGGGTGGCGCTCGTTGCGTCGGAGCCGGCGTCAATGGCGGTGCGGACTGCGTCGGTCAGCGTGCTATCGTGGAGGATTTCGCGGTGAACGAGAAAGATCTCTGCGGTAGCGGTTTGGCCGATCTGGGCCAGGCGTGCCAGTTCCTCATCCACGAGGAGGCGCGCCGCCAGGAATCTTTCCCACTCTTCTTCGGGGTCTCCGGCCGGGGGCGCGGGCGTTCTGCCGGCGTCGTCGGCGACGACCGGGGCGTATTTGTAAATGTTGCCGATACCGACCCCGGGCGCTGCTGAAAGGCCGTGAAAGAGTTGCTGCACAGGGCAAAACTCGCTGGTGTTCAGAAAAGTGAGCGGAGCGCTTCGATGGCGGCCTCGGCGTCCGGGCCTGATGCGGCCAGTTGCAGTTCATGTCCTTGCCGGGCCTGAAGCTGGACCAGCTGAAGGATGCTTTTGATGTCAACAGCGCTGCTATTGCGGCTGAGATTGGCGGCGGTGATCCGGGCCTGAAATTGGCTGGCAGTACGGACCACATCTCTGCCGGACCGGAGATGGAGGCCGCGGGGATCAGTGATGGTGACCACGACACTTTGGGCGGGCTGATGCGAGTTATTGGCGGGCGCGGGTTGAGAGTCGGAGGGGCAAGGGCGGGCATTGCCGCTCTCGCCGCTCTGCGAGCGCCGCTCATGTTCCTCGAGACTTTCCTTTTGGGGGAAAGTATGTGACGGGCGATTCTCCATCTCAGAATTCCAGGCGTGTGATCATGCGTTTCGTTCAGCCGGTGTTGGCGAGTTTCGGCGTGGACAGCGCTGCTTCGGCGACCGCGTTAACCGACTGCAGGGGCTCGCCGAGACTGGCGTGCAGCGCCGCGACGATCGCGCCCTCGACAAGGGGCGCGTTGCTGAGCTTGCATTTCCGCCGCTGCTGTTCCGGCAACATTTCGAGAGCGATTTCGGCCGACATGACAGAGCTTCCAACGTCCATCAACAGAAGCACTCCGTCTTCACACCAGACCTCTTCAATCGCGGAAAGAATTTTGAAGGCGTCGGTTCCCAGGGCCTGGGCGTCATCCGGGAGGCCGCCGGCCTGGCTAATGCCGACTTCGTCCCCGGCCATCTGCGCGGCCAGTTCGCGTACGCCCTCGGCAAGTTTGGCGCTATGGGAGACGATCACAAGACCGATCACGATGCGAACTCCGGACCGGGCGTGTGACGATGGCTGGGCATTGGCGGACTCACTGTACCCAATCGAGTGTGCGTTCGACGGCCTTTTGCCAGCCGGCGTAGCCGTGCGCGCGTATGGATTCGTCGATTTGGGGGCGCCAGACTTTGTCCTCGCGCCACTGGGAGCGGAGCGCGTCGAGGTCGGGCCAGAAGCCGACGGCCAGGCCGGCGGCATAGGCGGCCCCCAGGCTGGTTGTTTCGGCGATCTGTGGGCGGATCACGGTTGCGCCGAGGATATCGGCCTGCATTTGCATCAGCAGGTTGTTAACGGTTGCGCCGCCGTCGACTTTCAGTTGGCGCAGCGGCACGCCGCTGTCGGCGTTCATGGCCTCGAGCACTTCGCGGGTTTGGTAGCAGATGGATTCGAGGGCGGCCCGGACGATGTGGGCCCGGGTCACGTAGCGGGTGAGCCCGACGATGACGCCGCGGGCGTCGCTGCGCCAATGGGGAGCGAAAAGCCCGCTGAAGGCTGGGACGAGGAAGCAGCCGCCGGAATCGGCAACGCTTTGGGCGATTTCTTCGGTTTCGGCGGCTGAGTCGATGAGTTGAAGCTCATCCCGCAGCCACTGGACGGTGGCGCCGGCCATGGCGATTGAGCCTTCGAGCGCGTAGACAGGCGGAGACTGGCCCATCTGATAGCAGACGGTTGTCAGGAGGCCGTTGCGGCTGTGAACGATACCCTCGCCAGTGTTCAGAATCATGAAGCAGCCGGTTCCGTAGGTATTTTTGGCCTCGCCGGGACTGAAGCATGTCTGGCCGACGGTTGCGGCCTGCTGGTCGCCGAGATTGCCGCAGATGGGGATGGCGGCGCCGAAGGGGCCCTCGGTCGCGGTCATGCCGTAGAAGGCGGGTTCGCTGCTGGGGCGGATTTCGGGCAACATCGAGCGCGGAATCGCGAGGATGTCCAGCAGTTCGGCGTCCCAGGCGAGCGATTCCAGGCTCATCAGCATTGTACGGCTGGCGTTTGTGGGGTCGGTGACGTGGACGGCGGCGCCGCCGGTGAGTTGCCAGATCAGCCATGTGTCGACGGTGCCGCAGAGCAGGTTGCCGGCATCGGCGGCAGCCTGCGCGCCCTCGACGTTTTCGAGGATCCAGCGGAATTTGGGGCCGGTAAAGTAGGTTGCCAGGGGCAAGCCGGCCTTTTGGTGAAATACGGGCGCGTGGCCGGCCTCCTCCAGGCGGCGACAGATGCGGTCGGTGCGCGTGTCCTGCCAGACGATGGCATTGCAGACCGGCAGCCCTGTGTTGCGATCCCAGATGACGGCGGTCTCACGCTGATTCGTGATGCCAATGGCGGCGATCTGATCAGGATGGACACCACATTTGGAGAGGGTGGCGCGGATCACATTTTGGGTACGTTGCCAGATTTCGAGGGGATCGTGTTCGACCCAGCCGCTGCGGGGAAAGATCTGTTTGTGTTCCTGCTGTTCGAAGCCGACGATGGCGCCTGTCTGGTCGAAGAGCATGAAACGGGTGCTGGTGGTGCCGGAGTCAATTGCGCCAATCAGTTGAGGCATCAGTCTGTACCAGTTTTTGCGAAGACCTCGGCGGCGGTCTCGAAGAGGAAGTAGGCGCTGGTTGCGCCTGGGTCTTGATGACCGATGGAGTGTGGGCCAAGGTAACTGGCGCGTCCTTTTCGGGCCTCAATTTCAATCGTGTGTTTCATGCCCAGATGGGCAGCTTGCCGGGCGGCAGCCAGGATGACGGCGGGACTTTGGTGGGCGGCCAAAGCGGCCTCCATCGCCTCCACGGCCGGCTGGATGGTATCGATCATGGTTTTGTCGTCGGCCTGGGCTTTGCCCCGCTGCTGGAGGCCATCGAGGCCGTAGCGGAACATCTGGGTCAGCTGCACCAGGTCGATGGAGCTGCCGTTGGTGGGGCTGGTGGCGGCGCGCAGGAAGAAGGTTCCGTACAGTGGTCCGGCGGCCCCGCCGATACCGCTGATGAGGGTCATGGCGACGGAGCGCAGGAAGGAGCTGACATTATCGGACTGTTTTTCTTCCTTGAGGCGCTCCTGGAGTTTGCCCATGCCGCGACGCATGTTCACGCCGTGGTCGGCGTCGCCGATGGCTGTATCGAGTTCGGTCAGGTGGGCTTCGTTTTCGATGATGCGAGCGGCATAAGCCAAAAGCCATCTGCGCAGTTGTGAAGTTGTGATCTCCTGGCCCATATTGTTCGTCCGTATTGGGATGGCCGCCGGGTTACCAGTGCAAAGCCGGGGTATGCACGGGAGCGTCCCAGAGGCCCAGCAGTTCGTCGTCCAGTTTCATCAGGGTCATTGTGTACCCGCCGCGCCCGAGGCTGGTGAGGTAGTTTCCGATCAGTTGGCGTTCGACCCGAAGCTGATGCGCGGCGATGAGCTCGTGAATCGCTTCGGAGAAGAGATACAGCTCAAGAGGCGGCGTCCCTCCCATGCCGCTGATGAGGAGGAGGACGCGATCTCCGGGCGCGAAGGGCAGGTCGTTAAGAATGGGCGGCAGAATGAGGTCGACGATTTCGGGCATGCCTTTTTTGACGGAGCGCACTTCGCCGGGTTCGCCGTGGATACCGACGCCCAGCTCGATGGAATCGTCTGCCAGATTGACGCCGAGGCCGTTGCGAGGCAGGGTGTTTACGTTGGTGCCGACGCCCATGCTGCGGGAGGCGGCGACGGCGCGCCGCGTTACGTTGACGGTTGCGTCGAGGGAGTATCCGGATTCGGCGGCGGCGCCGGCGATTTTGCAGGCAAGCGTTGCGGCGCCGAGACCGCGACGGTTGGCGACTTCGGGGATGGCGACGTCATCATTGACAAGGACGTAACGGGCGTCGATCCCCTCCTGGAGCGCCATTTCGATGGTGAGCTCAGTATTGAGGACGCCGCCGGCATAGTTCTTGACAATGAAGAGCACGCCGCCGCCGTGGTCTGCGGAATGGACGGCGGCCAACAGTTGAACAGGGGAGGGGCTGGTGAAGATGGGGCCGGGGCAGGCGGCATCAAGCATGCCAAGGCCGACGTAGCCGATGGGCAGGGGTTCGTGGCCGCTGCCGCTGCCGCTGATGACAGCGACTTTTCCGGAAGGGCAAGGCGCGGTTCGCTCGACGTAGTCCGGGTCGAAATGCACTTTGATTGTGTCCGGGTGACAGAGCGCCATGCCACGCAGGCTCTGGGTAATGGCGCTGCCCGGTTTGTTCATGAGGCTTTGCATGGCTCATTGCAGGTAATGAAATGCGGCACCGGGTCTATTGTAGCTTGAAGCGCGGCATTTTTCAACGCTGGGGGGACTGCGGTCAGGGCAGTGGCATCTTATTGAGAGAGAACTTTCAGCAGATAGTCAGTTTTCCAACCAGCTCGTGTCCGTTGACCCAATTCAGATGCAATTGCCCTGGGACGGGGATTTGGGACACGGATTTTGTCTGAACGGGGATTTGGGGGGATTTTTGGGATTTGGGGGATTAGGGCGAACGGCAAGGGCGAACTTCAACATCTCTTGATCCACGAAGGGACGCGAAGGGGCGCGAAGAAGGGCAA
>JAJDXQ010000010.1 GCA_022823185.1 Caldilineaceae bacterium
ACCCCCCCCACAACACCTCGTCAGACCCTCGCAAACGCCCATCCATCGCCCATCCATCGCCCATTCATCACTCGCCCTGGCCCGATTCGCGCCCCTTCGCGGATCCCCGCCCTTTTCCACCCCCAATCTCTCACGAACACTCGTAAACGCTCGTGAACGCTCGTAAACACTCGTAAACGCTCATGCAACGCTCACAAACACTCGTAAACGCTCGTGAACGCTCGTAAACACTCGTAAACGCTCACAAACGCTCATGAACACTCGTAAACGCTCACGAACACTCATGCAACGCTCACGAACACGCATCCATCATTCGCCCCATCCCCCATTCGCGGCGTTTTCCCCTGAGAAGAGCACCCGCAGGGGTTTCGCCTACACCGATTGAAAGGAAAGGTCAACGGAACATGGTTAGTGACGGTGGAAGTGCAGGATGATACAGAGAACGATCACCTGAAGGTGTCTGGTACGCGGAAGCACAGTTGTCGTCAAGAAGCGGATGGATCATCCATTCGAGTGCTGCGAGACTGATATACATTAAGTGATGTATACTGCCAGACAAAGGGTTTGAAATACCCCAACGATGCATGTTCCCGTAGTGAATGTATTCTAATGGCGGAAAGACACGACCGCCCGGAATACAGGAAGGGGCTCCGATGATAAACAGGGCGCCAATGCTGGCCGGGAAGCCCCTGAGCATTTTTGTTCTGGTCGCAGTACTTGCGGCGCTGACTCCACTCTCCTTCCGCACAGATAGTGTAGCGCATGCACAGACAGACGCCTCGGCAGTTCCCGACGCGCCGACGCTGACTGCGGCGTCCATTGGAGAGACAACGGTCGAGCTCAGTTGGATGCCGGTCTCCGGCGCTGCCAGCTACGAGCTCTGGGTGTGGGACAATGTCAACGACTGGCAACGTCTTGATGACGGCAATTTGACAACCACCTCCTACACCCACGAGGGACTGACCGCCGGGAGGACCTATTTCTACGCCATCCGCGCCGTAAATGCCGCTGGCCGGGAAGGCGCATGGTCGGAATACCTGCCCGTAACCACGGCCGCGAGTTCGCCGCAGTCGCAAGATACGCCGACGGCCACGCCGACAGTCTCTCAGACGGCCACTTCGACAGCCACACCGACAATCTCTCAGGCGGCCACTTCGACGGCCACACCGACGCCCACGCCCACGCCGCTTCCAGGACCGGAGCTGACCGCCCGGACGATAAAGAACGGTGTGGAACTGGGTTGGGCCGCGACGCCGGGCGCGGCGCGCTACGAGCTCTGGACGTGGTGGGCAAGCGATACCGGCTGGCAGCGTGTCGACGACGGCAGTTTGACAGCCACATCCTACACCCATGCGGGGCTGACTGCCGGGAGGACCTACCACTACGCAGTCCGCGCGGTAAATGCCGCTGGCCAGGAAGGCGCATGGTCGGCGTTTGTGTCCGCGACCGTACCCGAGTCGTCGGAGACCTTGGGGGCGCCGACGCTGACGGCTGTGTCCACGATGACGACAGCTGTCGAACTCAGCTGGACGCCGGTCTCCGGTTCAGCCAGGTACGAGCTTTGGGTGTGGTGGGACAGCGACCCCGGCTGGCAACGTCTTGATGACGGCAGCCTGACAGGCGCCTCCTACACCCACGAAGGACTGACCGCCGGAAGAAGCTACTTCTACGCTGTCTGCACGGTGGACGGCGGCGGCAACCGGGGCGCGTGCTCGGAGAACGTATCCGCGACCGTGCCCGAGTCGCCGGCAGTTCCGATCGTGAAGGAGGAGAGGGCCGCGCTGGTCGCCCTCTATCAGGCGACAGACGGCGCCGACTGGACGCAGAATGACAACTGGCTGAGCGAGCAGCCGCTCGCTACCTGGCACGGCGTAGTCACGGACGCGAGAGGACACGTAACTGAACTGCGCCTTGCAAATATAGGGTTGAGCGGGCCGATTTCGGATATGAGCGCACTGACCAGCCTCACGAGGCTGGACCTCGAGTCCAACCAGTTGCGCGGGCCGATTCCGGATTTGAGCGCGCTGACCAGCCTGATGTGGTTGGACCTCGGCTCCAACCAATTGAGCGGGCCGATTCCGAATTTGAGCGCACTGACCGGCCTGGCGAGGCTGGACCTCGGCGAAAATGGGTTGAGCGGGCCGATTCCGGACTTGAGCGCTCTCACCAACCTGACGAAGTTGGACCTCGGCTACAACCAGTTGAGCGGGCCGATTCCGGATCTGACCCCCCTCACCAACCTGACGGAGCTGGTCCTCACCGGCAACCGGTTGAGCGGGCCGATTCCGGATCTGACCCCCCTCACCAACCTGACGGAGTTGCACCTTGACGCCAACCGGCTGAGCGGGTCGATTCCGGATCTGAGCGCCCTCACCAACCTGTCAAGTCTGTATCTCAGCGTCAATCAGTTGAGCGGGCCGATTCCGGACTTGAGCGGTCTCACCAACCTGACAAAGTTGTTCCTCTGGTACAACGGATTGAGCGGGCCGATTCCGGACTTGAGCGCCCTCACCAACTTGACGGAGCTGGTCCTCACCGACAACCGGTTGAGCGGGCCGATTCCGGACCTGGGCGCCCTCACCAACCTGACCAGGCTGGATCTCGGCTCCAACCAGTTGAGCGGACCGATACCGGACCTGGGCGCCCTCACCAACCTGACCAGGCTGGACCTCACCTACAACCAACTGAGCGGATCGATACCGGACCTGGGCGCCCTCACCAACCTGACGGAGCTAAACCTCACCTACAACCAGTTGAGCGGACCGATTCCGGACCTGGGCGCCCTCACCAACCTGACGAAGCTGGACCTCAGTCACAACGTGTTGAGCGGGCCGATACCGGACCTGGGCGCCCTCACCAACCTGACAGAGTTGGACCTTGGCGTCAACGTGTTGAGCGGGCCGATCCCGAACCTGGGCGCCCTCACCAACCTGGCCTCCCTGAACCTCTACGACAACCGGTTGAGCGGGCCGATTCCGGATCTGAGCGCCCTCACCAACCTGACAGGGTTGTACCTGAACGTCAACGTGTTGAGCGGGTCGATTCCGGATTTGAGCGCCCTCGCCAACCTGGCCGAGCTGGCTCTCGGCGCCAACCAGTTGAGCGGCCCAATCCCTGATCTGAGCGCCCTGACCAACCTGACCGATCTCTATATCGGTCACAACCGGTTGAGCGGGCCGGTTCCCGATCTGAGCGCACTGGTCAATCTGAGGTGGCTGTCTCTCGGTCACAACCAGCTGAACGGGCCGGTTCCCGATCTGAGCGCACTGGTCAATCTGAGGGGGCTGCACCTCAATAACAACCAGCTGAGCGGGTCGATTCCCGATCTGAGCGCACTGGTCAATCTGACGTGGCTGTACCTCAATGACAACCGGCTGAGCGGATCGATTCCCGATCTGAGCGCTCTCATCAACCTGACGAGCCTGTCCCTCGCAGGAAATCAGTTGTGCCTGCCTGAAGGCACAAACCTGTCTGACTTAAGTGAGGTTGTGGCCTCTCACCTGCGGGGCCTGAATCTGCCCTCCTGCGCGGGCGGACTGCCCCCGGAGACGCCGGAGACGCCTCAGACCCCACAGAATCCGGCCACACCGGAGGAAAGAGCGGCACTGATCGCATTCTACCGGGCAACCGACGGCCCCAACTGGGCGCAAAACGAGGACTGGCTGAGCGATGCGCCGGTCGCTGCCTGGTACGGTGTTGTCACTGACGACAGGGGGCGCGTAACAGGACTGGAGCTCTCGGCAAACTTGCTGCGCGGGCCGATCCCGGATCTGAGTGCCCTTACCAACCTGAAAACACTGGACCTCTCACTTAACGGGTTGAGCGGGCCGGTCCCGGACCTGGGGGCTCTCACAAACCTGACGAGGCTGGACCTCTCATCTAACTTGCTGCGCGGGCCGATCTCTGATCTGAGCGCCCTTATCAACCTGAGAGAGCTGGACCTCGGTCACAACCGGTTGGGCGGGACGATTCCGGATCTGAGCGCCCTCACCAACCTGACGAGGCTGCACCTCGGCGACAACCGGTTGAGCGGACCGATCCCGGATCTGAGCGCTCTCACCAACCTGACGGAGCTGAGACTCGGTTACAACCGGTTGAGCGGGTCGATTCCGGATCTGAGCGCTCTCACCAGCCTGACGGAACTGTCCCTCGGTTCTAACCAGTTGAGCGGGCCGATTCCGAATCTGAGCGGTCTAACCGGCCTGACGGATCTGGTCCTCCAGTACAATCAGTTGAGCGGGCCGATCCCGGACTTGGGCGCCCTCACCAGCCTGAAGTTCTTATCTCTCAACGACAATCAGTTGAGCGGGCCGATTCCGGACTTGAGCGCCCTTACGAGCCTGCTAGATCTGGGCCTCGGTTACAACCAGTTGAGCGGGCCGATTCCGGATCTGAGTGCCCTCACCAGCCTGACATATCTGTACCTCGAGTCCAACCAGTTGAGTGGGTCGATTCCGGATCTGGGCGCCCTCACCAACCTGACACGCCTGGACCTCGCCTCCAATCAGCTGAGCGGACCGGTTCCAGATCTGAGCGCCCTCACCAGCCTGACGAGCCTGCACCTCAGTTACAATCAGTTGAGTGGGTCAGCTCCGAACCTGGGCGCCCTCACCAATCTGTCCTGGCTCTCCCTCAGTCACAACCAGTTGAGCGGTCCGATTCCGGACCTGGATGCCCTCACCAATCTGACATATCTGGACTTCAGAGGCAATCTGTTGTGCCTGCCTGAAGGAGCGGTGTTGTCCGGTCTTAATCAAGCTGTGGCCGCTCATCTGCGGAGCCTTAATCTTCCGACATGCACGGGACGCTGAATGTGCGGAGGCGCCGGACGTGCCGTGGACTTGACGCCGACCATCGGTAAGGGAGAACGTCCTACGCAGGACAGGAGCGCTTCACGCGTTCCAAAGGTCTTACAGAATCCAGGAGTAATGCAAGAGGCCCCCGCTTCAAGCGAAGGCAACGGGGGCCATTTGGCATGCGCTCTCAATCTGGCGGCAGGAGGCACGTAGAATTCCGGCTTCTTTGACGCTCGATTGTGACACGTGTACAATGCAGGGAAAGTTGGAGGGAAGTTCCCATTTTTGGGAGGATGCCTTCTCTGGGCGACAGCTGACCCGCAGGGGCACATCGCACATCACGCAGACCGCACGAATTCAGGAGTTTCCATGACCGCGCCAAAGTACACCCGCGTTGCACTCTATCTGCAGGACAAACATTCGATCCGCGAGGGGATGGAGCACGCGCGCTACGCGGAGGAGAAGGGATTCGAGGCGGTCTGGCAGGCGGAAAGCCGCCTGGTGCGGGATGCGATTGTGCCGATGGCGGCGTTCGCCGCGGTTACTGAGCGGATTCAGATCGGCTCCGGCGTCATCAACAACTGGACGCGCAATATCGGGCTGCTGGCGGCCACTTTTCTGACGCTGGACGACCTGGCGCCGGACCGCGTCATCTGCGGCGTGGGCGCGTGGTGGGATCCCCTGGCGAAGAATGTGGGCATCAGCCGGCGCAGACCGTTGAAGGCGATGCGGGAGACGGTGGAGGTCACGCGGCGTTTGCTGGCGATGGAGAATGTCACATTTGAGGGCGAATTTCACCAGGTGAACGGCATCGAACTGGATGTCGTGCATGGCCGCCAGACGCCGCGCAATGTGCCGATCATGATCGGCGCGACCGGACCGAAAATGATGGAGCTGACCGGGGAGATCGCGGACGGCGCGGTGTTGAACTACTGTGTGCCGCCGGACTATAATCACATGGCGCTGGAGCGGCTGGAAATCGGCGCGAAGCGGGCCGGCCGCAGCCTGGATGACGTCGACCGCCCGCAGCTGATCGTCTGCTCGGTGCATGACGACCAGCAGACGGCCCTGGACGGCGCGCGCGAGCTGCTCACCCAGTATTTGGGGCAGCAGCCGCACATCGCCCAGGCCAGCGGGGTCAAGCCGGAGGTTGTTGAGGAGATTCAGTCGATTCTGGGCTGGCCGGCGACGATTGAGCAGGTGCGCGAGGCCATGCCGTTGGTGCCGGACGAGCTGGTCACGCGCATCACGGCCAGCGGCACGCCGGAGGACGTGAAAAAGAAGGTACGCGAATATATGGACAACGGCGCCACCTGCCCGATTCTTTACCCTCTGGGCGATGTGAAGCTGATGATTGATACGTTTGCGGATGGGTTTTAATCGTTTGCAATGGACTGATATGTACCGCTTCTGCGAATCCCCCCTCACAGTTGAAGATGCCCTGCGGTTGAAGGCGGAACACGGCGCCGCGGCCCGATTCATTGCCGGCGGCACCGACCTGCTCATCGATTTGGCGCGCGACGCCGCGGACGGCGCCGGGATTGGGCTGATCGATCTGACGCGCATACCGGGCCTGGCCGACATCTGGGAAGAGGACGGCGCGCTCCATCTCGGGCCCCTGGTGACGCATAACCAGTGCGTACGAAGCCGGTTGGTTGTGGAGCACGCGTTTGCGCTGGCGCGAGCCTGCTGGGAGGTGGGCGCGCCGCAGATTCGGAACCGGGCGACAGTTGCCGGCAACCTCGTCACCGCCAGCCCGGCCAACGACACGATTGTGCCGCTGCTGACGCTGGATGCCAGCGTACGGCTTGAGAGCGCGGCGCGCGGCAGCCGCACGCTGCCGCTGGCGCGCTTCTTCCGCGGTGTGCGCCAGGTGGACCTGGCCGACGACGAGATGCTCACGCGGATCACAGTTCCCCTGCCCGAAGCGGGCCGGCGCGGCAATTTCATCAAGTTGGGGCTGCGCCGGGCGCAGGCGATCAGCGTTTTGAGCGTGGCCGGTTCGCTGGCCTGCGACGGCAGCGACTGGCAGGAGGCAACGGTTACGCATGCCGCGATCGCCTTGGGCGCGGTTGCGCCGACGGTGGAGCGGGCGACGGAGGCCGAGGACTATCTGACCGGCAAGACGCTGACGGATGAGACGATCGCGGCGGCGGCGCAACTGGCGGCGGCACAGGCGCGGCCGATCGACGATCTGCGCGGCAGCGCGTCCTACAGGACGGCGATGGTCGAGACGCTGGTGGCGCGGCTGTTGCGCCAGCTGCGCGCGGGGCGCGAGCGGGACGGCTGGCTGCCGGAACCCGTAACGCTGTGGGGCGATACGCAGGGGCGCTGGCCGGTCGCGTCGCGTCAGGGGCCGGAGGCAACGGTCAACGGTACAGTTGTCGAACTTGAAGGCGGCATGACGCTGCTGGACAGCCTGCGGGCCGCCGGTTTTCTGGGCGTGAAAGAGGGCTGCGCCGAGGGTGAATGCGGGGCCTGCACCGTCTATCTGGACGGGATGGCGGTGATGTCCTGCCTGGCGCCGGCGGAGCGGGCCGCGGGTAGTGAAGTCGTGACGGTCGAGGGATTGACCGGGCCGGCCGGGCAGTCGACGGAGCTGTTGCACAGCGTGCAGCAGGCGCTGATCGAGAGCGGCGGCGTCCAGTGCGGCTTTTGCACGCCCGGAATCGTGATGTCGGCGGCGGCGCTGCTGGCCGAGCGGGCCAGCCCCAGCTGGACGGAGGCGCAGGAGGCGCTGGCAGGCAACCTGTGCCGCTGCACAGGTTACCGCAAGATTCTGGACGCGGTGGTGGCGGCGGGGCGAGGCGTGAGGGACGAGGAGTGAGGGACGAGGAGTGAGCGGCGTATCGGCCATATGGACTCCTCCAATAGGTGAACTGGGCAGATGGGAACCGACGGAAGCGAAGTGATAACTTACTATCTGGAGATGACGAGCGCGGAGCAGCTGCGGCCGGCGCGTGCCCCCGCGCAACCGTTTGCCGTCCGGCAGGCGGAGTTGGCATTCCCCGCGCTGAATCGCTTTTTCTATACCGAGGTGGGCCGGGAGTATTCGTGGTCGACGCGGCTGCCCTGGACCGATGAAGAGTGGCAGGCCTGGGTGGAGCGGCCCGGCATGCAGACATGGATCGGATATGTGCGCGAGACGCCGGCCGGCTATTTTGAGTTGGACCAACAGCACAGTTCCGGGGTCAAGCAGGTGGAACTGGCCTATTTCGGCCTATTGCCGTCCTTTGTTGGCCGCGGCGTGGGAGGCGCGCTCCTGACGGAAGCGCTTCGCCGCGCCTGGGCGCTCGGACCGCAGCGCGTTTGGGTCCACACATGCACGTTGGACCACCCGGCGGCGCTGCCCAACTACCAGAAGAGGGGGTTTCGCATCTATGATCAGAAGAGGAATGCGGAGTGACGTTCTATTTCTCCTCGGCATTTTTTTTCTTTTCGTTTTCCTCCGCCGTGAAAGAAAAAAACTTGCTTCGCCTTCGCCAAGTATGGGCGAATGGGGCTGGCTTGGGCCGGAGCCGTTTTTCGACACGCCCTTTGCGGATACCGTCCTGCCGCCCTCGCTGCCGCGGCGCGGGAACTGGCTGACCCGGGCTTTCGGCCGGTCGATGTACAGAGTGCTCGGCTGGCGCATCGAGGGCCAGTTGCCCGACGAGCCCAAGCTGGTAATCATCGGCGCTCCTCACACTTCCCACTGGGATGCCATATTGGCGGTCGGATTCTTCCTGGCCACTGGGCTGGATTGCCGCTGGATGGTCAAGAGAGAGGCCTGCGATCACGCATTGGGCGGTCTCATGCGCTGGCTGGGCGCCTTACCGGTGAATCGCCAGTCGCCCGGCGATCTTGCGCAGCAGGTTGTCGACGAAATGAACCGCAGCGAGAAGTTCGTGCTGGTTCTGACGCCGGAGGGGACGCGCAAGAAGGTAGAACGTTGGAAGACCGGCTTCTACCGTATCGCTCTGGGTGCGGGAACGCCGGTCACCCTGGCCTATGCCGACTTTGAACGGAAGGTCGCGGGTATCGGTCCGACCGTCTGGCCGAGCGGCGACATGGAAGCGCAGATGGAAGAGATACAGGCCTATTACCGCGGGATCCCGGCTCGAAATCCGGAGTGGTTTTGAACTGCAGTGGATAGTGGATAGAGAAGACTCTGAGGTGTTTTGATGCGTGCAGTTGGGAGCAGTATTCCCCGTTTTGACGCGGGGGAGAAGGTGACTGGACAGGCCGCTTATCCGGCGGATATTGATTTGCCCGGTCAGGCGTGGTTGAAGATCGTGTTCGCGGGCGTGCCCCATGCGCGCATCGTGCGCATGGATACGTCGCGGGCCGAGGCCGCGGAGGGCGTGCTCGCTGTACTGACGGCGGCGGACGTGCCGGTGAACGAATACGGGCTGGTGATGCCGGACCAGCCTGTGCTGTGCGGGCTGGGGAGCACGCCGCAGGCCGAGGTCGTGCGCTGGGAAGGGGACAAGGTGGCGCTGGTCGTGGCGGAGACCGCGGCGCAAGCCGACGCCGCGGCGCGGCTGCTCGACATCGAGTATGAAACGCTGCCGGTCATCACCGACACGGAGCAGGCGCTGGCGCCTGACGCGCAGCCGCTGCATCCCCACCCCTTCAGCAACTTTCCCTATCCGGAGGGGCGGGACCGGCAATCGAATCTGCTCGTCACGCACCGCTTGCGCTGCGGGGATATCGACGCTGGTTTTGCCGAGGCCGATGTGTGCGTGGAAGGCGTTTACCGCACACACCCGCAGGAACACGCCTACCTGCAGCCGGAGGCCGGCCTCGCCCATGTGCGCGACGACGGCCGCATCGAGGTCATCGTCGCCGGCCAGTGGATGCACGAGGACCAGGAGCAGATTGCGCATGCTCTCGACCTGCCCCTGAACCAGATTGTGGTGCGCTACCCTGCGGTTGGCGGCGCTTTCGGCGGGCGGGAGGATATGTCGGTCCAGATTCCGCTGGCGCTGGCGGCGTGGAGGACGGGCCGCCCGGTGAAGACGGTCTGGAGCCGGGAAGAGTCGATCATCGGGCACCACAAACGGCATGCGTTCGTGATTCGCGCCAAGTGGGGGGCGACGCGGGACGGCAAAATCTCGGCGGCGCAGATGGACCTGACCAGCGACTCCGGCGCGTACGCTTATACCAGTACAAAGGTCCTGGCCAACGCCACCCTGATGTGCCTGGGACCGTATGAAATCCCGAACGCGTATGTGAAGGCGCGCACGGTTTATACCAACAACTGTCCGGGCGGCGCTTTTCGCGGGTTTGGCGGGCCGCAGGCCCACTTTGCGGCGGAGATGCAGGTGGCCAAGCTGGCGCACGCTCTGCAGATGGATCCGGTGGAATTTCGCATGCGCAACATTTTGCGCGACGGCTCGCTCCTGGTTACGGGCAGCCCGATCCCGGCCGGCTGCACAACGGAGGAGGTGCTTGCCGAGGCCGCTCGCCAAGGCGGCTGGAGGGCAGACAGCGGCCGGTGGTTCGTTTCAACGGAAGCAGCGGGCGGGCCGCGGCCGAGCCAGGGAAACGGACTGCTGAGCACGAGCCTGGATTCCTCCCGCGGCGGCGTCGCGCGCGGGCGGGGCATCGCGGTCAGCTACAAGAACGTCGGCTACAGCTTCGGCTTTCCGGAGCACTGCACGGCGTGGGTGGAGCTGCACGGCGGCGAGACTGTGGAACGGGCGCGCGTCGGCTGTGTCGGCGCCGAGGTGGGGCAGGGCGCGCACACGGCATTCATTCTGATGACCGCGGAAATCCTGGGTCTGCCGCCGGAGCAGGTGGAGTTGGAGGCGGCCGACACAGATGTAACCGGCTCGAGCGGCAGCGCCTCCGCGAGCCGCCTGACCTTTATGGCCGGCAACGCAATTCAGGGCGCGGCCGAACGGGCCATGGCGTTGTGGCGCGATGAGGAACGGCCGGCCCGGGCCGAGTTCGTCTATCATCCGCGCGCCACGACCCCCTTCGACCGCGAGACAGGTGAGTGCGACCCCAATATCACCTACGGATATTGCGCGCAGGTGGCCGATGTCGAGGTGGACCGGGAGACCGGACACGTGACGGTCAAGCGGTTGATCAGCGTGAACGACGTAGGCAAGGCGATCCATCCGCAGCATGTGGAGGGGCAGATTGAGGGCGCGGTGGCCCAATCGATAGGCTGGACGCTGCTGGAGAACTATCTGCAGGAGGAGGGGGTCACGATTACCCCGTACCTGAGCAACTATCTGATCCCCGGCGTGGCCGACGTGGCCGAGGAGATTGTGCCTGTGATCCTGGAGTTGCCTGACCCGCAGGGGCCGCTGGGCGCGCGCGGAATGGCCGAGATGCCGTTCCTGCCGACGGCGCCGGCCATCGCGGCCGCGTTGCACGATGCGCTCGGCGTCTGGTACGATGCGCTGCCATTTACGCCGGAGACGGTCTGGCGCGGCATGGCTGCCAGCGAACGGTCCGCGGCCGCCGTTCGCTGATCAGGAGGGTAGGCGATGGCGGCCAGGAGCGGCGACAACCGGGTGAACAGCCTCATGTGGGGCATCCTGTTGTCGCTGGCGGGTGTCGGGCTGCTGCTGTTCAACCTGGATGTCTTTGTTCGCTTTGAGCCGTACGTTCAGTATGCGGCGGCCGTGTTGTTAGGCCTGTTTGCGCTCGTCTTTGTTGGCGGCTATCTCTCCGCCCGCGACAACTGGTGGCGCCTGATCCCCAGCTGGACGCTGATCGCGCTGGCGGCGATGGTGTATCTCTCCACCCTGCCTGCGCTGGACCAGCGCGTCACGGCCGGCCTTCTCTTTGTGGGCCAGGCAATCGGGTTCGCCCACGTTTATCTGTTGGACCGCGCCGAGCGCTGGTGGGCGATCATTCCTGGCGGGTTCATGTTGATGTTGGGCGCCACGATCGCCCTGAGCAGTCTCACTGAGGATCCGTCGGTGCTGGGCACTGTCCTCTTCATTGGCCTGGGGGCTGTCTTTTTCCTGCTCTACCTCCTGGGACAGCGGTGGCAGTTGTGGTGGGCGCTGGTTCCCGGCTCCGTGCTGGTGCTGCTGGGCCTCTTCCTGTTTTCGGCTGGCCTCGGTCAGCAGAATCTGCCGTTGCGATTGTGGCCGGCGTTCTTGCCTTTGCTGGGCGCGTGGTTGATATGGCGTGCGACGCGCCCTCTTCCCGGCCGCAAGTTGAATGTCAACGCCGCGCCGAATCAGACCCGTGCGCCCGGCCAGCGTTCCGACAGCCCCGCCCGCCCGCGCAGGCTGGGCGAATACGGGGGGCCTGCTCCCGGCGCCGCGGTGGAGGTGTTGCCCGACCCGGAGGAAACGCAGTGAGCAGCCTAGTATAGAGGATGGACTATATGAGCGATTAACCTTTAACATTGCAGTCTGATCTGCAGGAGAAAATGGAGTCAATTAGATGGATTTAGGCACTTTTTCGGTCAGTTTAACAGTCAAAGATATCTCTGTCTCGAGGGCCTTTTACGAAAAGCTCGGATTTGCGGTGTTCGGCGGGGACGCAACCGAGGGCTGGCTAATTATGAAGAGTCCCAGTTGCGTGATTGGCCTTTTTCAAGGCATGTTCGAACAGAATATACTGACCTTCAACCCCGGCTGGGACAGTTCCGCAAATCCTCTCGACAGCTTTACCGATGTCCGAGATATCCAGGAAAAGCTGAAGGCGGCCGGCATCGAGTTCGCGAGTGAGGCAGACGAGACAACAACCGGACCGGCGAGTTTTGTGATCGTGGATCCTGACGGCAATCCGATCCTCGTCGATCAGCATGTATGATTACTGCAGTGGTCAGTGACTTCGTGGGCGACCGGATAATAGATGTAGAAATCTTGGAAAGGTATGGTTCTTATGTCTGAGTTTGTTCTTACGCTGGTGCAGATGGACAGTCAGGCCGGCAACCCGGAGGGCAATTTTGAGCGGGCGGAGGCGTTCGTTGCGGATGCGGCCGGCCGCGGCAGTGATCTGGTGGTGCTGCCGGAGCTGTGGCATAGCTCTATCGACCTGGAAAACGCGGCAGCCTACGCGTCGCCCCTGGCCGCGGAGGCCGGTGACGGCGGCTGGTTTGGACGCTTTGCTACGCTAGCCAGGGACAACCATGTGTGGCTGACCGGGTCGATGCTGGAGAGCCAGGGCGACCAGTTCTACAATACGATGGCGCTCTACAGCCCGGAGGGCAAGCTGGCGGCCACCTACAGGAAGATTCACCTGTTCCGGTTGATGAGCGAGGATAAGTACCTGGCGCCGGGCGGGACGGGCGTGATGCACGAGCTGCCGTGGGGCTGCGCGGGGCTGGCGATCTGCTATGATCTGCGTTTCCCCGAGCTGTTTCGGCGCTACGCGCTGGAGGGCGCGCGCCTGATGATCCTGCCGGCGGCGTGGCCGCATCCGCGGCGTATGCACTGGCGCACGCTGCTGCGCAGCCGGGCGATCGAGAACCAGTGTTTTGTGGCGGCGTGCAACCGCGTCGGCACGACGGACGACGTGAGCTTTTTCGGCGCGTCAGCGTTGATCGATCCGTGGGGCGAGACTTTGATCGAGGGCGGCGAGACGGAGGCGCTGCTGACGGTGCGCATTGATCTGGAGACGGTGGAGGCGACGCGGAAGAAGATTCCGATCTTTGCGGACAGGCAGCCGGCGCTGTATTGAGGGGAGGGTGTTGCGCGCCGCCAAACCTTAATGTTCTAGCGTTGTAGCGGTGGGGACCAACAAGAAGCAACTGAGGCAAAAGAGCCAAAAGAATCCCGGTTTACAAGCTTCTTTTTTGACAAGAGCCACAACAAAATCACCAAGCCCTGGCTGAGTGACACTTGTTGTGGCTCAGAATGAGTCCAGCTCTACTGTAATGAACTCCTTATCTGCCGCTTGCCGCACTTGGTTTTGGCTCATGCGCTTTGGGGACCGCTGGCGGGACTTTACTCGACTTACTTGGCTGTTGCAACGCGGCGCGCATCGCCGCCTTTTTTTCCTCGACGATCTTACGGTCTTCGGGAGTAAAGCCCTTAGTTAGTTCACTGAATTTACGGTGTCCACTCATCAGAGCAGGCCCTCCTTTCGCAACTCCCCAATATACGTATCGTACAGGTCGTCGGCAACTGGTACATACCTTTCATAGAACCGGTCGTCTCCCTTTTTGTCGCCCCCTATCAACAATATTGCCGTTCGTCTTGGATCAAATGCATAGAAAATCCGGACTGGCCTTCCTCCGCTCTGTATTCGGAGTTCACGCATATGATTATGGCGTGAACTTCGGATACTTGAAGAATAGGGGGCTCCCAACTCCGGTCCTCTTTCCTCAAGAAGCTCAACTCCGGCGCTAATGGACCGTTGGTCAGACAAAGAGATCTCATTCCACCATTCTGCAAATTCGTCTGTAAATTCAACTTCCCACTTCCTCATCGTTGGTACTCTATCACACACTACTAGCGCATCAAACTCTGGCAAACGAGCTTGGAGAACGTCCGAAAACTGGGACAAGCTTTCAACTTCGCACTGAAGAAGATGCCCGCCTCTATCTTGAAGCGGCTTTCGAAGAAGACCTGGGGGACGGGCGTCTGATTCGCGCCGCGCTCAACGACATTGCCCGGGCCCGCAACATGAGCAAATTGGCCCGCGACATCGGAATGACCCGAGAAGGGCTGTATAAATCTCTCTCCGAGGACGGCAATCCCAACTTTAATACGATGATGAAGATCATCCGCGCGCTGGGGATGCGGTTGCGCGTGGCCAGCTAGGGCCCTGCTCCAGGCAGGGACTTGAGAGGTATTCTGATTTAGAAAATACCCCTTTAGAAGGAACCTCTACAGAATCACGAAGTTTAGGTGAGTACCTCGCGCGGCGCTGCCTAATGCGGCCTGTCTCCGTGCGATGAAGGCTCTATCTACGGCTTCCCGGGTTCGATCTTCGAGCTTGCGTTTTGGGGACCGATTTGGGAAATTCGCTGGGTTTGCCAGGCCGCTGCAACGAGGCGCGTATCCTTGCCTTTTTTTCTTCGGCGCTTTCGCGGTCCTCGCGATTGAGATGCCTGGTTCGTTTTTTGCGCTTTCGTTTTCCTTTCATCAGAGCAAGCCCTCCTTTCGCAATGCTACGACGCCCTCATCGCACAGGTCACCGGCGACTGGCGCGTCCATATCGTAAGAGTGGTCGTCTCTTCCTTTGCCCCCCAACAACTGTATAGCTGTCCTTCTGGGATTGGGTACGTAGAATACTCGACTTGCCCAGCATCCGCAAGCGGCCGTCCAAGGTTTGGGTACGGTCGTGAAGATTATCCGCGTGTTGGGGATGTGTCTGCTCAGCGGCAGTGAGGGCACGGCCCGATCTGTCTCCGGGAAAGAGGGCGCCTCACTACCCCGCCGGAGAGTCATCCATCGCCTGCCGGGCAATCCGGTGTTGACTGATGCCGCGCTTTGCTCAAAGGGGAAAGCCGATGGAATCGGCGAGACTGAGGCGCCGCCGACGGCGCGGAAGAGCATTTCGATTTCCGCGGATAGACAGCGGGCATTTCACTGCGGAATGGGCTTGCCTGGCGGGCGAAAGCCGAGTTCATCTTTGCCGCGGCTCGCATGCGACGCCAAGGTGGTCGAGACAGGGACCGACGGCTCTTCAACCAGATGTCGCCGCTACTCAGCGTTTTCCAGAAAATGTTGTACGACGCCGCAAAGCGTTTCCGGAAGACGGTAGGTCCCTTCGTCGGTCAGCTCATTTCTCCCGTGCTCAAGATAGGAAGATCTCCCGTCATAGCCGTTGGTGCCCATGATGCGGGCGCCGAATTTCCCCAGAACGCCGTTGAGTTGGGTAAGGGTCAAGCCAGTCGCCTCGCAAAGTGTTGAGCGCGAGACGTAGTTCCCGGCATCGCCGGCGTCACAGAGCGTCTTCAGCATGACCCGCGTATTTTCGGTCAGTGGACGCCGCGCCAAGGCCCGTTGCATGATCTCAGCAGACACGAACCCTGCCGGTTCGGAAGGCGCAGCGCGCGGGCTTGATTTCTGATTCGTCGTCTGCGCGATTTTCGCGGCCTGAACGGCCTCGAGAATCGCGGCGATCTCCTCTGGGGTACCCTTACATACGAGTGTAAGTTCCATAGCAGGATCCTATTATGATTTGAGTTGATCATCCACATAATCAACAAAATCAGAATACTTTAAGCATAAGAAAATATGTATTGTCTGTCAAGGGGAAATGAGACCCGAATTGGGCCTCCATTTGCGGGATATGGAGCTGTGCCGCAGGCGGGCGATGGGTAAACTGCAGAGTCGAGTTCAGCGCGGGTTCAGTGGTGGCGGTATGGGCCGGACAGAAGGCAAGAGGCGGTCTTGGGGTCAGGCCATGGGCGGCAGGCGTCTGATTCGCGCCGCGCTCGGGGACTTTGTCCGGGACTGCGCTATGCGCGATTTGACGAAAGAGATAGGGATGATGCGTGAGGGGTTGTGGTAAGCGCTCGCCGAGGACGGCGAGGCACGCCTTGGGGCCGTCGCGGGGTTCCTCCGCGCGCTGGGGATGTGGCCAGTCCTCGTTCGGTGGAGGCCCTATCTGCGGCTTCCCGGGTTCGATCTTCGACCTTGCGTTTGAGGAGCCGCCTCTGGCAAATCAACGGGTTTGTTTGGCCGTTGCAATGAGGCACGCATTTGCGCCTTTTGTTCCTCGACAATTTTGCGGTCCTTGGGAGTGAAATGCTCAGTTAGGTCGCTGAACTTCCGACGCTTTTTCATCGGAGTAAGCCCTCCTTCTGCGACTCTTCAAAGTACAGTACGTGCAGGTCGTAAGCGATCCGCATGTACTTGCCATTTGAACGGGCGGCTGCCTCTTTTGCCTCCCCGATCAACAGTACAGCGGTTTGTACTGGAGCAGGTGCGTAGGATACTTGAATTGGCTTGCCTCTTCAAACGGGCAGTTCAAGGTTTGGCGCCGCCCTGAAGATTTTCCCCGTGCTGGGGATGTTGTTGAGCGCCGCCAGATAAAGGTTCGGCTTCGACTGATCGGGCGAACTTAGACCCCCTACCCTGCCAAGAAATCATCGATCGCCTGCCGCGCGATGCGGTACTGGCTGCCGATGCGCCTGGCCTGCAGCGAACCGTCGTCGATCAGGGCCTGGATGTCATCGGGCGAAACCTGGAGGTAGGCGGCGGCCTGCTCCAGCGTCATGACGGCGGGCGCGGCGGGCGGCTGGGGCGGCGTGGGCGGCTGGGGCGCTGCGGGCGGGTTTGGCGCGCCGGGGGCGGGCTGCGCGGGGGGCTGGGAGGCGTTCATGGCGTTGGTGATCATGCCGGCCATGCCGGCGCCGAGGCCGATGCCCGCGCCGAGGCCGAGGCCTTCGCCGGTTCCGCCGGCGCCGCCCGGCTGTTGGGCCGCGTCGCCCAGGGCGCGTGCGGTCTTGAACTGCATGTAGGCGGCCATGTCGCCGATGGCGCCCATGCTGGCGCGTTCGTCGATCGCCTTGGCCGTCTCCTCGGTGGGGCTGATGGAGACGATGCGGAACTGTTTGAGCGCCAGCCCCATGGCGGTGAAATCGTCCTGCAATGTTGCGCGCATGGCCGCGCTAAGCTCGTCGAAGAGCCGCGGCAGGTCGAGAATGCTGGTCATGTTCTCGCCCCACATGTCGGTCATGCGGCTGATGATGGCGCTGCGCAGGAAGTCGTTGATCTGGCCGGTGCGGTACATGCCCTGGGTGCCGACGAACTGGTCTACGAAGCGCTTGGGGTCGGCGATCTGCATCGTGTACTGGCCGAAGCCGCGCAGGCGCACCAGCCCCAGGTCGGTATCGCGCAGGGTGATTGGCTCCGGCGTGCCCCATTTCATGTCGGTGAACTCGCGCATGTTGGCGAAGAACACCTCGGCGGTGAAGATATCCTGGCCGCCTGTTCCCATGCGCAGGAGCCTGGAAAGAATCGGCAGGTTGGCGGTGGTGATGGTGTGCCGGCCCGGCTCGAAGAGGTCGAGGGATTTGCCGTCGCGGTAGAAGACGGCGCGCTGGCTCTCGCGGACGATGACCTGGCTGCCGAAGCGGAAGTCGCCCGAGCCGACCTCCGGCACGCGCACCACGAGCTCCTGCGCGCCCTGATCCGGGGCTTCGATTACGTCTATGATTCTTGCCATCAGTTTTCTCCTGTATCTCGGCTCCGGCGGCCTGTGGCCGGACCGTGCGCGGGCCGCTATGCGTCGGCGGCTGCGGTTGTGATCGCGTGGCTCCGCTTGTCGAAGAGTCGTTGGAGTTCGGTCACGGTGTCGTTGACGGCCTCGATGGCGGGGCCGATCGCTTCCCGTTCTGTCGCGCGGGTCTCCAGCTGGTCGATTCTTTCGCTGATCTCCAGGGCGCGCTCCGCCATGGCCGTGTCGAAGCGGTGGAGGGCGTTGAGTTGTTCTTCCTGGATCTTGACCGCCGCGAACAGCCCGGCATAGCCGTAGCTGGCCGTCTTGATGCGGTCGATGAGGGTCTGCAGGCGCTGGATGGCGCCGTCGGCGTCATCGATCCAGGCCAGCCCGCCGCTGCGCAGCAGCTTCTTCTGCACGTCGTACAGGCGCTGCTTCTCCTGCTCCAGCTCGGTTGCCAGCAGCTGGCGCAGGCGGTGATCGGCCTCGCGGCGCAGCTCCTTATCGGTGTATTCGCGCGCCAGCGGCAGCCCCTTGAGCACACGCTCGACGGCTCCCATATTCTCATCAGCTTTTTCCACAAAGGAATCTGTCATCATTGCCCTCTTGTTCGGCCGGTTTTCGACGCGTCAATCAGACGGGGCGCAACCCTGTCCCGCCAGGTGATGGATTCAGAGTGTTCTCTATTCATTACGTTGCGGTGTCCAGCCGGGTTGCGGCGCGCTGGGTCAGGAACACCTCGCTGCCGCACCAGGCGCAGTGGATCAGGCCTCTGCCGGCCAGCTCGACTTCGCCGCCGCAGTTGGGGCAGTTGCGCCCGTCGGTCAGTTTCTGGCTGTCGACGCTGTAGAGAAGGCCTTCCTCCCAGTTGATGGCGCCGCTGAAGAGCTGTTTGCCCACCAGGTTGCGGATCATGTCCTCCACGGTTTCACGCGGTTGCTGCAGCTCGATGATGATCTCCTGCACGCTCACCTGGCCCTGGGTCAGAACCATGTTCAGGATCTTCTTTTCCTGCGCGACCTGCGCGAACTCGGTTTCCTCCTGCTGGCCCTTGCGCCAGAGATAGAAGCCGATGCCCAGCAGGGGCGCGCATACGACCAGCGCGAGGAACAGGCCCAGCGCCATCCCGCCGGCGGTCGTACCGGACGTTGCCACCGCCGCGATCCAGCCGGCGAAGAGGAGGGCTGAAATCGCCATGATCGCCAGGCCGACGATACGGGCGCCTCCGCGCATGGTATGCTCCTTTTTGCTTGCGGGGCTGCGCGAACCCGGCCCAGGCGAAGCGGGCCCCCAATTCGGGGCTCACGCCCTTTTGGCAGAGAGCGAGCCCATGCCAATTCTAAGAAAAGCCGCCGCCGCCGCCACCGCCACCGCCGCCGCCACCGAAACCGCCCCCACCGAAGCCGCCACCGGAGAAGCCTCCGCCGCTCCAGCCGCCGCCGGCTGTGGATGAGCTGCTGTGCCGGCTGGTCATGGTGGCGCTGGTGCTGGTGAGCAAGGAGCCGAGCCCCACGCTCATGCCTGAGAGGCTATTGCCCAGCCCGCGGCTGACTTCGCCCAGGTTCCCGCCCAGGCCGCCGCCGCCCAGAGAGCCAGCGGGGGCGCCAGGCAGGTCGCCGGCAACGCGTCCGCCGTCGACATCCGGTCGAACGGATCTGCCGGGGAGACCGGACCCATAGTAGGCGCGCCGGTAGGGGCCGTACAAGGTGGGATCGGGAATGTACCAGCCGGGCGCGGGCGCGTCAACCGCTTCAAATTTGCGAATGTACTGTTTATCCAGGCCAAAGGCAATGGCATAGGGCAGCCAGCGATCCCAAAGTTCCTTCTGTTCTTCGAGGTCGCTGTAGCGGTCGATATCGCGAAGATATCGTTTGAATGCCTGCCAGCGCGCGGCGAGCTCGGCTCCGGCGTCGGTTTTGCGGGGCATAAAGCGGGACAGCAGGAGGAAGCCGACGGCGGTGGCGGCAAGGCCGATGCCGGGCAGAGCCGCGGCGCCGGTGATCTCGCCGAAGAGCGCCCACAGTCCATTGCCGGCCAGCGCCGCCAGGACAAATAGAACGATGCTCAGAAGACTGTACTGATTGCGCACTTTTTCCGGGCTGCGGGCAAAATAGCCCTGTACGGTTACTTCCTTATAGAGAGCTCGCTTGAGAGCGGGCAACTCACTGTGAAATTTGTTCTTCAGAAGTGAAAGTTTGATAGAACTCCCGCCTCCAAAGAGGCTGTGCAGCAGGTGTTTCTCAAAAGGGGAGACGGGCTGGTTGCGATCTTCGTAGCGATAGGTAAAGTCGCGAGAGACTTGGAATTTGCCCTTTTTCTCTTCGGTAATGCTGATGACCTTGCGCTGCGCCAGGTCCACAACGGTGGCGATAATGTCCTGCATGTCGGCCTGCTCGTCCAGAAGGGTACCGGCGACGCCCGGGGCCAGGTCGTCGGGCGGCTCCGGCAGGTAGTCGGCGACCATATCGACTGGTTTGTCGCGTCCGAGGCGATACCAGAGCAGGTAGAGCGCGGCCGGGCCGCCCAGAAGGAAGAGCAGGCCGAGAGCGCCGAACAGGAGCGTCAGAATGGGAACCCAGCGGGCGCGAAAGCGTATTTCCGCTTCACGCGCGGCTGCTTCGGCATCGGCCCTTGCCTGCCACGGCTGCGCCTCGCCGGCGACCACGCCGGGCGTGAACTCCACCCGGACTTCGAACGTCTGACCGGGCGTCAGCCTGCGATCGAGGACGTAGGCGATTTCCCGTCCGCTTTCGAGGAGCGAGGCTGAGGCAGTTGCGCGGGCGTCTTCCCAACGGACTCCGTTGTTGGTGTATGCGGCCCACTCCTGGATGGCGGCGGGGGCCACGACATTCACCCGCCCGGCCTGCACCGGGAAGCTGCGATCGCCGTAGATCGCACGCCACCAGAGCTGGTCGCCGCTCTCATAGTAGCGTAGCCCGCCATGCACGGTGTAGGAAAGGGTAAAGGTTTCGCTGCGGTTGGAGGTGGGCGGAAAGTACCAGTAGACGACGTAGCGCCCTGCCAAGCTGTCGACGGTGAATGTAAATGGTTCTTTGCCGCTGCCGGCCAGACGATAGCTGTTGCCGCTGGCGTCGGTCAGGGCCCAGTTGTCGAGCGTATTGAGATGCCGCTTGGGGATTTCTCGATAGCCGGTCGTGAACACGCCTTTTGTGAAGCGAATCGTCTGATGCTCGGAAACTTCGAAGGCGCCGTCGCGGCGAATGATGATGTCGACGTCGAAGCGCTCCCAGAGCAGCGATTTCCCCTGTGCGAAGGCGGGCTGGGCATGCAGGCTGGACAGGACGCCCAGCAGGACCGCGGCGCAGGCCAGAAGGCGGGCGAGCGGGACGACGCGTGCGCGGAAGGCCGTGGGACGCAGCCATCTTTTTTGGCGTGAGATTTTCAGGCGTGAATGCATTGTCAGGAAAGGGCTCTCCAGTAGCGCTGAACGGGACCGCTCTGTTTGGGACGCGCGACGCGGCATGCTCCCAGTATCGCGTCGCGGGACCTGACATGCCTGACATTTTACCAACTTTTCGGCTGACAATTCAATCCTGCGGGCCATTGCGCCCGGCGGATGATCCGACTTGGCCCCTAGACAACCTGATTAAAGAGTTGGGATTCGCCCCGCCACAGGCGGCCGAGATTTTCGAGCAGGATGTCGATCAGGTTTTCTTCGTACATGCAGGTTTCGCCGCCGGTGTGCGGGGTGATGAGGACGTTTTCGAGGTCCCAGAAGGGGGAATTCTGGGGTAGGGGCTCATCCCAGAAGTGATCGATGCCGGCGCCGGCGATGGCGCCGGATTGGAGGGCAGCCAGCATGGCGGGTTCGTCAACGCAGCGGCCGCGGGCGACGTTAATCAGGTAGGCGCTTTCCTTCATGAGGGCGAAAGCGCCGGCGTCGATCACTTTCTCGGTTGCGGGCGTGAGCGGGCAGGTGAGGGCGACGAAGTCGGCCTGGGGCAGGAGCGCGGGCAGCTGGTCCGGCGGGTGGACGGAGTCGGCGGCCGCTGCGGCGGCGGTGGGGTTGCGCTTGGTGGCGAGGACGTGCATGTCGAAGGCCCTGGCCAGTTTCGCCAGGCGGGAGCCGATTTGGCCCAGGCCGATGATGAGCAGGGTCTTGCCGCCGAGCTCATCTTCACGCAGGGCGAGGTCGCCGATCATGCCGCGCCAGGCGCGGCTCTGCTGGCGGTCGCGACCGGTGTGGATGTGGCGGGTGAAGGCGAGGATGAGGGCCATGGCATGTTCGCTGACGGCGTTGCTGTTGACGCCGCTGGCGTTGGCCAGGCGGATGCCCCGCCGGCGCAGGGCGTCGAGGTCGAACTGGTCGACGCCGGCGCCGATCGACTGGATGAAACGGAGGCGGGGCGCGACTTGCAGGAATTCGTTCTGCCAGAATCCGGAGACGAGGAGGACGTCGGCCTCATGCAGGCGTGCGCTGAGGTCCTCTGGTGTCCACGCTTGGAAGGATTGGATGTCCGCTTCCGCGGCAGGGCCGCTTACGCGAAGGGCGGCCTGGCGGCGGGAGAAGATCGTCTCCAGCTGGTAGGCGACGTGGGCGAAACAGATGGTCAGCTCTGCGGGCGGGGGGAAGGGTTGGGTCGTCATGGGGCTGCTCCATTGTGGGTGTGTTTCGGGCTGGCTGCGGCGCGATGTTGAGCACTGTATAGCACGGGTGAATGTCTTTGCGCAATGGGGGGGACAGGGATTTTGTCTGGACGGGGATTTGGGGGGATTAAGGGATTAGGGTGATGGGGGAAACGGCAACGGCGAACGGCAACGGAGAAGGGCAACGTCTTTTGATCCACGGAGGGACACGGAGGAGGGCAACGGCAGATTGATCCGCGAAGGGGCGCGAAGAAGGGCAACGGCTTTTTGCTCCACGGAGGGGCACGGAGGATGTGTTTGACTGTTGGAGAGATCGTCGTTAGGCTAACCTACTTGTGACCGTGCCCGGGTTGGCGGCGGCGCAGGCAAAGGTAATCCATTCATGAAGGAGGCAGAAGATGAGTCAGTTTGTGGCCGATTTTGAATCCTACTTGCCGGAGGAATTTGACGGAAAGCCCTATGGACGGGCCGGGTTGCTTGCGAATGCGGACGAGGCCGGCATCGACGTGAGTGTTGTCTTTCAGGGGGGTGTGCCGCCGGATCCCCGGCCCGGCAACGCAGCGGTTCTGGATGCGGCGGCGGGCGAGCCGCGCATTCTGCCCGGCTGTCTGGTGAACCCGACGATGGGGTCCGACGCGCTGGAGGACCTGGAAAGCTGCGTGCGGCGGGGGGCGCGCACTGTGAAGTTGATGGCGGCCAGCCACCGCTATCGTCTGGACAGTACCGCAGTCGATCCGGTGATGGACCTGGCGCGTTCGCTGGGCATAACGGCGACGATCCACTCCGGCTCTTATATGAGCGGCTGCGCGCCGGAGTACATCGCCCACATCGCCCGGAACCATCCCCAGGTGACGATTATCATGGATCACATGGGCTATCGGGAGTGGACCAGGTCGGCAGTGCAGGCGGCGCAGGAGAACGCCAACATCTATCTGGGCACGACGCTGATCGCGGCGGCGGAGCCGTACACGATTTCGGCGATTGTGGAGAATGGCGAGCTGGGCGCGGACCGGATCGTCTTTGGCTCGAATGCGCCGGCGGGCATCGCCGTGCATGGGGTCAACGGCATCCGGATGGCCGGCTTCTCGCCGGAAGATGAGGCGCTTGTGCTGGGCGAGAACTTGCGTGCGATTTATGATCTGTAGGGTGAGACGGATCAAACAGTATGAAGGAGAACTGCAACGGCGTTGATCCGCGAAGGCACGCTAAGGAGAACCTCTGGTAGTTTTGGATTTTTTTGGGAACTCTCGCGGAGCGGGGCAGTTAGCCCATCTCGGCGGCCTGTGAGGGTAGGTCAACCTCTGTTCCATGCCGCGATTGAGGCTTTGGCAAGGCGCTTTCAGCGGGCGCCCGTATGAAACGTTGACGACACATACGCGGGGTTGCATGACACCGGGGGGCGTTGCGGGGGGATTCCCCCCTCACAACGGCAGTGGTTCGTGACCGGTTGTCAGAGGTCAGTGGCTGCGGCGATTGACTGGGGAGAAGGGTGAAAACGGCCGGCAACGCAAGGCAGCCGCGACAATCTGCAAAGTCTTCCGGGCGCCTGCAGCCCCGTAATCATCACCTATAACGCCTCTCAGCGCCTCGGCGTTGTGTCGCCCCCTGACTTTATTGACGGAGGGACAACAGTGGCCTTCGAAGAACCGATTTCGCGAGGCAGATTTGGGATTGCGGCACTCCTTCTGTCTTCCGCTCTTGCCTTCTTGCTTTATGGCTGCGACGCGCAAGAGATAAGGACGGCCGTCTCTGGGCCGGTTGGCGAGCCCGTGACAATCAGGTATGTTGCGCCGGGCGGACCCATATGGTCTGTGCCAGAGGAAGCGGCGATCGAGCAGTTCCGTGAGCGGATGGCGCACATAGAGATTGACCGCCAGCAACAGCAGCGCGCCTTTAGCCATTACTTGTCGGAGACCCCGCCTCCAGACGTATTTTTCTGGGCCGACGGCCATGAATTGCGCCAGGCTGCCCAACAGAATCAATTGTTCGATCTCTCGGATATTTGGGCGGACAACAATCTTGCTGAAGCGTATGGAAGACAGTTCGGTGAAGTCGGTCGTGTCGATGGGACGTTTCGACTTGTGCCTGTCGGTTCTTTCTGGACAGTCATCTATTACAACAAGGAGGTTTTTGAGCGCCATGGCCTGGTTCCGCCCGCGACATGGGAGGAGTTCGTAACCATTTGCGAGACGCTATTGGCGAACGGCGAGACGCCTCTCTCAATAGCCGGTCAGAGCATCTATCACAGCTACTTGTGGTTCAGCTACCTCAACATACGTCTGAACGGACCTGCGTTCCACAGGCGCTTGATGGAGGGGCAGGAGAGCTATACCGATGAAAGAACAGCCCGCGTCTGGGAATCCTGGATCTCTCTTTTTCGGCAAGGATACTTTATTGAAAGACCGAATGTGACATCTGAGAGCGGGAGCATAAAGGCGCTGATCCCCGGGGTTGAGGATAGTCCGCTCACGGCAAAGGAGGCTGTGATGACGCTTGCGCCCCATTTCAGTTTGCGCCACCTGTCCCCGGAATCTGCCGCTGAGCTCGATTTCTTTCGGTTTCCCCAGATAGACCCTGATACGTCAGTGGGAGAGATCGCGACAATTGTCGGCTACGTAATCCCGGCAGAGGCGGCGCATCGACCTGAAGCAAGCGCGTTTGTCGGTTACATGGCGTCAGCCGAAGCGCAAGCGACGCAGATAGCCCGAATCGCCGAGGACCCTGCAAATGTCGGATTTATTCCATTGCATCGCGATGTCGACCGGGCGCTGTTGCCGGTGGCTGCGCGAAAGGCCGAGGAGATAATACGCGGGGCGGACGAAGTGCTGCCGCCTCTTGCTCTGGCCCTGCCCAGAAGTATGCAGGCGGGTTTCACAACGGTCTTTGATGGGATATACAGGCAGCTGAACAGTTCGGAAACCGAGATCGACGTTTCCGAAATCCAGTTCACCTTGGAAGAAGCGCGACAGCAGGCGTTGGAGAGAAGGGATTACCGGCAGTAGCAGAGAGGCCTCTGGTCTTGCTCCGGTGGGATTAAGGCGCCCAATTGCCCCTTTTTTGGCAGCTTCTCTACAAGCGGGGCAGGGTGATGCCGGACTGTTTCTGGTACTTGCCGTTGCGGTCGGCGTAGGAGACTTCGGGGGTTTCGCCTTCGAAGAAGAGGACCTGGGCGATGCCTTCGCCGGCATAGATGCGGGCCGGGAGAGGGGTTGTGTTGCTGATTTCGATGGTGACGTAGCCTTCCCACTCCGGCTCGAAGGGCGTGACGTTGACGATGATGCCGCAGCGGGCGTAGGTGGATTTGCCGACACAGATGGCGAGCACGTTGCGCGGGATGCGGAAGTACTCGATGGTGCGGGCGAGGGCGAAGCTGTTGGGCGGGATGATGCAGTCGTCGCCGTGGTAGGTCTGCAGGGCGCGTTCGTCAACCGCTTTGGGATCGATGACGGTGAGCTCGCCGGTGGCGGGGGTAAAGATGCGGAACTCTTTGGCGACGCGGATGTCGTAGCCGAAGCTGCTGAGTCCGTAGGAGACCACGCCTTCGCGCACTTGTCTTTCCTCGAACGGCTCGATCAGCCCGCATTCTTTGGCTTTTTGGCGGATCCAGTGGTCGGGTTTGATGGATAGCATGTTGGGGAACTCTGTGATTCTTTGGACGCGGGGCTTCCGCTTTGGGTCAGTTGCTGGGGCGCGACAGCCGGGGGGATGAATGACTGGCCGGCGGCCCAGTTAAGTATACCATGTACGCGGGACATTATGTCTCTGTGAAATGGAAAATGGAAAAGGGCGCGGTCCGTATTTAGGGCGATCGGAGTGGGGAAGGGGGTTGATCCGCGAAGGGGCGCGAAATGATGTATAGGTTGTGGTCGCGCCTCTCGTCTTTTTGACGCGCATGCCGTTGACGTCGTAGTCGTCCTGCTCCAGCGTGCTGCCGTGGGCGTCCCGCACTTCGGAAAGCCGGTTCTCCGCGTCCCACACAAGCGTCAGCTCGCTGCCGGCGACCCCTTTGTCGCGCACGGTCATGTTGCCGTTGGCGTCATAGTCGAAACGGTCCGCGCCGCCGATGCGGTTGACGGCGTGGTAGGGTCCGGCGTCGCCGTAACCGTAGCTCTGCACGCGGCCTTGTGGATCGTAGCTGTAGGCGCTGTCCAGGTCGGCGTCGGAGCAGGTGTGAGGGGTAGCGGGATTTGGCTGGGAAGGAGGGGGGCCATTCGGATGCAAAGGAACGAGGCAGTCTAGGGAAAAGGTAGGGGATTGGCGGGTGTGCCCCGGGGTGTTGGAGCAGGATTAAGATGGATTTTCAGGGTGGGTGTTGATGGGATGCGAGTCAGAACCGCGTCATCGCGGGTCTTGGCGTTGCCGGGCCCAGTCCCTGTCCGGCGTCAGATAGATGAGCGGCATACTGACCAGGGTCACCCCGTATTTGACAAGCAGGTTGACGAGGAAGATCTCCCAGGCGACGGCCCAGGAGTCGACGAGTTGCGCGCCGAGGAAGGCGACGGGTGAGAAGGCGACCAGGACGAAGAGCAGGTTGTCGATGGGTACGCTGACCGAGTTGCTGGCGAGGACGCGCAGCCACTGGAAGCGGGTGGTGACGCGGCTGACGAAGAGGTGGTAGATCTCGGTGTCGACGAGTTCGCTGACCAGCTCGGCGATGATGGAGGCGCAGACGATGCGCCAGAGGGGCGCGAAGATGGCGCTGAACTCGGCGCCGCCGAAGGCGTTGGGGTCGCTGGGCACGGATGCGGACCACATGAGGTAGAGCACCATGCCCAGGTTGATGACGGCGGCAGCGATGATGAGGACTTGGGCGTTGCGTTTGCCGAGTGTTTTGTGGACGAGGTCGCGCAGGGTGAAGGTTACGGGATAGACGAAGGTGCCCATGTCGACGGCGAGGCCGGCCACCATGCCGATTTTGAGGCTGGCGATGTCGGCCACCATTTGCGCGGCGATGTAGGCGGCCACGACCACCACAGCTATTTTGGATAGCAGGGCCGCGGCATGTTGGGGGCGGGTTTGTTTTGCTGCGTCTGGAACTGTCACGTTACAATCCCCCTATGTTTTGGTAAGGCGGCAACTTCGACCGCCGGCAATGCTGCCAACTGCCTCCAGCAGATCCAAAACGCAGGGAAGAGGCAGGCACCTATTTTAGCACGGGGTTGTGCCATTTACAGGATGGGGCAACCAACCAACGAAAGCAAGAGTCCAACCCATGCCCAAGCGCACAGATATCTCATCGATCCTGATTATTGGTTCCGGTCCGATTGTCATCGGCCAGGCCTGCGAGTTCGACTATTCGGGCGCGCAGGCGTGCAAGGCGTTGAGGGCGGAGGGGTACAGGGTGGTGCTGGTCAACTCGAATCCGGCGACGATTATGACCGACCCGGAGATGGCTGACGCCACGTATGTGGAGCCACTCACTGTCGATCTACTGGAGAAGATCATCGCGGAGGAGCGGCCGGACGCGCTGCTGCCGACGGTGGGCGGTCAGACGGGCCTCAACCTGGCGGTGGCGCTGGCGGAGCAGGGCATTCTGGAACGGCACGGGGTGGAGCTGATCGGCGCGAACCTGCGCGCGATGCAGGTGGCGGAGGATCGCGACCTGTTCAAGCGGGCGATGACGGAGGTGGGGCTGGAATCCCCGCGCAGCCGCATTGCGCATACGCTCGAGGAGGCGCGCGAGATTTTCGAGACCGTGATTGGACGCTTCCCCATTTTCATCCGTCCCAGCTTTACGTTGGGCGGCAGCGGCGCGGGTACCGTCTTCACGCAGGAGGAGTTCGACGAAAAGGTGGAATGGGGGCTGCGCGAGAGCCCGGTGAACACGGTTCTGGTGGAGGAGTCGCTGATCGGGTGGAAGGAGTATGAGCTGGAGGTGATGCGGGACCGCGCCGACAATTTTGTCGTGGTCTGCTCGATCGAGAACCTGGACCCGATGGGCGTCCACACCGGCGACAGCATCACGGTGGCGCCGTCGCAGACGCTGACGGACAAGGAGTACCAGCGGTTGCGGGACCAGGCGCGGCTGGTGATGCGGGCGGTGGGCGTGGAGACGGGGGGCAGCAACGTACAGTTCGCGGTCGATCCTGATTCGGGGCGGGTGGTTATTATCGAAATGAACCCGCGTGTCTCGCGTTCGAGCGCGCTGGCGTCGAAGGCGACCGGATTCCCGATCGCCAAGCTGGCGGCCAAGCTGGCTGTTGGCTATACGCTGGATGAGCTCAAGAATGACATCACGCAGGAGACGGTGGCGGCGTTCGAGCCTTCGATCGACTACGTGGTGGTCAAGATCCCGCGCTGGGCGTTCGAGAAGTTCCCCGGCGTGGACCGGGAGCTGGGGCCGCAAATGAAGTCGGTGGGCGAGGTGATGGCGATAGGGCGCACCTTCAAGGAGGCGCTGCAGAAGGGCGTGCGCAGCCTCGAGATCGGGCGCGACGGGCTGGGGCCCTTGACCCGCGACAGCAGTGGTCAGTTGAAGGGGTATGGGCCTGATGCAGAGGCCGCGGACCTGCTGCGCGTGCCCAACCGGGACCGGCTATTTGCCGTTTTTGAGCGTCTGCTGGAGGCGGAGCGGGGGGGTGCGGGCGGAGACGACGCGGAAGAAGGACAGGCCGGCGAGGCGGCGTTGCGGGCCTGTTCCGAGATTTACGATCCCTGGTTTGTGGCGCAGATGCAGGAGATTGCCCGCTTCCAGGTTTCCATCGAGAGGCAGGGCGATCTGGATGCGTGGACGCTGCGGCGGGCCAAGCGGATGGGATTCAGCGATGCGCAGCTGGCCCGCATCGTCAACGAAGCAGCGGCGGGCGGGGAGGGAGAGGAGGCCGCCCGCGCCGCGCAGTTGAGCGAAGCGGACGTGCGCGGCCTGCGCCAGCGTATGGGGGTTGCGCCGACCTATCATCAGGTGGACACCTGCGCGGCGGAGTTTGCGGCGTACACGCCCTATCTTTACAGCAGCTATGAGAGCGAGGGCGAGGCGCCGCCGACAGCGCGTGACAAGGTGATCATTCTGGGCGGCGGGCCCAACCGCATCGGCCAGGGAATCGAGTTCGACTACTGCTGCTGCCATGCAAGCTTCGCGCTGCAGGAGATGGGCTACGAGACGGTGATGATCAACTGCAACCCGGAGACGGTCAGCACCGACTATGATACGAGCGACCGGCTCTATTTTGAGCCGCTGTTCCTGGAGGATGTGCTGCACATCTATCAGCGGGAGGCGGAGGGCGGAGCGCGCGTGCGGGCGCTGGTCCAGTACGGGGGGCAGACGCCGTTGAACCTGGCGGCAGGGCTGCAGGCCGCGGGCGTACCCATTCTCGGCACGCAGCCGGAGGCGATTGAGCTGGCGGAGGATCGCGAGAGGTTCAGCGCGTTGCTGGAGGAGCTGGACATTCCCGCTCCTGCCAACGGAATCGCGTACAGCACTGAGCAGGCGCTGTCGATTGCGGCCCGCATCGGCTATCCGCTGGTGGTGCGTCCTTCATACGTGCTGGGCGGGCGGGCGATGGCGATTGTGGACGACGAGGAGAGCCTGCGCCACTACATGGCCCACGCGGTCGACGTGGACAGGGAGATGACGACCAGCGGCCAGGATGTTGCGATCCTGGTGGACCAGTTTCTGGAGGACGCCTACGAGGTGGATGTTGACGCGATCGCGGACGGCGGGCGGGTGGTGATCGGCGGCATCCTGCAGCACATTGAGGAGGCGGGCATCCACAGCGGAGACAGCGCGTGCGTGCTGCCGCCGTACAAGATCAGCGGCTACCACTTGAGCATCATTCGCGAGTACACGGAGAAGCTGGGGCTGGCGCTGGGTGTGCGCGGGCTGATGAACGTGCAGTACGCGATCAAGGATGACGTTGTGTACGTGATCGAGGTGAACCCGCGCGCCAGCCGCACGGTGCCCTTTGTCAGCAAGGCGACGGGCGTTCCCCTGGCGAAGCTGGCGGCGCGGGTGATGGCGGGCAAGTCGCTGGCGGAGGTGGGTTTGGAGGAAGAGCCGGAGGTGCAGGGCTTTTTCGTCAAGGAGGCGGTTCTGCCGTGGAAGAAGCTGAGCGGCGCGGATACGCTGCTGGGGCCGGAGATGCGCTCGACGGGCGAGGTGATGGGCCATGCGCACAACTTCGGCCACGCGTTTGCCAAGAGCCAGCTGGGGGCGGAGTACCGGCTGCCGGTCGACGGCGGCGTGTTGATCACGGTGAACGATTACGACAAGGGCGCGGCGCTCAAGCTGGCGCGCGATTTCAGCCGCATGGGTTTCGCCCTTTACGCGACGGAGGGCACGGCCGCGCTGATCCAGCGTGTGGGCCTGCCGGTGGTCGTTCTGCGCAAGGCGGCGGCCACGGAGGCGGCCGATGACGGCTCGTCTCGTAATCGCCAGAGTCACGGCGCGGGCAACGGGTCCTATACGACGCTGGACGCGATGCAGGACGGCAAGATCGATCTGATCATCAACACGCCGCTTGGGCCGCACAGCCGCGCGGACGGCCAGAAGATCCGGACGCTGGCCACGCGCATGGAGATCCCGTTGATCACGACGCTTTCGGCGGCGCAGGCGGCGGTGAACGGAATCCGCGCGATGATGGCGGCCGAGCTGAACGTGCTCAGCCTGCAGACGCACTATGCACGGGCGCGGCGTTGATCTCCGACTGGCGGCGGGGCGCGGTTCAACCTTCTCATCACACATTCCACGGCGGAGAATAACATGGCCCAAACGGGAAAAACACGGAAGAGCGTCTATTTGGCGAACCCGTACGGTTTTTCAGCCCAGCAGCGGACTCTGCTTCTGCCGCCGCTCATCGAGGCGGTGGCCGCGCTGGGGCTGGATGTGTGGGAGCCGTTTGCGCGCACGGGCGCGAAGATCGACAGAACGAAGCCGGGCTGGGCGTATGACGTCGGTCAGCTTTGCCTGCGGGATGTACGGGAGGCGGACGCGATCTTTGCGGTTGTCAACGGTGTGCCGCCGGACGAGGGCGTGATGATCGAGATGGGGATGGCGATCGCGCTGGGCAAGCCGACGTTTCTGTTCCGGGATGATTTTCGGAGCGTTGCCGACACGGAGGAGTATCCGCTCAATCTGATGCTGTTCACGGGGATGCCGCAGGCGGAGTGGGAGCGGCACTATTACCGGTCGGTGGAGGAGATAGGGGCGTCGGATAAGGCGCTGGCGCGGTGGGCGCGGGGAGATATCTGACCGACCGCAACGCTGGGCATGCTCACAGAGGGAGAATGATCGGAATGGAATGGGCGCTCAAGCGCTCCATCTGGCGGGAGGATAACCTGTATGTTTCCCATTGCGAAGACTTGGAGATAGCAAGTCAAGGGGAACCGGTTGACGAGGCGCGAGCAAACTTGGAAGAGGCCATTCAGTTGTTTTTTGAAGTCGCCTCATTCTCCGAGGTCATGGCGTATCTTCCTTGTTTTGGTCCTGTTTCGACTCCTGAACTTCAGGGGCAGCCCAAAGTGCGGGTTACGTCCACCATTCCGGAATCGCAGAAAATAGTGGGTGAGGTTGCTTTGACCTATACCCAGGCTTTGAGCCCGGCCCGTCTCCCCACAGCCCGTCCAAAACAACTACCCTCAAAATTTGACATCCCCCGCGGCCTCTGCTATATTCGCCCGAACAACTGAATAGCTGAACTCTTATCCAGAGAGGCGGAGGGACCGGCCCTGTGAAGCCTCGGCAACCCGGTAACGGAAGATGAAAGGTCTTCTGTGACGTAGGTGCCAATTCCGGCAGATAGATTCTGGAAGATGAGAGGCAGTGGAATGGTCGGCTACCTCTCGTCCGCACGACGCGAGGTATTTTTTTACTTTGAGGGATTCCCTGTAGAGCGGGGTGAACAGATATGCGAGTCGAATGCGTATGATCGTGATGAAATTTGGCGGGACCTCTGTTGGCACAACGGAGTCGATTGACAGCGTGGCCGGAATCGTGGCCTCCGCCATCGAAGCGCAGACCCAGGACACCAGCGCAGAGGAGCACCCCGGCGTCCTGGTCGTTGTGAGCGCGATGGGCGGGGTGACCAACACGCTGATCGACGCGGCGCAGGCGGCCGCGGATGGTGACGAGACGCCCTACCGCGACGCGCGCAGCCAGCTGCTGGTGCGGCACCAGGTGGTGGCCGGACAGCTGATCGAGGACGGGGTTGAACGCGCGGGGTTGGGCAGATTGTTCGACAACCGCCTGCGGGAGTTTGAGCGTCTGTGCCGCAGCATCACTGTGTTGGGCGAGCTGACGCAGCGGGGCCTGGATGTTGTCAGCGGCGTGGGGGAGCGGTTGAGCGCGCCGCTGGTCGCGGCGGTATTGCGGGCGAACGGGGTCAAGGCGCAGTTCGTTGACGCCGGCGAGCTGATCATCACCGATGACCAGTACGGCAGCGCCAATCCGCTGATGGAGGCCACGCCAGACCGTTGCCGGGACCGGCTGCTGCCGATGCTGCAGAGCGGGGTCGTGCCGGTCGTGACCGGTTTTGTGGCCGCGACGGAGAAGGGAGTGCCGACGACATTGGGGCGCGGCGGCTCCGATTATTCGGCCGCGATTCTGGGCGCGGCGCTGGATGCTGACGAGATCCAGATCTGGACGGACGTGGACGGGGTGATGACAGCGGATCCCCGCATCGTTGAAAACGCTTGCTCGATGGAGGAGCTTTCCTACGAGGAGGTGGCGGAATTGGCTTATTACGGCGCCAAGGTGTTGCACCCGAAGACCGTCACCCCGGCGGTGGAGAGCAATATCCCGCTGCGCGTGCTCAACACATTCAATCCCTCCCACCCGGGGACGCGCATCGTCGAGAAGACGCGCCAGCTGCGCCATGGCGTGAAAGCGATCACGGCAGTGCGGGAGCTGCGGCTGATTACGGTGGCGGGCCGGGGGATGATTGGCGTGCCGGGCATTGCGGCGCGCACGTTCGACGCGGTGGCCCGTCAGCGGGCCAATGTGCTGATGATCAGCCAGGGCAGCAGCGAGCAGAGCATCTGCTTTGTCGTGCCCGAGGCGGAGGGCGAGGCGGTGATCGGCGCGCTCAAGGTCGAATTCGCACGCGAGCTGGCCCAGAATATGATCGAAGAGATCAGCAACCAGCCGGATATCGTAATCGTTGCCGTGATCGGCGCCGGCATGAAGGGCACGCCGGGCATTGCGGCGCGGGTCTTCAACGCGCTGGGTTCACGGGACATCAACGTGATCGCGATTGCGCAGGGGTCGAGCGAGGCAAACATCAGTCTGGTGATTCTGCAGACTGCGGCCGATGAGGCGATCCGCGCGATTCACGACACATTTGAACTTGGAAACGGAGTTGTCTGATGGATCAGGGGGGAGGCAGGGCCGCGGGGCAGGCGGCAGAGACGGTGAAGCCGATCATTCTTTTCGGGCTGGGCGGTGTTGGGCGGGCCCTGCTGCGTCAGATCGAGGAACAACGTTCTTTTCACCGTGATGCTTACGACCTGCGCATCCGCTATCTGGCCTTGTGCGACAGCAGCGGGGCGATCGCGGCGCCTGAAGGCGGGTTCTCGGAAGCGTTGATCGAGGAGATCCTGCAGCGCAAGGAGGACGGGGGCGCGCTCGCGTCCCATCCGCTGGGCCGGTCCTACCGGAGCCCGGAAGCGATTGTCGATGAAATGGGCAAGGCGGGCGCGGTCGTGGTGGATTGCACGGCGTCGGACAGTACGGCGGACGCGCTGCTGCTTGCGTTGGAACGGGGCTGTCAGGTGGCGCTGGCGAACAAGAAGCCGTTGACGGTCGACCAGGATGTGTATGACGGGATCAGCCGGATGCCGGGCCGTGCCCGCTGGGAAACGACGGTGGGAGCGGGTCTGCCGGTGATCGCGACGCTCAACCGGCTTGTATCCAGCGGCGACGGGATTGAGCGGGCCGCGGGTTCGTTCAGTGGCACGCTGGGCTATTTGATGACTGGCCTGGAAGAGGGGCGCTCGTTCAGTGAGACGGTGGCGGAGGCGTACCGGCTGGGCTACACGGAGCCGGACCCGCGCGATGATCTGGGAGGCGTGGACGTGGCGCGCAAGGCGTTGATTCTGGCGCGCGGGATGGGCTGGCGCGTGGAGATGGAGGAGGTCGAAGTCAGCGGCCTCTACCCGGAGCGGATGGCCGGCCTGAGCGTAGACGGTTTTCTGGAGGCGCTGCCCGCGCTGGATGCGCAGTACCGCAAACAGGTTGAGGCCGCGGCTGCGGAGGGCAAGGTTCTGCGCTATGCGGCCACGCTTTCTGACGGCGCCTGCAGCGTCGGCCCGACCGCGGTTGCGAAGGACAGCCCGTTGGGCCGTCTGACCGGGACGGACAACCTGGTGGAGTTCTACAGCCGCTGGTACAGCCCGAACCCGCTGGTGATACAGGGCCGCGGGGCCGGGGTGGAGGCGACGGCGGCCGGCGTTCTGAGCGATATTGTGGAACTGCAGTGGTCAGTGGTTCGTGGCCAGTGACTGCTGAGATCGGTTGAAGGTGGATTGACGGAGGCGGAGTTGTGAGGAAACGGGTAGATACCAGTTGGGACAGAGGTTAGCGATGAAAGGTAAAGCAAAGATCCGCGTGGGTGTGCTGGGCGCGACGGGCGCGGTGGGACAGCGGTTTGTGCAGATGTTGCAGGGGCATCCCTGGTTTGAGCTGAGTGTGCTGTGCGCGTCGCAGCGCAACGCGGGCAGGCGGTACGGCGACGCCTGCAACTGGCTGTTGCGGGGCGATATGCCGGCGCATCTGCAGAACACTGTTCTGGAGGAGATGGGGCCGGGCATCGATTGTCAGCTGGTGTTCAGCGCGCTGCCGAGCGGGCCTGCGCGCACGATGGAGGCGGAGCTGGCCGCGGCCGGATACGTGGTATGCAGCAATGCGAGCGCGTACCGGTACGACCCGGATGTACCGCTGCTGATCCCGGAGGTCAACCCGGAGCATGTGGAGCTGATCGACGTGCAGCGGCGGGAGCGGGGCTGGCCGGGCTTCATCACCACGAATCCGAACTGTTCCACGACCCATTTGGTGAGCGCGCTGCACCCGCTGCATGAAGCGTTTGAGGTGAGGAAAGTCTTTGTGGTGACGATGCAGGCGGTGAGCGGGGCGGGCTATTCGGGCGTGACGTCGATGGATATAATCGACAACGTGGTTCCGTACATCGGCTCGGAAGAGGAGAAGATGGAGCGCCGGGAGCCGCAGAAGCTGCTGGGCCGATTTGACGGGACGTCTGTGCAGATGGCCGATTTTGTTGTGAGCGCGCATTGCAACCGCGTGCCGGTGCGGAACGGCCATTTGGCCGCGGTCAGTGTGGAGTTTGCCAGCCGGCCCAGCCTGGAGGATGTGCGGCGGGCGTGGGCGGAGTACGAGCCGCTGCCGCAGCGCATGGGCCTGCCGAGCGCGCCGGGGCAGGCGATCCTGTATCGGGAGGAGGCGGACCGTCCGCAGCCGCGCATGGACCGGCTGGCCGGCAGCGTGCCGGGCATGGCGACGGTGGTGGGCCGGCTGCGGGAGGACCCGCTGTTTCATGTAAAGTTCCTGACACTTGGCCACAACACGATACGCGGCGCGGCCGGCGGCAGTCTGCTCAACGCCGAGTTGCTGGTGTCGCAGGGGTACCTGGACGCTGGAGAAGAGGATGCCGGGAGTCGGATGCCGGTTGCCGACGCGGTTCTGGACGGCGTGCGGTAGACGCTGCGGTCGTGCGCCAAGGGCACAAAATTTTTCGGTATGGCCTGCCATAGGGTAGAATCGGTAGCAGCGCAACGGCAAGAGTGTGTCGTACATACTTGGTCCCCGGTGACGCGACCGCTTTGAGTCAGGAGGATTCGCTCAAGGCTGGCGAAGAAACCGAGGACGGAAATGGAAGGTGCAGAGTTGGCCAATTCGCGAACAAAAGAAGCCTATCCGATTGCCGTTGAAAATTTTGGACTGACATCCCTGGATGAGCTTGTCGGCGATCTGGTCGTCTACCGGAGCCTGGAACCGATTTCGGGTCAGATTCCCGGTCTGAAGTCGGCCCGCCACCAACTCGGGTTGCCCACACCTTCCGTACCGCGCAAGCAGGACGAGTCGTATGCCCAGGTCGCTCTTTGGATCCTGAAAAAGGCGCAGGAACGGCGCAACTCTGCGGTGGAAGAGCTGCTCTTTATTGGCGATACGCTCTCCGGCGACGGCAATACTTTCCAGGTAATGCGTTCCCTGCACGGGGCGACCGAACTGCCGCTCGACAATGGGGCGTTGGTGGGGCTTGGGGACACCGCTGTGTTGCCCAGCGCCTGCTTTATCGGCAATGAAAAGGCGCGCGAGCCGGAGCAGTTTGTTGCTGACGAAGACACCGGCATGTTCGAGGCAAACCGCTGGAGCCAGCTGGTGGATTGGATCAGGTGGGCACAGGGGAACGGTTTGCGGTTGGACGAGAATACGGTGGTTGTTCTGGATCTGGACAAGACGGCGATTGGCGCGCGCGGGCGCAACAACCGAGCGATCGATGTGGCGCGACTGAAAGGGTTGTACCGCACCGTGGGCAGCTTGCTGGGCGACAAGTTCAATGCCGCGCTGTTCGCGCAGCACTATGAAAAACTCAACCGCGCCAAATATCATCACCTGACGGGGGACAACCAGGACTACCTGGCCTACATTTGCCTCGTTCTCAATAACGAAGGCCTCGATTGCACCGATCTGCTTGAACGCATTGAGGACGGCGCGGTCCAGACATTTGAGCAGTTTGTGCGCTATGCCGAAGTCTGCATTGCGGGGGGCGGGCGTGTGGGCGAAGCGATGCGCCAAGCGCACGAATCGGTCAACATGGCCGTTTCGATGGGCGATCCGACGCCGTTCAAACAGTTCCGGCGGGAGGAGTTTGTGGCCACGTTGGAGCATATGAACAATATGGCCGACAGCGTGCCGGCGGAGGAACGATTTTCCCAGGAGATCTGCATCACGCAAGAGGTGCGCGAGGCGGTTCTCTGGTTGAAGGAGCGCGGTTGTCTGATCTTCAGTTTCAGCGATAAGCCGGACGAATCTTCTATCCCTCACGTTACGCGGCACCGGGGCAAACTGCCGATTCACAAGGCAAAAACCCACGCCACCGGTGTCAGCATCGCGGATCAACTGCGCAAACTGTAACGACGCACGGATCGGCAACGCGCGCTGCCGCATTGCCTCTCACATCCGCACACTGGTTTCTGCCTTACTGACTCCGGCCCCCTCCTCTGGTATACTAGACGCGTAAGCGTGTGAAGAGTGACGTGTTCCCGCGTAGCCTTGTGGTTGGAGCGGGCGTCTGACTCAGGGGTGTTCCCGTATGATGAACAATGAGAAAAGACCGGATGGCGATCGCCCTCCGGACGAGGACCCAAACGAGCGCTACCGGCAGCTGTTCAAACGCAGCTGGATCTGGATTCTGGTGGCGGTCCTGATCTTCTTTGCCTACCGTCTCTTTATCAATCCGCCAAGTTCTGGCAACAATCTGCTGGGTTTGAACCAGGTGGCCGAATACGTGCGCAACGGCTCTGTGCAGCGGATCGTGGTGCAGGGCGACGACATCATTGTCCATATATCGGACAGTCGCCGCGAACGCAGCCGCAAAGAGTCGGGGGAAAGCCTGCTCGATTCGCTCAAGACGTTTGGCGTGACCGCGGACCAGCTGGCCGCGATTCCGATTGACGTGGAGCGTGCGCCCAACAGCGGCGCCTTTTTCAACTGGCTGATTATGCTCTTGCCGATGATTCTGATCTTCGGCTTCTTCTTCTTTATTATGCGCCAGGCGGGCGCGGGCGGGCAGAACCGGGCGATGCAGTTTGGGCGCAGCCGCGCCAAGAAGATGGAGGAGGCCGACCGCCCGACCGTCACGTTCGAGGATGTGGCCGGTTCAGAGGAGGCCAAGCAGGAGCTGCAGGAGGTGGTTGAGTTTCTGAAGGAGCCGGAGAAGTTCGCGGCGCTGGGCGCGCGCATCCCCAAGGGTGTCCTGATGGTGGGTTCGCCGGGCACTGGCAAGACGTTGCTGGCGAAGGCGGTGGCAGGCGAGGCGGGCGCGCCATTTTTCAGCATCAGCGGCTCTGAATTCGTGGAGATGTTCGTGGGTGTGGGCGCGAGCCGGGTGCGCGATCTGTTCGAACAGGCGAAGAAGAGCGCGCCGTGTATCATTTTCATCGACGAGATCGACGCGGTCGGGCGCCATCGCGGGGCCGGCATGGGCGGCGGCAACGATGAACGGGAGCAGACGCTCAATCAGATCCTGGTCGAGATGGACGGATTTGACAGCGATACGACCGTGATCGTCATCGCCGCGACCAACCGCCCGGATATTCTGGACCCGGCTCTGCTGCGGCCGGGCCGGTTCGACCGCAGAATCGTGGTGGACAGGCCGGACCGCCGCGGACGCGAGGAGATTCTGCATGTTCATGCGCGGGGGAAGCCGCTCGGTCCGGACGTCGATCTGAACGTCATTTCCAAGCAGACGCCGGGAATGGTGGGCGCCGATCTGGAGAACCTGCTCAATGAGGCGGCGATTCTGACCGCCCGCCGCAACAAGCGCGCCATCGGCATGGATGAACTGGTGGAGTCGATCGAACGGGTGATGGCGGGGCCGGCGCGCAAGAGCCGGATACTGAGCGACGAAGAGCGGCGCGTGGTGGCCTACCACGAAGCGGGCCATGCGGTGGTGATGGCTCTGCTGGAACATACCGACGCGGTCGGGAAGATCAGCCTGGTCAGCCGCGGGCAGGCGCTGGGCTATGTGATGCCGTTGCCGGATGAGGATCGCCTGCTAAAGAGCAAGGCCGAGTATGAGGACGAGCTGGCCGGGTTGCTGGGCGGGCGCGTTGCTGAAGAGTTGACCTTTGAGGAGATCACAACCGGCGCGGCCAACGATCTGGAACGGGTGACAAAACTGGCCAAGGCGATGGTCACACGCTTTGGCATGAGCAATGAACTGGGCCCCATGCAACTGGTCCAGGGCGATAGCAACCCGTTCCTGGGCATGGAGTTGGGCGAGCGGCGCTCCTACAGCGAAGATGTGGCGAGGGCCATCGACCGCGAAGTGAGGCGGATAGTCGAGACGGCGTACTCGCGGGCCAAGGAAGTTTTGACGACCCACCAGGACAAGCTGGGACTCCTGGCGGAAACGCTTCTGGAGCAGGAAGTTCTGGAACGGAATGAGTTTGAGAAGCTGATTTTCAGCAGCTGATGGAAAGCAGCTGATTGCCAATGGATAGCGGCTAGCGCAGGGCTTCCTGCCTGGCCGCTATTTGTTTTCCAGCGCCGCCGCGATGGCGGCGGCAACGCGGGCGTTGTTGCGCAGCAGGGCGAGATTGGCGCGCAGGCTGCGGTCTCCGGTCAGTTCGGCGATGCGGCGCAGCAGGAAGGGCGTCACCTCGGCGGAGCGCAGGCCGGCGGCTTCGCTGTCAGCGAGCGCCTGCTCGATCTGCGGTTCAATCTGCGCGGCGGGAATCTCATCCTCTTCGGGCACAGGCACTGCCACCAGCAACCCTCCTTCCAGGTCCAATGCTTGCTTCGCCCGCCAGATCTCGGCCACCTCCTGGGGCGTGTTGCAACAGATATCGACGGGAAGGCCGCTGCTGCGACTGTAAAAGGCGGGGAACGCGTCGGTACCGTAGCCGATAACGGTTACGCCGTGGGTTTCGAGGTATTCGAGGGTGGCCGGCAGGTCGAGTATCGCCTTGGCGCCGGCGCAGACGACGATGAGCGGGGTCCGCGCCAGCTCCTGCAGGTCGGCGCTTACATCGGCGCTGGGGCCGGGTTCGCGGCTGCGGTGGACGCCGCCGATGCCGCCGGTGGCGAACAGTTCGATGCCGGCGCGGTGGGCGATCCACATGGTGGCGGCGACGGTGGTGGCTCCGTCCAGCTTGCGGGCGACGGCGATGGGCAGGTCGCGGCGGCTTACTTTGGCGACTTGCCGTTCGGACGGCGCGGCCAGCCGCTCGATCTGCTGCGGGCTGAGACCGGCGATCAACTCCCCGGCGATGACTCCGACGGTGGCTGGAACCGCCCCGTGCTCGCGGATGATGCGCTCCATTTCATGGGCCAGTCTTAGGTTGTCGGGATAGGGCAGGCCGTGGCTGATTACGGTGGATTCAAGTGCGACGCGTGTCATGAGGGCAATTTTTGGTTTTGAGCTTTTAGTTGGCTTGGTGGGCGGCCTTGGGTTGGATGCTGGGAACTGGGCGGGAGTTTGCACCTGATTCTGCGTTATCGGGTGGGATGTGTCAATTTGGTGGATTGTGAAGGGGCTGTCCCAGATTTTCTAAGTGTGAGAATCAGGATTGTTGTCGCACGGCTTTCATACGAGGGCCCCGTCCTCACTTGCGAGTCACGCCCAACAGCTTGGCTTGCTCACATGTAGCCAACCACTGACAGAAACTGTCGACATGACAGAACAGCTTAAGTATGCTCATCACTGAGCACCTTTCTTTGCCGGAGAGTTTTGGGTGGGGAGCTTCTATTCTGCCAGCTTTATAAGGTGTTCACTTACTCCGAATTCAGTTCAAGAAAGAACAACCATGCAAGAATTCATTGCAGAATATGGTTGACCCCAACTGCTGGACCACGAATCGTTAGACGCACTGTCGAAAGGGACTGACTGGCGGATGACTCATTGCCGCGGATCAGAGAGCAGCTCCCGCGAGGAACCTGGCTACCCGCCCTCTCTCCCCGAGGGCATATCCGTTCGTACCGCTTCCTCAACCCTTGTTGACTGACTCGTCTCCGATCGCTTAACATTTGGTTGCAATACTGCTATCATACAGGTATGGACAAGGCCCTGGCCAGGATCAAGCGGAACCCCCGAAATGTACGGTTTGACGATCTCCGCAAGGTCTGTGACCGTTACTTCGGACAGCCCCGACAGAGCGGCAGCCACCTGTTCTATAGAACGCCTTGGCAGGGCGAGCCGCTGGTTAATATCCAGCGCATAAAGGGCATGGCCAAGCCCTATCAGGTACGCCAGGCGCTCAAGGCGATCGACAAACTATTGGAGGAACTGCAATGAATCGTCATGACCGCTATACCTATCGCGTTACCTGGTCCGATGAGGATGAGATGTTCGTGGGCCTGTGTGCGGAGTTCGGGCTGCTTAGCCACCTGGACGACACACCAGAGAAGGCGTTCTCAGGCATTCGGGACGTGGTCGCTTTCGCCGTGAAGGCGTTAGACGAGGATGGCGCCCCGATCCCTGAGCCACTGTCTACACACCGCTACCGAGGCGCCATAACCCTTCGCATCCCTCCTGAGACCCACCGTGCCCTGGCAATGGACGCCGCTGAAGCCGGCGTCAGCATGAACCGCTTGGCTGCCGAACGACTGTTGCTGCGGCGATAGAGCATTATCTCTTGTCGTGCTGGTCCTGGCAGGGTTTTCTACGTCGCGTTGACAATTGGCGAAAGCCACTCAAAATGTGACGAATTCAAGTCCACCGCATTCCCCCGTAGAGGCGCCCCTTCGTGGATATTCCGGTTCAAACAGACGTCAACGAGCCCTAATTCATCCAGGTTGTTCCCGTTATTCACTATAATCATTTGTGGAAAGTAATCCGCTCAGGTCACTTTCCACTAAATCGCGTTATCATTTGCGCCTAATCATGCATAATTCCCTTTCTTTGCCGGAGAGTTTTGGTTTGGGAGCTTCTATTCTGCCAGCTTGTTAAGGTACTCTCTTTCTCCGAATTCAGGTTAAGTTATAATTCCCTTCCAAAGGTGGAAGACTACACCGCTGTTAAGCGCAGCTGCGTGAAAGGAGAGACGGACAATGCAGAAGACCCTGCACATCAGAACGACGGTGTTGCCTGGGGGCAGGATTGAAATTGTGGACCAGGAGCTTCCGGTTGGGGAGTCTGTCAGCGTCGTGGTTCACTCCTCGGTGACTCAGAGGCGGTCTGCGGTTGAAATTCTGAATGAAGCGTCGGGGCAGCGTCTTTTCAGGAACGCAGAGGAGGTAGAAGCCTACCTCAAGGACGAAAGGGCCTCATGGGAAGGTTGATGCTACCGTCTACTGGACCGGTTTATCTGGATGCCAGCGGCTTTGCACGCCGGATGTACGATCTTTATCACAAATGATCATCGTTTTCGGCGTCTAAAGGAGTTGCCCGCCGTCACGATGTCTTCTTTATTGCCTGCCGCGTCCGCCTCGCCGAAGTATCGAAAGTCAATAGGGTTGGCCTGACTCAAGGTCTCGAATCAGTTGTGGCTGAGTCGTTACGCTGCAACGAAGAACTGAAAACTGACCACAGCAAACCAAGTGAGGTAGACGGGATGACGAACTCAGGACAGTCGCTGGCCGGGAAGGTGGCTCTGGTGACCGGGGGCGGACGGGGCATTGGACGGGCGATCGCGATCGCTTTTGCCGGCGCGGGAGCGGCCGTCTGTTGCGCGGCGCGCACGCGTTCGGAGATCGAGGCCGTGGCCGGCGAGATCGAGGAGGCGGGCGGGCAGGCGCTGGCGGTGACGACCGACGTGGCCGACCTGGCGTCGGTGGAGAAGGCGGTTGAGGAGACCGCGGCGCGTTTCGGCGGCCTGGACATTCTGGTCATCAACGCGGGCTTCTCGCCGGGGCGGAGCGAGGTGGCCGGGAGCGATGCGGTCGTCTGGAGCCAGACGATCGCGATCAATCTGACCGGCGCCTACTATTGCGCGCGGGCAGCCATCCCCCACCTCAAGGCGCGCGGCGGGGGCAAGATCATTACGATTGGCTCGGGGATGGGGCACCGCGGCGCGCCCGGCTCTTCGGCGTACAGCTGCTCCAAGGCCGGGCTGTGGATGTTGACGCGTGTGCTGGGCCAGGAGCTGCGGGGCGATAACATCAGCGTCAACGAGCTGATTCCGGGGCCGGTGAACACGGCGATGATGCCCGGCCCGGCCGCACGCGAGGCCGGCACTTTCGATAGCGAGTGGTTCAAAGAGCCGGAGGAGGTCGCGCCGCTGGCGCTGTTCCTCGCGAGCGCGCCGGATGGGGGCGCGACGGCGCAGAGTTTCAGCCTGATGCGGCGCGATGGGTAGGTTAGGGATACTTACCACCGCTCATTTAACGCGGCGCTCAAGGAGGAGTGGGAAAAGCATGAAGCCCTTATGGGCTGCAGGTGCTGTTATCGCGCTCCTGCTGGCCACTTCCTGCGGCGCCAGGAGTACAATCTCTTCAAAAGGTAGTTCGTCTGGCACCTGGTCGGTCGTGGCTGTCGACGCTGATGGCGGCGAGGTGGGCGTTGCGCTGGCCACGTGCGTCGCCAGCGCCTTCAGACTATCCCAGTCAGCTGTCGGCGGGTCAGGGAATGACGCAGAGCAAACAGTGTATCACGTGTATATCGACATCTCGTTGCTTGGAAACGTCGAACTGGCCCGCCTTCTGCCCGGCTATGGGGCAATTGTGGCCCAGGCGCAGGTGGATTCGCAGAACAGCGATCGGATCGATCGGGCTGTGAGCCGTTTACTGGCCGGCGCATCTGCTCAGGATGCGGTTGCCGCGGCCATGTCGGGTGACTCCGCCGTGCAGACGAGGCAGTACGGCGTGGCTACCTTAGCTCAAGGAGTGGCGAATTTCACCGGGGACGAGAACTCCGACTGGGCCGGCGGAGTCAGCGGCCCATCGGTTTCGGCCCAGGGGAATATCCTGGTGGGACCGGCGGTGGTAAGCGCTGCGCTGGAAAAGTTTCAAGAGGCTATGCAACAGCCTGGCGCGGTCCTGTCTGATGGACTGGTCGCCGCTCTTGAGGCCGGCTCTATGGAAGGGGGCGACAACCGTTGTCCTCAAGAACAGACGGCTCAGTCCGCTTTCCTCGCGGTGGCGCGTACCGGCGACCAGGGAGGCGCCTTGAGCCGGTGGCTGACCGTTCCGCCCCAAAGTATTGGCGAGGAAAACCCGGTAGCGCTGCTACGTCAGGCCTACGACAGGGGCGAGTCCTCACAGGTGGAGGTTGGCGGAATCGGTAGCGACGACGTGCCTCCGCTCTTGTGGGGACTGGCTGCGTTGGTCCTGGGCTTGGCGTTGGGTTCAGGTGTGGGTGTGGTTTGGAAAGTGAGGAGACGGCGGCGGCGGAGGCCTCCTCAGCATTGAGTCGCGGCAGTTGCCCTGTCGGCGTTGCAGCCGAGAGCGGCCCGGCCGTTTGGCGTCAGCGGCCGGACCTCCCAGAGCTTCAGTTTGATGCGCCGTGACGTTCAGGTTAGGGACACCCACGACCCCTCGGCCGCCGCCTTGTACATGGCTTCCATGACCTCGCTGCGGTAGGCGGCTTCGCGGGCGGTTACGAGGGGGATGGAGGCCCTTGCGGACGGGTCGGGCGCGTTGAGGGCGTCGAGGAAGAGGTCGAAGGCGTGGGGCCAGGCGGGGGGCAGGTCGGTCCAGGGCCGCTGGCCGTCGGCGCCCTCGAGGTTGGCGCTGGTGATGTAGAGGTCGCTGCGGTTGAAGATGTAGGCGTGGCCCTCGGTGCCGCTGATTTCGGCGGTGATGGGTTCGGCCACGTCGACCCAGGCGGCGGCGAGCGAACCGATTGCGCCGCTGCTGAACCGGAAGAGCGCTTCGCCGGACTCGTCACAGTCGGGGCCGTACTTTTCCACGACGACATTGAGGGCGGCGGTCACGCTGTCCACATCGCCCAGAATCCACAACATCAGGTCGAGCGCGTGGGTGCCGAGATCACCGAATGCGCCGACGCCGGCCTGCTCCATGTCGGTCATCCACAGCCAGTCAGGCGTGAAGATATCGCGCAGCGCGCCGCCATGGCAGTTGACGAAGCGGGTGCGGGTAATCTGGCCGAAGACGCCTCGCTCCACGAGATCCTTGAGGGCCTGGTGGACCGGGATGCCTCGGCTGAAGTAGCCGGTCTGAAAGAGGACGCCGGCCTTTTCGATGGCCGCGGCCATGCGGTTGGCGTCCTGCGCGCCGATGCCGAGCGGTTTTTCCACGAACATGTGCTTGCCGGCGGCGGCCGCGGCGGTGACGAGCGGCTCGTGTTGATCGGTTTCGGAGCAGATGATAACGCCGTCAACGGCGTCGTCGCGCAAGATGGCGTCGACGCTGTCGGAGACGGGCGCGTCGAGCTGGCCGCCGCAGGCGCCGGCGCGAGCCGGGTCGCGGTCCCAGACGGCGACGGCGCAGACGTCGGAGCGGGCCTGCAGGCGCTTGACGAAGCCGGGCGTGTGGATATGGGCGCAGCCGATGAGTGCGATGTTTGCCATGGCGGGATTCTCCAGAAGTGTGTTTGGGCGCCGCTGGCGGCGCGAGCGCAGACGGCCGGCGGCAACCGGGTCGGGGCGCCTTCAAGGCGCGCCTCCATAGTGTAGCGGATCGGTGGGCATCGCGCTATCACGCGGGGACGAGGCGCGTGACAGGCGCGCCGTTCCGAGGCTGTCGCAGCCGGCGCGGGGGGCATGTTTTGCGGGCGCGGCTGGGGGTGATAGCATCGGTCTTACCTGGCGCGGGCAGGGTAGCGGGTCAGGCAATCCCCTGAGCAGACAGATCAGAGCTCAGACAAGCAGAAAGGTGTGAACCGTGGCAGACAGCCGTCCAATACTGGCGATTACGCTGGGCGACCCCGCCGGCATCGGGCCGGAGGTGGTGCTGAAGGCATTGGGACATCGAGAGGTGTTTGCGGCTTGCCGGCCGCTCGTGGTGGGGGACCGGGGTGTCCTCGACAGGGCGGCGGCGGGGCTGGCGATCGCGCCCCGCTTTGAACGGATTGAGGACATAAGGGGCGGCAGCTATGAGGAAGGGACGGCGCCGCTGTTGGATCTGGCGAACGTCGATCTGGCCGATGCGCCGGTGGGGCAGGTGAGCGCGGGCGCGGGGCGGGCCGCGGTGGAATATGTGATGCGCGCGTGTGATCTTGCCATGGCGGGGCAGGTGGAGGCGGTGGTGACCGCGCCGCTGAACAAGGAGGCGATGCACCGGGCCGGTTTCCTGTACCCCGGCCATACTGAGCTGCTGGCCGAGCGCACCGGGGCTGAGCGGGTATCGATGCTGCTGGTCGGGCCGTCGCTGCGGGTGGTGCATGTGAGCACGCACGTTGCGCTGGAGGAGGCGATCGGGCGGGTCAGGCCGGCGCGGGTGCTGGAGGTGATCGAGCTGGCATACAACTCGTGCCGGATGCTGGGGATCGGAGCGCCGCGGATTGCGGTGGCGGGGTTGAACCCCCATGCCAGCGAGAACGGGCTGTTCGGCGTGCAGGAGGCAGAGCAGATTCAGCCGGCTATTGAGCAGGCGCGCGCCCGCGGCTGGACGGTCTCCGATCCGCAGCCGCCGGATACGGTCTTTCTGCGCGCGACGCGGGGTGAATACGATATCGTCGTGGCCATGTACCACGACCAGGGGCATATTCCGATGAAGCTGCTGGCCTTTGACAGCGGGGTCAATGTAAGCATTGGCCTGCCAATAATCCGGACTTCCGTGGATCACGGCACCGCCTTTGATATCGCGGGGACGGGAAAGGCCAGCGAGGAGAGCATGCTGGCGGCGATCGGCGTTGCTGTGACGATGGCGAAGGGCAGTAGTCAGTGAGCAGTGGTCAGAAACGCTGGCGGGGGTGTTGGAATAGGAGGACTGGCGTGTTTTCAAGCGTTGCGGTGCTCCTGTGGTTGATGAAGCGGTGGCGAAGCGTGCTTTCGGCCACCGGCAGATTGCAGCTTTGCCCTTCGGCAGATTGTCACTTTTTTCCTCGTTAGGGTGCGTTCCATAATGGGGGCGGTTTTAGGCTCCTTCTGGGAATTCATACTGAAACCTGCAGCACGAACTGCCGTGGTCAGTGGGTGGCTGTCTGAACGGGGGTTTGGGGGGATTTTGGAGATTTCGGGGATGGGTTGTTGTCTGGACGAGGATTGGGGGGCAGATCACTCAGTGACGTCGGGTGTGTGGCTGGGTGATGGCTTAGGCGCACGACATACCACGCCTGCTTCGGTTGCCAATGGTGAGTCCAGGTTTGGGCCGCTGCAGTACTCGACGGGCTTCCAAATTTGATTTTGATACAGAAAACCCGCAGTATATATATGTGTTAGTCGTGTAATAGACAAGTCAATCGTCGCCACTGGATGACAGTCAGTTGCGATACACATAGGTTGGATCTGTATAACTCAAACAGAGTAGAACTTATGCCAACAGTTAGGCACGACGCGTTTTTTCGTCGCCATCCAGTCTTCACGGGAGAGGAATTAGCTGACCATCTCTCCTCCCGCGGGCAAGTCGGAGAGAGAACGCAGGAATCTCTCGTTGCGTACCACATCAGGACCGGACGCCTGGTCCGTGTTCGACGCGGCCTGTTTGCTGTTATCCCGCCAGGGGACGACAGCGTAACCTATCCGATTGACCCTTACCTCATTGTCTCCCGGCTTACACCGGACTCGATCCTGTCTCACCACACGGCGCTGGAGTTCCACGGGCGCGCTTATTCGGTCTGGCAGCAGTTTACCTATCTGGCGTCGCGGCCGCCGAAAACGTTTACCTTCCGCGAGCAAGTCTACCGGGGAACCAAATTTCCAGAAGCGCTTGTGCGTTCCGACAAGACAGATTTCAACGTTTTATCAGCGGAGCGGAGCGGCATGTCACTGCGGGTTACGGGTCTTGAGCGCACCCTGGTAGATGTTCTGGATCGTCCGTTCCTATCTGGAGGATGGGAGGAGGTGTGGCGTTCTCTGGAAGCGGTGGAGTTCTTCGATATCGACAAGGTCGTGGAGTACGCCCTTTTACTTGAGAATAGCACGACAGCCTCGAAGGTGGGGTTCTACTTGGCACAGCACCGCGAAGAGCTGATGGTCGAGGAGAGCCATCTCGCGAGGCTGCGAGATCAGCGTCCCCAGCAGCCACACTACATTGACCGACGCAGCGACGGGCGGGGGACACTTATGAGCGAATGGAACCTGATCGTTCCGGCGGAGGTGGTTGCTCAGTCCTGGAGGGAGCTTGAATGAAGGTCTCACCCGATATGCTGGCGGCAAACGCAGCGGCGACAGGATTCCGACCGGAAATTCTTGAGAAGTCAATCCACCTGCTGGGACTGCTGGGGGCCATCCGCAGCCACCCATTTCTGAGAGGCAAGCTCGCTCTAAAGGGTGGGACCGCATTTGCAGCATGATTTCCACTTATTCTCGCTTTCTTCTGGCCTTGATTTCAGCTGAATCGGCCTACAGATTTAAATTCAATTGCCGTGGGTGACTGACGGGGCTCACTGAATACTGTCGAACACCTGGCCGAGGCGGCGGATGCCTTCTTCGATTTCGGGGATGGCGTAGTGGGCGAAACAGAGGCGCAGGCAGTGGCTGAGGCCGTTAACGCTGGAGCAGCGGGGGCCGGGAAGAAAGCCGACGTTAGCGGAGGCGGCGGCAGCCAGTAGCGCGGTCGTGTCGAGGCTTTCGGCGCAGGTGAGCCAGAAGAAGAAGCCGCCGCGAGGCAGGGTCCAGGTTGCGCGGTCGCCGATGTGTTTGTGGAGGGCGGCGTCCATTGCCTGGACCCGCTGCCGGTATTCGCGGCGCAGACCGTCGAGATAGTCTCTCTGGCCGCCCCCCTCCAAGGCGACCCGCACCAGATTGGATGTGAACTGGTTGAGCCCGCCGCCGCTGTCGACGAGGCCGCTGGCGGCGAATTGACGCGCCCTCTGCGCTGAAGTCTGCACCCACCCCAGGCGCAGGCCGGGCGCGAGGATCTTTGAGAATGAACCGAGGGAGAGCGCTCTGCCGGAATCGGCGGCGAAGGCGAAGGGGGCAGGCGGCGGCGTGCCAAAGTCGAGAAGATGATAGACTTCGTCGGCGACGATCAGGAAGTCATGCTTTTCGGCCAGGGCCAGCAGCTCTTGACGGCGGCTGTGGGGAAGCGTGCGGCCGGTGGGGTTCTGGTAGGTGGGGATGGTGTAGAGAAAGGTGGGGTTGTGGCGGGTGAGGGCCTCTTTAACGGCCGCCGGTTCCAGCCCGTGCTCGTCGGTCGGGACCGGCACGGCATTGAGCCGGTGATCTTCCTGAAAGATGCGCAGGGCGAGGAAGTAGCTTGGCTCTTCGACGAAGACGGTATCACCGGGGCGGGTTAGGAGGGTGCAGAGCAGGTTGAGGGCCTGCGAGGCGCCGGCGGTGATCATCAGCTGCTGGGGCGGGACGGGGCCACAGTAACCGCGGCTGAGAAAGTCGGCAAGCGCCCAGCGGAAACGGCCGTCGCCCTGGGGGAAGCCGTAGTTGAGCAGCTCGGTGTCGCCTTCGGCGAAACGTTCGGCCGCGACCCGGCGCATCAGGGCGTGGGGCAGGAGCGCGAAGTCGGGCTGGCCGATGCCAAAGTTAATGCTGTCTGCGCTGCGGTCGACCTGGGTGGAGCGGTCGTACATGGCAGTGGACCACCGTTGATTCGTGACCGTTGGCCAGCAAATCCCGGGATCTACTGGTGTGACTGGCCGCCAAGCTATGGATACCGGCCGGCGCGGTTCAGATCTTCTCGTCGAGCAGTTTGATGCGTCTGCTGCCGATGACGGAGATCGTCTCCCGGTCCAGCAGTTTGATGCGTTTGCGGCCGATTTCGATCAGCCCGCGCGCTTTGAGGTCGTTGAGGACCTGGGTAGCGGTTTCGCGGTAGGTGCCGATGCTTTCGGCCAGATCCTGGTGGGTGAGGCCGGTCACCTCGTCGGACTCTTGCTCTTCAGAGAGGCGAAGGAGCAGGTTGGCCAAGCGGGCGGGGATGCCTTTGAAGGCCATATTTTCAAGACTTTCTTCAGCTTCCTGCAGGCGCTGGCCGGTGATTTCGAGAATGCGGAGGGCGACCTGGGGCTTGCTGAGGATAAGCCGCTCCAGATCGTTGCGGCTCATGACACAGATCAGGCAGTCTTCGATGGCTTCGGCAAAGGTATTGTGCATCTTTGTGCCCAGCAGGGCCATCTCGCCGAAGAGGGTGTGGGGGCCAAGGGTGGTGATGACCAGTTTTTTGCCTTCAGGGCTTATGCGGTAGAGTTGCACGCGGCCTTCTTTGAGAATGAAAAGGACTTCACCCGGCTCTTCGGGGCGGTAGAAGACCCGTCCTTTGCGCACAGTGCTCATCGTTGTAATCCGGTTCAACTCTTCCATCTCTCTGGATGTCAGGTCCTGAAAGACCATCAGTTCAGAGAGGAACTTCATTTTTTCTGCTGGCGGCAGCGCCGCGGACATCTTCATAACGGCCATGTTGGTTTCTCCTCGCCCGCCGCGTGTCTGCCGCGCGACGGCCTCGGTACCGAGCGTTGAGTCTATTGCGCACCATTATTATACGCGACGGGGCGAAATTATCAACCTTTTTTGGCGTTCTCAATCTGATTTTGATAGAATGCAGGCATGAATTTGCGCTTTCCCTGGCCATCTTCTCGGAAATCCATCACGACCGCGCCCCTCTCGAGCAGGGGCGCATTTGGTGCTGGCTCGGGGCGCGGGACGAAGCCGTGGCGGACCGGCGGAATTGCCGCCAAACGGCGCGCGATCCGGTCCTATGGCGGTCTCAGCATCTTGTCCATTCTGGCTCCGCTGGTGATTCTGATCTCGTACAATCGCGAGGTCATGCCGGGGTGGGGTTCAGCGGAGCCGGCGGGCATGAGCGGCCAGGGGGCAGTCGTCCTTGAGACGCAGGCAACTTCCGGGGAGCCCGCGCTGGGCTCGGACAGCTTGCGGCCGGAGGCCCGGTCGAGTAGTGCGGGGCCAGGGCAAGCTGTTGAAATGGGGACGGAAAGAGCAGCGCCAAATGAGCCGGCCCAGATCGAGCAGGCCCCGCCGCCGCCTGCCGGGCTGCAGGGGCAGATCGTCGGCGGCGAGACGGCTGCGCCGGGGGCGTGGCCGTGGATGGTGGCGATCCGGGCCTTTACCGAGGCCGGCTACCACACTTTTTGCGGGGCGTCTCTCGTCGCTCCCAGCTGGGCGCTGACGGCCGCCCACTGCGTTGTGAATGCCGAGCCGGAACAGATCGTGGCGACGGTTGGGCCGCACAGGCTGGACAGCGGGCAAGGGGAGGAAAGGGCGGTTGACCGGATCGTTTTGCATCCCCGGTACGGGTTCGACTTTGCCCACGATTTCGCGCACGATCTGGCGCTGCTTCATCTGACAGAACCGGTTGAGGGCGAGTTGGTCTCTCTGCTGGGATCGGACAACCTGGAGCTGGCCGGGCCGGGCACGGTGGGAACGGTGATTGGCTGGGGCGCGATGTCCGAGGACGGCAGCGCCGGTTTGCTCACATATGATCTGCAGCAGGTGGAGCTCCCGATCGTGTCGGAGGAGGAGTGCACGAGCTCGATGGGCAGGATGATCACCGAGAATATGCTGTGCGCAGGGTTCCGGCACGGGGGCAAGGACGCTTGCCACGGTGACAGCGGCGGCCCTCTGGTGGTGCCGGACGGCGAAGGCGGCTGGCAGCTGGCCGGGCTTGTAAGCTTTGGCATTGGCTGTGCGCGGCCGACGTTTTACGGCGTATATACGCGCGTGAGCCAGTACCATGACTGGATTCTGGGCCAGATCATCCGGGAGGAAACAGCGGAGGAGCGCGCGTCAAATGTGATTTTGCTGCCGGCGGTGCACAGCGGCGCGTCTGTCCTAATGCTGCCCGCGGTTCACTATGGGCCGGAGGAGCAGCCGAAGTCCATTGTGTCGGCGAGCCCGCCGCCGATTCCGGACGGGTTGATCCGGCAGGCGCGGGCGCCGATTCTGATGTATCACTATGTGAGCGTGCCGCCGGCGGGGTCGGATGTGTACCGGCGGGACCTGTCGGTCAGCCCCGATCTGTTCAGGAGCCATCTGCAGGCGCTGGCGGATGGCGGGTATACGCCGATCAGTATGTACGAGCTTGTCAGCCATCTGAACCAGGGCGCGCCGCTGCCGGAGAAGCCGGTCATTCTCACCTTTGACGATGGCTACCGCGACAACTACGAGAACGCGTTTCCGTTATTGACGGAGTTCGGCATGACGGCGATGTTCTTCGTGGTATCCGACTACATGGACGAGGGAAACCCGTTGTATCTATCGTGGGACATGGCGCGGGAGATGAAGGACGCGGGCATGAACATCGAGTCGCACGGGCGCAATCATGCCAGCCTTCGGAATCGAAACGATGACTACCTGGTCTGGCAGGCTTTGGGCAGCGCGGAGACGATCGAGTATGAACTGGGGGAACGGCCCCGATTCGTGACGTACCCATTTGGCCACTACGACAGCAACACGATCCGGATTTTCGAGAGCGCGGGTTTCTGGGGGGGCGTGACGATCAACGCAGGGGCGACGCACTCGACTGACGATCTTTTCCAGTTGCGGCGCGTGCGCGTGCGGGGGACGACAACCGCTGAGGAGCTGTTGCGGTTGTTGGAAGTGGAATGGTGAGGGGCGGTGGTCAGTGGTTAGTGAGCCCACTTGAGTCAGGCGGTGGGGCGCAGACCTTCTGGGTCGAAGTAAGGGGTGGCAAGCACGTGACGATCTAAGCCTTGCGAGCCCTCCGAGGCGTTCTGGATAGTGAAGATCCGATGGTGGCCAGTTTGATCATCGCGAAACCACTGGGCAAAGTCCAGGAGCGCAACTTCAAGCGGAAACGGGCTACTTGGTAGTGAATGGTCGCCCTATGCCCGTATGCAGATTCTGGAGGGCAGACTGTTCGATATGCCAAAAAATCACGGGCCGGCACGAACTACTGCCTAGCCTGATGGCGATCTGACCAAGAGGAGGAAGATATGAATTCTGAGGAGCTTGATAGGAAAGTTTTTGAGAGAATAAAGCGTCTTCAGACTACCCGAAGACAGTACAGCGTTTCGGTCCACGAGTTGCAGGAGATTGGCCGCAAGATAACGATCCTGGGAAACCTCCTGTCCCTCTCTCCTACGGACGTTTGGATGAGTTCTGACAGAGAATCCGTCCTCTTTTCAGACAAGAAGAGCGACAAAGAATTCTGCATAAGTCGTGCTGAACTGGAGGCACTACCCGACCAGATAGGTCGGACTCTACTAGCCAGCCGCGAGATAGGCCAACTCGAACAATGCCTGACAGACGCGGGCTTTGGCGACTTCATAAAGAAATCTGGCTAAGCCCCTAGCTACTAATTCCCTCCTTGAACTAAGAATCCAGATGGAGTTACCGCTTCTTGTCAGTCCACTAGATAGTTCCGTTGGCGAGAGAAAACATGAACGGTAGCCCTCGCCAACAACAGAAAAGACGGAGAAACCCAAGAATGTATACCACCAACGAAGTCTATGCGTTTTTGAACTACGCAACGAACCTGCCCGGAAAAGGAATCCCTAAACAGGTCAACGTCGTATTCAATAAAGTCCCAAAGGAACTTGGCCATATCGACATAAAGCACTTGGTGGAATACTGCGTAAAAGCGGGCTATTTGGAACGCCTACCAACAATAATGACTGACAGCGCGACCGTGAACATAACAACAAAGGGCCGTTCTTTCCTCAACCGACAGGGGCATATCAAGACATAAGAACCACCTTCTTTCTGCCGTTTGCTTCACTATGCGTATACTTCCCTTTCATCTTTCCCTTAATCCATAGTGAATTTACGCTTTTATGGAATTCCCAGATGTTTGCTACTGCATTGTGAGTGATCTGCCCCATTATACACTTTGACTCGTGGTCCAGTTTTTGGGGCCAAGCTCACACTGAAGTGGGCCCCAAATACTGGACCACAGGCTAAGGTGTATAATGGAGCCAAACACCAAGCAAGTGGAGGGGCAGGTCAATGGTCAGGAAACGACGTCAACACACAGCGGCCTACAAGTTTCGGGTTGCCCTGGAAGCGGTTGAAGGAAGCAAGACGATTAGCCAGTTATCGAGTGAATACGAGGTTCATGCCAACCTGATACGGGCCTGGAAACGGCAGCTGCTGGAAGACGGGCCCAGGGTTTTCGCCCGCAATGGCGAACGCAAACAGCGGGAGCAGGAGGCGCAGGAAGCAGAGCTCTATGAACAGATCGGGCGGCTCAAGATGGAACTTGAGTGGCTGAAAAAAAAAGTTGCCCGGTTCGGTGAGGGAGAGACGGCGCATGGTCGATAGCCAGCATGCGACGCTGAGTGTAAGGCGGCAGGGAGAACTCCTTGGGCTTAACCGCTCTACCTTCTACTACCAGGCGGTTCCCGAGTCAACACTGAACCTGCAACTGATGCGTCTGTTCGCAGAGCGGTCGGTCTGCCGACATTGATGAGCAGTTTATGCGGACTCCCTTCTATGGCTGGCGCAAGATGACCGTCTATCTGCGCCGGTTGGGCTATGCCGTCAATGGCAAACGGGTCAGACGGTTGATGCGGCTGATGGACATTCAGGCGATCTACCCCAGGACAAGCAGCAGTTCTCCCGCCAAGGGTCACAAGCGCTATCCCTATCTGTTGCGCAACTTGCCGATTACCCATGTCAATCAAGTCTGGAGCGCAGACATCACCTACGTGCCGATGCTGCGGGGCTTCATGTACCTGGTCGCTGTCATCGACTGGCACAGCCGCTACGTGCTCGCCTGGCAGCTTTCCAATACCCTGGACGGCATCTTCTGTCTCGATGCTCTGCACAAAGCGCTCAGCAAGGGGCGCCCCAAGATCTTCAACACCGACCAAGGCGCACAGTTTACCGCAGATGCATTCACCGCCTGCCTGCTTGCAGCCAATATCCAAGTCAGCATGGACGGTCGCGGCCGCGCCCTCGACAACGTCTTCTGCGAACGCCTATGGCGCAGCGTCAAATATGAGAACATCTATCTCAACCAGTACGACACGGTGCGCCAGCTGCATACCGGATTGACCAACTACTTCGACTTCTACAACCATGCAAGACCCCATCAAAGTCTCAACTATCGCACGCCGGCCGAAGAGCACTTCGTGCTCTGATCAGAACCATCCGCATCCGTCTCGATGCACCTTATTTTTCCCGTTTCGTGGTCCAAACATTGGGACCCACCTCATATGACTTGCAATAATGGAGAGCAGATTCTCAAGACCCGCGACGATCCTGATCGTGTACACCTTAGACCCAACGGGGGGCATTCACAGTCTCAGAAAGTGTTTCGCTATGTCGACAGTGGCAAGAGCACTTGGGCGAAAGCGAATGAAGACATCCAGCCCGAAACATTGCGAACGCGAATAGAGCCGTGGTTGACCTCACTTTTTCAATCTGAGCACCTTTCGCTATTGATAGGAGCAGGACTGCCTTTTGCTGTCCACAAGATTAGCACAGGAGAGAGCCCGCCCTGGCCGAGCGATCTTCCTTTTGGCAGCTTTGATACTTTAGTTTCCTCGGAGGCAAAACGGTCGGCAGGTGCAACTGAATGCATATCGGAAAACCTTGAAGATCGATTGCGTGCTGCAAATGAGTTGCTGCGCGGCATGGAAATCATGGCTTTCACAGAGAAGGAAGGGCAGTCTCACTGGCGCGAGAAGGTCTTGGAAATGAAGGAACTGTTAAGACAAAATTACCGAAAATTCGCGAATTCTATCTTGCTTGGAGAGGGCAACTTTGTTGCGTCATCCCCCACTTGTCGGGAAGCAGGATTCAGAAGTCTCGTCGGCTTTCTGATGAGTTTCGCCAGCCGTTCAGTCACTCGCGAACGGTTGCATATCTTCACGACCAATTACGACCGATATATTGAAGCCGGTGCTGACGTTGCCGGTTTACGCCTTATTGACCGATTTGTCGGCTCTTTAGCGCCGGTGTTCCGGGCCTCACGACTCGAAGTCGACCTTCATTACAACCCCCCGGGTATTCGCGGCGAACCGCGTTATCTGGAAGGCGTGGCGCGTTTCACCAAATTACATGGGTCAGTCGACTGGGTAGATCGCGATAGGCAAATCCAGCGCATCGGCCTTCCTTTCGGGGCACAGGACACGCAGCCCTATCTGGACGCTCCGGGTCTCGCAGACACGGACGCTCTGGACCTTATGATCTATCCAAATGCGGCCAAAGATCGGGAAACGGCAGCCTATCCCTATGTCGAACTGTTTCGCGACTTTGCCGCCGCGATCTGTCGTCCGAACAGTACACTGGTCAGTTACGGTTACAGCTTTGGCGATGACCACATCAACCGAGTGATCGAAGATATGTTGACTATTCCATCCGCACACCTGGTTGTCATCTCATACGACGACCGCTCAGGCAGAATCAATCAGATGTACAAGAGACTCTGCAGACACGCCCAAATCACCTTATTGATAGGCGACCACCTTGCCGATCTCAAGACGTTAGTTAAGCAGTACTTACCCAAGCCCGCGATCGACCTCACAAATATTCGCATGGCCGATTTGCTGCAAACCCGACGGAACATAAGAGAGGGAGAAGACGGCACGGACGGAAGTGACAGAGCGAACGGGGAAGGAGCATAACATTGTTTCATACCCTCTTTGAACGAGCCGGAAGTCTACAAGTCGGAACAGTAGAAACGGTGTCCCCCGACAGAATTGAAGTCATCCTAATCGGTGAAGCGCCCGAGTCTGTCGCGCTCAACGCAAGCGTGCCGCGACCGTTTCCCAGGGTTCATGATTACCTTTTGATCCCAGTCGACGACAGTTTTCTGGTTGGCCAAGTCGAATGGATCAGGATCGATCGAGAACCCTTCCCAACAAGCCGCGCGTTGCAGAATACGGGCCTAGTTGAGTTGCCTTATCCCCGGCGGCAATTGAAGCTCAATCCATTGGGGACGCTTCGCGCAGGAACGACAGATGGACAATACCTTTTTCAGCGGGGCGCCGATGCCTTGCCATCAGTTGGTGCCGCGGTCATGCTGCCGGACATTTGCCAACTGCGCTCGGTCGTCGAGCTAGGCAGCGACCAAGGCCGTATCACAATCGGCACAACGCCTTTGGCCGGCCATGCAGAGGTGCGCGTGGATCCAAACCGACTTTTTGGCCGCCATCTGGCCGTGCTGGGAAACACCGGAAGCGGAAAGTCCTGTTCGGTCGCCGGACTTATCCGTTGGAGCCTTGAGCAGGCTCAGTCGCGCTATCGTTCTGGTCGACCCAATGCCCGTTTTATTGTTCTGGACCCGAACGGGGAGTATACGCAGGCCTTCAGTGATGGCGGAATTGCTCAGGCCAGGATTTTCGCGGTAGATTCAGACAACGCTGAAAATGCCCTGAAAGTGCCGCTATGGTTCTGGAACAGTGCCGAATGGTGTTCAGTCACACGAGCAAGTCCTGGGATTCAGCGTCCCCTACTGATAAGGGCCCTACGTGAGGCAAAGGCCATACGAACAGAATATGCTGACGCCACTGACGAGGACATTCCGTTACCGTTCAGCGGTAAGGACCTTGAGGAGCGCGTCGAGGATTTAGCAGGTCCAAAGGGTAAGTTTCAATATCAGAATATGGAACCCTTGATTACCCGTATTCGCACGCTCCTAGCTAATCCACGACTGGTAGCAATCATAGACGATACAGAGGACGTGACCCTTCAGCAGTGGTTACAAAACTATATTGGAAAAAATGACGCCGAAGACGGCTGTGTGTCGGTAATCGACCTCTCTCTAGTACCGTCCGAAGTCATCCAAATCGTCACCGCCGTGATCGCCCGTCTGATCTTTGACGCTCATCAACGGTATGTCAATCAGGAGAAAGATTCCCTTCCCACAGTTTTGGTAATGGAAGAAGCGCACACTTTCATCAAGCGCTATAGGGAAGATACAGAGTACCAAGACGCAGCAACGGTTTGCTGTCAAGCATTTGAGCGCATCGCCCGCGAAGGAAGGAAGTTTGGACTCGGCTTGGTCTTGTCATCTCAACGGCCACATGAAATTTCGCCAACGGTTCTGTCCCAATGCAACACTTTTCTCCTACATCGGCTTAGCAATGACCGCGATCAAGAAATTGTCCGCAATCTCGTCCCCGAAAACCTTAGGGGATTAATGCGTGAATTGCCTATGCTGCTTTCACAAACAGCCATTTTGCTTGGCTGGGCCGCAGAACTACCAGTTCTCGTACGGATGAACGATCTTAAACAGGAGCAACAGCCTCGTTCCGAAGATCCCGAATTTTGGAAAGTGTGGACCGCGGAAAAAGACCGAACCATCGATTGGAACGCTATCGTAAACGTCTGGCAAGGAAGAAGACAGGATAATGAAGGAAGAATTGGAGCAGTTGAGGAGGATATCCCGTTCTAACTCATTCCAGCTTTTCCTGACAACAAACGGAATTTGAAATCTTCGCATGTCATTCGACCTCCTCCCCTAACCTGCCTACAAATCCTCCGGCGGCGAATAGTTCGGCGATGTGTCCATGCATTGAGGAGTGAGGCGACTACGAAGCCACGGAGAACCAACTCTTGGGTCTCGGCAACAGCCTCTCCGGTTGGCCGATTACTTTGGCTGGCCGAATCGCGTCCAAATTCAGCACTGAGAACTCGAATTCATGAAATCGGGACATTCGGATAGGCCAACCCTTGCCCTAAACAACTATAGCTGTTGCAAGAAACGACACAATTACCTCACATGCAGAAAGCGACCGAGGAGACGGCGCGAGGGGTTAGGGACCGGTCACCAGTCTCAATAGTTCCGATCGTCTACGACGGTGGGTAAGTCAGCGGGGAGAGATGCGGGGGGTTCTCGCGCACAAGGAAGGGATGCGAACTGCTGCAGTCAGTGTCTTGAAACAGCAAGTGGGGGAGCAGCACTGTTGGCTAGACACATTGCTGGGGAAGAATAAATACTGTAGCTAGCCAGAGCAAGGCGTTGCGGGGGCGTAGCCCGTACACAAAGGAGGGCCGCAAGCGGCCGACCGCACAACTGCAGGAGCTATGGTTTAGAGGTTAGTAAGCCCGCTGGCGTCAGCCGCCGGGCCTCAGACCTTCCGGCAGACGGGTGACGTCGGCGACGAGGGCGGCGAGGGCCCGCAGGTTCTGCAGGTCTTTGCCGTCGCCGTCTTCCTTCTTGGGCGTCTCCAGCAGCATGGGCACGCCGTCCCAGCGCAGGTCGTTGAGAATGTGGCGGAAGCCTTCTACGCCAACGAAGCCTTCGCCGATGTGCTCGTGCCGGTCTTTGCGGCTGCCGTGGTCATTTGAGCTGTCATTGAAGTGCCAGCAGCCGACGTTGTCGATACCGACAGTCTCCTCAAGCTCGGCCATCATGGCTTCGTAGCCCTCGGCTGTGCGGAAATCATAGCCGGCGGCCAGCGCGTGGCAGGTGTCGAGACAGACGCCGACGCGCTCTTTGTCCTCCACCAGTTCGATGATATGGGCCAGTTGGGCGAAGGTATAGCCCAAGGTGGTGCCCTGCCCGGCCATCAGCTCCAGCAGGGTGATCACGCCGCTGCAATCGGGCAGCTGGGCGTGAATGCGGTTGAGTGCGTCGGCGATGCGCTGCAGGCCGGCCTCTTCGCCGCTGCCGGTGTGCGCGCCGGGATGGAGAACCACGTGCCGGATGCCGTAGGCGCGGGCGCGCTCCAGCTCATCGGCGAAGGCGGCGACGCTCTTTTCCCACAGGGGATCTTTAGGCGAGGCCAGGTTGATGAGATAGGAGGCGTGGCTGACTGCGTAGGCGACGCCGCTTTCAGGCATTTGCTCGTTCCAACGGGAGACATCCTCTTCCTTCACCTGCGGGCCTTTCCACTGGCGGTTGCTCTTCATAAAGACCTGGACGGCGTTGCTCTGCACGTCCGCGGCCGCATCGAGCGCGTTGCTCACGCCGCCTGCGATCGACATGTGGGCGCCGAGTTTGAGTCCTGACATGGAATGCCTCCGGGATAAGGGTTTGGGGCCGCGAAAACTTGGGTTTCAGCCGCGCCGAGGGTGGCCGACGCCGGAATGGAACCTGAAAACCGGGAACTGGTTTTTCACTCTCATCTTGTTTCTGCTATTCTACCGGATGCGTTCAGACGCGGGCAAAACTGGTTGTCAGTTTTTTTGTTTTCAGTTTTTAGCTTTGGTGCCCTTACAAGGGGCACCCGTACGGATGAATCACAATTTGGCCGCGTGACGTAGTTCGTGCTTGTGCGGGGGAAAGGGCACTCACAAGGGGTGCCCCTACGGTGGTGCGGGGGCTGGGCCGATGAGGACACACTTTTGGGGCGGGGCGTGTTTATGTCGGGGGGCGTTGCGGGGGGTGTGCCCCCGCGCAAGGGAGGGCCGAAGGCCGACCGCACAACTACAGTGGTTAGTGGTCAGTGACTGCGGCGAGTGATTGACTGTGGTTGCGCAGATATCTTTAAGAGGGGAAAAACTGTGATACATGAATCCGTCTATGAGCTGCGCCGTGACTTAAAGAACGCGGTAGGCATTGACGACAGCGGGCGTGTCGAGCTGCTGGACGCGGAGAAGGTGCGCGGGCATCTGATTGATACACTGGCGCGGGATGCGGTATTCGGGACCGTTCCCGTGAAGAGGTTCAGCCGCTGGCTGATCTGGGAACTGGGCCAGGCGATGGGCGCATGCCCGGCCAGCATTCACGAGTTTTACATGGCGAGGGCGGCCAACGCATGGTCGAACCGCACGGTGCCGGCGATGAATATGCGATTCTCGACGTACGAGGCGGGGCGGGCGGCCTACCGCGCGGCGCAGCGCACGCAGACAGGCGCGTTTATTTTCGAGATCGCGCGCAGCGAAATGGGATATACGTTCCAGGAGCCGGCTGAGTTTTCGGCTGTTTTGATCGCGGCCGCGATCAAGGAGGGATACAGCGGGCCGATCTTTATTCAGGGCGATCATTTTCAGGTGGACGGCAAGAAGTACAGGACCGACCCGGAGGGCGCGCTGAACGAAGTGAAGGCGCTGGCGAAGAAGGCGGTGGCCGCGGGTTACTGGAACATCGATATCGATACGAGCACGCTGGTGACGCTGGAGCCGCCGTCGTTGGACGAGCAGCAGCGAGAGAACTACCTGCGGTCAGCCATGCTCACCAAGTTCATCCGCGACCTGGAGCCGGAGGGCGTCACGATCAGCCTGGGCGGCGAGATCGGCGAGGTGGGCGAGAAGAACTCGACGGTGCCGGAGCTGGACGCGTATATACACGGCTACAAGGCTGCGCTGGCCGAGATGGGCGATTACGCGGGGTTGAGCAAGATCAGCGTCGCGACGGGCACGGCGCACGGCGGGGTCCTGCTGCCGGACGGCACGCAGGCGGATGTGGCGGTGGATTTCGATACGCTGGAGGACCTGGGCGAGCGCGCCCGATTTCACGGCTCCGGCGGGGCGGTGCAGCATGGCGCCAGCACGCTGCCGGACGCGCTGTTCGGCAAGTTTCCGGAGACGCAGACGATAGAGATTCACCTGGCCACCGGTTTCACCAATACCTTCCTGGATCATCCCAGTCTCCCTGACACGTTGCGCCAGGAGATGTACGCGCATCTGGACGTTCACCACGCGGACGAGCGGGGGGCCAACGACTCCGATCTTGTCTTCTATCTGAAGACGCGCAAGAAGGCGCTGGGGCCGTTCAAGCCGGAGCTGTGGGCGCTGCCGCGTGAGCGGGCGGAGGCGATCTTCGCGGGTGTCGAAGAACACTATGCTTTCTTTTTTGAGAAGCTGAATGTTGTCGGCACGCGTCAGCTGGTTGACGGGATCGTTACGCCGGCGAACCACCACAGGCCGATGCCGGAGCTGGATCGCGGCGCAGGGGACGACGAGGGACTCGCCGACTGAGGACTGCAGGGGCGGAACTGCAGGGGTCAGGAGTTAGGGTCCAGGGGGTGGCGGACGTTTTGCGCCGCGGGTCCGGCGCGTTCTTTTTTCGGTCATAGGGATATGCTGCTTGCTCTTGATGTCGCATCTTCGATTTGTACGGTTGCTCTGTTTGATCCAGTAGGCGAGACGGTGCTGGCCGAAAGGGTGTGGCGGTCGCGGCGGCGTCAGACGGAGGAGACGCTGCCGGCGGCGGCCGAGACGCTGGCGCGGGCCGGCGCGGCGGTGGAGGACGTACGCATTCTGGCGGTTACGACGGGGCCGGGCAGTTTCACCGGTGTGCGGATAGGGATCAGCGTGGTCAAGGGGATTGCGCTGGGGTTGCCGCGTCGGCCCGAGCTGGTCGGCCTGCCGGTGTTGAGCGTGACCGCGGCGCGTTTGGCGGCGCCGGGCGGTGTGGCGGTGTGGCCTGTGCTGCAGGCGGGGCGGGGCCGTTTCAACTGGGCGGCGGCGCCGGCGGATGATTCGCTTTGGCTGCCCCAGGCGGCGGACCACTGCGTGGGTCAGGCCGATGCACTGGTCGCGGCGTTGCGGGAGGAGGCGCGCCCTGTGTGGCTGGTGGGCGAGTTGAGCGACGGCCTGCGACAGGCTGCGCAGGAGCTGGCGCATGTCCGCTGCATCGATCCGGCGGCCGAATTCGATCTGCCGGAACGAGGCACGGGGACGCGGCCTCTTTCAAGCGCGGGAGAGGGTTTTCCGCCGGGCCGGGGGCAGGCGGGGCTGCGCCAGACCCGGGGCGAGGGGCTGGCCCGCCTGGCGGCTCGCCATTTGCGCGCGGGCTCCCCGGCGCACACCGCGCGGTTGCAGCCGCTCTATCTGCGCCCGCCGCAATAGACGGCAACCGGCGCGCGGGAACCTATGCGCAGGACCGGCCGCCCAGGGAAACCTGGGCGCGATCTGTGTTTGAGGGAGAATGATGGCAAATTTTCTGAACCGCGGGCAGAGGAGGTCCAACGCGGGCGCGGGGACAGCCGGGCGGAGCTGTCCGCTGGCGATCGGGCCTCTGACACTGGCCGACCTGGAAAGTGTGATGGCGCTGGAGGCGGTCAGTTTTCCCAGCCCGTGGACGCTCGGCACGTATCATCATGAACTGACGCGCAACAGCCGCAGCCGCTATCTGAAGGTCTGGCCGGCGCGGGCGGCAGGGGCGGGGGCGCCGGTTGGCGGCGCGGTTGCGCAGGGGGCCGCGCTGCCGTCACTCATTGCGCAGGGGGGCATCATGCTGTTCGGCGCGGAGATGCACATTGTGACGATTGCGGTGCTGCCGGCGTGGCGCGGCCGTTCGATCGGGGCGTGGCTGCTGCTGGCGCTGCTGGCGCTGGGGCGGGAGGAGGGCGCGCATACGGCTACGCTGGAGGTACGCGTGAGCAACGAGATCGCCCAGCGTCTTTATCGCGGCGCCGGGTTCGAGGCGGTGGGTTATCGCCGGCGCTACTACCCGGACAGGGAGGATGCCCGCATCCTGGCGCTGGCGGAGCTGCACAGGGACAGCGTGTGGCAGCCGTTGCGGAAACGGCTGGATGCGCTGTCGGCGCTGATGGCGCGGGGGGTGGAGGCGCCGGGGTAGGGGGATGGGTCTGAACGGGGATTTTGGGGGATTTGGGGGATGGGCTCTGATTTGCGGGTGCTTGGCGGGGGGGATCCAACTGAATTCTTACCCCGCCTGCACGCCCCAGAGACGTGTGCTAAATACCCGCATAAACCGGACTTGCGGTCTGTCGCCTTCGCCCATATGATCTTCTCATAGGGCAAGCGCCATAACAACAAAACAACGGCAATAAGCCGGAACTATTGGAAAAGAAGGGGTAACTCTCACGAAAGGTCTTGGTCGTCTCTCGTCCGCCCCGCAAAGGAAAGAGCGAACAGCAATGCCACAGACACCGGTCAGTGAAAGAAAACGGGCACAGCCCGCGACGCGAATGCAGGACCCTTCCTCCGAGTCAGATATTCGCCAGGAGGGCATCGGCACAGACATTTTCTGGGCATCGCCCGGTCTGGAAGAGTTGGCGCGGGCGCAGAACGTACAGCCATTGACTGATGCGCAGGTTCTGTTCGGCACATGGCCAGGCGACGAAGATGACGGCTTTGAAGAGGCAGTTTACGATCTTAGACATGCTGCCGGCGCGCACAGCGGCTCTCAAGAGTGAGTATGGCAACACGCATTCTCGACACGAATGTCGTATCGTACCTGATGCGGGGCGGAGCGCTCGCGCGAGCATATCAACCGCATGTCCAGGGTCATCTGCTCGCCATCAGCTTTATCACCGTTGGAGAGCTTTACTTCGGGGCGGAGAAAGGCAACTGGGGTGAGCGCAAGCGGAACGAGCTTGAAGCAATCGTTCGCAACTTCGTTGTCGTTCCTTACGACCATGAGATTGCTCGCTGCTACGGTCGATTGGTCGCCGAGCGACAGCGAGCCGGAAGACCGATTACGCCCAACGATGCCTGGATCGCCGCATGCACGGTGCGGCATGCTGTGTCACTGGTTACCCACAACCCCAAGGATTTTCAAGGCATAACATCTCTTCAGGTTGTTTCCGAGTCTGCCTCGACAGCAAACTGATATATGGCCTTGGGAACCGGGCCAGGATCATCAAGTACACCAACGAACACACGGTCACGAGAGCCGGGAACCCGCCGTGCCGCCATCAGGCATGGCAGGGGCCGTTTACATTGCTCGCGCAGAAAGGAGATGGTGATCGCCTGGCGAGAGGCGTTCAGCCGCGGCATATTGGGCCATGTGGACAGGGGGCAGTGAGGTAGACCTTTGCTCGTCTTACTCAAACTCTCTGCTGGCTCTCTTTCTGATAGCCAGTCACTTCGTCGACCAAGGCGATTATTCCAGTCTTGGCAAACCCCGTCATGAGAACCATGGCCCGCTGAAGGATAGGCGTTTGGCGAGCTGTGGTCTTGCCTTCTTGATCCGCTCTTATAATCGCTTCGCAAATCTCCGCCACTATCGTTGCCGGATATCCAAGAGCTGGCGGCCCTCCTGTTGGCAGTGTAAACGGAATTGGAGAGTTCAGACGTGTCGCCAAATCTTTCGAAATATACGGGCTCAGCCACTCCTGCGCCACAAAGTAAGGAATCTCGAACTCATCTTGATCGCGTTCGCTTTTCGCCTTCCAAAACATAACACTGCATCTCAATTCCGCCTATCACCAGAGGATGGCCTGACTTTCCGGCAATAACTTGCAGGGTTTGTTAGGGCTTTGGCGAATTCGCCTTACTTTCCTGTTTCTGTCGAACGGCAGCCACTAAATGAGGCGCAATCTCAGATGCTGGGCGCATTCTCTCGAATTCTTCAGCAGTAAGCTCCCGCGTGTCCGGATCGTCTGCAATGGCGCGGCGAATCTCACTGTCTTCAGATGTTGTAGGCCAAGTCGTTTCAGGTTTAATTTTCGGCATGTTTTCTTATCTCTTCCCTTGTAGCTTTACGCAAGCTGATGACAAGAATTCTGCCGCTATCTTGTTCAATATAGCTTGTAGCAGTTAGGCGTTCTTCCTACTCTTTATCAGGAACAATCGTAGCCAGTTCCCAGTTAAGAGAGTATATATCAGCAAAGTCAATTTTGTGTTTGGCTAAGTTCGATTCTCTTTATCCTTTCATCCCATGTATACTCTATCCCTCGCATTCACCATTCCTTGCCTTGCCCAGGATCGTATCGACTCCGTCCTTTCGAACATCTCACGAAGTCCAAGTAATCTTTGGTTTGGCTGCCTTGAGATTTACATTTGAGGTTGGGCGCTATCTTCCGGGCCACTCCTACCGGAGGCTTGAAGTTTTTTGCCGGCACCCTGGAAACATAATACAGCGAAGGCGGAACATACGTCAAACGCAGCGTTGATTCCCCAGACGAGGACAGGCGCTGGCAGGGCAGCGAAACATGTACGGCGTTGCGCTGAGGCTTGATCGGAGAGATCACCTTTGAAATTGATCAGAAACATTGTCGTGGTCCTGGCGCTCATACTGCTCGGCGCGGCTCTTGGGCTTGCGCTTGGGGGCCGGGAGGGGGAGCGCGGGGAAGTTGCGCAGACGTCGTCATCTGCCTCTTCCGCCGCGACGCGCACGCGGCCTGCCGCGCCTGCGGCGACAGAGATTTCAGGCGCGGAGGGGACGAATCCGCCCACGGCTACGGAGCGTTCGGGCGCAGGGGGTGAGGGCGCGGAGGATGAGGGGGCATGGGGCGTCGTTGCGCGGGTGGCGGACGGCGATACGTTGACGGTGCGGTTCGACGATGGGAGGGAGGAGACGATCCGGCTGCTGGACGTGGACACGCCGGAGACGGTGCATCCGACCCGGCCGGAGGAGTGCTTCGGCGCGCAGGCGTCCGAATTTACGAAGACGTTGATGGGGCAGCGGGTGCGGGTCGAGGAGAAGGGGCGGGACAGGTACGACCGGCTGCTGGGCTATGTGTGGGTCGAGGAAGATGGGGGTGAGCGGTTGTGGAATGTGCGGCTGCTGGAGGAGGGGCTGGCGGTCTACAACGATTTTGGCAACCCGGGCCGGTATGCGGAGAGGACGCGGGCGGCAGCCGAGCAGGCGATGCTGGCGGGGGTCGGGCTGTGGTCTGCGTGTGAACTGGGGGAGAGGCCGACGGTCGCGCCGACGCGGTCGGTGGGCGCGGGATGTCCGCAGGGATGCGTCAGCCAGCCCGGTCCGTCGTGCAGCATCAAGGGCAATGTGAACACGACCCGGGACACGAAGATCTATCATGTGGAAGGAGAGTCATCCTCCTACGGGCGGGTGAATATGAAGGAGGCGGAGGGCGACCTCTGGTTCTGCACGCGGGCGGAGGCGGAGGCGAACGGTTTTCGAGCGCCGCGGCAGTAGGCGGGAGCGCACTTCATTTTGTGTAGTTGGCGTGGATGACGATCGGGCCGGGGCAGGATTCCGAGATTCACTACCCGTCGACATATACGGAGACGCAGAATGCTTGCGTGATGAGATGAAGGTCAACGAGGCTTGGTCGCCAGGGACCGCGCCTGTCCACTGGAGTTTTCCCTTGCCATCTTGCGAGAATCGCATTCCATTTGGAGCCCGTGCCAGAATTCATCTGACTGCCCGAAATAGGCGCCGAAGAGAATCGACATGGCTGGTGTAATCGAACGCCTGCCATGAACAATTTCGTTGATTGCCCGTGGGGAGACACCGATGGCGCGCGCCATTGCGCTTTGCGTAATTCCCATTGGTTTGAGGTATTCCTCCAAGAGAATCTCACCGGGTGTAATGGGTGTATTCACAGGACTTCCGCCTAAGTCTCAATCTGGTTTCGGGTGCTCGGGGAGTCACAGTGTATTTGGAATTTGCTGACCCCTGAAAGCCGCAGTACCAGCACAACGCAGTTGACTTATTGGCGGCTATCTTACCAAACATTGTCCAGATATCCGAGCTACTTTGCTTAACGTGACTCATCCCAGACTTTTCTCGTTTTTTCTCGCTGGGAGCGGATGAAATTATCGCGTTTCTGTCAATGGTAATCCATGATGGCAACCCGCTCTGGGCCGGATTCAGTCCATCGGAAGACGATGTATACTCTATCCCTCGCATTCACCATTTTTTGCCTTGCCCTGGATCGCATCGACACCGTCCTTTCGATCATCTCACGAAATCCAGGTAATCTTTGGTTTGGCTGCCTTGAGATTTGCATTTGAGGTTGGGCGCTATCGTCCGGGCCGCTCCTACCGGAGGCTTGACGTTTTTTGCCAGCGCCCTGGAAACATAATACAGCGAAGGCGGAACATATGTCTAACAAAGCGTTGATTCCCCGGACGAGGACAGGCGATGGCAGGGCAGGGAAAAATGTACGGCGTTGCGCTGAGGCGCCGCGAGGCGGGGATATGGAGGATCGACGGGGAGGGCGCCCACAAGGGGTTGAACTGCAGTGATCAGTGGGTAGTAGTCAGTGGGTGGCGTGGCGGGGGAAGGGCGAGTAATCGGCTGAGTCCTGGGAACCGCTTCTGTTGGCTACAACAAAATTGGACTGCGCACCTGAAATCACGCGACTTTCGCCGATTTGCCGCACCTGATATGATAGATGCATATTGCCATATCTGTCCGCTATCCTTGGGGGATAGCGGCGCGTTCGCTATGTAAGGAGAGTTTAGTGCCGATGTGTATGAATTCGGATTTTGCGCAACCTTTTCGCCAAACCGGTTTGAAGAGATCGATCATGCGTGCGCTGGCGCTCTTTGCGGGCGCGCTGTTTCTGGCTGGCTGCGGGTTGTTGTCCAGCCCGGAGGCGACGCCCACGCCGACGCGCCCGATGGCGGCCGTTGTCCCTACGTTTACGTCTACGCCTGAAGGCGCGATGGCCGCGACAGAGTCGGGGAGCGGCGGCACAGCGCAGCAGGCGGCGCCGGCCGCGCCGCAGCAGCAGGCGCCGGCGCCGACTGATACGCCGGCTCCCACGGATACGCCTGAGCCCACCGTGGCCCGTTTCACGGTCAAGCCGGACCTGACCGCGGCCAACGTCAACGTGCGCACGGGGCCGAGCACGGCATTCGCGATTATCGGCACGGTCTCAAGGGGGGCGCAGTTCGAAATAAGCGGCAGGAACCAGGAGTACACCTGGTTTCAGTTCTGCTGTGTCGCGGGCCAGACGGGTTGGATCTTCTCTCAGCTGGTCAATGTGGAGAACGCGCACCTGATCACAGTCGCCCAGAACATTCCGCCAACGCCGGTACCGCCGACCGCGACGCCGGTGCCGCCTACGGCGACCCCTGTGCCAGCCCAGGTAGACCACTGCGCGGGCATCGGCGGAGACGGATGCAAGTTCTGGCTGCGAAATGTCGACCCTGCAGACAATGGCGGACATGAATTGAAGCTTCAGATCGGCTTTGTGCATGGGGGGGAGGGTGACCAGGTTCAGATATACGGCGGCTACCATGTTGAACTGCAAAAGGACGGGGTCCAGGTACATGGGTTCGATGGCAGCACACGCGGCGGGACGAGCGTCGTAGAGGGGCCCCAGGGCAAAAAGTACCACTACAGTAAGGCTGTTTCCGCCGGCCAGTTGCCCGGAGGGAGGGTGGCTGGCAACTATACGATCTGGGTCAAAGACGGCAACGGCGAGCGGGACAGCCAGAACCATACGTTCACCCTGCATGGAAACCAAGGCCATGTATGGCTGATTTTCGACCAAAACAGAAGATAGGGAGGCGGGGCCATTACGACAGGCGTTGCGCGACAGCGGCTGCCGACCTTTACAAAGGTAATCTACGGGCTGGGTGATTGGGGCGCAGCGTCGGCCTCCACGGCGCGCACCCTGTTCTGGTTCTACTTCACCGTCACGGTGGTGGGGGTGGATGTGGGCTTGGCCGGGGTCGCGTTCATCATTGGCCGCTTCTGGGACGGCGTCAACGACCCGCTGATCGGCATTCTCAGCGACCGCTTTCGCAGCCGGTGGGGGCGGCGGCGGCCGTTCATGCTGCTGGGCGCGCTGCCGTTCGGCGTCGGCTTCTTCCTCATGTTCAGCCCGCCCCCGTTCGAGGGGCATGTGGCCGCGGCCCTCTACTACGCGGTCATTTTCATTCTCTATGACACCGCCTTCACAATTGTCAACGCGCCGTACGCAGCCCTTACCGCGGAACTGACAGAAGACTATGACGAGCGGGCCAGCTTGGCCGGTTGGCGCATGGGGAACTCGATCTTCGTTGCGCTGCTGACAGCCGGGCTGTTCAAGTTGCTGGCGGAAGGCGTCTTTGCCGGCTGGTTCAGCGGGCCGGACGCGTTGCGCAGCGGATACGCGGTGGCGGGCGCGCTGTGGGGGCTGGTCATCGTCGCGTCGCCTCTGCTGGTGGTGGCCTTTATACGCGAGCCGGAGCGGGCGCTGCCAAAGGAGGAAGGCAGGCTTGACCTCATTCGCATCACCAAGGAGGTATTCGCCAACCGTCCATTCCGCATTGCGGCCGCGATTTATGTGCTGGCGTTCAGCGCGGTGGACATCATCACCTCCGTGTTCGTCTGGTTCCTGATCTACTACATGCAGCTGGAGCCGCCGTTCGACAGTTATGTCCTGGCGGCAGTGCTGGGCGTGGCATTTCTCTCGATGCCGTTGACGGTGCGGTTGATGCAGCGGTACGGCAAGAGCCGCACATACATACGCATGATGATCTTCTGGGCGGCGGTGATGGCGGTCATCAGTCTGCTGCCGCCGGGGAACGCGACACTGGTTCTGATCCTGGCGGCGTTTGCCGGAATCGGATACGGCGCGGCCAACGCCACCCCCTGGGCGATCGTGGCCGACATCATCGAAGAGGACGAGTGGCACAGCGGCGAGCGCCGCGAAGGGGTCTACTCCGCCTATCTTGTTACATTCCGCAAGATCGCGACCGCCTTTGCGGTCGGTTTCATCGTGCCGCAGACGCTGGCCGCGACCGGCTTCATCGAGGGCGCGGCGGAGAGCCAGCCTGCGGCGGCCGTGCTGGCATTGCGTTTTTTCATGGGCGCGGCGCCGGCGGTTCTGCTGGTCCTGTCGATGTTCGCGGCGGCCCGCTACCCGCTGGACCGGGCGGCGCATGACGAGTTGCGACGCAAACTGGCTCTGCGGCGGGCGGGGGACGGCAGCGGTTAGGTGGTCTGGGCAACTTGACGGGCGGGTTTACGCGTCTACGCGTTCGATGCGGGCGCCGACGGCGCGCAGTTTTTCGTCCACGCGCTGGTACCCGCGATCGATTTGTTCGATATTGCCGATGAGGGTGCGGCCCTCGGCGCTGAGCGCGGCGAGGACGAGCGCCATACCGGCGCGGATGTCGGGGCTGCTGACCTCCTGACCGACGAGCTTGGACGGGCCGACGACGACAACGCGGTGGGGGTCGCAGACGATGATCTGGGCGCCCATGGCCACCAGTTTATCGACGAAATAGAGACGGCTCTCGAACATTTTCTCGTGGATGAGGACCGTGCCCCGGGCCTGGCTGGCGACGACAACGGCCATGCTCATCACGTCGGGGGGGAAGGCGGGCCAGGGCGCGTCGTCGATTTTGGGGACGGCGCCGCCAAAGTCCGGCCGGATGCGCAGGTCCTGTTCGTCGGCCAGGACGAGCGTGTAGCCGGTGAGCGCGGCCTGGGGGTCCTCCTGCAGGCGCATACGCACGCCCAGCCGCTGGCAGAAGACCATATCCAACATACGCAGGTGGCCCGGGTCGACGTTGGCGATCCGCAATTCGCCGCGGGTGATGGCGCCGAGCCCGATGAAGCTGCCGACCTCCATGTAGTCGGGTCCGACGGTGGCTTCTGCGCCGTGGAGGCGATCCTGGCCGTGGACGAAGAGGGTATTGCTGCCGATTCCTTCGATGGGGCAGCCCATGGCGACCAGGAGGCGGCACAGCTCCTGGACGTGCGGTTCGCTGGCGGTATTGCGCAGCGTGGTCCTGCCGCGGGCCAGTGAGGCGGCCATCACCGCGTTCTGGGTGGCAGTCACGGAGGCCTCGTCGAGCAGGATGTCGGCGCCGCGCAGTCTGCCTGGGGCGGTCAGTTCGAAGCGTCCGCTGGCGGGGCGGGCGAACGAGGCGCCGAGCTGCTCGAAGACCAGGAGGTGTGTGTCGATGCGGCGGCGGCCGATATCGTCGCCGCCGGCGGCTCCTTCGACATGGAAGGCGCCGCGGCGGGCCAGGAGCGGCCCCATCAGGTTGAGGCCGCCGCGGATGCGACCGAAGAGCTGCGCGTCGGGCGCGTGTCCGTGCAGCTTGTCGGCGCGCAGCGTCAGCCGGCTGCCCTCTCTGCGCACGTAGACGCCCAACCCTTCCAAGATGGTGAGCATGGCGGCAACGTCGTCGATCTGGGGCACATTTTCCAGGATGACGGTTTCGTCGGTGAGCAGGGAAGCGGCGATGAGGGGAAATGCGGCGTTTTTGTTGCCGCTGATGCTGACAGTGCCTTCGATGGGTTGGCCGCCCTGGATAGCGAATGAGGCCATGCTTGCTCCTTTGGTCGTTGCGCGATGCTGACGTTGATTCGTGAATCACCCGGTCCCCGTGGAATCAGGGGGCGGCTGCATGATGAGCGCTGGCGAACACGGGCGGAACTGCCCCGTTCCGGCCGCAGAAGTCACGGTCCAAACCCCTGCGACAGAGATTACAGTTCAATCAATTGTAGAACGGTCTACCCTTCCCGTCTAGTCTGTTTCCGGGACGGGGATTGTCTGGACGGGGATTTGGGGGGATTCAGGGAATTTGGGGGATGGGGTGATGTCTGGACGGGGATGTGGGGGGCGAGTGTCGGGGTAAGGGCGAGTCGTCCGCTGAGTGCTGGGGTCCGCTTCTACTGGCCGCCCCAGATCCGGACGGCACTTTTTCGGGCGGATTGGGGCGCGCGGCGGCGGGGCGGAAAAGGCGTTGCCGTTCGCCCATTTCCGGCTTGTGTGGTAAAATTACTCAGGTGAATTGCGCCGCTGAGACACTGTTCTGGAAGCGGAATTGAGGTGGATTTGGCAGGCCGAACCGGGAAGCGTTTGTGGGCATTATAGACAGTATTTCAACCGGCTACCGCTTTGTCAGCCAGCGTCCCGGGCTGTTGCTGTTGCCGCTGTTGCTGGATGCGCTGCTGTGGGTTCTGCCCCGTTGGAGCGTTGGCCCCCTGTTGGGGCGGCTGGCCGATTTCTACACCGGTCTGGCCGAGGATCCGGAGCTGGCGGAGGGGAGCCCGTTTGCCCTGGACCAGATGGGAGAGATCCTGGAGATATTCGGCCAGACGAGCAATCTGGCCCAGTTTCTCGTCAATGGGCTCCTGTATCATGTGCCGAGCCTGCTGGCGACGCTGCCCAACATAAAGGAGACGCACCCCAGCATTGAGATCGATTCGATAGGCGCCGCCGGTCTCCTGTCTCTGCTTTTTGGATTGGCGGGCCTGCTGATTGGGGCGACCTATATGAACCTGCTGGCGCAGAATCTGCCGATCGGCGAGGGGCGGAAGGCGCTCTCGCTGAACATACTGGCGGGGCGCATTGTGCGCCACTGGCTGCGCACGATCGGGTTCCTGATTCTCTTCGGCCTCGGCCTGTTGATGATCTACATTCCCGGGGTGATCGGTATCACTGTGCTGGCGCTGATCAGCCCGGTGTTGGGGTCGGGGGCGCTGTTCCTGTTCGCCGGTCTGATCGTGGTGATCCTGCTCTATCTTTATTTTGTATCGACAGCCCTGGTATTGGACGATCTGGCGATTGGGCACGCGGTGCGCCGCAGCATTTTTCTGGTGCGGAGGAACTTCTGGACGACCGTCGGGTTTGTCCTGCTGACGACGTTGATTTCGACCGGTATGGGGCTGCTGTTCCGCCAGATTACCCAGTGGCATACGCTGGGGGTGGCATTCGCCACCTTGGGGAACACCTTCATCGGCACGGGGTTGGCGATGTCACTGCTTGTCTTTTACCGGACGCGCATCCTGGCGATGCAGCAGGAAGAAACGGCTGGCATTGCCTGATACTTTGCCGGCGCGAACAGCGACGCGAACAGAGCGCCGCCGACATTTCCCGCTCCCCTAACGGCAGACAGCGGTCGGCCCGGCTTGATGACAAGCCCAGGAACGGGCGACCGCAGCCAGCGATCGCACGACACTTGTATTGCAGCGATGACATTGCAGTGGCGACACTGCGGTAACGATGATGCGGCGGGGTTGCGCGCCCAATGGCGGGTGGCGGCTTCGCCTGAAACGACCGGAGGTTTACGTGGCAGAGAAGATGAATAAGCAGGACTTTGTCTATGGCGCCGACCAGATTCAGGTGCTGGAAGGCCTGGAGGCGGTGCGGAAACGGCCCGGCATGTACATTGGCGGGACGGATACGAAAGCCCTGCATCACATGGTGTATGAGGTGGTGGATAACGCCATTGACGAGGCGATGCAGGGCCGCTGCGACAAGATCGTGGTTACGATCAACAAGGATGAGAGCGTCACCGTGGAGGACAACGGCGCGGGCATCCCTGTGGGCACGCAGAAGCAGACCGGGATGCCGGCGTTGACCGTGGTGATGACGAAGCTGCACGCGGGCGGCAAGTTCGGCGATGTCGGCTACAAGGTGTCGGGCGGGCTGCATGGCGTTGGCGTGAGCGCGGTGAACGCGTTGAGCACGTGGATGGAGACTGAGGTCAAGCGGGACGGAAAGGTCTGGCGGCAGCGTTTCAATCGCGGTGTGCCTGTGACGGATGTGGAGGAAGTGGGCAAGTGTAAGCGCGACGAGACGGGCACCATCCAGCGTTTTCTGCGTGACGATACGATTTTTGACGTTCTCGAATATGACTGGCAGACGCTGGTAACCCGATTTCGGGAGATGGCGTTCCTGACGCGCGGGATTGATCTTCATTTTGTCGATGACCGCGGGGAGGAGCCGCGCGAAATCAGCTTCTATTTCGAAGGCGGCGTGCAGACTTTCGTGCGCTATCTCAACAAGAACCGCACCGTTCTGCACGAGCCGATCTACGTTGACCTGCAGGTTGATTCGACCCACGTGGAGGCGGCCATCCAGTACACGGACGGCTACAATGAATCGATCTTCGCCTTTGCCAACACGATCAACACGCCCGACGGGGGCACCCATCTGACCGGCCTGCGCGCGGCGCTCACGCGGCAGATCAACGACTATGCGCGCAAACAGGGGATTCTGAAGGACAATGATCCCAACTTCAGCGGGGATGATACGCGCCAGGGGATGACCGCCATCATCAGTGTCAAAGCTGTGGAGCCACAGTTTGAGGGGCAGAACAAGCTGAAGCTGCTCAACAACGAGGTGCGCTATCACGTTGAGACGGCGGTGGCCGAAGGCATAAACAGCTGGATGGAGGAGAACCCGCGCGACGCCAGGCGGATCACCGACAAGTGCCAGGTGGCCTTCCGGGCTCGAGAGGCGGCCCGCAAGGCCCGGGATCTGGTGATCCGCAAGAGCGCGCTGGAGAGCATGACCCTGCCGGGCAAGCTGGCGGACTGCTCCAGCCGCGATCCGAACGAGAGCGAACTCTACATTGTAGAGGGAGACAGCGCAGGCGGCAGCGCGAAACAGGGCCGCGATCGGCGCTTCCAAGCTGTGCTGCCGCTGCGGGGCAAGATCCTGAATGTGGAGCGCACCAGCCTGGACAAGATCCTGGGCAACAAGGAGATCCAGTCGCTGATCACCGCGATGGGGACCGGCGTAGGCGATGATTTCACCGTCGACAACCTGCGCTATAACCGCATCATCGTGATGACGGATGCAGACGTGGACGGCGCGCACATCCGCACGCTGCTGCTGACTCTGTTTTTCCGGTATATGGGGCCGCTGGTGGAGAACGGCCATTTGTACATTGCGCAGCCGCCTCTGTACAAGGTGCAGATCACCGAACGCCAGAACGGCAAGGCAAAGCGGTCGGAGCAGTATGTGTATAACGACAATGCTCTATCCCAGATCCGACAGGAGATGGGCACGGAGAATATCAAGCTGGAGCAGCGGTATAAGGGGTTGGGGGAGATGAACCCGGAGCAGTTGTGGGACACGACGATGAACCCGGAGTTTCGGACGCTGCTGCAGGTGCAGGTAGAGGATGCGGCGGAGGCGAACCGCACCTTTGACATGCTGATGGGCAGCAGTGTGCCGCCCCGCCGCCGGTTCATCCAGACGCACGCCCACGAGGTGCGTAATCTGGACGTATAGTTGCGCTGAGGTCGTAGAAGAAGAGAGAGGGCCCGACTGCATGGTCGGGCCTTTTTTGGTTTTGGTTTTTCGTGAACACCGGTGGTTGACGGACAGTGGAGGGCAGAGGAGTAGCTAGGCAAATCAGTAAAAAGGGGTATGGCGACGATGGATTTCAGGCGGTATCAAACGGAATCCCGCAAGACATGGAGCCTGGTGCGCACCGATCACGCGATTGTGTATCCGACGTTGGGGCTTGTGAATGAGGCGGGAGAGGTGGCGGGCAAGATCAAGAAGATCTTTCGCGACAAGGATGGTGTCATCTCGGAGGACGACCGGGCGGCGTTGAAAGACGAATTGGGTGATGTGCTCTGGTATTTGGCGCAAATCTGTACGGAGCTGGACCTGTCGTTGGAGGAGGTTGCCGCGCAGAATATTACGAAGCTGTTCGACCGGTTGGAGCGGGGTGTTATCGGCGGGGAAGGGGACGTGCGCTGAAGTCGAGAAGTGAGAAACACCGGGAGTGGGGAGTGAGAGACTTTAATGAAGTTCTCTCACTCCTCACTCCTCTTCACTCTCTCCTCGCCGTTAGAGGTAGTCGCGCAGGCGGCGGCTGCGGCTGGGATGGCGCAGGCGGCTGAGGGCCTGGGCCTCGATTTGGCGGATCCGTTCGCGTGTTACGCCGAACTTTCTGCCGACCTCTTCAAGCGTATAGTTGTAGCCGTCGACCAGCCCGAAGCGGAGTTGCAGGATGCGCACTTCGCGGGGGGTCAGGCTCTGGAAGATTTCGTCGATCACCTCGCGCAGGATCTGACGGCCGGCGGAATCCTGGGGGCTATCGGCTTCTTCGTCCTCGATAAAGTCGCCAAGGTAGCTGTCTTCTTCCTCACCGACGGGCATTTCCAGGCTGAGAGGCCGCTGGCTGACGCGCATGATGTGCTCGACCTTGCGCGGGGTTACGCCCAGTTCTTCGGCGATTTCTTCGGTGGTTGGGTCGCGGCCCAGTTCCTGCACGAGCTGCCGGCTGGTGCGGGTCAGGCGGTTGATCTGTTCGTACATATGCACCGGGACGCGAATTGTGCGGCCCTGGTCGGCGATGGCGCGTGTGACCGCTTGCCGGATCCACCAGGTGGCGTAGGTGCTGAACTTGTAGCCCCGGCAGTAGTCGAACTTATTGACCGCGCGAATGAGGCCGATATTGCCTTCCTGGATCAGATCCAGGAAGGGGACGCCGCGTCCGACATACTTTTTGGCGACGCTGACGACGAGGCGGCTGTTGGCCTTGATCAGGTGTTCTTGCGCGGAGCGGCCATCGCGCACCAGCCAGAGCAGTTGTTCGCGTTCTTCCCATTCGACCTGTTCATGTTTGAGCCGGTGGCGGGAATCGCGGCCGGCCTCCATGCGTTTGGCGAGGTCGACCTCTTCGGCGGCGGTGAGCAGCGGGACGCGGCCGATTTCCTTGAGGTAGAGGCTGATGGAGTCATCGATTTCGATCTGGCTGAGATCGAAATCGTCCTCAGTCATATTCTCGGCGGGATCTTTCTTTTCTCCGGTGGTCAGGTCCTCTTTGGCCTGTCCGACGGAGATGCCCTGATCGAGGAGGGATGCAAAGATATCATCCAGTTGTTCGATATTATTTTCGGCTTCGGGCATAACTTGCAGCACTTCATCGTAGCTGACAAAGCCCTTTTCGCGACCGAGTTTGAGCAGATGGGCGAGGGTCTCTTGCGGACTGGAGAACTGCAAGTGGGCAGGCGCCGCGCCATTTTGGGGCGTGGATTTCTTTGAATTCCCGTTGCGTCCCTGCGTCTGTTCTTGCTTCGGTTCCTTGGTCAAGAGCATTTCTTCAGCCATCGTCACCCCTTTTGTGAATGAAAGTACGCTGCGCGCGGTTGGCCGGACACGAGGCGGCCAGGCGTCGTCGTTGGCGCGTAGCGATATACAAGTGAAGGTCAATTTACCATTGGGCGATGCGTCTCTTCCGTAGAGAGCATCTCAAATGGCCCAACTACGATTGGGGCGAATCGTGTGGGGGTACCTTTCGCGCGCGGCCCCTGCCAACTGCATGCGAAAGGGTTATGCTGGGAGTTTGAAATCCCAGATGCGATCTGTTTGCCCGAACTGACGGGTACAGGTCGGGCACTGGAGCTGTTCCGGGCCAGCGGCAACCAAAGGATGGGTTGCGCAGGCTGGGCAGCGGAACAGCAGGGCTGGGCTGGCGTCGCCCGTGTTTGCTTCAGGTTGCGGTTGTTCTGCGGCGTCTGGGGCAGCAGCGCGTACGAAGACGCTGGGCGCAAGTGGGAATTTGCCGCCGATGCGAAAGAGGCGGCTGTCCAGACGGGCGAGCAGATTGGCCGGGATATTGTTTTTGAGCGCTGGCAGACGGAAATGGGAAGCGCCGATGCGTTTCTCCACGTGCAGGCCGGCATTCTTGAGTTGCGCGGCCATCCAGCCGGGATGGAAGTCAAAGTTCATGGCGACGAATTCGAGCGGCGCTGGGTCAAAGGGTGACCAGGGCTGTTGTCGAGTGAGCCAGCGCAGGACGGCTTTCAGGTTGCGTTTGTTGGCATATTCGAGTACGGCGGCGCTGCGTTGATGCAGGAGCGGCTGCAGCTGGTTGAGCGCGGCGGGCACATCGGCGAGATGGTGCATCACGCGCACCATGACGAGAGAGTCGAGCGTGCCTTCGGCGAGGGGCATCTGGTACAGATTGCCTGCGACGAAGACAAAGCGATTGTCGTGCCCCCATTTGCGCACTGCATCGGCCAGCATTGTCCGGCTGTAGTCGAACAGCACGATCTGGTCGTAACCGAGGTAAAGATCGGCGAGGCGGCCAAATCCGGCGCCGATTTCGGCGATACGGCCGCCTTGCGCGGGCAGGAGGCGTTGGAGGGCGATACGTTCGACAGCATCCTCGTAATCGCGTCCTTGGCCTTCCCAGAAGTCCTGGCGGTAGCCACTGCCTTCGTAGTCGATCACAGGGATGCTGGCTGGCGCGGCGGCATGGGCCTTGTTATTCGGCTTTTCGATTGCTGCGCAGTTTGCTGCAGCCAGGTTGTTTGCCGACATGCGGGCCGCTCCAGGGTGATCGGGAATCCAGCGCGTTGAAGGATTCCGGCAGTCAGAAGGATTTCGACGCACTGACGGGTGCGCCGCATCCGCCTGTCTTCTGGCGCATCCTGTTATAAGGACGGATGCGAAACGGTAGATGTTTCATGTGAAACATCCACAGGCTCTGGTGTTGAAAAATCTGAAAAAGTGTTCGCGCCCCCGCGCGCATTCCTACAGTATAGCACGCGGATTGGGCATTTTCAATACCCTATCTGGTTTTTCGGTTACGAAATGTTTGCAATCCACCCTTATGGCCGCCTCCCAGTTTGGGGTTTTTCCTCAAATTGGGCGTACAGCCATGGTTCTGGTGAATCAGTTTGCTGTCTCGGAGCGCCCCGCATACAATAAGTTGGGCCGACCGGCATGCTTCGAATGCAAGGTGTTACGAATGCATGACGTTGCCGGGCAGGGTCCTGGCGGTCTGGTTGGGGCGCGGCGGCGTTGACGCGCCGGTCGCGAGAGGAAACGCGCAAGAATCTCATCATATTAGCGTGAGGAGAAGAGAAATGGCGGATGTCGCATATCGTTCGAAAGTGCGCATCGAGCGGGTGAAAGGGCCGTTGCGCAGGGCTTTTCTGCCGGCGGAGGAGGGGCATACCAAGTTTGGCGTCCATTCGGAGGTGGCTGAGCATTATGGCGTGGACACAGCCGTCCACGAGCCTCATGCCACGACGCTTGATTATGTCACGGCAGCGACCGGCGGCTGACTGACCGGCACCTTCGGGGGCGCGCTGGAGGCGCGCAAGATACCTGCGGGCGAGGGCTACCTGACAGCCGACGTGGAAGCTGAGATCGAAAAGGACGGCAATGTGCTGGTGATCAAGCGGATTCACGCCGCCTATACACTGAAAGTGGCCTCCGACCAGCGCGAGACTGCGGAACGGGTACACGGGTTTCATGCGCAGTTCTGCCCTGTGGCGCGCAGTCTTGAAGGCAGCATCGACATTTCGACCGAGCTGCGTATGGTCGACCTCGATTGACATTGCGGTTTCGATTGTATTTCTGACCTGTTTTTGGGGGCATATCGAATGCATTTCGGATATGAAGGCGTTTGACAGCGCAAGAGGCGCGTGCTAGACTGTCTGTGAGATTGAGTCTTCCACTGAAGAAGCAAGCATGAAGCCAACCAGTGACAGCAGTACCCAGTTGAGGAGGCGTGCCCGCCAGTAGCCAGACGTCCGTCTGGGCATTTGCGCGTGGGCCGGGTTTCCTCAGCGGGAATCAGCCGATTGCAAAGCTCCCCGGGCGGGGGGCTTTTTTTTGTACTGCGCGCGTAAGGGGCCGTTGCAGCGCATTCGGGGGTGGGCGTTCCGAGTGGGCTCGACAGGCGCAACAATGGGATCAGGGCGCGACTCTTACAGAGAGTGAGATAGGGAGACAGGAGATGAAAAAGGCAGGAATCGCCGGCGCAACGGGCTATATCGGATACGAGTTGATCACCTTGATTCACCGGCATCCGGAGCTTGAGGTGGGCTGGCTGACGAGCGAGCGCAATGCAGGCAAGCGCTTCAACCAGGTTTTCAGCACGCCGTGGGACTACACGTTGATCACGCTGGAGGATGCTTATCTGCGCGCCGATGCGGTGGACGTCGTTTTTCTGTGCTTACCCCATGCGGAGTCGATGGAGGCGGTGAAACGCTTCTACGCCGCGGGCGTGCGGGTGATCGACCTGAGCGCGGACTTTCGTTTGAAGGATGTGGAGGTCTATAAGCGCTGGTACGGCATTGAACACAGCGCGCCGGAACTGTGCGCCGAGGCCCGTTACGGGCTGTGCGAGCTGTACCGCAGCGAGTTGGGCGGGGCCCGGTTGATCGCCAATCCCGGCTGCTATCCCACCAGCGTCAATCTGGGCCTGTACCCGCTGGCCAAGGCGGGCTGGCTGGGAGAGCGGGTGATCATCGACAGCAAGAGCGGCATATCGGGAGCGGGCCGCAAGACGAACCTGACCTACCAGTTTGTGGAAGCCAATGAAAACATAACGCCTTACAACGTGGGACACCGGCACCGGCATATCTCCGAGATGGAGCAGGTGTTGGGCGCGGCCAACGGAGAGGGGCGGGGCCACAGGTTTCTATTCACGCCCCATCTCTTGCCGGTTAACCGAGGCATTTTGAGCACGATGTACGTGGACACGGCGGCGGGGGTGACAGAGGAGCAGATCCGCGAGCTTTACGGGGAGAACTACAGCGGCGAGCCGTTTATCCATCTGTTGCCGGCGGGCGAGCAGGCCAGCCTGGCGCACACGGTGGGCACCAATCGGTGTGCAATCGGCATCACGCCGGCGGACCCGCTAATGCCGGACAGCGGCGAGTACGTGATCACGGCCTCGATTGACAATCTGATCAAAGGGGGCAGCGGGCAGGCGGTTCAGAACTACAACATTGCGGTGGGGCTGGACGAGACTGCGGGCCTGCAGTAGCCCTCTTGGGGGGGCGTCGACAGGGTTCAGTTTCCGGCATCGGCCCGCAATCCGTTAGACTGGAGCTGGCAGGGGGCGGAAGGCTGTCCTCCGCTGACATGGGCATCGCCGGGGAATCCGAAACGAGTGGAATCTGGTCAGGGGTTGAGCGAACGGGAGACGGCGGTTTTCCTGGAGGGCAGGATTTCGGTGGCGGCGGCGCTGCGTTCGCCGTATCGTCATGTGCGCCGCGTTTTGCTGCGCGAGGGCCGGCAGGACCGGGGGATGCGCTGGCTGGGACACAGGGCGCGGGAGGCCGGTGTGCCGGTTGACCTGGTGGGCGGGTCGGAGATTGACGCCGTGACCGAGGGCAGATCCCACGGGGGCATAGCGGCCGAGGCGGGTGAGCGGCGGTTCGTTCCCCTGGAAGCGTTGCTGCCGGGTGGGCGTCGCGCGGCATTTGTCGTGATGCTGGACGGGATAGAAGACCCGTTCAACTTCGGTCAGGCGCTGCGCGCGCTGTATGCGATGGGCGCGCACGGGGTGGCGCTGCGGCCCCGCAATTGGATGAGCGCGGCGGCAACGGTGGCGCGGGCTTCGGCGGGGGCGTCGGAGTTGATGCCGCTGGCGGTGGCGGAGACGGTTGCCGCGGCGGCGGCGTTCTATGGGGCGCGGGGGCTGACGGTTGCGTGCGCCCAGAAGGAGGACGCGATCCCGGTGGATGAGGCTGATCTGAGCGGCCCGCTCTTTCTGCTGATTGGCGGCGAGAAGCGGGGCGTAACCCGTTCGTTTGCGAGGCAGGCCGATTTGCGCTTGCGGATTCCGTACGAGCGGGGTGAATATGAGCCGTCTCTGGGCACGACTGCGGCGGCGGCGACGCTGGCATACGAGGTAATGCGGCAGAGGAAGGCGGCGCGGGTGGGCTTCCGCGCCTGAGGGACATTTTGACCGCTCTTGATCCGCGAAGGGACGCGAAGGAACACCTGAACACCTTTTTGTCCACGGAGGGTCGCGGGGAAGATCTTTTTGTCCGCGAAGGGACGCGCAGTGGCTCGCGGGTGGCGGAGCGGTGCGGGTGGTTTTGGGACACATTTGGGATGGCCTTTTCTGTATTGTTAATGAACCCAAGTCTGTGACGAGGCATTTTTATGAAACTGAGCGAATCTGATCCGCTTACCGTTGACCTGTCCGGGGAGAAGGGGCGCCGCGTGGTCGTTCTCAAGGTCGGTGGAAATGAGTTGGACGACGAGACATTCCTGTTTGGCCTGGTGCAGGCGGTGAAGACCCTGCAGCAGGACGGCAGGAGTCCGATCATTGTGCATGGCGGCGGCAAGACGATTGCAGATTTCCAGAAGCGGTTGGGGTTGGAGCCGCGTTTTATCGAGGGGCTGCGGGTGACGGATGAGGAGAGCCTGGACGTGGCGGAGATGGTGCTCAGCGGCCTGATGAACAAGCGGATTGTGCGCCAACTTGTGAAAGAGGATGTGCGGGCGGCAGGCATCAGCGGGGTCGATGACGGCACGGTTTTTGTCGAGAAGATGTGGCATCCGCTGGGTGATTTGGGCCGGGTAGGCGAGGTGCAGGACGTCGACGCGGGGCTGCTGACAACCCTTTTGGAGGCAGATATTGTGCCGGTGATCAGCCCGATCAGCGTGGGCGCGTATGACGGCCTCAGCTACAATGTGAACGCGGACCATGTAGCGGCGGCGGTTGCGGCCGCACTGGGCGCGCTCAAGCTGATCTTTGTCAGCAACGTTCCCGGCGTTCTGATTGCCGGGCGGGTTGTGCGGGGCATCACGGCCGGTCAGTGCGAAGAGTGGATCGCGGAGGGGAGCATCAGCGGCGGCATGGTGCCGAAGGTCAGGAGCGCGGTTGACGCGGTCAGGCGCGGGGTTACACAGGCGGTTATTACGAATCTGGCCGGTGTGCAGGAGGACGGGGGCACTGCGGTGGCGAGTGGATAGTGGATGGTGGAGAGTGACGGCGCTGGCGCCTTGACGGCGAGAAGAGAGTGCGAAGAGAGAGACATACTGGCTTGCCTCAGGTTGGGCGGCCGGCGGGAATGTTGAGTGGTTCGCGAATCATAAAAGACGCATCAGGAGGAGAAAGTGAACGCAGCGGAAATCATTCAGGACGAAAAGGATTATGTGCTTGGCGTATTTGGGCGGCCTCCGTTTGTGCTGACGAAGGGCGAGGGCTGTACGGTGTATGACAGCACGGGCAAGGCTTATCTTGACCTGGTGGCCGGCATCGCGGTGAACGTTCTCGGTTACAGCGACGCGGAGGTGGATCAGGCGATCAAGGAGGCTGCGTCCAGCGGCATGTATCACACGAGCAACCTGTACCACACTGAGCCGCACACGAAGCTGGCGAAGAAGCTGTGCGAGACCAGCTTTGCGGACAAGGTGCATTTCTGTCTGTGCGGGGCCAGCGCGAATGAGGGCGCGTTCAAGTTCGCCCGCCGGTACGCCCGCGAGCACGGGCACGAGGACAAGTATGAGATTCTTGCGTTCAGCGACGCCTTCCACGGGCGGCTGTTCGGGGCGCTGGCGGCCACGCCGCGGGAGAAGTACCAGCAGCCGTTCGAGCCGCTGATGCCGGGCGTGCAGTTCGCCAAGTTCAACGACCTGGATGACGCGCGCGCGCAGATGAGCGACAAAGTGTGCGCAATCATCGTGGAGCCGATCCAGGGGGAAGGCGGCATCAACCCGGCGACGCCGGCGTTTTTGCAGGGGTTGCGGGACCTGGCGGACGAGTACGAGGCGCTTCTGATCTTTGACGAGGTGCAGTGCGGCCTGGGGCGCAGCGGCGACCTGTGGGCGTACCAGGGATATGGAGTTGAGCCGGACCTGATGAGCGCGGCCAAGCCGCTGGCGGGCGGTCTGCCGATCGGCGCGATCATGATGAAGCAGAAGGTGGCGGATACGATCCATGCCGGCGATCATGCGAGCACCTTTGCCGGCAACCCCTTCACCACGCACGTGGCATCAACGGTCGTAAACCGGGTATCGCAGCCGGAATTTCTGGCCGACGTGAAGGAGAAGGGCGAATATCTGATGGAGCTGCTGGCGGAGCTGAACAGCCCGCACATTCTCGATATACGGGGCCGAGGGCTGATTGTCGGCATCGAGTTGGATATCGAGGCAGGGCCGTTGATGGAGAAGGGGTACGAGGCGGGACTGCTTCTGTTGAGCGCGGGGGACAAGATTTTGCGTTTTGTGCCGCCGCTGACGATCAGCAAAGAGGAGCTTGCCCAAGCCGTGTCGAAGCTGGGCGCAATCTTGCAGGAGATGTAGCGCCGGCAACCAGTGGTCAGTGGCCAGTGAACTTCGCTCTTCGCGACGTTTCTGGCCGCTGGCGGCGGGGGCTATGAACGAGATCCGAATACAGCCGGCCGTTGAAAAGGATATTGCGGGCATCGCTGCTCTGGTCAATGGCTTTGCGGCGGAGAACGTGATGCTGCCGCGCACAGAGGAGAGCATTCTGCAATCGTTGCCGGACTGGCTGGTGGCCGCGGCGGACGGCTCTCGACTGCTGGGATGCGGCTCTCTGGTGGCTCTGACCGAACAGCTGGTGGAGATACGCTCGCTGGCGGTTGCGTCGGAGGGGCAGGGCAAGGGGACCGGCCGGCGGATCGTGCAGGAGCTTGTGCAGATGGCGGCTGCGCGCGGGTATGCCCAGATCTGCGCGCTCACCCTGGAGGAAGGATTCTTCATAAAGCTCGGCTTTGAGGTGGTGGACCGTTGGAGCATCAGCCCCAAGCTGTGGCAGGAATGCATCTACTGCCCCAAATTTCACAACTGTGATGAGGTGGCGGTGGCGCGCAGTCTGACGGACACACCCATCAGCCAGAGCCAGGCTGTCCAGACTGCGGCCTCGCCTCTGCTCAAGTGGCAGGCGTGGCAGCCCCTGAAGCTGGCATACAGGCACTCTAACAGAGATACGGGAACACAGGGAACAGTGAACCGCAATCCGATCCAATTGCACGGGAGCGCAACGTCCAGGGAGGAGGAGCAGTGAGGGCAACGCTTGCTCTGGCCAATGGCCGCATCTTTGCGGGCGAAGGGTTCGGCGCGCGGAGGACCGTGGTGGGGGAGGTCGTCTTCAATACCAGTCTGACCGGTTACCAGGAGGTGTTGACCGATCCTTCGTACCGCGGCCAGATGGTGTGTATGACGGTGCCGCACGTGGGCAACACGGGTGTGAACCGCGAGGACGTGGAGAGCGACCGGCCGCAGGTGACGGCGTTCATCGTGCGCGAGGTGAGCCCGGTTGTGTCCAACTGGCGCGCGCATGAGAACCTTGGGCGCTATCTTGCGCGGCACAACATACCGGGCATCAGTGAGGTGGATACGCGCGCGTTGACGCGGCTGTTGCGTGAGGAGGGGGTTCTGCACGGCGCGCTGTGCACAGACGGCAGCCGCACGGAGGCTGAGCTGATCGAGCTTGCCCGCGACTGGGAGGGATTGGACGGTCGCGACCTGGTGCAGGAGGTAACGTGTGAGGAGCCGTTTTACTGGCTCGCGGGGACGGACGGCGAATGGACGCCGGTGGCCTCGGGCGAGGCTGCGCCGGGCCCCTGGGCGGGTGGCGCGGGGCAGGCCGCTCCGCTGGTGGTCGCGTATGATTTCGGCATGAAGCACAACATATTGCGCCGCCTGGCCAGCCACAATCTGCGGGTGGCGGTTGTGCCGGCGGATACGCCCGCCCAGGAGGTCCTGGAGCTCGATCCCGACGGGATCTTTCTCAGCAACGGGCCGGGCGACCCGGCCGGCGTACCCTACGCGGCCAGTGCGGTTGCCAGGTTGCTGGAGAGCGGGCGGCCGATGTTCGGCATCTGCCTGGGGCATCAGATCATCGGCCTGGCGCTGGGGGCGGATACCTTCAAGCTGAAATTCGGCCACCATGGCGGCAACCAGCCGGTCAGCGACGTGGACAGCACGAACATCCAGATCACGGCGCAGAATCACAACTATGCGGTCGACCAGAAGACACTGCCCGACAACGTGGAGATCACGCATCTCAATCTGAACGACGGCACGCTGGAGGGGATGCGGCTGACGGACCGGCCCGTCTTCTGCGTGCAGTATCACCCGGAGGCCAGCCCTGGCCCCCACGACGCGGACCTGCTTTTCGCCCGCTTTGCGCGGACGGTACACCAGTACCACGCGGACAGACGAGAACCGGGCGGACAGCGGTCAACGGCGCGCGATTTCGCAACCGGCAGTTGAAGAACCCGGGAAGACGGCGTTTACTCTTCGGTTGGCGCCGCGCTTTGGCGCAGACTGCCAGATTCGGTCAGGTGAGCCAGTAGCTTTTTGCGATTTTCTCTACTCCGCTCTTCGGGCGTCATCTTTTCCCATTTCTCTCGCTGCTGTTGCCGTCTCTCCTTCTCCTCCGGATCGAGGCCGGTGACAGTGCTCAGTCCCTGTCCCTGCGCCGCGATCTCCATATTGTCGGGGATATCTTGCCCGGCGTTGTCCATCACCTCTGCGGCGACGTAGATGGGGCTGTGAGTGTGCAGGGCCAGCGCGATTGCGTCGCTGGGCCGGGCATCGATGGCGGCGGTTTCTCCGGCGTTGTGGACTTGGACTGTCGCGAAGAAGGTCTCATTCTGCAACGCGGACACCGACACTGATTCGATGCGCGTACCTGCCTTTTCCAACAGGTGGGCCATGAAGCTGAAGGTCATCGGGCGCACGACCTCTTTCCCCTGCAATTTGAGAGCGATACAGTCGGCCTCGTATGGTCCGATCCAGATCGCCAGCAGGCGGCGGCTGCTTTCATTGGTAAGCACCAGTATTCTGTGCTCACTTTTCTGGTCAGGCACGACGATATCAAGCACGGTAACGGGGATCATTTCTTTGCTCCTGGTCTGTTCGGCAACGGTTGGTCTTTGGTATCGTTCGATGAAATCTGAATGCAGCTGTTCACGCAGTTTGCGGCGGGACTTGTGCAGGCGTCCTTTGACCGCGGGCAAGCTTATCTGCAGGAGCGAGGCGACTTCGCGCACGCTCAGCTGCTCGAAGTAGTAGAGCAGGACGGCATCGCGGTTGGCGGGTGACAGTTGGGCGACGGCCGCCAGGATGAGGCGGTGTGTTTCCCGGGCCTCCGCGGCTTCATGCGGCTGTGGGGCGCTGTCGGTAAAGGGCAGCGAATCGAAGCTGCGCCCGCCGCTGATCAGTTCAAGCGACAGTGTCTCCACGCGAGGCCGGCGCAGATGGCTTTTGCACAGATTGACGACGATACCGCACAGCCAGGCGCGAAAGCTGTCCGGTTTGCGCAGGCGGCGCAGCGAGAGATAGGCATGCAGAACGGCCTCCTGGGTCAATTCCAACGCCCGCTCCCGGTCAGCGACGATGCGGATCGCGAGAGAGAGCGCGATGGGCTGATGTCGCACTATCAGTTCGTCAAATGCGCGTTGCTCACCCTGTTGGGCGCGGCGCACAAGTTCACGGTCAGTCATCAGAGCCGCCGGGCGTTTGTCGAATCGACCATGCCGCAACTATATTCCACCTGTAGTTTAGTGGTATAATTCTACCTGACGGTTACCACAAGCTCATGCAATGGTTATAGTTGCGCAATGAACGGCGCCCGCGGGAACGCATTCCCGCTTGCGCTCGTTTCATTTAGGCGCCATGCCCTTGCGGAGCAGGAAAGTTGCCCGCCTCGACGTCGACGCAGCAAATCGGTAGCGCAATGAACAATTCGCGCAGGAGTGAAGCCCGGATGAAGACCGACAATCTCCGCTCAGGAACTGCACGCCGACTTGTCATACACCTTTCCCCGGTTCGGTTGAGCCTTCTCGCTCTGATTGCGCTGGCGTTCAGCGCTTGCACGCCGACGGGATACACGCCACCGGTCGGGGTCCCCACGCAGCCCGCTGCCGAGGTCGAGAGCAGTGAACCGGCCATCTCCATTGCGCCCACATCAGGTTCTGCGGGGGTCTATGTGCAGGTTACCGGTGAGAACTGGCCGGTGAGCAGCCTGGTGTTGATCGCGCTGCGGGATGAGCGCGGCCGCAGCGGGATTCTGGCGGCAAGCACGGCGGACGCGGCCGGCACGATCAGCACCGGTTTTCTTTATCCGATCAGCCCGCGCTGGCTGGCGGCGGGCACGCATACGGTGCTGGCGTACACGTCGGATGGCCGGAACGAGGCGACCGCGCTGTTCCAGACCGGCGAGGGGACGGCGGCGACGGGCACGGCCACTACCGAGGCGGCGGTGACAACGACGGCGCAGGAAGCGGAAACCGAGACGCCAACGGTCACGCATACGGTAACGCCCACGCCTTCGGCGACAGCGACGATCACGCCTATGCCCACGCCAACGCCGCTCATTATCACCGACTGGCGCGGCGATTACTGGAACAATCCGACGCAGTCGGGACCGCCGGCGCTGACGCGCAATGATCTGGTGATCTTCTTCAATTGGGGTGAGGGAAGGGCGGACAGCAGTTTGGGCGTGGACCATTTCAGCGCTCGCTGGCAGCGCACACTCAACTTCGATGCGGGAATCTACCGCTTCAACATCGAGGTGGACGACGGCTTCCGCCTCTACATTGACAATGTTCTGATATTGGACGAGTGGGAGGAAGGCGCCGCACGCACGTACACGGTCGACGTGCCGCTCAGCACAGGATTGCACACGATTCAGGTCGACTACTTCGAGCGCACCGGGGTCGCGTTGATGCGGTTCTGGTGGGAACGCAACGAATCCTTCAGCGGCTGGAAGGGAGAATACTTCGGCAACCGGGAACTGCAGGGCAATCCGGCGCTGGTGCGGGACGACCCGCAGATCGACTTCAATTGGGGCGAGGGCGGACCTGCGGCCAATCTGCCAACCGATCACTTTTCGGCCCGCTGGCAGCGGCGCGTCACGTTCGATGCCGGCGCCTATAGCTTCTTTGTGCGGATCGATGACGGCGCCCGCGTCTTTCTGGACAGCCAGCTGATTTTGGATTCATGGGAGGACGGCGGCGACCGCACGATCAGTGTCGACGTGAACTTGCCGTCGGGTCAACGCGCCCTCGTGGTCGAGTATTACGAGAGTTCCGGGCTGGCCCGCGTCAGTTTCTGGTGGCAGCTCGTGCCGACACCTACACCGACGCCGACGGACACAGCGACGCCGACGGCGACTGTTGCTGCGGAGCCGACGGCCACGCCGACTGTTGCGCCGCCGGCTGACACAGAGACACCCACGCCGACCGTTGCGCCGGTTCCCGTTGAGACCGAGACGCCCACGCCGACACCGACCGATACGGCGGCGCCGGCTCCTACAGAGACGCCGACGCCCACGGATACATCTGAGCCGCCGCCGCCCGATGAGCAGGGACCGCCTTCCACGCCAGGCGCTGAAGAGGAGGAGGAGCCGACGGCGACACCGACGGCGACGGAGGAATCTCAGTCCGGATAGGGAAGGAGGAGGGGCACGCCATGGCGCACAAATACTCGGTCATCCTGGTCACGCTGGCCGGTGACGGCGGCAACGTCTGGGAGAGGCCGCGAGAGGTGCTGGAAACAGTGGCCGACGCCGGCTATGATGGCGTCGATCTGGATGCAGAGCCGGATCGGATAGAGCCGCGGCAGTTCAATGAAGTGGCGTCAATGGCGACGTCACTGGGTCTGAAGATCCCGGCGCTCATCTGCGCCTGGGGGGGCTGGCATGCCGGCGAAGTCCGCGATCTCGCGTCGAGTGATGAGTCGGTGCGCAGCTATGCCGTAAGCTATACGCTTAAGTGCGTTGACCTGGCTGCCAGTCTCGCCGAGCCGCCTGTTATCGAGATTGCCGCTGTCCCGCCTCACAGTGAATACCCCGTCACGAGCGTGCCGCGCCCAACCCTGCGCCGCAACTTTGTAAAGTCGACGCGTGAGATTGGCGCCTATGCGGCGCCGCGCGGAGTCAGAGTGGCAATTGAACCGATCAACCGCTTTGAGGGTTATGCCGGTTTCCTCAACAGCATTGTCGAGGCGAAGAGCATCGCGGACGAAGTCGGGGCAGACAACGTAGGCGTGCTTGCCGACTTCTTTCACGTGAACATCGAGGATGGCGCCCTGACCGATACTTTACGGCTGGCCGGGGACAGACTCATGTGTATTCATTTGGCCGACAACAACCGCCAGGCGCCCGGAACCGGGCATATTGATTTTCTGCAAGTGATCAGGACTCTGAATGCAATGGGGTACAACGGCTATCTGTCGCTTGATGCCGTGCCGGCCAAACCGGACTGGAAGACCCTGGTGAAGAGCTCGATCCACTTTATGAAACAGATGGAGCAAACGGCCGCCTTGCAGGATCAGATCGCCAGCGCCGAGCGCATGGCCGGCGGCTGACAGTTCATACAGACGACACAGTACCTAACAGCTTTCACCCCTCGTTGCCGGGCTCTGTTTCAGCCAGGTATCCTTCCCGCTCTGAAGCCCTCTTCGCCTGCTGACCGACGACGTTGACAGTAGGCTCGTTCATAAACTCCCCGGCCTCGTCTACGCGGCGCCAACTCTCTTAACTGATTGACCTGAAATAGCTGCGCTCGCAATCACAGCATTACGTCAATGCTCTGTCAGGCCGCGTCCCAGATCCGGCTGAACGGGTGAACGTATCCATCGGGATCAGCGCGCCTGACGAAACGAGTTGCACCTGATCCGGCAAGAGATTCCTCCAAACCTCTGTGGCTGCATTCGAGCTTAAGGATTATACTACGGCGGCGGTGGGTCTGCTTCACGTGAAACGCTGGGCCAGATTTGTGGTTCGCGTTATTTGTTTGCCCGCCGCTTTACGGTTGTCACACACAGACCAGTCGTCACTGTCTTTGGTGGCGGTAGGAGGTAAGCGATGCCTGCATATGAGCTTGCGAACCAGGTAGCCATTGTCAGCGGCGCCGGCCAGGGGATGGGGCGCGCCATTGCCCTCCGACTGGCGCGTGAAGGCGCGGCTGTGGCCGTGGCGGACATCGACATGGCGTCCGCCACGCGAGTGGCAGCGGAGATTGAAGCGCAGCGCGGCGCGGCGCTGGCTTTGCAGGTTGATGTCACCAGCCGGGCCGATACCGCGCGGATGGCGGCCGCGTGCGCGGCCCGGTTCGGACGCCTCGACATCATGGTCAACAACGCCGGCGTGCTGGCTGTCACGCCTGTGCTGGAGTTGGACGACAGGGCCTGGGACTGGCAGATGAACGTCAATGCCAAGGGCGTGTTGTACTGTTCACAGGCGGCGGCCCGCCAGATGATCGCTCAGGGCGAAGGCGGCCGCATTATCACCATCGCCTCAACCGCCGGCAAGATCCCGTCCGGGAAAGACGTTCCGATTGCCGGATACGTCGCCAGCAAACACGCCGCGGTCGGACTGACCAAGCAGATGGCGCTGGAGCTGGCCCGCTACGATATTCTGGTGAACTGCGTATTTCCCGGCATCGTTGAATCAGAGATGCTGCAGGTTGTGCATGGAGAGATTGCCAAGCTGGAGGGCGTACCGGTAGAGGAGATTCGGGCGCGGGCGCTGGCTACGGTCCCGTTGGGCTATTTTCAGTCGCCGCAGAAGGTGGCGAATATGGTGGCCTTCCTGTGCTCGACCGATGCGGACTATTCGGTTGGCTCTGTCTTTGACGTCACAGGCGGCGCGTTTCCCTACTACTAACCCGGCAAGTGAACCGCCTCCGTTTCCAAGGCGCGAAAAAGGCAGTTGCAGATACCCCCGGCGGCGCGGTATGATGTGCCTTGCCGCACACTTATATAGCATTACGGAAGTGTGCGGAACTATCCTTCAGCTTGTTACAAGCAGGCGATTTTTCTCCTCCCGTCTTTCAACTTTCCATAAGGAGCGCCTCTCCTTAACGCAGATGGAGCGCTGAATCCCCATGGCAGACCGGGACATGTTCGACCTCACTGGGCGGAACGCGCTCGTCACCGGCGGCGGGCGCGGGCTGGGCAAGTCGATGGCGATCGGACTGGCGCAGTACGGCGCCAACATCGCCATCGTCGACATCGACCTGGAAACGGCGCAAAATACAGCCGAAGAGCTCAGGGCGCTGGGCGTGCAGTCACTGGCCCTATACGGTGATGTCCGCAGCGAGGAGGATGCGAAGCGGACAGTGGAGGAGGTCTGCGAGACGCTGGGCAGCCTCGATATCCTGCTCAACAACGCCGGGATCGCGACGGTAGAACCGGCCGAGACGCTCAGCCTGGCCGACTTCAAGCGCGTCTACGATATCGACGTAACGGGCGTGTTTATCTTCTCCAAGGCCGCCTTCGGGCCCATGTCGCGGCAAGGGCGCGGCAACATCATCAACATGGCAAGCATGGCCGGCATCAGTGCGCTGGACCCGCAGAAGCACACGCACTATAACTCGGCCAAGGCCGCTGTCATCATGATTACAAAATCGCTGGCCGCGGAGTGGGCGAGCGCCGGCATTCGCGTCAATGCCCTCGCGCCGGGCTACATGATCACGCCGCCGGTGGTCGAGATGCGGGCGGAGGATCCCGAGCGGTGGGAGCACTGGATGTCCAGGGTGCCGATGGGCCGCGCCGGCGAACCGCCTGAGCTGCAGGGCGCGATCGTCTATCTGGCGTCCGATGCCTCCAGCTATATGACCGGAAACATCATGGTCATCGACGGCGGTTATACCTGCTTGTGAGTTGTTCGATGCGCTACCGCTTCACCAGGTGAGCGCGTTGAAGAAAGGGGGTTCACAACATCAGACTGTCCGCTTGTTCGCAGCGAGGCGGGCGCCCTTTGGGCCGCTCACCATCGTAAGAATTTTGGTTCTGTACAAGGTTGCGCTCTGTCGAGATCAGAAGCACGAGATTCTTTGAGTTTGTTCGTCTGATTGGCGATTTGCAGTGGCTTTTCACTGGTAAAGTAATCGTGCAGCACGCACAAGATCTGGGAGGATCAGAGCAATGACTCAGACCAAAGGACGGTATCTTGTATGCATGATCGCGGCATTCGCGGTTCTGCTGGGCGCCTGCCAGCCTGTCGCTACGCCCGCCTCGGACGCCGAAATGTCTGCCGAGAAGAAGACTCTCGTCTACGCCGCCATCAGAGAGTGGCGCAGCCTGGAAGCGTTTCAGGCCTATGACGAAGTGCAGGCGCCCGGCCTGCGCAATGTGATCGAGGTGCTGTTGGATCGCGATCCTGTTTCAAACGAGTTGATCCCCGAGCTTGCCACATCCTTCGAGCCGATCGATGAATTGACGTGGCGGTTCACGATTCGCGAAGGGGTCGCCTTCCACGACGGCTCGCCTCTGAACGCTGAGGCTGTTGCCTACGCCATCAACCATCAGTGGAGCGAAGAGAACGCCTTTCCGGTTCGCGGCTTCATGGGGCCACAGATAACGGCCGAGGCCGTGGACGAGTATACTGTCCACGTGATGACGGCCTCCCCGGACCCAATCTTGCCCAACCGCATGCATATCCAGGGCGTCTCATCAATGCGACAGCTTCTTGAGGAGCCGGACCAATATCCTCTCGTGCCGGTCGGCACCGGCCCGTACAAGTTCAAAGAGTTCAGAGCGGGTGACGCGCTCATCCTCGAAGCCAACCATGACTGGTGGGGCCTCGACCCCGCCCAGGGCGCGCGCGGCGCGATCAACTTTGATGAGCTGGTGTTTCTCTATCGCGCCGAGGATGCCGTTCGGCTGGCGCAGGTGAAGACCGGAGAAGCTCACATTGCCCAGTGGATTTCGGCGGAGAGCTGCCAGGAGGCCGAAGCCACTGACGGAATCGGCTGCCGCAGCCAGGTCAGTGTCGAGACCCTTTGGATGCGAATGGATCTGGAACCCCCGCGTGAAGGCACGGCCTTTGGCGATCAGCGTGTCCGGCTGGCATTCCAACTGGCCGTCGACTACGACACCATCCTCGACACCATTCTGGGCGGCCAGGCCACGATCGCCCGCCAGATGGTCGGCCCTTCCGCGACCGGTTACAACGAGAATCTGGAGCCGTACGGCTATGACCCGGAGAGAGCCAAGCAGCTTCTGGACGAAGCAGCGGCCGACGGCGTGCCTGTCTATGAAACCGAGTTCGTGAACGCCAGTCTCAGCGGCTGGTTCGCACGCAGCGAGGAGCTGCACCAAGCCGTGAACGGCTACCTGCAGGAGCTCGGCCTCAACGTCCTACTGGAGGTGTCGGAGCTTGATCCCTTCCTCGAGAAGGTGGGCGTTCGACCCCCGCCCGGACGCGGCCGATACTTTTACGTCGGACCGCACGGGAATGAGCTTTACGACTTTGCCCTTTCACTAGGAGGCCATCTCTCCTGTGGAAGTCCCTTCGCCGCCGGCTGTTTCCCTGAACTCGATGAGCTGGCTGCAGCTGCCAGTCCGCTGACGGGCGCAGAGCGCGATCAGGCCTTGCAGGATATTGCCCAGCTCGTCCACGATGAGGTCTATGCCGGCGCCGTCGCGCATCTGGACCTCTCCTATGCCGTCAGTGACTGCCTCAGCTGGGATGTTCCGTTGGGGCATCGGGCGCTGGCCAAGGATATGGACAATACGTGTGATTAAACGCGGTTTCGGCAATCTGCCCCTCGCTGCCCATTGCAGATCGTCGGGAGCGCAGGTGGATAGTGGCTGAACCAGCTACTTCCACCGTTCACTGCGATTTCCGCCGAAGCCATCCCCCGGCCCTTGGCGGAGATCAGATCGGGTCAGGACAACGCTCTGGAGACGTATGAGGAGCGTGTACGCGCGAGTAACTCTTCCTTGCCCGCAAAAGGAGTGTCCACATGGCCCGCTACGTGGCTCGACGACTTATCCAGTCGCTCCTCGTCCTCGTGGTTGTCCTGACCCTTGTCTTCTTCGCAGGCCGCGTCATCGGCAATCCGGCAGCTCTTATCCTGGGGCCTGAGGCGCGTGCGGAGGATGTGAAAACGCTTGAGGAACGCTTCGGCTACGACAAGCCGGCGCTTGTGCAGTTCGGGCGCTATGCACGCGGCGTTGTTTCCGGAGACTTCGGCAACTCATGGTGGCAGAGAAGACCGGCGCTGCCCATGGCGCTGGAACGGCTTCCCGCCACCCTGCAACTTGCCGCGGTGACCATGTTGTTTGCGTTGCCGCTGGCAATGCTCCTGGGGTCGCTGGCGGCATGGAAACCCGGTTCTCCGATAGACAAAGGGGTCAACGTGATCTCTTTGACCGGCGCGTCGGCGGTCGACTTCTGGATTGGGTTGATGCTGATTCTCTTCTTCGCCGTTCAGTTGAGATTGCTGCCCACGTCAGGCTCCGGTTCGTTGAAGTTCATCATCTTGCCGGCCCTGACGTTGTCGCTGAGGCCGCTGGGCCGGGTCGCGCAGGTCACGCGCAGCGCCATGTTGGATCAACTGAGCAGACCTTACATCAAGACCGCACGCGCGAAGGGATACAGAGAAAGCAAAATCGTATTAGGTCAGGCCCTCAAGAATGCCTTCATTCCAATTATCACCCTGTCAGGCGACGAAGCGATCTCCACACTCAACGGCGCGGTGGTCGTTGAGACCGTCTTCGCCTGGCCCGGCTTAGGGCTTCTGATCGTTTCGGCTGTGACAAACCGGGATCTGCCGCTCATCGAGGCATTGGTCTTTGTCGTGGCGATTATGATTATCGTCACAAATCTCCTGGTTGACCTCACCTATTCGTATCTGGATCCAAGGGTGCGCTACGGCTAGAAAAGGAGACGTGTGCCCGCTCCACATCAGATGACCGCCGGCGACCGGCCAGCGGCGCGAGATTCAGGCGAGCCTGCGCGCAACGTAACCGTCCGAAGGTTGCTGCGCGCGCTTTGGCGGGACAAGCTGATGCTCTTCCCGCTGTTATTTCTTGTTGCGCTGATCGCGGCAGCGGTGGGAGCCGATCTCATCGCCCCGCACGACCCGTTCGACCAGAACTTGCGCTCGCGCAACGCTCCGCCTATGGCTTCGACCACGTCCGAGACATCGAGTTTCCCCTATCTGCTCGGCGCCGACCCGCTAGGACGCGACCTGTTCAGCCGCCTGATTTATGGCGCGCGCGTCTCGCTCGCGGTCGGTCTGTCGAGCGTACTGGCTTCGGGCACGCTTGGAGTCCTGTTGGGATTGATGGCGGGCTACCATCGCGGCTGGCTGGACGACGTCGTCATGCGCGGTGTGGACGTACTGATGGGCATACCGGGTCTGCTGCTGGCGCTTTTTATCCTCTTCCTGGTCGGCACCGGCTTTTGGAACCTGGTTATCGTATTCGCAGTGACGCGCTGGATGATCTATGCACGCGTGACGCGCGGCCTGACGCTCTCATTTCGCGAGCAGCCGTTCGTGGAAGGCGCGCAGACGATCGGCTGTAGTGACAGCCGCATCATCTTTCGACATATCCTGCCCAATCTGGCATCGCCAATTCTGGTGTTGGCGACGCTTGAGATCGCTATCGTGATCCTCGCCGAGGCCGGTTTGAGTTTTCTGGGTATGGGGATCCAGCCGCCTGCGCCCACGTGGGGCCGCATGGTCGCCGAAGGCCGCGATTACATCACAAGTGCATGGTGGCTGATCACCTTTCCCGGCCTCGCAATCCTGCTTACGGCGTTGTCTCTCAATCTCACGGCGGCGTGGTTGCGCATGATCAGCGACCCTGTGCAGCGCTGGCGGTGGTTTATAGGACGACCTGCGTCGCGCCGTGAAGCGGACACTGAGCTCGCCTTGGCGTTTAGCGAGCCGCGGAGCCGCCGCGCAGACACAGAGCGCTCCGAACCGGCGCATCGACCGGCGGCCAACGGAGATCATTTGCTCGAGGTTATCGACCTGCGGGTCAATTTCCGCACGCCCGACGGCCTTCTCAATGCCGTGAACGGGATCAGTTACACGCTGAACCGGGGCCAAACACTGGCCATTCTGGGCGAATCAGGCTCAGGCAAGACGGTGAGCGCCGAAGCTGTTATGGGTATTCTCGATAGCCCGCCCGCGTTCGTGACCGGTGGATCGGTTCTCTTCGACGGCGTCGACCTGCTGCAGGTCAGCCCTTCGGAACGGCGACGGCTCTGCGGCGAGAGGATCGCCATGATCTTCCAAGATCCTTTGACCGCTCTGAACCCGGCCTACACCGTCGGCTCCCAGATTGCCGGGATGTTCCAGGAGCATCGCGGGACATCGAAACGTGAAGCGACTGCCAAAGCAGTTGAACTGATGGATCGGGTGCGTATTCCATCTGCCCGCGAACGAGCGCATGACTATCCGCACCAGTTTTCAGGCGGTATGCGGCAACGGGTGATGATCGCCGCGGCCATTGCATTGGACCCCGATCTGCTCATCGCGGATGAGCCTACGACCGCCCTTGATGTCACGGTTCAGGCGCAGATCATGGAGTTGCTGGCCGAGCTCCAGTCGGAGACGGGCATGGGCTTGATCCTCATCACGCATGATTTGGGCGTGGTGGCAGACGTCGCCGACAACGTGGCTGTGATGTATGCTGGCAAAATTGTGGAAACCGGTCCGATCGAGGACATCTACAGCTGTCCGGCGCATCCCTACACCAAAGGGCTTTTGGAATCGGCGCCGCGGGTGGATCGGAAGATGGATTCGCTGCGACAGATCAGCGGAGCGCCGCCCAACATGCGCTTCATTCCGTCGGGCTGCCCTTTCCATCCGCGCTGCGCGTATGTGGTTGACCGCTGCTCGGTCGAACCGCCGCCACTTTATGAAGTCCAGCCTGAACGCAGCGCCTCATGCCATCGATTTGAGGATGTCATGTATGTCAACTGACAGCATGGGCCGCCGAGCCGACAACCGCAGAACCGAAAAAGAACGGGGAGGCGAATCAGGGACGCACACCGGGCCTCTCGGGGCGGCGGAGCCTTTGCTCAGGGTCAAAGACCTCGTAAAGTATTATCCAACGGAGCGGAAGGGATTTTTGGGCGCTCGACGTGGAGCGATCAAGGCGGTTGACGGTGTAAGCTTCGACTTGCGCCGAGGCGAGACGCTCGGGCTGGTTGGTGAAACGGGTTGCGGGAAATCCACAATTGCCAGAACGTTAATGCGTCTGGAGGAACCGACCAGCGGCGCAGCGTACTTCAAAGGACGCGATCTTTTTACCCTGTCGAAAGCGTCGGTACAGGCCCTGCGACGCGAGATCCAGATGGTTTTCCAGGACCCCTTCGCGTCGCTGAACCCGCGCATGGAAGTGGGCCAGATTATCGCCGAGCCGTGGGTCGTACACCCTGGCATCGTGCCGAGGGAAGAGCAGAGAGAGCGAGTCAGCGCCCTGCTCGAGCGTGTCGGGTTGCTGGCAACGGATGCCCACCGCTATCCACATGAGTTTTCGGGTGGGCAGCGCCAGCGTATCGGGATCGCCCGGGCCCTGGCCTTACAACCGGAACTGATTATCTGCGATGAACCCGTCTCCGCGCTTGACGTCTCGGTGCAGGCGCAGGTGATAAACCTGCTGGCGGAACTCCAGGCCGAACTGGGGCTGTCCTACATCTTTATTGCCCACGATCTAGCCGTTGTGCGACAGATCTCCGATCGCGTCGCGGTCATGCATCTGGGCCGGATTGTAGAGGTCGGCGGCGAGGATGAAATCTACGCGCGGCCAACTCATCCCTACACGCAGGCCCTGCTCTCGGCGGCGCCGGCGCCGGACCCGGTGGGCCGTAAAGAGAGGAAGCGCATTGTGCTGGAGGGGGAGCTGCCAAGTCCTGTGAATCCTCCTTCGGGTTGCACGTTTCGAACCCGCTGCTGGAAGGCCGAGGCGATCTGCAGCCAGGATCGTCCCCAGCTCATTGATCGATTTAATCATGGCCACCCGAGCGCCTGCCACTTCGCCGAACTGCAGATTTTGCCGGCAGCGGGAATTGCCTGACGCAAACGCCGGCGGTCAGTGGTGGGGCTATCCAGCGTTCACTATCAAGAGGAGTTGATGCAGATAAAGATTGGCGCCCTGCTCTGGGCTCAGCATACCGACTGGCCGGCCTTGCGGGATGCCGCGATCGCGGCCGACCGGGCCGGGTTCGATTCTCTCTGGGTATCGGACCATCTTCTCTGCCCGGTCGGCTCGTGGCGCAATCCCGTTTACGAAGCCTGGACTACGCTTGCCGCCCTGGGCGCGTTGACCGAGCGGGCTACGATCGGCACGCTGGTGGGCGCGATCACCTTTCGTAATCCCGGCCTGGTGGCAAAGCTGGCAGCGACGGTTGATCATATCACCGGGGGACGGGCGGTGTTGGGTTTGGGCGGGGCCTGGCTTGCGCGCGAGCATCACATGCACGGGATCGACTTCGGGACGGGCGCGGGAGAGCGACTGGACAGGCTCCACGAAGCCGTCCCGCTCATTCGCCGCCTGCTCGACGGCGAGACGGTGACCCACAGCGGCCGTTTCTATACGCTGGAGGAGGCCGAGCAAACCCCGCGGCCGTTGCAGAGCCGCCTGCCGATTCTGATCGGGGGGCAGGGCCGGCGCAAGACGCTGCGCACAGTCGCCATGTACGCCGACATGTGGCACACACAGCACGGCTCGCTGGAAAAGATACAGGCCAGTGATGCGGTGTTGCGCGCGCACTGCGCAGCTGTGGGCCGCGATCCAGCCACGATTGAGCGGCTGGCGAGCAAATGGGTCACCATTCGAGACGACCCGGACGAAGCCCTGCAGGAACTGGAGGCGTCGCTACGCCACCATGGACTGGAGGGATACGAGCCAGCGATCCTGGCGGCGGGAACGCCGGCCGCGGTTGCCCAGGCTTTACAGGCTCATATTGACGCCGGATTTACCCACCTGCTATTCAGCTTACGCGCGCCGTTTGACCACGAAACGATCGAGCGGATGCCGGAGGCGCGGCGTCTGCTGACAGGGACTGGGAAATGACGACTGCTAGCCAGAGATTCATCATTCAAGCTGCGGACCACCCAACACAGGAACCATGAAAGGAGAAAGTCTACCATGGCAGACGGAATGAGGTACGTATTCAAGGTAACCGATGTTCCCCTGATCCAGTCGCCTGACGGCACGATGCAGGACAGCGTCATGATCACCGAGGACACGTGCGGATCGGACCAGTACACGGCCGGTCTGTTCTGGGTGCGCCCGGGCACGCACGGGCACTCCGACGTGCATCCGGGGCAGGATGAGGTCTACTACATCATTTCAGGGCGCGGCATCCTGCACCTGGAAGGGGTGGAACATCGGATGGAGGCGGGTGATGTGGTCTTCGTGCCCAAAGGTCACGAACACTCTGTCTCCAACGACGGTGACGAGGTGCTCAGCCTCTTCTGGGCGATTGGCGAAGCCTGGAGCAAGCTGCCGGAGATCCGGGACGAACTCAGCACGTGGCCGGAGATCCCGGCGGACCAGAATTGGTAAGCGGCGGTTGGTAATCGGCCGTCGATAGCGGGTAGGTCTTACACCGGCAAACAGCGACTGGGGTTGGAAGATGGTCCGATTCTGCATCTTCGGCGCCGGCCAGATGGGAAACCGCCATGCACGTACACTGGCGGAACATCCGAAAGCGGAAGTACACAGCGTCTGCGATCTTCTGCCGGACGCTGCGGCCGACCTGGCCGGCCGTCTCGGCGCCATAGCCGTATCCGACCGGGAGACCGCACTGGCCGACGCGGCGGTGGACGCGGTGGTCATCACCACGCCGGCAAGCTCGCATGCGGAGCTGGTGGTCGCGGCCGCACGCGCCGGCAAGGCGATCTTCTGCGAAAAGCCGCTGGCGGAAGACATCCCCACCGCGCGCGCGGCGGTCGAAGAGGTCAGAAAAGCGGGCGTGTCGAGTTTCATGGGCTTCATGAAACGGTTCGAGCCAAGCCACCTGGCCTTGATTCAGGCGGTGAAGGCCGGTGAAATCGGTGACGTCGAGCTGGTGCTGCTGACCAACCGCGATCCGAAAGTGACGCTGCTCGAACTCAGCCAGCAGACACATCACACGGCGCCCTACACGCTGCTGCGTGAATCGACGGTGCATGACTTCGATCTGGCGCGCGCTTTGCTGGACGATGAACCGGTGGAGGTCTATGTGGCGGCCTCGAGCCTGGTGGAGCCGGAACTTGGCAGATTGGGCGAGGTCGACGCTGCCATGACGACGCTCAAGACCGGCCGCGGGGCACTCTGCCACATCAACAATATCTGGCGCACGACCTACGGTTATGACCAGCGGCTGGAAGTGCATGGCGTTAAGGGGATGCTGCGGGCGGAGAACCGGCCGGAAACCAGCCTGGTGCGCTACACGGCCGCCGGCGCGCTGCACGACAGGCTGCACTCCGGTCCCCCCGAAGGTTCACAGTTCTACCTGCACAAGTATGCGGCAGCCTATCCCGCCGAGATGAACCACTTCGTCGAGTCGCTGGAAGAGGGCAGGCGGCCCATGATCAGTGTGGAAGACGGCTATCGTTCACAACTCCTGGTCGAGGCAGCAGTGGAATCATTGAAGACAAATCGTCCCGTGCAGGTCGCGGAACGGTAACTACTGGCCAACCATTTATCAGAAGGTTATTCAAGGAGGAGTCGGACAAATGTATGCCAATAAGCCAAAACTGTTGGTCTTTGCAGTCGTCGTTTTCGCGATCCTGCTGGCCGCGTGTCAGCCGGTTGCGACGGAGCCGATGATGGCGGATGCGGGAAGCATGCTGCCGCTTGAGAAGGTGCGCTTCGGTCTGCCGGGCGCGCTGACACACTTCGACCCGGCGCTGCCCGGCGAAACATCGGAAGGTTCGACGATCAAGCTGATCAGCGGGCAGCTGCTCCGTCTTGATCAGTACGGTGTGCCGCAGCCGGACCTGGCCGAATCAGTGGATGTTTCGGACGATGGCCTGGTCTATACCTTCACGCTGCGCGAGAACCTGATGTACTCGGATGATACGCCGGTTACGGTCGAGGACATTGTCTTCACCTGGGAGCGGATCAAGGACGCGCCGCCGACCGATAAAGGCCCGATTGCCAATGTCGTCAGCGTGGAGGCAACTGATGACAGGACCGTGGTGTGGACGTTGAGCATAGCCGAACCCTCGCTCCCGTTCTGGTTTGGACGCACCGGCTTCTCGGTCCATCCCCAGGCCCAGGTAGAGGCTGACCCGGACGGCTATTTCCGCAGCCCGGTCAGCGCCGGCCCCTACTATGTCGCCGCGGGCGAGCCCGGCGATCCGGTGGTGACGCTGAAGGAGAATCCCAACTACCAGCTCGGCCCGATGGCGGTGAAGGAGCTCGAGCTGCACTGGGTGCCCGACCCCACTTCGCGTTCGCTGCTGCTGGCTACGGGCGAGCTGGATTATGTTTACGAACTGCCGCCGCAGGCGCGTGACACCTTCCCGCCGGAGGTTGAGACCTTCGTCGTGGCGCTGGGCGGTGTTTTTCACCTGAGCATCAACCAGCAGATCTCCGAAGATCACTGTCTGTCCAACCGCGATGTGCGCGAGGCCATTTCACTGGCCATCGACCGCTCCGAGATCAACGATCGGGCGCTGTTGGGCATCTCGCCGCCGGTCATCGGGTACTTCTACACCGGCCAGCCCCTTGATGTCGGCATTCTGCCGAACGGGGGCGCGCAGGACCTGGAGGCGGCCAAGGCGCTGATGGCGGGCACGCCCTGGGCGGACGGCGGCTGCTCCTTCACTGTGACGACCTACGGGCCGCGGCCAGGATACGTAGAGGGAATTCTGGTGTTCGCCGAGCAGCTCAAGGCGCTCAACATGGAGGTGACACCGGACGGCCAGGAGGTTGGCGTGGCGCTGGACATCATGGCCAACTCGCCTGATTATCACGCCGGCTGGGCCGTAACGGGCAACAACGGCGGACCGCCGGAGAGCTACCTGCGCAACCAGTTCCTCGACGGCTTCTGGGCGCAGCGGTCGCGCATTGACGATGCGGAGATGAAGCGGCTGTTTGATGAACTGGGCCAGACGGTTGATCAGGCCGCCCGCGAGGATCTCATCCGCCAGATCCAGTACCGGGGCTACGAAGTGCAGTCGATCATCCCCTGCTGTGAACGCTCGGTGATGGGCGGCAGCCGCGTCGGTCAGAATGCAGTCAGGACGGTGACGGGGGCCTCGCACTTCATCGTCGTGCCCCTGGCAGACGTGGAAGAATAATCGGTCGTCGGCGGCTCGCGGTCGTTGGAGGCCGCGGGCCGCGCGGCTGTGAACAAGGGACGCAAAGGGCGTCCCGGCCCAAGCAGCGCAATGTGAGGAGTGAGCGAGATGGCCAGAAAGAAAAGACACGCTCTGTGTCGACGCAGGGCAGCCGTCCTCGCTCCCCTCTCTTCTCCTCTCTCACTCCTATGATGACGGCGTCAACTGGCAGTTTGGCCGATAGGACGCTGCGTCTGCTCAGGCGCCCCGTGCTGCGGCGGCTGGCGCAGGCGTTTTTCGTCGCCTTTCTGTTGATGGTCTTCGCCTTCCTGCTGATCCGTCTGATCCCCGGTGATCCGGCCATGATCCTGCTGGGGGATCAGGCGACGGAGGAGGATGTGATCGCCTACCGCAAGCTGCTGGGGATTGACGGTTCGATTCCGAGTCAGTTCGGGCGCTACGTCTCCAACATGGCGCGCGGCGACTTCGGTGTCTCGATTCGTTCGCGCGAACCGGTTCTGTCGATCGTACAGAAGCGGCTGCCGGTCTCGCTGTGGCTGACGGTTACGACCATCTTCATGACGGTCCTGTTGGCGCTGCCGCTTGGTGTCGCGGCCGCGCTCTACCGCCGCACATGGTTCGGACACGCCTTTCAGATCGGGGCCTCTGTTCTGGTGGCGACGCCGGTCTTTTTTTCGGGGCTGGTTCTCATCCTTCTGTTCGCCGTCCAGATTAACCTGGCGCCCATCGCCGGCTATCATGCCGGTTTTCCGGCGAACCTCTATTATCTCTGGCTGCCGGCGCTCACGATCAACTTTGTTCTGGCGCCGGTCCTCGCCCGCATTTTGCAATCTTCGATCGTTGAGACGAGCTCAGAAGAGTTCGTGGAGGCCGCGATCATTCGCGGCACGCAGGGATGGCGCTTCTACTGGCGCTATCTGCTGCGACCGTCGCTGGCGCCGACGATCGCAGCGCTGGGCTACTTTGCGGCGACCGTTGTCAGCTACGCCGTTATCATAGAGATCATCTTCAATTTGCCAGGGATCGGTATGACACTTGTCGACGCGGTGCGCAATCGCGACTATCCTCTGGTGCAGGGGATTGTCTTCCTGAGCGGTCTGCTGGTGGTCGGGCTGACGTTTATGGCCGATCTGGTCAACGGCTGGCTTGATCCGCGGGCGAAGATACGATGACGCCCGGGACGGCAGCCGTTTCGCCTGTTGGGCGTCTGCGCCAGGTTGAATTGCGCCGCCGCTGGCGTCAGCTTAACGCCGAAAGCCGCTGGGGGCTGGTCATCCTGGCGTTTATCCTCATGCTCAGCGTCTTCGTCCCTCTGTTGAGCTCCAATGACGCCTACGAGTTCGTCGATCTTCCGCTGCAGCCACCCAGCGCGGCGCTCCCTTTTGGCAGCGACCATCTGGGGCGTGATCTGCTCGTGCGCGTGTTCGCGGCTGCGCGGCTTGACATTGCCCTGGCGATCCTGGGCGTAAGCGTTCCGATCGTAATCGGCACCTTCATTGGCACGCTGGCGGGCACAACGCGCAACCCCATCGCCGAGACCGTCTGGGACGGCCTTGTCAACGCGCTGACGGCGTTCCCGGAGATCATCCTGGTTCTGGGAATCGTGGCCATGGTGGGGGCGGACATCCGCGGCCTGCTGATCGCGATCTGGATATCGCGCTGGGCGCAGTATGCCCGCATCGCGCGCGCCAAATCGCTGGCGCTGCGCGACGCCGAGTTTGTACAGGCCGCGCAGGTGCTGGGCTATTCGCAACTGCGTATCCTCATCCGCCATATCATGCCCAATGTCTTTTCCGAGGCGCTGGCCTACGCTCTCAGCGACTTCATCTTCATCATTGTCATCATCGGCGGCCTCTCCTTTCTCGGGCTGGGCGTAACTCCACCCACGCCGGAGTGGGGCGCGATGCTGGCTGAGGGGCGACTCTACCTGCGCACCGAGCCGTGGCTGATCCTGTTTCCCGGCTTTTTCCTGTCACTGACGGCCAGCGGTGTAGCCCTGCTGGCGCGAGGATTGGAGCGGATCAGCAGAGGGGAAGACGATTGATCTTCCTCGCCGCCCTGTAGGCTGTCCACCTGGCAGGCGTTGTCGCAGGTACCCGCCTGCTTCGCTTGTCTCTTGCCAAGAGTAGGAGAAGGAAATAGAACCTCTGCTGGATGTCAAGGATCTCTGCGTTAGTTTTCGCAAGGGCGGCGGCAGAATGCTGCCTGTGATCGACGCTGCCAACCTCAGCCTGGACCGGCGGCAGGCGGTCGGCATCGTGGGCGAGTCCGGTTCCGGCAAGACGATGTTGTGCCGGGCGCTGATCGGCACGCTGCCGCGTCACGGCGCGGGGATTGTTTCGGGCACAGTACAGTTTGACGGGCAGGAGCTGGCCGGCGCGCCGGAACGCGTCTGGCGCGGCATTCGCGGTCGCGAGATCGGCTACATCCCGCAGAGCTCGCTGGCCGGCCTCAATCCTGTGCTGACCGTCGAGACCCAGCTGGTCGAGTCGATCACGGCAGTGGGGTCGCTCAGCCGTCAGCAGGCCAGGCAGGAGGCGGTTGCGCTGCTCGAGAAGGTACGCATTCCCAGAGCGCAGCAGGTGCTCAAGGCGCGGTCGCACCAGCTTTCCGGCGGCATGCGCCAGCGGGTCATGATCGCGGCGGCGATCGCCCAGGGGCCCAAGCTCCTGATCGCGGACGAGCCCACCACCGCCCTCGACGTAACCATTCAGCGCGAGATTCTGAGCCTGATCACCCAACTGCGCCAGGAGCTGAACATGGCGCTGATCCTGGTCTCCCATGATCTGGCGGTGATCGAGGAGGTATGCGACGACGTGATGGTCATGTACGCGGGCGCGTCGGTTGAAGCAGGCCCGGTGGCGGCGCTGTCGAAGGCGCCCCGCCATCCTTACACAAGGGCGCTGCGCGTCTCGCGCGTGGACCGGGCCGTGCCGGGGCAGGACCTGGAGGCGATTCCCGGTGACGCGGCGTCGGTTGGCTCGTGGCCGGCAGGATGCCGCTTCTGGCCGCGCTGTGCGCTGGCCGACGAGGCGTGCAGGCGCGATTCCCAGCCGGCGCTCATGCCGATTGCGCAACAGCTGTCCGCCTGCATTCACGCCGAACGCATGGCGGAACTGGAGCAGTAAGAGACCGGACATGGCTGCCCTTACTTCTGAAGCTGAAGAGAAACTGCAACATGACGCTATCACTGATCCGTTATTGGAAGGGAGGGATATCTCTGTCACATTCGGGCGCGGCGCGGAGGCGTTGGACGCTGTGCGCGCGGCCAACGTTGCCGTCGACGGCGGCGAGGCCGTCGGCATTGTGGGCGAGAGCGGTAGCGGGAAGACGACGCTGGCGCGCGTGCTGGTGGGTCTGCAGAGGCCGAGCGCGGGCGAAGTACGGCTGGAGGGGCAACCGATCTTCAGCGCGGGGACCGAGCAGCGCATGCCAAGAAGCGAGCGCTGGAAGACGCAGATGATCTTCCAGGATCCCTACTCGTCGCTCAACCCGCGCATGAGGGTCTGGCAAGCGGTGGCGGAAGCGGTGCAGGTGTGGAAGAGTCTGCCGGGCGCGGAGGCGAGGGCGCAGGCGCTGCAACTGCTGAATGCGATGGGCATCAGCGACGATCAGGCGCGGCAGTTTCCCAAATCGCTGTCAGGCGGGCAGCGGCAGCGGGTGAGTGTGGCGCGGGCGCTCGCGCCCGACCCCAAGGTGCTGATCGCAGATGAACCGACTTCATCCATCGACCAGTCGGCGCAGGCGCAGCTGTTGAATCTGCTGCGCAGGCTGCAGTCAGAACGCGAGCTGGCGATAATTTTCATCTCACACGACCTGGGTCTGGTGCGCTATCTGACAACGCGCGTCTACGTGATGCAGAAGGGCGACATCGTGGAGGCGGGGAAGACCGAGGATGTCCTGGAGCGGCCGCAACATGCCTATACGCGTCTGCTCATCGACTCGATTCCGGGACGTTGAGCCGTGTCGCGGCCAGCCACCGGGACGGAAAGAAAGAGTTATGGCTATCAACAGCAGTTCCTCAATTGACCAGCTCCTGGTCTCGCCCTCTATTCTCAGCGATCCGTATCCTATCTACCATCAGCTGCGCGCAGAGGATCCGGTTCACTGGAGCGATGCCTGGGGATGTTGGGTGCTGACGCGCTATGCCGACGTAATTGCCGTGCTGCGCGACTATCGCCGTTTCACCAACGTCGGGCGGATAGCATCCTTCCTGGACCAGTTGCCGGCAAACGTACGCGCGCAGATTCGCCCGCTCTACGACAACTTCACGGTCGGAATGCCGAACACCGATCCGCCGGAGCATACCCGGGTGCGCGGCCTGGTGAATTCAGCCTTTACGGCGCGCGTCGTAGACGGAATGCGGCCGCGGGTGCAGGAGATCGTAGACGGACTGCTTGATCAGGCGGAAAGCGGCGGCGCCATGGAAGTGATCGGCAGTTTCGCCTACCCGCTGCCGGCGATCGTGATCGCTGAGATGCTTGGCGTACCGGCGGAAGATCGTGACCGGTTCAAGGCGTGGTCGGACGACATCGTCGCTTTTCATGGCACAGGGCGCCCGCATATCGAGACGATCATGAAGAGCACGGCCGCGCTGCTTGAAACCAAGGCGTGGCTCCTGCGGCTCATCGAGGCGCGGCGCAAACAGCCCGAGGATGACCTGATCAGCGCACTGGTGGCTGCGGAGGAACGGGGCGAAATGCTGAGCGAGACCGAACTGGTCGCCACCTGCATCACGCTGCTGACAGCCGGTCACGAGACGACCACCGGACTGATCGGGAACGGGCTGCTGGCCCTGCTGCGCCATCCGGACCAGTTGCGCAAGTTGCGGGAGAACCCGGCCCTGATCGGAACGGCGGTGGAGGAGTTTCTGCGCTTCGACACCTCGTTCCTGCGCGCCTGGCGTTTGACCGCAGAAGATGTCGAGATCGGTGGTAAGCGGATTCCCAAGGGGCAGACACTTTCGCTGATGCTGGGGGCGGCAAACAGGGACCCGGCCCAGTTTGAAGAGCCCGACCGGCTGGATATCACGCGCGATCCGAACCTGCACACATCTTTCGGCTGGGGCATCCACTTCTGCGCGGGCGCGCCGCTTGCCCGCCGCGAGGCCGAGATCGCGTTCACCACGCTGCTGCGCCGGTTTCCACAAATGAAACTGGACGAAGAGGGCGTCGAATGGCAGCAGAATAACACCTTTCACAATCTGAAGAGCTTGCCGGTCATTTTGCAGTAGTTTTTGCGGCGATCTCGAATGCGCGCAAGGGGGGAAGGCCCATGAAATGCTATGGTCTGACCATCATGTTGAAGGATGATCCCGAAGTCATCGCACAGTACAAGGCGTACCACCGGGATGTTTGGCCGGAGGTTCTGGAACAGGCGCGCAACCTGGGCATCCTCAAGACCAGGATATTCCTCATAGGCCGGCGCCTGTTCATGTACATCGAGACGGAAGACGGGTTCGAATTTGGCAGCGCTTTCTCAGTGCCCGGGGGCGGGGCTGCACGGCTGGGGGAGTGGGACGACCTGATGCGCGGCTTCCAGGAACGGGCGCCGGAGGCCCGGGCGGGCGAATGGTGGGCCCAGATGGAGCTTGTGCATTCGGCCTGAGACGCGGGGGCGCGCGCAGCCGCAACGCATTGAACAGTTCCGAGTAGCCGGTCATGCCGCAGCTTGGCGCGCCGGTCTGTCAATAAACGAGTGTCCGTGAGGAGGAGACGATGTTTGAAATCATAGACAACCATGTCTCAGTGGATGTCGCTGATCTGGAGGCAACGAGAAGCTATCTGGAGGAACATTGCGGCCTGAACACGCTCAGAGAGGTCAACCGGCCAGGGCTTACGATCGCCTGGTATCCCGGCCTGGAGTTGTGGCAGGCGACCGATGACGCCGCGCCCGGCATTGTGAAGCATGTCGCCTGGCAGGTTGACGACATTGACGCCGCGGTCGCGGATCTGAAGGCCACAGGGGTCACTTTTGACACGGAGGAGATCCAGCAGATCGACGTAAGCGTGGTGAGCACAGGCGAGACTGTGCGCTACATTTTCTTTACAACCCCGGTCGGATTGCAGGGTGAACTGTATGAAGTAAAGCCGCCGTCCGACTGAGCCCCCACTGGCCGCTAACCGGCGGCCATAAACTCATCACTGGCCGCTGGCCACAAAGGAAATGACATGATAACAAAAACCGCGGATGAGCTTCATGCCCTGGTCAAACGGATCCTACTGGCCGCCGGCGCGGATGAGCAGAACGCCGAGGAGGTGGCCCATCACCTGGTGCTGTCCAACCTCAGCGGTGTGGACACGCACGGCATCTGGCCAATGCCGATCTACGTGGCTGGCATACAGGCCGACGAGATCTTTCCCGCGGCCAAACCGGCGATCCTCCAGGAGACGGCCACCAGCGCCCTGATAACGGGCAACTGGACTTTCGGCCACGTGGCAGCCAAGTACGCAATGGAGCTGGCGATCAGCAAAGCCAGCACGCAGAACGTGGCGGTGGTCGGCATGGTGCAGCTGCACCACATCGGCCGGCTGGGCCATTACGTGGAGATGGCGGCCGCCGAGAATATGGTCGGCATGGTCTGGGCGGGGGGCTACGGCGAAGTGGCGCCTGCCACCGTTCCCTACGGCGGCAAAAGCCGCGTACTGCACACCAATCCGATCTCGATCGGGCTGCCGGCCGGTGAAGAGTCGACGATGATGTTCGACTGGGCGACGACCGCTCTCTCCGGCGTCAAGGTCGACAATGCCTTCAACCGCGGCGAACAGCTGCCCCCGAACGCCATCGTTGACAAGGACGGCGTCCCAACCACCAACCCGGCCGACTTTTTCGACGGCGGCGGGCACCTGCCGTTTGGCGGGCACAAAGGCTATACCCTGATGATGGCGGCCGAGTACCTCGGGCGGATCTTCACCGGCTCCGACAGCTACGTGGAGGAGGGGCGGGCCGGCGCGATCATGCTCCACCAGGGCGTCACGATGATAGCGATCAAGGCGGACCTGTTCCAGCCCTTCGCCGAGTTTGCCGAACGGGCGGACGAGATGGAGCGCCGCGTGCGCGCGGTGCCGCCGGCGCCGGGCTTCGATGAGGTGCTGGCGCCGGGCGATCTGGAGGCGCGCACGCGGGAACAGAGACGGCGTGAGGGCATTCCGATCGCCGATGATATCTGGCAGTCCCTCACCGAGGCAGCCGCATCGGTCGGTGTGGATATCGCATAGATTCAGGTGGTCACAACCCAGCAGCCGACGGCGTACAGTTCAAGGAGATCACAATGACGAATACGCAACTCTCTGCCGAAACCATCGAAGCGCTGCGCCGGATCGACAGCGCCACGATCGCCAATGCCATCGAACATTTCGAGGTGCGCGATCCGGTCACCGGCTATGCCTCGCTGGAGCTGCAATGTCAGTTCCCCGAGAACGAGCCGATGGTCGGATTCGCGGTGACCGCGACGCAAGACACCACCAGTGCCGGCGACGACAGGCCCAATCGCCTGCACGACGTTCTGGACATGGTCGCGGCCGCGCCCAAACCGGTCGTCCTGGCCGTGCAGTACACGGGCGGGGACCGGATGCGCAGCTGTCTGGCCGGCGACATGTTCTGCTCGGCGCTGCAGAAGCTGGGCGGGGTCGGCATTGTGACCGATCTGGGGAGCCGGGACTTTCAAGGCATAGCGCAGCGGGCGCCGGGGTTTCAGCTCTTCTGCGCGGGCGCTGTCGTCTCGCACGGCTATGGCGCGTATACCAATACGGGCACAACAATTTCAATCTACGGCCTGACCATCCAGCCCGGCGACCTGTTGCACGGGGACGCCAACGGTGTCGTCTCAATTCCTCTCTCGATCGCCGAGGAGGTTGTCGACCAGGCGCAACGCGTCCTGGAGGTGGAGCGGTCCTACTTCGATTTCCTTGCCAGCGAGGCGTACAGCTACGAGGGGTTGAAGAAGCGCATGGGACGCGATGAGTAGCGGCCTTGCCGCCCGCATCTCCGGTCACATTTGAGCAGGATCCAGAGGAGAGTCCAGATGACGGCGAATCAAACGCCGCCCACACGCGTGGAATCGGCGCGCGCCCGCGTCCGGGAACTGATGGCGCCCCGCGAGTCCGGCGTATTCCTGGCCCTGGTGATCTTCTTTGTGGTCATGTACACGGTTTCGCCGATATTTCGGAGGCCGTTCAACCTGACCACGATTCTCAGGCAGATTTCAGTCACATCGATCGTGGCGATGGGGCAGACACTGGTGATCGTATCGGGCGCGTTCGATCTGTCGCAGGGGTCGATAGCCGGCCTGGCCGCGATGGTCACGGCCAAACTGTGGAAAAACGCAGGTCTTGATCCGCCGATCGCCATTATCGGGGGGTTGGGGGTCGGCGTGTTGTGCGGCTTTCTCAACGGTGTTTTGGCGGCTCGCTTTCGTCTTCATCCGATTGTGATGACGCTTGCCACCGGCGCGGTCTTTCTGGGCGTCAATTTCTATATCACGCGCGGAGAGTCGATCATCGGCCTGCCCGATGGTCTGACCTGGCTGGGCAAAGGGCTAATCGGTCCGGTGCCGGCTTTGATCGTCCTGATGTTTATCGTCGCCTTTCTCATGCACATTTTGTTGACGCGAACACTCTTCGGGCTGCGTGTGCGCATGATCGGCGGCAACTTGAAGGCCAGCCAGGACGTGGGCATGAATGTTGAACGCATCCGCGTCGGTATCTTCACCCTGAGCGGCTTTCTGTCGGCGTTGGGCGGGATCGTCCTGTTGGGCCGGGTGGGCAATGCGCTGCCCCAGATCGGCCAGGGGTTGCTCTTCCCGGTGGTCACAGCCGCGATCGTGGGCGGCACACTGCTGACCGGCGGCGTCGGCTCGATGGCCGGCACGTTGATCGGCGCCGCCATCATGGGGATTGCCCGCAACTCTCTCGTCGTCTTGCAGCTGAACATCTATCTGCAGGATATCGTGCAGGGCATGTTGGTGGTGGTGGCCCTGTTGATCGACCAGTTCCGACGAGGAGAGTTAAACTGGCGCATCATTTTGGGCCGCGATCGTTAGCCTGGCCGGCGCCGGACCCGGCTTGCGGCGACGAACGGCCCTTGTGGCCGCTGACCGTGGGCCACAGATTTAAGGAGGTGGCATTTGAGAAAAACTGTCCTGCGTTACGGGTCGCATCACACAGTTGCATTCCATGTTTTTCAGACAGGGGAGGAAAGAGCAATGAAGCGTCTGCTTTTGGGCACAGTGTTGATGGTCCTGCTGGTTGTGGGGCTGGCTGCCTGCACCATGCCGGAAACGGTGGTCGTTGAGAGGGAGCCGGATTGCGGCGAAACCGAGCGGTACATCGTCAGCGCGCCGCTGGTGCATCCTTACATTACAGCCTGGCAGGGCGGCGCCGAGGCCGCCGCGGAGGAGTTGGGCGTGGAGATCGTCTTCCTGGCGCCGGCTGAATACAGCCCTGAGAAGCAGTTGGATATGACGGAGTCCGCCCTCTCTCTTCCCTGCATCGCGGGCCTTAGCGTGATGACGGGCGTGCCGGATATCATGGAAGGTATCCTGGCCCAGGCCAAAGAGAGAGGACTTGGCACCACCCAGAATGCCTCCTGCTCCGAGGCGGTCAATGCCGACGTATGCATGGCGACGGACTTCTACACAGCCGGCGCGACAGTAGCCGAACGACTGGTGGAGTTGATGGGCGGCGAAGGCAATGTGGTGGTTGCCTTTGGCGAGCCTGGCAACGTGGTCGATAAGGACCGCCAGGCCGGGCTTGAGGACTACTTCGCCGAACATGCGCCGGACATCAAGGTGATCGGCGTGTTGATCGACTGCGACAACCCGGAGGGCACGGTCCGCTGCGCGGAAGAGGCCCTGGTCACCTATCCTGAGATGGATGCCTACTACTCGCTCGGCAACCTGAATTCGGTGGGCGCGACGGTGGCCTTCCCAGATGCCGGCCGCGACGATGTTATCGTTACGGGTGTGGACGACGCGCCGGAGATCGTCGAGGGAATCCGCACTGGAACCGTCTCCTTCACCTACGTTCAGCAGCCCTATGGTCAGGGTTACCTGGCGGTCTACATTCCGTGGATGATCAAGCACCAGGGCGTGCAGGCTACCGCCCAGTATCTTGACACCCGCATCACGCTTGTCGACCAGTCCAACATCGACAGCTACCAGGATACGATGAAGCAGAATTTCCTGGAGATCAAAGAGATAGTCGAAACGGAAGTCATGCAGTAAGAGGCGCGAGGACGCTCGAGGAGCGGGGAGAGAGCTCTCTTCCCGCTCCTCATAGCAAGTGTGAGTATACCCATGAGCATTGAGCACGCGGTTGAGATGCGAGGAATCTCGAAGAGATTTGGCACCGTCCAGGCGCTCAACGGCGTCGATCTGGAGTTGCGGCGCGGGGAGCTGTTGGGTCTGGTGGGCGACAATGCGGCCGGAAAGTCCACGCTGATGAAGACGCTTTATGGGTCGGTGATTCCGGACGCGGGCGAAATCTTCATCGAAGGGCAGAAGGCCGCGCTGCGCAATCCCCGCGATGCCCAGGCACTGGGCCTGGCGATGATCTACCAGGACCTGGCCGTCTTCAACAACCTCGACGTTGCCGCCAATGTCTTCACCGGGCGGGAGTATACCAGGCGGGTCCTGGGCATCACGTTTCTCGACAAGAAGAGGATGTACAACGAGTCGGAAGCGCTGCTGTCGCGGCTGCGCATCAACATCAGCTCGCCCAAGCTGCTGGTCGAGAGGATGTCCGGGGGGCAACGCCAGATGGTGGCCGTTGCGCGGGCGATCGGCTTCGATGCGACGATTCTGATCATGGATGAGCCGACAGCCGCTTTGGGGGTGAAGGAGGCCAACACCTTGCTGGACCTCATGTCTGAACTGCGCGATCAAGGAATATCGATCATCCTGATCACGCACCGCATCAGCGATGTGCTGTCTATCGGAGACCGAGTGATGGTGCTGAAGGGCGGGGAAAGGCAAGGGGTCCTCAACGTTGAGGATTCGACGCTGGAGGATGTGGAGTACCTGATTGTGCGCGGGCGGCCTGACGGCAGCGGCTAGTGGTTTGCGCCGCGCCCGACCCACCGAAGACCATTCAGGAATCAGTAAGCAACAAGGGGCTGATGCGATGGCAGAGAAGAGAGTTCCCTTTGCGGCTGGGTTTGACAAAGCCACCCTGATCACGGGCGGCAGCAAGGGAATCGGCTCAGGTTGCGCCCGGGTCTTCACGCGGGCGGGCGCGCGCGTCGTGATCTGCGACATCGACCAGGAGACCGGCCGCGCGCTGGCCGCTGAACTGACCGCGACCGGGCCGGGGAAGTGCCACTTTGAAGCGTGTGATGTGCGTGAACCAGCCCAGGTCGAGCGGGTCATCGAGCAGACGGCGGCGCGCTTTGGACGGCTGGACTGTCTCATCAACAACGCCGGTCAACACCCACCGCATCAGCCGATCGACAGTTTCTCAATCGAGGATTTCAAAGAACTCCTGCAGCTGAATCTCGTCAGCGTCTTCGCCGCATGCAAGTACGCGCTTCCGCATCTGCGCAAGACGGGCGGCAGCATTATCAACCTGGGCAGCATCGTGGGCGCGATGGGGCAGTGGCAGGCTGCCACCTACTGCGCTTCCAAGGGCGGCGTTCACGGCTTCACGAAGGCGCTGGCGATTGACGAAGCCAGGCACGGTGTGCGGGTGAATGCCATCATGCCCGGCAATATCCTTACCCAGAGCCGCCTGGATCTTGAAGCCACCATGGAATACGGCCAGGCGTTTCACGACTTTGTGGAGACATGGCAGTGGACGGGGCGCAGCGGGACGATAGAAGAGGCGGGCAATCTCTGTCTCTTTCTGGCAAGCGATGCGGCCAGCTTCATCACCGGCGCGGAACTGCCCCTCACCGGCGGCATTGAGCTTGGCCAGGGCCCCAAAGTGACCGTCAGCGAGGATGAAGTGAAACCACTCGCGGCTAGTGGCTAAGACACGCCACGGCCCGCTCGCGACTTTCTTCCGCTCATTCCTAGGAATCCCGTTCTCTGACTAACCTGAATTCGGAGTTAAACGGTGGCTGGCAGGGAGGATGGAATTAGCTCCACAAAGCGCGTGTAACTGAACAGAGCAGGAAACTCGCTGCGCGTGCGCTCACTTACACCGAAGTCAGATTAAGTGATGATCGCTGACGGCAAGCCATCCGCCAGTCGCGGCGGTCCTCACGATTGCCGCCGACTTGCTCACTGTCCGCAATCCCATCGTCACAGAGCCCCTGAAGCCAGCCGGTGTTCCCGCGCCGCGATGCGGGCATTGGCGGAACCCATTGGGCTGGACAGCTTTGGCCAATGGACACACAACGTCGGCGGGGCACGTTTTTGCGGGGGGCGTTGCGGGGTGTGTCCCCCCGCACAAGGGAAGCCGCTTGCGGCTGACCGCCCCAGATGAGGAGAGAGGGGAGAGAAGTGAGGAGTGAGAAAGACAAGCTAACGCGCGGAATCGTCCAGATTGGGGTGGTGGTTCAGGGACGGTGGTTCAGTCGTTGCGATTGATGTATGATTGAAATTTGAACTGTGGAGTGGGGCCCCGGCCACAGAGGAGATCATATGATAACGAAAACTGTGGATGAACTTCATACACTGGTCAAGCGGGTTTTGCTGGCCGCGGGCGCGGACGAAGACAACGCCGAGGAGACGGCCCATCACCTGGCGCTTTCCAACCTCAGCGGAGTGGACACGCACGGCATCTGGCACATCCCCATCTACGTGGCCGCAATCCAGGCCAACGAGCTTCTGCCGGCGGCCAAACCGGCGATTCTGCAGGAGACGGCCACGAGCGCGCTGGTGACGGGCAACTGGACGTTCGGCCATGTAACGGCGAAGTACGCGATGGAGCTGGCGATCGGCAAGGCCAGAACGGAGAACGCGGCCGTGGTGGGCGTTGTGCAGACGTACCATATCGGGCGGCTGGGCACCTACGTGGAGATGGCGGCTGCGGAGAAAATGATCGGCATGGTCTGGGGCGGTGGTTACGGCCAGGTGGCGCCTTTGGCGGTGCCATACGGCGGGAAGACGCGCACGCTGCATACGAATCCGATATCGATCGGGCTGCCGGCCGGCGGGGAATCGACGATGATGTTTGACTGGGCCACGACCGCGCTCTCCGGGGTCAAAGTGGAAAATGCCTACCGCCGCGGCGAGCAGCTGCCGCCGGACAGCATCGTTGACAAGGATGGCAACCCGAGCACAGACCCGGGCGATTTTCACGCGGGCGGGGGGTATTTGCCGTTTGGCGGGCACAAAGGCTATACGCTGATGATGGCGGCCGAGTTCCTTGGGCGGATCTTTACGGGCGCGGACAGCTATGTGGAGGCGGGACGGGGCGGCACGATCTTTCCGCATCAGGGTGTGACGATGATGGCGATCAGGGCGGACCTGTTTCAGCCGTTCGCCGACTATGCGGAACGGGCAGACGAGATGGAGCGGCGGGTGCGGGCCGTGCCGCCGGCTCCGGGCTTCGACGGGGTGCTGGCGCCGGGGGATATGGAGGCGCTTGCAAGGGAGCGGCGACGGCGCGAGGGCATCCCAATCGCTGAAGATGTCTGGCAGTCCTTCGTTGAGACCGCTGCGTCGGTCGGGGTGGAAATCGCGTAGGCTGCGCTGGGCGCGGCCCGCAGGCGCCCGGCGTCGGGTGCGGCAATGCAAAGGCGAAGCGGCGGATACGGCGTTGGGAATCGCCCCGCGCGGCGCAGGCGCTCTGGTAAATCGCGCGTACGCCCCAAACAGCGGACTGTATTCTCTGCTATCTATTTCTGAACGCTCAGGGCAGTTTGAAGCGCACTTCAGCTGTCAGGCGTGACCAGGTGCAGCGGCTCCAGCCCCTGGGAGACCCGGTCGACGTTGTTGGCCGCGGCCTGGCCGCGGCGCTGCGTGGTCTCCCTGGTTACGCCGGCGATGTGCGGCGTACAGAACATGTTGTCCATCTGCAGCAGCGGGTGGGCGCTCGGCAGCGGCTCGGTCGCGAACGCGTCCATGCCGGCGGCCCGGATCTGCCCGCTCTGTAACGCCTCGACCAGCGCGTCCTCATCCACCAGCAGCCCGCGCGCCACGTTGATGAGCACGGCAGTCGGCTTCATCAACTCGAACTGCGGCGCCCCAATCATGTGCTTGGTCAGGGCTGTGCTGGGCGTGTGGAGGGACAGATAGTCGGCCTCGGCGATCACGTGATCCATGGCGCTGGGATCCCCGAAGAAGGAGACATGACACTCGTCGCGCACGGATTGCGGGATGTCGGCGATGTCGATGGCCATGACCTCCATGCCCATTGCGTGGCCGCGCTTGGCCAGCTCTCGCCCGCTGGCGCCGAGCCCGATCAGGCCGAGCTTCTTGCCGGCCAGCTCGTCGTTCAGCGGCAGGCTGAAGAGTTCGGCGCGCATGTTCGCCTGCGCTGTGCGATGGTTCTTGGCGATCAGGAGCATCAGGGTAAGCGCGTGCTCGGCCAGGGCGATGGCGCTGAAGGGGCCGGGCGTATTGGCGAACGGCATCTCCTTTCTGAAGAAGTATGGCATGTCCCAGTGATCGACGCCGACCGAAAGAACCTGCCACAGCTTGACGCCGGCGTCGACAGCCGCATCGACCATCTCGTGCGTGCAGCCCGCGCACGCCACCACCACGTCGACACCCTCAAACTGCGGGGCGACCGGCTTGTCGTGATCGTACATCTTGATTGGATAACGTCCGTCTACCGCTTCGACAAAGCCATCGTACCAGTACTGCATGACGGGATTGAAGGGAAGAAAGAGAATTTGCATTTGTCTGAACCTCGTAGAGCAGTGATCAGTGGTTAGTTGTCAGTTGTCAGTGAACGGCATGCGCATTGCACTCCATGATGCCATGTAAGCAGTGGGGCATCAAACCGACGCCGGTCAGGGGTGCAACCCAAAATGGGGGTGAACTTTCGTACACCTCAGGCAATGACTAAGCTAAAGCCAAGTCACGTCCCCGATCAGGGCAAGCGCCGTCCCCACTGACCACTCGCCACTGATCACTGACCACTGCAGTTGTGCGGTCGGGCCTTCGGCCCTCCCTTGTGCGGGGGGATTCCCCCCGCAACGCCCCCCAGACACCATGCCACGTTGGCGCCGCGTCGCCGGCGTACTGTCTGTACCACCGGTCGCCCACCCACGTCGCGCCGCGAAGCCGTCCCCCGTGACCACGGTAGGGGCAGGCCTTGTGCCTGCCCACTCTCACCCCAAAACTGGACTGCACCCCCGGTCAGGCTGCGACCGAGACGCCGAGGCTGTCGGCCGTTTCGACCATCTCCTGCCAGATGCTGTCTTCGACGGGGATGCCGTCTGCGCCGCGCTGCTGCGCGGTGCGGTATTCGGGTTCGCCGGGGAAGAGGACCTCGTCAACGCCGGGTTGCGGGCGGGCCGACTTTACCCAGGCGATCTGCTCCTGGACGGTCTCGATGAACTCGTCGTAGGGAAGCAGGGCGTCGATGTTGATGGCCTGGAAGTAAACGCCGTTGCCGGTCTGCTCGCGCTCTTTGCCGGTGCAGCCGGCGCCGGAGAGCGCACCCGCCAGCAGCTCGGCCACGATGCCCAGGGCGAAGCCCTTGTGGCCGACGATTCCGCCCAGGGGCAGGAGCGCGCCTGCCGGGGGGCCGTAGAAGGCGGCCGGATCGGTGGTGGGGTTGCCGTCGGCGTCGATGATCACGCCGTCGGGCAGCTGTTTGCCCGCATATTGGGTGACCCGGACCTTGCCTTCCGGAAATACCGATGTCGTGATATCGACCATAACAGGCCACGGCCCTCCGCTCGGCATGGCGAAGGAAATGGGATTGGGTGAGAGCCGCCGCTCGGCGCCTCCCCATGGGGCCACCGAGCCGCTGGTGCCGTAGGAGTTGACGACCGCCATGCCGATCATACGCGCCTCGGCCGCCATGGTGGGGTATTCGCCCACGCGCCCCACGTGCTGGCTGCCGCGCACGACGACCGTGCCGATGGCAACCTGCCGCGCCTTTTCGATCGCCAGCTGCATCGCCTGCCGGGCGATCACCATGCCCCAGCCCTGATGCGCCTGGATGACGGCTGAGGCCGCGGTCTCGCGTTCGATCTCGATGGGCGTACCCGGCCGGATCGCGCCGCTGCGAATCTGGCCGACGTATTGCGGTATGCGCATCACGCCATGCGAGTCGTGCCCAAACAGGTTGGCGCGCACCAGTATCTCGCAGACGGTTTCCGACTCGGCGTGGGGCGAGCCGGCCGCATCCAGGATCCGAATGCCGATCTCTTGCAGCTGGGCTGCGGTCAGATATTTCATGTCAGATGCTCCAGGTGGATGTGTTGCGGAGTCCGGTGGCCGCCGGTCAGGCCAGCGCCTTCACACTGTTGTCGTCGAGCGGCTGCAGCGGCGTGAAGTCGCGATTGTTCTGATACCACGGGCGCTCGGTGCCGGTGCAGGCGTTGCTGACGGCGTTGTAGATCAGGTACATGATCGCCCGCCGCCACGGGGAAACATTGTTGGCCGAACCGTGCAGCACGTTGCAGTGGATGAAGGCAACCGACCCCGCCTGTCCGACAAGCGCTTTGATCCCGTTCTCCGCCGCGAGCCGTTCAAAGGTGGCGTTGTCGATGTGATGCAGCGCGTAGCCTCGCCCCGCGGCGTCCTTGTGCAGCCGGGCGTCCAGAAGGCCGTGGCGCTGCGAGCCGGGCACGATCAGCAGTGGAGAGGTGACCGCGGTGCAGTCGTCGATGAAGACCGATACCATGATGCAGTTCGGTTCGGGCATGCCGTCGATCGAATGCCAGGGCGGGTAATCCTGATGCCAGTCCCAGGACGCGCCGCCGCCGAAGCCCTGTTTGGGGTTCAGGCGGCTCTGATGCAGATAGACGTCGTCGCGCAGCAGCTGGCGGACCGGGTTCAACAGGCGGGGAAGCAGCGTAAGGCAGCGGAACGGCTCGGAATAGGTATGCGCGCCAAAGGCCAGCCTCACCGACGACGTATCCTCCATTTCGGAGATTATCTCCGGCCCTCGGCGGCTGAGGATCTCCGGCACCGCTGCCTGCAAGACGGCCACTTCGTCGCTGTCCAGCAGATCGGGGAAAAAGAGATAGCCCTGTTTATCATACTGTGCAATCTGCGCGCTGTTGAGTTTCATGTTTTGATCTCCACAAATCGATCCGCTAAGGGACGCGGTGAAAACCTTTTTGTCCACGAAGGGCCGCGAAGGACACCTTTCTTTGATCCGCGAATTCACGCGAAGGGTCGCGAAGAACACCAACGGCGTATCGGAGTTTCTTTACGTTACTGCGCGGTCCCTTATGGATCGGCTGCACTTTGCTCCCGCAGATCGCAGTCTTTACGGAGGTCAACAGGCTCCTGTGATATCAAGGGCCTTGGGCCCGCATTCCCGGGTCGGAGGAGGAGTAGGGCCAGCCTGAACCGCCGACCAGGTGGAACTCGTCCTCTTTGCCACACAGCCAGTAGAACATTTCAGCCACACGTGGGACCGACTGCCATTTGCGGTGGCCGCCGCAGAAATAGTTGCTTTCATAGGAATAGTCGGCGCCGGCGAAATCAAAGTCGGCGCGTGCGTTCCAGTCGCGCTCCGGCGGCGTTGTGCGCCAGTAGACCCACTTCAACAGGTTACGGGTCGATTGGTCGACCTTGTCGGGCTGGCGGTGCCAAATCGAATAGGCGGTGACGAAGACCGAGCCGGCGGGCGCGGTAGTCGGTACCTGGCCGGCCAGATTGCCAAAGCGCTCTATGTCCTCCCTGGTTATGGGCACGAGGTGGGAGCCGGGCAGGAACAGGGTCGGCCCCATTTCCATGCTGTTCGACTGGGGGATGTAGAAGACCTGCAGCAGATTGCAGGCGCGCTCGAAGTCGGAACCGGCGTCGATGTGCCAGTACCTGGCTGCTTCCGGCCCCACCAGGCGATGGTTGGCCATCCATTCGGGGAGCTGGAAGCGGGCGCCCAGCAGGGAGCGGACAGCGCCGGCAACCGCGGGATGCAGCAGCACCTCGTCGATGAAGCGTTCATCGCGTACCAGCTGATGGGGGTCCGCGCCCTCCTCGTCAAGATAGTCGAAAACCCAGCGGTTGGTGGAATCGGGTATCACGCCTTCGAGTGTGAGGATGCCCGTTTTGCAGAATTCCAGGACCTCCTCATCCGTCAAGGTAGGCCTGATGTCATCGGTCGCGCGAAGCGCTTCCCTCGCCATTGGTTACCTCCTGCCAGGCATGCACGTGAGCCAATAGAGTAACATTCAAATTTTCGCTTCAAGAATCTGCAGAATTTCGAAAACCATGCCGTTGGGCGAGCGGAAGAATGCCAGACGGCGCGAGCCGAAGGCGGCGCTGATCTCCACCTTTTCGACCAGAACCTCCAGGCCCATGGCGGTGAGCCGTTCGTACTCCTGGTCCAGGTCCTCGACTTCGAAGACGGCATGCGTCAGGCCGGGCGTCAGCGCGTGGCCGAGTTTGTCCTCGAAGACGGTCTTGGGCGTCATGAAGATACGCGTGCCACCGAAATTGACGAAGGCGTAGTCGACCTCCTCGCCGTCAGGCGCGGTGAACTTCTCGCGTAAGATCAGCTCGGCGCCGATCTCGTGCCAGAACGTGATTTCGCTTTCCATGTCATCGACTTTCATGCCGATGTTCCAAAGCGAGGCGTCCATTTATTCCCATTTCTCCAGAATAAACTCGCAGGTAACGTGCACATCCGGACCGTGGCTGGACAAAAGCTGGGCCGGAAAACGGATCACGCGCCAGCCGGCATTGATGGCGTCCAGTACGGTCTTATACGGCCAGTCGGCGGGGTCGAAGGGGCCGTCGGAGACCTCGCCGTCCGCGACTTGCAGCATGCCGATCACTTGCGAGGTGACGGCGGTGGTTGCAGTCTGCAGATAGAGCAGACTCTGTCGTCTGGACCCGTTCTCTCCGATCGCCTTGCCCAGCTCTCGCAGCCGTTCCTCGGTCAACTCTCCCTGCTTCAGTTGCTCGATACACGCTTCCAATAGTTGAGCGGAAACTGGGTTCATTGTCAGGTATTCCTTGATGTTCCTACGTGGATCATCCTCAGCTGACGACAACCGGGATCTCAAGGTCGGGAATCTCTTCGTCAAGGGGAAAGAAGGGCCGCTGCATACGCTCAAAGTTCAGGTTGCGCACATGGGCCGGGGTCGGTCCGGGCGTGTCGACGATGAAAGCCGCCTTCATCAGGTCGCGGTAGGCGTGGCGGTAGTTCATCGGATTCTTGACGCCGATGAACTTGGCCCGGCGTACATCCATGCCCACGCTGCGAAACTGCTCATCGCCCCAATCGTAGGTCGGCTGCGACATGACGAGGAGCTCGATGCTGCCGATCTGCAGCACGGCGGAGAGCCCCATTGAGGCCCAGGTGCCGCCAAAGAGACCGCCGTCGTAGAGGAAGTTGCCGTCGCTGAGACGGCGCACGACACCTCTGACGGTTACAGGCTGGCCCCAGTTCGGGTCGAAGCTGTAGCCGACCTGCAGGCTGACCGTTTCGCCAATGCCGGCATGCGCGCAGGCCTGGGCCGCGGCCGGGTCGACCACCATCAGGATGGCGGGCTCGTCCACGCCCAGCGCCAGCAGTTCGCCCAGCAGCGCGACGCTATCGCCGGGCGCGCCGCCGCCGGCACAGTCGGCGGTATCAACCAGCAGCACGGGGCCTCCCTCGACTTGGCGGCCGCGGGCGACGGCTTCCGCGACCGTAAAATGTTCAACCTCGAACGCGCTGCGCCGTTCCCAGAACGCCGCGGCCAGCGCATGCGCTTCTTTTTGCGCCAGAGCGGGGTCGTTGTCCGTCACCACGACGCCGCCGCAGCCCATGCCGGGCAGGTCGTTGTAGGGGTGGACCTGGAAACAGGATACAGAGAGGATGCCCTGCTCGGTTTCCAGGCGCCGCGCCCGTCGTTCCAGGTGGGCCATGGGCCCGTCGCCGAAGGTCTGGCCGTTGCAGGCGCCGCAGATGATGGGGACTTTGGCCAGGGCCATTACCGGACTGACGTCGCCCCTGACTGTGCTCAAGAGCAGGCTGGCCCCGCGTTCGCCGGTGGAGTAGGTGTCGTCGTGGGGGTAGTGGGTGAAGGAGACCAGAGCATTGGCCTGTCGGACCATGCGCGGGGTGACGTGCGCGTGCAGGTCGAGCGTCATGACGATGGGCAGGTCCGACCCCACGATCTCGCGCACGGCATCGAGGATGTCACCCTCCGGATCCAGTTCGGAAGCCGTAACCATGGAGCCGTGCATGGCGAGGATGAGGCCGTCAAGCGGCAGCGCGGCGCGCAGTCGCGCCAGCAGCGTTTCCTTCAGCTCGGTATAGCAGTCATCGGTGAGCGCGCCCCCCGAGACGCTGCGCGCCGCCAGCAGCGGGAGCGGCTGCGCGCCCGCCTCCGCACAGGTGGCGAGGATGCCGGCGACTTCGCAGTCGGCGCCTGCCAGCTGGAGCAGGGCATCGCCTTCATAGACGTAGGAGTTGCGAAAGAGGGCCAGGTCGGTCTGTGTGGCCGCAAACTGATTGCTTTCCTGGAAGATCGAGCCGATGCCGATGCGCATTGCAGTTATTGGATTGCCTTATCGGGCCCCATTTGGCGCAGGGGGCGCATCGAACGAATGCGACAGGAAAAGTATCAGATGTTACCGCTGGGCGCGTGCCAACAGATGGACAGAGAAATTATACCTACGCAAACGGGGAAGGCCAATGTTGGTTCAAATGGGGGTCTGAAAGTAGACTATATCAGATCGTTTGATTCCACGTTATTGAATTGGAGAAAAGCATGTTTCGTTCTACCACCATATTGCTCACACTTGCGCTCACACTTCTCTTCGCCGGCTGCGTTGCCATCGCAACCAAGAACGAACCGGCATCCTACACCCAGGCGCTGGTGCAGGATGCCATCCGCCTCTACAATCAGGAAGGGCGCCAGGCAGCTATTGATCACTACAGCTCACCCGAAAACGTGGACGGGCAGTGGTACGTCTTTGTAATCGGCGGAGATGGGTACACGATCGCGCACTACAATCCCGAGATTATCGGGCGGGATCCCGCGCTGCGCGTGGATTCGACCGGCTATTTTTATGGCGACGACATGCTGGGCGCGACGGAGGAAGGACGGTGGGTCAGCTACGTCTTCACGAACCCGGATACGGGGGAGGAGACGCGCAAGCACACGTGGGTCGTGCGCCATGACGGGCTCTTCTTCGGGTCGGGCTTTTACGAGGAGTAATGATTTGGCCGGGGTATATGGAACTTTCCGATAGAAAATAATCCAATTCCAGCTCAACCGAAATGGAGATAAACGTGTTTCGTTCTGCCACTCTAATTCTCGCGCTCGTTCTCCTCATCGCCGGTTGCGTTGCCATCCCAACCAAGAACGAACCGGCGGCTTACACCCAGGCGCTCGTGCAGGATGCCCTCCGCCTCTACAATCAGGAAGGCCGCCAGGCCGCCGTCAACTACTACAGTTCAGCCGAAAGTGTGGATGGGCAGTGGTACGTCTTTATGATCGGTGAAGATGACCGCACCCTCGCACACCCCAGGCATGAGAGAATCGGGCTGGACCCCTCCGTGCGCGTCGATTCGACCGGCTACTTCTATGGCGACGACATTCTGAGCGCTACTGAGGCGGGCAAATGGGTCAGCTATGTTTACCGTAACCCGGAGACGGGCGAAGAGGGACGCAAGCACTCCTGGGTCGTGCGCCATGACGGGCTGATCTTCGGGTCGGGCTGGTACGAGAAGGAGTGAGCCGACGGGACGGGACGCGAGGCAGGGAGCGGCCTCCCTGGTTACACCAGACAGGAGGATATTGTGAAAATCGGACTCTTCACGGATAGCCTGCAAACTTCCTTCACCGAGGCGCTTGATTGGGTTGTCGAGAACGGGATCGAAGCCGTGGAAATCGGAACGGGAAATTTCTCGCCGGCTTTGCATTGCGACCTGGACGAGTTGCTGCATAACGAGGGGGCCTGCACAGCCTTTTCGTCCGCCATCGAGAGTCGCGGCCTGATGCTGAGCGCGCTCAACTGCAATGGCAACCTGCTCGACCCGCACCCGGCGCGCGGCCAGGCGTCGCAGGATGTCTTCTTCAAGACGGTAGAGTTAGCGCATAAACTCGGGCTGGATACCGTCGTGACGATGAGCGGCTGCCCCGGCGACCCGAGCGGGACACCGTACCCTAACTGGCCCACCCACCCGCAGCAGCCGGAATACGCCGACCTGGAACGCTGGCAGTGGGATGAAGTGATCACCCCTTTCTGGGAAAAGGCGGGGCGGTTCGCTGCCGATCACGGCGTCAGGGTCGCCATTGAGCTACACCCCGGCCAATCCGCGTATAACACGCGCACGATGTTGCGCCTGCGCGCGATCGCCGGGCCGAGCGTGGGCGTCAACCTCGATCCCAGCCACTTCTTTTACCAGGGCATGGACCCGCTCGTCGTCATCCCCGCTCTGGGAGAGGGGTTCATTTTCCACGTCCACGCCAAGGACACCCGAATCGACCCTTCTGAAATGGCTCTCAACGGCGGGCTCGACATGCGGCCCATGGACCTGGTTGCCGAGCGCTCGTGGGCCTACCGCACGCTGGGCTACGGCCATGGCGAAGCATGGTGGCGCGATTTCGTCAGCGCGCTGCGCCTCGTCGGCTACGACGGAGCGCTGAGCATCGAACACGAAGACCCGGTGATGAGCGCGTCTGAAGGGATCATCAAGAGTGTGCAGTTCCTCGAGCCGCTAATTTTGAGGACGATGCCGGAATAGTTTGCAGGTCATAAGAGGAATTCTTGGTTGTGGGGAAGCAAAGGGGTCTGTGGAAGTGGGCGTGGCGCTGCTGGCAATCGATGGCCACGGCGGCGACACTCTGGGCGCAAATGAGGCGGACAAATGGGACAGCTATGTCTACGCAAGGCCGGATACGGGCGGGGTAACGGGCAAGCACACATGGGTCGTACGCCATGACGGGCTGTTCTTCGGAGCAGGCTGGTAGGAGAAGGAGTGACCCGGCTGGCGGGGCATCGGGGAGGGAAGCGCTCCCCTTTTCAGGAGAGGGCGTTGGCGCTTGCGCCGCGCCCGACGAATAACGAGGCCATTTCTTCAGCTGGAAGCGAAGGAGACGCCTCGTGGAGATAACAGGCCGCCAGGCGATGCGCGTCCGTCTGGAACAGCGGCGGCGCGCTATCGGCGCATTGCGACATGGCATGAGGACAGCGTGCAAAGAACTTGCAGCCATTGCTTCCGCCTGTCGCTGCCGTCGAAGCGGCCATCGCTTCTGTATTCCAGCGGCGGTCCGGGTCGGGTTGGGGCACAGAGCCGATCAGCAACTGCGTGTAGGGGTGCTGCGGCTGCTTCACCACGAGGTTAATGTCCCCCGCCTCGGCTACGGAGCCGGAATACATGACAATAATGTTTTCGCTGATCTGATAGGCCGTGGTGAGGTCGTGGGTGATGTAAACGACGGAGATGCCGAACTCTTCGTTCAGTTGACGCAGGTTTCCCAGAACGGTGGCTCGCAGCGAGGCGTCGATCATGGAGACCGGTTCGTCGGCCACGATAAGGCGCGGGCGCAACAGCAACGCGCGCGCCACCATGATGCGTTGTCTCTGCCCGCCGCTCAGTTGATGGGGGCGCCGCCCCAGGGTATTTTCGGGCCGCAAACCCACTGAATGCAGGGCCTCCTCGATCAGCGTCTGACGCTCCTGTTGCGATTTGGCCAGGCCGAATTTGGCAATCGGAGTCGTCAGAACGTGATCGATCTTGTAGAAGGGATTGTAGACCTCGAACGGGTCCTGAAAGACAACCTGCACGTCGCGTCGAAACGAATGCCATTCCGAAGTGGAAAGCTCTCGCAGATCCTTCCCCTGATAGAGCACTTGCCCTTCGGTTGGCGTTTCCAGCCCCAGGAGGATGCGGGCCAGCGTTGTCTTGCCGCTGCCGCTTTCTCCGACCACAGCCGTGATGGAGGGCGGCTCGCTGGCGATGGCCAATGAAAAGTCTTCCAGCGCCGTCGTGCTGTTTCGGCTGAACAGGCCGCCGCCGAACACCTTGGTGATATGTTGAACTTCGAGCAGGGCGCTCATGCGATTCGTTGCTCGCGGCAGATGGCCGGACTTTGGTTACTGATCACCGGTTTCCGGCGGCGAATTGTGAATCTGTTCCAAGCGGTGACAAGCTACCCAACGCTCCGGTTGCACCTCATCCAACATCTGCTCCTGTGTTTCGCATTCAGTGGTGGCATGGGGGCATCTGGGATGAAAGAGACAGCCCGTTGGCCGTTCAAGCAGCGAAGGCGGCAGCCCCGGTATGCCTTCCAGCGTGTCCTTAACTTCCAGAGACGGCAAGCATTCGATTAGCAGGCGGGCGTAGGGATGCAGAGGCCGGCTGAAAATCTCGCGCACCGGCGAGACCTCGACCAGTTTGCCGGCATACATGACCCCCACTCGGTCCACAAACTGGGCCATGATGCCCATATCATGGCCGACGAGAAGCACGGCCGCCCCGACCTCTTCCTGGACGCGGCGCAAAGTCTCCATTATCTGCATCTGCACCACAACGTCGAGCGCGCTGGTCGGCTCGTCGGCGATAATCACCTGGGGGCGCATGCTGATGGCCATGGCGATGCAGACCCGCTGCTTCATCCCGCCGCTCAACTCGTGCGGGTACATGTCAGCCACCTGAGGCTCCAGCCCTACCCGTGCCAGCAGATCACGCACATAGGCTTCCTGCTCCCGCCGGCTCATCTTTGCCGCACTCGTGCCGTTGTCAGTGCTGTTGGACCCGGCGGCGGCGTGATCTCTCATGCCATCGAGCAGTTGACGCCGGATTCGGGTCACCGGATTCAGGGAGTTCATGGAGCCTTGCGCCACCAGCGCGATCCCTGCCAGGCGCAACTTCCGCATCTCTTCTCCGGAGAGCGCCAACACATCCTGTCCACCCAGCCAGACCTGCCCGGATTCGATCTGTCCGGGCGGCTTGATCATGCGCAGCAGAGCCATTGCCAGCGTCGTCTTGCCCGAGCCGGACTCACCGACCAGCCCGAAGCGCTCTCCCGCTTTCAGGCTGAAGCTCACGGAGTCCACTGCTTGCACGACGCCGCTGGGCGTATCGTAATGGACCCGCAGATCGCGCACTTGCAGCGCAGCTGATTGCGCATGGGCTTCGCCATTGGAACGAGGTTGAGGCGTCATACGCTTCTCCTCAACCTGGGATTCGCCAGCTCATCCATGCCGACGGAAGTCAGGTAAAGGGCGATAAAGATCAGGACGATAATCACCACGGGCGATACCCACCACCACCAGTATCCTCCGAGCACACCGGCATGGAGGATAACCCAGTAGATCGTCATGCCGAGGGTCGGATGGGAGGTCGGCCCCAGCCCCAGGGCTTCCATACCGATTGTGGCCAGGATGGCCGAAGCGGTTGTGTTGACGAGATTGGCGACGATAAAGGGGATGAGGTTGGGCATGAGTTCGCGGACGATAATCTCGCGCCCGCGCATGCCGGACATGCGCGCGACATCGACATAGGCGCGCTCCTTCAGCGAGAGAACCTGCGAGCGAATCGTGCGCGTGGGCCACAGCCATGCCGTGGCGGCCACGATCAGGGACATCTCGGTCGGGTTGACGCCTCTGAGAGCGATTGCGATCAGGATCAGAATCAGGATACTGGGAATGGTCAGCCCTACGTCCACGACCAGGCGGATGACAGCGTCGAGGATGCCGCCGTAATAGGCGCCGGCGAAGGCCAGCAGGCTGGCGAAGCCCACGCCCAACACGCCGGCAAGCAGACCGACCCGCAACGTGAGCGGCGTGCCCACGATCATGACCGCCAGCAGATCCCGACCCACCTTATCCGTGCCAAATGGGTATTCGGCAGAGGGTGCTTGGTACGGCGGCGCGGAAAGAGGCGAGGCGTCTTCGATGCTGACAAGCAGCCGGCCGACAACGGAAAAGAGCAGAAGACCCAGAATCAGACTCAGCCCAATCGCGAGGGACGGGTTGCGGCGCAGGTAGCCGAGCGCCTCCAGGAGCGGCGAGCGGTTGTTCAGACGCGCTGCTGCCCCATTGCCATTTGAGCGCATAGTCATTCAGGTCTGCCTTCTGATGCGTGGATCCAGCATCGGCAAAGTCAGGTCCAGGATCAGAGTTGTGGTGGCCAGCGTGAGGATGATCGTCAATACGATCCCTTGGATGACGGGATAGTCTACACCTTTGATCGAGTTGAAGAGTACGGTGCCGATGCCGGGGAAGCCAAACACCACCTCGACCAGCAGCGCGCCGGAGAAGACGTAGCCCATGGCCAGAGCCAGCGAGGTGATCTGGGGCAAAATCGCGTTTCGCAGCCCGTAGTCGAAGAAGAGACGGCTGCTCTTGATGCCTTTGGCTTCAGCCAGGGTCATGTAATCTTCGCCCTCAACCGTGACCATCATGCCGCGCATGGCGATGGCCCAGAAACCCAGGCTCGACAGAAGGATAGATAACGCGGGCAGGATGGAATGTTCGAGGGCTTCGAGAAAAAAACGCCAACTCAAGTTGGGGATGGTGCCGATGCGATAGCCGCCGTGCCCGGGAAACCAACGCAACTCAAAGGCAAACACGAAGAGCATGATTAGCCCCAACAGATAGTAAGGGATGGCCGCCATGGTCATGATCGGCGGGGCCAGCGAGCGGAGCCAGAGAGGCGCGCGCGCCCAGGCGACGAGCGCGCCAAAAAACGTTCCGAATACAAAGGAAAGAAGCGTCGTCATCGTAAGGAGACCGATTGTCCAGAGCAGCGCCTCGCGCAGAATCTCCTTGACGGTTTTGGGGTAGAATGCGATCGAATGTCCCAGGTCGAAGCGGGCCATGTCGCCCAGATAGGTGAGGTACTGCTGCCAGAGGGGCCTATCCAGGCCAAACTTGGCGTTGTAGACCTCGACCATCTCCTCGATGCCCTTTCCCCAGGCGCTGCCCGACTGCACCTGTTTGATCATGCGTTCGCGGATCGGATCCTGACCGGACAGCCGCGGCAGGAAGAAATTCACCGTCGCGGCCGTCAACACGATCAGGAAGAAGAAGGCGATTCGTTTGAGGAGATAGCCGGCGACCCACATGGACAAGCCCCAATGGCTAGTGAAAGGTAGCGAGCAACCCCGCTCGCCGCTTTGCGCTATTGAGCCGCTTCAAGATGAAGCAGGACCAGGTGGAAGCCGAGCAACTGGGGCGCTTCGTTGACATACTCGCCATCCTTACTGTCAACGGTCGGCCAGTTCTCCCAGTAGGTCTGATTCATCGCCATGTTGTGTTTCCAGTTGAACAGCATGACTGAAGGCAGCTCGGGCAGCCAGATCTCCATCGCCTGGCGGAAGAGCGTCTTCATGGTCTCGGTGTCATCCGGATGCACCTGTGACATCGCCAGCACGATCTCGTCGAATTCGCTGTTGCACCAGAGCGACTGGTTCGAGGCCCAGTTGGAGGCCGGGCCGCCTTCTTTGCCGCAGGTGTACAGGTTCAACGCCTCGTAGGGTTCCTTCAGGCTGCCGGTGTGGCCGGCGGGGAAGGCGGTGTGCGTCTTGGAGACGAAACGGTCCCAGGCGTCCGGCGGCGTTGTCAATTCGGCATCGATCCCGCCTCGTTTCAGCTGCTCGACCAGGACCTCAGCGGGCGCGTTCCAGGCAAACCAGGACTCAAGCGGCACTTTAATGGTGTCGCCATTGGCGTCCACCCACATGCCGTCGCTATTTTTGCTGTAGCCGGCCGCCTCGAGATGCGCGGCAGCTTTTTCGGGGTTGTACTCGTTGGTATCGTACTGTTCAAGCAGGTCGGAGATCGATTCAGTGTACTGTTCCAGGCCAGGATACGGCGGGTAGGGCATTGGGTTGGGGCTGGTCAGGCCCTCGTAAGCGACGTCCGCGATCTGCTGCCGGTCGATCAGGTAGCTGATCCCCCAGCGCACGTCAGCGTTGTCATAGGGGGGCTTCTCGTTGTTCAGCCACAGCGCCTGTGCCCACCAGTCTACATAGCCGTAGGGGGCCTGGCGACCGTAATGGGCGGTGACCTTCTCATTTCGTTCCACCGCCAGCCGAATCGAAGCGCCCTGCAACTCGGTGATATCGATCTGGTTGCTGGTAACGAGCTCGATGAGGCGTGACTGATCGGTGCCGCCGACGACGAACATGACGCGTTCCATGTTAAGTGCATCGGTCAAGCCGGACTCAACCGCCCACCAGTCGTCGCGGCGGTCGAACATCTTCTGTTGCGGCGAAGAGTAGACGACCTTGAGGGGGCCGGTTGTGACGGGCCAGCCCTTCTCTATGTCGTAGTGCGTGAAGGTGGCCCAGTCCTGGCCTTCGAAGATATGCTTGGGCATGATGGGGAAGGCGCCCGAGTCCCACTTCCAGACGAAAAAACGGTCGTGATAGCGGGGGAAGGAGAAGTTCAGGGTGATGAGGACGGTGTTATCGTCCACCGCGACAGCCTCTTTGGTGTACTGCCGAACTTCGTTGCCGAAACGGACCTCACCGCCGATTTCGATCAGGTGGTTGATTGTATAGACCACGTCATGGGCAGTGAAGGGCGTGCCATCGCTCCACTTTACCTCCGGTCGCAAGGAGATGGTCAACTCGGTGAAGTCGTCATTGTAGTCAAAGCTCTCTGCCTGCCACATGATCGTTTCGTCTCTGAAAGCGTTCCAGTAGGCCATGCCTTCATAGATGACGTTGAGGCCGCGCTGGTAGTCGCCGCCGATGGCAAAAGGCGTGTAGATCTCCGACTCTTCAAACTCATCGCTGCCCCACCAACCGACGATCAACGTCCCCTCTCTGGGAACATCCTTGACGCCTTCCTGGCTGGTTGTGTCAGCGGATGGTTCGGACATCTCTTCAGAGGCAGGCGCGGCCTGCTGAGCACAGGCGACTGCCAGTAGAGCCACCAAAGCCAATAACACAACGATCCTCAGATGCTCTCGGAACTTCCTGCGCTTTTCCATTTCCTTTTCCTCCCTGTGGCCTGAGTGAATATGTTCGATTGCGCCCCTGCTCGAAAGGGACACGGAAGGTGTAGTCGCTACGCGGGGATTCCCTGACACTGCGGCACGGCCGTTGGCATATGTGGTTTTGAGGGACATGAGTGAAATGGGAATACAGGAAGGTCGGACGATTCCCAAACTACAATTATTCACTCTATTGTAGATGAAGAGAGTGGATTGGCACAAACACAAGAAATCGACCGTGATACGGCAGTTCCGACCAACTCCGACATACCTGTCAGAGTGACCATTCGAATCCCTGTGCCAACCGAATTTGCGTTGATTCTTTGACGGAATTGTAGGGGAATTCTTCGCTGCCGGCGGCGTGTTTCTGCCCGCGTTCATCATCAGAGGAGGATGTCGGACCCGCTCCATGGATTGGGTCCAGTGTTCAGCAGTTCTCATCCCCTTCAATCACGTACTGCCACCCGCCGGCGACCCATCGCGCTCGCTGCCGTTGCAGACCTTTCAGAAGGACATGGCGTGATTCTGCGCTGTCAACCAGCTCGCTTTTCTCGAAATATTGCGTGAGTTGGTCCAAACGGCGCAAGCAGTCCTTGTGCCCGCGCCGGGCAGCTCGTTCGATTTCAGCTTCGGTCCCAACGCCCTGACGAAGGTTTGCGATCTGCTGGCGATAGGGCGCTGCCCAGGCCTCGGGAACGCGCTCATCGTTGACAATGGCCTCTGCGGCGCGAACGTTGGCTTCAACCCCCTGGCTGAAACGAACTGTCAATCTGCGCACCAACTTGATCATCAGGTAGACGAAAAGTCCTACGCCCGCAACCCACAGCGCTGTCCAGAAGAGAAGCGCGTCCATACGTTTATTCCACCACCCTTTTCAACGGCACAGCCGGTCTCCCATCGCCTGGGCGCCTGTCTCGTTGCCTGCATAGAAGCCGGAACCAACGAGAGCGTTCACCACTGACTATCCTCTTCCAGGTCTCCCACTCCGTGAAGCGTCAGCTCCTGGGCGAAGTGACAGGCAGCGAAATGGTCCGCGCTCACTTCCAGAAGCGGTGGCGCTTCCTCTTGACAGATTTGCTGGGCGTACTGGCAGCGGGGGTGAAAGTAGCAGCCGGAAGGCGGGTTGGCCGGACTGGGCACTTCGCCTTCAAGGGTAATTTCCTCCAGCAGGGCGTCCGGATCAGGACTTGGTATTGCGGAAAGAAGCGCTTCCGTATAGGGGTGCTTGGGATGCAGGAAGAGTTCCTCCGTCTCCGCCTGCTCCACAATCTTGCCGACATACATGACGGCGACCTGATCGGAAATATGCTGGATGACGCTGAGATCGTGGGCGATGAACAGATAGGTGAGGCTGAATTCCTCCTGCAGATCCTGCAGCAGGTTCAGAATCTGGGCCTGGACCGAAACATCCAGTGCCGAAACCGGCTCATCACAGACGATCAGGCTGGGATGCAAACTCAAGGCGCGGGCGATGCCGATGCGCTGGCGCTGACCTCCGCTGAAGGCGTGCGGATAACGTTTGAGATATTTGACGTCCAGGCCGACCAGATCGACCAGATGACGCACCCGCTGCTCCAGATCCTCGCCCCTGGCCAGCTTGTTCACCCGCAGCGGCTCGCCGACTATGTCCAGAATGGTTTTACGCGGATCGAGGCTGGCATAGGGGTCTTGAAAGACCATCTGCATATGCCGGCGCGTGGCCCGCAGTTCCTTGGCATCGAGGCTGGTTATGTCGGCTTGGCGGTCGTCGATACGCAAAAGCACCTGTCCTGATGTCGGCTCTATCGCGCGGACTACGCAGCGGCCCAGCGTGGTTTTGCCGCACCCCGACTCGCCGACCAGCCCCAAGGTCTTCCCGGCAGGAATGCTCAGGCTCACATCGTCAACAGCGCGCACGTGCCCAACGACCCGGCGCAACAGACCCTTTTCGATGGGGAAGAACTTTTTGAGGTTATGGACTTCGAGCAGGTTGTTCAGTTCCATAGCTGTTATTCATAGAGAATACATCGAACCGTATGCCCCGGCTCCGTTTCCAGAAAATCCGGCACTTTCTCATCACAGCGGCCAGGGATAAACTGCGAACAGCGTTCGGCAAATGGGCAGATATCGGGCGGGTCGAGGGGAACAGGGACAATACCCTCGATGGTGTCCAGACGGACCCGCGCTCTGCGTCCTGTCCTGGGGATTGAGCGCAACAGGGCTTGGGTATACGGATGTTTGGGCGTGCGGAAAATCTGTCTGACACTGCCGAATTCGACCACCCGGCCCAGGTACATCACCGCGACTTCATCGGCCATATTGGCGATAACACCCAGATCATGGGTAATGAACATGATCGACATGCCCATTTCGGCCTGAAGCGTCTTCATCAGGCGGAGAATCTGGGCCTGAATGGTCACGTCCAAGGCGGTTGTCGGTTCATCAGCGATGAGAAGCTTGGGCTTGAGCGCCAACGCCATGGCAATCATCGCGCGTTGACGCATCCCTCCCGACAGTTGATGTGGATAGGCGTCTACACGTTCTTCGGGCAACGGGATGCCGACGAGGCTGAGAAGCTCTACAGCCCGGCCACGCGCCTCCTCCCTGGCCGCGTCTTCGTGGACCAGAATCGCCTCCATAATCTGATCGCCGACCGTATGCACAGGTGAGAAAGCTGTCATCGGCTCCTGAAAGATCATCGAGATATCGCGGCCGCGAATGTCGCGGATCTCTTTTCCGGACGGGGCCAGGGCAGCCAGATCGGTGATATGGCCGTTCTGGTGCAGCAGAATCTCCCCGGTCATTTGCGCGAACTCAGGCACGATGCGCAGGATCGACTGCGCGGTAACGCTCTTGCCACAGCCCGATTCGCCAACAACACCGAGTGTACGGTTCTTGTGAATCGTGAGCGACACACCGTTCACCGCTTTCAGTAACCCCTCCTCCAGGGGAAAGAAGGTGTGCAGATTTCTGAGTTCCAGGACTGGCTCTTGCTGTTCCATAGCCGTTACTTGTAGGGGTCGGCTGCATCGCGCAGCCCATCGCCGATAAAGTTAAAGAGAAGCACTGTTACGATCACGAGCAGGCCGGGAATAAGCATCCAGGGCTGCACGGCCACGCTGCGGACATTCTGGGCATCCTTTAACAGGGTGCCCCAGCTGACCGCGGGGGCGCGAATGCCCAACCCCAGGAAGCTGAGCGCCGTTTCGCCCAGGATCATGTTTGGAATGGCCAAGGTGAGATGGACGATCAGATAGCTCATAAACCCCGGCAAGAGATGCTCAACGATAATCTGCATATCGGTAGAACCGGCGACTTTGGCCGCGATCACAAAGTCCGATTCGCGCATTTCGAGCAGTTTACCCCGCACAACCCGGGCCAACCCGGCCCATCCGATTATGGACAGAATGATGGTGATGGAAAAGTAGATCTTGACCGGCGACCATCCCGCGGGCACAGCCGCGCTCAGAGCCATCCACAGAGGTATCGTGGGAACGATGATCACAAACTCAATAATACGCTGGATCAGCATGTCGGTCGCCCCTCCGAAATAGCCGGAGATGCCGCCAAGAAGGCAGCCCAGCACAAAGCTGATCATGACACCAACCAGCCCAACGGAAAGGCTGACCTGGGCCCCAGCCAGTGTCCGCGAAAAGAGATCGCGGCCAAGCGAATCAGTGCCGAACAGAAAAACTACGCCTCCTTCCTCTGGGAGAAAGAAATGGATGTCCATTGGGAAAAGACCCCAAAACCGATAGGATTCTCCCTTCTGGAAAAAGCGAATGCGGTGAATCTGTGAGGTGTCTTCTGTATACACGCGGGTGAAGGTATTAAAGTCGATTTCTCCATCCAGCTTATATACGAAAGGGCCTCGGAATCGACCTTCAGTATCGAAGAGGTGAATGCGAGAGGGCGAAGCGCTCAGATAATCCTCATGTTTCGTCAACCGGCCATACGGGACCCAGAACTGATATGTGATCGCAAAAACATAAAGAATTCCCAACAAGGTGACAGAAACCACGGCCAACCGATGTCTTTTGAACTTGCGCCACATCAGTTGCCATTGTGAAGCCAGGAAGTAGCGCTCTTCGGCGGTGATCCCGGCCTCTCGCGTCTCGATTCCGCTTGAAACACCGGTTGTAACGTCCGTTGTCATCTCAGGTCTTTCCTTCAAAACGGATGCGTGGGTCGACCACGATCAGTAAAATGTCAGACAGGAAGGTTCCGATCAGAGTGAGGATACCCAGAAACATGACAATACTTCCGGCCAGGAACATGTCCTGGTTGATAAGCGCCATGAAGAGGAGAGGACCCGTGGTCGGCAGGCTCAGAACAATGGCGACGATCGTTTCGCCGGAAACGATGCCGGGCAGCTGCCAGCCGACTGTACTGACGATCGGATTGATCGCCAGGCGCACCGGATATCTGAACAGCAGCTTGCCTTCGGCAACGCCCTTGGCGCGAGCGGTGATGACATACTGTTTGCCCAGTTCATCCAGCAGGGTGCCTCGCATGACGCGAATGATTCCTGCCGTGCCTGCCGTGCCGATAACGATGATAGGAACCCAGAGATGGGTGAAGAGATCCCAGATCTTGCCCAGAGACCATGGGGCGAGGGCATACTCCGAGGAAAACAGGCCGCCCACGCTGATGCCGAGGTATTTGAAGAAGAGGAACATGAGGATGAGAGCGAGCATGAAGTTGGGCGTTGCCAGCCCGGCAAAGCCCAGCACAGAAAACAGGTAGTCGCTGAAGCCATACTGGCGGGTGGCAACGTAAATCCCGATTGGCACGGCAACGATATAGGTGAAAAAGAGGGTGATCAGCGAAAGCAGTACCGTGTAAGGCAGACGTTCCCTCAGCAGCTTGCCTACGGGCTGGTTCCATTCGAAAGATCGGCCCATTTCGCCCTGCAGAAAGCGTCCGAACCAGCGAACGTACTTTTCGACAGGGGTGGCATCAAGACCGTATTCCCGTTTGAGGGCTTCGATTTCGGCCTCATCGATGATGTCTCCCTCCTGTTCCAGGCGCGCGACATAGCTCGTCAGGAAATCCCCCGGCGGCAGTTGAATGATGACAAACACCACGATGCTCAGGAACCAGAAAGTAACGACCGCGTAGAGCAGTCTTTGTACGATATAGCCGATCATTTCTTCGCCTCGTAGGGAGATTGCAGCAGGGAGATCCTCCTGTCTTCATCAATCGCCTGCTGGGCTTTGATGGCAATCTCAGTCATCCGAAAGACCTCTTCAACGCCGGCAAAAGAACCGTCCCGGACCGATTGGACAAAGGCCGTGTACCAGTTCGGCGTATCGGGAATATCGAGGTTGCGTACCCCAGCCTGTTCACTGATCAGCTTTGCGGTCTCTTCGTTGGCGATGCTCTCCACCACGCCCGCCGTGCCCGAAATCATCATCCGCTCATCGCCATGGCTGGGCGCATTTGACGGGCGCAGAAAGTCCAGCACCACTGTCGAGACCCCGCCATTACGCATACGCAGCAGTAAACCGGCCTGGCTGGCACAGCCCGGATAGTCCGGGTGGGCGGCCGCTGTCTCCCAACCCGTAACCTCCGTGAAAACGTCGCCCAGAGACCACACGAGCCAGTCGATGACGTGAACGCCCACAAACGGGACAATGCCGGGGAAGGTCTCTCGCTGGCGAAAATGATCGGCCCGCCTGGCTCCCCAGCGGTAGGAGATCTGGCTGAAGCTGCCCAGAGGCTCCCCGATCAGCCCGGCGTGGACGGCATCGCGGACCGCCTCGAACCATTTCATTCTGCGGTAGCCGTGTAGGGCCGCAAGCGGGACCTTGGCCTCACGGGCCACGGCGTACAGGTGTGAGAGGGTCGCCAGATCCATCGCCAGCGGCTTCTCCGTCATCACGGCGATGCCCCGTTTCAGGCAGATTTCGGTGAATTTCGGTACCTGCTGCGGTGGAACGCAGATCTGCACGAGGTCCGGAGATTCCTTATCCAGCATCTCCTCATACTCGGTATATCTTTTTGTCCCTGCTGTCACGCCCGGGGCGCTGGCGAAGGAGTCGAGCGATTCGCCCGGCATTGCCAGCGCGACGGCGACCACCGCAACGGCGGGCAGATCCTGCAGCATCTGCTCGTAGTAATCCAGGTGTCCGGAGTGACCGAGTAAGGCAAATTTCATCGCAGCTTCCCCTCTGCTTTAAGGAACGTGTTGCCGGTCTGTTTTCGACGAAGGGCTTGTCCGCAGAGAGCCTCGACAGTCAAATCAGTTTCCCGCGTTGAAGGTAGAAAACGGTGTCGAAACGGTGCTGGAGCCGTTCTGCAGACCTGATTCAACCTCTATAGCAGCCTTTCGCTTCCGGCCTCCTTGGGAGCCCATATTTCTTCGTACGTATAGTTCTGCGGCGCGGCAGGCGCTTCCCCGGGCGGTTCCCAGTCTGGGCGAAAACTCTGAATAAGTGTCACAGCGTTTTGGAAGGCGATCCGATCGCGCGTTGTCTCGTCAATATCGGCGGCCTCCACCTGTGCCTGAAGGATACGAAAATCGTAGTAAGGCAGGTCGCTGCCAAAGAGAAGCCGTTCACTGCCGAGCTCGTTGATCAGTTGCGGCAGGTCCCAATCGGATTTGGAGCCTCTGGGTCTTTGCACGACCTCAAACCAGACGTTGTCCAGCTGCTTGCAGGACGCAAATTCCTCCTCTACCCCGGCATGGACGATGAAGACAAGGTTGGGAAATCGCCGTGCATAGGCCGCGGTCCGCTCCGGGCTCTCATGCAGAAGGCAGAGCCCGCCCCTGAGTGACGCAACTTCGAGAAAAGGATAGAGCTGTCTTTCGAAGGTCATGCCGGCCGGATGCCACATGATGCCCTGGAGACCGCCTTCGACCAGCGTCTCTTCCAAAGCGTCTGCCCCGACCTGGCCGTGGCGCAACTCGATCAGGGCCAGGCCGATGGGAAATCGATCGGGAAACTGCTGGCAAGCCCGAACGATGATCCCGTTCTGGTCCTTCGTGTCCAGGATTCCCCTGATCTGCGACGAGCCGACCGCAGTCGGCCCGATGACCGCCGCGACAACACCCGCCGAAGCCATTCGGGCCAGGCAGCGACCGGTGGTCTGCCCGACAGCGGGATCGTAGGTAATGGTCGTCCCGATATGACAGTGTACATCTATATAGAGTCGCATGTTCACTCAACTCCTATCGCGCGCCGTTCGCCGGTTGCCCGCCGCGCCGCCTCGATGATGGCCAGATTATGCCGCGCCGCTTCGCCGTTTACCGGCATCTCCGATCCGCTGGCGAGCGCCTCGAATGTCGCGGCGTAACATCCAAAGTGGCCGCCGACGCCCGGGTTCTCTTTCACTGCCGGCTCGGGTATCTCCAAATTGCTCCAGCCGTCCTCCTCGCCGGTGTATTGCCAGAACGGCTCCTCGTCGCGATGATAGACCCGAATCGAGCCATCGGTCGTGTGCACTTCGCACCAGCGGCCCCTTTCAGGGGTGATCGCCGGCGAACACCACGATGCCGACACCGTGGACACGGCCCCGTCCTCATGTTCAAACAGCAGGATGGCGAGATCATCGACGTCGATATTAAAGCGCATGGTCTTCACCCTGGCTTCGACGTACTTTACCGGCGAACCCATCAGCGCCTCGACCGAGTAGATCTCATGATAGGCGGTATCGATGATACAGCCGCCGCCTACCGCCTTCTGGGCGCGCCAGGCCATGGCAGGATTGGTATGGTCGCCGCCAAAGTCAGCCGGTTTCATCCCCATGCACTGCCCGCGGCCAAGAATCGGTTTGCCGACCTTTCCCGTCCGCAGCTGGCTCAGCGCTTCCTGCATAGGCAAGGAGAATAACAGGTTGTGCATGATGGCATAGGGTACGCCGTTGCGGTTGACCGCCTCCAGTATCGCATCAGCTTCCTCCAGGGAGGTAGCCATCGGTTTTTCAGAGATGACGGCTACGCCGGCCTCGGCGGCCTGGATGGCGTGCTCGGCGTGCATGGAATGGGGCGTGGCGATCGATACCGCGTCGATTTCGGCCTTGGCCAGCATGTCGCGATAGTCGGCATATCTCTGCGCCGGCGGCACCTCAAGCGTATTGCCGACATGCTCAAGGTTGTCGGGTACCGGATCGGCCACCGCGACCACGTCGACGGAGTCCGGCAGGGCAAGATATACGGAAACATGGTTGATACGCACAATGCCGCCGCAACCAATCAGACCCAGACGTACCGGCTTTGCCACCTCTTTGTATGGTTGAGCCATTATGAAATCGGCGCGGGAAGATTAATGGGCGATCCCGGCCTCTCCTTTCTTTGACTTCTGATGGAAGTGAAACGGCGAAACAGGCTGACGGACTTGGCGCGCTGTCGCGTAAGGCTGTCCGGTGGGCACGGCCGTCGCGCGCATCGAGCTGGAGCAGGTACACCTTCTCCCTCCATCTGCGCGGCAGGCCCTCACAGTCGCAGACGAATCAGTTCGCGGCAGCTCTCTGATCGTTTTCCTGGCTGGAATCGAATACTAACGGAGTGTGGCAGATTTGAAAAGGGCGGTTTCCCACCCCATTATCGGAGCGATTCCCCGGTTGGTCAAACGAACAGTGATAACACCCTGTTTTCGCCAGAAGCGAAAACAGGGTGTTGCACAGCTCGGCCAGATACACCTTACTCTTCAATAAACCACTGTGAAGGCATGAACGGGGCATAGAAGTTGTTGTCCGAGATCCAGGCGGCGCCCTCCGTCGGCACATTGTGGAGGCGGTTACTGATGATGACCGGTCGCGGCGTGAAGCCGATGGTGCCGATCATCGGGATTTCGCTGGTGAAGTACTCATAGTACTCCGCGCCAAGCCTGTCGAACTCTTCGGTGCCGACCGCGGTCAGCTTGTACTGCTCGAAGATCTCTCTCTGCCGCTTGATCTCTTCCGGCGGCTCCACACCCTCCTCGCCATTGGTCCGGAACCAGTCCTTCCACGTCCCGGTCCAGAAGGAGGTCTGGTCGACAGCGTAATTGCTGCCCAGGGAGCGACCGAACAGCGCGTTTCTGTCCAGATGCCAGGTCGGAATCTGCAGATCATTGGTTGCGAGCCGTTGCGAGAACAGACCGCCCTGCTCACCCAGGTTCTCGACAATTGCCTCAAGCCCGACCTCGGCCCAGTCATCCCGGACCAGTTCAGCCATGGCAATCTTGGGGCCTTCCGATACGCCGACGTGGATGAGCATGCTCAGCCGGCCTTCGCCGTCGGGCCGCAGACGATAGCCATCGCTGTCCCGCTCAGTCAGACCGACTGAATCGAGAAGCGCGTTGGCGCGCTCCGGATCGTACTCGGCGTGGGTCGTGGCCCATTCCTCCTTGAAGAAGCTCAGACCCGGATTGACGGTGGCCGGGAAGGGTCTGCCCAGACCGAAGAAGAGGGTGTCATTCATGCTCTCGCGGTCGATGCTGACCGACAGGGCGATGCGGAAGTCCTTGTTGTTGAACAACTCCCTCAGAACCGGGTCTTTGACCGTGCGATTTGGCATCAGACCCAACTCGGCGGAGAAGAGGTTCTGCGCGAATTCGACGCGGTAGTTCCCCTGCTCGGCGCCTTGCTGGAAGACCGACATATCCTTCATGTCGATGTAATAGGTCTCAAAGTCAAACTCGCCGGCGCTGGCCTTGAGCGTCTGTACCTCCTTGTCGCCGGTAATCACCGCCTCGATGCGATCAATATAGGGCAACTGGTTGCCGGCGGTGTCCACTTGGTGGAAGTAGGGATTGCGCACAACGATCGCGCGGTCGCTGGTGAGCGTTTCATTCTTCCAGGCCCAGAGGGTAGGACCGTCGATCCGGAAGTTGTTCGGAGGTCTGTTGTGGAAGTTGAAGGCTTGCATCCAAGTCTCAAATCCCTCCTCCTCAGCCAGCGCTTGCGCATCGGGGTTGTAGTCGATGTGCCACTGCTTCAGCCAGTGCTTGGGCATGATGACATTGTTGTCGGTGGCCACGCCCGTGCGAGCCAGGTAGTTCATGATGATCGGGTAGGGCACGCTGAAGCTGATTTCAACGACCGTGTCGCTGATCTTGGTGAAGACGGCCGGCTCACCGCCGGCGCGCCAGATCGAACGCGGCCCGGCAGGGGAAAGATCCTCATTCAGCGCGACATCTTCCCAGGCGAACATGATGTCGTCCACCGTGAACGGCTCTCCATCCGACCACTTGTGGCCCTCACGCAGCTCTATGGTCAGCGTTTTGAAGTCGTCGGAGAAGTAGTAGTCCTTGGCGATGTCCAGAAAGACCTGGGTGTTGCTGAAGTCATAGCGGAAGAGCCCGTTCATGCGCAGGGTAGCGAAGCTCCAGAGATTGATTGGGTTGACCTCTCCGAAGCGCAGCGTGCCTCCGTATGTGCCGATCCGGTCCACCGGTTCAATCACTTGCGGCTCTGCCGGAAGCCGCTCATCCACCGGCGGCAACTCCCCGTTTGCGACCATTTCGGCCAGCATGGGGGATTCGTTATAAGTCGAATCTGCCGCCGAATCCATACTCTCAGTCTCAGCCGCCTGTTCAGGCTCGGCTGCCTCTTCCGCTGCCGGCGCTGCACCGCCGCAGGCCGCGATCATGGGAAGCAGCAGGACGAAGATGGCTGCAAGTACAAAAATACGCAGCTGTGGTTTCATTTTTACTCTCCTTGGGGTTGTAAACACGGAACCAGACCTGCCCGAAGTTAAAGCATATGCAATTTTATTTGTGCCATGCCGTGTTGTCAAATAGATAAAATTTACTATGCGATCCAGGATGGGGGTGAGTATTGGGCGACCATTGGATAACGACAACAATGCTTCAGCGGTCAGTTGTCTGGACGGTGATTTGGGGGCGAGGGGGGAACTGCAGTGGTCAGTGGGTGGCGGGGGCGGCGATTTGGGGGGCGGGGCAGAATTGGCGCAAGTTTGAGGCTGCCTCTGGAAATTCACGATGAGGTCTGCAACCCGCTTCTCCTGGCTGCACCAGATCTGGACCGCACGCAAAAATGAAGTGCATACTTAAGCGGCGCGCTTTTCAAGCAGGGGGTCTCCTGTGCTATACTGCGGCATGTTTTTTCTCTACTTTGACCAGGATTTGCACAATGGCCCGGTGGCGAGCTTACCATACGCCGGCGACGGTTTCTGAGGCGCTCTCTCTGCTGCATGAGCACAGAGACAAGGCCCGCATCATCGCCGGCGGCACCGACCTGATTCTCGATATGGAGGCGAATCAGGCGGCCGCGCCTGAGGCGCTGGTGGATGTGACCAGGATCACCGGCATCGACCGCATCGCGCAGGAGGACGGCTGGATCGTTCTGGGCGCAGGGATCACCCATACGCAGATCGAAAGCAGCCCGCTGCTGCGCGCCCATGCCAGATGCCTGACCGAGAGCTGCGGCGTTATCGGAGGGCCGCAGGTGCGCAATGTGGCGACGTTGGGCGGGAATGTGGCCCACGCGCTGCCGGCCGCGGACGGCACGATCGGGCTGCTGGCGCTGGAAGCGGAAGTCGAGGTCGCCGCGCACAGCGCGCGGGGCGCCCGCCATACGTGGCAGCCGTTGCTCTCCATCTTTGCCGGCCCCGGCCGCAACCGCCTTGCCCCCGACCAGATGCTGCACGCGTTCCGTTTCCGGCCGACCCCGGCGCGGGCGGGCAACGCCTTTGACCGCATCATGCGGCCGCAGGGCGTCGCGCTGCCGGTGCTGGGCATCGCCGCCAGGGTGCGATTGGATGCAGCGCTGCGCCGGGTGGAGGAAGCCGTCATTGCGATCGGTCCCGCAGGGCCGACCCCTTTTCGGGCGACCAGCGCGGAAGAGGCATTGACTTCGGCCAAGGCATTTGACGACGACGCCGTGGAGGATGCCATTGCCGCGGCCCAGGCGCAGGCCAGCTTGCGGTCGAGCAAGTACCGGGCGTCACAGGCGTATCGTCATGAGATGATCGGCGTGCTGCTGAAGCGCGTGCTGCACACGTCCGTGGAGCGGGCGCGCGTGAATGAGGCTCCGGCAGGGCCGGAGGGCGCCTAGCCAGGGCAGCTGTCGAGCGTTCGCCCCTATTTTTGCAGTGACGCGAGAGCGTGTGGGCCATGATCCACCTCACCTCGATTGAGAAAGGTTCCTCTTTCCCCCAGGAAGGGCTATTTCCATACAATGTGCCGGTCATCGCGCGGCTGGAGAAGATACGCTTCGAGAGTTCGGTGACCTTTCTCGTCGGCGAAAACGGGAGCGGCAAATCCACCTTTCTGGAGGCGCTGGCCACCTCTGTGCGCCTGCCGACCGTGGGCGCGGAAGAGGCCGACAACGATCCCTCTCTGGCGACAGTGCGGCAGCTTTCCAGACATCTGCGCCTGGGCTGGACCAAGCGCACGGGGCGGGGGTTTTACCTGCGGGCCGAGGACTTCTTCGGCTTCGCCAAGCGCATCGCCCAGATGCAGGCGGAGCTACAGGCGGAGATGGCCAACGTGGACGCGGAGTACGAGGGCCGTTCCGACTTCGCCAAAGGCATGGCGAAGATGGCATACTCCGGCCAGCTGGCCGCGATTGAGGAGAGCTACGGAGACGGACTCGACGCACGCTCCCATGGCGAGGCATTTCTGGCCCTGTTTCAGGCCCGCTTTGCGCCGAACGGCCTCTACCTGCTGGATGAACCGGAAGCGCCGCTCTCGCCCCTGCGCCAGGTGGGGCTGCTCGCCCTGTTGAAAGAGATGGTCGCGCGCGATGCCCAGTTTATCATCGCCACACACTCGCCGATCCTGATGGCCTTCCCCGGCGCCACGATCCTGAACTTTGACGAATCACCCCCCCAGCCCGTGCCGTGGGAATCATTGGAGCACGTGAGCGTGACGCGAGGATTTCTGAACGATCCACAGTTGTATCTGAACCACCTGTAAGAGCAGTTTGCGGCGGCTGGCGGCCTGCGACCCCGAGAGCGTCCCGCCGCGAAGCACTATTGTTCACGCCGACAGGAGCGCATAGGTGACACATCTCACGCTGACCGTGAATGGCAGGGAGCACGCTCTCGATGTACCGCCCAGCCGCTATCTGGCCGAGGTTTTGCGCTACGACCTGGGGCTGACCGGCACCAAGATCGGCTGCGACGAGGCCGAATGCGGCTGCTGCACCGTTATCGTGGACGGTCAGTCGGTCGACTCCTGCATCTACCCGGCGTTCAAGGCGCAGGGCGGGCAGGTGTTGACGATCGAAGGCCTGGCCCAACCGGGGCCCGGCTCGCAAAATGGCGGCGCGCCCGAGCTGCATCCGCTTCAGTCCGCCTTCATCCAGCACGGGGCGACGCAGTGCGGCTTCTGCACACCCGGTTTCATCATGCAGGCCAAGACGCTGTTGGACGAGAACCCGGACCCGACCGACGCGGAGATCAAGGAGTGTCTGAAGGACACCTACTGCCGCTGCACCGGATACGCGGCGATCATCAGCTCGGTGAAGGCCGCGGGCGAGTATATGCGCACCGGGACGATGCCGGATGCGGAGCTGCCGCCGGTGCTGGAGCCGCTGTCGCAGATCGGTCAGCCATTGCCGCGGCTGGACGCGGTTGACAAGGTGACGGGCGCGGCGCTCTACACAGATGACTACACTTTTGACGGGATGCTGTTTGGGGCGACGCTGCGCAGCGAACACCCCCACGCCGCGATTCGGGAGATTGACGCGGACGCGGCGCGAGCGCTGGAGGGCGTCCACGCGGTGCTGACCCACGCGGACGTGCCGGGCGACCCGCGGCACGGGCTGGTCGAGAACGACTGGCCGGTCTTCGCGGGAGGCGCGTATCCGGCGCGCTATGTGGGCGACGCGATTGCGCTGGCGGTGGCGGAGACGGCGGAGCTCGCCGATCAGGCGCTGGCGCTGATCCGCGTGAAGTACGATCCGCTGCCGTCGGTCACCGATCCGCGGGAGGCGCTGCGGCCGGACGCGCCCCAGTTGCACCCGGACCGGCCCACCGGGAACCTGCTCAAGCATATCAAGGTGCGGCATGGGGACGTGGAGGAGGGGTTCGCCGCGTCGGATGTCGTTGTCGAGCGCACCTATCGCACGCCGATGACCGAGCACGCCTTCCTGGAGCCGGAGTGCGCGCTGGCCGTGCCGGCGGGTTACAAGGGTCGCCTTCCCTCCACCAGCAAGGAGAAGGCGGACTCCGATCATGAGAGCGACAAGCTGACCGTCTACGTGGGCAGCCAGATTCCATACAGCGACAGGCGGCAGGTGGCCAAGAGCCTGGGCCTGGACGACGAAGAGGTGCGCGTCATCGGCACATTGATGGGGGGAGGATTCGGCGGCAAGGAGGACATCGCCGGACAGATCCACGCGGCGCTGGCGGCCCAGGTGACGGGCCGTCCGGTCAAGATCCTCTATACCCGGCAGGAGAGCCTGATCTTCCACCCCAAACGTCACAGCACCATCATCCGCATCAAGACGGGCGCGAAGCGGGACGGCGCGCTGGTCGCTGTGGAGGCGGAACTATACGGGGACAGCGGGGCCTACGCCAGTCTGGGCGAGAAGGTGATGACCCGCGCCACCACGCACGCCACCGGCCCCTACGTGATGCCCCACGCCAGGATCGACTGCTACGCGATGTACACGAACAACGCGCCCAGCGGCGCGTTTCGCGGTTTCGGCGTGACACAGTCGGCGTTCGCGGTGGAGAGCAATCTCGATATACTGGCGGCGGAGCTGGGCATGGACCCGGCGGCGTTGCGGCGCAAGAACGTGATGCGCGTCGGCGCGGAGACGGCCACCGGCCAGGAGCTGAGCGAGAGCGTGGGGCTGCTCGAATGTCTTGACCTGGTGGAGGAAGATATCAAGAGGGCGAAGGCGGTTGATTCGAGTTTGCCGTCATCGGACCCATGGGCGCCGGTTCAGGTGGGCAGCAAGCGCTACGCCTGGGGCATCGCAGCCGGCTACAAGAATACCGGCCTGGGGGGCGGCGCGCCGGACAAGGCGGAGGCTGAAGTGGAGGTCTTTCCCGACGGCACCGCGGCGATCCGCACGAGCAGCGCGGAGATGGGGCAGAATCTGGTGGGCGTGCTGGCGGCCTGCACTGCGCAGGAGCTGGGTCTCCCCTTCGAGAAGGTGCATGTGACCGTGATGGACACGGACCTGACGCCGGACGGCGGCCCTTCCACCGCCAGCCGCCAGACCTACGTCAGCGGCAACGCGGCCCGCCTGGCGGCGCGGGCCATGCGCGAGCAGATGCAGAATGTTCTGGCTGAAAAGTTCGATACACACCCTGATGTCATCGCCTTCCATGAGGGTCTGGCCTATGTGGATGAGAGGCGCCTGGCGCGGATGCACGGGGCGGAGCTGCCGGCGGCGGGGGCCAATGGCGCGAACGGCAGCGCGGGCGGGATTCTGCCGGGATCCACGCGCAGCGTCTCTTTCGCGGATGCGGTCAACGCCCTGCTGGCCGAGAACCGGCTGCCGAAGATCCGCTATGAATACTGGGCGCCGCAGACGCAGCCGCTGGGGACGGGCGGCGATATGCACTTCGCCTTTTCGTACGCGGTGCATGCCGCGCTGGTGAGCGTGGATACCGAAACCGGCGAGGTAGCCGTCGCGCGGGTGATCTCTGCCCATGACGTGGGCCGGGCGATCAACCCTCTGAGCCTGCTCGGGCAGATCGAGGGCGGAATCGTGATGGGCATCGGCAACGCCCTGACCGAGAATTATATCGTCGAAGACGGCATTCCCTGGACCGAGCGTCTGGGGCAGTACAAGATGCCGGGCATCAAGATGACGCCGCGGATGGACAGCCACATCGTCGAGCATCCGACCGCGGATGGGCCCTACGGCGCCAAGGGCGTGGGCGAGATCAGCTCGATTCCGATCAGCCCGGCGATCACCAATGCCATCTACAACGCTGTGGGCGTTCGCTGCCTGGCCCTGCCGGTCGATCAGGATGCCTTGCTGCTGGCGATGCGCGACGGCGAGAAAGAGATCGACGGCCACTGGGGCCAGACGGGGCCATGGCTGGCGTCGAACGGCCGGCAGCCGCACTGATACGCGGCAACCTCAGTTCCTCCTGAAAACTTCATCATGCAACTCCATCATGCTCTGCGACTGCCGCCGGATGCGCTTTCGATCGTCACACTGGTGGGCGCCGGGGGCAAGACGAGCGCGCTCTTCCGGCTGGCGGATGAGGCCGTTGGCGGCGGCCGTCGCGTCGTCACCACCACGACCACCCACATTTTCGCTTCCCAGGCGGAGGACGCGCCAGCCCGCCTCGAAGCAAAGCCCGGCGAGACCGATGCGATAGACTGGGCTGCGCTGGAGGCGGCGCTGGCGCGGCACGGGCACTGTTTTATCTGGTCGCCCCCCGGTTTCCGGACCCCTGAATCCGCCGGCAGGCCAACAGCCGCTTCTCCGACAAGATCCAAACGGCAGGGCCTGCCCCCGGAGGTTGTGGACGCGCTGGCCGCGCGGGCCGGTGATCTCGGCATCAGCCTGATCGCGATCGAAGGCGATGGCAGCCGGCGCCGCCCGGTCAAGGCGCCTGCTTCGCACGAGCCGGTCATCCCGGCCTGCACGACGCACCTGGTTCCGGTGGCAGGGCTTGACGGGCTGGGGCTGCCCCTGGACGAACCTTACGTGCACCGGCCCGAACAGGTGCGCGCCCTTTTGCAGGAAGAGGACGCGTCGACACGGCTGACACCGCGTATGCTGGGCCGCCTTCTTGTGGAACCATACGGGCGAGGCGTGAGGGGTGCGGAGCGAGGCGGGAGCGAGCCACCCGGCAGCGCGTCCCGGCCATGGGACGCGAGACTGATCCCGCTTTTGAACAAGGCTGACAGCGCCCCGAGGCTGGCGGCGGCCCGGTTGATCGCGCAGCGGTTGGCGCAGCAGAATCAGCCGGCGTTGATCGGCGCGGTGGGGGCGGGGAGCGGGGCAGCCATCCGCGAGCGCTGGGGCGCGACGGCGGCGGTGGTGCTGGCCGCGGGAGAAAGCCGCCGGATGGGGCGGCCGAAACAGCTGCTGCGCTGGCAGGGCGAGCCGCTGGTGACGCGGGCGGCCCGCATCGCGCTCGAGAGCGGCGCTTCGGAAACGGTTGTGGTCACCGGCGCGGTCGCTGACCAGGTGGAGGCGGCGCTGGCCCCGCTGCGCGAGGCGGGGCGCGGGCGTCTGCGCGTCGTTCACAACCCAAACTGGCAGGACGGGCAGGCGGGCTCAGTGCACGCCGCGGTCGATGCGCTGCCGGCTGCATGTGAGGCCGCTCTATTTCTGCCCGTGGATCAACTCCGTCTGCCGGCGGCGCTCCTGCGGCGGCTGTGGCAGACATGGCGCGGCGGCAGCGATCTGGCGGCTGTCGCGGTGGACGGAGCGATACGCGGCGCGCCGGCGCTTTTCGACCGGCGTTTCTTCGGCCGCCTGAGGCAGGTTCAGGGTGATGGGGGCGGGGGGAGGCTGCTGCGCCGGCACGCGGAGGAGGTCAGCGCGATCGAGACGCCGGTCGAGTGGCTGGCCGATGTGGACACGCCGGAGGACTGGCGGAGGGCCGTGGACAGCGGTTTGTAACCGGGACCATTGTTGATGGGAATTTTGTGTTTTATGATCCTACCTGTGCAGTGCCAGAGGAAAAGTGTCGACGATTCTTTAACGGAGCCTACAAGAGAGGGCACGCACGAGGGGCGCCCCTACGGGGCGTCATTCCCCAGTGAAAGCGAGGTGGAGCGGCATGTCTACGCTTGAGAACGGAATCCGGTGCAGCCCGGCCATCCACGCGCCGGGTGAACGTCAAATTACCTTCGCTCAGGCCATTCACGAAGCTGTTGACGAGGAGATGACCCGCGACGAGCGCGTCTTCGCCATCGGTGAAGATATCGCCGTGGCTGGCTCGGTATTCAAAGTGTTCGTCGGCCTGTATGAGAAGTTCGGCCCGGAGCGGGTGATCGATTCGCCCATTTCGGAGGCGGGAATCGCCGGCATCGGTGTCGGCGCGGCCATCACCGGTATGCGGCCCATTGTGGACATCATGTTCTGCGACTTTGCTACCCTGGTGATGGACCAGCTGGTCAACCAGGCGGCCAAGACCCACTACATGTCCGGCGGCAAGCTGAAGGTTCCCATGGTCTTGCGGACGACCATGGGCGCCGGTAGCCGCACTGCCGCCCAGCACAGCCAGTCCCTGCATGCGCTCTTCAGTCACATCCCCGGCCTGAAGGTAGCGATACCCGCCACCCCGTACGACGCCAAAGGGCTGATGAAAAGCGCCATCGGCGACGACAATCCGGTGGTGTTTTTCGAGGACAGGGCGCTCTTTCAACAGGTGGGGCCGGTGCCGGAGGCGGAGTATACCCTCCCGCTAGGCCAGGCGGACATCAAGCGAACAGGCGACGACATCACAATTGTCGCGACCAGTTCAATGGTGTACGTTGCCTTGGAAGCGGCCGAAAAGCTGGCCGAGGCCGGCATCAGCGCAGAGCTGATCGATCCCCGCACGACATCCCCCCTGGACGCCGGGACACTGATTCAGTCGGCCCGCAAGACCGGCCGGGCGCTTGTGGTCGACGAGGGCTACCGGCAGTATGGCGTCACCGGTGAAATTGCCTCGGTTATCGCCGATGGCGCATTCTACTATCTGGACGCCCCGGTAAAGCGCATCGGCGCCATGAGCGTGCCGGTGCCGTTCTCCCCTGCGATGGAGGATTTGACGATCCCCAACGCCGACAGTGTGGTCGAGATGGCTAAAACCATGTGTGGAAGGGGATGAAATGCCCAAAGAGGTGATGTGACAACTAAGCCATCAACGGTGTGCAATCTCACTGAATCGGGATCTGCAGGACTGCTGCAACGCGGTGCGAGCCGCCGCAGTGCCTATGCGGCCCAACATCTGTCTTGCCCGGTTAACCCTCGATCGCGGTCACGTTTCGGGGTCAGGCGAAGCCCTTGTGGGTGGCGGCGACTCGCGAACATGGCCTGCACGGGCGGCGGGGCTGGTGTCAGAGGGGCGTTGCGGGGGAAATCCCCCCGCACAAGGGAGGGCCGATGGCCCGACCGCCCAAATGCAGTGGTCAGTGATCAGTGGTCAGAGGGGACGGCACTTGCCCTGCTCGGGGGCGCGAACTGGCTTTAGCTTAGTCGTTACCAGAGGTGCACGAAAGTTCACCCCCGTTTTGGACTGCACCCGAATCGTATAGTGAGCTCCCTCGCGCCGCACGCATACAGTGAAGTATGTAATTCCCCTATTGATCACTGGTGTTTGAGGCTTCGTCGGCGCGCCAGGCTTCGCTGATCAGGCGGAAGATGTCGGTCTCGGTGACGATGCCGACGGGAAGGAGCAGCTCGCTGCCGGGCTCTGCGGGCTGCACGACGGGGATGCCGCCGATTTTGGTCTCCATCATCTTTTCTACCATCTGGCCGAGCGATGCTTCGGGCCCGACGGCAATCACGTCGGCTGTCATCACATCGCGCACGGTCAGCCACTCCTCATCGAGGCCCGGATCGTAGCGGCTGGCTACGCTTCCGGCAGTCTCGGCCTCCAACACATCGGCGTCTGTAACGATCCCGCACATGTAGCCTTCCTGGTCGATCACAATGATGCGGCGCACGTTGTTTGCTTCCATCAGCTGCGCGGCGTCCACGGCCAGCGCGTCGGGATCGATCGTGATCACCGGCGCGCTCATGATTTCGCTTACCAGTATGCGGTGCATTGGTGACTCCATGGTGCAGGCGCCGGCGTGTCCGGCGGTACGGGCCAAAGGCCAGCGGCCTCTCTAGGAGGCGTGCTCGACGACGTAGCGCAAGACGTCGGTTGTGGTGAAAATGCCGACGACTTTACGATTTACAGCCACGGGGAGCCCGCCGATTCTGTAGTCCAGCATGAGGCGGCAGGCGACATCGATTGAGCTGTCCGGGGCGACGGTAACCGGCTCGGCGGTCATGGCGTCGCTGACAGGAAGCTTCGCCCAGAAATAGTTGATTTCGAAGAGGCTGAGCGTGGTGACGCTGGACGGGGCGGCCTGGCGCAGGTCGCCGAAGCTGACGATGCCGATCAGACGGCCGTCGTCATCCACAACGGGAAGGCGGCGGCAATGATGCTCGACCATGAGATCCCGGGCATCCGCCAGCGAGGCTTCTATGTGACAGGTATACGGATTCGGCGTCATCCAGTGCTTTACCTGGCCGCTATTGGACCCCACCGGCGCCTCCGCCCAGACAATACGCGTTCAGAAACTGGTTTCTCATCTGTGGATACGGGCCGTTGCGGCGCGCAGCGCGGACAGCAGGGCCTTGCTGTGGGGCCCGGTAGCGCAGAGGCATAGCATTCGCTCGGCGCTGTCGTCTGCGCTGTTGTTGAAGCGAACCATAAGGCGGTCGGCGGGCAGCAGGCCGTCGAGGCGGTCGGCCCACTCGATGACGACGACATGACGCGCGGCGGAGTCGAGCGGGTTTTCCGGGTCGTCGAGCGGCGTCTCTTCGACGGCATCCAAGATTTCATCCATGCCCAACCCGTAGACTTCGGCGGCGAGGGAGCCGGCGTCGGCGGTCAGGCGGTAGCTGTCCACGTGGAACAGCCGCAGATCTTGCGTTGCGGACGTATATTCGTTGATCAGGGTAAAGGTAGGGCTGGTGATGCGCGCCTGCACGCCCAGCCCCCTGGCCAATCCCTGCGCAAAGGTGGTTTTGCCTGCTCCCAGATCACCCACAAGGCCGATCACGGCGCTCGTGGTCTGCGGGCGGCAGATCGTCCGCCCCAGCAGTTCGCCGAGATTTTGCGTTTCACGCGGAGAGGAGGATAGGAGCGGGAAGCGGAAATGGTGGTTCACCCAATTGATCTCTGGCAAGTCCGCCGCCCGTCACGGGACTGGGATGTCCGGCGGCCCGAAATTGAGGGGCGCATCGGAAAGAAACCCTCACGTCTGCGATTGTACCCCCCACGTTGCCGCAAAGCCAAATGCAGGATTTATTGTGTTCCTGTTACAATGATAGTGAGCAATTCGCGGCACGAGCGCAAGCTCGGACACAAACGATCAGTCACCAGCAACTGTAGCCATGCAGTCAGGATATTCCTTGCGCCGGCTCCTTGTCGTCGGCCTCGTTATCGCGCTCTTTGGCGCCTCGTTATACACTGTTGTCGAGTGGATCATCCCGGCGCTGACGCTGGGGCCGCGGGACAGCGGCGAGGTACAGGCGCGCGATATACAGATTTCCGGTCCCCCCAGTTTTCAGGCGCTGACGATAGACGGCGAGACTCTGGTCGAGCGCGCCGGTTCCCATTTCGGCAGGCCCCGCATCAGCCCTGACGGCGCTTTGATGGCGATTACGGTCGTGCCGACTGGGACGGAGACGGTCGGCCTGGCTGAGATCTATGTGATTGAACGTGCGACGGGCCGGGTGCGCGAACGCATTCCCGGGCATAACCCGCGCTGGCAAACGGGACGCAGCAACCGGCTGCGCTTCGATCAACTGGAAGCAAACAGCATTCGCGCTGCGACGTACGACGCGTCCGACAGGTCGATCATACGCGATGAGAACCTGCAGCCGGATGACAATCCAGCGGGAGTGGAGGCGGCCGAAGTTGAGATAACGGCGCTGACCTACCCGGCGACGATTCGGGTGGCCCACCACCCGGAGAATAACTGCCGCAACGTACCGGACTGGCAGGTGGACGTGATTCCGTTCGAGGAGTATGTGGCCCGTTCGGTTCCCGCGGAGGTTCCCATCTCGTGGTCACCGGAAGCGCTGGCCGCGCAGGCGGTTGCCACCCGCACGTATGCCTGGTACCAGATTTTGCGCGGGCGGCGCTACTATGACGTGACCGACTGGGCCAATTTCCAGATGATGTGCAACAATCGCTTTTCTTCCACGGACGCGGCGGTCAGCAGGACGGCGGGGCAGTATTTGGCCTATGCGGGCGACAACACGAGCGCGCCGATCATAGCCATGTACAGCGCCAAGAACAGCCATCCGACGCTCACCAATCCGGCGGTGGCGTATCTGAAGGCGGTGCCGGACGAGACGGGTCTTGGCGAAGTGCGTTGGGGCCACGGCTACGGCCTGAGCCAGTGGGGGGCGGCGCGGCGGGCCACGGCCGGCCAGACGTACCGCCAGATTCTGGGCCACTACTATACGGATGTCACGTTGCAGGATGCCCGCCAGCCGACGCGGGCGCTGGGCGGAATCACCGGCCTGTCCTTGCGAGGTTATTTCCCTGCGGGCGGTCTGCGCTGGGGGGCTCTGGCGCCGGCGGAGCCGTTGTCGGGGAAAGTCGACCTCGACCCTGGTCCGGACTCTCTGCCAATACGCGGCGTCTGGCTGCGCAGCGCGGATCTCAGCAGCGGCAGCACGATCACCGCCTCCCTGACGCTGAGCAACGCGTTGCAGGAGACGAAGGCGCTGGAGATCGACTGGGACGCGCCTGCGGCGCCGACTTTCGAGGCGCCTTCGGCGGTGGAGGTACAGAGGGCCAGGTTAACGCTCGAGACACCGGAACGGGGCTCGACGATCGGTCTCAGCAACAGTTGGACCTGGCAGGGCGAAAACCTCTACAGCACGACGGGCGAAGATGTGGATGATGACGACGCCGAGGGCGCGCGCACGCGGGAGGCAAGAGCCGACGACCATGCCGCGGGCTGGTGGTACGGCCCTTACGCGACCGGCATTCCGCACAACGCCACCTATCGCGCGCTCTTCCGGCTGCGTATGGGTGAACCTGACGACGATGACAACGACAATGTGCTGCCGGATCAGCCGGTCGCCCGTTTGGATGTGACCGACAAGGGAGGGACTCTGGGTCTTGGTTTGCGCGACATCTGGCCGAGCGATTTCACCGCCGCGGGCGAGTATGTCGAGATTCCCGTCGATTTCCATCTGTTCAACGCGGTCGAGGGGTTGGAGTTCCGCGTGAAGTGGCACGGGGAGGTAGACCTGGCGCTGGATCGGGTCCGGTTGTGGCAGCTGCAGGATATAACGAGCCGAAGAACGATTGACTGGGCGCTCCCCAGCAGCGGCACGTCAACGGTTTCCGCGATCGCGTTCGATGCGGCCAGAAATGCGAGCCCGGTCGTCACCAGGTATATCGAGTTCGGAAGCGAGCTGCCGCCGGTGTTCGGTGATTTGGAGCACCTGCAGAGCTGGTGGACAAGAATGCCTGTCCTGATTTCGGTCCCTGTTCAGGATTTTAACAGCGGGCTGGACACGACCAGCGGCAAGCTGCTGTTGGACGACGAGGAGAAGGCGGCCCATTTCAGCCTGCCCAACGATCCGCTGGAGGCGCAGAAGCTGTCAGCGGCATTGAGCGACCTCGCGGACGGCACGTACACTGTGCGTTTCAAGGCCAAAGACCGATCCGGACTGGAGGGTGAGAGCGCGACCGGGCAGCTGCGCGTTGACCGGACGCCGCCAACCGTTCAGGCGCGAGCCGTGCAGGTGGCATCTGAGTCTTCGGACGAGGGGGAAGAAGGGACGGAAAACTCCGCTGAACAGCGCGGGCTGTTCAGCGGACCGGTTGAGGTCACCATCGAGGCTGCAGACGCGACCAGCGGCGTGTGGGGTATCGCGTATGTTTTGAACGACGGCCCGGTTGCCCTGTACAGTGAACCGTTCACAATCTCCGAGGACGGCATTTACAGTGTCCGCTATTGGGCCAAGGACAATGCCGGCAACTTCTCGAGCAGCAGCCGTTTGCGGGTTTGGGTCCGCAGCAGCGGATCAGAGGAAGAGACGGAGGAGGAATCGCAGGGCTCTACACAGGGCCAGACACAGGGCCAGACACAGGGCCAAACGCAGGGGCCGCCTCAGGGTCAATCAGGGGTCCCGGCGCGGGGGCCTGGTTCGAGCCCGGCTCAGGGGCAGACGCCGGCCCGGACGCAAGACCGAATTCATGAAGTGTTCGTTCCAGGGTTGCGGAATGAATAGGGCGCGGGCTTTTTGTGTCCGCCGCGCGCGTTACGGCGGTTCAGGTGTTCCATGGCGACTATGGGTCGGTGGCCACAATCCATTGCAGGAGTTGCTCACCGTGCTCTTTGACGAGAGCGGTGGCGCGTTCCGAGTCACCGGCTTCTGCCCGGATTTCGAAGAGGGGGCGCTCGGGGTTGGGGCCGATATGGACCCACCCCTCGGCGCCGAGGTCGATCTTGAGGCCGTCGATGGGGATGACGGCATCGCCCTGGTAGTTCTGATTGAGCAGGCGCATGACGGTGCCCTTGGCTTCCCAGGGGCAGTCGATTCGATGGTGCGCCATAAAGAACATCGGCAGTTCGGCCACGATTTCACTGACCGCTTTCTGTCGCAGACCGAGATATTCGAGCAGGCGCACGGTTGCCAGCAGCCCGTCGGAAACGGGTTGCAGATCGGGGAAGATGAAGTGGCCGGCTCCATCGGTGGCGAAGAGCACATCCTCGTTCGCGGCCCGCATCAGGTGGCGCAGATCGTTCTGGGTGGAGACGACCTGGCCGCCATAGCGGTTGACGACGATTTCGAAGGCCCGCGGCAACACCGCTGGCAGGGCGACCTTGGCGGCGGGATTGGCGTACATGGCCAGATCCAACATCAGCAGCGCCGCGGTCATATCGTCGAGCACGACGCCTCTCTCATCGATGAGAAAGATTCTTTCGCCGTCTACATCGAGTTTGACGCCGACACCGGCATCAAGGACGGCCATAATTTTGGCCATATGCTGGAGTTGATGGCGGAACTGATCGCTGAGGGCGCCCAGTTTTGCGCCATTGAGCGGCAGATAGTCGACTTCGAGGAGGTTGAGGAGGGTCGACAGGGTATCGCCGCTGAGGCCGTGTGAGGTGTCGACGACGATTTGCGGATGAACGTGGGGGGCGGTGGCGCGGATGCGGTCGCGGTCGACACAGGCGAGGAAGCTCTCGACATAGCCTTCGGTGGGGTCGGCCGGGTAGTCGATCTGGCCGACTTCGTCGAGGAAGGCGCGGCGGAAATCTTCGCGCGAGAAGCTGCGTTCGACGGAACGTTCGGCGGTCCGGCTCTGGTCGAGGCCGCGGCTGTCCATGAACCGGACGTCCACGACGCGCTGGTCGAGCGGGCTGAGACGGACATGGACGCCGGCTGCTGCGGCGGCGTGGGTGCGGATGAAATGACGGGCCACGGGCACGGGCACCTCGCCGAGATCCCAGACGTCGACGCCGGCGCTGGAGAGGCCGCTCATCAGGGCGCGCACCAGCATGCGCGAGCTGCGGTGCGAGTCCCGGTTGATCACGACGAAGCTGCCGCGGGTCAGGTTGGCTCCGACGCTGCTGCCGAGCTTGGCGGCGAATTCGGGGGTAAAGTCGACATTGACAACGCCGCTGACACCGGCCCTGCCGAAGAGAGAGCGGCGGCCGCGGCTGCCCCAGATAATGCTTTCACGCACGACTGCGCCCGGCTCGATGCGTTTGTTCGGCCACAGTTTCACATCGGGGTGCACAACGCAGTTTTCATCCAGCACACAGTTATCGCCGATCACGACGTCCTCATAGGCGATGGTGCCGCTTTTGAGGCTGCACTGGCGGCCCACGATTGCCCCCAACAGTTCGCAGGTCTCCCCTATGTAGGTGTTGCGCCAGACAACGCAGTGCTCGAGGCGGCTGTAGCGGTCGACGATGGTGTAGTCGCGGACCACGCACGGCCCCTGGATCGTGACGCCCTCCTTAATTTTGACGGCGTTGCCGAGATAAACGGGCCCGAAGATTCGTGCGTCGGGGGCGATTTCGACGTCGGCGCCCAGGATCAGTTCGCCGCGCTGGCGCGCGCGTTCGAACGGGGCGTTTTGGCCGCCGTCCGCCGCCGGATTGGAAGGCGCGAGGTCCTCGCCCGGCGCGGTTTCGCCGAGCGGTTGGGGCAGCCAGACTCTGCCGTTGATGAGGTCGGCGCTGGCGCGCATGTATTCGCTGATCGTGCCGACATCACACCAGTAGCCCTCGGCGACGTAGGCCTGGAGCAGCTCGCCCCTTTGCAGGAGATCAGGGAAAAGGTCGGTGGAAAAGTCATAGGGGGCATCGTCGGGGATATGGTCGAGGACCGCGGATTCGAGCACATAGATGCCGGTGTTCACGCGGTCGGAGCGGATGGCGCTCCAATCCGGTTTTTCAAGGAGCTGGGTGATGCGGCCGCTTTCGTCGCTGACGACTGCGCCATATTCGAGGGGGTTGGGAACAGAGTAGACGGCGATTGTGGCGAGAGCCCCGGCGGAGAGATGGTGTTGGACGGCGGCCTGCAGGTTGAAGTCGGTCAGGGCGTCGCCGCTGATGACGAGGAAGGTATCGTCAAGTTGGGAGGCCGCGTTCTTGACGCCGCCGGCGGTGCCGAGCGGCATTTCCTCGACGACATAGGAGATGTTGAGCCCGAGGCTGCCGCCGTCCCCGTAGAAGTCCTGGATCACGGAGGGCAGGTATTGGAGTGTGATGATGACCTCGGTGATGCCGTGATATTTGAGCAGGCCGAGAATATGGCCGAGGACCGGTTTGTCTACAAGGGGGACCATCGGCTTGGGACGCCCAATCGTCAGGGGGCGCAGACGGGAGCCTTCACCGCCGGCCATGACTACGGCTTTCATGATTTGTGTCCAGTGACCATTGGTCAGTGGTCAGTGGCTAGTGGGCTTCGCTGGCCACTGGCAAGGGTGACCGTCCGCTGCGGCTAAATGGGCGGCCAGGGATAGTTCCGCTGGTGAGCGGGCGGCAGGGGATAGTGACGATCGGCGAGCAGTTCGCGTATGCGGCGGCGCAGGGCATCGAGTTCGGGGACGCTGAGAAGCAGATCGAGGGTACTGTGAATCGGTTCGGTATCGATAAGACGTTGCAGCGACTGCAGGTCGGCGAGCAGCTCTTCCTCGATCGGTTCGCCGGCGAACTCCCAGATAACGGTGCGCAGCTTATATTGATGATGGAAGCAGATGCCGTGGTCGATGGCCCACATGTGGGCGTGCGCCGGTTCGCCCCACCCGCCGGCGACAGTGAACCTGCGGTGGTAGCCGTAAAGGCAGTGGCCGGCCTTGCGGTCGGCATTGTTGATGAGAAAGTCGAAGAGGGTCAGGCGGCGCAGGGCGGGGGCGTAGCGGGCATCCTCGCGCATATTGAAGTAGTGGAATTCCGGGTCGCATTCGATGAAGAACTGGATGCTGCCCGGCCCGCGCGGGCCGTCGCGCAGGACGGTTGGCGGCACGAGGCTCCAACCGAGGGCCTCGCTGACGACGAAGGCTGCGGTCTCGCGCTGGCAAAGCGTGCCGGCCGGGAAATCCCACAGGGGGTTTTCGCCGCGGCGCGGTTTGTAGACGGCCGGGATCTCGTGCTGCTGATGATGAACGGTAGCCAGAAAGGTGTAGTTGGAGCTGTACGGCAGGAGCCCTTTTTCTTCGATTCTGCCTTCCGCCAGGGCGCTGATGATCTCTGCGGCTGCGGTCGGGGCAGGCCGGCCGCTGCGCCCGTCCTGGTCCTGGACGCGACTGTGGTCCACGCTGCGCACCTGCTGTTCGATGGTCTTATCGTTCTCGGTCATGGCGGCAAGCCGGATGCTGGCGGTGTGACGGGTCATTTTGCTGCGCCATGCGGGGCGCGGCAGGTTGTAGGACGGCGTTGCAGTGCGAGGCGCGGCGCAGGTTACACAGACAACGGAAACGCGTGGCCGTTCGTGCGCGGGCAGAAGTGGCCGTCCGGCTCGATGACGCGGCCGCACAGGGGGCAGTCGGGCCTGCCGGCGGCAACGACCTGGAGGGCATGCTCGCTCAGCGAGCGCATTTGCGCCCGCGTTGCATAGAAGCGGGCCTTCTGTTCGTCGCCCTGGTCTTCAAGCATTGCGGGGCTGGCGGGGTCGGCGGGCGGGCCCCGCTCTTCGCCGGCATCCGGGATTGCCTGCGCGATCAGGACCATGAGGTCGTGCCGTTCATCGTACCCCAGGCCCAGTTGTCCGACGCGAAAGGCCGGGTCGAGGGGTTCGCGCAGGCTGGGCGCCGCGATTTCTTCCTCGACGGCCGGCAGGTTGGCCCGTTCCTTTTCCAACTCTTCCAACAGCTGCAGGATCGAGGTTGCGAGCGCGGCCACCTGCTCCTTTTCCATGATCAGGGTGGCCATGTCAGCGCCTTGGCGGGCCTGCAGGAAGAATGTGCGCTGGCCAGGACGCCCGACCGCGTCGGCAACGATTGCGCTCACTGGATTAAAATCGTAGGTAAACTGTGATTCCATGTGGCTTTGGCTGGTAATCGATCGCTGGCTCAGGTTCGGGCGGACTGGCAGGCGCCGGCAGGATGCCTATTGTCCCATCGCGCTGCCCGGGCGACCTTTTGGCAAGATATCCTATTCAGGCTTCTTCTAACTTTATCACAGGGAAACCGCCGCTGTCATTCATGGCGAGGATGCTTGGCCCAAAACGATGGAAGGCGACAAGGCTGATCGAAGCGGTGCTGATCTGGATGCGCTGGAAAAGGTCGAGCGGCGTGCCCAGGTAGTAGGCGAGGCTGGTGCGCAGGACATCGCCGTGGGCAACGACGGCGATCACCTCGCCGGCGTGTTGGGTCCGGATGCGTTCCAGGGTCGTGATGACGCGATTCTGCACTTCTCGCAAGGTTTCGCCCCCTGGGAAACGAAAGCCGCCGGGGAATATCTGGACCAGCCGCCATTCCGGTCGTTTGCTCAACTCCTTCAATTCGCCGCCGCGCCATTCGCCGTAATCGACCTCCAGGATGCCCGGCTCTATCGAGACGGAGAGGTTCAGCGCCCCGGCCAGGGGCTGGGCCGTCTCCAGGCAGCGCAGGAGCGGGCTGGAGTAGACGGCGGAGATGGGCTGCGCTTTGAGGCGCTCGGCAAGCTGCTGGGCCTGCTCCCTTCCCTTTTCGTTCAGCGCCACGCAAGGCGTCCGTCCGGCCAGCGCGCCCCGTTTGGTCCAATCGTTTTCGCCGTGGCGGATGAGGAAGAGATAGGTCGGGCGCGGTTGTTTTTCTTTTTCGCGTTCGTCGTCGGCCTGGTTTTCTCCTTCGTCTTTGGCTTCCTCAGGCTCTTGTGTTTTTCCACTTTTTTCTTCGATCAAACCGATTTCTCTTTCCAAGGGGTGGGTTTCCGCTTGTGCGGGTCTGTTGCATTTCCATTGTAACCGTGATCCGGCGCTGTGTAAATGCGGGAAACGGATTGGCGGGGGGACGGGGATTTGGGGGGTGTTGTCTGGACGGGGATTGGGGGGGATTGTGGGGATTTGGGGGATGGGTTGCTGTCTGGACGGGGATTTAGGGGGAGGGGCAGGGGAACTGCGGGGAGGGGCGGTGGAGCGGCGGGGCGCGGGATGGGTTTGCGCAAGGTGTTGATGATGCTCGTTGTGGCGGGACCCTTAAGGCAGGGGCGGCCAGGCGCGTCACCTGGTGGAGCAGGTATGTGTCAGGCTTGACCGGGTGAGGGGAACGGCATAGGATGATGCAGAAGGGCCCGGTTTTGCATGAGAGGAGATGAGGCCTATGGAGGAGATCACGGTCAGAGGAATAGACGAGGAGCTGAGCGTCTGCCTGCGCCGCCTGGCAGAGCGGGAGGGGCTCTCTCTGAACCAGGCCGCGCTCAGGCTGCTGCGAAGAGGAGCCGGCTTGGCGGAAAGTCCAGGCAGGGGGAATACGGTGGGTGATTCATTCGACCGGTTGATAGGGAGCTGGACCCAGGAGGAAGCGGATGAAATGGAGGCCGCGCTCGAGGAATTCGAGATCATTGACGAGGCGGCCTGGCGATGAAGGTTTTTCTTGGCGACACCGCGTATTCGCTGCTGATGTGGAAACAGGGGGAGGTCCTGTTCTCCGCCGCCGTAGCCGGCGAACTGATGTAGGGCTGCTGGGGAGGCAGTCAGTTCAAGCGGAACGCCGCCGACCTGTGCCCGTTTCTCGACAGTCCCTACTCCTCCTTCATAAAAGTGGGCCCGATCACCGCAGACCGCTATGCCAGGATAGCGGCAGCATTGAGGGTGAAAGGCCGGCCGATTCCAACTAACGATGTCTGGATAGCGGCCCACGCAATGGAGAGCGGCGCAGATCTGGTTTCGGCGGACAGTCACTTCGAGCACGTTGAAGGGATTGTCTGGGTGCGCGTGGCGGCAGCTTGAACTGATCCGCGGCGGGGCGCGGAGAGCCGCACTAGGGCGCTCCGTGTTCCTTTAGCGCAGATGGGCGGCTATGAGCAGTTCAGGGAGATTCGACCGCAGAGGAAGCCAGCAAAACGCTTTGGGGGACCTGGAATATCTTGCAATTCATAGGCGTGATCGCCTACACTTGGCAAGCCCAACGGCCAACTCCTCATCGAACTCACAAAAATGTGGCTCTGCTGCCGGCATTTGTCTATCTGGGAGTCTGGAGAGACCGGCGACAATGGGAAAGAGATCACAGGAACAAGAACATAATGGGAAGGTATGCGAAGGCATGCGATGACATGGCTGGATTCAGAGCGTAACTGTTCAGAGCGGGTCTCAACGGGAGGCGAACCGGGATACTCCAACACGGCGCTCCACGCGGTGAAGCACTCCGAATACTATTTGGTGACTTGATGAAAGTTCCAGGGGCCGAACATGCCGTCGTGGACATTCGAAAACTGCGTGATTACTGCCTGGATGCGACGCATGCACTTGGGAGACACAAGGCTCGCCTATTTGTTGCTATGCTTGGCATAACCGCTGATGATGCGGAAGAGTTACGCAGCGTCTTGTTGGAAGCGGTCAAGACATGCGACGCGCAATTGGGACGACGTGACGCGTATGGCCAACGATACAATTTAGAGTTCGAGCTTATCTGGTATGGCAGACGGGCGACAGTGCGAACTGCCTGGATTATCGAGCATATTTCGGACACGCCGAGAATGACATCTTGCTTTCCGCTGTCGAATGTAGGAGGTGAGAGCACATGAATATCAAACTACTCGATGTCGTTGCTTTGACAGGCGATCTCCCCGAATACAATCTCCGGCGTGGGCAGATCGGTACAGTCGTAGAGATTCTTGCAAACGGCAAAGCGTTTGAAGTTGAGTTCAGCGACCTTGACGGATGCACCTACGAATCGGTTGGACTGTCTTCGGATCAGATTGCGCTCGAGGGAAGTGACCGCCCCGTTAAGATCGAAGAACATTCCCCTGAATTTTCACCAGGCCAGATTGTGACATTGAAGTCCGATCCCTCCATGAAGGGCGCGGTTGTCGAAGTGTTGCCGGGCCAGCCTGAGAACCGCGTCAAGGTATTTGTAGGGGGGACCATCGAGTCGTATTACACCTCTCAGTTAGAGATTGAAGCGTAAGGTGATGAAGCTAAGCTTCTCTCGTTTGATCAGTTTCACGCCTATCTGACTGCTCTCCAGATTCAGCATTCCAGCCTGTTGACGTTGAATTCGCTCAACGCGCGCCGCGTTGAGCGAATACTGTGCTTGGTCCCATGAACCGGACCACGGAACTCGAAAAAAGGGGCATTTCGGTGAATAGAACCGGCCGTCCATTCAGATGGGTTGGCGAGATTCTTGTCGTGAAGGATTCCTCAGGGGCTGGAGCCGCCAGTAGCTGAGCGAACGCCACAACCATTCGAAGGGCCCAAAGCGGCAGTAGCGCAGCCACAGCGGCGACACCACCAGCTGGACCACCCAGATCGCGACGACGATGCCGATCTGCCCCACCCGCTCGACCGAGCCGAACAGACCGAGACCGTGGCCGTAGAAAATGGCCGTGGCCAGGATCGTCTGCAAAAGGTAGTTGGTCAGCGCAGTCCGTCCTACTGCGGCCAGCGCGGTCTGCAGCCAGGGCAGGGCGCGCGAGCGGGCAAACAGCATCAGCAGGCCGATGTAGGCGGCGCTGACGAAGAGGCTGCCCCAGTAGTTCGGCTGCGCGCCGAGGCCAAACTTGGAGAACTCCAGTATCCAGCTGTTGGCGAAGTTCTGGGCTGCCCCCCAGCTCACGACAGGCAGACCGATGACGAGTCCGAAGATAACCATACCGAAGTAGAAGCTGCGCGAGCGGCTGCCTGTGAGAACGCCCCAGCGGTAAAGCGCCATCCCCATCAACATCAGGCCCCCGGCGCGCCAGAGCCCCCAGAACAGCAGCCCGACCGTCTGGAATTCGGCGGACCGGGGCACGCGGGCATCCATCTGCTTAAGCCAGCCGCCCCGGTAGGAGGCGACTTCGGCTGCGATCGTCTCAGAAGCCGGCTGCCAGTCGGCCCGTAGCTCCCGCTGCGTTTCAGGCGGGGTAAACTGCATGGTGAGGCTTGTGGCCAGCAGGATCAGAGCGGGGATCGAGACGACGAAGATTCCCAGCGCCAGCTGCCAGGCCGGGCGCAGCCGGCGCAGCCAGTAGACCCAGAAGCCGCACAGCGCGTAGGCGACCAGGATGTCGCCGGACCAGAGCAGGTAGGCGTGGGCCAGGCCGAAGAGCAGCAGCCAGAAGTTGCGGCGGTAATGCAGGGTCCAGGCGCGCTGCCCGCGCGCGTCCAGTTTCTCGGTCATGAGCAGGATGCCTGCGCCGAAGAGCAGGGAGAAGATGGTCATGAACTTCTGGTCGGCGAAGATGTGGCTCAGCGTCCAGACCCAGCGGTTTGCCCCGGTCAGGTCGCCGTAGACGGTCGGGTTGGAATAGGCGGCTGCGGGCATGGCGAAGCCCTGGATATTCATGATGAGAATGCCCAGCAGGGCGAAGCCGCGCAGGATGTCGATGGCGACGATTCGCTCCGCCGGGCGGGTGGGGGCCGTCGTGGGCTGGGCCGTTATAGAGGGCATACAGGTTCCTTCGAGGAGTGAGGAGAGAGAAGAGAGGAGAGAGAACGGAGCGCGATACTGACTCTCTTCTTTGCGCTTCTCCACATTGGTGGAAGTGTAAGGGCTGTCTTCCCTCTATAAGCAAGCGGGCGTGTTGTGTTGCAGAATCGTGGAACTGTTAAGGTGAGTGCGCAATATGGATGGCGGCTGTGGGGTTCAGACGGTTCGCAGATTCGCCTTGATCGTGGTCAACACGTCGTCGAACATGGCGGTGGTGAGGCGGCCGGTGTTGGTGTTCTGGCGGCTGACGTGGTAGGAGGCGTAGAGGCGGGGGAGAGGGGCGGGGAGGGAGTGCGCGGCGCCGTGGGAGAAGGAGAGGCGGGGGAGCTGATGGCCGAGTTCGCGCAGGGCGCGCAGGTAGCCGTCGAAGGCGATCTTGCCGAGCGCGAGTACGGCCTGCAGGCGCGGCAGCAGCGCGAGCTCCTGCAGGAGCCAGCTGCGGCAGTTGTTGAGCTCGGCGGCTTTGGGCCGGTTTTTGGGCGGCACACAGTAGGCCACGCCGGTCATGTAACAGTCGATCAGCTCGAGGCCGTCATCCCGGTGGGCGCTGTTCGGTCCGCTGGCGAAGCCGGCGCGGTGGAGGGCGGGGTAGAGGAAGTTGCCGGAGCCGTCGCCGGTGAATGGGCGGCCGGTGCGGTTGGCCCCGTGGGCTCCGGGGGCGAGGCCCAGGACGAGCAGGCGGGCGCGGGGATCGCCCCATCCGGGCACGGGCTTGCCCCAATAGGTCCAGTCGCGGAAGGCCTGGCGTTTGGTCGCGGCCACCTCTTCGCGCCAGGCGACCAGGCGGGGGCAGGCGCGGCAGGCGACCGCGGCGGCGCGATGTTCATCGAGGGAGTTGTAGGCGGGGGCGTTGCTCATGGGATCGTTGGGTGCATTTGATATGTCGCGGCGGGGCGAACGCCTTCATGTAGTTGGAAACCAGACACCTACAGCGTCCGGATTTCCACCAGTTGCTCGGCTTCTGGCGTGTCCTGGAGCTGGTTGCGCAGGGGGCGGCCGAAACCGGGCGCGCTGATTTCGAAGACGTCGCCCGGCTGTGTCTGGATGCCGGCGGCGAAGCTGAGGGTGGCGGTGCCGTAGAAGTGCAGATGCACGTCGCCGGGGGTGCGGAAGGGCTGGTACTTGAAGTGATGATGCTGGATGTTGGCGAGGCTGTGGGTCATGTTGTCCTCGCCGGTGAGGAAGGGGGCGGACCACAGCTCGCGGTCGTCGCGCAGGATGCGGGAGGTTCCCTCGATGTGCGCGGGCGGGTTGCCGAGCAGCAGCTCCGGCCCGCAGGCGCACTGGCGGAGCTTGGAGTGGGCGAGGTAGAGGTAGTTCTTTTTCTCCAGGACATGGTCGGAGAACTCGTTGCCGAGGGCGAAGCCGACGCGCAGAACAGAGCCGTCGTCGCCGATCACGTAGCAGCCGACGAGTTCGGGCTCTTCGCTGCCCTCGAGGGCAAAGGAGGGCATGGTGAGCGGCTGTCCTGGCGGCACGAGCCAGCGGCCATCGCCTTTATAGAACCATTCGGGCGCGACGCCCACCTGTCCGGGTAGGGGTTTGCCGCCTTCGAGGCCCATACGGAACATGCGCATCGAGTCGGTCAGCGTCTCTTCTTCCTCGGTTTGGAGATTCTGGTGCATGGCATCGCGCGCCTGGGCGCTGCCGAGGTGATCGAGGCCGGTGCCGCTGATGACCAGGCGGGTGGGGTCGGGGTGATCGAGCGGCGGGAGGAGGCGGCCGCCGGCCGCGATGGGGCCATAATCGGCCCGCTGACCGCGCAGCCGTTCTTCAACGAGCTCGGTCAGGGGGCGTCGGCTGCGTCCCGCTTCCAGCGCCAGGTGATAGATTCGCTCGGTCCCGTTGAGAACGTGCAGGGTCTCTTCGCTTTCGACCATCGCCACGCAACGGTCGCCGTCCTCTGTGCGGTACTGCACCAGTCGCATCTTGTTTTCTCCTCAACTGTTCTGCAGATTGAAATGCTCTCGGTAGGGGGATGCAGGGTTGTCATGAGCCGATAACTATTGCCGCTTTTCCCACTTCACCGCATCCCAGGCAACCTTGCGGGAAAGGTATGTTTCGTAGGTCACATCAGAGAGAGAGATGTAGTCCTCGTTTGTGCCGCTGAAAGTGTAGGTCCCGAGGGAGACCCACTGGTCGGCATGCTGGGATTGATCCACTTCGCGCAGGGTGAAGCCGCCTGAATGGGAGATCCAATAGCGGGCGTTGGCGGTGGTGGCGTGGTTTGCCGGGATGAAGACGAAAACCTCGTAGCTGACTGCCTCCAGGTCGGGAGACCATCTGCCCCAGTTGTACCCGGTGCGGGTTTTGTCATTGTTATTGGTCCAGTAGAGGTGGTCGGAGTGGCCTTCGGATTCTTCCTGCCAGGTGGTGGTGAGGCCGCCTCGCTGGAAGGCATCGTCCTGGTCGTCGACCACGACGGTGATGGGCGTTGGGGTTGGCTGCGGCGTGGGAGAGGCTTCCGGGGTAACGGCTGCGGCTGCGGCCCAGCTTAACTTCACCTGGGCCAGCTCCTCATGCTCGTAGTATTCGAGCACGAGGCTGAGGGAGCCGCCATCGTGTTGCATCGTATATTGGTACGTTGTCGCGGGGTGATCGCTCCAGCCGTCGATCCGTTTTTCGTTGTCGATGAAGAGGCGCACGCCGTCGTCGGACACGACGTCGAAGCGGTAGAAGCCCGGCTCGAGCGAAATCTGCGCGCTCCAGCGGGCGGAAAAATTGTCGGCGTTTATGGTCGGCGACTCGGGCGACCCGGATCCCCAGTTGTGGTCGACGGTGGACTCCTGGCGGGCAAGCGCCGGGCTGCCGGTCAGGGTGCGGTTGTTCCAGTAGAGGGCCTGCCAGACGATCACCGGGGTCGAGGTCGGTGTTGGCGTGGAGGTCGGAGTGGTCGGCGTTGCCGCGGTGGAGGTTGGGGCTGGGGTGAAGGTGGCCGGCGGCGTGGTCGTCGTTTGGGGGGTGGAAGTGGCTGCGGGTGTTGCGGCCGCCCCTGGGGTGGAGGCGGGATCCGGAGTGGCGGCGGGATCCGGTGTGGCGGTCGGTGTTGATTCCAGTCTGTCCCAGGTCAAACGGGCTTCGGCCTGGCCCGTTTCTTCGTAATACTCCATGCGCACGGTAACGGCGCTGCCGTCGAGATAGATGATTTGGGAGTATGTGGTGGCGGCCTGCACCTGCCAGAAATCGATCAGGGTTCGGTTTCCGATCAGGAGCCGCACGCCGTCGTCCACGGTGGCTGTAAAGCGGTAATCACCTGCCGGAAGCTGGAGGGACCGGCTCCAGCGGACGGCGAATCCGTCCTGGTTGAGGCCGGTGAGCGGGCTTTCGTATGCCCAGTCGAAGTTGATGCGGGCGTCGCCGCGCGTCGTATGCGGCGTCCCTGTAAGAGTCGTGTTGTTGTAGTATTCGCCCCGCCAGTAGGTCGTGGGCAGATCGGCTTCCCGCTGCCAGCTCAGGGAGATGGAGGCCGCGCCGGTGGCCTCATAGTACTCGACTTTGATCTGGTGCTGTCCTGCTGACAGGGGCAGTCTGGCCTCGTAGGTGGTTTTGGGTTGTTCGATCCAGCTGTCTATGTGCAGTGATCCATCGACCCACAGGCGGACGCCGTCATCGACATCGACGGCGAAGATGTAGTTGCCGGCCTCGTCGTCGGTGATGGTGATGTTTCGTTCCCAGCGAGCTGAAAACCGGTCAACGGGGATGCCCGTACCCGGGGACTGGTCGCCCCAATCGAAATCGAGCGTGTCATCGTCACGCGAGAGGGCGGCCTCGCCGGTGAGGGATGTGTTGGCCCAGTAGTGGGCGTCCCAGGCGGTATCTGATTCCTGGGCGAGAGCGTCTGCAGAGTTCAGCGCGATAACCGAGAGCGCGCAAAGGCCGAGCAGGACAGCGCAACAGACGATGCGCCCGTTCTTGCCTTTACACCTGTTAAGACAGGCGGATAGCCAGGATAGGCCAGCTCGGTTTCGGGTCACTCTCTGCATAGCTTTCTCCTTGTCGTGATCGGTGGCTGTGAGACAAAATGGCCGCCGTTGTCTCCCGGTTTTGGCAGGCGCCGCGAGCCCAGATGAATGGACAGGGAACGGCAGCCTGACAACTGGGCGGCGGCCAAAGCGGAACAGGCACGACGAACCACTATCGATTGCCCAACTTTGTCAGTGCGCGGAGTATTATACACCATGCGCTGGGATCGATCTACAGTCTGCGCGCGCTTTTTCCGGTTGAAGAAGCTGCGGGCATTACGCATTACCCGTTCGCTGTGCTATTCTTACTGTCGCATTTTGCCCTTCCTGTACGTGCGGTTTTCAGTGTCCAATACGCTGCGCCCGGTTCCCGCCGATCGCTTGATTGGGGGTCTGGAAACCGGAAGCCGAACCAACTCCTGGCATGCATTTTGACGCGCTGACGCTGGCAGCGGTGGCCGACGAACTGAGAGAGACGGTGGCGGGCGGCCGGGTCCAGCAGATTGTTCTGCCGGACAGCCGCAGCGTTGCCCTGGAGATCTACGCGCACCGGGCGCGGCGCAATCTTCTGCTTTCGGCGCATCCCCAGGCCAGCCGCGTTCATCTGATTGAACACAAGCCGCGGCGGGGCGTGGCGAAGGAGACGCCGCTGCTGCTGCTGTTGCGCAAATATGTGCGCGGGGCGCGGCTGGAATCTGTCGAGTTGCCGGTCGCATTCGAGCGGGTGCTCTACCTGCGTTTCCACCATCCCCGGCACGACGCCGCGACGCTGGCGGTTGAACCGATCGGGCAGCTGGGCAATCTGATTCTGATGAACGCGGACGGCCGCATTCTGGATGCGCTGGTGCGGGTGCCGGCGGGCGAAAACGCCCAGCGCGTGCTGTTGCCGCGGCGGGTATATCAGCTGCCGCCGCCGCAGGAGAGGCTGCCGCCGCTGGAGGAAAGCGAGGCGCCGCAACGGGAGGCGGTTCTGCCGCAGGCGGAAGGCGGGGGCGCCAGCCAGGGCCAGCCCTCACTGCTCTGGCGCAGCCTGCTCGGCTGTTTCGCGGGCGTCAGCCCGACTTTGGCGAGGGAAGCAGCCTGGCGGGCAACGGGTGACGCGGGCGCGGCGTTTTCAGCAGAGGCGTTCGCGGAGGCGCGTCAAGCTCTGAGCGGCCTGTGGTCGGCGGCGGCCTCGGGCAGTTGGACGCCGGGCATTGCGGTGGATGACGAAGAGGGCGTGGCCGCGTTTGCTGCCTACGAGCTTCACTTTTGCGGCGAGTTCGTTGAGGCGGAATCGGTGAGCGCGGCCGCGGCCGCGTTTTACGCGGCGCAGGAGCGGGACGCTTCTTCGTCGCGGGACGAGTACGCGGGTGTACGCGGGGGCGTGGCCGCGCTGGTGCGGCAGGCGCAGGCGCGCGTGCGCAGTCAGCTGCACGCTTTGGACGCGGATGAGCCGGCGCCGGGAGAGCCGGAACGCGTGCGCAGGCAGGCGGAGTGGCTGCTGGCCCTTTCGAGCCAGATACCGCGGCGGAGGAAGGGGCCCGGCGCGCAGGAAGGATACAGCCTGCAGGACGGCCTGGCCGCGGTGGAGCCGGGGCCGAACGGGCAGATGCAGTTGGTCGTCTTCGCGGCTGCTGACACCAGTTTCGGGCAGGCGGCAGAGGGCCAAGAATCGGCAGGAAAGGGGGAAGACCTGATCGTTGCGCTGGACCCGAAACGGACGCCGGTGGAGCAGGCGGAGCGCATGTTCGACCGCGCGGCCAAGATGGAACGGGCCGCCCGCATCATCCCCCGGAGGCGGGCCCGGCTGGAGGCGGACCGGGGCTATCTGCAGCAGCTGGAGAGCGATCTGAGCATGGCGCAGGACCAGCCGGAGATCGCGGCGGTGCGGGAGGCGCTGCGGGAGGCGGGTTATCTACGGCAGCGCCGGGGACGGCTGGAAAAGGCGCCGAGAGACCGCTCGCGGCCGCTGCGTTACCTCTCGCCGGAGGGCTTCCCGATTCTGGTGGGACGAAACGCCCGCCAGAACGAGATCGTCACGTTCAATGAAGCGGGCCGGGATGACCTGTGGCTGCACGTGCGCGATGGGCCGGGGGCACACGTCGTCATTCGTTGCGGCGGGCAGCCGGTGCCTGAGTTGACGCTGAACGTTGCCGCCCGGCTGGCGGCCTGGTATTCGGGACAGCGGGGCAACGCAGGTGTCGGCGTTGCGATCACCCAACAGCGCTTTGTCACGCGCATGGCGGGTGGACGGCCGGGGCAGGTGCATTACCGCGGCGAGGAGACGATCCGTGTCGCGGCTGAACTGCCGGCGGAGAGTGCGCAGTGGCTGGCGGAAGCGGAAAGCAGTGGTTAGTGGTTAGTGGTCAGTGGTTAGTGGTCAGTGGTTAGTGAACTGCAGTCTGGCTACGGCGCTGGCGGGAATCGTCGGGGGGTTTCAGCAGTTCCCAGGGACAGTGGGTTTTTTCGTTTAAGAAGACAGTTTCAGGACGGATATATATGGACTTGAGTCGACTTTGCATTCACACGTTTACGACGAAGCCCTGGCCGATTGAGACGGCGATCGAGCGGTTCAGCGCGCACGGCGCCGCGGGGATGACGGTCTGGCGGGACGCGCTGGAGGGGCGGGATATTGCGGGCGCGGGCAGGCAGATCCGCGACGCGGGGATGGAGGTTGTGTCTCTGTGCCGGGGCGGATTCTTCCCGGCGGAGACGGAATCGGCGCGGCAGGAGGCGCTCGACGACAACCGCCGCGCCATTGACGAGGCGGAGGCGCTGGGCGCGCCGCTGGTGGTGCTTGTCTGCGGGGCGGTACCCGGCCAGCCGCTGGATGCCGGTCGCGGCCAGATCCGGGACGGAATCGAAGCTGTCCTGCCGCACGCCGAGGCGGCGGGCGTCAAGCTGGGCGTGGAACCGCTGCATCCGATGTACGCGGACAGCCGGTCGGCTGTCAACACGATGGGCCAGGCCAACGACATCTGCGCTGACATTGACTCGCCGTTTGTGGGTGTGGTTGTGGATGTCTACCACCTGTGGTGGGACCCGGAGCTGGAGCGGGAGATCGGCCGTTGCGGGCGGATGGGCAAGCTGTTCGCCTTCCACGTGTGCGACTGGCGCACGCCGACGGAAGACCTTCTGCTTGACCGCGGGCTGATGGGCGAGGGCTGCATAGACATCCGTCAGATTCGCGGCTGGGTTGAGGAGGCCGGGTTTGACGGGTATAATGAGGTTGAAATCTTCTCAAACCGCTACTGGGCGATGGAGCAGGAGCAGTTCCTGGAGCGGATCGTAGAAGCCTACACAATTCACGTTTAGACATCCCGGCTTTTGCAGGCGCCGGGCAGACGGCGCCGCACTGGCCTTCAATGGTCCCTGGGGGCCGCGCATCTATGGGAGCAGTTCCTACTTATGGCTGAAATTGCAGTTGGCGTAATCCTGAACGGCGTGACCGGGCGGATGGGCACGAATCAGCACCTGGCGCGTTCGATACTGGCAATCCGGGAGCAGGGCGGCACGGTTACCGCGGACGGGGACCGGATCATGCCGGAGCCGGTGCTGGTGGGCCGCAATCCGGACAAGCTGCGGCATCTGTCGGCGGCGTACAATGTAAGCAAGTGGACAACCAATCTGGACGAGGCGCTGGCCGACGATCACAACAGCATCTACTTCGATGCGCTGGCGACGAACCTGCGGGTGCCGAATACACAGCAGGCAATCGAGGCCGGCAAGGCGGTCTACTGTGAAAAGCCGACCGCGGGCAACATCGAGGATGCGTTGCGGCTGGCGCGGGCGGCGACAGAGGCAGGCGTAAGCAACGGCGTTGTGCAGGACAAGCTGTTTCTGCCCGGTCTGCTGAAGCTCAAGTACCTGATCGACACCGGGTTTTTCGGCCGCATTCTGGCGGTGCGCGGCGAGTTCGGCTACTGGGTGTTTGACGGCAAGGACCAGCCGGCCCAGCGACCCTCGTGGAACTACAAGAAGTCGGAGAGCGGCGGCATCGTGCTGGATATGTTCGCGCACTGGCGCTATGTCATCGATAACCTGTTCGGCCCGATCAAGCGGCTCTCCTGCATTGCGGCCAACCATGTGCCGGAACGCATCGACGAGGAGGGCGCGCCTTACAACGCGGACGCGGATGACGGGGCCTACGCGATGTTCGAGCTGGAAAACGGAATCATCTGCAACTTCAACTCCTCCTGGTGTGTACGCGTGCGCCGCGATGACCTGCTGACGATCCACGTGGACGGCACGCGCGGCAGCGCGGTGGCGGGCCTGAGGGAGTGCGCGATACAGGGCGACTCCTTCACGCCGAAGCCGGTGTGGAACCCGGATATTCCGCAGCCGGTCCAGTTTTATGATACGTGGCAGTGGATGCCGAACAACAACCCCTTCGAGAACGCCTTCAAGATCGAGTGGGAGCTGTTCCTGCGCCATGCGGTGAAGGGGGAGCCGTTCCCGTATACGCTGCTGGAAGGGGCGAAGGGTGTGCAGCTGGCCGAGCTGGGCTATCAGGCGTGGGAGGAGCGGCGCTGGGTGGATGTGCCAGCGTTGGACTGCAGTGGTCAGTGATCGGTGGTCAGTTGAAGCGGCGACTGATGGAAGATGGGTGTGAGGAGGGAGTAGAGAGAGGCCCCCGCACTGGCAACTTTCCGAGTCGCGAATGAAACTTGGCTGAGTCGTAACAGGAGAGAGCATGTCGCAATCGATCGCATTGCTTGACTCGACGCCTGCAACGGATATTGCGCCGCCTGCGTTTCATATTATGCTGAAGCCGCGGGGGGCGATATGCAATCTGGACTGCCATTACTGCTACTTTTTGAGCAAGGAGTTCATGTACCCGGACAGCGAATTCCGCATGTCCGAGTCGATGCTTGAGGAGTATACGCGTCAGTATATCGAGGCGCAGCAGGTCCCGGAGGTGACGTTTGCGTGGCAGGGCGGCGAGCCGACGCTGATGGGGCTGGATTTCTTCAAGAAGGCGGTCGAGTTCCAGCAGAAGCACAAAAAGCCGGGCATGAGGGTGGAGAACGCGCTGCAGACGAACGGCACGCTGCTGGACGACGAGTGGTGCGAGTTTCTGCACCGCAGCGATTTCCTGATCGGGCTGAGCATGGACGGTCCGCGCAAGCTGCATGACTTTTACCGCGTCGACAAGGGCGGCCAGCCGACGTGGGAGAAGGTGATGCGGGCGGCGCGGATGTTGCACAAGCACAAGGTGCGCTACAACATCCTGACGACGGTCCATGCGGCCAACGCGCCCCATCCGCTGGAGGTCTACCGTTTCCTGCGCGACGAGGTCAAGACGGAGTTCATGCAGTTCATCCCGATCGTGGAGCGGGACAACGAGACCGGCTACCAGGAAGGGGATACGGTCAAGGATCGTTCGGTCACGGCGGAGCAGTACGGCGACTTTCTGATCCAGATTTTCGAGGAGTGGGTGCGGCGCGACGTGGGGAAGGTTTTTGTGCAGATCTTCGACGTGGCGCTGGCCGGATACGCGGGACACCGGCCCGGCTTGTGCATCTTTGAGGAGACGTGCGGCTCGGCTCTGGCGATGGAGCACAACGGCGATCTGTTCTCCTGTGATCACTACGTGGAGCCGAACTATCTGCTGGGCAACATCGAGGAGATCCCGCTGATCGAGATGGTCGGCTCGGCGCGCCAGCGGGAGTTCGGCGAACACAAACGGGACAGCCTGCCCAACTACTGCCTGGAGTGCGAGGTGCGCTTTGTCTGCAACGGCGGCTGTCCGAAGAACCGCTTCATCAAGACGCCCGACGGCGAAGAGGGGCTGAACTATTTGTGCGCCGGCTACCGGGCCTTTTTCAATCATGTGCGCCCGTACATGAACTTCATGTCCGATCAGCTGCGTCGGCAGCAGGCGCCCGCGAATATCATGCAGCACCTGGCGGAAGAGGATCGCAAGCTGAACGCCCGCTTCGCCGGGGCCAGGCGCAACGCTCCGTGCCCGTGCGGGAGCGGCAGGAATTTCAAGCAGTGCCACGGCCGCGGGCGCACGGTGGAACGGGCGCAGATGCAATGGCCGATTTCGAATAACTAGCGGACGCTATTTTCACCGCTCACAGGCCGGGGTCCCGGTCCGGTATTGCGTGTCATTTTGCGGGCCCGATCTTTTGCGCGCATAGAGAGCTGTGCTATACTTTCGAATCGCGACGAGGGAGAGCTTGTCTGCTCCCTCGTTCTTTCTGTTCACAGCGCAATGCTGTGGGCCTTTGTCTGAACTGCGGTTTTTAGTGGTCAGTTTTTCGTTTTCAGTGCTGGCTCTCACCTGAGTCCGGTGGAGTTACTGAAAACCAAGAACCGAAGACTGGAAACGGACGCAGGACATTGCTCATGGAAAGGAGTGAAAGGGTAGATGAACACGTACGAATTGGTGTACATCATCCAGCCCAATCTGGATGATGAGGGTGTCAAAGCCGTGGATGACCGGATTGGACGGGCCATCGACGGCGAAGATGGGACAATCGAGAGCACCGATTATTGGGGCAAACGCCAGTTGGCCTATCCCATCAAAGGACATTTTGAAGGGCACTACATTCTGCACAACCTCTCGATGCCTCCAACCGCGGTGCAGAACGTGGAACGACAGTTACGGCTATCCGAAGATGTATTGCGTTTCCTCGTTGTCCGCGTTGAGGACTAACCCACAAAGGAGCATCGAATGTCTGACGAAACCAAATTGACCGAAGCCGAGGCGAACATAGAGGAACAGCCGGCCGACGAGGCGCCAGCGCAAGAGGAAGCTCCCGTGCTGGAGGCAAGCGCGGCGGAGGGTGAACCGCAAGCAGTAGCCGAGCCGGTGGCCGAAGCGGTTTCCGAGCCTGAGGCTGAGGCGGCAACCGAGCCGGTGGCCGAAGCAGTGGCAGAGCCTGAGGTTGAAGCGGCATCTGAGCCGGTAGCCGAAGCAGCGGCAGTACCTGAGGCTGAGCCGGTCGCCGAAGCGGTTGCCGAGCCGGCAGCCGAAGCTGTGGCAGAGCCGGAGGCTGAAGCGGTTGCCGAGCCGGTGGTTGAAGCGGCTGTGGAGAGCGCAAGCGCCGAATCGGACGAAGGCGGCAGGCAGCGAGAGCAGCAGGCGCCGACGTTGAACCGCGTTGAAGGGCCGGCCATCTTTAATCGCGCCAAGCAGGGGAATCAGCGCAGGAATCCCCGGCACGTTGGCAACGATGTGCGTATCGACGAGATCGACTACAAGAACGTGCAGATTCTCAGCCGGTTCGTCGATAACTACGGACGCATTCACAACCGCCGCAAGACCCGCGTCACCGCGAAGCTGCAGCGCAAAGTGACCAGGGCGATCAAACGGGCCCGGCATCTGGCCCTGATGCCCTATACAGGTGAACATATGCGTATAACAGGGCGGCGCGGTTAATCGATCCATGGCCAAGAAGCGCAGACGACGAAGGCAGGAAGAGGCGCCACAGGTCGAAAACAGACGTCAGGTCCGCCTGCGAGCCCGCGAACGGGAGCGCAACCTGCGGCTCACCTTGATCGTCGGCGGCGTAGTCGGCGTGTCGCTGCTCCTGGTTCTTTATGGTGTGGTCAATGAACTGGTCTTCAAGCCGGGCAGCGTGCTGGCGCAGGTAGAAGACAGGACGATTGTGACGCGGGACTTCTGGCAGCAGGCGCGCCTGCGTCAGAGCGAGCTTGAGAATCAGCGGCTGCGCCTGCAGGTGTTTTCGCAGCAGTTTGGGGATTCCAGTCTGTTCGCCTCGCAGATCGCTTCGATCAATGCGACGCTGGCCAGCCCTTTGACGCTGGGGACGCAGGTTCTCAATGAAATGATCGAAGGGACAGTCCTGGCGATTAAGGCGCCGGAAGTAGGCGTGGCCGTGAGCGATGCAGAGGTGGAGGAGACGCTGCGGGATGAGGTGGCGCTGGGGGAGGGCGCGCTGACTGAGCCGCAAGCCACGGCCACCGCGGATGCCGCGATCGAAGCGACCGCCACTGCGGAAACGTTTACGCCGACGCCGCTGCCGTCGCCATCCCCGACGCCGGAAGAAGGCGGAGACAGCGGGACGGAGGCGGCCGCGTCTCCTCCTGATGGTGATCCTGAGGGCCCTGCCACCGATCCCACGACGCCTGAGGCGCCCACGATCCTGACAGACGAGTTGTATCAGGAGGGGCTGCGCGCGCTGGAAGAGAATTTGCGCGAGAACGCCGGCATGAGCCTGGACAGCTATCGCGAGGTGATCCGGGCGCGTCTGTTGCGCACGAAGATGTCGGAGACGATCAGCCAGGATCTGGTATCGACGACTGAGGAGCAGGTCCGGGCCCGCCATATTCTGATCTCTGTTGATCCTGAGCCTGAAGAGGCGGCTGGCGAGACGTCCGCTGTGGAGACGCCCGCGCCGGCGCCGGAGAACGGCGCGGACGCAACCGAGACGACGGAGGGGACTGCGGCGGAGGCGGTTGCGGAGGACAGCCCGCCCGCGCCGGAGATATGGAACCCGGACAGCAACGGGGATGGCCGCGTGGACGATGCCGAGGCGCTGGCCTTTGCGCAGATTCTGCATCAGCGAATTCTGGACGGCGAGGACTTTGCTGACCTGGCGCTGCGGTTCAGCAATGACCCGGGCAGCGGCTCACAGGGCGGCGATCTGGGCTGGGCGGGCCGGGGGCGCTACGTGCCTGAATTTGATGAAGCCGCATTTTCGCTCGAAGTCGGCGAGCTCAGCGCGCCGATCAAGACGACTTTCGGCTATCATATTATCGAAGTGCTGGAACGGGACGATGAACGGCCGAAAGAGGAAGCCAGCTTGCAGCAGGCGTATGCGGAGGCTTTCCAGACGTGGCTGCAGGAGCAGGTGCTGTCGCTGAACATCGATCGCCCGGACAACCTGGCCGCGATGTTGCCGCGTAATCTTGGCGATGCGGACAACCAGTAGGGCCGGTCTGCCGCGTTAGCGGTTTTGCAGGCAGGCTGGAGGACAATCAGAGATTTCAGGACGCCGGGCGCGCTGTCCGGCGTCTTTTATTGGCGCGCCGCTTGTTCCGCGCCCGTTGCGAGGCAGGCACGGATTTCGCTGATGAGCGCGCCGGCCTGGGGCCTCGTCAGCATTTCCAGCGTGCGCGGGCGGGGCAGGTGGACGGGGATGATGCCCTGGAGGCTGCCGGGCTGCCCGCTGAGAACGAGCACGCGATCGGCGAGGAAGACGGCCTCCTGGATACTGTGTGTAATCATCAGGACGGTCTGCTGGCGGTCATGGCAGATGCGCAGGAGCTCCTGGTTGAGACGCTCGCGGGTCAGGGCGTCGAGCGCGCCGAATGGCTCGTCCATCAGGAGCAGGGCAGGGCTCTGCAGCAGGGCGCGCGTGAGCGTCACGCGCTGGGCCATGCCGCCGGAGAGCTGGGAGGGGTATGCGTCGGCGAACTTGCCGAGCCCCATCAGGGCAAGCGCGGCGCGGGCCCGCTCGCGGTCCTGATCGGCGAGCGGCTTGCGCAGCTCCAGGGGGAGCAGGACGTTTTCGAGGGCTGTGCGCCAGGGCATCAGATTGGTGTTCTGGAAGACGAACCCGATCTGCGGCTGGGGGGCGCGCACGGTGTTGCCTTCAAACTGGACCAGGCCGGATGTGGGCGCCAGGAGGCCGCCGAGAATGCGCAGAAGAGTTGATTTGCCGCTGCCGCTGTCGCCAACGACGCAGACAAACTCGTGCGCCTGCACGGAGAGGGAGACGCCGGCCAGCGCGGGCGTGACGCGGTTGCGGCGGCTATAGGTGTGGCTGACGTTGCGCGCCCGGAGTAGAGGTTCTGTCATCGCTGGTCAGAGACGGTTGCGCGTGCGCCGCTGGCGGGCGGCGCACGCGGGGCATGTCACTGAAGGAATTCGTTGGTGTACATCTCTTCGGGCTGGACGATCCGTTCGACAAAGCCGATGCGCAGAAGGAGCTCGGCCACGGTCTGCCACTCGGCATCGGTGGTCGCGCCGTGCGCGCCGTCCGGCCGCGGCTGCCAGAAGGGAAGAGAGGCGTCGAAGACCAGGCGGTTGGCGGCTTCGTTTTCCCCGCCCGCCTCCGGCACAAAGTTCAAGGCGATTGCGAAGGATTCGTCCGGATTGGCAAGCGTATAGGCGACCGACTCCTGCAGCGCGCGCACCATGGCCTCGACCAGCTGCGGTTCCTCCTGCAAGGTGCGTTGGTTTGTGACGAGCCCGTTGGCAGGGATCTGCAGGTATTGGTCGAGGGGAATCTGGACGGTCTCGATGCCGGCATTGCCGAGCACGACAGGGCCGTTGACGGCGTAGTCGACTGCAGCGTCGACCAGGTCTTCGCTCACGGCGGAGGCCTGGGTGAAGCCGATGCTCTCCATCTGAATGTCGGTTTCGGTCAGCCCGGCGGTATCGAGGAGGGCGCGCAGCGCGATGTAGGTGGCGCCGAAGGGGCCCGGCACGCCGACCGTGCGGCCGGCGAGGTCGGCTGGTTCATGAATGCCGGCGTCTGCCTTGGCAAAGACAGTGACGGGATAGCTGGTGTACCAGTTCATGACATACTTGACCGGCAGTTCCTGGGCGCGGCCAAGCACGAGCTGATCGCCGCTGGCGATCATGAACTGCAGCTCGTCGGTAGCGACCAGTTTGAGGTAGTCGTTTTCGAAGCCGTAATCCAACGACAGATCGACGCCCCTGGCTGCGAAGAATCCTTTTTCGATGCCGACATAGAAGGGCGCGAACTGGACATTGGGGATGAAGCCAACGCCTAACGTGATCGGGCGGGGGGCTTGCGGTTCGGCGGGCGCGGCAGGCGCTGTTGCCGGCGCGATAGGGGCGCAGGCGGCCGCGATCGCAGCCAGGAAGGCCAGCAGAATCAGTGTGAGCAGGCGGGACAGGGCCGCGGGGCTCGCGGCTGCGGGGCCGGGCAGAGCGGAGCCGGCGCGGGCGGTTGGACGGCGGTCGGTGAACTGTTTCATTCGTTCCTCTGCATGTTTGCGAACAGGAGAGATTCTCCTGTGACAGATACGTTTGGCGGAAGAGGGCGCGCGGTTCAATCGCCGTCCTTCAAGCCAAGCTGCTTCCAGCGCAGGAGGTAGCTTTCGAGCAGTGTGACACTCCAATACATCCCCTGGGCGAGCAGCACGATCATGAGCACGGCGACGAAGATCATCGGCGTGTCCAGCACGCCCCGGCCCAGGTTGATGAGGAAGCCCAGCCCCTGGTCGGCGCCGACGAACTCGCCGACGATGGCGCCGACGACGGCCAGGATGACGCTCAGCTTGAGGCCGCTGAAGATCACGGGCAGGGCCCCGGGCAGCTCCAGCTTCAGGAAGAGCTGGCGGCGGCTGGCTCGCAGGGAGCGCATCAGCTCGCGCAGGTCCGGATCGACGTTGCGGATGCCGACGACGGTGCTGACCAGGGTGGGGAAGAAGACCATGATGGTTGTCACGAGCACTTTGCTGAGCAGGCCGCTGCCGAACCAGATAACGAGGAGCGGGGCGATGGCGACGACCGGGATGGTCTGGCTGGCGACGAGATAGGGGGAGAGGATGCGGTCGAGGGTGCGGCTGCGTCCGAGCCAGTAGCCGAGCAGGAAGGCCAGGGTGAGGCCGATCAGGAGACCGGCGCCGATTTCAATGACGGTTGCCTGGGCATGGCGCAGCAGCGAGCCGTCAACGGCCATCGCCAGCGCTTTGCGCAGCACGGTCCGCGGGCCGGGGAGGATGAAGACGGGATATTCCTGCCAGCGGACAAGCGCCTCCCAGAGGAGCAGCGCCGCGCTGAGCACGAATGGGAAGGCGGCGAGGGCAGGATGGCGCGCGATCCAGTCGCGGACACGGCCGGCTTGGCGCCGGGTCCGGGGCGCGGGATGTTCGATTGTTTGCGGCGCCGCCGGGTCTGTGCCGTCATCGGCCGGCGCGCCGGGGAAGAGAATTGAACTGTCCTTCATCGTACGGCTTTGCCCCCAAAAACAAGGAACCCGAAGCGCAAGATTGCTTCGGGTTCTGTAAGCAGCGCGGCTACATTCCCGGCGTACGCCGAGAACGGCCACAGACAGCGGTTGGCGCGCGCGTCCTCATAACAAAACGGCCCGGGATACATGTATCGTACCCCGGGCGTTGCGCGCAGCAGCCACTGCAAATAGCCAAAGAGGGCGGGAACAGCACACGCACTGGCACTGCCCACGCTCTTTGCACCTTCTCCCATCCGGACTATACCGTCGGCGTCGGAATCTCACCGAACTCAGCCTTGCGGCTCACGGGCTTACCAGGAGATTTCGCCGCTCAGGGCGCAATGCATCTGCCTGGCTCACCGCCGGTCGGGAATTGGGCCTGAGCGGCCCTCACCCTGCCCCGAAGGTAGGTTATGCGGTTGTTGCGGTCATTATGGCAGAGTGTTGGGGCGCGCGTCAAACTGCAATGGACGGGGATTTTGTCTGGACGGGAATTTTTGGGATTTGGGGATGGGGTCTGAAGGGAGGGGGTTAGGCGTCGGCGGTGGGGATGGGGGCGGCGGCGGGTTGGGCGGTGTCGTCGATTTCGCGGAGGTGGGGGAAGAGGATGACTTCGCGGATGGTGTCGCGGTTGGTGAGGAGCATGGTGAGGCGGTCGATGCCCATGCCGAAGCCGCCGGTGGGCGGCATTCCGTAGCTGAGCGCCTCGACATAATCGATGTCGACGGGGTGGGCTTCTTCGTCGCCCTGCGCGGCGCGGTAGTTTTCGTCGAGGAAGCGCTGCAGCTGGTCGACGGGGTCGTTGAGCTCGGTGAAGGCGTTGCAGAGCTCCATGCCGGCGGCGAAGCCTTCGAAGCGCTCGACCAGGCGCTCACTGTCCGGCATCGCTTTGGCGAGCGGGCTGACTTCGCGCGGATAGTCGACAAGAAAGGTGGGCTGGATCAGATTGGGTTCGCAGAACCTGGAGAGCAACTGGTCGACCAGCTTGCCCCAGTTGTCGGCGGCGGAGGCGTCGATGCCGCGGCTGCGCATCTGTGCCCGCAGGCTGGCGGCATCGGGAAACTGCTCGTAGTCGATGCCGGATGCGTCGCGGATGGCCTGGCGGAGGGGCAGGCGCGGCCAAGGCGGCGTAAAGTCGATTGTGCGCTCCTGCCAGGTGACAACGGGGCTGCCGGTCACCTGTTCGGCGGTGAAGGCGACCATCTCCTCGGTGCGGCGCATGACGTCTTCGTAGTCGACGTAGGCCTCATAGAATTCGAGCTGGGTGAATTCCGGATTGTGCTTGAAGCTGACGCCTTCGTTGCGGAAGTCGCGACCGATCTCGTAGACGGCGGGAAAGCCTCCGACGATGAGGCGCTTCAGGTAGAGCTCGAAGCTGATGCGCAGGTAGAGGTCCTGGTGGAGCTGGTTGTGGTGGGTGACGAAGGGTTGCGCGGCCGCGCCGCCGTACAGCGGTTGCAGGATCGGCGTCTCGACTTCGAGGAAGCCTTCGCTGTCCAGGTAGGCGCGGAGGGCGCGCACGACGGCGGCCCGGTCGCGGAACAGGGCGCGCGCCTCTTCGTTGGCCAGCAGGTCCACGTAGCGGCGGCGGTAGCGGACTTCAGGGTCGCGCACGCCGTGCCATTTGTCCGGCATCGGTTTGAGGGCTTTGGCCAGGAAGGTGATCTCCTGGACGGCGATGCTCAACTCGCCGGTGCGGGTGACGGAGAGAGGGCCGCTGGCGCTGATGAAGTCGCCGAGATCAATGAGGCGTTTCCAGACTTCGTTGTACCAGCCGTCGGGCAGGCTGTCGCGCTGGATGAAGAGCTGGATCTGGGCGCTGCCGTCGTCGAGGTCGGCGAAGCTGACTTTGCCCATGACGCGTATGCGTTTGAGGCGGCCGGCTACGGCCACGACCGGCTGCTCGTCGGCGTCCTCGTCATAGAGGGCGCGGGCGGCGGCGATGGTGTGGGAGCGGTTCACGCGCGCCGGATAGGGGTCGATCCCGCGGGCGCGCAGGGCTTCCAGTTTCTGCAGACGGCTCTGTTCCTGATCGGTCAGGTTTTCAGGCTCGAACAGCTCGCTGGCGTCTCTCACAGTTCCTGCTCCTGGCGGGGGGGCCGGGTTTGCCGCTGGCGCAAGGGCAAAGGGGAGGATGTCACTCGACGCGGACGATTTTGAATTCGATTTCGCCAGCCGGCGCCTCGACGCGCACGACGTCTCCTGCGGTGCGGCCAAGCAGAGCCTTGCCGATTGGGCTCTCGTTGCTGATGCGCCCGTTGCTGGGGTCGGTTTCGGTTGAACCTACGATGGTGTAGATCTCTTCGTCGTCGTAGCCGTTTTCTCTGACGACGACGCTGCGGCCGAGGGCGACCTGGTCGTCGGGCGTCTGGGAATCGTCGATAATCTGTGCGTTATGGATCTTGACCTTGAGTTCCCGGATGCGCCCTTCGACAAAGGCTTGCGCGTTTTTGGCTTCGTCATAGCCGGCGTTTTCTCTCAGGTCGCCTTCGGCTTTGGCTTCGGCGATCTGCTGGGCGATCTCCTGGCGGCGTTCACCGACGAGATACGCCAGCTCTTCCTGCAGGGTATCGAGGCCGCTTTGGGTCAGGTAAACAGGACTGTCACTCATAGTTCTTACTCGCTGGTTTGGGGGGATCTCTGGCACAAATAGAGAGGACGCGGTCAACGGCGTGAGAGTTTTCCGCCGCCAGCAGCGACCCCTGGAAAGTAAACGCCGACCCGGATCGTCAGGTCGGCTCTTAATCTGCTAGCATTATAGCGGATTTTCCATTAAATGCAAACTTTGAAATGCCTGGTGGCCCAGTCCGGAGCAGAATTGGGACAGACCCGATTCCGGGGTATTTTTACGGTATGGGACACCGGCCGCAACTGTGGTTCGACCCTATGAACTTCGATGGATTCGCCCGTTTCTACGACGGGGATTACCGTGATTACAGGGATGACATTCCGCTCGTTCTGAAGACGGCGCGCACAGCGGGCCGCGCCGCGCTGGAGCTTGGCTGCGGAACCGGCCGCGTGCTGCTTCCGCTGGCTGAGGCCGGCTGTCATGTCGTCGGCATCGACAAGAGCGCGGCGCTGCTGTCGATCGCGCGGCGCAAGTTGGCGAAGCGCGGTTTTGCGTCGCCGGCAGCGCCGCCTGAGGCGCCGGGAGCGGAGAGGGAGGCGGAAGGGCCTTGGCCGGTCCGGCTGGCGCAGGCGGATATGACCGGTTTTCGGCTTGCGCAGAGGGAGTTTGACTTCGCGTTTGTGGTCAGCAACACGTTGATGCACGTGACGACGCAGGCCGGGCAGTTGATGGCGCTGCGGCGCGCGGGCCGCCACCTGCGCGCGGGCGGTCTGCTTCTGATCGATCTGTTCAACCCGGACGTTGCTTACCTGGAGTCGATTGCGGGCATTCAGGAGCTGGCGGACCGGTGGGTGGACGAGGAGAGCGGCGCGCAGGTGTTGAAGTGGACGACCCGCACCGTGGACGCGGCCCGGCAACTGCAGGAGACGGACTTTGTTTACGAGGAGATATTTCCGGACGGGCGCAGCGCACAGACGCGGCTATCTTTTCCGCTGCGCTTCTGGTGGCCGGACGAGGGCGTTATGCTGCTGGAACGGGCAGGGTTTGCGGTGGATGCGCTGTACGGGGATTTCGATGGCAGCCCGTATCGAGTTGACAGCGAGCGGCTGATCTTCATCGCCCGGAAGGAGGCGGCGGCCAGCGGTCGTTCAGACCGCTAGCCGCCGAGGGGTTCAACATTCGCTGTAGCCGCAGATATGGCATTTTCGGCAGCCTTCGACATTGAGGAAGGCCGCTTCGCCGCAGTCCGGGCAAAGGTCGCCGATGGGCAGCGCCAGCTGCTCTCCGGCCACGGATTCTCTGTTTTCCGGCAGCTCGCTGAGATGGTCGGAAAGGACCTGGGCGACGCCGTCCGGCAGGCTGCGCACGCGCCCGACTCCGAATCCCAAGGGGCGTCCGCCGCCGATACCGGCCATCTCATCGATTACCCAGCGCAGTCTTTCAGACGGCGGCAGGGCAGAGGGCATGCGTAGCGCCAGGCTGATGAGGCGGCCGATCGATTCGCTGACGGCGGTGACATCGCTGCCGGCCTTGCCGATATTGAGGAAGACTTCAAAGGGCTCGTGGTTCTCGTCGCTGTTGATTGTGACGTAGGCGGTGCCCAGGGGCGTCTCTTTGCGATAGCTGCTGCCCTGGAGCAGATAGGGGCGCGGCCGCTTGGTGAAGACGGCAGGGTAATCGTCCTGTGAGAGCGCTGGATGGGGTTGGGCGCCGTTGGCTGAGGGAGCGCTGTGCAGCTGTTCCGGAAGCTCGCCCTTTCTGTCTTTGACCGCTTTCGTCTCCAGCACGACTTCCTGGCGGCTGCCGGTGACATAGACGGTGAGCCCCTTGCAGCCCAACTCCCACGCCTGCATGTAGGCCTGCGCCACATCTTCTTCGGTTGCGCCTTCGGGGAAGTTGCAGGTTTTGCTGATGCTGTTATCGACAAACGCCTGGATGGCGGCCTGCATTTTGACGTGCTGCTCGGCGGTGATGTTGCTGCTGACGACGAAGGTATTGCGGAATTCGTCGGGCAGCTCTTCGATTTCATGGCAGGAACCGGTCTCCGCCACTTGCTGCCGGATGGCGTCCGCCTGTTCGTCGCTGAAATCCAGGCGTTCGAGAGCTTGTTCGAAGAGGGGGCTGGTATAGGGCAACTCTACGTCATTGTCTCCGTCCTTGAAGTGGCGGATATAGCCTAAAGCGAAGACCGGTTCGCAGCCGTAGCCTTCACAGCCGCTCACGGTGGCGATTGTGCCGGTGGGAGCCACGGTCGTCTGGGCGGCATTGCGGAGCCCATGGCGGCGTATGCCTTCGACGACCTTATCCCAATTCAGCGCGGGCCGGCCCCAATTGCGGCGGTAGGGGACGAGCGGGCGCGGCGGCTGCCAGCGCATTCCGCCGAGCTGGTCGTCGTCATAGATGCTGCCGGCGTAGGCGAGGAAGGGTTGGCGCTCTGCGGCCAGGTCGATGCTCATCTGCATGCAGTGGAAGCGCACGAACTCCATCATCTGGGCGGCGAACTCCTGCCCGTCTTCGCTGCCGTAGCGGATGCCCAACTTGTACATCAGGTCGCCGAGGCCCATGATGCCGAGCCCGATTCGACGCGCCTTGAGGGCAGCCTCTTTCACGACCGGCACGGCAGGCAGGTAGGTGTTGGCGCTGACCACGTTGTCGAGGAAGTGGGTGCTTTCGCGCACTGTCTTGCGCAGGGCCTCCCAGTCGACCGCGGTTTGGCCCGAGCTGTCGGTTTTGACGTGTGAACTGAGGTTGATGGAGCCGAGGCAGCAGTTTTCGTAGGGCCCGAGCCACTGTTCGCCGCAGGGGTTGGTCGCTTCGAGATCGTAGAGGTGGGGGACAGGGTTGCTGCGGTTGGCGGCGTCGATAAAGAGCGCGCCGGGCTCGCCGTTGTGGTGGGCGTACTTGATGATGGTTGCGAAGAGGTCCCGCGCTCTTACCGTTCTGGATACGGAGCCGTCGCGGGGGTTGCGCAGGTCGAAATCGCCATCTTCTTTGACGGCGTGCATGAATTCGTCGGTGATGGCGACGGAGATGTTGAAGTTGGTGATGGCGCCCTCTTCGGCCTTGCAGCGGATAAACTCTTCGATGTCTGGGTGGTCAACGCGCAGGACCCCCATATTGGCGCCGCGGCGGGTTCCGCCCTGGGCGATTTCGCCGAAGGCCTGGTCATAGACGCGCAGGAAGCCGACCGGGCCGGTTGCGCGTCCGGCCGAGGTGTGGACGATATCCTTTTGTGGACGCAGCCGGCTGAAGCTGAAGCCGTTGCCGCCTCCTGTCTGTTGGATCAGAGCCGCGACGCGCAGGGTGCTGAAGATGCCGTCGCTGGCGCGGCCCATATCGTCTTCGATGGGAAGCACGAAACAGGCGGCAAGCTGGCCGAGGGGCGTGCCCGCGCCTGTGAAGGTGGGGCTGTTGGGGAAGAAGCGCAGCTCGGTGAGCAGGTCGTAGAAGGTTCTGGTCGTTGCATCGACATCGCCGCCGTGCTCCTCTTCCGCGGCCGCGATGTGTCTGGCGACGCGATAGAACATGCCGGCCGGGGTCTCCAGGAGCGCGCCATCGAAATCGCGACGCAGATAGCGGCGCTCCAGGACTTTCAAGCTGTTTTCGCTCAGCTGGATAGCGGTGTCATCGACATACGCCGGGCCAGAGACCTTTTGCTTTTCCCCCTTCACGACTTCGAAGGTCGTGAAAGCCTCCTTTGCATTGGCGCCATTGCGGGTGACGGTGGATTCGAGGGAGGACATGGGGATGCTCCTTGAAAAAGATGATAAATGGGTATGAATTATGTGCTGTAAAATATATGGACGACAGAGAACAGCACTTGGTTCCAATGATAGAACAAATGATCCAAAAGATCAACTGCGGACTGGACGGCGGCTCAGTTTTGCGCCTATAGCTGTCCGTTTGCGTCACCGTCCTGGTCGCTGCGCCCCATGAGCCGGTCAACTTCGGAGCGGATTTCACTCAGATCGCTGAAGTCCAGGTAGACACTTGCGAAACGGAGATAGGCCACCTGATCGACATCGGCCAGTTGGTCCAGCACAAGGTTGCCGATCATTTCGCTGGTGACTTCTGCGCGGCCGAGGCGCTGGATTCGGTCTTCGACGTAGTTGGCAATGCTCTTCATGCGCTCGCTGCTGACGGGCCGTTTTACTGCGGCGATGCGGATGCCGGCAAGCAGCTTTTGGGGGTCGAACGGTTCGCGATGGCCGTCGCGTTTGGAGACGAGCAGGCTGGGCGCGACATGTTCATAGGTTGTGAAGCGCTGTGCGCAGTCCAGACACTGACGGCGGCGGCGGATCGTCTCTTTTCTTTCCCTGGTATCGATCACTTTATGTTTGCCATGACCGCAATGGGGACATTGCATCATCCATCTCTCGCTCGGTCTGCCTGGCTGTCTTGGGAGCGTAAGGATTCGCCCGTTTTTTTCCGGTTCAGAGGGGTTAAATTCGGCGTCCTTCGACAACTTTACAGGACCGTTGCTCGTTTGGGGAACGACCTACATACTGTATCATACAAGATTGGGAGGTACAATATATAGTATTGCGGCCTGTGCGTGTTTCATTCAACACGTCAGTATAGGTATATCACAATCCGGGCCGTGGCGCAAACGGAATTGGCGGCTGGGAGAACTGCAGGGGTTAGGGTCCAGGGGCCAGGGTTTAGGGGTGGGACGGCGCCTTGGGCGTGGCAGGAGGGGCGGCGGGCGAAAGGCGGTGGAGGGGATCGTGTCACCTTACGCGGGCAAGAAAAGAGCCTCGGCAATGCCGAGGCTCCCAGGAGAAACGAACTGTAAGTTTTTCGCTACTGGCCGTTGTTGTTTTTGGCGCGGCGCAGGAAGGCTGGGATGTCCAGGTCTTCACGGTCAAAGGAGCGGACGGGGAAGTCGATGGGCTCCTTGGGTTTTGGCTGTGGTTGGGCCGGTTGGTGGGACGGCTGCGCCGGGCCGGTTTGTCGAACGCTGCCGGCGGCGGGCTGGCGGGCCGAAGCGGGGGGCTGCTCTGGCCGCCGGCCTTTGTCGAAGCCGGTGGCGATGACGGTCATGTGGAGTTCGTCCTTCATACTTTCGTCAATGACCGCGCCGAAGATGATATTGGCTTCGGGGTGGGCGTTGGCCCGGATCATTTCAGCGGCCTCATTCACCTCGAACAGGCTGAGGTCGTCGCCGCCCTTGACGTTGAAGAGGATCCCCTGCGCGCCCTCGATCGACACATCGAGCAAGGAGCTTTGAATGGCCTGTTCGGCGGCTTCCTGGGCGCGGTTTTCGCCGCTGGCGCGGCCGATGGACATGAGCGCCGCGCCGCCGTCGAGCATGATTGAGCGAACGTCGGCGAAATCGAGGTTGATCAGGCCGGGCACGGTGATGAGCTCGCTGATGCCCTGGATGCCCTGCCGCAGGACATCGTCGGCGACGATGAATGATTCGCGGATGTTGGTGTTTTTGTCCAGGATATGAAGCAGCCGGTCATTGGGCACGGTGATCAGCGTATCGACGGATTCGCGCAGGCGGCCCATGGTGCTTTCGGCGATACGGCGGCGTTGCGTGCCTTCGAAGGTGAACGGTTTCGTCACGACGCCGATTGTGAGCGCGCCGGATTCGCGGGCGATGGATGAGATGACCGGGGCCGCGCCGGATCCCGTACCGCCGCCCAGACCGGCGGTGACAAAAACCATATCGGCGCCTTCGAACAGTTGCTCGATTTCGTCCCGGCTCTCCTCTGCGGCGCGCAGACCAATTTCGGGCTTTCCCCCCGACCCGAGCCCTCTGGTCAATTTGTCTCCAATCCGCACCCGTTGCGGCGCGCTGGAGAGCATGAGGGCCTGCGCGTCGGTATTGACCGCGATAAATTCTACGCCCTGAACGTCTGCCTCGATCATACGGTTGACCGCATTCTGTCCGCCGCCACCAACGCCGACAACCTTAATCTGGGCAAAGTTGTCTACAAATTGTGAGGCACTGCTCCGTCTTGTCATAGATCAGGTCTCCTTTAACCGCTGGCAGACATTCTGTCGCTTTTTGATAATTGCGCCTGCTGCCGCGTTACCAAAAACCGTTTGCTCCTGCTGTGTCAGAATTGTTCCATCGTACTACACCTGAAAATGTTTGCAAAGTCTCTGAAATGGAGATGGCCGCGCGCAACGCAGCGGGCGGGGGAGTTATTCAGCGCAGACCTGGCGCGATTACTCTGGAGCCTGGCAAGAGGCCAGCCTCAGCTGCCGCTGGACTTGCTCGGGACCGTTTTGGGGCATATTCTTGACTATTTGCCTACGATCCATCTACGAAATGGACGGTAGGCGCCCGAGGGCCCGTCAAAGGGGGCGAGGGGCGGGCGGGCCGCCTGTTTTTTGGGGTGACGCCATCTGCGCGCGGCCGGCCAAAGAGCCCGTTGAGCCGGGACAATTCTGTTCTGGGCAATATACCTACGAACCGTCTACGGCGCCTTCAGGATCGGCGCGGAACCTGGCGAAGCGCGCCGGGGCATCGCGGCCTTCGACGGCTTTGCCGAAGGGAATTGGGGGAAGCCAGACGGGGTCGCGGCGTCCGGTTCGGTCTGTCTGCTCTTGAATTGAAGAGTGGCTGGGCGCGTTGCAGAGGGTGTGCTGTCAGTCCGGCAGGAGGCTTCGGAGCCAGCCGCCGACGCGGTCCAGAATCTGTCCATTTTCAGGGATGGTTCTCTGCATGGGGTAATGGATTGCGCGGGCATCTTCGTAGAGGGCCCAGAGCAGGAGGCCGGCGGCAGTGGCGTAGGCGGGGGATTGCAGCTCTCTGCTAAGGCCTTGCACGGCAGGGTGGTCGACGGGGCTGCCGATGCGAACGGGCATTCGCAGGATTCTGCGGAACAGGTCTACGGCGCCGGGAAGCTGGCTGGCGCCGCCGGTGAGGACGAGCCCTGCCGGCACCATGTGGCCGTAGCTGCTTTTTGCGATTCGGCTCTGGATGAGTTCGGCGGTTTCTTCGGCGCGCGCCTGCAGGATCTGGCTGATGAAGCGCCGGCTGAAGGTGCGTTCCGGTTTGTCGCCGAAGACGGTGGCCCAGACCTGTTCGTCTTCGGCAATGCGCTCCGGCTCCAGGTGGCCGTAGCGCAGTTTCAACTCTTCGGCCACTTCAAACGGGGCACGCAGACCGATAGCGACGTCGTTGGTCATGTGGCTGCCGCCCACATCAAGCACTTCGGTATGCCAGAGGCCATTGCCGCGAAAGAGGGCCAGGTCGGTGGTGCCGCCTCCGAGGTCGGCCATGACGACGCCCATTTGCCGCTCTTCCGCGGTCAGGACAGCCTCGCCGCTGGCCAGCGGTTCCAGGACGAGCTCGTCGATGTCGATGCCATGGGCCAGCACGCACTGCGCGAGGTTGTTGATGGCGTTGATGGTGCCGGTGACGATGTGGGCGTCGACTTCCAGACGGCTGCCGAGAATGCCGAGGGGCTGCTGGATATTTTCCTGTTCATCCACCTTCCAGTGGCGGGCGATCACGTGGATGATCTGTCTGTTGGCGGGAATCTGCACGGCGCGAGCGGCCTCCAGCGCCCTTTGCATATCGGTTCCGGTGACGCCGTGGCGACCGTCGATGGGGCTGATGCCGGCGCTGTTTGACGTGGCAATGTGGTTGCCGGCGATGCCCAGGTAGGCGCTGGTGATCTGTTCGCCGGACTCCTGTTCGGCTGTTTCCAACGCCTCGCCGATGGCGGTGGTCACTTCGGGCACGTCCATGACAACGCCGCGGCGCAGACCTCGGCTCGGGGTAACGCCGCCGCCCAGGACTCTTACAGCGAGGTTGCCCAGATTGTCATGGGTGACAGTGCCCACCAGCGCGCAGATTTTGGTCGTTCCCACATCAACTGCTGCGATAATCTCTCTGGTCACTGAATGTATCTCTGGAGGTGGCGGGTCGAATCAGGTCTTATTGGTTGGTCGGCGAACCGTCGTACCGGCGGATGAAGGAACGGTTCGGCACCATGACGTTCAGGGTGAGGGCTTCGTCCCCCGCTGTTTCCAGTTGGGGCATCAATCTCTGCAAGACTGTCCATTTTTCTTCAAATTTGTGTCCGTCTCCCCAGTGGACCCATGCCTGGGTAGAGGGCAGGCTGAAGTTCAGGCCGTAACGAGAATTGTACCAGACCTCACTATTGATGGGAAGACGATTCGAGAGGTAGAGGGCAGCCGTCAGGATTCGTTTATCGATTTGGGGGGCGCCGCCCAGGATAGCGGTTTGCGCGGCGGCGGAGGGGTCGATGATGCGCAGGGCCGGCTGCATGTCCGAAGCCCTGGGGGCCAGGGCCACGCCGTCCTCGAGCAGCCAGAACTCCTGTTGATCGGTCGCCCAGAGAGCCACGGGACGGACTTCCTGCACGCTGACGTCGATGCGGCCGGGCCAGCGGATATGCACATCGGCTCCGGCTACATAGGGGTGCGCCATGACCCGTTCCTTTATTTTTGCCGGGTCCAGCCAGAAGACGCTCCAGCTGTCGATATCGCAGGCAGCGAAGAGTTCTTCCTGAGTCAGGTAATGGGCCCCCTCAAAGTGTACATTTTCCTGATAGATGTAGAAGCTTTCGCTGGTGTGCAGCCAGTAGAAGGCGGCGGCGACCGCTGCCAGCAGCAGCAGGCTCACGGTTTTGCTTGGGGTCAGGCCCGAGTAGCCGGGGAGGAGGGTTGCCTGCGCGCCGGCGGGAACGGGGAGCGAAGAGGCTCTGCGCTTTTTTCTTTGGTTGAAGCCCAGCCGCGCACGGCCGGTTTTCAGGATAAAGGAGTGTGTCGAACGCAGGGTGGAGGTGAAGCGGCGGCGCGTTTGCGCGTGGCGGCGGCGGCGCACCCGTTTGGGGGATACGGCCTTCTGCGCGGCCCGCGATCCTCTTCTTTGTTTACGTCCTGAATTGAATGCAGATTGCATAGCGCTGTTCGAAGAGTGCTTTCGGTAGAGCGGCGGCAGCCGCAGACGCGCGACGGTCGCTTTGCCAGGCCCGCCTAGCGATGGATCCGATTTTGGCGGCGGTCGGCGTGCCGTTCCAGCGCCATATCGACCAGACTGCCCACCAACTGGGACAGGGGAACGCCGCTGGCTTCCCATAGTTTGGGATACATGCTGCTGGCGGTAAAGCCGGGCATGGTATTGAGCTCGTTCAAGAAGAGCTGGCCGTCGGCCCCCAACAGAAAGTCTGCCCGCGCAAGCCCGGCTCCGTCAAGTGCCTGGAAGGCGCGAACGGCGAGGAGACGGATTTCTTCTGCGAGGGCGGGGGGGATGTCGGCCGGGATCAGCAGACGGCTGCCCTTGTCGAGATATTTGGCCTCGTAGTCGTAGAATTCGTTGGCAGGGACGATCTCGCCGACGACGCTCGCCCGGGGTTCGTCGTTGCCGAGGACGCTGACCTCCAGTTCACGGGCTTCGTGGACGCCCGCTTCGACGAGCACCTTGCGGTCGTAGCGGCAGGCGAAATCGATGGCGTGGGCCAGTTCCGCCCGGTCTTTGACTTTGCTGATGCCGACGCTGCTGCCCAGGTTGGCCGGCTTGACGAAGAGTGGATAGGGCAGGGCGGATTCCAGCTCGTCCAGCAAGGTCTCGCGACGATTTTCGCGGGGGGCGGCGTTCGCGTTTTGGGCCCAGTTTCGGCGCAGCAGTGTGCGGTAGGCGACCTGGGGGATTCCGGCGGCGGCAAAGAGGGACTTGGCAGCGATCTTGTCCATCGCGACGGCGCTGGCGAGGACACCGCAGCCGACGTAGGGCATTTCGATCATCTCGAGCAGGCCCTGCACGGTTCCGTCCTCACCGTAGGGGCCGTGGAGCACGGGAAAGATCAGGTCGACCGGGGGCAAGCGTTCGCTATGCGCCAGCAGCGGGAACTGCGTCGGGGCGGGGGCGAGCGGGGCTGCGTCGTTCTCCTCCATCCTGGCGCGGCCGTTCTCTTTCTCCTTGCCGTTGGTCAGCTGCGCCAACGGATCGGCTCCGGTGAGCCATTCGCCGGCTTTGGTGATGCCCAGGCGCACGGTTTCGTAGCCGGCCTCATCCAAGGCGCGGATGACCGTCTGCGCGCTGAGCAAGGATATTTCATGTTCTCCGCTTTTGCCGCCAAAAAGGACACCGACCCGTACTGGATTGCCCGACATAAGAGTCACCATTCTCCGATTCTCTGAAGTTCCGGTTGCAGTTCCACGCCGCTGCGGCGGGCCACGACCGTCTGAATATGCTGGATCATCGCCAGGACATCGGCTGCCGACGCCGCGCCGACGCCGCCGGGGTTGATGAGGAAATTGGCATGCGTCCGGCTGACCTCGATGCCGCCAAGACGAAACCCTTTGAGCCCGGCCTCCTCGATCAGGCGTCCGGCGAAGTCGCCTGGCGGGTTGACGAATGTGCTGCCGAGTGAGGGTTCCACCGGCTGTGTGCTGCGCCGGTGGCCCAGGAAAGATTGGGCGGCGGCGCGGATGGCGTCGCGGTCGCCGGCTTGGAGCCGGAAGTTTGCGCTGAGGAGGACGGGCCCGAAGCCGGCGTCGGCTCCGCCTTCCTGTTTCAGGCTGCTTTGGCGGTAGGCGTAGGCGAGATCTTCGACGCGGTAGACCTGGATATCTCCGTTGCCGTCCAGCAGCAGAACGTCCCAGAGGGAGTCTTTGACTTCGCCGCCGTGCGCGCCGGCGTTGTTGACCACTGCGCCGCCAACGGAGCCGGGCACGCTGACCGCCCACTCCAGGCCGGTGAGGCCGGCGTTGACGGCTGTGCGGGCCGCGCCGGCCATCAGTGCGCCGCTCTCGGCGAAGAGAAAGGGGCGGGTGTCTTTGGGGTAGTCGCAGCAGGGGGCATCCTGCACCTGCACATCGTGGCAGCGGTTGTGGATCACCAGCCCGCGTATGCCGCGGTCGCTGATCAGCACATTGCTGCCGCCGCCCAGGATCAGGTAGGGCAGGTCGCTGGCCCTGGCCCAGCGCGCCAGTTTCAGGAGTTTGTGCGTGTCTGTGACAGCCGCGAAGTAGTCGGCAGGGCCGCCTATCTTGATCGTTGTCAGGTTCGCCAGCGGATGGTCCTGCCGGATATCAATGCCGAGCGCCTCGATCTGGTCGAGGGCGGCGGCGCTGATTTCTCTTTTTGGACGGGTCCTGGCCGGTGGTGGCGCCATGGTATCAAGTATTGTCACTGCGCGCTGGGCTTCCTCTAAGCGTGTTCAGTTCTGTGACCAGTCGGTCGAAATCCAGCGCGGCGAAATCACTGGTGTCGATGTGAAAAACGGGACCTTCCAGGTCGAGAGGGCGGTTGCGGCGCGCCAGCGCGGCTGTGTCGAACTGGCCCATTCGGAGGCGGTCCACGTGGCCCGGGTGTCGTTCGCCGTTGTCGACTCGTTGGGCGTAGCGCTGACGCAGCAGGTCGGCCCGGCAGGAAAGGATGACCTGCGCGGGCTGGAACGGTTGGCGCGCGCGCAATGCCTGGAAGCGGGGGTTGGCCCAGTCGGGATCGAAGGGTGTTTCCACGAGCAGTGAACAGCGAGCCTCCAGCAGGCGTTCGATCAACAGGTAGACCAGTTCATAGGTTGCCCGGCCAAGCCGCTGGGACCACTCGACCGTTGACCATCCCAGCGTCTCGAACAGCGACTCTTTCAGATCGTCGCGCGCGATCAAGGGTAGATTCAGAGCCGGGGCCAGTTTGCGGGCCAGCGTTGTTTTGCCCGTGCCCGGCGCCCCGCACACGATCAGGACAAGCGGCAGCGCGTTTCCTCCTTCAGCCATCGGTTCCCAGTCTTTCCAGCAGCAGTTCGCCGATGCGGTGGCTGGTGCCTGCGCCGAGTGTCAGCACCACGTCGCCGGCGGTCACTTCGTTGTGGAGGAGCGCGCTGGTGTCCTCGATGCCGCCGCTGTGACGGATGGAAGGGTGTGCGCTGGCTGCCGCGACTTCCGCCGCGGCCAGGGCCCTGTCGCCGCTCTCTCTGGCAGCATAGATATCGGTCACCAGAACCGCGTCCGCGTTGTCGAAGCTGCGGGCGATTTTGTGGAGCAAGGCGCTGGTGCGGCTGAAGGTATGCGGTTGAAAGACGGCCCAGATGCGCCGCTCGCCGAAGCGGTTGCGGGCCGCGGCCAGGGTTGCCTGGATTTCGGTTGGGTGATGGGCGTAATCGTCGATGACGGTCACGCCCTGCCGGGTTCCCTTCAGTTCAAAGCGTCTGCCGATGCCCGTGTACTGGCGCAGGCTGGCCAGACATTGCGCGGCGGGCACGCCGCAGCGGCGGGCGGCGGTGAGCGCGGCCAGGGCGTTGCGCAGGTTGTGGAGGCCCGGGGCTTGCAGTTGCAGGCGTCCGATTGGCTCTCCCGCGCTGTGGACTGCGGCGGTATAGCCCCCGCTTGCGTTTACAGTTTCAGGGACGGCGCGCACGTCGCAGCCGTGATCGAGGCCGTACGTCAGCCATTCGGGGCCGTCTTCGGCTGGGCGTTCCGTGCGCAGCGCCTCCGCGCCGGGATCATCTGCGCAGGAGATCACACATCCCCCCGGGCGCACCTGGGCAAGAAAGTGGCGAAAGGCGCCGGCGAAACTGTCCGGCGTTGGATAGCAGTCGGGGTGGTCCCATTCCACATTGGTCACGACGGCCACTGCCGGCGTCAACCCATGGAACATGCGGTCATATTCATCCGCTTCGATCACGAATGCGGTGGCGGCGCCGGCGCGGGCGTTGCCGAAGCCCGGCAGGTCGGCGCCGATGATATAGCCGGCGTCGCAGCCGTTTGCGTGCAGCGTCTGGACGATCATCGCTGTGGTCGTGCTCTTGCCATGGGTTCCGGAGACTGCGATGACATCGCGGCCAGCCAGCAGCGGCCGCAGGAAAGCCTCCCGCTTCACGACCGGGATGCCCAGTTTCCGCGCGGTCTGTCGCTCGGGGTTCGTTTCGTCGACCGCGCTGCTGATCAGGACCACGTCCGGGCGTTCCTGCGGCGGGAGACCGGCGAGCTCCTGGTGGGCTCGTTGCCGCCCGAACATTTTCGCGCCGGCGGCAGCCAGCCGGCGTGTTCGCTCGCTCTCCTGGCGGTCGCTGCCGCTGACCTGTATGCCGCGTTCGAGGAGGACGTGGGCGATGGCGGAGAGCCCGGCGCCGCCTATTCCAATCAGATGCACGTGCGGCCGTGCGCGGTTCCCGCCCTCTGTGGGCGGGGACGCTTCCAGCGCCATTTGCAACTGTTTCTGCCACCTGTCACTTTGCATGGCTGACTCCATCGTTGCGGCCGGGCCGCGCGCCGGCATGGGCGTTCAGACCGTTCATCCGCGTACCCGCATCAGCAGCAGAATGGCGATTGGGATTACCCACGGCGTTGGTGAAGGCATGAGATTCTGGGGCAGATAACGGATAAGTTCGGCGGCGATCGGCGACAGCTCCGGGTTTATCCATCCCAGGGAAGAGAGGGGATAGCCGTATATGTGCTGGTAATACCAGAGGCTGCCGCTGATCAGATAGCCGTTGACGGCGCCGACCAGGCAACTGAGAATTGCGCCATGGGGCATCGGCCACTGCTGGCCGCTGAATGTGATGACCCGGCCCGCGTAGCCGGCAAAGATGGTCACGACAAAGATGATCAGATAGAAATTGCTCAGGAATAGTTGCTGGGCGCCCACATCCTCGGTCGAAAAGACCATTCGCCACAGGCTGTTCAGGATTGGGTTGAGTCGATCCTCGACGTAGAGCAGCAGAAAAATCGCGACGATAATGATCATGGACCGGCCCAGTTCGCGCGCGTAGCCCTGGGCCAGACCAATCAGCGTGATGATGCCAGCGATAGATCCAAAGTAGACTTCGATCAGCCCCATAACGAATTCGTTGTCAGTAGCGTTTCAAGGAAGGTCGGCGCGGGTTCAGAGGCTCCTGGGGTCGCCGGTTACGTCTGGCCGCGGCGCAGTGTGCTGATCACGGCCACCAGCAGCACCGTCAGAGCGATTGCGGCCAGGATCGGCTGTTGAGGCCCCAAAGTCTGCCAGATGTCGCCAAAGCTGGACTGCATCATGTCGGTCATGCTGTCCAGAAGCCCTTGCATGCCGTCGCCGGGCGAAGAGACCGACGAGACGCTGACCTCTGGAATGAAGGCGATCAGTCGCGGCGCGAATGTCGGGATGTAGAAGAGACCGTTGCCGATGCCGAACAGAGCCGCCAAGATGCCTGAAGCGCTCAGGCTGTCCGGGATCGCCTTGTTGGTCAGCAGGTAGGTAAACAGCAGCAGGCCGGCCCAGACCAGAAAGGTGACCGTGGGCTGGTCTGCATCGGAGAGCCAGTCCGAGGCGCCCAGGGTGTAGACCGGTTCGCCAATGTCCTCCCCGCCCCCGGAACGCAGTGAGGCGAGGAGTTTTGCGCCAACACTGAGGAGACCGAAGAGGACGCCCAATACCTGCCTGACGATCTCCAGGGCCAGTCCCTGATTTTGTTGCAGCAGGAAGAAGCCGCCGACGGAGACGACCAGCACGGACAGTTCCCGGAAAAGGCCTCGTCGGAAACCGATCCATCCAAATAGGAGGACGTAGAAGACAAATGCAACTGTGCTTGGCGTAGATGCGCTCATTTTTTGTGTTTTCTTTCTGGGAGTCGGACACATTCCGGGTCCGTCCCACCTGTAAAGCAGCCGCGTTCTTCGACTACGTCTCTTGATCGCATTCCAAATCGTCGTCGTCCATGATCGCAGGGCGCGGCCCCGGCGGCCGTTGCGCTGCGCTAGCCGCGGGCCGCGAGCCGCTGTAGTTCGCGTGCGATATTGTCTGCGGCCTGGGGTTGGGCCAGGGCGCCGGCCGCCGCCGCCATAGAGTGTCGTCGATTCTGATCCGCCAGCAGCGCCGCGATGGTCGGTTCCAACCTTTCCGTCAACTGCGCGTCCTCGATGATGGCGGCGGCGCCGGAGCCGGCCAGTTTACGGGCATTGGGGAGCTGGTGGGAGCCGGCGCCGGGCAGGGGCGCGAGCACCGATGGCAGACGCGCCAGTGGAAACTCGGCCAGGACACTGGCCCCGGCGCGGGCGAACGCCAGGTCGGCGCTGGCCAGGGCCCAGGGCATCTCTTCGTGCAGATAGGCGACGGGATGGTAGCGGTCGGCCAGGGGGTTGTCCCACAGTTCCGGTCCTTCCTGTCCGAGCAGGGGCCAGTCGCGCGTGCCGACGACGTGCAGAATCTGACAGTCTGGCAGGAGGGCGGGGGCCGCCTGCCAGACGGCTCTGTTGATACTGCGCGCCCCCTGGCTGCCCCCGAACACCAGCAGGAGAGGCAGTCCATGCTCCAGATTCATTCCCAGCTTCCGTGTCAACTTCAGCCGCGCGGTTTGCCTGTCCTCGACGGCGTTGAGAAGCCCGGCGCGAACAGGGTAGCCGGTGACGACCGCCTTTTTGCCGAAAAAGCCGGCAACTTCGGGGAAGCTGACCGCCACCTTCTGCGCCAGAGCGCTGAGCCATTGCACCGCCAGGCCGGGCGTCATGTCGGGCAGGTAGATCATCACCGGCACGGCCCGCATTCGGCAGGCGATGGCAACCGGGGCCATGACATATCCTCCGGTTGCAAGGCATGCCTGCGGGCGAAACTCTTCGAGAACCTGGAGTGACTGGCGAATGCCTGCCAGCACTTTGGCCAGACTGCGTGATGCCATCACAGGATTTCGTCCTCGCAGCGCGCCGCTCTGGATGTTGCGGAAGGGGATTTCAGCGTCCTGCACGAGAGGGTGCTCGATGCCGGTCTGACTCCCCAGCCACAGAAGCGCCGGGCTATCCTGAGCGGTCGCGGCGTTCAGAGCGTTGATGCGTAGTTGTTCGACGACGGCGAGAGCCGGATAGACGTGTCCTCCGGTTCCACCACCCGAGATTAGAAGTCGCATGGGCTGTTTGCCCTGGGGGGCCAGAGGATGCCCCGGATTTACGTGAGCCAAAAGCGTTGAATAGACCCCGGCTGATGCGGCCGGCCGCGGTGGTGTCCGGGCGTGCGCCGGCTTCGCGTCGACGGGGCGCGGGGGGCGGAGGCTGCCCGCGATAGCGGCTGATATTGAGCAGGATGCCGGCGGCGCCCATAGAGGTGACAAGAGAGCTGCCGCCGAAGCTGACGAAGGGCAGGGTCACGCCTGTGGGCGGCGCGACGGCTACCGCGACGGCGATGTGAATAATTGCCTGCAGGATGATGAGCGCGGTGATGCCCACTGCGAGCAGAGAGCCGAAGATGTCGTTCGATTCACTGGCGATACGCAGGCCGCGGTAGACAAACAGCGTGAAGAGCAGGATCACCAGCAGCGTGCCCAGCAGCCCCATTTCTTCGCCGATCACCGCGAAGATGTTGTCCGACCAGCTCAGGGGCAGATTGCCGGGCAGCTTTTCGGTGCTGTTGCCCAGGCCGACACCAAGCGGCCCCCCTTTGACAATGGCCTGGCTGGCTTCGCGGATCTGCCATTCGGAGCTGTTCAGAGGCGACTGGATCGATTCGAGCAACGCGTTGACGCGGCGGCTGGCATAGCTGTTGCGGGTGATCACGAGCCAGAAAGTGACGAGGGCGACAAAGCCGCCCAGGATAAGCTGTTTCAGCTCTGCGCCGGCCAGGAAGAAGATGATCAGCGCGGTGGCAACGATGAGGATGGTCGTGCTGATATCCGGTTGCGCGACGATCAGCCCTGTTACGATTCCCATGAGCACGCCAAAGGGGATCAGTCCATAGTTGATATCCTTGATGCGATTGCCTTTGCTGGCCAGCCAGGTGCTGATATAGATGAGGACGATCACCTTGACAGGCTCGCTGGGTTGAACGCGTCCGCCGAAAAAGGTACGGGTGGCGCCGAAGCGGTTGTCACCCAGAAAGATGACCGCCATCAGGGAGATCAGCCCGAACGCCATCAGGGGAATGCTCCACCGCTCCCAGACCCGGTAGGGGACGAGCGCGGCGCCGACAAGGACCACGAGGCCGAGCCCGAGCCAGCGGGTCTGCAGGAACACATAGTAGAAGGGCGAGCCGCGGTTTTCGAGAGCCCAGGGGTAGCTGGCGCTGAAGACCATGACGAACCCGAACAGGATCAGGCAGGTGAGGACGGCGGCCAGCGCCCAATCGAAGCTGGAGCCGTATCTGCCGGTCTGTTTCGCACTGTTAACCTGAAGGGCCATTGTCGTTCCTTATAGATCCGCCGCGTTGGGGCCCGCGGAGGAAAGCCGGAGAAGCGCCGCCGTTACTGGCCGCTTGCCACCAGATTGCGGAAATGCTCGCCGCGCTGCTCAAAGTCCTTGTAGGCGTCGTAGCTGGTGCCTCCCGGAGAGAAGAGGACAACCGTGCCCGGCGTCGCGGTCTGCCTGGCGAGGACAACGGCCTCATCGAGGCGCTGAACCACCGCGCAGCAGGGGGCGGACATACGCCGGAACGAGGCCCGTTCCCGCACTTTGTCGGCGATCATCGACCCCGCTTCCCCGAACCCGATCAGGCACTGGACGCGGTCCAACACCTCGTCGGCAAAGGCGTCCCAGGGCAGGTTCTTGTCCTTGCCTCCGGCCAGGAGAATGAGCGTCTGGGCGCCTGGGGGGAAGACCTGAAGCCCGGCGACGGCCCGTTCGGGCGCGGTCGCGATGCTGTCATTGATCCAAACGACGTTGCCCCTGGGCCGCACCTCTTCCAACCGGTGAGGCACGCCGGCGAAGGAGCGGGCCACGCGCTCCATGGCCTCCGGCGATGCGCCGGCCGCGCCGCTGATGGCCGCGGCGCCCAGCAGGTTGCTGATATTGTGCTCGCCGCGCAGCCGGACATCGGCGCGGCGGCAAAAGGGCCGGCCCTGGTAGACCAGCTCTGCGGATGTTTCGGACGCCCAGGCTCCGGACGCCGGCGCGTGGGGCTGTTCACCGGCGGCCGCGGGCGGCGGCAGCGTTTCCGAACCCTGAAGGGAGATGCGCCGGATTCGGCTGGCGGAGGTGGAGAACGGGACAGTGCGCCGGTCTTTGCCCAAGGCGGAACGGCATTGCGCCAGGACGGGTTCGAGCGCCCAATCGGCGGGTACCGGCGCCTCTTCATTCTCCCAGCCGGCCATCTGGCCGGTCACGGGATCATCGGCGTTGAGGACCACAACGCTGGTCGGTTTGAGATGGCGCAGCAGGTTGGATTTTGCCAGGGCGTAGTCGGCCATGGACGCATGTCGATCCAGATGATTGGGCGTGATATTGAGAATGGCGGCCACGTCGGGGCCCAGGCTGTCGAACGGCCCGTAGGCGATATGCGGGTCGAACAGCTCAAGTTGAAAGCTGCTCAGCTCCAGCACCATCCAGTCATCTTCCTGGATGGTGTCGAGGCGGTCTACCAGCGGGGCGCCGATATTTCCGCCAACGTGGACGGTATGCGCGTCAGCGAAAGTCTCTTGCAACATTTCGCCGACGAGGGTCGTTGTTGTGGTTTTGCCGCTGCTGCCGGTGATGGCGATAACAGGGCAGGGCGCGAGCTGCATTGTGAGCAGGCTGTCATTGCTAAGCGGGATGCCGCGGCGGATGGCATTCTGGACGAATGGCATCTGGAGACGCACGCCGCCGCTGAGGCAGAGCAGATCGCAGTCATCGAGCAGGTTGGGTGAATGGCCGCCCAGGTCAAGTGAGACCGGGAGATCGCCCAGCTGATCCAGCTCCTCGGCCAACTTTTTTGCGGGCGCGATATCGCTGAGCGCTACTTTTGCGCCCGCTGCCACGAAGAAGCGAGCCAAGGCCATGCCCTGACGGCCCATCCCCAGGATAACGACATTGCGTTTTTCAAAGTTGAACGTTTCGCAGTTGGCAATCACGGCGCCATTCTCCTTCCGACGTCCAGGTTCTGGCGGGAGCGTTGTCCCCTGACAGTGACCAGGCGCTGAAGACCGGCTTCCAGGAATTGGGGTGTCGTTGGCGGCATGGAACGGATGGCGTTGGAGCTCAACCGTTCCACAGCGCCAGGGCCACGCCCAACATCCCACTCAACACACCGACGATCCAGAATCTTTCCTTGACCTGTGTTTCGCTCCAGCCCATTAACTCAAAATGATGGTGGATTGGCGTCATTTTGAACATGCGGATATCACGACCCAGGTAGCGGCGGCTGAATTTGGCCGAGGCTACCTGCAACAGGACCGAAACGGTTTCGGCGACAAACACAAACCCTACGACAGGAAGCAGCAGCCACTGCCCGGTCATCAGGGCGACCAGCGCAAGCGTTGCGCCCAAGGCCAGGCTGCCGGTGTCACCCATAAAAATCTCCGCCGGATGGGCATTGAACCAGAGGAAGGCAAACAGAGCGCCGACCACTGTGAAACAGAAGGCGGCCAGGTAGGTTTGCCCCTGCCTGTAGGCAATCAGCCCGTAGCTGGCAAAGGAGATACTGCTGATGCTCCCGGCGAGGCTGTCGAGCCCGTCCGTCAGATTTACCGCGTTGCTGAAACCGATGATGATCAGAATTCCCACTGGAATGAACAGCCAGCCGATCGAGACGTACTCCGGAATGCCGGGCACGCCTACGTAGTACAGATCGGGCGGCCCGAAATAGAGGATGCCGACGATAATTGCGGCAAACACAAGCTGGAATCCGCTCTTCATCCGGGCCGACATTCCCTTTCCCCTGCCGCGGAGCCCGAGCCAGTCGTCGACGGCCCCCAGTGTTGCGTGCGCGGCCAGGCAGAAGAAGAGCAACAGGGTGCTTTTGCCAATCAGGGTGAAGCCAAGCAGATTGGCCAGATTGAGCGCCCCCGTGATCAGAAGGACCGGCACGACAAAGAGCAGTCCTCCCATTGTTGGCGTTCCCGTCTTCTCCTGATGCGAGTCCGGTCCTTCCATACGCACCTGTTTGCCGATTCGATAGTGCTTCAGGAGTGTGATCAGTGGCTGGCCCCAGATCACAGCGATAAAGAAACTTAGCGTCCCCAGCACTAAGGGAGATTCCATCGACGAACCTCTCAGCCTTCCCGGAGGCCGCCGCCGACCTCTTGTTCGGGCCTAATGCGGCGGGTGAGCTCTGGCGCCGCGTCTTTTGCCGGCTCTCGTGAAATCCTGGTGACAAGACGATCCATGCCCACGGCCCGGCTGCCTTTGACGAGCAGCAGGTCCTGCGGTTGCGCCAGCTCTTTCAGGACCGCCAGCGCCGTTTCAAAGTCGTCGGTTGCGTATACGGCTTGGGAAGGCAGGCCTGCGCTTTGGGCCTCATCGGCGATGAGGCGGCCGAGCGCGCCGACGGTAATGAGCAGATCGGCTACGCCGCCGGCGTGGGCGCCGACCTGTTTATGGCCCTCTGCCGTGAAGGCGCCCAGCTCCCTCATATCGCCCAGAATCGCGATGCGGCGGCCGGCATGCTGTTGTTGCGGATGCTGGCCGTTGCGCGGCTGGGGCGCGCCTGCCGCTGCCGCGGACGAACCTTCCCCGCCTGCCTGGCGGCGGGTGAAGAGGTCGTCCAGCAGATTGAGGGCGGCCACGGCGCTGACAGGGCTGGCGTTATAGGTATCGTCAATGACGGTGCTGCCGTTGATGCCCGGCATTACAACAAGGCGCAACTGGCTCGGCGCCCGCTGCAGGCCGGCGCGGATTTCCTGCCAGGAGAGATCGCTGACAATGCCGACTGCGGCTGCGGCCAAGGCGGTATAGACCGAATGTCTGCCCAGGACGGGCACAGTGAGACGCTGGCTGTGGATGTTTCCGTCATTCTGGCGGTGATGAATGCGGAAGCGGATGCCCTCCATGCCGAGGCTTTCGACTTCGTCGGCCCACAGATCGGCGTCGGCAGAGAGGCCATAGCGGAAAGGGCGGGCGTCGGTGGCTGCGGTCATCGCGCGAACCCGCGGGTCGTCCTGGTTCAGAATGGCGATGCCCCCGTTTTGCGCGCTGGGCAGGGCTTCTACGAGCTCGGCTTTGGCGCGGGCGATGCGTTCTATCGTGCCGAGCCGCTCGAGGTGGGTTGGGCCGACATTGGTGACAACGCCGATGCGCGGCCTGGCCAGGCGGCAGAGCAGGCGAATCTCTCCCAGGTCGTACATCCCCATCTCAAGCACGGTCCGTTCGTGGTCCGTGCGCAGCCCGAGGAGGGCCATGGGCAGGCCCTGTTCGCTGTTGAGGTTGCCGGCGCTGCGATGGGTGCGGTAGCGCTGGGCGAGGACGGATGCCGCCAGCTCTTTGGTGCTTGTTTTGCCTACGCTGCCGGTCACGCCGATCACTTGCAGATCCGGATGTGCGCGATGCAGCCGTTGGAAGGCGCCTACGGCCTGCAGGGCGGCGTTGGCGTCGGGCACAATGTAGGCGATGGCGCGGCCGGGCTCAAACTGGGCGGTTTGAAGCATATGGGGCGGGCGGGCGCGGCGGGGATGTTCTTCTTCTTTCCGCTGCTGGCCTTCGTCATGTTTGCGGCGGCAGTCGACCAGCACTGCATTGGTTTCGCGCAGCTGTTCAAGGCCCCGCTCTTCGCAGATGATCGCGGCGGCGCCGCCGGTCAGGGCCTGGCGGATAAATTTGTGGCCGTCTGTGCGGGCGCCGCTGAAGGCGATGAAGAGAGAGCCCGCAACGGCATCGCGGCTATCCAGCACCGCGGGGCTGACGGGACGGGGCGCCAACGTCTGGGGCGGGAGGGAGCCCGTCAGCGCGTGCCACAATGTATGATGGGTGATGAAGGTTTCAACGTTTGGTCGGTCTGCCACCGAATCAGGCACCTTTGAACAGTTGTATACGCCTTATATTAAATCGTCAGCATGAGCGGATGCGGTTTCAAAAGTTGCGGTTTCATATCTGCGGGGGCCTCCTGCGGCCCGCTGCGGGTCAGCGGCTGGAAAGCTCTGCAATCTCCTCTGCCCCCGGCATAGAATGCGTCGCCGACCCGATCGCCTGGCATTGAACGGCGGACAGACAGAAATAGCTCTGGCTATCATCTGACAGGCGGACAGAGTCTGGCGGGATATTGAGGTGTTCGAAGAGGCGGTGGGCGATACGGCTGAAGATGGGTGTCGCGGTATAGGCTGCCCAACGGCTGATGGCGGGGTCGGGCCGGTCCAGCTTCACCATCATGATAAATTGCGGGTCGTCGGCGGGCGCGAAGCCGATAAAACTGGCGATCGTTTCGTCTTGAATGTAGCCCTCTTCGGTGGCGATTTCGGCGGTGCCGCTCTTGCCGGCGACGCTATAGCCGGACACCTGCGCCATCTGATTCCCGGTGTTGACGACATGCCTCATCATCTCGCTCATGCGGGTTGCCGTTTCCGGTTGGATAACCTGGTAGACCATTGTTGGCTGGGTGACCATTGCGTAGTGGCCGGCGATGCGGCTGTGCACGATATACGGGCGCATGAGCTTGCCGCCGTTGGCGATGGCGGCCACGGCGCTGATCATCTGGATGGGAGTAACGGCAATGCCCTGGCCGAAGCTGTTTGTGGCGAGGTCGGAGACGCCCCAGTTCGGGGCATCAAGATTCCTGACCTGGCCGGAGACTTCGCCGCTGAGATCGATATTGGTGTCGGCGCCGAATCCAAACCGGGAAACGTAGTCGTAGAAGGTTTCGGCGCCGACCTCCTGCGCGATCTGGACGGTAATCACATTATTGGAGTGGGCCATGGCATCGGAGACGGTCAGCTCGCCAACAGCTTTGCGATCGCTGTTTTGGATTGTATGGCCTTCCACGGAGATGGCTCCGGTGTCGACGAAAACAGATGATTCCTCGATGGCGTCGATGTCGATGGCTGCTGCGACGGTGATCAGTTTGAAGACCGAACCTGGTTCAAACTGGGAGCTGATGGTCACATTGGTGAAGGCGCCGGGGTCTTCGTCTTCGAAGCTGTTGCCGTCGAAGGTGGGCCAGTTCGCCATCCCCATGATTGCGCCTGTTTTTGGATCCATGACGATGACGGAGCCGCCCACGGCCCGGTAGATCTGGACGCCCAGGCGCAGCTCCTCTTCGATGATATGCTGGACGGTGCGGTCGATGGTCAGCACGAGGCCTTTGCCATTGCCGCTGGGCAGAAAACGCAGAATGTCGTCGTCGAGTTCCGTACGGGGCAGCTGGCGCCCGGGCGGGAGTCCTACGCCATCGCTGGAGAGGAAGTTTCGGTAGTAGCGTTCGATGCCCAAAACAGGCACGCGTTCGGCATTGAGAAATCCCAGAAACTGGCTGCCGAGGGTCCCTTGTGGATAGAAGCGTCTGGGATGGGCCGCGATGCGAATGTGCTCCAGGAGGAAATCCCTGTCAGCCAGTCGTTGCTGGCGCTCGGCGAGCAGTTGTTGGCCCTGTTCAAAGTCGAGTTTGGGGGCGATGATGAGATAGTCTCGGTCGCCGTTCTCTTTCAGGAGATTTTCGATCTCAAGGGGCGGGACACCGATGCTGTAAGCGAGTCGTTGGGCGATTTCGGCGTAATCTTCAGCCGGGATGAACTTCGGCGTTGCCGTAATCCGGTAGGTGAAGCGGTCTGCGGCGAGCAGATTGCCGTCGCGGTCGACGATCACGCCCCAGGAAGTGGTGTCATCCACGGTATTGCGCGCCGATGCCGCGGCCTTGGGCGGTTCGTACTGCTGCCAGCCCATGACCTGCATATCGAGCAGCCGCAGGATCAGCAGGAGCAGCGGGCCTGTGAGCACGACGCCGATAAAGCCGATACGCCAGATTTTGGAGACATCATCTGATATGGAGGCGTATGGGGCGCGCTCTTGTTCGAGCGGGGCGCGGTGTGACGCCTCCCGATTCAGGGCGTCATCTTCGAGCCCACCGTCGACCCTGTCTTCGGGCCTTTGGCGGGGGGCGAATAGAGGGCCGAACCCGTGTCCGTGCGCGGGACGAACGGTTCGGTTCCGCGAACGCATGCGAGACATCTCCAGTTCTACAGTAGCTACACTCTGTAGCCACACTCTGTAGCCACACTACGCAGCCGCATTCCGGCGGCCACGAATCTCTAATCAGGCACGTTCGCCGCCCCGGCGACCTCCTGCGGGCCGTTGGCGGCGGTGAAACGGGTAACGGGAGCTATCTGGGTTGTTTCAACTGGCCCAGAAAGAAATCACCGGCCCGTTCAAGCAGTGGTTCGCTCCACTGACGGACAGCCTGCCAGCGTGAATCGACCTGTTGTTGCCACCCAGAGACGGTCTGCTCGAACCCGGCGATGGGGAGTCGTTCGGTCACAGACCAGAAGGACGGTTCGGCGGGGGCAGGCCCATTGTTCTGCGCGCGAGCGGGGCCCGTCCGGAGGGTCGTGTTGGGTGGTTGCGCCGGTCCCTGATTCCCTGTTGCGCCGGCTGGCAGCGCTGACTGGTCGCTTGCCTCTGCGGGCGGTTGATTCAGGGTGAGGGGACTCACCGCATGTTGATCCGGCTGCTGGCTCCCTCCTGATCTGGTGGATCCTGCGGCAGCTGCGGGGCGGGTATTCACGCTGTTCGGGTCTGGAATGTAATTGCGTTCCAGAGCCGGGCGAAAGTCGAGTTGCACTGCCCGCGTCTGCACCTCTTCCAGGGTCGTGAGCTGGCCGATCTGCCAAAGCAGCTCAGCGTTTCTCTGTTCGATCAGGCTGTACTGCACGCTGAGCGCGTCCAATTCGGCGCGGGCTTGCGTAATCCGCAGCGATGTCCAGACCTGAAAGACGGCCAGGCCGCAGACGACGGTCAGAGCCAGGACGAAGAGGAGATAGCCCCTCAATGTTTGCGGCAAGGGAACGATATCATCAAGCCAGATCAGGCCGCGCAGGATGCGAAAGCGGGCCAGATTGGATGATTGCATATTGGTTTGCCCCCAGCTTCCTTCTTCCCTCGATCCTCCGTGTTCGGCTGGGCGCAAAACCGGCTCGTCAATGTTACGCCGGGCCCCCGCTTGCGACGGGCGCGCGGCGCGGCGCAGATTTACGGTTGGTGTTGACAATAGCCTTGTCCTGCTGAAACAGTCACAACAGATCCACGGGCGTGCGGTTCAATCACGATCCAGGCAATTTTTCGGCGATCCGCAGCTTTGCCGACCGGCTGCGGGGGTTTCTTTCGATTTCAGCGGCTTCCGGCACGACTGGTTTCTTGTTGTAGATGGCCAGAACGGGAACCTGCTCCTGTCCGCCGGCCGGCAGGGTCGGATCAGGCCGAAACTTTCGGGCGTTGTCACGCATCCACTCTTTGACCAGACGGTCCTCCAAGCTGTGGAAGGAGATGATGGCAACCCGTCCGCCGGCCCGCAGAAGGTCGGGAATCTGCTGTAAGGTTCTAGACAGCTGTCCCAATTCGTCATTGACTGCGATGCGCAGCGCCTGAAATGTACGGGTGGCGGGATGGATCTTCTGTTTGCCGCGGCGACGCGCCGCTCTGCTGACGATGGCAGCCAGTTCGGCGGTCGTCGAAACGGGCCGATTGGCCGCGATGGCGCGTGCGATCGGGCGGCTCTGTCGTTCCTCGCCATATTGGTAAAGGATATCGGCGATCTCCTCCCAGGAGCTGTTGTTGATCAGGTCGGCGGCACTGTAGCCGGAAGACGGGTCGAAGCGCATGTCCAGAGGGCCGTCGAATCGAAAGGCAAAGCCGCGCGCCGGCGAATCCAGTTGAAAACTGCTGAGGCCCAGGTCAAGCAGAATGCCATCCACGCCGGTGAAGCTCTGTTGCCGGGCGATGCGACCGATTTGATCGAAAGGCGACTGGACCAGGCTCAGTCTGCCTGCGCGGATTTCGCTGGGAAAGCGGTTCCGAACTCGTTGGATGGCCGCGGGGTCGGCGTCCAACCCCAGGATCCGCCCGCTGCGTCCTTCACTTCCGGGCACTCGGCGGCGGGTCGATTGCCCGCCGCCGACACTGTCTGCAATGATATTTCGCTGCGCCTCGGCCCGGTGGAGGCGCGTGTGATGCAGAAGAAGCTGGGTATGACCGCCGCCGCCCACCGTCCCGTCGATGAAGAGGCCGCCTGGTTGGGCGTTCAGGCCGGCCAGCGCTTCGTCCGCCAGAACGGGTTGGTGATTCAGGCCATCCGGCTCATACGGGGCGCCTTGCATGTCCGTCGCGTGCTGGCACGGCGGTGTGAGGTCTCAGGCGACCCCTGCGGCCGGGCCTTGGCAATAGGTCCAGGTTGGTTCAGACTCCCAGGGCGGCGAAAAGGTCTTCGCCGAGCTGCATCGGTGTGAGTAACTGCTCCTCCCACTGGGTCGGGTCCCAGAGTTCGATATAGGTATTCATACCGGCGATAATCACTTCGTTTTCGATGCCTGCGAACTCCCGCAATCGCTGGCTGATGAGGATGCGTCCCTGCCGGTCTGGCTTCAGGTCTTCGGCGGCGCTGAACAGGGCCCGGCGCAGCTGCGCTGTCCGCTTGTCTATCAGGGGCAGCGCGCTGACTCGGGCGGCCACATTCTGCCACTCTTCGAGCGGCATTGCCATGAGACAGCCGCCGGTGGGGTTGCGCGTCACCACCAGTCCAGGCATGAGCTGGTGACGGAATTTGGCGGGGATTGTGACCCGTCCTTTGTTATCCAGATTGTGACTGAACGCGCCGAGAAACATGATTTTCGGAATAGTCGTCCATTGCGCATCTCCGGAGCGGAGGCGCACCCAACTTCTCAGGTCAAACGGATGTATCAGGGAAGATCAGGGCGAGTGTCCCACTTTCCCCCATATTGTTCCATAGCAAAACGATAGCACAAAACCATTTCTGACAAAAACGGATGCGAATCCTTCGGAAGGGCGGCTCAGCAGTTCGTTTTGCGCCGGAGAACAGAGCACTGGCGGGAGGGAAATTCGCATTTTAGACACCCCTGGATCTACGGTCGCGCGGCGCGGCAAGGGTTTGTGTCATGGCCCTCTTTTCGGCAGTCTGATCACTGGTACGGGGGTTGAATACGCTGTGCTGCGCGCGCGCCGCGGGGTGGTCATATCGGGGGGGATCCGGCAGTCCATCCGCCGGGCGCGGAGGGCGGTTTTTCGCGGGAATTCGCAAGGAATCATGTCAGTGAGGCGGAAGGGGCTGCTGCAATCGTAGGCATTTCGTATGTAAATTGCCCAGCGCCCATATCGAGGCAGTTTCAAGGGCGTTCAAGGCGGGCGGGGAAAGGGCGCGAGGGAGGTGTTGGCGTCTCTGATTGGAGGAGGGTTCCTTTGCGGAGGGGCTTGGGCGCCTACAAGGGGCGCCCCTACAGGGGGAGGCGGCGCGCGTACATGCCGGTGGGCAGTGATATGGGGGGCGGGGCAAAATCGGCGCACGTTTGAGGCTGCCTCTGGGGATTCACGACGAGGCCTGCAGCCCGCTTCTCCAGCCTCCCCCAAATCTGGACTGCATCCGGGCGTCGAAACTTTTTGACAATGGTTCCTGTATGCCTTATACTTTGTGGTTCAGGGCAAGAATTGATAGGCTCGGTTCCGTCTGTTGCTTGCAGACCCTGCGCTATGGGGGACGGGGCCAGGGCGCATAGATGTGGCATGAACTCCGCCGAGGCCGTCGGCGGGCGAGTAAATTGCTGCGCATTTGGCGGCAGGGCACAATCCGCGGCTTGATTTTTGCGTTTTTCAGCAGGCGGGAGAGAAACGGTAGCGGCGAGACCGGTGTCAATTGGGGCAGATTCTGGAGCGGCAATATCGTCATAGCGGATCTTGATCAGATTGAGCCCAATCCTGATTATGGATATTGTCTGCGGTCGTGTGCGTGAAGAGGCATGTGGCCGCTGTCCGCGTCTGCGCGCCGTCCGCAGACGGCGGTTGGCGAACGGTTTGGACGCGAGCAGAATCCGCCGCGAGAGGAGCTTTCATCCCCATTTTCGCGATTTGAATGCCTGTCTGGTTTGGCGGGAACAGAAGGTAGTGTAGAGAAAGCGGCGACAGTGTACAGCAAAGGAGCATGCGCTATATGATTCATACTGCCGTTGGAAACGGTGTTGGCGCCAGGACGCAGAGGAAGTCCTATTCGCGGACTTCCAATCTGATCGAACTGCCGCGGCTCATCGAAATTCAGCTTCAGAGCTTTGAATGGTTCCGCACCAAGGGCCTGAAAGAGCTTTTTGAGGAGATTTCGCCGATCGTCAGTTTCAACAAGCATCTTGAACTGCATTTCGGTGATTTTCGCTTTGATGACGCCAAGCACACGGAGGAGGCGTGCCGCGTGCGGGATATCACCTATGCCGCGCCGCTGTGGGTTGAGGTACGGCTTGTCAATAACGACACGGGGGAGATCAGCGAGCAGGAAGTCTTCATGGGAGATTTCCCCCTGATGACCGACTCCGGCACATTTATCGTCAATGGCAGTGAGCGGGTCGTGGTAAGTCAGCTGATTCGTTCGCCCGGTGTCTACTTTACAATTGAGGAAGATCGGAGCACGGGCCGCGGACTGACGGGCACCAAGTTAATCCCATTGCGGGGGGCCTGGCTGGAGTTTGAGACGAGCAAGCGGGATATTGTCAGCGTCAAGGTCGATCGCAAACGCAAGTTGCCGGCCACGATTCTGCTGCGGGCGATCGGTTTTGGGACGGATGAGGAGATCCGGGCGCTGTTCTCCGACGTTGATGACAATGAAGATCACCCGTTCATCGAGGCGACGCTGGAGCGGGACCCGACGGCCAATCCGACCGAGGACCGGCAAAAGGGGATCGATGACGCGCTGCTGGAGTTTTACAAGAAGCTGCGGCCCGGCGACCCGGCGACACTGGACAATGCGCGTAATTTTCTGCAGAATCTGCTTTTCACCCCGCGTCGTTACGACCTGGGGCGGGTGGGCCGTTACAAACTCAATCGCAAGCTGGCGCAGGAAGAGCCTCTCTCCACGCGCATTCTGACGAACGATGACATCGTGGCGGTGGTGCGCCGCATCATCGACATCAACAATGGCCGCGAGATGCCGGATGACATCGATCATCTGGGGAACCGGCGTATCAAGACGGTTGGGGAGTTGATCCAGAGCCAGCTGCGCATTGGCCTTTTGCGGATGGAGCGGGTTGTGCGGGAGCGGATGTCGATCCGCGAGCCGGAGCAGGTGACGCCGCTGAGCCTGATCAATATTCGTCCGGTTGTGGCTGCGACGCGGGAGTTTTTCGGCAGCAGTCAGTTGAGCCAGTTCATGGACCAGACGAACCCGCTGGCCGAGTTGACGCACAAGCGCCGGCTGAGCGCCTTGGGCCCCGGCGGTCTGCGTCGCGAGCGGGCCGGTTTCGACGTGCGCGACGTTCATTACAGCCACTATGGGCGCATCTGCCCGATTGAAACGCCGGAAGGCCCGAACATCGGTCTGATCGGCTATTTGGCCACCTATGGCCGCATCAACGATTTCGGTTTTATCGAGACGCCGTACCGCCGCGTCATCAACACGGTTGAAAATCAGGTCGATGCGTTGACGGGACGGATTCTTGCCGAAGAAATCAACGACCCCGGCAGCGGCGAGCTTGTGGCGGAAAGGGATGTTGAACTGACGCCTGAGCTGGCCAGGAGAATCGCCGCGCTTGAAGACCTGACCGAGATTCGGGTGCGTCCCTTTGTGGGTGAAGATGTCATTTATCTCAACGCGGATACGGAGGAGCGCTCTCCCATCGCCCAGGCCTCGACGCCGCTGGACAGTTCCGGCCACTTTCTCAACAGGCGGCCCTCCGTCCGGCAGGCTGAAGAGTTCCGTTTTGAAGAGCCGCAACGGATCGAGTATATGGATGTGTCGCCCAAACAGGTTGTGGGCGTTTCGGCCGCTTTGATTCCCTTTTTGGAGCATGACGATACCAACCGGGCGTTGATGGGTTCGAACATGCAGCGGCAGGCGGTGCCCCTGGTGCTGCCGGATGCGCCGATCGTCGGCACGGGCATGGAGTGGCAGGCTGCGGTTGATTCGGGCCAGGTCGTGGTTGCCCGCAAGGCGGGCGAGGCCATTCGGGTGGTCAATACGGAGATCGTCATTCAGGAGGAGGACGGAACCCTTCATACCTACCCGTTGCGCAAGTATAACCGCAGCAACCAGAGCACCTGCATCGATCAGCGTCCGACGATCTCGAAAGGCGATATGGTCGCGGCCGGCACGGTGCTGGCGGACAGCTCCTCCACCCAAAATGGTGAGCTGGCGCTGGGGCAGAATGTGCTCGTGGCCTACATGAGCTGGGAGGGCGGCAACTACGAAGACGCTATCCTGGTGAGCGAACGGCTGGTGGAGAACGACAAGTACACGTCGGTGCATATTGAGAAGCACGAGATTGAAGCCAGAGAGACGAAACTCGGCCCGGAGGAGATCACGCGAGACATTCCCAATGTGGGTGAGGATGCGCTGAGGCATCTGGACGAGGACGGCATCATCCGGATCGGGGCTGAAGTTGCCGCGGGAGACATTCTGGTTGGGAAGATTACGCCAAAGGGCGAGACCGAGTTGACCCCGGAAGAGAAGCTGTTGCGGGCGATATTCGGTGAGAAGGCGCGTGAGGTAAAGGATAGCTCCTTACGGCTCCCGCACGGGGAGCGGGGTAAGGTGGTGGATATCAAGGTATTCACGCGCGACGATCACCAGGACATGCCCGCCGGGGTGGAGATGATGGTGCGCGTGAGCATTGCGCAGCGCCGTCGATTGACCGAAGGCGACAAGATGGCCGGCCGGCATGGCAACAAAGGGGTTATCTCCCGGGTCGTGCCGGTGGAAGATATGCCCTTCCTGGAGGACGGCACACCGATCGACATCATTCTGAATCCGCTGGGTGTCCCTGGCCGCATGAATATCGGGCAGGTTCTGGAGACCCATTTGGGATGGGCGGCCGAACGACTTGGCTTCATGGCGGAAACGCCGGTTTTTGATGGGGCGAAAGAGGATGAGATTGAATCCGAACTGGCGCGGGCCTGGCTGATCGATCGGGCCTGGCAGGATGTCACGCAGCGGGCCTGGGCATTTGTGCGCGAGCAGGAGGTCGAAGGCGAGTCGCTGCTGGACGACAACGATGCCCGCCGGCTCTATCTGCTGGATTGGCTGGCGCCGCTCGGCTATGAGCCTGAGCAGCTGTTTTACGATGACAAGTACGCGCGCGGCGCCGCCCTGGCTGAATGGCTGAGGGATAAGGGATATGAGGCGGAGCTTGTGGTTCCGGAGACGAGGTCGGATGCCGCGGACCTGTATGCCCGCCATGTTTCGATTCGGGAGTGGATGCTCTTTCACGGTTGCGAGCCGGAGGGCGCCGGGCTGACGGAGGTCGGCGACGATCCCGTTCTGACGCAGTTGGCGCAGGGGGAGGAGGTTGACGCCGCGCTGCGAGAGGAAGTCGAGGCGACGGCAATGCGGCACTCGAGTGAGATTGGCTGGCCGCTGCCGACAACCGGCAAACAGAAGCTGTTTGATGGCAAGACGGGCGAACCGTACGATGCGCATGTAACGGTTGGCATCGCCCAGATGCTCAAGTTGCACCATCTGGTGGAGGATAAAGTCCATGCCCGCAGCACGGGCCCCTACAGCCTGGTGACGCAGCAGCCGTTGGGCGGCAAGGCGCAGTTTGGCGGTCAGCGTTTTGGCGAGATGGAGGTATGGGCCCTGGAGGCGTACGGCGCGGCCTACACCTTGCAGGAGATGCTGACGATCAAGTCGGACGATACCACGGGCCGCGTGAAGACCTATGAGGCGATTGTAAAGGGCGATGAGATCCAGAGCCCCGGTGTGCCGGAGAGTTTCCGGGTATTGGTGAAAGAGCTGCAGAGTCTGGCCCTTTCGATTGAAGTGATCAACGACAAGAATGAAGTGATACAACTGGGCAAAGATGAGGTCGAGGATCGTCTACCGCATCTCGGTTTCAGCCTGAACGTACCCAGCCCGATGAGTCGCAGCAGCGAGTAGGGCGACGCCAGCCGAGGCCGCCGCCGACCGCATTGCCTGCGAACCCGGCAACGGGCGGGTTGTGTACAGCGCCCGGTGGCCTGTGAAGTCACCGACCAACGCGATGCCGCCGCTGAATGCATTTGGTGTGCATGAGGCGGCGGGCGAACCGCAAAGGAGCCAAAATGGAAGTACGAGATTTTGACGCAATTCGCATCTCTCTTGCCTCCCCGGATCAGATTGACGAATGGAGTTTTGGCGAAGTAACGAAGCCGGAGACGATAAACTATCGTACACTGCGACCGGAACGGGACGGTCTGTTTTGCGAACGGATTTTTGGGCCGCAGAAGGATTGGGAGTGCTCCTGCGGCAAGTACAAGCGCGTCCGCTATAAGGGTATCGTCTGCGACAAATGCGGTGTGGAAGTCGCGCCGCAGCGCGTCCGCCGCGAGCGGATGGGCCATATCCAACTGGCATCGCCGGTCAGTCATATCTGGTATGTGAAGGGCGTTCCCAGCCATCTGGGGTTGCTCCTGAATATCAGCCCCCGCCATCTGGAGCGCGTTCTGTATTTTGCGCAGTTCATCATTACGGGGGTGAACGAAGATGCGCGCGGCCGGGCCATTCAGCGCCTTGAGAAAGAGGTGCAGATGGGCATTGCCCGTTTAGAGAACGAGGCGCAGGAACAGATTGACGCCGTTGAGGCCAGTGCGCAGAGCCAGCTCGATGAGCTGGACGAGGAGGAGCAATCGCAGATTGCCAGGCTGGATGAGCGAATCAACCGGTCGTCGTCGGAAGCGATCAGCCAGGCCCAGCGGATTCAGGATTGGATTCCGGGCCGGGTCGGCAAGAAAGCCGGGGAAGATAAGCGTCTGGATTGGGTGGATGACGCAATTATCTCGGCGAATCAGACCGTGAATGCCGATCTTGAACGGCTTGTCAACGATCATGTGCAGGAGCGGCTGGATTCGCTTCAGTTTGAATCTGATGAGGAAAAGTCGGATATTCGCGCTCTGATTCAGTCCAAGCAGACATATGTGCGCCAGGAATTGGAGGAATTGCTGGAGAAACTGCGCGAGGATGTGGCCGAGAGGCGGGAGCGGTTGGAGACTGCGGCGGAAGAGCAGTTGAACGAGCTGAAGAGCATGCACGCGATGCAGCTTCTGACAGAGACCCGCTATCGCGAGCTGGCCGATCGGTGGGGCAACATTTTCAAGGCCGGAATGGGGGCGGAGGCGATCCGCGACATTGTCTCCAAGGTGAATCTGGACGCGCTGGCCAAGGAGTTGCGGGAGGAGATCTTTACCACCAGAAGCAAGCAGCGGCGCAAGAAGGCGGCCAAACGTCTGCGGGTTGTTGAGAATTTCCGCAAGAGCGGCAACCGGCCCGAGTGGATGGTGCTGACGATATTGCCGGTGATTCCGCCGGAGCTGCGCCCGATGGTGCAGTTGGACGGCGGACGCTTCGCGACCAGCGATCTGAATGATTTGTACCGGCGGGTAATCAACCGCAACAACCGTCTCAAGCGGCTGCTTGACCTTGGGGCGCCGGATGTAATTGTGCGCAACGAGAAGCGCATGTTGCAGGAGGCGGTCGACAGCCTAATCGACAACGGGCGGCGCGGCCGGGCGGTCAGCCGCAGCGGCAAGCGCAAGCTCAAGAGCCTGAGCGATATGCTCAAGGGCAAGCAGGGCCGTTTCCGCCGCAATCTGTTGGGGAAGCGCGTCGACTATTCCGGCCGTTCAGTCATTGTCATTGGGCCCACGCTGAAACTGCACCAGTGCGGCCTGCCGAAGAAGATGGCATTGGAGCTCTTCAAGCCCTTCGTCATGCGCCGCCTGGTGGAGGACAACTATGCGCATAACATCAAGAGCGCCAAGCGGATGGTTGATCGCCAGCAGTCCGAGGTGTGGGATGAGTTGGAGGAGATTTGCAGGGAACGGCCGGTGCTGCTGAATCGGGCGCCGACGCTGCATCGTCTGGGCATTCAGGCATTTGAGGTAACGCTGGTGGAAGGAAGCGCGATTCAGTTGCACCCGCTGGTCTGCGATGCGTTCAATGCGGACTTTGACGGTGATCAGATGGCTGTGCATGTGCCGCTGAGCCAATCTGCGGTCGATGAAGCGCGGCAGTTGATGCTCTCCAGCCAGAATCTGCTGAAGCCCAGCAGCGGTGAGCCGATCGTGGGGCCCTCCAAAGATATGGTCATGGGTGTTTACTATCTGACCACGGAGGAGAACGAGTCGACGCCCGACGCGGAGCTGCCGTTATTCAGCTCGATGGATGAAGCGGAATATATCTTCAGCCTGGGTCATATCAAGTTGCGGGATTCGATTCGGGCGCGTTTTACAACGCCTTTCGACGTGCAGCCGATCGAGTCGATGGAGGTAAGCGATCGGGTGATGGAGGCCCTGAAGGACCACGGCATCGCAACCGTAGGCAAGTTGATGGACATCTACGCTCAAGGCGAACGCAATATGGTCCAGGAGATCCAGGCCTTTGGGCTGGCCGCCATGAATGAGGTGCGGGACGCTCTGCGGAAGCTGAATCTGTTGGGGGCCGATTGGCCGCAGGATCGAATCATTCGCACAACGATCGGGCGTATCATCTTCAACCGTGCCCTGCCGGAGGAGCTCTGGTTCGTCAACAAGCTTCTCGACAAGAAAGGTGTCAATGAGGTCATTGACCTCTGTTACAAACATCTGGGCAGGGATGTGACAGCAGATACAGTCGACAATATCAAGGATTTGGGTTTCGAATACGCCACCCGGTCGGGAATCACAATTGCGGTCAGCGATATTCAGGTTCCGCAGGAAAAGGACAGTATTGTCGAGCGGACATCGGATGAGGTGGCTGAGGCCGAACGTCAGTACCGGCGCGGTCTGATCACGGAGGAAGAGCTGTACGAAAAGACGGTTGAGCTGTGGACGCGGGCCGCAGACGAAGTGACCGCTGAGGTGCGCAAACTGCTCAGCCCGCTGGAAGGGCTTGGCGCGATGGCCCACTCCGGATCGACAAAGGGGGGCGTCAATACGGTGCGGCAGCTGGCTGGCATGCGCGGGCTGATTGCCGGCCCGAACGGGCGCATCATTCCTCTGCCGATCCGCTCCAATTTCCGCGAAGGGTTGACCGCGCTGGAGTATTTCCTGAGCACGCACGGCGGGCGCAAAGGGCTGGCGGATACAGCGCTGCGCACCGCTGACGCAGGTTATCTGACCCGGCGCCTGGTGGATGTGGCCCAGGACGTAATTGTGACGGAAGACGATTGCGGCACCAATGCCGGCATCTGGATAGATGCCGATAGTTCAAGGGCGATGGGTGAGAGCTTTGCCGACCGTGTGGCGACGCGTACGCTGGCCGGCGCGATCATCCCGCCGGATGCTGATGAACCGCTGCTGGAACGGGGTACGGTCATCGACGAGGCTGCCCTGGCAACGATAGAACGGCATGGCGTCGAGAGAGCGCTTGTCTATAGCCCGCTGACGTGCGAATCCCGCTTTGGCCTGTGCAAGAAATGCTATGGCACGGACCTGGCGCGGGGAGGGACGGTCGAGCAGGGCGAAGCGGTGGGAATTATCGCGGCGCAGTCGATTGGCGAGCCGGGCACGCAGCTCACTTTGCGCACGTTCCACACCGGCGGTGTGGCCGGCAGTGATGACATCACGCAGGGTTTGCCCCGCGTCGAGGAGCTCTTTGAGGTGCGGAACCCCAAAGGCGAAGCTGTCATCAGTGAAATCGACGGCAAGGTGGACATCTGGTGGGAAGGCGATCAGCGGATGCTGAAAGTCAGCCGCACAGAGCTCAGGCGGCGGGAGATCGCGATTCCCGAGGGCTATGAGCTGATGGTCGATTCCGATGACCGGGTGCAGGAAGATACGGTGATTGCGCGCAACGGGGACGAGGAAGATCAGGGACTCCGGGCAGGAATGGAGGGCCAGATTTTTGCCGAAAACGGTCAGGTGATCATCCGCCGAGAGGACAACCTGGTCTGGGAGACCGACATTCCTGCAAATGCCCGGTTGCGCGTGGCGAAAGGCGAGGAGGTGGCGGCAGGCGAGCAGTTGACCGAAGGCTCCAAGAATCCACGCGAGATTTTGCGGATTCAGGGGCGGGAGGCCTGCCAGCTATACCTGTTGGAGCAGGTGCAGCAGGTATATCGCAGTCAGGGTGTCGCCATCCACGACAAGCATATCGAGGTGATTTTGCGTCAGTTGCTGCGGCGGGTGATGATCCGGGTGACCGGTGACACCGAATTCTTGCCGGGCGAGCTGGTGGATCGTTTCCAGTTTGAGGATGAGAACAACAAGACAATCGCCCGCGACCGCCGCCCGGCGAAAGCCGAGCCGGTCGTGCTGGGGTTGACGAAGGCGGCCTTGAATACCGAGAGCTTCCTGGCTGCGGCCAGCTTCCAGGAGACCACGCGCGTGCTGACGGATGCCGCCGTGCAAGGACAACGGGACGAGTTGCGGGGCTTGAAGGAGAATGTCATCATCGGCAAGCTGATTCCGGTCGGCTCGGGCTTCCGCACGCGGCGGATGTGGGAAGAAGAGAAGCGGCAGGTCGCTGAACAGATGGCCGAACAGTCCGAAGTCGCTGACGGAGGATTGAGCGAACTGGAATTCGATCTGGACGATACTGAGCTGGACCTGGCCGATCTCTCCGGTTTGGCGGAAGTGGGAATCGGCCCGCTGGGGATGCTGTCGGGGTTTGGCGGCAACGGCGAGGAAGAAGAGCTTGACTTCGACTTGAACAACCTGAAGGACGAGGAAAACGAAGAAATAAACGTCGATCTGGGCTAAATTTGGATTGGCATGCAGTGGGAAAGTAGAAGAAGGCGTGGAAGAGCCGGTTCTTCCACGCTTTTTTTCTGGCAGATTGGGCGCATCCTCGCGCTGCAGTGGTTGGAACGGCAGTGGTTCGTGTGGGGCGGCCCGTTACTCCTGAGAAGACCCATTTTGGGCCGCATCCGCATCGGTCCACGATTTGCTTTCAGGGGGCCGGTTATGATATAGTTGACTACTGTCTTTTCGTGGGCTACGGAGACCATCAGGGAGGAAGCATTTGCCGACGATAAATCAACTGGTCCGAAAGGGTCGTAAGAGCAAGCCGAAGAAAGAGACCGCGCCAGCCTTGCGTTTCACGCAGAACACGTTGACCGGCCGCACGAAGAAGGTCAAGCAGGGCAACCCCCAGAAGCGGGGTGTGTGTACCCAGGTGCGAACGACAACGCCGAAGAAGCCGAATTCCGCTCTGCGCAAGGTCGCGCGTGTGCGTCTTACGAATGGCGTAGAAGTGACGGCCTACATACCGGGCGAGGGGCATAACCTGCAGGAGCACAGTGTGGTTCTGGTACGCGGTGGTCGGGTACGGGATTTGCCCGGCGTGCGCTATCATATTGTGCGCGGCGCGCTGGACAGCACCGGTGTCGATGACCGCAAGCGAAGCCGCAGCAAATACGGTACCAAGAAACCGCGTTAAGGCGCCGACTCTGGGGAGGCAGGACATGGCGTGTTCGTCTTCCTGAAGAGGTGTGAATAGGCGCGACCTATGAGGATGGAGTTGTAGAATGCCGCGACGAAACCGGCCCGAGAAGAGAAAAGTTACGCCCGACCCCCGGCACAATAGTGTTGTGCTGGCGAAGTTCATCAATAATCTGATGGAACGGGGCAAGAAAAGTCTGGCCGCCAGAATTGTATACACCGCTCTGGACACGATAGCGGAACGCACCAACCGGCCGCCGCTGGAAGTTTTCGAAGAAGCGCTGAGGAACGCCACGCCTCTGGTGGAGGTGAAGCCGCAGCGAGTTGGCGGCGCCACATATCAGGTGCCGATGGAGATCCGCCCTGACCGGCGGCAGGCGCTGGCGATGCGCTGGCTGATCCAGAATGCCAGAGGGCGGGGCGGCCGCAACATGGCCACCCGATTGGCGAATGAACTGCTGGACACGGCGCGCGGCGAAGGACAGACCGTTCGCAGACGTGAAGAAACACACCGGATGGCAGAAGCCAATCAGGCCTTCGCCCATTTTGCCAGAAGGCGATAGGCGCAGGAACATTGTGGCAGGGACTCCCTATTGGAGGCCCTGTCATGGCAGCACAGACGAACGAGTTGATTTTTCTGATGTGTCCGGCGCTCATACCGGGCACAGCTTTGAAGAGATCCGGCCCTGGCGGGGTTGGATTTTCTTCTGAACTGAACTAAACACGGCGCATTCGAGCCACAGGATGATGTTGCACCGCGCTCAGCGGACTGCTGAGCGGAGTTCAACGCTGCCGGGAGAGCGGGTTGCCGGATGAACAGATTGCAGGCGGCACTGCTCGGGCGCGGCGCGTGGGATTCCGGTGCCTGTGAGACGGTTGCGTCGTCTGTATGTCAGGGATCAGTAAGACATACAGGGGCGCGGACGGTGGCGGCAACCTGCAGGCGATGTGCGGCTGCCGGCAGGAAAATGGAATGCGCTTTGTGAATCGCGCCTGTTGAATGGCGCGTGGCGCAGAGAGCATCGTGAACGCGATGTTGCCGTAATGCAGGTTGGATCCTTTATGTGATTGGGGCGCGACAGATGGATGCGCGCCTGGTCGATAGGGAAACGACGCTGGCAACCAGGACAAGATCAGGTGAATTAGATGAGTCAGGTATCATTGGATAAGATTCGCAACATTGGAATTATTGCCCATATCGACGCCGGCAAGACGACGACAACGGAACGGATTCTGTTCTATTCGGGTCGTATACACCGCATGGGCGAGGTGCACGAGGGGACGGCTGTCACCGATTGGATGGCGCAGGAGCGGGAACGCGGGATAACCATTACCGCGGCTGCGATTACGGCCAATTGGGTCGACAGTCGGAACGGAGAGGAAGTCCAGATCAATATCATTGACACGCCGGGCCATATTGATTTTACGGCCGAGGTGCAGCGCAGTCTGCGCGTGCTGGATGGCGGCGTCGTCGTATTCGACGCGGTTGCGGGTGTTGAGCCGCAATCGGAAACGGTTTGGCGGCAGGCGGATACCTATCAGGTTCCCCGCATCTGTTTTGTGAACAAGATGGACCGTGTGGGAGCCGACTTTGATCGGACTGTGGGTATGATTGTCGACCGGCTCGGGGCCGACCCACTGCCCATTCAACTGCCTTGGGGCGCGGAGGAGGAATTCCAGGGGGTCATTGACCTGTTTACGATGAAGGCACTGCGCTACAGCGATGCGCTGGGCGCGACGCCTGAGGCCGAGGAGATTCCGGAGACGATGCGAGATGCGGCGGAGACGGCGCGCGCGGCCATGATCGAGCGGATTGCCGAAACCGATGATGAGTTGACACTACTTTATCTGGAGGGCGAGGAGATCACAAACGAGCAGCTGATCAAAGCCTTGCGCAATGCTGTCATCGGCAATGATGTGGTGCCGATACTGTGCGGATCGGCCCTCAAGAACAAGGGTGTGCAACCTTTATTGGATGCGATCGTTCGCTATTTGCCCAGCCCGCTGGAAGTGCCGCCGGTTGTTGGCCTGGACCCGAAGACGGAAGAGGAGAAGATCCGGTTCGCGGATCCGGATGAGCCGTTTTCTGCGCTTGTGTTCAAGATCGTGACCGATCCTTTTGTCGGCCGTCTGGCCTACGTACGCGTCTATTCGGGCACTCTGTCGTCGGGGAGTATGGCCTACAACGCCAACAAGGGGCGACGGGAACGAATTGGGCGGCTGTTGCAGATGCATGCTGACAAGCGGGAAGAGATCGAAGTGTGCCGCGCCGGCGACATTGCTGCCATTGTCGGCCTCAAACAGAGCCTGACCGGTGAGACGCTCAGCGACAGAGACAACGAGATTTTGTTGGAGACGATCGAGTTTCCGGCCCCGGTGATTGGCATCGCGGTTGAGCCGAAGTCCAAGGCTGACCAGGACAAGATGGCCGACGGCCTCTTGAAGCTGGCCGAAGAGGACCCGACCTTCCAGGTACGGTACGACGATCAGACGGGGCAAACGATCATCAGCGGAATGGGTGAGCTGCACCTGCAGATTATCGTGGACCGGCTGAAGAGAGAGTTCCGGGTGCAGTGCAATGAAGGCCGCCCGCAGGTGGCCTATCGTGAGACGATCACCCGGGCGAAGCGGGCAGAAGGACGGTTCGTTCGTCAGACCGGCGGTCGGGGACAGTATGGCCATGTCTGGATCGAATTGGAGCCGAACGAGGAGGGCAAGGGCTTCGAGTTTGAGGACAAGATCGTTGGCGGCGCTGTTCCCAGAGAATACATTCCCGCTGTCCGCAAGGGCATTGAAGAGGCGATGGAGAGCGGCGTGCTGTCGGGTTACCCGGTGGTGGATGTTCGGGCGGCGCTGGTGGACGGCAGTTTTCATGAGGTGGATTCCAGTGAAGTCGCCTTCAAGATAGCCGGTTCGATGGCGTTCAAGGAAGGGATGACGAAGGCGGGCCCGATCATGCTGGAGCCGATCATGATGGTTGAGGCGGTGGTGCCGGAGGAGTATGTCGGCGATATCGTGGGCGACTTTTCCAGCCGGCGCGGGCAGATTGAGGGGATGACGCCCCATAACAACAAAGTTACGGCGGTGCAGTCTGTCGTGCCCCTGGCGGAGATGTTCGGGTATGCGACGACACTGCGCTCGATCACCAGTGGGCGCGGCACCTTTACGATGCAGTTCGACAGTTATCAGCCGACGACACAGAAGGCGGACGTCGGCGCCCTGCGACGAGAATTCGCCTGAGCTGGCCGCTACATTCAGGTAGGTTGTTTCGGTTGTTTCGAGACTTGTCAACCGTCAGGACATTTCGTATACTGTTCAGGTTGCAAAGGCAGCGTCTGTGTAGCCGACCGTATCGGCTGGGTCCTTTCCGCTCGAGAGCGGGCGAATGCGAAAGCGGGAGCCCGGCGCGACCGGGAGGGTCCGGGGCGATCCGGCGGGCCGCCGGTAGGGTGGCCAGGAGGCGGCCTGAGCGCGTGCAGGTGGGAGAGAATTTTACAGCTTCGTTGCGAGGCTGCTTGATTTTGCACAGCAGAGATGGGAAACAGTCAGGAGAGAAAGAATGGCGAAGGCAGTATTTGAGAGGAACAAGCCCCATGTGAACGTGGGGACGATCGGACATGTGGATCACGGGAAGACGACGCTGACGGCGGCGATCACGAAGGTGCTGGCGCTGCGGGGGATGGCTGATTTCAGTGCGTT
>JAJDXQ010000007.1 GCA_022823185.1 Caldilineaceae bacterium
AGAAGATGCCGGGGAGGTCGAGGCGTTTGGCGAGGCGGTCGGCGAGGAGGACGAGGACCATGCCCACGAGCCCGTTGAAGAGGCCGGCGGCGGTGGTGAAGTCGAAGCGGGCCTGGCGGATGCCGACTCGGTAGATGAAGGTTTCGATCACGTCGGCGGTCATGAGGACCATGTTGTTTTGGAGGATGAAGATCTGTTCGAAGCCGACGTTGAGGAAGAAGCCGATCTGGAGGATGAAGAGGGTGACGATTGTCATGGCCAGGCCGGGCAGCGTTACGTAGCGCATGAGCTGCCAGCGGTTGGCGCCGTCGATGATGGCTGCTTCGTAGAGTGTGAGGTCGATGGTGGAGATGGTGGCGAGGTAGATGATGGCGGCCCAGCCGGTTTCCTTGAGCAGTGATGAGATGATGACGATGGGTTGGAAGTAGCCCGGCTTCTGGAAGAAGGCGACTTTTTCCATGCCGAGCGAGGCGGCGATGTTGTTAACGATGCCGTTTGCGGGGGACAGGACGATGTAGAGGATTGCGCCATAGATGACCCAGGAAAGGAAGTGGGGCACGTAGACAACGGTTTGGACGAAGCGCTTATAGGCCATGTGGCGGATTTCGTTGATGAAAAGCGCCAGAATGATCGGGGCGGGGAAGGTGAAGACCAGTTTGAAGAAGGCGATTGAGACGGTGTTGCGGAGAACGCGCAGGAAGGCGGGATCGTCGAAGAGTGTGTTGAAGTGCTGGAAACCGACCCACTGGCTGCCCCAGATGCCGCGCATCAGCTGGTACTTCTTGAAGGCGATGATGTTGCCCCACATGGGGTAGAAGCGGAAGATGATGAAGAAGACGAAGGGAAGGACAAGCATCAGGTAGAGATAGCGGTAGGTCCAGAGGTTGAAGACAAACTGCGCCCAGAAGGACCTGCGGCGGCCCGATGTTGCCGTGGACTTGGATACGGCTGATGTTGCCACTTTGTCAACCTCACCTGGCTATGGTCGGAGGCCAGATTCGGTCCCGGCCTCCGACCATGGATTTCTGACTGCTAGATCTCGTTGACCTGCTCGGTCAGCAGAGGACCGCCGTTCTTTTCGAAGAAGTCGAGCCACTCTGACCAGCCCTGGTCGATGTCGATGGTGCCGGCCACCGCCTGCGAGATGAATTCGCCGAAGCGGGTTTGGAGGCCGGGCCAGTACTCTTTGTCGGCCTGGACGGGGCGGGGCTTCTCGGTAAGTCTGAGGTATTCCTGAGAGATTACCTGGGCAGCCAGGGATTCTTCGGAATACTTGGCTTCGAGCATGCCTTCGAAGTGCGCCTTCATGTCGGGCGGGAAGGTGGGGAAGGGCTGCACGCCGCCCAACGTTCCAATGGTGAGCCAGAGGCCCCAGAAGACGTTGATGTCCTGGACCTCATTCTGCTTCTGGGTCCATTCGTCACCCATGGCCGCCTTCTCCTCGGGGGTGAATTCGACACACCAGCCGTTCTCGTTCAGGCCCTTGTTGGTTACTCCGAGGACGCCTTCGCAGAGGATTTGGGCGGCGATGTCAGGGGTGAAGAACCAGTCGATGACGCGCACACAGTCTTCGGGATGCTCGGCTGTGATGGGAATAACGAAGCACCAGGGCCAACCTTCGCCGGTATAGCCGCGGCCGCCTGGGCCTTCGGGCGCCGGGCCGGCCACGACGGTGGCTTCGGGGGCGACAGTTCTGATCTGATTCTGGGCGAAATCGACGGCGCTCCAGGCGGTATAGACGTTGCCGGCGATTCCGGCGCGGAAGGCGTTGTCCTTCTGGCCGAGAGGAATACTGATTGAATCGGGGTGGAAGCCGCCGTCGGCCCAGACGGAGCTCATCCAGGCAAGCGCGTCCTTCATTCCCGGCTGCACCCAGTCCAACTCCAGACGGCCGTCGCGCTGGCGCCAGAAGCCGTTGAGGTGGTGACCGACGGCGACGCCAAAGGCATGGAAGAAGTCGTCGTCGAAGCGGACGGAGTTGTAGAGCAGGCGGCCGTAGGTGTCGTCCTGGCCGTTGCCATCGGGGTCGCTGTTGGAGAAGGCGCGCAGCACTTCGCCGTACTCATCGATCGTTTCGGGGATGCCCATGCCGAGGGCTTCGAGCCAGTCGCCGCGATACTGGCTGCACCAGATGTTTAGGTCGTAGATGTTGTGGGTGACGGCGACCTGGCGGCCGTCGTAGACGGTGGAGGCCCAGGCCGCTTCGGGGGTGACGGCGAGGATGTTCTGGCCGAACTGTTCCAGTAGGGGCCCGGTTTCGATGATGACCTCGTTCTCCATCATCAACGGAATGTCATTGAAGGCGTTGCAGAACTGGAGGTCGGCGAGGTCTCCGCTTGCGATCTGGACTGGTATTTTGTCCAGGTAGGCAGCGTAGGAGACCCAGCGGTTCTCGAACTCGATGTCGGGGAAGCTGGAGCGCAGCAGCATCATGCGGTGGGATTTCTCCGATGCTTCGACACTGCCGCCACCGATGTGGGAGATGGAGATCTTCTTCTTTTCGCCGGCGGGCATTTCAGAGTCGCCGGAGTCGGCCATCTCGGTTGGGGGGGCACAGGCGGCCAGGTATGCGCTGACGGAGGTGATCCCCATCAACTTGAGGGCCTGGCGGCGGGTAAACTTGGGTTGAGAAGACATACAAACGTTCCTCCTGTGGTCTCTGGACATTGCGTCGGTCTGGAGATGCGAACTGTTACACGTTCACTGCAATCGATGCAACCTGGAATCACGGTGGTGGTAAGGGTAGTCGTATTTCAGTTGCGGGCGTCATCTACCCTTTTATGGCGCCGAGAAGGATGCCTTTAATGAAGAAACGTTGGAAGAATGGATAGGCGACCAACATTGGAATGGCGGCGATAATGACGCTGGAGGCCTTCAGGGCTTCCATACCGGCCAGTCTTTCGAAATCGTCGGCGCTTGCGGTCTGGGTGGCGAGCTGCATGGACCAGATCATGTCGCGCAGGATCACCTGGAGGGGTTGCTTGTTGCCGTCATTGATGAAGAAGATGGCCGGCAGGAAGAGGTTCCAGTTGGCGACCACGTAGAACAGGGTCAGAGTCAGGAGCACTGGTACGGAAAGCGGCAGCATGATGTGGATGAGAACTCTGAAGTCGTTCGCGCCGTCGATGATGGCCGACTCTTCGAGCTCTCTGGGCAGCGCCTGAAAGTAGCTTTTGAGCACGATCATGTTGAAGGTGTTGATGGCGTAGGGCCAGATGAGCGAGCCCCAGCTGTCGATAAGGCCGACCTCGCGTACGGTCAGATAGAAGGGGATCAGGCTTGGGGGAAAGATCATCTGGAAGACGATCAGGGTCATGAGGATATTGCGGCCCGGCAGATAGGTACGCGACAGAGGATAGGCGCAGAGAATGGTCATGATCATCTGCACCAGGGTCGCGGACACGGTTATCATGAAGGAGTTACGGTAGGCCAGCCAGAATGTACCGCCGATGATCAGGCGCTCGTAGGCATCGAAGGAGAAACCGACCGGCCAGATGTTTACTTCGCCGCGGAGGATGGGGGCTTCGGCACTGAAGGAGCGGGCGATGGTATGGAGGAAGGGCGTAACGGCGATGAACGCGAAGAGACCGAGGCCCAGGTAGATCAGGATGGATTCGAGGCGAAACCGGAAACTGCGGGAGGCGACCATGAGAATTGCCTGGACAGGAGTGGGGCTGGCCTGTGCGCCGCCGGCGCCCAAGGGCGTTGTCTGCGCGGCGCTGGGAAGTTGCAAGATCGAAACGTCCCTGGACCGCTGGCCGTCCGAAGCTCCAGGTCTCGTTGACCGCCGTTGGTGGCTTGACGTAACGCTGCAGGGACGCCTTATTCTGTTGTGGAGGAACCGCAGTTGGTTGGCCTCGCGCCGACGCACGTAAGCGGAGCGGGCGAGGACCGGCACATTATGGGTTGATATCCTAGCACAGTCGGACGGGGTTGCCAATGCGTCCGTAATGGAACCAGGATTTGGGGGATAGGTGGACGAGTGTGGGCGAGCGTTTACGAGAGATTACAAGAGATCAGAGGGCGGAAAATGCTTCTCTGGTGAGTAAATAATATTTAATGTTAGCAGGGGAGGCCGGAGGTGTTGCGCGTGCTTTCGTTCGGTCGGGGCACGGCGCGGGGGGTGGGATGGGGCGGGCGGGGATGGGATTGGTGGTGGTGTCAGTAGGCTCCGATTTCGGTCAGGCGGTCGTCGTCGATGCCGAAGTGGTGCGCGATTTCGTGGCGGACGACTCTTTGGACGAGTTCGCGGATTTCCTGGTCGGTGCGGCAGCGCATGAGAATGGGGCGGCGGTAGATGCTGATTTTGTCCGGCATGACGAGGTTGTAGCCTTGGGTGCGCTCGGTCTGAGGGATGCCGTGGTACAGGCCGAGGAGGTGGCTGCGCTGGCTCAAGCCTACGGATTGGAGGGCTGCGCGATCGGGCCATTCCTCGACGACGATGGCAACGTTTTCCAGGCAGTCCAGGAAGAGATCGGGCAGATCTTCGATTGCGTTGAGGACGAGTTCATCGAACTGGTCCGGATTCCGGTTGAGATTCATTTGGCTGGGCGGACGGGTTATCCGTCGCTCTCTTCGTCAGGGATGCATTGGACGAGCGGCCCTTCGGGGTCGGCTGCGGCGTGGTAGTGATAGGCGTTGCCGCCGGTTTCCAGGACGATCTGGTAGCCGGGCGTGATTACCTGGGCGTACATTCCGCCAGGCTCCGGGCAGCCGAGGCTGGTGTCGCTCCATTCCATCTCTTCGGCGCTGACAACGGTGACGCTATCGGAGGCGACGCTGGCGGTCTGCGCCAGGTCCTCTACGGCCCGCTGGATCAGGCGGGACAGGGGTGTTTCAACGCCCATTTGGGGGGCGATTTCGATTTGCGACAGCGCGGCGGGCGTGCCGTCATCGGCGCACTGAACCAGCGGTCCTTCGGGGTCGATGCCGGCGTGAAAGTTTACTGTGGCGCCGTCGGATTCCAGGACGATGAGGTAGCCGGGCGTGATCACCTGGGCGTACATACCGTCGGGGTCCGGGCAGCCGAGGCTGGTGTCGCTCCACTCCATCTCCTCGGCGCTGACAACGGTGATGGCGCCGGAATCGGCTCCGGATGCGTGCGCCAGGTCTTCTTTGGCCCGTTCGATCAGGCGGGTCAGCGCGGCGTCGTCCATGATCATTTCTCCTACCGGTTCGGTTGGGAGGGCGGGAGCTGCGCTTGCAGGCGTCCCGTCTTCGGCGCAGCGCACGAGCGGCCCTTCGGGGTCGGCGCCGGTGTGGTAGTTATAGGTGTTGCCTTCGGATTCGAGAACGATCAGGTAGCCGGGCGTGATCATCTGCGCGTAGATCTTGTTCGGCTCCGGGCAGCCGAGACTGGCGTCGCTCCACTCCTCTTCTTCGGCGCTGACAACGGTTATGGCGTCGGAGCCGACGCCGGCGGCGCGAACGAGGTCCTCCGAGGCGCGTTCGATCAGGCGGGGCAGGGCGTCAGCGGCGCCGATTTGGGTTTCTTCCTGCGGCTCCTGTGGGGGGGCGGGCGCAGCAGCCGAGCCTGCGGGGGTTCCGTCTTCGGCACACTGCACGAGCGGCCCTTCGGGGTCGGCGCCGGCGTGATAGTCGTAGGTGTCGCCGCCGGATTCGAGGACGATCAGGTAGCCGGGTGTGATCATCTGGGCGTACATTTCATCCGGATGGGGGCAGCCGAGGCCGGTGTCGCCCCATTCCACTTCTTCGGCGCTGACGAGGGTGACGCCGTCGGAAGCGACGTTGGCGGTCCGGACCAGGTCCTCTTTGGCGCGCTCGACCAGGCGGGACAGCGTTTCATCGGCGAGTGGCGCCGGGGCCGGCTCCTCTCTTGGCCCGAAGGGCCATGGCATGTTGCAGGCGCTCAGTGACAGGGCGGCGAGGAGGAGGGCAACGGCAGCCCTGATTGCAGCCGGGGCAAGCGGCTGTGGACGACCTGCAACCATTTCTTTTGTACGCTCAGACACAGTTTAGTCCCGTGGGTTGGCTATTCGTAGGCGATGGGAATTTCGCGCTCAAAGTTTCGCCGCGTCATGCGGAGACTTGCGGACCCTCAGATGCCGTTAGTAGGCGAGCTGCACCAGTAGATCCTGCAGGATACCCAGGATGATGAAGACGACAATCGGGGAGATATCGATCATACCGATAGGCGGGATGATTTTTCGGGCGGGTTCCAGCACGGGTTCCGTTACCTGGAAGAGAAGCTGTACGATGGGATGGTGGGGGTCCAGGTTTGGGATCCAGGTGATCAGAATCCGGATCAAGAGAATGAAGGTGTAGATTTGGAGGACACGGGCCAAAAGCAGGAAGATCACGACAACTCCTTACTGAATTAGGACGATACGCGGGTATCATCTGCGTTGTCAGGCGGGGCCTGAGCTGGCGATCAGGTGTTGCGCTCGCCGCCGCCCAGCTCCATGCTGCGGCGGTAGGCGGTGTCGACGGCGTCGATGAGGGCAGAGCGGACGCCGGCTCGCTCCAGGACAAGGTTACCGGCGGCGGTCGTGCCCGCGGGGCTTGTGACGCGATTGCGCAGGTCGGCCGGATGGAGGCCGCTGCGGCGCATCAGCTCCACGCTGCCCTCTACGGTTTGTAACACCATCTGCTGGGCCTGGTCGCGGCTGAAGCCGATATGCACGCCAGCATCGATGAGCGCCTCCAGCAGGAGGTAGACGAAACCGGGGCCTGAGCCGCTCAGGCCGGTGGCCATGTCGAGGTAGTGTTCCTCGGCCACGTAGATGGCCTCGCCCATGGCTTCAAGGATGGCCTGGGCCGCGGCGCGGTCGGATTCGGTTACGGCGGCGGTATCGGTCCAGACGGTCATGCCTTTGCCTACCTGCGCGGGCGTGTTGGGCATGGACCGGACGATTTTGTCGTGGCCGAGCCCGGATTGGAGCGTGTCGAGCCGCACACCGGCCATGATACTGACTACGAGGGCATCCGGGGACAGGTTTCCATCCAGGTCTGCCATCACCAGGCCGAGGACCTGGGGCTTGACGGCCAGAACGACGACTGAAGCGCCGTCCACGGCCCGGGCGTTGTCGGTTTCCGCGGTTACGCCATATGCGCTGGTCAGGAATTCGCGGCGGGGGGCGACGGGCTCGGAAACACAGAGTTGGGCTGGGTCAAGGAGCTGGTTGCCGATCAGTGAGCTGATAATGGCTTCGCCCATTGCGCCGCCGCCGATAAAGGTTGTTTTGCCGTGTAGTTGGGTCATTCGTACTCCCTGTGGCCGAAGATTGCGGTACCGACGCGCACGATTGTGGCGCCCTCTTCGATGGCGACTTCGAAATCGTTTGTCATGCCCATGGACAGGTGCTGCCAGGTGGCCTGGGGATGCTTGTCGGACGGGAATTCGTGGCGCAGGTCGTCGAGAAGGCGCCGCAGCCGGCGGAAACAGGGCCGCACCTGCTCGGCGTCCGGCACGAAGGGGGCCATCGTCATGAGGCCGCGGTAGCGCAGGGCCGGCAGGTCCAGCAGGGATGGCAGGGCGGTGAGGAGGCTGGCGGGGGAGAAGCCGTGTTTGGACAGTTCGCCGCTGACGTTGACTTCAAGCAGGACATCCAGGGAAAGGTTGCTTTGGGCGGCCAGCCGGCTCAGGCGCTGGGCGATTTTGGGCCTGTCGACGGCATGGATGAGGCAGAGCTGGCCGCTGGCGGGCTGTGCGGCGGCGGCGCGGAGCGCCAGTTTGGCTTTGCGGCTCTGGATTGTGCCGATGGCGTGCCAGCGGATGCCGTTCAAGCCGGATTGGGCGGCGGCATCGGCTTTTTGGCACAGTTCTTCCAGGCGATTTTCGCCAAAGTCGACCTGGCCGGCTGCGGCGGTCTCCGCGATGAGCGAAAGCGGTTTCGTCTTGCTCACGGCCACCAGGGTGATTTCATCAGGGGCGCGTTGGGCACGCTGGGCAGCCTGCGCCATGCGCGCTTTGACCTGGCGCAGGTTTTCCGCGATCGTCATGTTTGATCCCCGCACGCGGCGAACCGGCTGATACGCTGCGCACCTCAAATTCCTGCAGGATACCGAAATCTGCGCCTCCCCGCGGGGAGCGCGCTTGCATATCCCTATTTTCGCCAATTGTTCAGATTTCGTCCAATCCGGATTATCGGCGGCAGGTGAACTCCGGGGGCGCGGCTCGCTATTTGATGATGGCAGGCAGGAGCGCGTAGAACTCGGTGGACTTGACGACATCGGCCAGAGGGACGCTGTCGAGGACGGTGTGCGCGGTCACTTCGTCTCCTGGGGCGAAACCGATGCTGGGGATGCCGGCCTTGCCGCGCCAGTAGATGCCGTTGGTGCTGAAATCCCATTTACCGGTGGGCGCGTCGGGGAGGCCGATGCGTTTGCGGGTCTCCTGGCCAGCCTGGACGAGCGGTTCATCCTCTTCGAGCGCCCATGCGGGGAAGTATTTTTCGACGGGGAAGACGAACCCGGTATAGCTCGGTTCGTCGTAGTAGAGCATTTCGAGGGTGACGTCGCCGGCCTGCCGGTTGGCCTGGGGGATGAGGGCGCGCACCTGTTCGATAACGGCATCGAGGTCTTCGCCAAAGGTGACGCGGCGGTCGATATAGAGTGTACACTGGTTGGGGACGGCATTGATGCTGGGTGTTTCGACCTCGATGTCGGTGGCGGTAATTTTGCCGTGGCCGAGGAAGGGGTGGTCGCCCAGCTGGGGTTCGAGGCGGCTGATGCCTTCGAGCAGCGGGAGGGCTTTGTAGATGGCGTTGTCGCCGAGGTGATTGCTGGCGGCGTGGGCGCTCTTGCCTTTGGCGACCGCTTTGAGTTCGACGCGTCCTTTGTGGCCGCGGTAGATCTGCATTTTGGTTGGTTCGCCGATGACGACAAAGTCGGGGCGGATGCCTTCGTGCTCGACGAAGGCGTGGGGCGCGATGCCGTCGCACCATTCTTCCATATTGCCGAAGTAGTAGGCGGTCCACCCATCGAGAAGGCCGAGGCTGCGGGCGATGGCGAGGCCGTAGATCATGGGGGGCGTGCTGCCTTTTTCGTCGCAGGCGCCGCGGGCGTAGAAGATGCCGTCTTCGACTTTGCCTTCGAACGGGTCCCATTCCCATTCGTCTTCAGCGCCGATGCCAACGGTATCGATGTGGCTGTCGTAGACGAGTATGCGCTCGCCGTTGCCTATTTTGCCGACGGTGTTGCCCATGGAGTCGAACCAGACTTCGTCGAAGCCCAGTTTGCGCAGTTCGGCCTGGACGCGTTCACCGACTGGGCCGATCTGCGAGTCGATCGAGGGGATGGCGCAGATCTGGCGGAGGAAGGTGATGATGTCGCCGCTGTGCTTTTGGACGGCGGACTGGATCGCGGGGACGTCGATTTTGTGCATGGACAGGCTCCCGTGCCGGCGAGAAATGGTTGGGATCAGCCTTTGAGCGCGCCGGCCATAATGCCTTCGATAAAGTAGCGCTGCATGGCGAAGAAGATGATGATTATGGGAATGACGGCAATCACAGCGCCGCCAAGGACGAGGCCGTACTGGTCGTTATAGGGGCCGCGCAGTGTGGGCAGGGCCAGATTGATGACGTACATGGTCGAATCGTTGAGGACGATGAGGGGCCAGAGGAAGTCGTTCCAGGAGGCCTGGAAGAAGATGATGCCCATTACGGCGAGGGCGGGGCGCAGGTTGGGAAGAGCGATACGGAAGAAGATTCCGAGCTCGCTGGAGCCGTCGATGCGGGCGGCTTCCATCAGCTCTGTGGGCAGGGCCAGCGCGTATTGCCGGGCCAGGAAGATGCCGAAGGCGCTGGCGGCGAAGGGAACGATGAGGACCCAGTAGGTGTTGAGCCAGCCCAGCCGCACCATCATTGTATAGAGAGGGATTAGGACCACTTCAAAGGGAAGCGTAAAGCTGGCGAGCACCATCACGAAAAGGACGCGCCTGAAGGGAAAGTCATATTTGGCGAAGGCAAAGCCGGCCAACATGCAGAGGAACAGGGAAAGCGCAGTGCGGCCAACGGCGACAATGGCGGTATTCAGGAACCAGCGCAGGTAGAGCGTTTCCCCGAAGAGTGTTGTGTAGTTGTCCAGGTAGGGATTTTTGGGAATGACCTGGACAGGGAAGGTAAAGATTTCGTTTTGCGGTTTGAAAGAGGCGGAGATCATGTAGATAAAAGGAATAGCGGCGAGCAGGACGCCGATCAGGAGAAAGACATTGGCAATGCTGACAAGGGCTCCGTTGCGAATGCGTATTGCGGAGAATCTGGGGGCAGAAGCAGTTGTGGCTTGTACGCTCGTTGTCATGGGAGACCTCGGTTCCGTTGCGTCGTAACGTGTTCAGGCAGGCGCGGCGCCTGGTGTAAGGATGCCCTGGAGGCGAAGCCGGCTCGAAAGGGGATCTACTGATCCTCGCGGAAAGCGCCGAAGAATCGCAGGTTGAGAATGGCCAGAATCACGATGATTGTGACCAGCGTATATCCGATTGCGGATGCGTAACCGAGATTGAAGTAGGAGAAGCCGGTATTGTAGAGATATTGGACGATGCTGAGAGACTGGTCGCGCGGGCCGCCGCCGGTAAGGAGGTAGGGTTCGGCGAATATCTGGTAGGAGCCGTTGATGGCGGTTACGGTTACGAACAGGATCACCGGCCGCATAAGGGGAATGGTTATGCCAAACAGGACCTGCCACCAGTTTGCGCCGTCAATGGCGGCGGCCTCTTCCAGCTCTTTGGGGATATTTTGGAGGCCGGCGACGAAGTAGAGCGAGTTGATGCCGGTAAAGCGCCAGATCAGCAACAGGATGATGGAGAATTTCACGACGCTGGCGTTGCGGACCCAGCCCACCTTTGCTTCTTCACCGAATGCCCGCATCAGATAGCTGTTAATCAGACCGGAATTATAGTCGTAGAGGATGCTGAACATCAGGCTGGCGATGACGGCGGAGGTGAGAAGCGGAACGAAGTAGGAGAGGCGATAGAAGCTCTTCGCGTTCGCCCAGGGCACGAGTTTGGAGTTGACAACGACTGCCAGAATAAAGGCGAGCGGAATTTGCAGGAGGAGGCTTCCTAGGGCGTAGACTGTGGTATTGAGCAGAGATTGTTTGAAGCGGGGGTCGGCGAGGAGATTGATATAGTTGTCGAGGCCGATGAATGACGGCGTGCTGATCCCCTGTTGTTTATGGAAGCTAAGGTAGAAGCTGCGAACGACGGGCCATGCAAGGAAGATGGCGAAGAGGATGAAGAAAGGGGCGATGTAAAGATAGGGGATAACCGTCAGGCGATGACGGTGCCACCACAGTCGGAAGCCGGTGGGCGTCCCGGGAGCGTATCGGCGTCCGGTTGGGGAAACATCGCTTGACAGTGCCATGTGGGTCTCCGTTCCTTGCTACTCATCGTTCAGATTCAGGCAGCGCAAATGCCACTCGTGAAAGTTTCCGGTCACATCCTTGCGTTGGATGGAGCAGGCAAGTAAGGGAGAGGCGGCCGCCCCTCCCCCATTTGCCTGCGAAGGTATTACAAAGGTCCCTACTCTCGATGCCTCCGGCGCAAGAGGCCCCGGAGGATTTACAATCCGGTTGTGCTAGAGCGACTTGATGCGTTCCAGCTCGGGTTCCAGTTCAGAGAAGGCTGCGTCGATGTCGGCCCCGTCCTGCAGGACAGGCGTAATCACGAAGTTGTTGATCGCGGTGTGGAATTCCGGCGCCCAGGGCGACTGGAAGATGCGAGGCATCTGCAGGGCGAGGTCTTTGTAGAGTTCGCCGATGACCTGGCCTTCGTAGTAGTCGTACGGCTCGTTCAGGACGGGATCGTCCAGCACGGGGATGTAGGAGGGCCAGATGCCGCGTTCGATGGAGTCCTGGAGGACAGCCTCGGTGAGGTGTGTGTGCTCGATGATCTGCCAGGCTTCTTCGGGATGCTCGGCCTGCTTGGGGATGCTGACACTGGTGCCGCCATGGGTGGCCGTGGGCAGGTTGTCGCCGAAGCCGGCGGGGATCCGCTGCAGGCGCCATTCGTTCTCCTGGCCGGGGCCGATTTTGTCTTCGCGGCCCAGTTTGCCGTTGTGCCAGGGGGCGCCGAGGGTACAGGCGATCTGGTCCTGGCGGAAGGCTTCCCAGTAGATGGGGGGCGACCAGGTCGAGTCGCCGGTAACGGGCGCGGCGATGGCGATGCCGAGGTCGTGGATGGTCATGCGCTGGAACTCGAGGATCTGCTTGCCGAGGTCGTTGATGCCGCCGAAGTCCCCGTTTTCGTCGAACATTTCGCCGCCGGCCGCGAAGAGCATGATCTGGAAGTCGCCGTCGTGCAGGTCGTGCCAGGAGATGACGGCCATGTCCTTGGCTTCTTTGAGGACGACGCCTGCTTCCATGAGGTCGTCCCAGGTTTCGAACGGTGTTTCGATGCCGATTTCATCGAAGACGCCCTTGCGGTAGGCGAGGGAGCAGGCGTTGACTTCGTTGCCGATGCCATAGACGCTGCCCTTCCAGGACCAGTAGTCGACAGCGGAGCCGAGGACGAGGTCGTCCATGCGGTCGCCGATGCGGTCGGTCAGATCGATGAAGCAGATTTCCTCGCCCTTGAAGAAGGCGGACATGCGGCCCTGCTCGACGCGCATGACGTCGGGGACGCCAACGCCGGAGGCGCAGGCGGCCAGCATTTTATCGTGGATCTCGGCGAAGGGGGCCACGACCGGGTTCCAGGTGATGTGGGGATTTTCTTCAGAGAAGCCGTAGTTGTCCATGGAGTTCTGGATCCAGCCGAGGCCCTGTTCCCAGTGCGCCCAGGCTTCGACGATCACTTCCATGTCTTCGGCAGGGGCGGCGTCACCGGCGGCATCGCTACCTGCCGGGGCGGCGGGGGCGGCGCAGGCGGCGACAGCGGCGGCGCCTGCAGCCATGCCACTCCAGCGGACGAAGTCGCGGCGGGAGAGGCTTGCTTTTGCTTGCGTCATTACTTTTCCTCCTTCAGGAAAGATTGAAATGTAAGGTAAGACAGGCACTTCAGATACACGAAGCAAGGGTTGCAAATTTGCAAAGAGAGAAGGGATACTCTGTGAGCGTGCGGACTGCTGGGGGGGACCAGGGCAGCCCGACCGGGCGCTAACGATAGCCGCCAATGCCGGAACTGTCAAATTCTGGCTTTGACGCGATTCAAGTTGCGGCGCTCACGCTTCGGCGCCGGCCAGCATACTCAGGAGTGGCGAGTCGTCGATTTCCAGGGGCAGGTCAACGCGGCCGCGTATGCGGCTGGATTCGTAGGTCGCGAATGTCAGCTCCGCGTTGCGCAGCGCGCGGCGGGCGGACATTTCCGGGTCGCGCCCGTCGCGCAGCGCGTCGATCAGGTCGGCGACGCCCCTGCCGACAGCGTCCATATCGTGGATGGAGCCGGCCTCTTTGCGGTGCTCCCAGCCGGAGGTTTGGGGGCTAAAGAGGCGCAGACCTTCGTCGGGGCGCATGCTCAACTCGATGATGCCCTCGCTGCCCAGCAGGCGAATGCCAAAGGGGGTCTTGAAGATATCCTGGGTGGTCATCAGCAGCCCTTCGACACCATTTTGGAAGTGTACCTGGCTGATGCCCTGGTTCTCGTGGGCGACCCCGTAAACGTCGATGGTTTCTGAGATGTCGATTTGGCCCAGCACCCATTCGGCAGGCGATTCCTGGTTGCAGAAGTGCATGATGTCGAACCAGTGGGTGCCCCAGTCATTCATGTTGGGGCAGTAGCATTCCACGCGCTGCAATGCGCCGATGGCGCCTTCTTGCGCCAGATTGCGCGCGGCGCAGATTGGCGGCGCAAAGCGGCGCTGGTGGTTGAAGGTGAGTTGGACGCCGTTTTGTTCACAGACTTCGACCATGCGTTTGGCCTCGCCGTAGGTGGGCGCCATGGGCTTTTCGCAGTGGACAGCCTTTGCGCCGGCCTCGGCGGCGGCGATGACCATCTCTCCGTGCAGATGGGGCCAGACGCAGACGGAGACGATATCGAGGTCGGCTTCGGCGAGCATCTGGCGGTAGTCCTCGAAGATGGCGTCCCCGCCGTGCGTTTCCTGGAACGCCAGCGCGTTTTCGCGGCTGATGTCGGATAGGGCAATCAACTGGGTTTGCCCTGTGGCGGCATAGCCCATGGCATGGCGGTGGGCCATGCCGAAGCCGGTGGCCTCTTCGGTTCGCCATGGGCGTCCACAGCCGATGATGCCGACGCGGTATTTCGATTTGGAGGTCATTAGCAGTTCCTTTCAAGGTAGCAGTCTTTGGTTGTTTGTGGAGAGCGACCAGGGCGGAATCCATGAAGCCAGTCTGCCGCGCCGGACGCCGATTCAGGACGAATGCGAGTGAAACCCCGCGTTCAGATGTTTATATTGGAGCGGAAGGGCGGCTTGCCCTGTACGCCCAAGCGGAGGCGGTACAGCGTGCCGGCCTGCGGGCCGTCGGTCTCCTTGATATGGCCGCCGGCGGTGGTGACGTAGAGATCGGTATAGTCCTGGCCGCCAAAGGTGGCGCTGGATACCTTGGGAACGGGGAAGTTGAGGCGCTGGATTTCGCGGCCGTTGGGCATGTGGTGGACGAGGGCGTAGCCGTCCCAGCGGGCGGACCAGAAGCAGTTGGCTGCGTCCATGGTCATACCGTCGGGGCGGCCGTTGGAGGCGGCGCCTTCACGCACGACGAATTCCGGGTTGCTGATCTGCCCGGTGTCGACGTCGTAGTCGTAGCGGGTGATGCCTTGCCTGGTATTGGTGTGGTAGAAGGTTTTGAGGTCCTGCGTAAAGCCCATGCCGTTGGAGGTCCCGGCGTCTTCGATGACGATGACCATGCTGCCATCGGTATCCAGGCGGTAGAGGACGCCGTTGCTGCCGCCGCGGGGCATTGTGCCGCAAAAGACGCGCCCGGCGGGGTCGGCGATCACGTCGTTGAAGCGTCCTTCGCGTTCGGCGGGGATCTCGTCGATAAGGTTTGTGAGGGGCTGGCCTTCGCGCCAGAGGGCGATGCGGCCGCGGGCCATGAAGAGGAGCAGGGCGCCGTCTTCCTGGATGGTGAAGCCGCCGATGGCTTCGCCAGCGTCGAGAACGAGGCCATGCGCGCCGGTGGACGGGTCGTAGCGATAGAGTTTGCCTGGCGGGATGTCGAGCCAGTAGAGGCGCTCTTCGTCCGGATGCCAGAGCGGGCCTTCACCGGTTTCACATGCGTAGTCGGCGATTTGTTCGATGATCATGCGTATCTCCTTCGGATGCCGGAAGGCGGAGTTCGGCGCCCGGCCCGGGCCTGGGATTGGCGACTCAGGCGGCGGGCGGGGGGCGGCGGGCGCTGAGGCACAGGATTCTCAGAGTTCGATGGACACTTCGCGGCCTTCGGCCTGGCTGCGGTAGATGCCGTCGAGAATGGCGAGCACCTGCAGGGATTGCTCGGCGGGCACAGGGGAGGGCGCGCCGGCGGCGACGGCCTTGGCGAACTCGACGCATTCGAGCGCGTGGGGTTCCATCTTGTCCTGGATGAGTTGGAGGGTGCGGTTGTTGAACTGGCGGGTGGTGTAGTTCGTGTCGAGGAACTGGGCGGAGGGCCAGTGGCAGCCGCCGTCCTCGCCGTAGATCCAGGATTGCATGTCCTCGCCGCGGATGTCATGGTGGAGGAGCCAGCTGACCTCCAGCACGAGTGTGGCTCCGGTATCGAAGCGCACGAAGGCGACGGCGTAGTCCTCCACGTCGAACGTGTTGGGGATCAGTCCTTCGCGCCAGGTGGCGAATGCGCCGGGAAGGTGGGCGAGGCGGGCGTCGGCGACGCCGGAGACTGTGACGGGACGGGGATTGCCCATCAGCCAGAGTGTCAGGTCGAGGATGTGGACACCGATGTCGATGCAGGGGCCGCCGCCGCTGTGTTTTTTCTCGATGAAGGTAGCGGTGGGGATGAGGCCGTTGCGGCGCAGCATCCAGCCGCGGGCATGGTAGACTTCGCCGAGGGCGCCGGTGTCGATTTCGGCTTTCATGGCCTGGGAAACGCCGGCGAAGCGAAAGTGCTGGGCGGTCATGAGCAGTTTGCCGGATCTGTCGCGCGCCGCGATCATCCGTTTGATGTCCTGGGGAGTGGGCGCGAGCGGTTTTTCGCAGATTACGTGTTTGCCGGCTTCGAGGGCGGCGATGGCCAAGGGCGCGTGGTACATATTGGGCACGCAGAGATCGATGATATCGATGTCGGGGTCGGAGAAGAGTTCGTCGGCGTTGGTTGTCAGCCTTGAGATATTGTGGAGCGCGCCCCATTGCTCAAGCGCTTCGGCGCTGATGTCGCTGCCGGCGACGACTTCGGCTTCATCGGAGGCGGCCCAGCCGGGCATGTGGGTGCGGGAGATGCCGCCGACGCCGACGAGGCCAACTTTCAGAGTGCTCATTGCAGGTCCTTTCGGTATGGATGATGGGTGCCTCGTGGATGGCAGATTGCGAAAGCATGTTTCCGGTTTTGCGGGCATATTGGGCGCGGGTCAGCCCCAGGTCGGGTCCTGCGCCGGCATTCGGGTCGGGCGGAGAAGCGGGGGCGGTGGTGGGATATTCGCCCGGCATCTGTCCAGATTTGGTGCAGAGAGTTGAGTTTGCCATAATGGCATACCATCATTTCCGAAGAAACCCAAAATTTCGTTCGGTTCCACACATTTTTCATATAGACGTATTTTACAGGTTGACACACACTAAGGAGGGACGGATGTCCTTTGAAAGACTGCAGGGTGAGCAAGCGATCAGCCGACGCGGGTTGCTCAAAGCGGCGGCGGCGGTTGGCGGCACGGCGGCGCTGGCTGCGTGCGCGCCGGTGGCGGCTCCGGAGGCTGGCGGAGAGGGCGCCATGGCCGATGAGCCGGTCGAGCTGGAGATTTCGATTCTGGCCGGAGCGCCTGTCGAGCCGGTCAATGAGCTGATCAAGGCGTCGTTCAACGAGAAGCACCCGGACGTTACGGTCACGTTCAACATGGTTTCCGGCGACCTGGCGGAGGTGTATTACACGGCAGCGGCGGCGGGCACGCTCTCCGACGTCTTCTTCAGCGCGGATCTGTTTGTGGTTCCTTTTGCAAACAACAACGTTACGCTGGATTTGACGCCGTATACGGAAGGGGATCCTGACGTCGACATAGACGATGTATTCCCCAATATGCTGGGTCTCGGTGTTTTCGACGGCAAGATCCAGATGTTGCCCTCTGCGCTGGATGTGGTGACGATGTATTACAACAAGAGCCTCTTTGAGGAGGCGGGCGCGGATGAGCCGAGCGACGATTGGACGTGGGAAGATTTCATCGTCAACTGTCAGAAGATCACGGCGCTTGAGACTGAGAACGACGGCACGCCGCGGTATTGGGGTCTTTCCAACGCGACCTGGAGCTGGTGGGCGACGGTGTATCCCTGGGTGGTCGGCTACGGCGGCAAGATACTGGACATTGAGAACAACCTGTCCACCTGGTCGGACCCGAATACGGTTGCGGCGCTGACGGCCTATGCCGGGCTGTGGAACGAGCACAACGTTGCCCAGCCTTTGGGTCTTGACGTCGGGGGCAACGCTTTCATGCTTGGCCGGGCCGCGGTGTACACGCACATTCAGAGCCTGCGGGGCCCGGTGCGCGAGGCCGCGGCTGACAAGTTTGACTGGGACGTACAGGTGATGCCGCTGATGCCGGACGGGCGGCACCGGACGGGCATGGGCACCTGGGGCATGTCGGCGTTCGCGGGTGGAAGCAACCTGGACATGGCCTACGAATATATCAAGCAGTTGATCCGGCCGACGGTGCAGCTTGAGGCAGCCAAGGCCGAGCTGGGTGTGCCGCTGTTGAGATCGGTGGCCAGCGATCCCAGCTGGATGGAAGGGCTGCCGACGCCGCCGAGCAATCTGATGGCCTTCATCAACGGCGCTGATGACGCGATTTTGCCCGTAATCGAGCACCCGGGCGATTGCGGCAGTTTCTACGCCGGCATGGTGAGTGACAGCTACCGGCAGGCGCTGGAGGCGGTGATCCGAGGCGAAGCGAACGCGGCGGATGCTTTCGCGGAGACGGATGCCACGATTCAGCCTTGCCTGGATCAGAACGCGTAACGAAAGCGGTTCGCAGCGCGCAGGCGCTCGCGGCTGGTGGACCTGGCAGCCACCAGCCGCGAGCAGGCGGCGCAGACTGCACATTGGTTGGCGGCGCATCTGTTTGGCAGGCGCGCCGCATACTTGATCGGCTCCCCTCGCACAATTCAAGTTGGCAGGACGGACAGCGCTCATGAACAGCCGCATGCGGGACACGGTCCAGGGTTATCTGTTTATCAGCCCGGTTGTATTGGGTCTGCTGATCTTCACGATTGGCCCGATGCTGACCTCCTTTTACATGAGCTTCACGAAGTTTCCCTTGTTGCGCGCGCCGGAGTGGATCGGTTTGCGCAATTACATCGTGATGTTCACTTCGGACAGGAACTTCTGGCAGGCATGCAAGGTCACGCTGATTTACGCCGCAACCTCGGTGCCATTGGGCCTGGTGGGGGCGTTTATCCTGGCAATTTTATTGAATCAGCGGGTCAAGGGGATTGCTTTTTTCCGCACGAGCTTTTATATGCCGGCCATCGTGCCGGCCATCGCCAGTCTCATATTGTGGGGATGGCTGATGAACCGGGATTACGGGCTGATCAATGCGGTTCTGGTGCGATTGGGTTTCCAGAAGTTTTCCTTTTTTGCGGAACCGGAGACGGCGCTGGCCTCGATGGTGATGATGAGTCTGTGGGGTGTGGGGGCAGGCATGATCATCTACCTGGCTGGATTGCAGGGGATACCTGAATCTTTGTATGAGGCGGGCAAGTTGGACGGAGCGAATGAGGCGCAGCTCTTTTGGAATATCACAATTCCGATGATGACGCCGACGATCTTTTTCAACCTGGTAATGGGCCTGATTGCGGCATCCCAGACATTTATGAATGCGTTTGTGCTCACTTCGGGCGGTCCTCTTAAGTCGACATACTTCTATAATCTGATGCTCTATGAACGGGCGTTTAACTGGACGCAGATGGGCATGGCCTCGGCGATGGCCTGGTTTCTGCTGTTTGTGGTCCTGATTCTGACACTTCTGGTATTCCGTTCTTCCGCGCTGTGGGTATTTTACGAAGCTGAGGTCAGGTGATGGTCAGCGATCAGGAAGTTTACCGAGGTTTGCTGGATTTGGACTGGCGGCGACGGCCGGGCCAGAGTTACCGCATTCTGTTCACTTATTTGATTCTGATCGTCAGCGCCGCTGTTTTCCTTTTGCCGCTCTTGTGGATGGTTACAACGTCGCTAAAGACCCAGGCGGAGGTCTACGTTTTTCCGCCGACATTTTGGCCGGAGACCCTGCGCTGGCAAAACTTCCCGGAGGGATGGACATACGAGAGCATGCAGTGGACTCGCTGGCTGGTAAATACACTGACGATCACATTTGCGGTGATGGCGGGGACACTGGTTTCGGCCACGTTGTGCGGGTATGGGTTCGCGCGTATCAGCTTTCCTGGTCGTGATGTGTGGTTCGTCATGGTTCTGGCTTCGATCATGTTGCCGAGCACGGTCACATTGATCCCGCTCTTTGTTGGTTTTCATCGTGTCGGCTGGCTGGACACGTTTTTGCCATTGACGGTTCCCGCTTTCTTCGGCGGCGGCGCTTTCAACATTTTTCTGATGCGCCAGTTTTTCAAGGGAATCCCGATTGAACTGGAAGAGGCAGCGCTGATCGATGGCGCCAACCGCTTACGCATTCTGTGGCAGATTTTTGTGCCCCTGTCGCGGCCGGTCATCGCCACAATATCGGTTTTTACTTTTCAGGCGGTCTGGAATGACTATTTCGGGCCGCTGATTTTCCTGACAAGCCAGGAGAACTACACGCTCGCCCTGGGCATCACATTTTTCAAAGGGCTCTACAGTACGCAGATCCCCTACATGATGGCGATGTCATTCTTGATGGTGATTCCGATGATTTTCGTTTTCTTTTTTGCGCAGAAGTTGATGATTCGCGGGGTGATCTTGTCGGGAATCAAGACGTGAGGGCGGTGGACAGGGGGTAGGGGGCCGGCTGCCTCATGTTGGATGACGAGGCCGCGCGCTGGAAGATGTTGGATGCCATTTTCAGGAGGAGAGCTGTGCCAGAGATTAAAATAGACATCCCCTCGACGTTTGCGGAACGAATTGAGCGGGTGGCCGCAGAGGAGAATGAGTCGATGGAGGACATGGCTCTGCTGCTCTTGCGGCGGGGCTATGATTTTGCGGTCACGCGTCCGGATGTGGAGCCGGACCGGAGCCAGCGGCCCGGCGCACGCAGCGATCCGCGCCTGGATTGGTGGCGCGAGGCGAAGTTCGGGCTCTTTATCCATTGGGGGCTTTACTCGATTCCGGCCGGCGTGTGGAAGGGGCGCGAGTGGCCGGGCATCGCCGAGTGGCTTATGTACCGGGCGGAGATTCCGGTTGAGGAATATGAGCCGCTGGCGGCGCGGTTCAACCCTGTTGAATTTGACGCGGAGGCGTGGGTTGCGCTGGCGAAGCGGGCCGGGCAGAAGTACCTGGTGATCACTTCGAAACACCATGACGGCTTTTGTCTGTTCGACTCTGCGGTTACGGACTACGACATGGTCGATGCCACGCCGTTCAAGCGGGATGTTCTGAAAGAGCTTGCGGAGGCGTGCGCGGCGCAGGATATCAAGTTGGGATTCTATTACTCTCAGACGCAGGACTGGCATCACCCGGACGGCGACGGCAACGATTGGGATTATGATCCTGCGGAGAAGGATTTTGACGGGTATATAGAGGAATATGTGAAGCCGCACGTGCGGGAGCTTCTGACCAACTACGGGCCGATTGCCATTATCTGGTTTGATACGCCTAAGGGAATTTCGGAGCGGCAGAGCCGTTCGCTGCTGGAGCTGTGCAACGAGTTGCAGCCGGACTGCCTTGTGTGCGGCCGGTTGGGCAATGCTCTTGGGGACTATGCCACGGCGGGAGACAACCGGATACCGGAGGAGGTTCTGGACCTGGACTGGGAGACGCCGGCTACGATCAACGACAGCTGGTCGTATAAGCTAAACGATCACAATTGGAAGTCGAGCGGCGACCTGATTCGGAAGCTGGTGGACATTGTCAGCAAGGGGGGCAACTACCTTCTGAATGTAGGCCCGACCGGCGCGGGGGTGATTCCGCAGCCGAGTGTAGAGCGGCTGGAGGCGGTGGGACGCTGGCTGGAGGCGAACGGCGAGGCGATATACGGCACGGCGCCGGGTCCGATCCAGGGACGGGAGGACCTGCGGTCGACGAGCAAGGAGGGGGTGGTCTACCTCCACATTTACGATTGGCCCGCCGACGGGCGGATACGGGTTGAAGGGGTGCAGGCGCAGACTGCGCGGCTGCTGGCGGGCGGCGAGGCGCTGGCTATCGACGGCAGCGGGGATGAGGTCGTCATCAGCGGCCCGGCCGGCGCGCGCGAGGAAGCGGTTACGGTGATTGCGCTGCGTTAGCCGGGCGCGCTGCGGACTGGGCGACGGTCAATCCGTTGGATTCGCGGACGGCCTATCTGGTTCCGAACTGCCTGTCACCAGCGTCCCCCAAGCCGGGCCAGATGAAGCCGGGGGGGAACCCGGCGGGGGCATCGGCGGCATTGGTCAGGCGTTCATCGACGGCTGCCACGTGGATGGAAATATCGTTGTGGGCGCCCTGCAGGGCGGCGATTCCTTCGGGCGCGGCGAGGAGCCCGACGAACTTTACGCGGGTGACGCCGCGTTGCTTTAGGATGTCGACGGCCGCGAGGGCGGAGCCTCCGGTGGCGAGCATGGGGTCGAGTATGAAGCAGGTGTGGGTGGAGAGATCTTCGGGGAGCTTATTGTAGTAGATTACCGGTTGCAGCGTTTCCTCATCGCGATAGAAGCCCAGGTGCCAGACTTCGGCTTGCGGAATGAGGCTGAGCATACCGTCTACCATGCCGAGGCCGGCGCGTAAGATTGGGACCAGGCCGACGCGTTCGTCGAATTTGCTGCCGGAGGTCGTGGCGAGCGGTGTCTGCACTTCGACGGATTTTGTGTCCAGGTCGGCGGTGGCTTCATAGGCCAGGATCATGGACAGTTCGGCGACGATAGACCGAAACTGGCGAAAGTCTGTCGTTGTGTCGCGAAGCTGCGTTATTTTGTGTTCCACCAGTGGGTGGCCGGATACAACCAGGTTGTCCGTCATTCAGGTTCCTTGCTCGGTCGTTTTAACTCGGTCGTTCTCCCGGCGGCCTGTTGCTACCACCGGGAGGAGGCGGCGCGGGTGATGCGGCCGCGGCGGTTAATCGCTTCAATTTCTCTCTGGCAGTCCAAGCACAGTGTTGCGTCCGGTTTAACCTCAAGGCGGGCCGGGGGGATCTGAGCGCCGCACCGTTCGCAGACGCCGTATTGGCCCAAGTCGATCACGCGCAGGGCGTGTTCAATGTCACGCTGGCGACGTTCGAGCACGACGATCAGGGCGGCGGTTTTTTCACGTTCGACGATTTCGGTATCGCCTTCGTCCAGTTCAACATCCACTTCACCTTGCATCATTGTGCGCAGGTGTTCGAGTTCCGCGTTCACCTGATCCAGGTTGGTCAGTAATCTTTTGCGATCTTTGGTTGACTTCTTGGCCATGACGGTTCCTCATCATTCGCAGAAAAGGTAGAAACAGACAGAGTAGAAAATGTGGGAAATGTTATAGCAGTTTTTGCGTGTTACGTCAAGGGTTTGGCACAGAAGGCACGGGGTTGTTTTTGGGCGTGTTTGCTCCCATTTGCGCTCTGGTATACTATTCGTAGCACAATCGTTCTTTGGTAGTGACTGGAAACGAGCATGGCTGATGAACGCAGCGTGACGCGAGGCGACGGACGACCTGATTCGGGACTGAGCAGGCGGGAGATTTCGGGCGAGAGGCAGGCGGAGGATGGCGGGGTCGACTATGCCCTGCGGCCGAAAAGCCTGGACGAGATGGTCGGCCAGGAGCGGATGCGTGAGAAGATGCGCATTCTGGTGCAGGCGGCGCGTCAGCGCGGCGAGGCGCTTGATCATGTGCTCCTGTACGGCCCGCCGGGACTGGGGAAGACAACGCTGAGCCACATTCTTGCGCACGAGATGCAGGGCAATCTCAAGCCGACTTCAGGGCCGGCGATCGAGAAGGCGGGGGATCTGGCGGCGATTCTGACGAATCTGCGAAGCGGGGATATCCTCTTTGTCGATGAGATCCACCGATTGGGCCGTGTGGTCGAGGAGATTCTCTATCCGGCGATGGAGGATTTTGTGCTGGACATCACGGTGGGGAGCGGGCCGAGCGCGCGCAGCATTCGGTTGAAATTGCCGCGGTTTACGGTCATCGGCGCGACGACGCGATTGGCGCTGATGACGGCTCCGCTGCGCGCCCGGTTCGGCGTGGTGGAGCGTTTTGATTTTTACAGCAGGGAATCCTTGGAGACGATCATTATGCGCGGGGCGGCGATGCTGGAGACGCCGATTGACGGCGCGGGCGCGACCGAGATTGCCCGGCGCTCTCGGGGCACGCCGCGGGTGGCGTTGCGGTTGCTGCGGCGGGTGCGCGACTACGCCCAGGTGCGGGGGGATGGGGCGATCACACTGGCCCTGGCCCAGGAAGCGCTGGCCGTGCATGAGATCGATCATTTGGGTCTGGACGATCTGGACCGGCGGGTGGTGGATGCAATCGTGAGCAAGTTCAGCGGAGGGCCCGTGGGGCTGGGTACGCTGGCGGCGAGCATCAGTGAAGAGGATGACACGATCATGGATGTGGTGGAGCCCTATCTTCTTCAGTTGGGGTTTCTGGACCGTACGCCGCGGGGCCGCGTGGCCACGAAGGCGGCATACGAACACATTGGCGCGGCCTATCCGGAGTCTCCGGGGCAGCGGAGTCTGTTTGAGGAGTGAGGGGAGTTGGCGGCGGAGAGCAGTGGTCAGTGGCGGGGCGGGGAGGCGTCGCGGGGCGGGGCGCGTTTTTGCGGGGGCGTTGCGGAGGGTGTCCCCCCGCAGAACGGAAGCCGCTTGCGGTTGAGAGGCCCAGATGAGAAGAGGGGAGAGAAATACAGATTAACGCGGGGAGCAGTCATGATTGGAGCGCGTTTCGGGCTGTCGCTGAGGAATTCCACTGAATCCTGCCTCCCGTTTCTCTTGGCAACGCCAAATCCGGACTGCTCCCGACGTGACTGTTCATATGGGAGCGGTTGACGGCCGGCCAAATGCTGTTCAGTTCTGTTACAAGTCAGGCGGGTCAGGGCTGGATCGTGTTGTAGAGGCGCTGGATGTTCTGGTTGTGGGCGGCGATGGAGGCGGGCGTACGGCGGTTTTCAGGCAGGAGAGATTCGGTTATCTCTTCAGACCGGTTCCAGAAGTCGTCTTGCGCGACTGCTTGGGACAGTGTGCGCCGGAGCCCGTGAAAGTAGCCTACGTCGGCGGCAAGCCGGCCCATGACCTCTACCTTGTCGGATGAGACGGACCCGGTGTGGGGGACGTAGAGTTGGAGGCGGCGCCCCTTCACCAGACGGGCCAGAAGGCGCAGGCTGTCAATCTCATCCTCGCCATCCGAGCCTTCGCCTAGTTCCGGCAGCGTCAGATCGCTGCCGAAGGCGCCCCCGCAGAGAATCCCCATCGCTGGAAAGTAGACCAGATTGGCGTGCTGCTGGGAGTAGATATCCAGCAGGTGCTGGCCGACGGTGATGTGCGCGACGCCGCCAGGCTGGGTCTGAACGAGCGGCAGTCCGACATCGCTGCCTGCGCGCGTGAAGAGGGCGGCGGTATCTTCAGCGACGTCGAAGCGCGTCCTGACATCTGGGGGCGGGTCGATGATCAGCAGTCTGTCGGGGAAGCCGAGAAGGCGCGCCAAGACGAAGATTGAGTGGGACGGGGGATCGCCTTCGCTATAGAGTTCGAGTTGGTCGTAGAGTTGGGAGATTTTCATGCGCGAGGCGGTCGGGCGGGTTGGTCTTCAGGGCCGGCGCGCCCGGCAGGAAGGGTTCTGGTGAGGCGGCCGCCGCAGTCGCAGGCGGAGTCTTCGCGGAGCGATTGCAAGAACGCGGAGAGCGCCTGCACCACGACTTCCAGCCCGCTGTAGTCGTCTGCCGTGTCCGGCGGGGCGGGACGTTCGGCGCTGATGGCGTCGACGACGGCGAGGCCGGCGAAGCAGAGGCCCAGCTCGCGTGCGAGCGCGATCTCGGGCACGAGATTCTGGCCGAGGACGTCGGCTCCCCAGGCGCGAAACATGCGGGCTTCGGCTGCGGTTTCGCGCCTGGGGCCATCTACGCCCAGGTAGACGCCGCCGGGCGCCGCGGGAAGGATGCGGGCCAGCGCGTCTGTCAGGCGGGGACAGACTGCGGGCGCCTGGCTGAGGCCTGCCGTGCCCTCGCGCTCGAAGAAAGTCTGCGGCTGGTGGCGGGTGAAGTCGATATAGTCGGTGATCAGGAGCGGGTGGCCCGGACCCAGCACTGGATTGACGGCGACGACGCTGTCACAGGCGACGATCTGATCGATGCCGAGGGCTTGCGCGGCGGAGAGCGTCGCCCGGGGATCGGTGCGGGAGGGGAGGCCGTAGTAGGGCTGGATCCAGATCGATGCACTGTCCGGGAGGCCGCGGCGGGCGAGGGGGCCGACGGGTCCGTAGGGGGTATCTATTTCACGTTCTTCGATGCGGGGGCCGAGGGCTTCCAGCGATTGCGGAGGAAGCGGAACGGCCAGCAGAAGCAGCAGTGGTTTCAACTGTCTCCCCAGGCGCAGTGTGATATAATGTGACTACTTGATCCACAGCCTGCGGTAGGCTTTACCTGCGTCCACGATAGCATCAGTTGCCAGCGAAAGCCAAACGAATGGGGAAATCGGTTTCAACCACGGCAGTAGCTGTGCGTGCGGCGGGTTACGATGGGTAGTCCGGTTCGGATTGCTCTGATCGGGGCGGGGGCGTTTGTGCGCAAAGCGCATGCGCCGTCATTGCTGGAACTGGGGGATGCGGCGCAGATTGCGGCTGTGTACAGCCGTACGCGGGCCTCTGCCGAAGTCGTTGCGGACTCGATTCCGTACGAGGTTGCGGTTCACACTGATCTTGGCGCGCTGCTGGCGGACGAGCGAATTGAGGCGGTCGATATTGTTCTCCCGATTCCGGCGCTGCCCGGGGTCGTGCGGCAGGCGCTGGAGGCGGGCAAGCATGTTTTGAGTGAGAAGCCGATTGCGCCGACGGTTGCTGAGGCAAAGGCCCTGATCGCCCACAGCCGATCCTTTGCGGACCGGGTGTGGATGGTGGGAGAGAATTGGCGTTACGAGGGGGCTTTTCAGGCAGCGGCGGCGGCGATTCGCGGCGGACGGATTGGGCGGCCGGTGTTTTGCGATGTGTCGTTGCAGCTGCCGATAAAGGCCGAGTATCAGGGATCATCCTGGCGGAATGCGGGCGAATTTCCGGGTGGTTATCTGCTGGATGGCGGTGTACACCATGCGGCGGGATTGCGGGCGGCGCTGGGAGAGATTGAGAGCGTGTGCGCGTTGACGGCGGCAAATCGGGAAGACCTGCCGCCGGCCGACACGATGGGCGCGGCGCTGCGCTTTGCCAGCGGCGTAGTCGGCACGTATATGGTCACGTATGCGGTCGGCAGTTCGCTGGGAACCGATGCGGTGCACATAGGCGGGACGGAGGGCAGCTTGCGCGTTTCACGCGGGGAGCTTGTGGTGGAGCGTGGCGGCGAGAGCGAGCGTCAAGCGTTCAATGTGTTGATCAGCGTGCGCGAGGAGCTGGCTGCCTTTGTCGCGGCGGTGCGGGACGGCGCGGCGCACCGGAACAGCCCGGAGGAGGCGTTACAGGATCTGGCCGTTGTGGAGGCGATGCTGGAGTCGGCGCGGACGGGTGATTTGGCGCGGGTTGAGCGCTACGTATGACGGGGAGGAATGCGGAGCGCATTCGACCTGGCATTCAGGAAACGCGCATTGCTTGACAGATGCCATAATTTTCGGCTTGTGAAGTAGGTAGAGGCAGTTGTGAAGAAAAGATAACCGCTCCGCGAGGGGACGTGCGGCCAGAGCAATCTTGCGTTCGCCGATTGGATCCGGTACTGCTCATTTCGGCCCAAGGAGGACCAGATGGACATTTTAGGGATTGATATTGGCGGCAGCGGCATAAAGGGCGCGGTGGTCGATGCGGAGACGGGGGAACTGCTGACGAAGCGCCGGCGCATCGGGACGCCGGATCCATCGACGCCGGAGGCAGTGGCGGAGGTCGTATTGGAGATTGTGCGTCATTTTGGATGGGTTGGTCCGATGGGTTGCACGTTTCCGGCGGTGATACGCAATGGCATTGTTTGCACGGCGGCCAATGTGGACGATTCGTGGATCGGCACCGATGCCCCGGCGCTGTTCGAACGGGTAACGGGCTGTCCGGCCTCGATCGTCAACGACGCTGATGCCGCGGGCATTGCGGAGATGGTATTCGGCGCGGGCAGGGACCAGCCGGGGGTGGTGGTGCTGCTGACGTTGGGCACAGGCATTGGTACGGCGCTCTTTGTCGACGGACATTTGGCTCCGAATACGGAGTTCGGGCACCTGGAGATAGACGGCCACAACGCTGAGAGCCGGGCGGCGAACAGCGCCCGCAAACGGGAGAAACTGAGTTGGGAGAAATGGGGCAAGAGGCTTAACAGATACTTTCAGACCGTTGAGTTTCTTCTTTCGCCCGATCTGTTTATCATTGGCGGCGGCGTGAGCAAGAAGAGCAAGAAGTATGTTAAATACATCGATGTGCGTGCGCCGATTGTCGCAGCGCAGATGCGCAATCACGCGGGACTGATCGGAGGGGCGATGGCGGCGCTCGCCCTGATTCAAGGGGGAGGCGACGCGGAGTTGGATGCCGCCGCTCTCTATGCGCCGAAGTAGGATTGCGAACGGCAACCGGTTGCCCATTTGGTCGAGAGTGGAGAGGGCAAGGGGCGTAGTCTTTCCAACACCAGAGTGTTCTTACGCGATTGAGGAGAAGAGCAATTATGACAAGGATGAATGAAGCGGCGGCGATCGGCCAATCGATCTGGCTGGATTTCATACGACGCTCCTTCCTGGACTCGGGCGAGCTGGGTGACCTGGTCGCACAGGGTCTGCGAGGCGTTACGTCCAACCCGTCGATATTTCAGAAGGCGATTACGGCAAGCACCGACTATGATGCCGCGGTTGAGCGGCTGGTCGGAGAAGGCAGGTCGGTTTCTGACATCTATGAGGCGCTTGCGATTCAGGATATTCGGCGCGCCTGCGACATCATGCAGCCGGTGTATAGCGGCACGGATGGGCAGGACGGGTATGTGAGCCTGGAGGTAAACCCGAAGCTGGCATACGATACCGAGGGAACGGTGATGGAGGCCCGCCGGCTTTCGTCTTTGGTGGACAGGCCGAATGTAATGATCAAGGTGCCGGCCACGCCGGAAGGAATCCCTGCCATTGAGACGCTCACGGGCGAGGGCATCAATATCAATGTCACGTTGATCTTTTCGCTGCAGCAGTACGAGGACAGCGCGATGGCGTATCTTCGCGGGTTGGAGAAGCTGGCTGCCGCGAACGTGGATTTCAGCCGGGTTGCCTCGGTCGCTTCATTCTTTGTCAGCCGGGTGGACGGCAAGGCAGACCCCGCGTTAGCGGATCTCGGCAACGACGAACTGCAGGGGAAGATCGCTATTGCCAATGCAAAGATGGCTTATCACCGCTTCTCCGAGCTATTCGGCGGGCCTCGCTGGGAAAAGTTGGCGGCAAAGGGGGCGCGGGTACAGCGTCCGTTGTGGGGAAGCACCAGCACCAAGAATCCGGCGTATCAGGACACGCTGTATGTGGATTCACTGATTGGGCCCCACACCGTCAATACGGTGCCGCCTGAGACTTTGGACGCATTTCTCGATCATGGCACTGCGGCGCGCACGGTGGATACGGATGTGGAGGAGGCCCGCCACCAGCTGGCGCGGCTTGCCGAACTTGGCATTGAGCTGGATGGAATCACCTCTCAGCTGATGGTTGAGGGTGTGGACGCCTTTGCCGACTCCTTTGATGAGTTGATGTCTGGCATTGCCGAAAAGGTGGCCGCTGTCTCAGGTGGAGACGACAAACAGACTCGAGAGCGCGCAGATTTTTTTTCGGTGACCTCCGGAGCCAGATAGAGGGCGCTCTGGAGGAGATTGACAGAGAGCGAATTGTAACCCGCATCTGGGCCAGGAGCCCCAGCGTGTGGGGAGACAGGCCGGACGAGATCGCGAATCGATTGGGCTGGCTGGACATCGCGGCCAGGATGGAGGAGGAGCGGCACTGCATTGCCGCCCTGTTGCAGGATGTGCAGCAGGAGGGCTACACGCAGGCAGTTCTGCTGGGGATGGGCGGATCCAGCCTGGCGCCCGAGGTATTTGGGCGCACTTTCGGCAGCGGGCCGATGGTGTTACAGGTATTGGACAGCACGCACCCGGCGGCCGTCCGGGGCTTGGCCGACCGGTTGGATGCGGCGAAGACATTGTTTATTGTCGCCACGAAGTCGGGCACGACAGCAGAAACAGTATCGCTCTTCAAGTATTTTTACAATCAGGTTCGGGCGCGGCTGGGAGACGAAGAGGCGGGGGCGCATTTCGTAGCGATTACGGATGCGGGCTCTGAATTGGTTAAGCTGGGCGAGGCGTGCAGGTTCCGGGCGGTCTATATCAATGATGCCAATATCGGCGGCAGGTATTCGGCGTTGTCGCACTTTGGGTTGACGCCTGCAGCCCTGGTCGGAGTGAATCTGCGGCGGCTTTTGCGCCGGGCCCAGGAGGCGATGAACGACTGCGGCCGCCATGTAACCGGTTCGGTCAATCCAGCCGCCCGGATTGGGGTTGTGATGGCCGAGGCGGCCAAGGCGGGAAGGGACAAGCTGACGATTATCGCGGACAGTGAGGTGGCTGCGTTCGCGGACTGGCTGGAGCAGCTTGTGGCTGAGAGCACCGGCAAATCGGGAACGGGAATTGTGCCGGTCGTAGGTGAACCGACGGGTTCGGTTGACGCCTATGGATCGGACCGGTTGTTCGTTCATCTGCAATGGAGCGACGCCGGCGCGCAGGATGGCTTCGTACAGACGTTAATCGACGCGGGCCACCCGGTCATTCGGGTCCGTTTTCGCGATCGATATGATTTAGGCGGGCAGTTTTTCCTGTGGGAGTTTGCGACGGCTGTAGCGGGCGCCCGGCTGGGCATTCATCCTTTCGACCAGCCGGATGTGGAGTCTGCGAAGCAGCAGTCGCGCCAGATGATGTCGGCCTATATGGAGAGCGGAAGCCTGCCGGCATTGCAGCCGTCGCTGGAGGCCGACGGCGTCAGGGTATACCTTGGCGCACAGGATGGGGCGGCGCGGTCCGGCAACCTGGCCGATACGCTGGCGGCGTTTGTGGAGCAGGCCGGAGCGGGGGATTACATCAGCATACAGGCATATGTCCGGCCCTGCGCGGCAATGGACGGATTGTTTCGCAAGATGCAGCGCGGTCTGCGGGATCGGACCTGTTTGGCGACGACTTTCGGCTACGGTCCCCGCTTCCTCCACTCCACGGGTCAACTGCACAAGGGGGATGGCGGAAACGGTCTTTTCATTCAGTTTACGGACAGCCCCGCTTCCGACGCCGGCATTCCCGATGAGCCCGGCTCTTCGCGGTCGACGGTGCCGTTCGGCGTCCTGATCCAGGCGCAGTCTCTGGGAGACCGGCAGGCGTTAATCAACGCAGGGCGGCGCGTGATACGCGTTGACCTTGGGGAGAATGCGCAGGCAGAGCTGGAACGGTTTGTCGATTCGTTAGAGGCTGTTTGAGGGCGGCGTTGGAGCGGCGACGGCGTCAGATCGGCGATGCGCGGCGCTGAAATGGATTGGGTAAGCTCCGACAGTGGCGGCGGACAGGTTTCGATGCGGCAGAGTGAGTTGATGCAAGATATTGGCGTGCTGAAACGGCAGGCGGCTGAAGCGGCGGTCGCGCATGTTGAATCAGGGATGATCGTCGGTTTGGGCGCGGGAAGCACGGCGCTCAAGGCGCTTGAGTGCATTGCCGAACGGTTGATGGCGGGCAGGCTCACGGATATACTTGGTGTCCCGTGTTCGGAGCAGGTTGCAGAAGACGCGAGCCGGCTGGGGATTCCGCTTACCACTTTGGCATGTCATCCGCGTGTAGACCTGACGATAGACGGCGCTGACGAGGTGGATCCGCAGCTGCGGTTGATCAAAGGCGGCGGCGGGGCGCTCTTGCGGGAGAAGATCGTGGCCCAGGCCAGTGATCGGGAGATGATCATCGTTGATGAGCGCAAGCTGTCTGATCGGTTGGGCATGCAGTGGGCTCTGCCGGTTGAGGCGATTTCGTTTGGTCTGCGCGCCCAAATTGACTACATTGAACGACTCGGGGCAACGGTGCAGGTGCGGACAGTTCCGGAAGGCAGTCCTTTTCGGACGGATAGCGGGAATCTGATCCTTGACTGTCAGTTCGGCCCGATGGAAGATCCGGATTCGATTGCCGGCGCGCTGGAAAGTCGGGCCGGCATTGTGGAGCACGGCCTTTTCCTCGATCTGGCGACGGACCTGATCGTCGCCAGCCCCTCCGGAATCGAACACCGAACGCGTTAACATAGCCGCTGCCCGGAGCGGATGAACACAAACAGCCCGGCTGTGCCGAGCTGTTTTTCGCGTTCAAGGCGTTCAGGGTGAGGAGGAGAGGTCTGCACGAGCCGACGGGCCCGGGTCTTGCGGCGGGCGATTTGGAGGGGATCAGGGGTCTGCCGGCGGGATGATCAGTTGATCGCCGACGCGAAGCAGGTCGGGGTTGGCGATGTTGTTCGCGGCCATAATCGCCTGGACAGTTACATTGAACTGCTGGGCGATGGCGAGGAGGTTGTCGCCTGCCTGGACGGTATAGAGAGTCTGGTTCAGCGTGCGGACGTCTGCGGCGGTGAGGCCAGGGATGCGAAGCACGGTGCCGACTGGGACGACATGGGGGTTGGTAATCGAGTTGCTGTTGAAGGCGATCAGTTCGGGCAGCGTCACCTGGTACTGTTCGGCGATGGCGGCCAAGGTCTCGCCGGGGCGGACTGTGTGCGTACCGGCGATGCGGGAAAGCGCGGGGTCGGCGGCGCTCCCGCCTGCTGCGGGCTGATCGGTGGAGGAGCTTGCACCCGGTATCAGCAGGACCTGACCGACGGAGAGACTGTGTTCGTCTCGCAGAGAGTTGAGGGCGAGAATCTGATTCAGAGGGGCGTCGAAGCGGAGCGCGATGGACAGAAGGGTGTCGCCCTGTTGGACGGTGTATTGGAACGGCTCTGAAGTGGGGGTAGGAAGACCCTCAGGCGTTGTTACGCCGGGAACATTGGGTAGACGCAGGACCTGGCCGACTTGCAGGGCGTCGGTCGTCAGCAGATTCATTTCGCGAATTCGCTGGATCTCGGTGCCAAATTTATCCGCGATGATGGAGAGCGTTTCGCCCGGTTTGACTTCATAGGTGATGGTCGAGGGCACCGGAGTATTTTCCGGAGTGGGTTGAAGAGCGAGGGTTGCCGTCGGTTGCGGCGTATCCGGTTGCATGACAACCGGTTCTTCTTGTTGCGGTCCCAAGGAGTTTTCGACCTCCTGGGCGATACGCTCGCGGGTGCAGGCGGATAGGAAAAGGATTGCCGTCAAGATAAGAAGGATGCGCGGCATCCTCCTCGAGTTATTCAGTTTTGCAACTGCTTTGTCAAGTGAGCGCAACCGCTTGCCCATCGTTGTTCTCCACTTTTTTTCAGCCCAACTCCCCAATTGGCGACGGCAGTTCTGGAAACTCAAGCCCAGGCGGCGACCTCAAATTGCCCCTGGGCTCCTTTTTCGTGTTTTCTGCCCAGCTGTAACCGGGCGGAATGCTGCACTCAGTTGGCGTAGCGGCCAGTTCGTGTTCACTGGCAGAATAAATCATAGCATACGCATATGGGCATCGCAAGCAGTCTTTAGTTTTGGGGTGCAGTCCGAATCTGGGGCGTAGATGGTCAGATGGATTTTCCGTGCCAAAGGTCGCTGAGTAGGCGTGCGCGGAGAGCGAGCATGGCCTGAGCACCGTCACGGGACCAGCGCATGCCACATTAGTTTCATACGCTGTTGGACAAGAGTTTTGGCTGCGGATTCGACGGCGCCGCTGCTGATAGGGAAGCCTGGGAGTGTGAATCCGCTTGACATTGCTCACACGGTGAAGAGTACAGGGAACGGCTGAACTGCTTCGCCAGCAGGGGAATTAGAAATGAGATTCCCGGAAAAACTAAAGAACGCCACCATGCTGGACCTTGCAAAAGGCCCCTGGCTGTTTATTCTCTCACTATGTGGGATCCTGACTTGTACTATTCCGTCCCGTGAGATACAGGGAGGCCGCCCGCAAACTGGTGAACCTGGGGTGTTACGAGATTCCAAGGCGAGGCGGAGGCTCCCACAGAAGATGGTTAAATCCAGGAACGCAAAAAGACGCTGTGTTCCCTCAATTCAGCCGGACCCTGCCGGCTAACGAACAGCCTTCACTTCGAGCTGCACGCCCTCATGCTCCTGAATACAGCGGATGACCTCGAACAGATTGCGGGCATGGGGATTGCCGGACGGTCCGAACATGCGCATCAGACTCTTGGGCGACTTGTTGGTGAGGGCGCCCAGTTCCTCGAACCCGATGGTGGCGTTGATGTAATCACGCAGCACGGTCTTGCCCGTATCCACGTCTCCTGCAAGCAGGCACTCGACGCCTTCCTTCAGCAACCCTTCTCGAAATGCCGGGTCGCGTTCGGCGCGGCGTTGCACGGTCTCTTTGAAGTCAAGGGTCAGCGGCATCTTTCACACCTCCTTCTGCTTGCGACGCTTGTACTCCTGCCAGAGTTCACGAGCGCCTTCAATGTCCCTCTGCTGGCGGGCTTTTGTGCCGCCACCGATCAGGAAGATCAATCTGTCCCCATCTCTGCCGAAATAGACTCTGTAGCCTGGAACCGACGTTGATGCGACATTCCAACACTCCGCTGCCAACGCCTCTGACGTTGGACAGGTTGCCTGCCTCCATGCGGGCGAGGGATGTCCTCACTCTGGCCGCTGTCCCGGCGTCAAGACCGTCGAACCAACGACCGAATGGACTGCGCCCTCGGCTGTCTACGTATTCTCTGATCTCGATCATGTCGATATGGTAACGCTATCGTTACCATTATGCAAGATTTCGCCTAGACAGGGCGCGGTTCAAAAGGGGGGCGAGTTTTCGGCTACTTCTGGGAAGTTGGACTGAAACCTGCAGCCCGAACTGCAGTGGTCGATGGTCAGTGGGTGGCGGGGCGCGTTCGTGCCGCGGGTCGGGCATAAGGGGGATTGATGGGGAGGGCGCCGGCGAACGGCGGGGAACTTCGGGGGACATCATCTATCCGCGAAGGGTCCCGAAGAATAACGATTTGTGTTTGACGGCGTGTATTGGGGAGGGAGGGCACGCGCCGCGGGGCGAGCATGTGGTGGATCGACGGGGAGGGCGTCGAGCGTAAGCGAACGGTCCGGAAACGTTCCGGAAACTGGCCGGAAGGATGCTGGCGACGGAGGTAAACTCAAGGCACTGAAAGATTGAGGGTTTGCTTCAGGAGGTTCAGCCATGACTTTCCGAATCGTTTTGACAGGAATGACCTTGTTGTTGCTGACACTGGTCGCGTCGGTGGGCGCCGCGGCGGGGTCGGAGTCCAGGGGGAGGTCGGTTGCGGGATTGGAGGACATCCGCGCCTATGCGGCGGCGACGCGGGAGGGTGAACGCAGCTTTGCGGTGGATGGCGGGCGACTTCATGTCGGCGTGGAAGGGCGTTGGGAGCGGCTTGCGACACCGGGCGGTGTGATCGTCAATGCGGTTGCGGTGGACCGGCTGGCGCCGGAGAACGTGTATATCGGTGCGGCCAACAGGCTGAGTGTCTACGTTTCTCGCGATGGCGGCGAGAGCTGGAGGGAGACCCGGCTTGGTTCGGACACGGTAGGCGGCGTTACCGCGGTGGCAGTTGACGGGTTCAATCGCCTGCTGTATGTGGGGACGGACAGAGACGGGGTCTATCGTCTGCGGGATACAGGAGGACAGAGGGAACGGGCGCTGGTTGCCAGCGGGCATCTGCTCCTGGAGGAGCCGGTGCAGGAGATTGCGGTTGACAGCACAGGGGCTGGGATGGCCTTTGTCCGGACGCTGGGGACGTTGTACCGCGCTGAGGCGTATGGTCTGCGGTGGCTGGAGGTTGGGGGACTGCCGGGCGGGCCGACGGCCTTGGCGGTCGCGGACACTTCGCCGCCGCGGGTCTATGTGGGCACGGCCGGCGGGGGCGCGCTCATGAGCGAGGACGGACTGGCGTGGCGGCCGGTCAATCGTGGGCTGGGCAACGGGGATGGCGGCTTCCTTGTGATCAGCGACTTGGCGGTGGACCCGGCTCAGCCGGACGTTTTGTACGCTGCGGCGGATGCGCCGGTCGCGGGGGAACAGGGAACGGTGTCATCAGAGGTGGCGATGAGCATGGACGGGGGCAGGCACTGGGAGCGCCTGGCGGAGTTGGATGGGGCCCAGGTTGCCGAGCTGCTGCCGGTAACCGGCCGGACAGGGAGGGTGTATGCACTTACGACGGCCAGCCGAACTGCGCTGGCTGTAGAAGAGGAGCCGGCGCGGGAGACGCCAGAAGCGGCGAGCGTTCGGGCAACCGGACCGGGAAGAGATGGTCTGCTTGCCTGGATTCTGGCGGGTAACGCCAGCGCGGCGCTCATCTTTCTGCTCCGGGGGGAGGCAAGGCGCGGGGACCAGCGTAGGGCCGGTTCCGCTCTTGGCGTGCGCACGGCCCAGGCGGCCTGACGGCGGGGGCTCGTTTCGTTTCCGGACCGGCGGCGAAGTCCCTTGCAGAGGGGAAACGAAGGCGCCCGCTCCCCCGCGGGCGTCTTCGCGGGCGGGGCGCGTGTTGATGGCGCGTGCCGAACCTGTTGTCTGGCAGGAGAGCCGGCGGGATTTGGAGGAGGACTTACCGGAGCTGGGGAAATGCGGACGCGATGGCGAGACCGGCAAAGAGGAGAAGCATCAGAAAGGCTCGGCCCCCCGCCACGAGAAAGATAAAGGCCCAAGGCGCCACGCCGAGAATGATACCGGCGAGGGCCCAGTGGGGCAGATTGCGGCCGCGGCGGTTGCCCACTGCGCGGCGAATGATGCGGGCCACGAGGGTTCCGGCGCCGGAGCCGATGATGAATGCGATGAAGAATCCGAAGAAGCCGATACTGCCGAGCAGAGAGCCGACGATGGGGGCAACGACCACGGTCAGGGCAAAGCCAACGGCGAGGGCGACGATGTTGTCGCGGCCAAGGGCATTGAAGTAGATGTTCTGCTGCTCGCGAACGCACTGGTTGCAGCGGTAGCCGACGGGGGTGCGCACGGCGCAGGCGATACAGATGGGTTTGCCGCATTTGTTGCAGCGCAGGAGCGTTTCCCGGTCGGGGTGGTTGGCGCAGGTCAGGCTTTCGGGTTCGCCGTCGTGTCCGACGACGATGGGGGCGGGTTTGCCGTCATAGATGGCGCGGCGGGCGGGGTCGCCGAGGATTTCGTAAGCTTTTTCGATTTCGGCCAGCTTCTGGGCTGCGTAGGCGCGGTCTGCGGCGGATTCCAGCGTTTCGGGCTGGTAGAGCAGTTGCAGACGTCTGAACTGCTGCGCGATCTCTTCCTGGTCGGCATTTTCGTTCAGGTCGAGCGCTCGATAGAGCTCCTTATCGGATTGGCGGTTGTGGTCTGTCATTTGACATCGCTTCTTTCTAAGTCACAGGCGGCCTGGCAGGGGGCAGGGCGATCAGCGTCACGCGGCCTATTTGAGTTTGTCCATGAGCGTCTGGTAGAAGTAGCTGCGTGGACGAAGACGGACGAATCGGGCCCGATAGGGGCTGGTGTCGACGATGATTTCATCGGAGTCGTCCACTTCGACTTCGAATTGGCCGTCCACGGTGAGCATGGCGGAGTGGTCGCTGTAGACGCGCAGGCGCACTTCGGAGCCTTCGGAGAGGACGACGGCCCTGTCCATGCTCATGTGCGGGGCGACGGGGATGACGAGGATGTTGCGCAGATCCGGGGGCAGGATGGGCCCCCCGGCGGCGAGGGCGTAGGCGGTGCTGCCGGTTGCGGTGCTGACGATGAGGCCGTCGCAGGTGTAGGTTGTCAGGTAGCCGCCGTCGAGGTTGGCGCTGACGCGGACGATACGGGCGAGGCTGCCGCGGCTGAGGACAACATCGTTGAGGGCGTCGAATGTGCAGCGAACGACGGGAGCGCCGCCGGGGGCGGAGGCCTTTTCTACGAGCGCGCGCACCATCAGCCTCTCCTCGATCCAGTAGCCGCCATCGAGCAGTTTTTGCAACGGGGACCGCCAGTCCTGGGGGAAGATTTCGGCGAGAAAGCCGAGCCTTCCCATTTTTACGCCTAACATGGGTACGTTGAAGGCGGCTCCGAGTCGCGCGGCGCGCAGCATGGTTCCGTCGCCGCCGAGGGTGATCAGCAGGTCGACATCGGGGAGTTTGTCTTTGATTCCTTCGGAATCCCAGGCGGAGCTGCGCCAGGTTTCATTTACGCCGGCGCTATGCAGGAACTGTTCCATGCGCTCCGCCAAGTCGAGCGAATCCGGTTTACGCGGGTGGTGAAGAATGCCGATGCGTTGGAAGGCGTATCTTGCTACGTCAGTCATAGTTGGAGCGCTTTGTAAGCGGAGCGGCGCAGGCGCCGCGGTTGGGTTTATGCACACGTATATTCAGTTAAACCATGTAACCGTTTGAGGTCAAATCAGGCCTGTGTTAAGATGGCCGAATGCGCGTACTGATTATTTCTGACATTCACGCAAATTTTGTCGCATTGGAAACGGTCATGGCCGATGCCGCGGACCGGTTCGACGTGATCTGGTGTTTGGGCGATGTGGTTGGCTACGGTCCGGCGCCGAATGAGTGCGTTGATTTTGTTCAATCTGAAGCGGACCTGTGTGTTGTGGGCAACCATGATTGGGCGGTATTGGCGCATCCTGACCTGGATATTGAGCATTTCAACCCTTGGGCGCGCGCGGCTGTTGAATGGACGCGGGGCCAGATCAACGAGAAGAGTCGTGCCTTTCTCGACAGTTTACCTGCGAAGCCACTGGAACCGGAAGGCGCGGACAGCATCATCATCACGCACGCCAGCCCGCGCGAACCGGTATCGGAATACGTTCAGTCGCCAGAGATTGCCCTGGAGAACTTTGCCCATTTTGAGACCAAGATGTGTTTGGTTGGTCACACTCACAAGCCGGCGATTTACCGCTGGCAGTTGCGGCACATATTTTCGAGGCGGGGAAGTCGGAACGGCATTCCGGTGACGGTCGACTATCTGAGGCCCTATGAAGGGCAGCGAGTGCGGCTGGAATTGACGGACCTTGAGCGCTTGATCCTCAATCCGGGCAGTGTTGGGCAGCCGCGGGACAATGATCCGAGGGCGGCGTATGCGCTGCTGGACCTGGAGGAGTTGACCTGGGAACAGCGGCGGGTGGCGTATCCGATCGATCTGACGCAGAGCCAGATGCGGGTGGCGAAGCTGCCGCGCAGGTTGATCGACCGTCTGACCTATGGAAGTTAAGGATCATCAGGAGGTCATTTGAGCGCGGGGGATCGTCCAGCGCGCATCCCTACTCTTCGCATTTACTCTTCCCACCTTTCCCACCATCCTCTCCAACGAAACTCCTTACAGATTGCCCTCAGGGTTAAAGTCCTGATTTCTGGCTTTTCCCGTTTCGAGCCGATTGTACATTTCGAACCAGTCGGGCAGGTCCTTGCTGCGATCCTGCGCCTTTCGGCGTTCGTCGGCACGCCGCCACGCGATCATTCGCCTGGTGATTTCCTCTTTGACATGTCTTGGATTGGGGACGTGGTCGAAGGTGAAGGCGCCTTCGCCGGCAGCGGTTTGAACTGTGATGTTGCCGAAATTGAGCATCACCTTGAGCGGAGAGTTCATTTCCAGCCGGATGTCCTGAATGTCACTCAGTTGGGCCTCGCGGCGCTGTTCACTGAGGAAGAGCGGCAGTTTCTCGATATCGATAATTCTGTCTTCGGTTACTGTATACGTGTCATTCCACCAGTCGGAAACGGCCCAGAGAATCCAGCCGAGCGTGGCCAGGGTGACGAGGCCGCCAGAGATCAGGAGGGTCTGGGCATCGAGGCTGGACTGGATTCCCTGCAGGAAGGGCACGGTAGAGAAACCGCCGGCCAGGAACAGGATTTCGAGTAGAAACAGCAGGCTGGGCAGAGCGACGTGCGCGAAGAGTATCCACCAGTGTTTATGCCAGACGATTCGGTCGTTCGATTCCCTTTCGAGTGACCTGTTGACTGTTACTTTTCGGCGCAGCCGATGCCAGAAGGGAAACCCAGAGGTTGTTTCTTCAGGGACAAGGGGGGCTGCGTCGGCAAGCACTCTGTCAGGCAGGTCCACGGACAGGCCGAGTCGATTTTCGAGGGCGTTTTGAATGTCGAGTTTGTTCTCGGCGCTTGAGCGCTGCTGACAGAGGCTGCGATGGTGGAAGATGGCGGTTCGGAGGCTGTCGGGGTGGGCGACGAAGTCGAAGTCGATGGAGCCGGTTGTGCCGGCGGTATAGACGGAAAGGGTTCCGTAATTGAACAGGTTGCCCCAGAAGGTGGTGGCCACATCGACGCGCTGGATCTGTTCCAGCAGGGCTTCCTGTCTTTGTTCGCTGAAGAAGACTGTTTTTTCCTGCTGAATGACGCGCCGGTTGGTGACGATAAAGTAGTCGTTGAGGTAGTTGAGGACGCCCCAGATAAGCGACAGGATCAGGAGCAGGGCGCTCAAGCCAAGGCCGACCCATATAGAGATGCCGAGCGCGGCGAGCAGCCAGACAAGACCGGCGCTTGCGAACAGGACAACGATGGTCGCCCTGGCCTGACTCAGCATTGCCAGCCAGTGGCGAAGCTGCAGCTTGACGAGCAGTTCGTCTTTGCGCAGCCACGGGTAGTCCTGGCGTTGTTCGTGATCGGCGTCGTCAGGCTGGGAGGGAAGGCGGACGACGATTTTGTCCACGATTTCGGGGCCACAGATTTGGCCGAAGCGTTGGAAGTCATTGCGATGGAGGCGGAGCCAGAGGCTGCCGGGTTCGGATTCGACGGTCAGCTCGACGGGCGTTGGGGCGAGGAGCGCGGCGTCGTTGAAGGTTACCGTTCCGCGCACCGGGGCGCGCGGCAGGGCGCGGTTTTCTTCGTCGAGCGCGCTCAGGACGGCGCGGTGATTTTCGAGCAGAATCCACATGCTGTCGGCGCTGTCCCCTTGCTGCATGATGGGATGGTATTGGGGGATGCGGTGGAAGCTGCAGAAGCCTGCGAGCTGGATCTGTTCGTGGGGAGTGAGCCCAGCGAAGATGGATATGGCGCTGATGGTTTTGGCGGGCAGCGTTTGGATTTCGGGGTCTATGGCCTGGGGGAAGCGGCGGCCAATCTGGCGAACTGTTTTCCAGGGCAGCTCGAACACAGTGGTTTTGGTTTTGGCCTCGGCCCAATGGCCGTACTTGTCGGGGGGCCGGTGATTTGTCACGCCGACGCTGCCGGGAAAGCCGAAGGCGCCGCCGTTGCCCAAGAGTAGGCGGTTGTCGGTTGTGCGGGGGTGATAGAGCTCGATCTGGCCCTGGGCGATGAGGAAGAGCGTATCCGGGGCCTGGTTTTGTGTATAGAGAACGGCGCCTGCTTCCACCGTCTGGGTGCGGATCTCGTCGGCCAGGAAGCCGAGGATGACCATATCCACATCGGCCAGCAGGGGCATGGTTCGCAGGCGGTTGACGGTGGCCTGGTAGGCTGCCTGCTGGTTGGCGGCGGGGAAGCGGTAGAGGATTCGTTCCAGGGTGGAGCGATCGACACAGAGCGCGGAGACTGCGTTTTCGGCGGTGGCGGAACTGATGTAGTTGAGGCTGAAGGTCAGTTCGTATCGTCCGATGACATCGCCGGGGGAGGCGATGCGTTCGAGCGTATCGTCGAGGCCGGCAGCGTTCCTGTCGCGCCGGGTGACGCGGACGTTGCCGCTCAGGATGAAGAAGAGGAACTCGGCGACGTCATCCTGCCTGGCAAGGTCTTCGCCTGGGGGAAATTCGACGACGAGGGCATTGGATTGGAGCTGGTCGGCGACCTCGTCGAGCGGCAAGCCCTTCAGATAGAGGAGGGATTGCAGCAGAGCCAGGGTGGGAGGGACGCCAACAAAGCGGGCGAGGCCGGCCCGGTTGCCGGGGGTCATGGCGCGTACTCCTTCACAGATGCTCCTTGACCGATTGAGCGGCTCTGCGGTTCATGCCCGGGACAGTCCGCAGTTCATCGAGGGTGGCCTGGCGCATTTTATCGAGGTCGCCGTTGAAGTATTGGAGCAGTGATTTGCGGCGTCTGGGGCCGATACCGGGCAGGGTATCCAGCAAGGTGGAGGTCTGGCCTTTGCGGCGCAGGCTGCGATGGTAGGTGATTGCGAAGCGGTGGGCCTCGTCGCGGATACGCTGCACCATGTAGAAGGCCTGGCTGCCGCGGCGCAAAAGGACGGGCAGGCGGCGTTGGGGGATGAAGATCTCTTCTTCGCGTTTGGCCAGGGCGATGACCGGCACTCTGTCGGACAGGCCGAACTCCGCCAGGGCTTCGCAGGCTACATTGAGCTGGCCCTTGCCGCCGTCCACGATGACGAGGTCGGGCAGCAGCTTCCAGTGGTCGGCGCCGGAGGTTCTGCGTCCGGGTCGATCGGGGTCCTTTTCGACGGCGCGGCGGAAGCGGCGGCGCAGCGCCTCTTTCATGCTGGCGTAGTCGTCCGGCTCGCCATGGGCGCCTTTCCCGCGGATTTTGAAGCGTTTGTAGGCGGATTTGAGAGGGGCGCCGCGTGCGAACACGACCATTGAGCCGACGGTGCTGGTTCCCTGCAAGGTGCTGATGTCGTAGCATTCGATACGTGTAGGCGGGACTTCCAGAGCCAGAGCGTTTTGCAGTTCGGCCAGCGCTTCGGTATGGCGGTTGGTGTCTTCGGCCCATTGGACCTTTTGCACGCGCAGATGCTCATCGGCATTGCTCTTGGCGAACTCCATGAGCTGACGTTTCTTGCCGCGCTGGGGCATGCGGATTTCGACTTTGGTTCCGCGCAGCTTGCTCAGCCAGGCGGCCAGGAGGTCTTTGGTTTGGGGCAGGAACTGGACGAGCAGGCGAGGGGGAACGTGGGAGGCGTCGGCGTAGAAACGCTGGATGAAGATGCCGATCAGATCGCCGAGGTTTTCGGCGGGTGTTTCGGAGAGCTCGGCGCCTTGCAGCGCAAAGTTTTCTCTGCCGATCAGCCTGCCGCGACGCACCATGAGGATCTGGACGACGGTATCGCCGGACGCGGGGTCCTGGGCGATGGCGACGACGTCTTCATCGTCGTTCTGGACGCCGACAACCTTCTGTTGATGGACGATGCGCTGCGCGGCCTTGATGCGGTCGCGGTAGACGGCGGCCAGCTCGAAGTTGAAGCGGCCGGCGGCGTTGCGCATTCGGGTGTCCAACTCGCTGATGACTTTTTCGGTGTCTCCTTCGAGGAAGTTGACGAGGTGACTGATGCCTTCGCGGTATTCGGTACGGCTCTGGGCGCCGATACAGGGAGCGCCGCACAGTTTGAGGTGATAGTAGAGGCAGGGGCTTTCGTCATTGCCGGTGATTGAACGGTCGCAATCGAGGTAGGGGAAGACTTTGCGGACGGATTCAAGGGTGCGGCCGACAGCCCAGCTGCTGGTAAAGGGGCCGAAATAGCGGGCGCCGTCTTTCAGGATCTGTCTTACGCGCTCGACTTTGGGGAAGTCATTCTGCCAGTTGACCTTTATATATGGATAGCCCTTGTCATCTTTGAGCATGACATTGTAATGGGGCTGGTAGCGTTTGATCAGGTCGTTTTCGAGGATCAACGCTTCCATCTCGGTGGACGTAACCCACCAGGTGATGTCCCGCACTTTGCCGACCATTTCATCGATGCGGGGCGAGTGTTTGGCGGACGACTGGAAGTAGCTGCGCACGCGATGGCGGAGGACGAGGGCTTTGCCCACATAGAGAACGCTGCCGTTCTCGTCCCGCATGAGGTAGCAGCCGGCCTTGCTGGGAAGTTCGTTGAGTCTACGTCGTACCTGTTGCGGGAGGTTTTGTTTCATGAAATCGATTGTATCACGTCTCTGTGGGGCGTTCAATCGGGACGCGAAGGGCAACTTCGCTTGATCCACGGAGGGATACGGAGGACTGGGGGGAACGGCGGGGAACATCGATTGGTCTGCGAAGGGGCGCGGAGGGGCGCGAAGAACGACTTTTTGTGGATGATGGTAGGTTCAGGGGGAGAGTGGAGGCGGGAGGAAGGTTTATGCCGTGGGGCGGGCATGTGGGGCGTGACGGGGCGGGTGTGCGCCGCGGGGCGGGGGTATGGAAGGTTGTTGCTGGCGGGGGCGGTTATGATGCCTGGAATGGTCAAAGGAAATGTATTTGAAAAAGGAGGTCTCAGGATTTGACCGGTCCTTATCTTGTGTTATAATCATTCAGGTGTCGTCTGAGCACGCGCCGACGTAGCTCAATCGGCAGAGCAGCTGTTTTGTAAACAGCCGGTTATCGGTTCGAGTCCGATCGTCGGCTCTACTGTATAGGCGTATTGACCGTAGCTGATTGGCGAATTGCGGGATCGGTGGCGGCTGGCCAGACGAGGCACATTAATAGAAGCGCAAGAGAATGGGCGGGTGCCCGAGTGGACAAAGGGATCTGACTGTAAATCAGACGGCTTTCGCCTACGGTGGTTCGAATCCGCCCCCGCCCACTTCAGAGGTCGTGAAATATCGAAAGATGGAGTGATCTGCCCGCATAGCTCAGTCGGTAGAGCGCATTCTTGGTAAGAATGAGGTCACCGGTTCAAGTCCGGTTGTGGGCTCCAGAGAGGAAAGAGGTTGGCCTGCTGGCGAGATTGCGGGTTTGAACCTTTCGTTTTAACGCGTGATTGACAAGTGAGAACGGGAGCCGCAGGATTCTTGCCGCCCACCTATTGTCTGGTGGGCGGTTTGCAGCAGTTACCGATGGTTTCGTTTTTTTCGCGCTTCGAGAATCTCGCTGACATTGCAGCGAGGCAGCGGATCAGACCATGAAACAAGAGCAGGAGGCAGCAACCTAATGGCGAAGGCAGTATTTGAGAGGAACAAGCCCCATGTGAACGTGGGGACGATCGGACATGTGGATCACGGGAAGACGACGCTGACGGCGGCGATCACGAAGGTGCTGGCGCTGCGGGGGATGGCTGATTTCAGTGCGTT
>JAJDXQ010000041.1 GCA_022823185.1 Caldilineaceae bacterium
GTTGTCCGCTCCACATATGACTGCGCATATCGCAATCACGATGATGTCGCTCAATCGATGGATCCTTGTGCGTTCAACACGAGGATCTTCCAATTCCTCAAAGTGTTCAACCAGTGATACGACCTTTCTATCCGCCATGAGCCCCCCCTTGTCTGGTGAAAGGACTCTCAATCGTATCAAATCGTCTCTATTCCGTCATCTTACCCATTTTTCAACCCAATTTAGATGCGATTGCCCTGAGTAGGGAAGCTGTTGCCAAGTATCGAGAATTTGTGTACCATAGACTGAACACGTGTTCGAAAACAGTCCAAAGGGGGTCTTTGTGAAGCGTATGCCCCAGCCCATACCCTACCAGGGGAGCAAGAGAAGTATTGCGGCGCAGATTCTCACCATGCTGCCCACTGACATCGACACATTGGTCGAGCCGTTTGCAGGCTCCGCGGCGCTGTCGATTCGGGCGGCATATTCCGGTTTAGCGCGTTCGTTTTTTCTTAACGACTTGAACGCGCCGCTGATGGATCTGCTCAGTTTAATCATTAATGAACCGGACCGGATTGCGTCGGATTACGGGCGGCTTTGGCATCAGCAGCGAGGGCGCGAAAGGGAATTCTATGATGAGGTCCGCGCCCGCTTCAATGCAACCAGACGTCCAGACCTGTTCCTCTATTTGCTCGCGCGATGCGTAAAGGCATCGGTGCGGTATAACGCGGCTGGTGAGTTCAACCAGAGTCCTGACAACCGGCGGAAGGGGAGACGCCCAGAAAGTATGAAAGAAGATATACAGGCTGTTTCCCGTCTGTTGAAAGGAAGGACTCGAATTACCAGCTGCAATTTCACAGCCACAGTTCAACACTTGAATCCCGTTACCGATTTGGTGTATATGGATCCCCCATATCAGGGCACTTCAGGGGGACGGGATTCACGATATTGCAGTGGTGTCGAACGATCGATGCTGGTTACGTTTCTGAAAGATCTCAACGAGCTGGACGTCATGTATATGTTAAGCTATGACGGTCGGAAAGGCTCGAAAACGTACGGCGGAAAGCTGCCGGAGGAATTGAAACTGGTCCATGCAATGATCCAGGCAGGGCGCTCAACACAATCTACATTGTTGGGCCGACAGGATGTAACCCATGAATCGCTCTATCTGTCACCGGCGCTGATTGAACGGGTTGATTCTGTCGCGGAAAAGCTCAATCGAATTGCCACATGGAGCTCGCCGTCTACGCAGCTCGAAATGGCCCTCGTATGAACCCAGTCGATCTGCCGCAGGAATTCCTTGACCAACTCGACCGCGTCACTGGCAGGCGTTCAAGAATTGTTGTGGAGCATATTCTTGAACATGGATTCATCACCACAGACGATTTAGAGCAGATCTACGGATACAAACACCCGCCCCGCGCAGTGAGGGATGTAAGAGAACAGGGCATCCCGATAGAAACATTCAGATTCAGGTTGTCTGACGAACGCACGATCGCAGGCTATCGATTTGGCGATCCCTCTGATTTCAGAAGAAGCGACTTCAGAGGTCGAATAACCCTGCCGCAGAGGTTCAGGCAGTCGCTTTTTGACCAGCAAAGGGGAAAGTGCGCTATTTGCAGCGGCCACTTTTCAGCTCGCGAATTTCAGATCGATCACAGGATTCCCTATGAGATAGTTGGCGACAGGGAATATGAAGCAGGGGACACTTCTGCCTACATGTTGCTCTGCGGACCGTGTAATCGAGCGAAGTCCTGGTCTTGCGAACACTGCCCAAACTGGCAGATTAGAGAACCAACTGTATGTGGAACGTGTTATTGGGCACAGCCTACTGCCTTTACACACGTTGCGACGGAGGAAGTGCGTCGCACAGATCTGATTTGGGAGGGGGACGACGAGGTGGCCGTATTCTCAAAAGTCGCCGCGTCTTCGACTTTGAACCAACAGACGATTCCGGAATACATTAAGTCCCTCTTGAAGAAAGTTGTTTCCATGAGCTTATGGCTTCCTGTCTAATCGATATCTATATTTCCGAGCCGGTGTTTGGCTGCAACTTTTGCGTACACTGTTTGAGGGCAACAACTGAGCCAAATCCAGGATGGGGATTTCAGGACTTGGCCGTGTAAACGCGGGGCGTCGAATCATGTCGTCCGGCGGGCGCGGAACGACAGCATTTCGCTTGAGCGAGCGGTTCGAGCAATTAGTTGGGGCAGGGGGTTGGGGCAGGGGGGCTTTCTTGACTGATCGGACAAGGACTGCAATATCTGCGCGATAGGTGTGGGCCCTTACGGCCGGGAACCGGGCTGCAGAGGTCGATTCCCCGGCTGGGCAGTTGTGGGGAGGAGGCTGGACCCGTAACTCCAGGAGGGCCCTTGTCCCATCGAAAGGCTAGGCGGTCGCGTCCCCTTTGACTGTTCGCCCCATTTCGAGGGTTCCGCCAGTTGGGAAAACACAGAAGGAGCTGTCTCAGATGCTTCGGTGACGCCCGGCCCCCGTGTCCTCCCGGCCGCTATCGATCGGGGTGGCGCCCGGCCTGTTCGGTCGGTTTTCAGAGCGCTTGGCGGGCCACTGGGTAGACTCGACCGAAAGCCCAAGGCCATCGGTAGAGGATCCACTTCCGATGGTCGGCCAATCTTCCTGATTGGTTGCGCCCATTTTCATTTCGCCCTCGAAATAGCCGCCCTCTTCAACGATAAAGGACGCGGCATGGGACTGGCCCCGCATTTCACCGGAGGAGCGCAAATGCAAGCGTTCCTCGATAAAAACGTCGCCGGTGACCGATCCGGCGATCTCAATGTTGCGGGCACGCACGGTTGCCGACAGAGTCGCGTCCTTGGCGACGATAACTGTTCCCCGACAGTCGATCTCACCTTCGAGCGTTCCTTCGACGCGCAGATCCTTTTCTGAACGGAACGTACCGGTAAAATAGGATTGAGGGCCCACAATCGTGTCGGCCGTTGCTTCCTCCGTAGTCGACTCTTGCCGCTGCGGGCGGGACGGGGGCGTCTGTTGCCCTCGGTTGGCGAACGGCGCGTTTTCTCGGCGGTTCCCACTCATCTGTCTACTTCTCCTCTCATACGATTCGTTCGTCTTAGGCGTAACGTCTTCCTGCGCCAGCAGGGATTCTCTGGAAACCGGGGTTGGGACCTCTACGGGTGGCGGTTCAGTTGCGGTCGGTTCGGGAGGCATTGGTTCCGGCAGAACGGTCGCCAGTGTCTCGTCCGCGGCCTTTTCTTGCGGCGGGGGTTCATCCACTACGGGCTCCGGCTCGCCCAATACCGGCTCCGGCGGCGGTTGTTCGTTCAATTCAGGCTCTGGCGGCGTTTCCATCATCTTCTCATCACGATTATCAATTCCATCGTTATCAGCCTGCGCTTCTTCTTCGGCGCTTTCTTGCGAAGGCTCAGCATCGTCCAACTCCTGGAGATTCCGATAGAGCCACTGTAAGTCTTCTTCGTCCTGTTTCCGGCCACGTTTGAAAAGCGGCATCTTTTGCGTCTCCTTTCCCGCCGGCTCCCTTGCAAGTTGGATTCGATGTCGGTGTGTTCAAGGAAGACACGCAACGAAATCCCAGCATTTCCCTATTATACAACGAAAATGCAAATGCACACTCTCCGCTTTCTGCGCCGGGGGAAGTTGCGGGAACTTGACCGGAATCGGACACGCATTTGCGTAGCAACTGACCTTGACACAGTTGTGAATGCGACTCTATACTACTCATCGCTTCTGCGGCAAATCATACCACTTTACAGTTCATGCCTGTCTACGCTGATGCCGGGCAATTCTATACAGTTCTGCGCCGCGTCTTCGACGCGGTTCGAGAACGCCACGACGCGATTGAGACCTTCACGAGCAGCAATCTCGTCATTCGGCTGCGTTTGACGGACCCTGTCGCGGAAGTGCTGCTGGATGGCCGTCAGCCGCCGTTGGAGATATTCTTTGGGGAACGGCCAGGCAAGGCGGATCTGGAATTGGCGATGACGGCCGATGTTTTGCATGAAGTCTGGACCGGTCAGCGCAAACTGAAGGATGCCTTTTTCGGAGGCCAGATTCAGTCAAGCGGCAATCTCTTCCTCGCAACAAAATTGACCGATCTCTTCCGCGAAGCAGAGCGTGCCTATACGGAGATTCAGCGAACCGGAGGCGCGGCGCCGGACGCTCGAACCGGGGAGGCGGATCCGCCATCTTGAGTCGCGCGCGCAAGACGGATTTTGCTCGCTACGGGTGGCGGAAAGGGCGCCAAGGATTGGATGGCGCGAAGGACCTTCTTTGACACCCGCTTCGGGCACAGCTATAATTGGATTCTCGATATATTGCCCAGCGGCCAGATAACGATCAAACAGCGCAAATGAGTGTAACGGACGAAATTAAAGGTCGGATTGATGTCGTAGACTTTATTTCGCGTTATGTCCCCCTGCAACGAGCCGGCCGCTCTTACAAGGCATGTTGTCCCTTCCACCAGGAACGTACGCCCAGCTTCGTTGTTTTCCCTGAAACAGGTACATGGCGGTGTTTTGGCGCCTGCAGCACAGGCGGCGACATTTTCTCCTTCCTGATGCAGAAGGAAAATATGGACTTTCGGGAGGCGTTGCAGGCCCTGGCGCAGGAGACCGGCGTGCAGTTGCCGGAAGAGACCGGAAAAGGGGAATCCCGGGAGCGGGATCTTCTGTACGAGTTGAACGAAAAGGCGGCCCTGTTCTTCCGAAACCAGCTTCACCGCAGCCAGGAGGGGCAACTGGCTAGAGATTATCTGCAGCGCCGAGGCATCAATGCCCAGATCGCCGGTCAATTCCTGCTCGGCTTCGCGCCAGACAGTTGGGATACGCTGCGCGACCACCTGACAGAGGCGGGGTACTCGCTCGATGCGCTGCACCGGGCGGACCTGGTCAAACACAACGCGGAACGGGACTCCTACTACGATTCATTCCGAAACCGCCTGATCGTACCCATCCATGATCGCCAGGGACGGGCTATCGGCTTCGGCGGACGCGTGTTGGATGATTCGCTTCCCAAATATCTGAATACTGCCGAAACGCCCCTCTTTCACAAGTCCAGTGTTGTCTATGGGCTGGATCGCGGCTACAGGGCCATCCGCCAAGCCGAAAGCGTCGTGATTGTCGAGGGTTACATGGACGTGATTGCCGCCCATCAGTTCGGCTTCGAAAATGTCGTAGCCTGCCTGGGGACGGCGTTAACCGAGGAGCAGCTCCGCCAGCTCCATCGCTACACAGACAACTTCATTCTGGCGCTGGATGCGGATACAGCCGGTCAGCAAGCCACGCTGCGCGGCCTGAACCAGGCCCGGCAGGCTCTGAAGCGCAAAGCCAAGCCGGTGCTGACTGTGACGGGGCGCAGGCAGGTAGAACAGCATCTGGAACACAGGCTCAGCGCAGACCTGCGGATCACAACGCTGCCGGAGGGCCGCGATCCCGACGACATAATCCGCCAGAGCCCTGATGCGTGGCAGGAACTGATCGGCGCGGCTACGCCTCTTGTCGACTATTATTTCGGAATTGTGGCAAAACAGTACGATTTGAACAGCGCAAGAGGGAAAGGTGAGGCTGTAGCGGAGTTGACGCCGTTGATCGCTGAACTGGGTGATGAGGAGGAACAGCAGCATTACATCCAGCGATTGAGCCGGCTTGTCCGAATTGATGAACGGACGATTGAGCAGCGCGTAAAGGCCAGCGCGCGCGAGTTGCGTCAACCGCCGCCGGAAGGCCGTCACCGGAGACGGTTTACCCGGCCGCAGAATGGACAGCCGGCATCGGAAGCGGAAGCCCCGACACCATCGGAGCGTGTGCCGAGCGAAGAGGCCGCCGGCGCCATGGCGGCTGCGTCTGGACAGAACAGCAGGGGCGCGACATCTTCCGCGACGCCAGATCTGGCTGCCCTCGTGCCGGAGACCAAGCTGGAGGTGTTTCTGCTGGCCCTGTTAATCGACGAGCCGGATTTGCTGATCTGGCTCTCGGATATGGCGCAGGAACTGGAGATCGCTCCCCTGAGCGGAAGAGATTTCCAACAGGTTGAATACCGGGAGATCTTCGGCGCTTTCCGGCGCTTTATCGCCAGCGACGAAGTCTGGGATCTCAGAGCATTTCAGGAAACGCTTAACGCCGGCTATCACGAGGTCCTGTCCCTGTTGACGGACCAGATTTTGACGATGCCGGAACGGGAACAGGCGGAAATCCAGAACGCGGCACTCAAACTGCTGATCCGTCTGCGGTACGCGCGGCTGCGGGAAAATTTGTCGGCGATGCAGTTCCTTCTACACGATGCCCAGGAGGACGAGAACCGAGATGCCATCCTGGAGTTTTCGGCCATCATTAATGCCAATCGTCGCGACCGCCACCACCTGGAACGCGTAATGGCGCGTAGAAGCCAGGTCTCTTACGGAATCAAACAAACCGAATCAGGCATGGCTATCGCCTGAGCTCCCCCACAACAGGTAAAAATATGGCACCCAAACGCAGCGCATCAAAGACGAAGCCTGCCAGCGCCACGGCCAACTTTGCAAGTGCCGGCGGCGAGCTTGAAGGAGACATTGAGGTCGGAGACGCAACCGGCCAGACAGAGCAGTTCCTGGAGATAAAGGAGGAGCAGGCGATCATTTCCCCGCCTGCGCTTGATGGCGATCCAGAGATCGAAGACGAGATTGAGCAGGAAACGAATATCCCCGTAGAAAAGATAATCGAGGATGTGAATGAGGTCGGCCAAGCCCTGGATCCGATGCGCATGTATCTGCGCGACATCGGTCGCCATGATCTGCTGACTCCTGAACAGCAGACTGCATTGGCAGAGAGAATCCGGCGCGGTCTGCAGGCTGACGAACGTTACCAGCAACACACCGGCGATGGCGGCGACGAGCCGCCCGAAGCGTTGTCCGCGGATGAAATCGAAGCGTTGGAGGCAGAGATCGCCGACGGCAAACGTGCGCAGGGACTGTTGGCGCAGAGCAACTTGCGCCTGGTGGTCAGTGTCGCCAAAAGGTATGTGGGCCGCGGGCTGAGCTTTCAGGACCTTATTCAGGAAGGAAATGTAGGCTTGCTGCGTGCGGTGGAGAAGTTCGATCACACGCTTGGATTCAAGTTCAGCACGTACGCGACCTGGTGGATTCGGCAGGCCATCAGCCGGGCCATCGCCTATCAGGCGCGCACGATACGAATTCCCGTGCATATGGTGGAAACGATAAACCGCCAGATGCGTACGGAAAGGGAGTTGCAACAGGAGTTGAAGGGCGGGGACCCGACCCCGGAAAAGATCGCGCTGGAGATGGGATACCTGGAGCCGGATGTGGCGGGTGAGTTGCGCCAGGCGCTGGAGGAGAAGCGACCGATCACGGGCGACCTCAAGGCTGTTGTCGATCAGGCCGTTTCGAAGGTGCAGCGCATTCAGCGGCTGAGTCGAGAGCCAATCAGCCTGGACATGCCGGTGGGGGCGGAAGAGAACAGCTTTCTGGGCGATTTCATCGAAGACGAGACGATTCCCGCCCCGGTTGATTCTGCCAGCAAGCGGTTGCTGCAGGAGCAGATGAGCGAGATTCTGAGCGGCTTGCCCGAACGGGAACGCAAAGTGCTCAGCATGCGTTTCGGCCTGGAGGATGGAACGAGCCACACACTGGAGGATGTGGGCAAGGAGTTCAATATCACGCGCGAACGCGTCCGGCAGATCGAGGCGCGGGCTCTACGCAAACTCCGCCATCCGCAGCAGATACGCAAGTTGCGCGACTATTTGGGCTGATAGTCCGCATCTGAATTGCCTGCATCTGAAACGTTTCGGCAAGTTCGAAATTTTGACAGTTGAACGGTCGAATTGGTATACTGCCTAACTGTTGTCTTTGAGGGTCGCCGCCGGCTGCGGGGGCCCGCAGCGACAGTCCAAAACCAAAGAGTAGTCCTCGGTAGCTCAATCGGCAGAGCATCCGGCTGTTAACCGGATGGTTGTTGGTTCGAATCCAACCCGAGGAGCCTGAACTGATGACCGCCGGCGCTGGCAATCCGGCAGTGCATACGAAACCCCGTCAGGATGTCCTATCGGGGTTTTGTTGTATCTGGCCTGAATTCAGAAACAGGCGGCGCCCCATTGATTGTTTTGCACGCTCCAACGCCACTTAAACCAGAAAAGGAGACACAGACGTGAACTCAAGCAGGCTGTTTGAGGTTGCCTTCCCCTATGCAGACGACATATTGGCCTTGCCGGTGGAAGATATTGAACAAGCGTCCGCCTGGTACCAGAACGCGTTTGGACTCGTCGAGGTCGAGCGGCGCGAACAACCCGTGCCAACGGTTATCCTTACGCGCGACGATGTCCGAATCGGGTTCGCGGTAAACGGCGGGGATCCCAGTAACGACGGCGCGGCCATCCGAGTAACCGACATCCACAGAGCGCGTCAGGAGTTGGAGGCGAAGGGGATCGAAATCGGGAACTGGCGGGTGGACGAGAACGACGGCCAGAAGTTGCAGGTCTTTTTTGTCATCGCGCCGGATGGCCTCTGCTATTACTTCCACCAGCCGATCGAGGTCGGCGAGAACGCCTGAGCAAACGAACAGGACGGGTAGCTGCCCGGTACTATCCTGCGCGCGGACGCAAGAGCATGGGGATGCGGGCCATCGATTGCTGGGGTCAGTGGCTGGAGGTTCGCGGCCAGTGTTCGTTGGCGTTTGTCTGAAATGGCTTTCACCGGACGCAGGTGTGGGTCATCCGCACGGACAACCTTAACGCCTTGAACCGTCTTTGATCCACGAAGGGCCGCGGAGGACACCCATTCCCCCGGCGGCAATTGGGTCTGGACCATAGCTAGCAGGCGAAAATATGACCACTGGGGATGGGCGAGGTTTACGGCCGCCGCCGGCGCTGTCAGCCGGTCAGCGGCGCAACTGTACCGGCCATCACCATGAACCCCAGCGCGGCCAGTACGGTCATCATAACGATGATCATGTTGCTCCGCCGCGCGGCGGCGCGCTCGGCGACCAATTCAGACTCTAACTCGATCCGCGTCATTCTCTTGATGTCCCTGGCCATTCTTTCTCCTCCCGGGTCCCTGCCGTGCAGGCTGGTTTTCATTCTGTTTACCCAGTTTAGCACGGTTGTTCTGGAATGTCAAGACCCAAATTCCTTGAATCTTCGCCTGATTGCCGTGGCGCCTTGGCGAGGGCGGCACGGACCTTTATGGCAGGTTGCGTTAGCGTAAGCCCGACTACAGCCCAGGGCCTGCTGCAACGGCATACTGTTCACATATGCTGCGGGTGGCTTGTCCACAGAGGATGGACGGAGGCAAGGAGGATGTATGGGCGGTCAGTGGCGCGACGGTCTTGGGGTCCATGTTTTGACTGAGCGGTAGTCGCCGGCACTTTCAATTACAAGGGGGGATATCCCATGGTGAGGAATCGATGGATCCGGTTAGCTGGCCTGCTCGTGGGCGCGGCGATCATTTTGTTGGCCTGTGTTCCGATTGGATCGGATGAGGCGTCGGAGCCGCCTGCGGCGGCGGAAGGCGGCGGTGATGCGGTGACTGCTGACGCGGACGCTGGAGAGGAGGGCGGCAGCGGCGCCAGCGTTGAGGCGGCTGCCAGCGGCAATGCCGGTGTGCCGCAGTTGAGCTTCGAGCTGATCAATGACGGCGTTCCGCCTCCGTTCCGGACGCGGGGCTTTTCCACGGACTTTTCGCGACGGACGGTAGAATGGGACTCGATCCTGTCCGGCGGCCCGCCCAAGGACGGTATTCCGGCGGTTGACAGTCCTGAGTATGAGTCGATTGCGGCCGGGAATGAGTGGCTGGATGATCGGGAACCGGTGATACTGTTCAGCCACGGGGACGCGGCCCGCGCCTACCCATTGAGCATCCTTATTTGGCACGAGATCGTCAATGACGAAGTTGACGGCAAGGCCGTCTCGGTCACATTCTGCCCGCTCTGCAACGCCAGCATCGCCTTCGACCGCAATTTTGATGGTCAGGTTCTCGATTTTGGCACAACCGGGCGGCTGCGCAACAGTGACCTGATCATGTATGACCGCCAGACTGAGACCTGGTGGCAACAGTTCACTGGGGAAGGGATCGTGGGCAAATATGCCGGCGAGCAGTTGAGTTTTCTCACGAGCCAGGTGCTTTCCTGGGGCGACTTCAAAGCCGCCCACCCGGATGGGGACGTGCTTGCGCGGCCGAACATGCCCCGCAACTATGGCTACAACCCCTATGTAGGTTACGACAGCACATCGCGGCCCTTCCTCTTTTCGGGCACGCCTGATCCCCGTTTGGAACCGGCGGAACGGGTGCTGGGGTTGACGACGGATGCCGACGCCATGGCCTATCCGTTCGCTCTGTTGGAGGAGGCCGGCGTCGTTCATGACACCTTCGCTGGGGTTGAGCTTGCCATTTTCCACAAGCCCGGGTTGGCGAGCGCGTTGGATACTTCGATCATCAGCGGCGGTCGGGACATTGGCGCTGTCGCAGTCTATGAACGCCAGGTGGGGGATCAGCTCCTGACCTTTTCGCCGAACGGAGACGGGACATTCAGCGACGCTGAAACGGGCAGCACCTGGGACATTCTGGGCGAGGCCACGGACGGCCCCCTGGCCGGAGAGCAGTTGACCGCGATCCTTCACTTCGATCACTTCTGGTTTGCTTGGGCAGCGTTCTTCCCGGATACGGAACTTTACAGTCCGAGCTAAAGTAGGGGCCGGTGGCCGGTAGTCAGATGATTCACTGGCCGCCGGCCACCGGAGTTTGGGGCTGCCAGCAGCTTCCGGTGAGGGACAGCTCCGCGAGATTGAGGGGGGTGACCCCGGTCGCATCGAGTTGGACACGGTAGCGGCGCCAGGGGATGTAGAAGTAGGTGTAGCCCCGAAGACAGACCTGGGCCTGCGGTCTGTCGATGCTGCCGGAGACATCGGGCACATCAGGGGGAACGTACCGAATATCCTCCAGGGCCAGGCGGTGGACCCACAGCCCGGTTATGCCGTAGGTGGATTCGGCGGCTCGCCGGGCATTGACAGAAAGGCGCAGTTCATCGCCGGTTACATGCGCGGCGGGCGGGCTGAAGTAGCGGGGCAGCAGGCCCCAGGTCAGGAGGACGAAGAAAGCGGCGAAGAGCATCCGGAAACGGAAGCCCCTCTCTTTCAGTTGGATTGCTTCGCCGAGGACACGCCAGATAACGACTCCCCCGAAGAACAAGAGCCACAGAAGCATCAGGTTCAACAGAAAGTCGCCGATATAGATTTGAACGTCGCCGCTGGGGGAAAGCGTGGCAAAAGGGAGAGGGAAACCAAGGCGCCCAGGGCAGAAGTCTATGCACCCGGCGCTGTGAGGCGGCACGACGAACAGATAGAAGGCCGCCACATTCAACACCATGCTGAAGAGAAGCGTGCCGGCGAAGACTGCGTACCAACGGCCGGTCTGCTGGGACCACCAGGTCACCAGCAAGGCGCCCAGGATCACTGCGGCGATGCCAAAGATCAGATGTGTGACGCTGGCGAAGTGTATCCAGCCATCCGGCCAAATTGCGGCTGCGACCGGCCACTGACCCGGCATCAGCGGCGAATCCGAACAGGGCCGGTATAGCGCTGCCAGCAGAGAAAGATGCGGTCGTAAAATCCTGGCAATTGTCCCCGCATTTCTGGCCGCCCCTCACCACTCCATTCTTCCAGCCGTGGAACACGGCTGCCCGATCTCACGCTGATCAAAACCGAGCCGTCTGCGCAGGCGGCATAGTCGCCGACCACATCGCCCAGCGGATAGAGATACGAACTGCGGGCCGCGGAACCGGTTTGCCGCAGGTCCACTTCGGTGACACCGAAGATCTCCAGCGAGAACACGCCTTGGGGCGAAAAGCGGCTGCGGGCAAGGAGAATCCGGTCGTCGTCCCGCCATGCCAACTGCGGCGCGAAGAATTCGAATCTGGTTTGCGTTTGCGCGCTCAGGCGGCCGGGCGGCCCCGACCCGTTGGCAGCCATCTCCCGCACCCAAAGTTGATTGGCGGGGCGCACAAAGCCGACGGTCAGGCTCGGATGCTGAGGATCATAGGCGAGATGGGCAAGGCGGCTGTTTTCGGGGCTGAGCTGAAACGGCCCGCGATAGATGCCCTCTGGCGCCAGGCGATTCACATCGATCTTACCGTCCGCGTCCAGATCGACCCGGTACAGACCGGTAAATTGCCGCCCTGCATCCAGGTTGGCGGTATCGATCACAAACGAACGTGTATCGCCGGCGCCGGCCAGAACTGCGATCAGAGTTGGCTCGATTGCGTTGCCGGCCCTTCCTCCCAAAAGTGAGGTGGAATCCTGCACCCGCAGGACAATCCTGCTCTCCTGGCTGTCATAGTGCCACAGCCGCCACTGGGCCAAACCGACCTGCGGAATCTCGATCCACCAGATATCGCCGCGCTTGTCTGCTGCAATGCCCCGCACCCCGTGGAAGGGATACGCCTGGAACGACAGTCCGATACCATCCCCGCGCACATACAGGAAGCCGTTCCGGTCGGCAGGAGCGTTGGCATCGGGGACGACGAAACCTTCGGCGCCGCCGAAGATGGGCAGCACGCTTTGGCCGGTTTCGCGGAGCACGGTGACGACACCATCCTGGTGCAGGAGGAAGATGCCGGGATCGCCGCGCTTGCCCAGCAGCGCGACAGCTTTGCCGCTCTTTTGGGCCGCGCCGAATGTGGGCACGTCCATGCGTTTGACGCGCTGAAACGCAGGAGGAGCCACAACGCGAATGCGTGAGGCGGGCACGCGGCCGCTTTCGTCTTTCTGCCCATTCACATAGACTCTGGCGCCCTGCCAGAGGAATTCAGCTCCGGCATCGAGCCATTCGCCCTGGGATGCCCCGAAGATACCGCTCCACATCACGACCTGCGTCGCCACCGGATCGATATCCAATAGCAGATTCTCGCCGCTGTCGGCGCGAACGGAGACCGGTTCGGTAAGGTCGGCGGCAACTGTGTCGCTGAGGACGGTTGCCGCAAACTCATCGTCTTCAGGAGGGGGGGCCTGCGCCGTCTGCAGGGCCACAGCGGACGACTCAGTGGGGATTTGGTCTGCGGCTTGCGACGAGGCGGCCCGTGTTGGCGTCGGCGTGGGAATGGGTGTCGGCGTGGCCGTGGCCGTCGGCGTGAAGGTTGGCGTCGGCGTAGCAGTGGGTGTCTCTGTCGGGGGCGGCGTGGGCGTTGGCGTCGGCAGGGGCGTCAGTGTCGGTGCAGGCGTCGGCGTAGTCGTTGCTGTGGGCGGCGGCGTTGCTGTGGGCGAAGGTGTCGCCGTGGGAGGCGGCGTGGCCGTGGGTGTTGACGTGAGCTGTACCGCCGCCGGGGTAGACGCAGTCGCGGCCGCCGTCGATCCGATTGCGCCAATCGGCGTGGGTGTCGCCTGGACCCCGATGCCGGGCGGGCGCGAGCCGAACGGACGAACGCGAATGCCGTCGTCGGTATAGCGCAGCAGCGTCGTCAGATCGCCGTCGATCTCCATCAGCTCCACCGCCATCCAGCCTTCCTGGCCGTTCAACTCCGTTCTCTGGTCGGTTACTTTCAGAAGGACCCACGTACCGCTGGCGACAATGCCGCCGATGGTGACCTCGACATCCTGGCCCAGCCGGACCAGGACGTCTTCGTCTGTGGAGGGGCCGGCCCGCAGACGGGCAGGGAACAGAACGATACGCCCGGTGACATTGTCGGGCGCGCCGATTTCAATTTCCGAGGGGAAGACACTTACCGGGACATAGGGTTCCGTGGCTGTCGGCGTTGGCGTTGGCGACGCCGGGTCGTTCGGGGTCGGAGTGGGCGGCGGGCTGCTCGTCGGGGTTGCGGTATGCGCGGCGGAGGGCGTGGCCGTCGGGGCGACTGCGGCGTCAGCGGTTTGGCCTGCGAGCGGGGTCGCGTCGGGGGTCGGGCTGGGGGAGGGCGTGCTGGTCGGCTGCTCTGACTGCAGGGCCGAGACATCGGTTGGCCCGCTGGCGACGGTGGGCGCGGCGACTTGATTCACGTCGCGCAGCAGAAGCGATATAAGCGCAAGCAGCGAGATTACGATCGCGAAGACAACACCGGCCGCCAGTGGATTCCTCCATATGAGGCTACGCCCGACGGCCAGGGATTTCGCAAAACCCAGGAATCTATCGATCATCGTTTTCGCTCAGAGACGGAGCGATCGTCCATTTCTCATCGTCCGCTGGAATCAGTTCTGAACTGTCACCGTGACGCGACAGGGCTCCGGGTAGTTGCCGGTGGAATCGACCACCACGACCTGGATAATGTAGGCGCCGTTCGCCATGGCCGCGCTGTTCAGATTGCCGAGAAGACCCCCGACGACCTGCGTTTCAGCGCCGTCGAAATAGCTGTAACTCGGATTCGCGCCGCTGGGTGCGTGCTCCAGCTTGTAGAAGGCGAACTGGTCGTGCTGTGCCGTACCCACGATCGGCACATTTCCACTCACGATGGCTCCATTGCCGGGTGACAGGATGACTGCGCGTCCGTCGGGGCACAGAGCCGGGGCAACGGGTAGGGGCTCGGGCGTTGGCGTGGGCTGCTCCGCCTGCGCAGTATCCGCTTGATCTGGCGGCGCCGGCGTAGAGACCTGGACACGTGTGGGGAGCGGGGTTGCCGTCGGTTGTTCCGGCGTGAATGTGGGCGTTGGGATCAGGGCTGAAAAGGATGTACTGGAGGAATTCGAAGAACCATCCTGTGATGAAAGGGCTGAGGATGATTCCACCGCGATCATCGCTTCGCGCAAGGTCGTGCTGGCGAAGTAGGTGAAGCCCATCACCACCAGCATCAGCAGGGCTGAAAGGAAGATGCGATACAGGTCGTCGAGCGCTTTGTCCCGTTCCAGCGAGAAAACGGCCTGCCGCCGCTCTGCGCGCACCTGCCACGTGCGATACAGTTGAAAGAGCGCCAGCAGCCCACACGTTGCATAGATATAGGGCGCAATGTTGGTAATGGCCTCAACCAGGAAACCCATTGGCAGTTACTGAACCGGGACGCCATAAACGTTTCCGGCTGCCGTGGACACCGGGTCTGGGGGTCTGTTGGCAACCAGGTGGAATCGGAATGAAATCGCTTCAGTTAGTCTACCGTAGCCGCGGAGTTCCAGCAAAAAGATCTGGATAATCTGGGGGGATGGGGCCCGGGCAGTTCGGCTACGGTGGAGGGGCGATCCTTGTCCGCTTTGCCTATTCCCCGCCGATCGACTATGATCATAAGTCCATCCCATTTACCGTATCGATGTGTTTCGGAAAGATTCGCCCATGAATTTCGACTTTGTCTTTCGCTCCCGCCGCAGCAATGTCCTGGCGCGCAACGGGCTGGTTGCCGCGAGTCAACCTCTTGCAGCCCAGGCAGGACTGTCGATCCTGCAGGCGGGGGGAAACGCAGCCGACGCCGCGATCGCCGCAGCCGCCGCTCTGAATGTTGTCGAGCCGATCTCCACGGGAATAGGGGGCGACTGTTTTGCGCTCTATTGGGATGCCAGGACCGAACGGGTGACAGCGCTCAACGGGTCCGGCCGCTCTGCGAGCGCGGCATCGATCGAGGAACTGCGGCGCCTCGGCTATTCCCGCATGCCTCAGTTTACCGGCCACAGTGTCAGCATACCTGGGACCGTGGCGGGATGGAGTGATTTGCTGGAAAGGCACGGGGAAATGACCTTGGCCGACGTGCTCAAACCGGCCATCCGTCTGGCGGAAGAGGGCTACCCTGTGACCGAATGGATAGGGCGGGGTTGGGCCGCGCAGACGGCGAAGCTTCTGCGCTCCCCGGACTGGACCAGCAGTGATCTGGACAATGGGCCGGAGCAGACAAGCGGGCATGAGCTATTGATTGAGGGCAGCGCGCCGCGGCCTGGGCAGATGATGCGGATCCCAACATTGGGCCAGACGCTGGGGGCGATCGCGGCTGACGGCAAAGACGCAATCTATGCGGGCGAATTCGCGCGCAACCTGAGCGAGCATGCGCAGCGTTACGGCGGATGGATCACGCCTGAGGATATGGCGGCCCATACCAGCACGTGGCATGAGCCGATCACCGCTGAATTCGGCGACGTGCGTCTCTACGAATGCCCCCCGAACGGGCAGGGGCTGGCAGCCATCGTTGCCGCCAATCTGGCGGACGGCTTCGACCTGGCGGGAATGTCCAGCGTGGATCGACTGCATACGCTGGTGGAATGCATGCGAATTGGCTACGCCGAGGCCCAGCAGTGGGTCTGCGATATCGATGTGTCGCCGATTCCTCTCAAAGCGCTTGCCAGCCGCGAATATGCCGACCATCGGCGCCGGGAGATTGACCCGCAACGGGCCGCGGCCTCAGTTTCCTGGGGTTACCCCGCGGCCGGTTCGGATACTGTCTATCTGACGACCGCGGACGGCCAGGGGAACGCGTGCAGTTTTATCAACAGCCTCTACCAGGGAACCGGTACTGGTCTGGTTGTGCCCGGGAGCGGAGTGAGCCTGCAGAACCGGGCCGCGTTATTCGTTCTGGACCCCGACCACCCCAACAGTCTGGCGCCGAACAAGCGCCCCTATCACACGATAATTCCAGCGATGACGACGCGAGACGGGGCGCTGCATGCCAGTTTCGGTGTGATGGGCGGGTACATGCAGCCCCAGGGCCATCTGCAGATGCTGGTGAATATGGTCGCCCTGGGCATGAGCCCTCAGCAGGCCCTGGACATGCCCCGCTGGTCGTTGAGCGGGCCTCATGCGGGTTTGGGCGCGGGCGAAGCCGGGGGCGTATTGGCGATGGAAGAAGGATGGGACTATGGCATCCTGGCGGAAATGGCCCGCCGCGGCCATAACCTGGCGCCGGTCGACGGCGCGGGACGGTCCGGTTTCGGCGGCGGTCAGATCATTGTGCGGGATCCGGAAAGCGGCGTCCTGACTGGAGGGAGCGACCCGCGCAAGGATGGTTGCGCGGTCGGCTGGTGACGGGAAGTCGGCGTCATCGGTGAGGCAGCCCTGGAATCCATGCAACTTCGAGGTTATTGAATGGGTCAAAAACCCACGGTTTCATTTGCGCCGTTTCGTCGAAAGATGAAACGCGCGGGTCTGGACGACCTGCTGATTCGCAGCTTTGAACAGAACTACGCCCAACTCGGGGCCGGCGCGACAGGCTACATTTCCGGCGCAGACGCCCGCCCCCCCTCAGAGATAGCCGACCGATCCGCCGCCACCGGTTTCCATGAAGAAGGTCTGGCCGCGCTCAACCGGCTCGTCGTCGTCAAACTGAATGGCGGGCTGGGCGCGACCATGGGGCTGCAAGGGCCGCGGTCGCTGTTGATGGTGAAAGACGGGTTGCGCTTTCTCGACATCATTGTCCATCATGTCCTGCATCTGCGCGAGAAGATGACGGCTCGACTGCCGCTTGTCTTCATGAACAGCTACAGCACGCAGGCGGGGACAGAACAGGCGCTTTCGGCCTACCCGCGACTGGCGGACTGCGCACCCGGCGCTCTGCCTCTTGCCTTCCTGCAGAGCAAGGTTCCGAAGATCTGGCAGGATTCTCTGCAGCCCGTGGAATGGAAGAAGGACCCTGCCAAGGAGTGGTGCCCCCCCGGCCACGGCGACATCTATCTGACGCTGCACTCAAGCAGTCTGCTGGGGCAGATGCTCGCTCTCGGCTACGAATACATGTTTGTCAGCAATGCTGACAATTTGGGCGCAACGGTGGACACCGACATTCTTGGTTTCTTTGCGGCCCGCAACCTGCCCTTCCTGATGGAGGTGACCGCCCGGACGGCGGCAGACCGCAAGGGGGGGCACCTTGCCCAGAATCGCGACGGGCGGCTCTTGCTGCGCGAGATAGCCCAGTGCCCGCCGGAAGAGGTCGAACAGTTTCAGGACATCGATCGTTACCGGCTGTTCAATACCAACAATCTATGGATTCACCTGCCCACTTTGCGAAAACTGCTGCAGGACCGGGACGGGTTCCTGGATCTGCCAATGATTGTCAACAACAAGCCGGTGGACCCTTCCCGCCCGGACACGCCGCCGGTCTTCCAATTGGAAACCGCGGTGGGCCTTGCGATCTCCGCATTCGACGGCGCGCAGGCGATCCAGGTGCCGCGCGACCGTTTTTTGCCGGTCAAACGATGCAATGACCTGCTGGCGCTGCGTTCCGATGCCTACCGGCTGGACCAACGGGGGAGAATCGTACTTGATCCGCGGCGGGGTACTGGACCCTTCCCCGCCGGAGCGCCCCTTGTCGAACTGGATGACCGTTTCTACCAGTTTATCGACCAGATCGAGGAACGATTTCCGCATGGGCCGCCTTCCTTGCTCCGCTGCCGGCGTCTTTCCGTTACAGGCCCCTTCACCTTTGGCGCGTCCGTGACGGTGGAAGGCGAGGTGACGCTGACCAATGACTCGGACATCCCGGTGGCCATTCCTGATCACGCCACTCTGTCCGGGTAAGACTGCAGGCAGCAGCCGGGGCGGCTGGCGCGGCCGCTAACGCATTAACTCCAGCAGCAATGACTTGCCCTGATGGTAGCCGTGCCACAGCAGCGGGCTGGGCGACCAGTCCCATGCCCCCAAATGCAGAGCCATTTGGGCGGCAAACCCCTTTTTGAAGCGCCAGACGCCTTGGAGCGGGTCATTCGGGTCCTCCGGCGCTGTCGGCGCTCCCCACCAATCGTAGACGGCGCAGCCCTGGGCCCTTGCCCACTGCATGGCGCGCCACTGCAAGAGGTAGTTGGGCATATCGCGGCGGCGGCGCGCGCTGCTGGCCCCGTTGAAATAGATGGTCTGGCGAGCGTGGCGGAGCAGGAACAGTCCCGCTACGGGCTGGGATTCCTGTGGGTGCTCGGCCAACAGGAGGGCCCCGCCGGTACGCGTTCCCCCGGTGCGCTGTCTCTCCAGAAACATACGCCATAGGGCATCGTAGTAGGCAAATGGGCGGATCAGAAAGCCGTCGCGAGCGCTCGTCTCCTGGTAGAGTCGATAGAAGGCGGCCAGGTCCGGAGGACCGCCGCAGCGAACGGCAATGCCCCGCCGTTCGGCAAGCCGTATGTTGTAGCGCCACTTGCTCTTGAACCGGGCCAGCAGCTGTTCATCCGGCTGGTCAACGTCGGTGAGGCCGGTGTTTTTGAACTGAATCTGCTCCGGGCTGAAGCGCCAGTTGCGCTGGCGCAGCAGGCTCTTCAGGCGCATCCCTGGCGGCTCCTCTTCACCGACATCGGGATCGATTTTCACCTGCAGGCAACCCCGCCGCTGACACAGTTTTTCAATTTGCGCCAGAACCAGCGCAGTTGCTTCGTCGTCGGACCAATCCAGCAAGGGTCCTTTGGGCACGTAGGCCACGCGCAAAGGGAGCGCCCGCGTGGGCTGCCGCCACAGCCATTGGAAAGCCCCCAGGAGCCGCCCGCCGCGCTGCACGCGCCAGCGTTCGACTTGCCATCCGCTGGCGGCCTTGACCGCGCCCCACGTCCAACTCTGGAGCACGTGGCTGGAATTTGCCGGCAACTGCGTCGCAAGGTCATCCCACGCGGCGGCAGACATGACCGGCTCCAGGGCTACCTCTACAGGGGAGGGGGATGGTTGGCTGGCTTGTTTCTCGCTCTCTTTCGCCGGGCGCTTGCTTTTGGCGGCATGATCCTTTGCTGACATGGCGGCCCGATAGAGGCCGTAGACCGACCGTTGCAGGGGCATGTCCCAGGCGCCGACAGTGCGCTCCAGCACGCCGCCAAAGCCCTGCTTGAATCGGAAGACGCCCCAGAGATCGCCCGCAGGAAGCGCATTGACGTCAACCGGCGCAGCGTCAGCGGAAACAGCTTTGCGGGCTTCGTGCCAGAGACCGGTCGCGACGGCGCCGATTTCATCGGGGATGCCCCAGAGGTCATAGCGTACGCAGCCGAGTTCCTTGGCCCAGCGCATCGCTTCCCACTGGAGCGCGTGGTTGGGCATCAGGTTGCGGCGGCGGTTATTGCTGGCCCCCCACAGGTAGCAGGCGGACGAACCGAAGGCGAAGACAGCAATGCTGGCCAGCGGTTCGTCCTCATAAGAGGCCAGGAAAAAGGCGCCCCAGCGGGAGGCCAGAAGTTCGTAGGCGTCCTGGTAGTAGGCGGGGCTGTGGACGGGAAAGCCGTCCCGTTTGCCTGTCTCTTCGATCAGATTCTGAAAAAGGGGCAGTTCGTGCGCCTCCAGTTCTCGCACGCGAACGCCTTTGCGTGCGGCAAGCCGGATGTTGTAGCGCCATTTGCTCTTCATGCGCGCCAGGATGGCATCGACATCCGGCTGCAAATCGACGACGATGGTGCTGCGAGGCTGAATCATCTGGGGGCTGGGATGAAAGCCGGCCGCCGCAAGGCGTTGCCGGTTGGCTGCCGTGTCCAGCAGATCCGGCTCGATTTTCAAGGCGAAGGCCCCCTCCTGGCGGGCCACTTCGCGCATGCGCGCCATCAGGTCGTTCGTCAGCGCAGCGTCAGACCAGTCTACGAGCGGGCCCCTGGGAACGTACGCCAGGACCTGGCCCATGCTTTTGCGGAACAGGATCAGCGCCCCGGCTTGCGCGGCGCGGTCAGGTTCGGCAGCCGGCAGCAGCACGCTTCGGGCCCACCAGCCGAAGCGGCACTTCAGCGCCGCCCACTCGCTTGTCTGCAAGAGATGGCCGGCGGCATGGTTTGTAACGAATTCATTCCAGTCAGCTGCGTGCTCTGTCACCGCTCCCCCTGTCGACCTGCTGGCATCTTCGGCCGGAAGACTTCGGCCCGGTTGACGCCCAGCCTGAGGCTGCGCCATTTCCCTGCTGTAATGCCGGCGTCATCTTTCGATCATACCATACTGCCCTGAACTGAATGGAACGCAGGCGGCGTAGGGTCAGGGCATACGCATCTCAATTTGAGGGCCGATTCTGATGAAGTCGTGGTCAGGTTGCTGAATCGCGAGCGGAAGCCGCCGCGGCGCAGGCCCTCAGCCGCCAAAATCGATCAGCCTGGTCCTTCTCGCGCCGTCGCTCGTACAGTTCCCCATACCAGACCCCGGTCTGGCAGGGTACTTGGAGACATGTCGCTGTTTTGACCCAATTTTGGTGCAGTCGCCCAGCCCAATCCCCCTACCCCCCAACCGGCGCCCCCCGGCCCCAATCTGGACTGCGCCCTTCGCTTGCCGCGGGCTTGACTGGCAGGGCAGTTGGCGATGTTGGCACGGGGCAGTGAAGTGAGACTGTTTCGGGTCCGGCCTGACGGGCAGCCGGCAGAGTGGAAACGGTCTGAATTTGACACGGTCAGGGCACACTGCTATCGTCAAATTCGTGTCTTCCTTGTGTTTGCGCGGGACAACAACTTCGCTCAAGCGGACTGCGGCTGAGGCCGACGTCACCTGCTGGCATGCCTTCGACACCGGGATTCAGTGGAGAAGGAAGAAGGTCCTGCAGAGGGCTCCGTGTTTGCAGAATCGGGCGTTGCCGCGCGTTCATACCCTCATTGCAGCCGTCGCGATTCTGCTGGGCAGTCCGCTGCTGGGGGCGTGCAGCGCGCCGGCATCCGGTGGAGAATCATCATCAGCGGAAAGCCCAGTCGTCACCGTTTTCGCGGCAGCATCGCTTACCGATGTCTTTCGAGAGGCATCGCGGTTGTTCAGCGACAGCGGCCATCGCGTAAACATTGTATTCAACTTTGCCGGTTCCCAGCATCTGGCCGGTCAATTGCGCGAGGGGGCATACGCCGACGTTTTCGCTTCTGCGGACGAAACGCAGATGCAGGCGGCCATCGACGCCGGACGGGTTGAGAAGACGAACGTGACGACATTTGTCTGCAATCGACTGGTGGTTGGCTACGGCCGGGGCCCGGCGGAAAATAGCAGTGTTGCGGCTGAGGTCATATCCTTACTGAAATTGGCCGAGCCCGGCCTGAAGATAGTCGTAGGCGCTGAAGCGGCGCCGATTGGGCGGTACACGCGACAGTTTCTGTCCAAAGCAGCGCGGGACAGCCGTTTTGGCCCCGAATTTCGCGCCGGATTTGAGGCCAACATCGTATCTGAAGAACAGAGTGTGCGCAGCATTCTCAGCAAATTGCAGTTGGGCGAAGCCGATGCAGGGATCGTTTACGCCAGTGACCTGGCAGGTGAAACCGAGCTGCAGAGCATGGAGATCCCGTTCGACCTGAACGTTTCGGCTTTCTATCCGATCGCCCTGATCCGCGACAGCGCGCACCGGGAGCAGGCGGGAGCCTTTATCTCCTTTTTGTTTTCTGAAGAGGGCACTGCCGCGTTGGAGGCGCAGGGTTTTTCGACCGAATGCCGGGCTGGAGAATCGGCGAACGTCTCACCTGTTTCGTCTGTAGAGTCATCCGACCATGCGAACGACTGAAGCTGCCGAAGCGATGCGCCTGACTGTCGACCGAACGGACGGCGACCAGCGCGCCTCCAGGCGCTTTTCACGACCGGGCATCGCCCTCGTCTGGTCAGCCGTGCCCATGGTCCTGTTCCTGACTCTGCCATTGCTGGCATTGATCTGGCGGACAGAGTTGACGGAAATCAGCGCGCATCTGGCCCAGCCCGTCGCGCGGAGAGCGATTGTTCTGAGCCTGTGGACATCGGCCACGGCAACGGCGCTGACGATCGCTCTGGGCACGCCCCTGGCGCTGCTGATGACCCGGCGGCAGTTTCGGGGACGCCGGGCATTGGATACGCTCATCGACCTGCCGACGGTTCTGCCTCCTGCGGTGGCGGGGCTGGCGCTGCTCATGGCATTTGGCCGGCGGGGGCTGGTGGGGCAGAGCCTGTCCGTGGCCGGGATCGAGATCGCGTTCACTTCGCTGGCGGTCATATTCGCCCAGCTCTTCGTCGCCTCTCCCTACTACATCCGCGCGGCCATTGGCGGTCTGAGCCGTAGCTCCGCTGCGCTGGAGGAGGCGGCCGCGCTGGACGGAGCCGACAGCCGGCAGGTCTTCCGCTACGTAACAGTGCCTCTTGCCCGCGCATCTTTGCTGGGTGGGCTTGTGATGACGTGGGCCAGGGCCTTGGGGGATTTCGGGGCCACAATCCTCTTTGCCGGCAACTATCCTGGCCGCACGCAGACGATGCCCCTGGCCATCTACATCGGCTTTGAATTGGACCTCGATGTTGCCCTGGCCTTGTCCGTTGTCCTGATGGGCACTGCGTTCGCCATCCTATTGCTCGTGAAATGGCTGCTGGGACGGACCGGTTAGCCTCAGCCCAGCAGGCGGACTTTGATTTTGCGGCGCAGAGGCGCGAATCCGACAGAGCTGGCCGGAGCGTACACTCAGGTAATGCGCCGGTCAAAGCCGCAATCCAGCCCTTCGTGATATGAATCCCGGCGCGGATAGCAGCCCAATCATTGAAGCGGTGCCCAATTTTTCCGAGGGCCGCCGCGGCGATGTGATCGACGAGTTGGCCGCGGCGGTCCGGACATCCGGCGCGCGCCTGTTGCATCGCACCAGCGATGCGCATCACAACCGAACCGTCCTCACTGTGGCCGGCGCGCCGGAACCGGTTCTGCAAGGTCTGTTCAGCGCGGTGGAGGCTGCCATTGCCCGCATCGACCTCCGGCGCCATCAGGGCGTCCATCCACGCTTGGGGGCCGCCGATGTGGTACCCCTGACGCCGATTCGCGACGTTCAGCTTGCAGACTGCGCTCGCTTGGCCCGACAGCTTGGCCGCCGTATAGGCGATGAGCTGGATGTGCCGGTTTACCTTTACGGCGCGGCGGCCACCAGCGCGGAACGCCGCAATCTTGCTGATGTTCGGCGCGGGGAGTATGAGGCCCTGCGCCGGGAGATTCACAGCCCGCGTCGCCGGCCGGACTTCGGCCCCGCCAAAGTCGGCCCGGCGGGCGCGGTCATCGTCGGGGCCAGGCCGATTCTGATCGCTTTCAACGTCTTTCTACGGACTGCCGACGTTGCGATCGCCCGAGCCATCGCCAGCCGGATTCGAGAGCGCGACGGGGGGCTGCCGGGGGTCAGAGCCCTGGGTTTGCTCGTCGGTGGGCAGGCCCAGGTCAGCATGAATCTTGTCGACTATCGCGCCACCTCCCCGGTTGCGGTCGTTGATGCCATTCGCCAACGGGCCGTTGACCACTCGGTTGCGCTCGACCGCAGCGAACTGATCGGCCTCATTCCGCGAGACGCTCTGCCAGGCACTGGGAAAGATGCAGTGACCGGTGAGGGACAGATCAGGTCGCCGGCTTCTTTGGCGGCCGCGGCAGCGGCACTGCTGCTGCCGGACCTGACCCCGGACCGCGTGCTGGAGCACGCTCTCGCCATCCCAACAGAGCAACTGGAGGAGGGGGACACCTCCCGCTCCATTTAGGGGATGTCGCCTGGACATAAGTGCATCGTGCTTCTCCCATCCAGCCAAGGTGGTAGAATAGATGCAGAGCCTCGGAGTCACCTGCTCTATGGCCGGGGCCGCCGGTATTATATTTTGGATAGACTACGTTCACATGCTCCTGGTCATCAATTCGACAGGTCATTTTCTCAGCCAAGTGGAAACGCCGCCGCGATGTGGGGCGGGCGGCGAAGTACGGGCCCCGGCTAGACGTCCGGAACCGCCTGCTTCACGCATTGCGCCGCAACGATCGTTTTGGCCCAGAACTTTTGGCCGCGGACAAGACTGCGGCGCGCCAGGCCGCGCGCGTCGCCGTCTGCAAGGCCGGCCATCTTCTTTCCCGCCGTATCCACTGGTTCACGAAACCGGCAGACAGCCATGACCCCGATTTGGAAAAGCAGGACGAGATTGGCGACATGGGTCATGCTAATGGCCCTGGCAGCGGTCGCGCTGACGCTGCGTCTGTACGGCTTACACGAACTGGCGCCGGGGCTCGCGTCGGATGAAGGGTATGATGGCATCCTTGCGCTTGAAGTGTTGCAGGGGAGACACGGCCTGACGTTTGGGGATCGTGAAGGGTTGGGCATATATGCGATGGCGTTGTCGATAAAGTTCCTTGGGCGCACGCCGCTGGCCCTCCGTCTGCCCACGGCCCTGGCCAACGCGGGTACGGTGATCGCGCTCTTCTGGTTGGGGCAATTGCTATTTGGATGGGACGAAAGTGGACGGAAGGCGCGGTGGCGGGGCCTCATCGTCGGGTGCGCTGCGTCCTGTCTGCTGGCGGTGTCGCTCGGCCAGACGATTTTCGGCCGCACTTCCTATCGAGGCAACTTTTTGCCGCTCTTTCTCGCGCTGTGCCTGGCTTGGCTTTGGTGGGGTTGGACACGACGGCGTTGGTGGGGAATCGTGCTGGCGGGCGCGTGCGCGGGCGTGTTGCCATACACCTACTCACCCGCGCGTTTCACACCATTCCTGTTCCTCCTCTTCGGAGCCAGTTTTCTGTTTCCCCTTCGCTCTGCGACCTGGGAGAGGATAAGGACCGAATTTCCGAGAGCCGCCCTTTTCGCGGGCACGACCGGGCTAGTCGCCGCGCCCATCCTCTACCACTATTTTCGAAATCCTGAGACGTTTTACAACGAGCGCATGCAGTCACTATTCATCTTGCGCGACGTTCAGAATGCAACAGTCGTGGAACAGGTCAGGATCTTGGCCGCAAGTGGATGGGAGCATCTGTCGGCGCTGGGTTTTCGCGTCTCGGCGGGTTGCTGTTCTCCATTTGAGCATGCAGTCGCGTTGAACATGTGGGAGGCATTTTTCTTCTGGGTGGGTGTAGGGACGGCATTGTGGCAGTGGAAACGCAGGCCGGCGTATCGTCTGCTTCTTCTCTGGCTCGGGGCGCTGCTGCTGCCCGCCTTCTTTGCGGAAGGGGGAAGCACGATGCGCATGGTGGGCGCAGTGCCGGCGATCTATCTGCTGGCGGCGAGCGGGATGTGGGAGCTGTTTCAGTGGTCAGCCCGCCGTATGCCGGCGGGAGCGGGTCGCTGGCCCTATGTGTATGGCGGCGCGATCGGCCTCGCCATCATGATACAGGGCGCGACCACCTACCAGACTCTTCTCGGAACGGGGGCGACCGACGCGAAGGCGAGTTACGACGTCGTCTGGCCTCGCTTTGCCCAGAGGCTGAACGAGCGGCCCGTGGAAACAGATACGGCCTACCTCGTCCCGCATGTGCATCACGGCTTCGAATACCTCTACCAAGGGAAGACGCCTGTGAGGATGTTCTGGCCATATCTACCGGAGCTCGAGCTACAGATTGAGGAGGAGCTGGCGGAAACAGGACGGGTTTCAACGGTCAGGGTTGTAGACTGGACAGATTCATTTACGTGGGGTGGAAGCTATCAGGCCGACTTCCTTAGCATCCTTCTGAACAAACATGGCGCCTATGTTGGTAGGGAAGGGTTCGGAGGGGTCTATGTCAATAGCTATGTGGATATTTCATATGATCGTCCCTGGACACTCTTTGACGACTTGCCGCAGCCAATTACGTATGATGGAGGCATCAGCCTGAAGGGCATGGCACTGGACACGGGTGACGCAACTATCCCGGGACGGCAGTTGCGCAACGAAGAAGAGGGGCGGTCTGTGATGGTTGGGATGCAATGGCAGACCAGTTCGGAGCTGGCAGTGGACTATTCGATCTCCTTGCGCCTGTACAATGTCGAAGGCGAGCGGGCGTATCAGGAGGACCATGTTCTGCGGAGGCCGACCGATTACGCGTCGACAACGAGATTTTGGCCGGCACAGGAACCAGTGAACATTCTCTTCCAGCTTGAAGTGCCGGATGGCATAGCGACCGGCGATTACGAATTGCGGATGGTCGTCTACGACTTGAGGACGTCATTGCCGACCGTCGAGGTGGGAACATGGGAGCCGGAGCTGGTCTTGGGGCTGATTCGACTTCATCGCTCTGAAGAGCGAAGGTGAAAGGGCGCGGGTGTTTTCGTCGCGTCGGTCCACCGGCAGATAAGAAGAGGGCGCCCCCCTTCAAAACGACCGTTTTGGTGAAAGTGGTATGCCGTGATAGAATCTGCCACGTAGAGAACGGACAGTTTCGACTGTGATTTTTGCGATCTGTCTGATTGCCTTGATTGACTGTCCTGCGCTCCGCGGCAGCTAATCATCCCCATTTTTCAATCGCATCGATCACGGTTCAATTCTCAGTCAGACTTGCCTTCCGCGGCCTTCTCCAGCTTTGTGGAGAACTGAGCAAGGGGTGAACAGCAACGCCGATAATGCAGTCTCCTCGCCATGTCGTCTGGTCAGAATGGATAGAGAGCGCCGGCTCGCCATTGACGATGTCAACAGGCGGGATGCGGTCTGGATCTGTCCGGTCTGAAGAGGAACTGGACCTCGCAATTGTCATCCTCAACTACAACGGCAGCGCGCTGCTGAGCGACTGTCTGAAATCGGTGTACGCTTCTGTCGGAGATTATTCTTACACCGTCTGTGTAGTGGACAACGGCAGCGGTGACGACAGTGTCGCCATGTTAGGCGAGCGCTTTCCGCAGGCAGGCGTGATCGTATCCGAAGCCAATCTCGGTTTCAGCGCGGGCAACAATCTGGCTCTTCGCCAGTTGGGCCTGGATGACCGCGAACCGGAGCGCCGAAGACCCCTTCCCCGCTACATACTTCTTCTCAACAATGACACTGTATTGCCAGCGAACGCTGTGGCCGACATGATCCAATTCATGGATGAACGGCCCGGCGCGGCGGTTGCCGGCCCGCGAGTGCGGCGCCCGGACGGATCGCTGGACCTGGCTTGCCGCCGAAGTTTCCCCACGCCTTGGGTGAGCTTCTGCCGGATGGCCCGCCTGAGTCGCCTGTTTCCGAAGAGCAAACGTTTCAACGCTTATAACCTGGGCTACCTGCCGGAGGACGCGGTTCATCCGGTGGATTCTGTTGTGGGCGCCTATATGCAGGTGCGGACGGAGGCGATCCTGCAGGTCGGGCTGTTGGACGAGGCCTACTTCATGTACGGCGAGGACCTTGATTGGGCCAAACGGATAAAGAGTGCGGGGTGGGATGCCTGGTACAACGGCCAGGTGGAGATAACCCATGTAAAAGAGGCATCCAGCCGCAAGAGCCGGAAGGCTCGACTGGCCTTCTACGAGGCCATGTGGATCTTCTATCGCAAACACTACAGAGCCAACAGCTCATGGATGCTGGACAAACTGATCTGGCTCAGTATTGCTCTGATGGGTGGCGTAGACATCGCCATCCGACTCTGGAAATTGCGTCAGAAACGGATTTAACGGCGTCCCGCGTTTCAGGCGCAGGAGTAAAACGGTTCGCCGGAAATTCGGAAGATTGAAAATGGACGTTGAGGGGCCGTCACGCGAGGTCTCAGGCGATACACACGATGTGGAAGTCACCGGTTCATCCGACATCAGATCTTGAGGAGCCTGCGCAAGGATCGCGGCCTTCGGCGACTGCAGCCGCGCAAGATTCAGCCGTGCCGGAGCAGGACACATTCTCAAGCCCAAATGGGAGATATTCGGCGCTGCGCGCTCAGCGGCCGGGCGTGCCCAAGCGCGCGCAGCTTCTGTTCGCGCTCTCGCTGATTGTTGTGGATTTGGGATGCACCTGGCTGGCGTTCTTTCTGGCCCACCAGCTCACCGAGATGAACCTGACGCCGCGGTTGATGGAGTTGCAGCCGAATATCATCGTCGGCCCGTTTGTGGAGTTTCTGCCTCTGCCGCTGACCCAATCGCTGATTCTGCTATCGCTTTTCTTTACTCGGGGCATGTACCAGCGCCGCCGGCCGGTCGGCCATCTGGACGAGATATTCCGGACTGCGAAGCTGACGACACTTTGTACGCTTCTTACCGTGGCGCTGGTGAGTTTATTCTTGCGGGATTTTGTGTACCACCGAACATTCCTGGGGTATGCCTGGATTCTCAACATTTTCATGCTGACGGTCGGGCGGACACTGCATGCGCAGATACAGTGGAATGCGCAGGCCAGAGGAATCGGAGGGGACCGGGTCCTGCTCATTGGGGGCGGCAATTCCGGCCGCATGATTCTGCAGAGAGTGCAGGCCAATCCCAAACTGGGCTTTCAGGTAATCGGTGTCGTGGATAACAGCGGCACGCGCTCCATTCTCGATGTGCCGGTACTGGGCGGCTTTGCCGACATTCCCAGGGTTATTGACGAGTTTGCTGTTGACGAAGTGATCATTGCCCTGCCTGAAAGTACCCACCAGGAGCTGATTGGCATCATCAGCTTGTGCGAGCGGGAAAAGGTCGGCATTCGCGTGCTGCCGGATGCTTTCGGAATCATGGCCAGTGAGGTGACGATCGGCTATCTTGGCGGTTTGCCCCTGGTCACGGTACGCGACGTGGCTCTTCAGGGCTGGAAGCTGACGCTCAAACGGGGGATGGATTTGGTGGGCAGCGCAATCGGCCTGGTTTTTCTCAGCCCCTTCTTGTTGCTGGTGGCGCTCCTGATAAAACTGGACAGTCCTGGGCCGGTCTTTTACACACATGAGCGGATGGGACTGGATGCCAAGTCGTTCAAGATTCTGAAGTTTCGCTCCATGCGGGAGGATGCGGAAAGGGCAGGACCGGGTTGGACCGTTGAGAACGATCCCCGGCGCACCAAACTGGGCGCTTTGATTCGTCGAGCCAACATCGACGAGCTGCCCCAGTTGATCAATGTTCTCTTTGGTGAGATGAGCCTGGTGGGGCCGCGCCCGGAACGTCCTGTGTACGTGGAGCAGTTCCGGCAGATGATACCCCGCTATATGGACCGCCACCGGGAGAAGGCCGGCATGACCGGTTGGGCCGCGGTTAACGGCTTGCGGGGAGACACCTCGATTGAGGAGCGCACCAAGTACGATCTCTGGTATATTGAGAACTGGTCACTGGCTCTGGACTTCAAGATCATCATACGGACACTGGGCCAGTGGTTGCTCGGGACAAACAAGAACGCATACTGAACCGGCCCGAATTCTTTGACAACCCCTTACCCATTTTGTTACACTTCTTACTTGCTTAGCACTCCCGCAACAAGAGTGCTAAAGGGAATTCCAGACGTTTGAACGTTGCCAACTGCCCGGCAGTTTGATTTGCTCTCCGCGGGCCCGGACCCGGGGCAAGACGGAGGGCGGGGAGGCGGCGGGTCCATCGGCCCGGAGTCTATGACAGAGATGAGACTAAGTCAGCGCCGCAAACAGGTGCTGCGAATCGTCATCCAGGAATATGTTGAGAATGCCCAGCCGGTGGGCAGTCAGTCGATTGCGCGCAAATACGGGCTCGGTGTCAGCGCGGCCACCATCCGCAATGATCTGGCTGCGCTGGAGAAGGCCGGGCTTCTGACGCACCCGCACACGAGCGCTGGGCGCATACCCACTGACGGGGGTTACAGATATTTTGTGGCCAATTTGATGGCGCACACGGATCTGCCTTCCGATGAGCGGCACATGATCCGGCATCAGTTCCATCAATCCCGGCAGGAGATCGATCAGTGGCTGCGTCTCAGCACCGCGGTACTCTCCAGAGCGTCGACGGGCGCGGCGCTGGCAACATCCCCGCGCTCGATGACAAGCAGGGTGAAACATCTGGAACTGATCGGCATTCAGGACACTGTGGTGTTGCTGGTGCTCGTGCTGGCGACGGGCACGCTGAAGCAGCAGCTAATCAACCTTGAACAGCCGGTCTTTCAGGACGAACTGAGTCGAGCGAGCAACCAGCTCAATGATGAGATTGCAGGCGCCACCGCTGCCGATCTGCCGGCCAAGCTGGAGGGTTTCACCGGTTTCACGCTCGAGGTGGGCGAGCTCGTGCTGAACACGTTGCGCCAGTCGGAGGAGCAGATCGCGGACCGGGTCTATCGACACGGGCTGGCCCAGGTGCTGGCCGAGCCTGAGTTCGCGGACGGGCCGCAGGTACGCCGCATCGTACAGGTTTTTGAACAGCGCACCTTGCTGCAAGAGATATACGATGACGTCATGGAGTTGAGCGACGTACATGTGATGATAGCCGGCGAGGGCCGTTTCGGCGACATGCAGGACATCAGCCTTGTTTTGAGCCCGTATGGCGTGCCGGATCGGGTCAGCGGTCTGCTGGGCGTCGTGGGCCCGATGCGTATGCCATATGGCCGCACCATCGGGGCGGTCCGCTATGTTGCCACGCTCCTGAACGAACTGATGCACCAATTGTACGGCTAAAGACACAACAGAACTCGTTACAGTAACAGGAACATTTATGAGTCAACAGGAAGAACGGGAAACTGCAGCCGTTGAACCGGAAAACGGACGAATGCCTGAGGAGGCTGTTCTGGAGGCGGAAGAGCCTGACCTGGGCGAAGAATCCGAGCTCGACGAGGCAGCGGAGAAGGAGGAGACGCCCGACGAGACGATCGCCCGGCTTCAAGCGGAGTTAACCGAGGCGCAAGAGAAGGCAGCCAGCCATCTGGACAAGATGCAGCGCACGGTTGCCGAATATGAGAACGCGGGCAAACGCCGCGAACGGCAGAACGAGGACCGCATCAAGCGTGCCACGGAGAGCATGATGCGCCAGTTGCTGCCGGTGCTTGATGACCTTGATCTGGCCTTTCAGAACGTGCCTGACGGTGTGCCTGTCGAGGAACAGGCATGGCTGCAAGGATTTGAGCAGATTCAGCAGAAACTGCTGGAGATTCTCGCCAATTCGGACGTGGAACCGCTGGCCAAGAGCGGTGAATTCGATCCCAATCAACATGAGGCGATTTCGAATGAGCCAAGCGAGGATGTTCCCAGCGGGCACATTATTCAGACATTACGCACCGGTTACAGCATTCAGGATCGAATCCTGCGCCCGGCGCTCGTACGCGTTGCGCAGTGAATAGCTGGACGCTTCTCCACCTCCTCTAAATGGTTGCCCTAACTCGTTCCGCTGCCGCCAGCCGCCGTCGAGATCCCCGGCATGGCATCCGACCCTTTGACGTGGGGCGGGATTTGCGCGCGGTTTCCCGGCTGATTACCGAGGCTTTCGCGGAGGAGTTGGACGACCAGGGCGAAGCGGCGCTGCGCGAACTTCGTATTCTGGGCTATATGAGCGGTCTGGTGCGGATCCTCGCCCGCAGTACGGGCGAGTTCAGGAATGTCTTTAACGGATTTGTGTGGGTAGAGGACAGCCGGGTGGTGGGCAATGTGACCGTGCAGCGAGCGGCCAGCGGCAGCGGGCGCTGGCAGATCGCCAATGTGGCGGTCTCTCCGGCTTGGCGCGGGCGGGGGATCAGCCGCGCTCTGATGGAGCATGCCCTGGATTACATTCGCGATATGGGTGGTTCCTGGGCAGTGCTGCAGGTGCGGGGGGAAAACGAGATCGCGCGCGGCCTCTATGAACGTCTCCGTTTTGAGAACATGGGCGGGACTACAGAACTCTTTGCGCCGGCTACGCCGAAGCCGGTCGCGATGCCGGTTCTGTCCAACCTGGAACGGTTCTCTCCATCGGACGGCAACCTGCTGTATGATTTGGCGACCAGTCGATCCAGCGCCGAATTTCAGTGGTGGCGGGCAGTGCGACGGGACGACTTTCATGTCTCGCTCGAAAAGAGAATTGGTGAACTGGTGAACAGGCTTGTCGGGCGCCAGCATATATGCCGTTACGCCATTCGCGACTATACCAGCCGTTTTGAAGGCGCGTTCCTGATCACTGCCCGATGCTGGCGGGGCGAACACCAGATTCGTCTTTGGCTGCGGCCCGACGCCCAGGAGCGCTATGCGCAGCCCCTGGCGCTTAGCGCGCTGGCTCTTTTGCAGGCGTATCCCCGCTGGCCGCTGCGGGCCACGATGAGCACGCTGGACGAGGTCGCGGCGCAGACACTGCTGGACCACGGCTTTTCCGTGCGCCGAACTCTGTACACGATGCGCCTGCGCGTGTGACCGCCCATGAAGCCACTGTTATTGCGTCTGCTTGGGAACGCCATCGCCCTGTACGCGGCGACGACACTGATTGACGGCATTCGGTTCGGCGCCGGCGGCGAGGTGGATATTGGCGGCCTGCTGGCGGTCACGCTGATCTTTGGCGTTGTCAACGCAATCATCAAACCGATTGTCAAGTTGGCGACCTGTCCGGTCTACCTGGTCACGCTCGGTCTGTTCACTCTCGTCGTCAACGCCCTGATGCTGCTCCTGACCGGCTGGCTGGCCGGTCTGTTCAACGTCGACTTTCAGATAGACGGCTTTGGCGCCGCTTTCTGGGGCGCGATCGTCATCAGCCTGGTCAGCTTCTTCCTCAGTCTGTTTATCTCTGCGGAGAGCGACGACAAGGACTGACAGAGTCTCGCTGCGCGGCGCAGCCAGACTCCTCCCTTCACCACATCACAATACAACATACTGGCGGGGCCACGATGCGCGCCACCTTTCTCCACATGGCCGACTGCCATCTTGGCAAACGGCAGTACAACAGTCGGAAGCGCCAGAACGACTTCACCCGCGCCTATCTCGACATCATCGAGACGGCCATCCACCGCGAAGTCGACTTTGTTCTGCTGGCAGGCGACCTCTTTGAGAAGCGCGCAATCGATCCCCTCACGCTCGTTCACGCCATGTCGGGTCTCGAGCGCCTGAGGGAGGCCGGCATCCCCTGCCTGGCGGTGGAGGGCAACCACGAAAGGGCGTACTACCGAGACAGCATTGGCTGGATGCGCTTTCTGGCTGAGCGGGGGATGCTGACGCTGCTCGACCCGGAGATTGAAGACGAGCGGGTCCTGCTCCGTCCATACGAAAGACGGAAAGGGGCTTATGTGGAGCCGGTTGCGGGGCTGCGGGTTTACGGCATGCGTTATTTCGGCAGCTCCGCCGCTCATGTGATGGAGCGGGCGGCGGACGCGATGGAGGCGGCCGGCAAGCAGGGTGTCGAGTACACGATTTTTATGGCGCATGCCGGTGTGGAGGGTGTGATCGATCGCGCGGGCGGCGCGGTCAGCCACCGGGAGCTGGCGCCCCTGCGGCGTCACGTGGACTATCTGGCGTTGGGCCACATTCACAAAGACTACGAGTTTGACAACTGGATCTACAATCCCGGCAGCCCGGAGACCAATTCGCTGCGCGAGGCGGAATGGTCGAAGCGGGGCTACTATCTTGTTGAAGTGGATACCGAGGCGGAGCCAAAGCACCGGGCGCTTTTGCACGCCAACGCACGACGCCCGTTTGAAAGGCTCTTTTTCAAGGTTGATGCGTGCGAGACACCGGTGGAGCTTTTCACCCAGTGCCGGCGGTTTGTCGAGCGCCGCCGCCGCCAGTTCAAAGGGGACGAGCCGGTGGTCGCGTTGCGGCTCAGCGGCGTGCTCCCCTTTGACCGCAGCGCGCTCACGCTGGCTCCGTTTGAGGAGATGATCGAGGAACTTTACAGGCCGCTGCACTGCATTGTGCGCGATGAAACGCGCGCGGCCGAATTCGAGGTTGAAGCCGACCGGCGACAAAGCCGGCCGGCGCTTGAGCGGCAGATCATTTCCGGTTTGCTTGAACGGGACAGCCGCTTCCGCGCCCGCAGCAGCGACTGGGCGGAGTTGACGCTCGCCATCAAACAGCTGGCAGTCAGCGGCGCATCCGCGGAAGCGATATTGGAGGAGGCTGCGCGCGGCGAAGAGCGGATTCTGCAGGGAGGAAAGCTGGAATGTTGATTTCTTCGCTGACGCTGGAAAATGTCAAGAGTTACCCACAGGCGACGATCGAGTTCAGCCCGGGAACGAACGCAATCGTCGGCCCCAATGGGGCGGGCAAGACAACGATTCTTGAGGCCATCGGCTTTGCTCTCTTCGATCATCTTCCCTATAACCGGGCAGATTTTGTGCGCGCAGGTCAGAGGTGGGCGGGCGTGGCGGTCGAATTTGTCAGTGATTACGACGAGCGCGCCTACCAGGTCATTCGGCGCTGCGGCAGTCGCAACACCTACACAGTCCTAGATCCGGAGCTTTCCGGGAGAATTTGTGAGGGGAAAGCGGATGTCATGCAGTTTTTGCGCCAGCATTTCAGGGTAGAGGCGGAAACGGAGCCTGAGGATCTGTTTAGGAACGCGGTAGGCGTGCCGCAAGGCAGCTTTACCGTCTCCTTTCTGGAGACGCCCAGCGTGCGCAAGGCCATCTTTGATCCCCTGCTGAAGGTCGCCGAATACCGCCGAGCGTGGGAAAGGCTGCGCGAGCCGCTCAATTTGCTGCGTCAGCGGCAGAACGAGCAGGCGGTGGAAATCGGCAGGCTGGAAGGTGAACTGAAGCGGCTGCCGAACCTCGAGCGAGAGGCCGGCGCGCTGGCCTCTCGCATCGGGGTGGCGGAGGCAGAATTGAAAGCTGCGCACGACGCGCTGGCGCTGGCCCAGGCCGAACGGCAGGAGATGGAGGCGGCGCGTGAGCGGCTGCGTGAACGACAGCGCGCAGCGCAGTTGCAGGAGCAGAGGGTGGCCGAGCAGGAGCGAACACTGGCCGCGGCGCGGCAACGGAAGGCGGAGAGCGAAGAGGCCGTGACCGCCACGGAGGCCAATCGGGCCGGCCATGAAGCCTACGCCGCGGCGCAGGAGGCCCAACGCGACGTGAGCGAACGGATGGCCCGGCGGAGGAAGTTGGAGGCGGAGCGGGCCGGCCTTCAGACCCTGCTGACGCAGGCGCAAACGAGAGGAGACGCCCACGGGAAGGCCCTGGCTGAGATAGCGGAGGCGGAAAAGACGGCCGAGGGACTGGAGGCCGCGGCGGCTGAGCAGGAGCAGTTGGACGCCGATATGCGGGATGTCCAGCGGCAGGCCGACCGGCTGAAAGATGCCAGTGCCCAAGTAGAGCGGCTACAGGCGGCCGTTGACGCGGCGCGGGCGCGTCTGGCCCAAGCGCGGGAGGAGGCGGCCCGAGCCCTGGAGATTGAGGCATCTTTGGAACCGCTGCAGGCGCGCCTGGAAGCGCTGCAGAAAGAGAAGTCCGCGGCGGAGGTCGCAGAGGCCCAGGCGCAGGCAGAGCATGAGATGATCCGGGAGCAAGGCCAGCGCTTGCGCGCGGCGGAAACATCGACATTCTGTCCCATCTGCGAGCAACCTTTATCGGCTGAGAATCGGGAGCGGCTTCTCGACCGTTTGCGTGCGCGCTGGACCGAGTTGACCGCGGCGTGCGAGGCCGCGGCCTCGGCGATCAGCCAGGCCGAATCGGCGCGGGAGCAGACGCGCGCAACCCTCACCCGGCGGGAGCGGACGCTGCGGGGTCTTCGCCGCCAGAACGAGGTCGACAGGGCAGAAGGGGAGCTGGCCGAGCTCGAGGCCCGGCTGGCCGAAGCCCGGGCGGAGGTCGAGGGGCTGGGAAACCCGCAGCAGCGGCTGGCCCAGTTGGCGGAGGCGCTGGAGGCGCTGGGCAATCCGCGGCGGCGGCGGGACGCCGCTCTTCAGGCGGCGCAGGGGCGCGAGCGGGAGGAGGCGGCTCTGGAGGCGCAGAGGGCGGAGGCGGCGCGGCAACGCCGGGCGCTGGCCGCGCTTGACGAGGGCATGGCGGCATTTGCCGGCCTGGACGCGGAGGCGGCGCGAGTCGCCTCTCAGCTGGATGAATTCAGGAGCGCGGATGACCTCTACCGGCGCAATCTGACCGCGGCCGAGGCCCTGCCGCAGCGACGGCAGGAGGCGGCCGAAGCGGAGGAGGCGTTGCGGGTCGCGCAGGAACGCTACGAGAGCGGGCGGGCGCAGCTGGCAGCCATTGCGGGGACGTTCGACGAAGAGAGCTACGAGGAGGCGGGGGCCAGGCTGGACGAGATGATCGGCCGCAGCGCACGGTTGGAGGCTGACCTGGGCCAGTGGCGAGAGCGTTTGATCGAGACGGAGGCGGAGATTTCCCAGCTTCGGGGGCAGGCGCAGCGGCTTGCGGCCGCGCAGTCGCTGCACAGACGGCTGGGAGAACAGGAGGAGCTGCTGCAGTCTCTGCGCTCCGTCCTGCAGGAGGCCGGCCCGTTCGTGACCAAGGCGCTGGTCAAACAGATCAGTTACACTGCCAACCAGTTGTTCGGCCAGATCATGGAGGATTACACGCGCACGCTCTCCTGGAGAGAGGATTACGGGATCATATTGGAAGTAGACGGCCGTGAACGGGCATTTGCCCAGCTATCAGGCGGGGAGCAGATGAGCGCGGCGCTGGCGGTGCGGCTGGCCCTGTTGCAGGAGATAAGCGGTATGGGCGTCGCATTTTTTGACGAGCCGACTACGAACCTGGATGATACCCGCCGCGATGCGCTGGCGCGGCAGATTGTGGAGGTCCAGGGTTTCGAGCAGCTCTTTATCATCAGCCATGACGATTCGTTTGAGCAGGCCACGGAGAATCTGATCCGTGTTGAGAAGAGGGCGGGGGCGAGCGAGATCCAATATGGTTGAGACCGGTTGAACTGCGGTTGGAAGCTGGTTTTGCTAAGCGGCTGCGACCAGCAACTGCGCGGCTCTGGGAATGCCTCCCAGGGCCGCGAACTCTTTTTGGAGGCTGACAGCGTTTAGGCGGGCGGGGGCGTCGTCGGCCAGGACCTTTTGCAGAGCTTCCGCGGCCAGCGGGACGGACAGCTGGCTTGGGGAGATATGGTAGCCGACACCGCTGCGGGAGACACCGCTGGCCTGCCGGGCCTGGTCTGCGGCCTTGGGAACGACGATCTGGGGGATCGCGTGGGTGACGAGTGCGTGGGTGGCGCCGGCCCCGCCATGATGGATCGCGGCCGCGATGTGGGGCAGCGCTTCGGCGAACCGTATCCGTTCGACCAGGACGGAAGGCTGGGGCAGCCTGCGCCGCAGGATTTCGATCTCTCGTGCGGTCCAGCCCTCCTCTCTTCCTGCGGTTGCAGAGCCTTTGCCAACGGCCAGAACCGGTACGCCCCCCACTTCGGCGGCCGCGCGCGCGGCGATGGTGAAGAATCCGATGTCCTGGGTGAAGGCTGTGCCGAGGGTGATGAAGATCCATGGACGTTCGGCCGGAATTCGGTCGAGCCAGGGTGTTTGGCGCGGGAGGGGAGGCCCGGCGACGCCGCCAACCATCCGGGTTTGCGGAAGCAGAGGCATGCCGGCATACCAGCGTGGGCTCCAGTAGGTCAGATGCAGGGAGGGTGACTGCAGCGCGGCGACGCCGCCGGGCGCCCAGTTGACGCCGGTGGCGCCGAAATGTCGACAGCAGGCGCTGACTCGCTCGCGGGCCAGGTCGCGGAGCGAACCGGACGCGCTTTCGCGGGGGCCTGACGGCTGGGCTTGCAGGGCCGGCCAGCCGGCGACGGCGAAGGGCACGTCCAGGAGTTCGGCGGCGATGGCGGCCGCGGCGGTGAACATTTCGCTGACGATCAGGTGGGGGCGAAAACGCTTGCCAACCTCGACGAGCTCTTGCGTAGCCGCCTGCACGCGCGCTACGTCGAGCCACTGATCGAGCGAGCGGATCATACGCAGGCGCTGGAATTCCTCTTCCGGGGCCGCGCCTTTCTTCAGGGGGGGCGGCGGCGGCCAGCGCCAGCCGGTCTCATTCAGGATGGCGGCGGGGACATTACGCGCAGCGAGTTCGCTTTGCAGTTCACGGCCGGTTGCCCACAGAACATCGTGGCCCGACCGCATCAGTTCCACGGCGGTGGGCAGATAGCCGCCCCAGTCCAGGTGGCCCTCCAGCTGTGCGGAGACACAAAGAAAGCGCAAGCGACTCACCTCACCGCGTCAACCTGCGCAGCCGGGAACCAGACGGTAGAGGCTGCCTGTGCCGGTTCCGATCCAGACAGCGCCGTCTGGCGCGGTCGCGACGGCCTGAACGGGCCAGCTGTGCATGATGCGTTCGGCGATGATCCGGCCGCCTGCGTTGGCCAGCCGAAACAGGCCGGGTTCGCGCCCATAGTTGGCGAAGAAGATGGTATCGTAGGCCCACGTGATGCCGGTGGGGGCGGCTGAGTTGGGCAAGGTAAGCACAGGGTCGGTCCACCAATCTTTATCGACCCCGCCCAGCGCCATTGGGAAGCCGTAGTAGGGGGTGGCGTTCACGTCGCCGGCGTTGGCGGCCGCGGAGAGCGTCCGCGGGTCGAGCAGGTCGACCTCGTCGCCGGCGTTGAAGTCACCGGGCACGTTGGTGGCGCCATTGTCGGTGAACCAGACACGTCCGAACGGGTCGATGGCGAGGCCGTAGGGGTTGCGGACACCGCGCGCTGCGGTCTGGAAGACGCCGATAGAGCGTTCGGCGAGCAGGCGGTCCAGGCGGGCGCGCACGATGCGGGCGGCGAAAGGATTGCCGCCGGCGGCGACATTGGTGGCCAGTGTTTCTGCGGGGAGGTCGCCGTCGCCGAGCACGATTATGCCGTCTGAATAGCCGTCGCGCACGCCGCCGGCGGAGACATACAGCCAGCCATCGCTGATCCCGATACCATTATTGGCGTGGAAGAGCTGTCCGGCCACGGCGAAACCGCCGGCCAGGGGCTCATATCCCCCGCCGTCGACGATGCGGCCCACTTCGCCGGCCCGGTTCAGATAGAGCGCGCCGCCATGCCAGGCCATGCCGGTTATTCGGCTGGATTCGCGCAGGATCTCATAGTAGCTGTCCCTGGAAACACTGTGCCAAATGACGATTGAACGGCTGGCGTGGTAGGGGTCGTACAGGATGTTGGGGTCGAAGTTGCCGCTGGACGGGTTGTCCAGGGCGATGAACAGTCTGCCGTCGGGGGCAAAGGTCAGGGCGGTGATGCCGAACTGGTCCTGTAGCTTTGGGGCCAGGAACTGTTCGGCGCAGAAGCCGCCCTGGGGAATCTGCCACGGGTCTGATTCTGCGGGGGGGCTCAGATTGAGGGGGGCGGCGCGAATGCCTACGCCGCTGGCAGCCATGCCTCTGGGCGGGGGGCTGGCAGCGCCGCCATCCGGGTTGGCGGCGGAATTGGCGCTGTCGTTGCCTTCAGCGGCCGCGCTCGGATTGGATGCCGCGGGAGGGGGAGCGGGACTGGCGATCTCCAGCTCGGGGAGATAGGCGGCGATCTGTTCGGCGCTGGGGATGGCGGCGCAACTTGCAGGCAGGGCGAGTTGGGCGCTGATGTAGGGAACGGTTCCGCCGTCTTGGGCGCATTCATTCGGCGCGCGGGTGAAATCTTCGCCTGATAGGCGCATCCACATCTCGGCGACGGGCGCCGGCTCCGTGCCCTCCCTGGCGGCGCCGGCCACGATCCATTGGTAGATCAGGGCTTTCTCGCCGTCACTAAGCTCACCCACAACCGGCATTGCGCCGGACTGGATCTGGCTCCAGAGCGTTGATTCGTCCGGCGCGCCCGGGGCGACCACGGGTCCGTTCAGGCCCCCGGTCATCAAGGGTTCATACTCGGTCACTTGCAGTTCGGCCTGTTTCACGACGCTGCTGTGGCAGGCGCCGCAGTTGGCTTCCAGGAGCGGTTGAATGTCCTGCTCGAACCCCGGCGCGGCGAGTGGAATCCGCTCGACTGAACGGTTGAGAGAGACGAAAGGGGAATCTTGCCGCTGGCCGAAGATCGCTTCGACGCGTACGAGGGCGCCCGCAGGCACGCGGCCCAGCAGGCAGCTCTCGCGATGGGGTTGATTGCGTACGTTGGCGTTGCGCTGCAGCACAGCGTACACCGGCTGGCCCCCGGAGAGGCAGGCAAGAGCCTCATCGAATCCGTGGAGCAGGGCGATGTCAGCGACGCCGCCCATGGGGTCGGGGCGCGCGGTAGGGGGATGCGGCCAATCACGCTCGGATCGGCCAGAATCCAGGAAGCTGGGGTCGAACGGTTGGAATTCGCAGGCGCCGAGGAAGAGGACTGCGCAGAGGAGGAGGAATATGGCGGAAAGGGAGGCTGGACTGGTGCGATGACTCATTGATAGAGAACTTTCATGCAAAGCGGTTGGGGCGCCCCTACCCGAGAATACGCTGCGCCCTGTCAAACTCCTATTGTTTGGAAATCGGGTTGAGAACCGCCGAATCCTCTTTCAGCGAATGACGCGCGATGGAAATGTCCTGTCTAATCTGGGCGACGAGTGCCTCCAGGCCGTCAAATCGTTGTTCGTCGCGCAGGCGGGAAACAAAAGAGAGCGTGATGCGCTGGCCGTACAGATCACCGGATTCACCTGCTGCGGGAAAGTCCAGCAGATGGGTTTCGACGCGGCGCTGCCGTCCGTCCACAGTGGGCCGCACTCCGATATTGGTGACGCTGGCGCGAGGGTGGGTCGAACAGCTGTCGGGCAGGGAAGCCCAGGTGGCGTAGACCCCGTTGGCGGGGATCAGGCGCTGTGGCGCGGGCTGGATGTTGGCGGTGGGCACGCCGATTTCGCGCCCGCGGCGTTCGCCTGTTTCGACGGCACCGGAAATCCGGTAGGGGCGGCCCAGCATGCGCGCGGCATCGTCCACAGCGCCGGCCAGAAGAGAATGGCGGATCTTGCGGCTGTGGATTTCGCCATCGTCGCGGGCGAAGGGTTCGATGACAGCAACGTCGTAGCCGAGCGGCGGGCCGAGCGCACGCAGCAACTCGACATTGCCGCTGCGCCCGCGCCCCAGCGCGAAGTCCGGGCCCACGACCAGCCGGGCAAGCCCCAGATGCTCAACGAGAAGCTTCATAAACTGCTCTGGGGCAAGGCTAGCGAATTCCCGATCAAACGGCTGGATGATGCCCAGATCAAAGCCGCAGGGTTCGATCAACTTGAGACGCTCCTGCGGCGTTGTCAGCAGGCGCAGGGGAATGTCCGGCCGCAGCACGGCGATGGGGTGGGGATCGAAGATGAGCAGGGCGGTCCTGGCGGGCGGCGCATGGCGGGCGGCGTCAGTCTGCAAGGCGCGCAGGAGGGCCTGGTGGCCGAGATGGACACCATCGAAATTGCCGATTGTCAGGAAAGTTGGGCCGGAAAACCGGAGAGATCGCAGATCGCTGCGCCAGATTCTCATTTCAAATCAGTTTCTGGTATATGCCGTGGATACCTTTTGCCATCAGTTCTCTCGGGCGGTGGGCAAGGCAGGAGGGCAGGCGTTGCGCGCGGCCTCGGAAGATGGGGATGTTGCCGGAAGCAGGTCTTCAAGATGAGCGTCCACGTGATTGCGATGTCGGCGGGCTACGACTGGGCCCCCAGATGCTGAGCAAGCCACTTTTCGGCCTTCCAGACGGTCCCGTCAGCGCTCCCATCGACTGCTCGGGCGCGTGCGATTCCGAGGAAGCGGCCGCTCTGATCATAGGCGGCTGCGAGCCCAGCCTGCTGCGCGCCGTCCGAGCTGGGGGCGTCTGGAAGGGGGGTATGGCGGCCTGGAAAGGGGCGGCCCTGGAATACTTTCTGGCCGTGGCCCAGACGGACCTGTTCTTCTTCGCTGACGGTCAGGCGGGGCATTCCGAGCCCAGCATCCGGCGCGATTAACAGGTCTGGCAGTTGGCCGTCAGCCGCGGCCTTTTCGATGGCCGGCATTGTTGATGCGTCGGCGACGGAAAAGGGACCCGCTTCCAGGCGGCGGAGGAAGCTCAGGTGGCCGACTGTGCCCAAAGCCTGCCCCAGCGCGTGGGCGAGGCTGCGGACATAGGCGCCGGCGGAACAGCGTATCCTGAGAGAGATCTCGGCGGGCGCTGCAAAGGAAAGAAGACTTATCTCGTGAAAGGTTGCGTTTCGCGGGGAGACCTTTACGGTCTCGCCGCGGCGCGCTTTGCGGTGCAGGCTTTCACCGCCCTGCTTCAATGCGGAGTAGACGGGCGGGATTTGCGAAATCTGGCCCCTGAAGGCGGCGAGGGCGCTTTCCACGCCGGCCTCGGTGAGAGGCGGGACATCGGCCTGGGCAACGGTTTGACCGACAGCGTCGTAGGTATTGGTGGCGCGACCCAGCGTCACCCTGGCATCGTACGTTTTGTCATGGCCCTGGTAGTATTCGACGAGTCTTGTGGCAACGCCCAGGCAGAGGACGAGAAGCCCGTTTGCCATCGGGTCCAGCGTGCCGGTATGGCCGATGCGCTTTTGCCGGCTCAGGCGCCGGACGCGCTGAACGATGTCGTGGCTGGTGGGCAAATGTGAAGAGACCGGCGACCCGGCGGGCGACGAGGGGTTTGGGCGACCCGGCTTATCGACAAGGAGAATCCCGTGTAGGTCGGTCATGGCACTGGTAGGTGGATGGCGCGGTCTGTGTACGCTAGGCGCGCATGTCGTTTGCGCTTTGGCGGCGCAGCTCGTGCAGCGCTCCCACAACGCGGGCCGCGACGTCCTGCAAGGCGCCGGCAACGGTGCAGCCGGCTGCGGGTGGATGGCCTCCGCCGCCGAATGCGAAAGCAACCTGGCTGACATTGAACCCTGGTTTGGCCCGAAAGCTGCATTCGATCAACTCTTGACCGTTTTTGGCGAAACGCTGGGCAAAGGTCGCGCTGATGTCGGCCTCTTGCACCGTCACAAGGAAGTTGGCAAGACCATCGCTCTGGTGCGGTTCGACACCACTGCGCTGACGGCTTGCGGCGTCGAGCGTGGCCCAGATGATGCCGTTTTCCATCTGCACGCTGGCCAGACCGACTCCCCACAGCTTGACGAGGCCGAACGCTCTGCTGTCGAGCGTATTGCGGACGATATGGGCCAGGTCTGCGCCGGCGTTCAGCAGCCGCAGGGTTGTCTGCAATACATCGGCGCGGGTATTGGCGGTCCGGAAACAGAGTGTATCGGTGACAAGTCCGGTGAGCAGGGAGACGGCTATTTCTTCAGTAAGGCTGACATTGAGGGCATCGGCGAGGCGCACAAGCATCTGGCATGTGGCCGCGCAGCCTGAATCCACCCAGTTTTCTGTGCCGAACAGGGTATTGGTAACGTGATGGTCGATGACGCCGAGCGGGATTTGATTGTGGATATCGGGTCTGTAGACGGCGCCCATGCGGTCGATGCTGGAGGTATCCAGGCAGACGATCAGGTCGTAATTGTGAGCGACCTCAGCCGGACCGATGATCTGTTCCACGCCGGGGAGGAACTGGAATTCGGGCGTTGCTGCGTCCTGGAGGGCCAGGGTGGGTCGTTTGCCCAGCGTGCGCAAGATGGCGCCCAGGGCGAGCAGGCTGCCGACCGCGTCGCCATCGGGGCTCACATGGCTGACGCAGAGGATGTTGTGGCTGGAATCCAGGAGACTGAGCAGGAGAGGGGGCGGGGCGACTGGGGCGCTCTCTTGGCCGCAGGCGGCACCCTGCCTGAGCAGGGACGCGTTCGAGGTCATGCATCCTCTTTCTGGGCATCGACGGAATAGAGATCAGGGGATGGGAGTGTGGAGGAAGGAGGTGAAAAAGCGTATTCCGCATCCTGTAGACGCGCCTCTCGTTCCTCGGCGATACTCTGCAGAAGCGCATCGACGCGAGCGGCCTGGTCAGGCGAATCGTCGTAGTAGAAAAGCAATTCGGGCACGGCTCGGAAGGAAACGTTTTGGGCCAGCTGGCGGCGCAGAAAAGGCGCGGCTCTTTTGAGTTTGGCGAGGACAACATTGCGCTGGATGTCACTGTCCTGGTGGATGTAGATTTTGGCGACGCGCAAGTCGCGGCTGACGACAACGTTCGTCACCGCCAGAAGTTCCAGCGCGGGGTCATCCAGTTCGGAGCCGATTAAGATAGACAGTTCCTGATAGAGGAGCTCTGCTGCCCGCTCCTGACGAATTGTGGTCGTCATTGTTTACATGCCGTCTGTGGTTCGTCGATGGTTATTCAGGGGTTGCGGGCATTCGAGCCCACTATAAACCATAAACCCGAAACCAGAAACTATTAGCGCACCTGTTGTCTTTCGAATACCTCGATGATGTCGCCTTCCTCGAGGTTTGCGTTGACGCCGGCCAGGTTGATGCCGCACTCATATCCGGCCCGAACTTCGGCGACATCTTCGGTAAAGCGTTTGAGGTTTTCGACGTTTGTGGTGATGACGGTTGTGTCGTTGCGGATCAGACGCGCCTGGCTGCTGCGTTTGACGACGCCGTCCAGCACCATGCAGCCGGCGATCAGGCCGCCGCGCCGCACGCGGAACATTTGGCGCACCTCGGCATGGCCGGTGACAACCTCTTCGAAGATTGGGTCCAACATACCGGTCAGGGCCTGTTCCACATCTTCGATCAGGTTGTAGATGATCTGGTAGTGACGGATTTCGACGCCGGACTGTTCTCCGCGCACCAGGGCGGCTTTGTCGATGTTGACGCCGAAACCGATGATGATGGCCTGGCTGGTTTCGGCGAGCATGACGTCGGATTCGGTGATGTCGCCAACGGCCGATTGCATGATTTTGACGGTGACTTCATCGTTGCCGAGTTGTTCAAGGCTGTGGACGATAGGGTCCAGAGTTCCTTGCGCATCTGCCCGGACGATGATATTGAGCGCGTCGGCTTCGCCGCCTTCGACGCGGGCGAACATGTCTTCGAGCGTCATCGGCAGGCTCGATGCGGCGCGGGATTCCTCGGCGGCTTGCATCTGCCGTTCGCTTGCGAGTGAGCGGGCCGTTCTATCGTTTTTCGCCACGGTAAAGACTTCGCCGGCAGAGGGAACGCCATTGAGGCCCAGGATGATGGTGGGTGTACTTGGTCCGGCCGTTTTCAGGGGGTTTCCTTCGTAGTCAAACATGGCCTTGACCCGCCCCCAGTTTTCGCCGACGACCACCGAATCGCCGCGTTTCAGCGTCCCATTCTGGACGAGCAGGGTGGAGGTGATGCCGCGCTGTTTGTCCAGCTCCGCTTCGATCACGGTGCCGACGCATTGTCCTTTGGGATTGGCATATTGGGGGTCGAGCTCGGCGACGACGAGGATGTTTTCCAGCAGTTCGTCGACGCCGTCACCGTTGAGCGCGCTGATTGGAACCGTGATGGTTTCGCCGCCCCACTCTTCCGGCGCGAGGTCTTCGTTCGCCAGCTCCTCCATCACTCGATTCAAGTTGATGTTGGGGCGATCGATTTTGTTGATTGCGACGACAATCGTCACGCCGGCTGCCCTGGCATGGCTGATGGCTTCGCGCGTCTGGGGCATGATGCCATCGTCGGCGGCGACAACGAGGATGACGATATCAGTGACCTGCGCGCCGCGTGCGCGCATCGCGGTAAACGCTTCGTGGCCGGGCGTATCCAGAAAGGAAATTTTCCTGTCGTCGACTTCCACCTGGTAGGCGCCGGTATGTTGGGTGATGCCGCCGGCTTCCGTATCCACGACATTCGTACGGCGGATGCGATCGAGGAGTGTGGTTTTGCCGTGGTCTACGTGCCCGAGAACGGCGACAACAGGCGGGCGCGGGAGAAGGTTCTTTTCCGCTTCTTCGGCCACGATTTCCTGGATCATCACCCGTTCTTTGGGCCTCTGATCCTCATCGGGCGCCTGTTCGGGCGGCTCTTCTTCCACGACAGGCCAGAGCACCTCGATGCCGAGCTCTTCCCCCACGATGGCGGCTGTATCGTGATCGAGGGTTTGGTCGATTGGCGCCATGATGCCGAACTGCATCAGCACCTTAATGAGATCGATTGGACTGCGATCCATCCGTTCGGCCAGGGCGCGGACGGTGACGTACTCCTCCACGATGATGGAAGACGGCAGGCCGGCAGCTTCACCGTTGGCGGCATCGTCAGCGGGGCTGCCATTCTGGACCTTCGCAGGATCTTGTGTTGCGGTTGCCATTTCTGCCTTCCTTTCGTCAATCTTTTTCGGTTCCCAGCTTGTCAGGCGGCCGCGCAGTTGAAAGCTGACAACCGAAACCTCCCTCTGTGTTGAGAGGGGCGGGTTGTGAGAAGCATTCACGCAGCAGGCAGCGTGCACTTACTCAGAAATCACAGAATATACCTGGTTGGGACGGGAAGTACGCACAGGTGTATGCGAAGGAGGTCTGATGCGGGGAGCCAAGAGGAACTTTGGTGGAGAGACGAGTCTTTACACAGCCGCCTCTTGCATCCCTATTTCCTTCCCATTCTCCGTCCCAAACTGCAGTACAGCCAATGTCAGTCCACGATACTGACACATGTCAGGGCGTGGACAGTCGGCTTATGTTCATCGGATATTCCCTGTCCATCGGCGAATCTGATTTTGCGTTAGCGCTTTGCGTTTCGCGTCGAGCAAGGCCGCGCATCGCGCACGCATTGCGGACTCGTTCTTTCCCCTGGCCGCTCAGTTGGCAGAGCTGATATTCCGGGCGGAGGGGGGCCGGTTGAGCTGAACTGTCACTCTGCGTCAGGCGGTCTCGTTGGTCATATGCAGCAGGGCTGACATGGATGCGGAAAGTGTCATCAAGTTTTCTGCGCTGATCTTTGTTCGCAAGGCTTTCTGTATCAGGGAGCCGGCCAAGGCTCTTTCCCAGCAGTCGACCTGTGGGTGGACATAGGCGCCGCGGCCGGCCTGTTTCCCGGTTTCATCCAATTTGACCCCATCCGCAACCCGCACCAGGCGAATCAGGTCGCGTTTCCCGCCGGCCCTCCTGCAGGCGATGCACATGCGCTGAGGCTGTTTGCGGGCGCCGCGTCCGCTATTTGGTCCTCTCCCTTGTTTTGACATCGTCGCAGTTGCCCTGCGCGTGACATGATCCTGGCGCGATTCACGGTCTTGGCGTCGCGCTACAGGTCGAAGGAATCATCGTCCAATTCGTCCAGGTCGACATCGAGCGCCCGCGTTCGCCGGGCTCTCTGGCGTCTTGGCTGCCGTTTGGGCGTTGCCTGGCTGCCGCGACGCGACCTGCCGCGTCTTGGTTCCTGCTCTTCAGGCTCTTCGTCGGTCTCTTCGGTGGAGGCGATGGAGTCGAGCAACTCAGGCGGCACTTCCAGATCGTCCGGCGAATCGATTGCCGGCCCCAAGGAGCCTCCCTGCTGGCGGGCGGCCATGCGCTGGCGCAGCATATCGGCGGTGATGACCTGGGGCAACTCTTCCGGTCTGAGCGTGCGTTCCAGCGGTGCTTCGACCTCTGCGTCGTCTTCGGCGGCATCCTCAACTGTTGCCTGGGGCGGTTCAGCAGGCTGGAGGGCGGGCTGTTCAGTTTCCTCGACGGTCTCAGCCGTTTCGTCCTTCCCGGCCGCGACGTCGTCCTGGCTTTCGTCGAGGGCAAACGGCTGCGGCACGTCGTCGGCGAAATCTTCGAAGGAGACGGCGGGTGTTTCTTCGTCCTGGACGGCGGCTGCGGCGCGTTCGAAGGCGCTCAGCGCTTCCTCTGCGTCGATGCCGATGCCGCGTTCTTCATCTTGCAGGGGCAGCGAATCGGGCCACTCGGAGGCGACGCCCTGGTCGACCGATCGGTTGGCGGCGTCGCGTCGCTGCAGCAGCTCCGCGGCCTGGCGGAAGGTATCTTCGCTGGAGGTGGACTCCTCTTTATCGCGCAGAATCTGCTCCGCCATGCTGAGGAGGTCCTGGTCACCGGCTGCCATTTGGGCCTGTTCGGCCGCCAGCAGGTCGAGTCCTTCGGCGTGGGCCTCGGTTTCGCTCTTGATGTCGATTCGCCAGCCGGTCAGTTTGGCTGCCAAGCGGGCATTCTGGCCTGCTTTGCCGATGGCCAGGCTGAGCTGTCGATCCGGGACGATGACGATTGCGGTTTTGATGTTGCTGTCTTCTTCAAGGATGACGCTCTGGACTTTGGCGGGCCCGAGGGCATTGGAGATGTAGGTACGCAGATTGCCACTCCACTCGACGACGTCGATTTTCTCGCCGGCCAGCTCGGTGACGATATTCTGGATGCGCAGGCCGCGCATGCCGACGCAGCTGCCGACCGGATCCACGCCGGGCAGGGTCGCCATGACGGCCACTTTGCTGCGTGCGCCCGGTTCGCGGGAAATGGCTTTGATTTCGACTGTGCCGTCGCGCACTTCGGGGATTTCCTGTTCCATGAGGCGGCGGAGCAGATCGCGATGGGTGCGGCTCAGCCTGATCATGGGGCCGCGACTGCTGCGGTGCACGTCGACGACATACAGGCAAATATAGTCGCCGCGGCGCAGGTTTTCGGACGGGATCTGTTCTTCTCTGGGCAGAAGATTTTCGTGCCGGTCGTCGATCAGGATGGTAACGGCGCCGGATACGAGGTCGACGCTGCGCACCTGGGCGGTGATCGTTTCGCCGACTTTGTGGACGAAGTTCTCGTAGACTGTGTCCCGTTCGGCCTCACGAATGCGCTGCAGGATCACCTGTTTGGCGGTTTGGGCGGCGATACGGCCAAAGTTGTCGGGCGTATTCTGCACCATGATGACGTCGCCCAATTCGGAGGACGGGGCCACATCTTTGGCATCGTCCAGCAGGATCTCCGTATTGGGGTTGAGGATATCCTCGACAACCTCTTTTTCCGCGAACACGCTCATCTCGCCTGTGGCCCGGTCCACGGCGGCCGTCACATTGGCCACGGAGCCGTAGTTGCGCTTATAGGCGGAGATGAGGGCGGCTTCGATTGCGTCGAAGATCACCTCGTTGTCGAGGTCTTTATCAACCGCAACCTGATTGATCCCAGCGATGAGTGCTTTAGACATTTTTGTTCAACTGCTCCTGAAAATTTCCTTCTCAGCATTTTGGCCGCTGTCAGCAATCCGGGGGATGAAATTGTCAGCAAGCGAGAACACAACGAAAACGTTGACACCGCGGCAGGCAGCGCACTGAACGGGCGTTGCGGACAATGATCCCTTAGAACAAGAAAAGTGGGCAGAACCCACTTCAGACCTACGACTCTATCGAATCATAAAAAGAAATGCCGATTGGCCCCTAGTATAACAGATCGAAGTTGCGGGGGCAACTCGCGCGAATCAGGATTTGGGGGAACAGCGTAATCAGGATTATGGGGGATTGCGGGGATTTGCAGGATTGCAGGCGGTGGCGCGCTGCCTTCGGGGTGGTCCTTTCGCTGGGGACGGATGGGAGGGGCGCGGGGGGCCTGTGTGGGCGGTGGGCGGCTTCTCGAATCCGGGGGTTGGGCGAGGTTTTGCCGGGTCGATGGGCGTACGCCGTCGCGCTGGAGGGCAACCGAATGGGCAGCCCAAAGGGGAACTCGTACGAGCGTTTTACGATCGTTTACGAGAGATGCACGAGAGATTGGGAGTAGGAGTTTTCTGGGATAAGCGGAATCGGGAGGCGGCTGGACGCGTGGAGCGTTGCTGTCCCGGATGGCGGGTCTGGGCGGTCTATCGGAGCGGCGCATGATGGCGGGCGACGATGTTTTGCCCTTCCCGAGCGAGAGCGAAGTCGACAAATTCCTGAACGGCCGGCGTTCCGCCCTCGGGAATGAGCAGATACAGTGCCCGCGCCAGCGGATAGTGGGCATCCTGCAGGTCAGCGCCAAAGGGAAGCCGGCCTTCAAGCGCGATCGCCTTGACCGTTGCCCCGGCGGAAGCGGTGTTGGGTGTGTCCTGATTGTTTTGCGCGGGGGGCGCCTGGTTCTGCGGCAGATAGGCAGAGGTGACGTAGCCGATTGCGTTGCGATGGGCGGCCACATACTCCACGACGGCGTTGCTTGTCGACATGACGACCGCTATCCGAGCGACCTCAGTCCGGCTCATGACGCGTTCCTCGAACAGTTGGCGCGTGGCGCTGCCATCTTCCCGACTGACGAGCACCACATCTTTGGCAGGGCCGCCGGTATCCTGCCAGTTCAAGGCGCGGCCTTCGAAGAGGTTTCGGACCTGCGCCAGTGACAGGGCATCCACCGGGTTGTCGCTGTGGACGACGAGCGCGATGCCATCGAGGCCAATGGGTACACGGACAAGGCCGGCGGGCAATTCGGCGTCCGTATAGGCTGCGGTGCTGGCGGCGATGTCCGCCCGGCCGGAGGCAAGCCGCAGTTCTCCCTGCTGGCTGCCGCCGCCGAGGAGGGTGAACTGGACATGGGGATTGCGCGCGCGATAGGCGGCGGTCAGATCGGTCAGCAGGGGCCGCATTTCGGTTGAACCGGCTATGGTCAAGGTGACCGGTTCGGGGGTGGGGGGCGCGGCGGCTTCCTGCGGCAGCGCGCAACCGGCGAGGAGACAGGCCGCGAGGATGAGCTGTGGGAACAGCGAGGGGAGGCGGCGTGGGAAGAGAAGCTGCGGGAGATTGTTCATGGGAGGCGCAGGGCATGGAGTGTGAGGACCGCGAGACTGACGATCAGACAGTATGCGGAAAAGAGATAGAGGCTGTTGCGGCGCACGTAGGCCAGGAGAAACCGGATGGAAACATAGCCGCAGAGGGCGCTGGTGATGAAACCGACGATGAGGGCGGGCATTTCGGCCGCCACGGCCGCGGGCTCGGTGGCGAGCATCTCACTGAATTGCAGCAGACCGGCTCCGAGGAAGGCCGGGGCTCCCAGGAGGAAGCTGTAGCGGGCGGCCGCCTCGCGGCGCAGGCCCTGGGCGAGGGCGGCGGCAATTGTCGCGCCGCTGCGGCTGATGCCCGGCGCGAGCGCGGCGGCCTGCGCCAGACCGATGAGGAAGGACTGGCGCAGCGACATGCGCGAAAGGGGGGCGCGTGTTCTGACATTGCGGGTCATCCACTCGCTGCCGGCCAGGAGGAGGGCCGTAACGGCCAGAAAGAAGGCGGCGGCGGGCGGCGTATGGTAGAGCTGTTCGAGCGGGTCTTTCAACAGGAGACCGGTGATGGCGGCAGGGACTGAGCCCAGGAGGATAAACCAGCCAAGACGGGCGTTCAGATCGGCCAGCAGGGCGGAGGGCGCCCCGGTTTTGCGCGCGACATTGAGGCTGCGAATGGCGGCCAGGATGATGGCGGCGAAATCACGCCCGAAGACGGCCAGAATCGATAGAAGCGTACCCAGATGAACGACAGTGTCGAAGAGAAGGGACGGAGACTGCCAGCCGAACAGCCAGGGGACGATGACCAGGTGGCCGCTGCTGCTGATGGGGAGGAATTCGCTGGCGCCCTGCACCAGGCCCAGGACAAACGCCTTGAAAAGGTCAAACATAGGATCGCAGCGCTTCAGTTGCGCGCGCCGGCGCGGGGGAGGAGGGGGGCTGCATTCTCTTCAAGCTCGTTCCAGATGTGTGCCGGCCTGTCATGACGGGGTGGGAAGCGCCTCGGCGCGGCGACGACGCTGCTCATGCCGAACGCGCTGGTCGGTCATCCGGTAGCTGCGCAGAAACCGGGTGCGGAAGGATGCGAAGGTATTTTGCGCGATCTCCTCCCGAATCCGCTCCATGAGCTGCAGCATGAAGTGCAGATTATGGATTGTGGCGAGGCGCAGGCCGCTGATTTCACGGCTGATTATGAGGTGACGCAGGTAGGCGCGGCTGAAGGTGCGGCAGGTGTAGCAGGCGCACGTTTCCTGGATGGGGCGGCTGTCTTCTGCGAAACGGGCGTTGCGGATGTTGAGCCGGCCGGTGGGCGTCAGCAGCGCGCCGTTGCGGGCGATGCGGGTGGGCAGGACGCAGTCGAACAGGTCGACGCCGCGCGCGACGGCCTCGACAATGTCTTCGGGCGCGCCGACGCCCATTAGATAGCGGGGTTTATGGGCGGGAAGGCGGGGACAGGTCGCGTCGAGCGTCGCGTACATCTGCTCTTTCGTCTCGCCGACGGCGAGGCCGCCGATGGCATAGCCGGGGAAGTCCAGGCCGGTCAGAAATTCGGCGCTTTCTGCCCGCATATCCGGGTAAATGCCGCCCTGCACGATGCCGAAGAGGGCTTGATCGGGACGGGAATGGGCGGCTTTGCAGCGTTCGGCCCAGGCGTGCGTGCGGGAAAGCGCCTGGGCAAGGTAGTCGGGGTCGATGGGATCGGCGCACTCGTCCAGCACCATGGCGATGTCGGCGCCGAGGGCTTCCTCGATTTCGATCACACGTTCCGGTGTGAAGCGGTGCGCTGAGCCGTCGATATGGCTGCGAAAGGTGACGCCGTCGGCGTCCAGCTGGCGCCGGTGCGCCAGACTGAAGACCTGATAGCCGCCGGAGTCGGTCAGGATCGGGCCGTTCCAGCCCATGAAGCTGTGCAGGCCCCCCAGGCGCTCGACGCGTTCGTGGCCGGGGCGGAGATAGAGATGGTAGGTATTGGCCAGCAGGATGGAAGCGCCCAATTCGGTCAGGTCGCGGGGTTCGAGCGTTTTTACGTTTGCGGCGGTGCCGACCGGGGCAAAGGCCGGCATCTCTATGGGGCCGTGGGGTGTCTGGAAGGCGGCGCGGCGCGCCCGGCCTTCTGTTTGGTGAATTTTAAGCGTGAACTGTGCGGTCACGTCAGCCTCAAGGTTGCCCGCGTGCGGCTCGGCGCGCGGGACACAATTCGTCGCGGCCGCCGCCACATTTTGTCCTTTACATGGGGACGGTGGGAGGGGCGGCCAGATTGACTGGCAGCAGAAAAGCAGAAAAAACGGTATCGCATTCCTCCGGCTTTGTCAATGCAGTTGGTTTGGCTTGGCAGTGCAATCGCATCTTATTGGGAGAGAATTTTCAGCGGGGGGACGGGGATTTTGTCTGAACGGGGATTTGGGACACGGATTTTGTCTGAAC
>JAJDXQ010000028.1 GCA_022823185.1 Caldilineaceae bacterium
GGTCAGGGAATGAAGTGTCCGGGTATGCCGACATTATTCCATGAAGTGGCGATAAGGGCTAATCGGGAACGGGGATTTGGGGGGATTTTTGGGATTTGGGGGATGGGTTGTTGTCTGGACCGGGATTGGGGGGCGAGCGGAGGGGTCTGAACTGCAGGGATTAGGGGCTGGGGGTGGATTTGGTCGACCGGTGTGGGCGTGCGGCTTTGTGGGGCAGAGTGGGGTGATTGCAATGCGATCGTGTTACAATGACGTGACTTCTGGAGGAGGCATTTGCGATGGCAAGCATAACTGTGCGCAATCTTGAAGAAGGGCTGAAACGGCGGCTGCGTATTCGGGCAGCTGAGAATGGTCGTTCGATGGAAGAGGAGGCCAGGGATATTTTGAGAATGGTACTCTACCGTCAGCCGCCGGACCAGGAAAACCTGGCGAGCTCGATTCGGGCCAGATTCGCTTCCCTTGGCGGGGTTGACCTTGAGATTCCCCCGCGAACACGCCTGCGCCAACCGCCCCGATTCGACTGAGTTGGCGGCGAATGATCATCCTGGACACCAATGTCGTCTCAGCCATGCCGACAGCCAGATAGCGGCGATCGCACATAGTTGGGGGGCGGCGGTAGCGACTAGAGATGTGGAGGCCTTTGAGGGGATCGGGCTTGACGTTATTGATCCCTGGACTGCCGGTTGAGCGCCGCGGGTCTGACGCTGGCGACTTGAGCGCATTGCTCCTCCTTGCGCGGTTTCTGACAGGTTCCGCGCGACTCCGTTTGACAATCCCGTAGAATCGAAAGCTGGCCAATTCATTGACGTTCTTTGAGCGGCGCTGGGGTGTTTGGGCGTCCGTTGGGCGCGCGCGTGGGCGGGTCGGGGTGGGTGGGCGAAGGGGAACTGCGAACATCTCTTGGTCCGTGGAGGGACGGGGATGTTGTCTGAACGGGGATTGGGGGGGATTTTTGGGATTTGGGGGATGGGTTGTTGTCTGGACGGGGATTTGGGGGCGAGCGGAGGAGAGGACGGGCGTTTGAGGCGGGGAGTGGAAAAGTGACCGGTATTGGATACCCGCGAGGTGGGCGCTTGCGGGGCGGGCGTATGGGGGAGGAGAGCGTATGGGGCTGGGCAGAATGGGGCGTGTTTCAGGCTACCAGAGGGAATTTCGACTGAATCGTGGAATCCGCTTCTCCTGACAGCCGCGGATTTGGGCAGCGCGCTGGGGGAATCAAGATTTGACAGCCTATTAGAACATATGTACAATAGGAGTGTGTAGAGAGTTTTAGACAGTTTTCGCATGGCGGTCTGATTGCGAATCCAATTGCACATCCGATAAGGGGGCTGTAGAATGTATCAGCAGATCACATTGGTTGGGAATCTCGGCAATGACCCGGAGTTGAGGCACGCGCCGAGCGGGGATCCTGTAACGAGTTTCAGTGTTGCCACGAGTCGGCGATGGACGGGGGCAGACGGGCAGCGGCAGGAGAAGACTGTATGGTTTCGGGTGTCTGCTTGGCAGCGTCTGGCCGAGACCTGTAACCAGTATCTTGCGAAGGGTCGGCGTGTGATGGTTGTCGGGGAGTTGGACGAGCCCCACGTGTGGACCGACGACAGTGGCAATGCGCGGGCCTCCTTGAAAGTGCGGGCGCGGACTGTGCAGTTCCTCAGTTCGCGGGACGAAGGTAACGTAATGTCCGAGGGGCAGGCTGGATACATGAACGGGCAGCAGCCTTCCGGTGTGGAGTCGGGCGGAGCGGAAGGCATTCCATTTTAGACCCCCATATATGAGAGAATGGATCAAGGAGAACGCGAGTTTCGGCGCGGCGCGGCAGGATGGTGGCCTGGGTCGATCGATGAGATTCGCTCTAATTTTGCAGTTCAAACCTTAATCGCTGGAAGGGAAGACTCTTAATGTATCAGCAGATCACGTTGGTTGGGAACCTGGGCCGCGATCCGGATATGCGGTACACGGCAAGCGGTTCGGCGGTCACTACATTTCCGGTTGCAGCCAGCCGGAGATGGACGGGCGCGGATGGGCAGAGGAATGAGAAGACCGTCTGGTTCCGGGTTTCGGCGTGGGAAAGGCAGGCCGAGACGTGCAATCAATTTCTGACGAAAGGGCAGCGCGTTCTGGTTGTCGGCGAGCTCGAGGAGCCTTATGTGTACACCGATCAGGAGGGCAATGCGCGGGCGTCTTTGCAGGTGCGGGCGCGGAATGTTCAGTTTCTGAGCCCAAGAGGCGAGGCCCAGGATGGCGGCGGGGGCGGGTACGGGGGCCCGGATGGACCGCGCGGGGGCGGGCCGGGACCGGCCCAGGAGGTTGGCAGCGAGGAGGATATACCGTTCTAAAGGGCTGGCCATGCCCGGCCGGGGAAGCACGGTTGCGGTATGGCAGAGCCGGGTGGTGTGTGACTGCAGGCAGCGGGCCTTGATTCGAGCGGTCGATTTGTTGGGAGAGAAACAAGGGGGAGAGCAATGTATCAGCAGATCACACTGGTTGGGAACCTGGGCCGCGATCCGGAGATGCGTTACACGCCGAGCGGTGTGGCGGTGACGTCGTTCAGTGTTGCGGTGAACCGGTCGTGGACGGGGCAGGACGGGCAGCGGCAGGACAAGACGACGTGGTTTCGGATCAGCGCCTGGCGAAGGCTGGCCGAGACGTGTAGCCAGTATCTGACGAAGGGGCAGCGGGTGCTGGTTGTGGGCGAGGTGGAGGAGCCCAACACGTGGACGGACCGCGAGGGGAATACGCGCGCTTCGCTGGATGTGACGGCGCAGACGGTGCGATTCCTGAATACGCGGGCGGAGAGTGAGGCGCTTGCGGGCGGCTGGGGTCAGAGTGAAGGCCAGGGCGCGCCAGCGGGCGGCGGGGCTGGTGGAGGCGACGCCATGGCGGGCGGTGAGGAGGATATTCCTTTCTAAGTCGCGCCAGATTTCGGGTCGCCCGCGAGCGTGAAGTGTAGCGGAGAAAACGTTCCATGTGTCGGTCGGTTTGCCGGGGTTCAGGTGCTGGCAGGCCGGCCGATTTTTCGTTTTGGCGAGGGGGGAGGGCAGGGGGAACTGCAGGGGAACTGCAGGGGAACTGCAGAGTGGGGCGGGTCAAGGGTTATTGCTGGGAGTTTCGACTGAGTCGTGGAGCCCGCTTTTGCGGTCGGCCCCAGATCTGGACGGCACACGTTGCGGCTCATGTCTATTAAAGTGTGCCTGCGCCGTGATAGATTCGATATCAGACGACATACTGAAGTTTTGGAGGCAATTAGATGAAGATTGCGGAGATTGAGACCTTTTGCGTCCGGGTGCCGCTGCATCCGGTCAGCTGGCACAGCGCCAATATTGGAGGTTGGAGCGGCGCGTGGTGGGAAATGCCAATCGTGCTGCTGCGGATGAAGACGGAGTGCGGTCTCAGCGGGCTGGGCGAGGCGCCCAAAGGGGTGGCGGAGAGCACGGTTCGGCAGTATGCGCCGCTGTTTACGGGGCGGGATCCGTTGGACATGACCTGGCAGCAACTGCCGATCGGGGACGTATGGAACCAGGCGGGCGGTGTCTATCAGGCGTATGAGATGGCGTTGTATGACCTGGTGGGCAAGGCGCTGGAGTTGCCGGTTTACCAGTTGCTTGGGGGGGCGTATCGCGACCGTGTGCGGGGGTCTCTTTGCAGCGGGCAGATGTGGCCCGATGATGCGGCGAGGCGTGCGCGGCTGGCAGCGGAGCTGGGCATTGATGTGCTCAAGATGAAGGCCGATGTGGGCGACCCGGTGGTGGAACGCATTGCAGCCATTCACAGGGCGGTCGGCACGGACGTAAAGGTGACGATCGACGCGGGGCAGCACCTGCGACATCCGACGCGTGTTTTGGAGATCGCGCGCGGCCTGGAGCCCTATCTCGACAACATAGAGTGCTTTGAGGATCCGGTCTCGCGCAGTAATTTGGACTGGTACGTTCTGCTCAGAGAGAAGCTGGATTTCCCCCTGGCATTGCACCTGGGCAGTCATCAGGATGTGATCAACGCGGTCAAGCGCGAGGCGTGCGACTACCTGAACCTGGGCAGGAGCTTGAACGAATTCAAGCAGGGCACAGCGATAGCCGAGGCAGCCGGCATGCCAGTCTGGCATGGGTCGGGGGTCGGCCTGGGCGTTTCGGAGGCTGCTTACGTGCATGCGTGCGCGGCGTCAGAGGCGGCGACGCTGTCCAGCGATATAGTGGGGGAGCTGCTGCGCGTGGATGATCTCATTGTTCGCCCGCTTGCGTTCGAGGACGGTTACTTCAGGGTCCCGCAGGAGCCGGGTTTGGGAGTTGAACTGGATGAGGGGGCGCTGGAGCGGTTCGGCGTGCGCGGTTTTTGAACCGTGATCGGACGCTTCAGGGATTGTTTGCGCATCAGACGGGGACGGATTGGCCGGCGCGTGCGGACTGATGGGCGGCAAGGAGGGAGCGCAGGACGGCGCGGCCTTGGGGGCCGGTGAGGCAGGGCGGGGCGGCGGAGTGGAGCGCGTCGATGAGGTGGCGGGTGGCGTGGGTGAAGCTGTGTTCCCAACCGGTGGGGATGTCGGGGAAGGCGCGGGTTTGGCCGTCGCGGCTGAGGGCGAGCGCGGAGGCGTCGGTGAGGCGGCCATGGCCGCCGTTGATCCAGATGACGCCGCTGGTTCCTGTGATCTCGATGCGGTCGTCCTGGGCGTAGTAGCGGGTGTCGATGTGTAGCTGGGGCGAGTAGACGACTTCGAGGGAGCCGAGGCGGTTGCCGGGGAACTTCCAGGAGACGATGGCGGGTGTGTCGAGGACGCGGCCGGGCATGAGCTCCATCTCGCCGATCCAGGCGTGGGTCTCTTCGGGCTGCCCCATGAAGTGGTGGGCGAGGGCGAATTTGTGGTGGCCGTCGTCGAAGAGCAGGGGGCCGCCGCCGCAGGTTTCGGGGTTAAAGCGCCAGGCCCAGGCGGAGAGGGGGACGTGCCAGGCGGTGGGGCTGAAGCCGGCGTTGCTTTTGATGCGGATGGTGAGGGGTTCGCCGATTTCGCCGGCGTCGATCAGCTCTTTGGCGCGCACGATGGGCGGGTAGAAGAGGAAGTTGTCGTAGACGCGCAGGGTCTTGCCGGCGGCGGTTGCGGCGGCGATCATCTCGTCGGCCTGGACGAGGTTGAGGGCCATGGGCTTCTGGACGGAGACGTGTTTTCCGGCGGCGAGCGCGTCGAGGGTGACGGGGTGGTGGAGGTGGTGGGGCAGGAGGATTTCGACGAGGTCGAGGTCGGGCAGGGCGAGAAGGTCGCGGTGGTTGGTGAAGACGCGGTCGGGGGGCACGTTCCACTCGGCGGCGCGGCGCTGGGCGGCTTCTTCGTCAGTGTCGCAGACAGCGGTGAGCTGGGCGCGCTCGTTTTGGCGGTATTCGAGGGCGTGGAGGTCGCTGATGCGGCCGGCGCCGATGAAGGCTACGCGCAACATTAGATGGCGGTTGCTCCCCAGTTCAGTCCCCGTCCATCTCCAGACGGCCGAGATAGATCAGGGATTCCAGGTCCTCGGCGGCGTCGGGCATGTAGCGGGTCACAACATCGCGGACCTGTTCCAGATCATCCTTTTCGGCGAGGCCGAGCATCCTTGACAGATCGCCCAAATCCTGTGGGCGGGACGTTTCCATTTTCATCAGGACGAGATAGGGAAGGCCGAGGACCGGAAACCCGGCCGGGTCGCGTTGTTCCTGTTGGAAGGCTTCGTCGATCCAGGGGAAGGGGAGTCGCAGCAGGTTGACTCCAGCTCCGTCGCGGGCGTTCAACCTGTGGCCGGGCACTGGCAGGTCTGAGGCTACTTGATAGCCGGTCTCCCTCAAGCGCGCCAGCGCGGCGTCACCGTCCGCATGGTGGACGAGGATGTCAAGGTCGCGGGTCATGCGTTCGGGCATGTAGGCGCGGGTGGCGACGGCGCCAACAGTTACCCAGCGAATCCCCTTCAGTACAGCTCGCAGATCGGGCCAGGCGTAGACTGCGGAGCGTTCGCGCAGGAATTGGGGCGCGCTGCCGGTTCCCGGCTGCTGGCGGCGCAGAGAGATGGAGATGAGGAAGCGGCGTCTCTGGGCCGGGGTGACCCGGCCATCTGGGGCGATGGCGGCGATGGCTGGCGGTACCTTCGCGAGCTTGTTTGCGATGTCAGCCGACCTCCGTGTTGGTGGGGTAGAGGTCGATGCGTTCTGCGTTGGCGCGCAGGGGGAGGCCGGCGGCGTAGAGGACGGTGTCGGCGATGTCCTCGGACTGCATCATGAGCTTGCGGGCTTCCTGCGGGGGCGGGGCGGGACGGCGGTCGAGGAGGGGTGTGGCGGTGACGCCGGGGTTGATGATGCAGGCGCGCACGCCGTGGGGATTGCCTTCCTCGTTGGTGACGCGGTTGAGGGCGTGCATGCCCAGTTTGGCGCTGCTGTAGGCGACGCCGGAGAGCAGGCTGGGGTAGTTGGCGGCGCGGGAGCCGATGTTGATGATGGTGCCGGCGCCGCGGGCTTTCATCTGCGGCATGAGCAGGTTGGTGAAGAGGTAGGCGCTGACCAGGTTGACGTCGGCGACGACGCGCCAGTCGTCCATGGTGGTGGCGTCAATGCTGCGGTTGACGACGTTGGTGCCGGCGTTGTTGACGAGTATGTGGATGGGGCCGAGCTCGGCGTCGATTTTTTCGACTGCGGCGCGGATCTGGGCCTCATCGCCGACGTCGCAGGGGAAGACGAGGGCGCGGCCGCCGTCGTCTGCAATGCGCTGGGCGAGGGCCTGGAGCACTTGCTCGCGGCGGGCGATCATCGCGACATAGGCGCCGGCGGCTGCGAATTTCAGCGCGATGGCTTCGCCGAAGCCGCTGCTGGCGCCGGTTACGATTACGTTCTGGCCGGAAAAGTCAGGCAATGTACGGTCTCCTTGTGTGATCCTGGGCGTTCTTGGGTGTAAGGACGGCGCGCAGGGTTAGTCGTTGCTCAGTTTCAAGAGGTCATCGACGGTGATGGGCTGGCCGGTGGCGATGGAGTGGTTGGCGGCGATGCCGAGCAGGATGGAAGCGGCGCCGTCGATGTGGGTGGCGGCGCGAGCGAAGGGATCGTCCGGTGGATCGGGGTGGAAGATCTGCTCCAGCATGACGCGATCGCCGCCGCCGTGTCCGCCGACGCCTTCAGGGATATCGACCTCGTAGGGCGCGCCGTGCATTGGGAAGACATAGATATGCTTGCCGCCGAAGTCGTTCAGCTGGTTGGCGGCTTCGGGGAGGGTTTCCTCCTGGCCGGCGACGAATGTGCGTCCGACGGCTTCGATGGCCTCGACTTCGATGCGGCCGCGGTCGCCGGTGACTGCGGCGCGGTAGCCTTCCCAGGGGCAGTAGGCGAGCAGGGAGTAACTGAGGATGATGCCGTTGCGGTAGCGGGCGGTGACGCTCATGGTGTCTTCGGCGGTGATGTTGTCGCCGAAGACGTTGCGGTCGCGCAGGTAGCCGCTGTCGGCTTCGGCGTTGAGGTAGAGGCTTTTGAGGGTCTCGTCGGATTCGAGGCTCATGGCGAAGGGATCGCCGGCGGCGGCCTCCTCGCCGGTGTAGCGGTCGTAGCTGTAGGTCTCGCCGCGGGCGGCGGCGTTTTCGCGGCCGTAGAAGAGGAGATCGCCCTGGGCGTAGACTGTCTGGGGGATGGAGTCGATCCACCAGTTGATGAGGTCAAAGTGGTGGGTGGACTTGTGGACGAGGAGGCCGCCGGACTTGTCCTTTTCGCGGTGCCAGCGGCGGAAGTAGTCAGCGCCGTGGCGGGTGTCGAGCACCCAGGAGAAGTCGACGTGGCGGGGGCGGCCGATCGCGCCCTGCATGATGAGTTCGCGCACGGTGGTGGCGAGGGGCGCGTAGCGGTAGTTGAAGGTGACGCGCAGTGAGCGGCCTGTCTTTTGGATGGTGTCGAAGATCTGGCGGGCTTTGGCGTCGTCGGTGGTCATCGGTTTTTCGGTGATGGCGTCGCAGCCGAGCTCCATGGCGCGGCAGATGTAGTGGTGGTGGGTGGCGTCCATGGTGGTGACGATGACGACGTCGGGTTTGGTTTCGGCTATCATGCGGTCGAAGTCGTCGGCGTGGTAGGTGGGCAGGGGCCCGCTGCCGGCGCGTTGCTGGATCTGCTGGTTGTAGTAGTCCATGCGCGTCTGGCTGAGGTCGCAGAGGGCGACCAGTTCATTCCACTGTGCGTAGTCGCCGAGGATGGCGTGGATGTACATGCGGGCGCGGCCGCCGGTTCCGACGAGTGCGTAGCGGCGTGTTGGTGATGGCACTGGATGGATCCTTTTCTGGGCTGGACTGTGAATTGGCTGATTCAGGTAGTTCGGGCAGTTCGGATTGGTAGACGAAGGCTTGTGATAGGCTAAACTGATTGGTCCGCGAAGGGGCGCGAAGGGGCGCTAAGAACACCGGTGGTTTGTCGGATATTTTCTGGACGGCGCGTTTTCTTGGGATAGTCTCTTTGCTTCTGTAAGTCGCTGTTGAGATAAACGTCAACGCGACTTGGAAGCATAGGTTGATTTTCGAAAGCGCAGAGCGTTCGTTAGATAGCAAAGGGAAAGGGCAATGGAATACAAGGGATTCTCAGCATCCATACAGTATGATGAGCGAGACGGCATATTTCACGGCCGGTTGACGGACAGCTTCGACAACGTCTACTTCGAGGGCAGCTCGGTCGAAGAGCTTGAGATTGCGTTTCGAGAGGCGATCGACGACTACCTGGCCTACTGCGCCGAGACAGGCCGCGAGCCGTCATAGCGGCCTGAAATCTCCCACAGAGTCACCCCTTTATTCCATCTCCCAACCGTCATCCTGGCATCCCCACCTGTCTGCCGGACAGGTCCAGCGGGGGCGGGGGCCAGTGCAGGCCGCGCTGGCCTGAGAGCTCGCGGTTTTTGACGGGCTGCCATTGCTGGTGGGGCAGGCCGACCAGCTGGCCGTCCTGCAGCCATTCCTCGTCGTTGCCGTAGAGTTCGTCTACCAGGCACGCGGTGAGGCGCTGGCGCAGGTCGGCGTGCTCCTCTGAATCGCTCAGGTCGTTCATCTCCTGCGGGTCGGCTTCCAGGTCGAACAGCTGAAAACGGTTGCCCGATGGATAGTAGATCAGTTTGAACTGGTCCTGCCGGATCATGCGCGTGGCCATGGGCCCTTCGCCGACTTCGCCGAAGAGGTAGGGGCGGCGGGTTTCGCCGACCATGGAGATGCCTTCGACGGTTTCGGGGATGGGGATACCGGCGAGGTCGAGCAGGGTGGGCATGACATCCTGCCAGCCGACGAGGCGGTCGTCCTGGGCGCCGGCGGGCGTGCGGTCGTCGCCGGCGGGGCCGAGGAGGAGCATAGGGATGTTGGCGGATTGCTCGTAGTAGAGGCGCTTGGCCCAGAGGCCGTGCTGGCCGAGCATGTCGCCGTGGTCGCTGGTGAAGCAGATGATGGTGTTGTCGAGCAGTCGTTCCTCGCGCAGCGTGCCGATGACGCGGCGCAGCTGGTGGTCGATATGGGTGCAGAGCGCGTAGAAGGCGCGGTGGATGCCTCGGAGCTCCTCGTCGCTGAAGGCGATGCCGTAGCGCGTCTGGATCGTCTGCAGCGCGTAGGGCAAGTTTTCGAAGTCCCGCGACCACTCGGACTGGTGGGGGAGCGGTATGTCGATGTCGCGGTAGAGGTTGTAATACCATTCCAGCGGCACGAGCGGCGGGTGGGGATGGCAGTAGGAGAGGAACCAGAAGCCGGGCCGGGTAGGGTCGCGGCGGCGGATCATGCGGCACATCTGGTCGGTGGCCCAGTTGGTGACGTGGGTCTCTTCGGAGAGGTGCCAGGGGCGGTAACTGTATTCGTTGTTGCTCATGCCGTGGGCGAAGGAGCGGCCGGGATGGCCTTCTTCGCCGAGCCAGAGCTCGTAGTCGTCGATGGCGCCGAGGATGGGGCGGCCCTCTTCGGCGAGGATGACGTCGTCGAAGCCGATGCGATCGCGCTGGGGGAAGACGTGCAGCTTGCCGACGGCGTAGGCCTGGTAGCCGGCGTTGCGGAAGGTCTGGGCGACGGTTGGCAGCTGCGGCATCGGCTCCTGGACTTTGAAGACGCGGTCGCCGTGGGTGCGGGTGGTGGCGCCGGTCATGAGTGTGCGGCGGGCGGGAATGCAGACGGGGCACTCGGCATAGGCGTTGGTGTAGCGGACGCCGGCGCCGGCAAGGCTGTCGAGAGTGGGCGTGCGGACGGCGGGGTGGCCGGCGCCGGCCATGAGGTGGGCGGGCCAGTGGTCGGTGGAGATGAGCAGGACGGAGGGCGCGTCCGGGCCGCGTTGGGGTTGGGAAGCCATAGAGAGACTCCAAACTTTAGTGGTATTGGGCCAGGCCGGCGATGGCGGCCTTCACTTCGCGGCCGATTTCGGCGGGGACGGGCGGATTGAAGGGCGCGCCTTCGCCGCCGTCGATGTCGTCGAAGCCGCTCTGTGCCATGGCGGAGATGACGGCGGAGTAGTTGTAGCGGCGGCCGTCGCGGAAGCGGAGCTCCTCGAGGGCGGAGATGGCATCCTCGACGCGCTGGGACTCGGCGTGGTCGCCGGCGCGCTGGGCGTTGTTGATGGCGTCGGAGGCCTTGGCGTAGGCGACGGCGATGCCGGAGGTGTGACCCTTGGTACCGAGCTGGGAGGCGCGGGTGCAGCGGTCGCCGATGCCCCAGATGACGAGGCCGTTGTCGCCGATGGCCTGCACGAGCGGCACTACGTCGTCTTCGCTTGTGCCCACCTTTACGCCGACGAAGGCTTCGGAGTCGCGGAAGAGTCTACCCATCTGCGAAAGGTCGCGGCTGTCTTTGAAGTAGTAGATGAGGCGGGCGCCGAAGCGGTCGTCCATCTCTTCGCCGAAGGCCATGAACTCATTGTACATGCCGTCCGGGTCGTAGACGCCGGAGAGGGGCATGACGAGGTAGGCGTCAGGCGGGCGCTGCAGGGTGTTGAGCTCGGCGATGAGGTCTTTGGCGTCGGCGAGGGGGCTGGGCAGAATGCCGGCGACGTAAACGCCTTCGCGGCCCATTGCGCGGGTCGTGATATCGACGAGGCGGACCTGCTCGGCGCGGGTCATCTGGTGGATGGGGCTGGTGCCGGCGATGGAGAGCACGCGGGGGCGGCCCTCGCTGAGGTTGTTGGTCTGCATGAGGTAGCGGACATTTTTGAGATGCGCGTCGTCGTCGATGCTGCCGGCGCGGTAGGGGGCGCAGGGGATGGCGGTCACGCCTTCGAGCGCGGACAGCAGCTCATTGGTGGAGAGTTGGGGGGCAGTGGCGACAGTCATGGAGGCTCCTCCTGGGAACGCGTGCAAAGGGACGGGGGCTTTACCTGCTGCACGGTTGTAATTGTGAAGTTGTGTTCTGCGTCGTCAGTTGCCGTATTCTACCACTGACACGCGATTTCGCTCTACCCAATCCCAGTTGATGTCAACGCCGAGCCCGGGCCCCTGGGGGATGGAGACGTGGCCGTTGGCGTCGATGGCTTCGAGGTCATCCACGTAGTCGATGTACAGTTCGGGCACGTGGCTGGCGGGCGCTTTGGGGTGGAGGAGGCCCATTTCGTAGTAGTTGGTGTTGCGGATGGCGGCCATGCACTGGCGCTGAGCGGGGCCGGGGCCGTGGAATTCGAGGTCGATGCCGAGGGCTTCGCAGGCGTGGGCGAGCTTGATGACGCCGGTGATGCCGTCGTAGCCGACGTCGCCGCGCACGTAGTCGGTGGCGTCGGCGATGGCGAAGTCGATGTGGGGTTCGAGGGAGCGGACGTGTTCGGTCTGGAGGATGGGCGTGTTGATCAGCTGGCGCAGTTTGCGGTGGGCGAACTGGGAGATGCCGCCGTCGCGGTAGGGGTCTTCGTACCAGAAGAAGCGGTTTTCGTCGCAGGCCCAGCCGACTTTGACGGCGTCGCCGAAGGTCATCAGCTCACAGGCGGGGTCGAGCATGAGGTCCATTTTGTCGCCGACGCGTTTGCCGACGGCGTGGACGTTGGCGACTTCCTGGCTGACGGGGGCACGGCCCCAGCCGTGGATCTTGAAGGCGGGATAGCCGAGGTCGAGGCAGTGCTCGGCGAAGTCGGCGAAGGCTTCGGGCGAGGAGAGGCCGTCGGGCTGGTGGTCGCCGTGGTATGTGCTGGCGTAGCAGGGGACGCTGTCCTTATAGCCGCCGAGCAGTTTGTAGACGGGCTGGTCGTAGAGTTTGCCGGCGATGTCCCAGAGGGCGATGTCGACGGGGGCGAAGCCGATGCGTGCAACCTGGCGGAGGGCGCGCCTGACTTCGGTGTAGATCAGCTCCCGCTGGAGGGCGCTGCGGCCGATGAGGAAGTGGATAAAGGTGGGGAGGGTCGAGTATTCGGCCCCGCCGCCGCCGGCGTACTCGCCGACGATGCCCTGGTCGGTTTCGATGCGGAGGATGCTGCCCTGGGTCTTGATGCGGCTGTTCGGTTCGTAGACGAGGTTGAAGCCGTTGTAGTCTTTGCCGAGGTTTTCGCGTTCGCATTCATAGGTGTGGATTTCGATTTTGGTGATGATTGGGTCGGCCATGGTTGTTCCTTGTTCTGGGGTGTGTGGGGTGGGATGGGAAGGTGTCTGGTCTATTTTACACTGAGTTGCGGGGCTTGGCATTTTATTGGGGAGGTGTTACCTGGACGGGGATTTGGGGGGAAGGGCGGTGGTGGTGGGAGATGGAGGGATTCTGCGCGAAGGGGCTTGGGCGCCCACAAGGGGAACTGCAGTGATTAGTGATCAGTGGTCAGTGGTCAGTTGGTGACGGGGCGGGAGAATGGGGGATCTGCGGGGAGGTGAAAGTTTCTTTTTTTCGGGGGACTGTGAGGAAACCGGAGGGCTACCAGAAGATTGCGTCTGGGTTTGCGTCGGCACTCTTCTGAATCCGCTGCTCAACTGGTTTGGTGTGTTGGTGGGCGGGCTCTTGGGAGAGTCCTTGCTTCCTTTTGGCTGATATCCCTTTCCAAATGAGTATCTGCGGTTACGCGGCTGCATGTCGTTTCTCCTCAGGGGAATCGTCCCAGAATTCAATAGTGCTGACTTCTTCAGCAGTGATCAGGACCCCTTTGTCGCCTGGCAAGGACCAGGTTCCGTCTTCGTTGATATCATATATCCACTGAATATGCGAGTCTTTCTATTCGGGTGCAGCCCCAAATGGGGACGAGTTTCAGGGTACCTCTGGGCTTAAACATGGAGTCCTGCGTTCCGGGTCTCCTGATAACACCTAGACTGGGCTACGTTAGAGCTGCAGTGTTTAGTAGTCAGGGGGTGGCAGGGACGAGGATGGGCCGCGGGGCTTGTGTCTGGACTGGGATTTGTGGGCGAACGGCCTGGGTGGGGGGAAGGGGGCGAGGAATGGGTTGGCGTCATTGATTGGGGGAGGGATTCTGTGTGGAAGGGAGAGAGCGCCCGCAAGGGGCGCCCCTACAGGGGTGGTGGGGACGGAATATGGGGGATCAGCGGGGAGGGCACGCGGAGGGGGCGCCGGTACCGGATGATGCGGCAGGGGCGCTATGTCTGCCGGCGTTTTTTGGCGAGCCAGAGGTCCAGGCCGAAGGCGGCGAACATGCCTATGAGGATGGGAAGGAAGTTGTAGGCGGAGTCGGCGGTGAAGAGTGCGAAGGACAACCAGGCGCCCATGCCGATAACCGGGATGAAGATGGTGAGCGATGCCCTTACGTCGGACGGGCTTTTGCGCTTGTAGATCAGGACATGGATGAAGTAGACGGCGGAGACGGCGATACACATGAAGGCGTAGCGGAGGCGGAAGTCGGATTGGAAGACGGAGCCGCCGAGCCAGTCGCCGAGGAGAAGGACTGCGAGAGTCCAGATGAGGCTTGAGTGCAGGTAGGGGATCTTTCGCCATCGGGTCAGTATTTTTTGCATGACAGAACGCGCCTCCCGTATTGTTTCAGGCGTGCAGGACCACCCAGCCGTCTTCGACGGTAACTTCGAAGCTCTCGACTGATGGGTCTTCCTCATCCGGTTCGGGCTGTTCAACGGTGACATCATAGGTGCGGACGCGCAGGCGGTGGGGATTGAAGACGGAGCGGCCGGTGGCGATGTCGAATTCCCAGCCGTGCCATGGGCAGCGCAGGATCTGGCCGTCGCGTTCCCAGATGATTTCGCCGGGACTGTTGGAGCGGGCGGTGCCGGTGATGGTACCGCGGCAGAGGGGCGCGCCCTGGTGGGGGCAGAGACTGCGCAGGGCGTAGTACTCGCCGTGGACGTTGAAGACGCCGATTGCGCGGCGGCGCACTTCGACGATTTTGCGTTCGCCGGGGGGCAGGTCACTCACCCGGCAGATGGGATTGGGTTTCGTGCCGGCGCGACGGGGAGGCGGCTGGGTGGATGGTGGGGCGCTCTGGCTTTTCGTTGAGTCAGACATTTTGGTTCCGGTCACTGGGTGATCAGTAAGGCCAGGCGTGCGGCAGCGGTCTTTCCGCGGCGAGCAGCTTGCGGCCCAGTTCATGGCGGGTCGCGGCCAGGTCTGCGGCGTAGGCGGGGTCGGCGGATACGTCGCGGTAGTCACCCCACTCAGCGGAAAGGTCATAGAGATTCTCGGTTCCGTCGGCGTGGAGGAGGTAACGGAAGCGCTCGGTGCGGAGTGACTTCCAGCCGGTGTGCTCGGTGAGGGCGGAGGAGGCGCCGGGCGCGTCGTCGTTCAGGCGGGGTAGCAGCGAGCGGCCCTGCAGGTGGGGCGGGACCTGAATGGCGGCGAGGTCGAGGATGGTGGGCAGCACGTCGAGCGCCTCGGTGAGGCCGGAATCGGTGCGCGCGTTGACGGAGTCGTTGAACGGCCGGATCAGCAGGGGGACGCGACTGCACTGGTCGTGGGCGGGGTAGCCTTTGCCGTATTTGAGGTGTTCGCCGAGCCATTCGCCATGGTCGGAGGTAAAGATGACGACGGTTTCGTCGGCGATGCCGAGCTCGTCGAGCGCGCCGAGAAGGCGGCCGACGTGATGATCTACTTCGCTGATCTGGCCGTAGTAGCCCTGATGGGCCAGCCGGAGCTCGTCGTCGGAGTAGTTGTCCGGCCCGCGGTTGGCTTCGACTTCGGGCGGGAAGGAGGGGAGGTTGAGTGAGGCGGGGTCGTAGAGGTCGAAGTAGTGTTGCGGCGCGATCCAGGGGGAATGGGGCGAGTAGATGCCGGCGATGCAGAGGAACGGCTGGCCTGTTTGTGTCTGCTGGCGCATGAACTCGATGGACTGTTCGGCGACGAAGGCTGTGTGGGTCATGTCATCGCGACAGCGGGAGGGAAGAGGCCGTTTGGGGAAGCGTTCGGGGGGGTGATCGATTCCGTCCTCGATATTCATGGTGTCTTGCCAGATTTCGGTCATCGGCGCGAGACCCCAGCTGACATAGGGGAGCTGGTCGGGCGCGCGGTGGCGTACCCAGGCGCGGTAGGCGTCCTCATAGGAGCCGGGCTCATCGGAGATTTCGAGGTGGTCGAAGCCGTAGGGCGGGTGATGGGTACGGTGGTCGCGGTTGGCGTGGGGCTGGAAATGGAGTTTGCCGATATTGGCCGAACGGTAGCCGTAGGGGGCGAGCAGGCGGGGCAGGGTGACGGTGTCTTCGGGCACGGGCACGCCCATGTGGGTGATGCCGAGGGTGGAGGGATACTGGCCGGTGAGGAAGCTGAGGCGGCTGGGCATGCAGACGGGATTCTGGACGAAGCAGTGGTCGAAGTTGACGCTCTGGTCTGCGAAACGGTCGAGGTGGGGGGTGTGGATGTCCGGGTTGCCGTTTGCGCCGAGGCCGTCCCAGCGCTGTTGGTCTGTGTAGATGATGAGGAAGTTGGGACGGCGCATGGGGCTGGCCTCCTGCCGGTTTGAATCATGTTTGCGTAGGGACTACTCTACACTAACTGTTCTTCAGTTCGCAATCCCTGGAGGGGGGGGAACGGCAGGGGAACGGGGGGAAGGGCGTAGAAGGAGTGGGGGGTGGAAAAGAGGCGTTTACGCGAAAGTCCCATTGGTGCTAGTATGACTTTTGCTTTGGAGAAGCGGGATGCAACTCTCCGCAAGCGCCTTTCAGCCATCTTTGATTTCCGGGAGAGCGAGGAGCATCACATGTTACGCGTAGCCAAGCCCGAGGGATTTGGAAACATCGTATTGGAAGAGGCTCCCATGCCGCCCGTCGGGCCGGATGAGGTGCGAGTGCGGAGCAAGGTCAGTTTGATCAGCCGGGGGTCGGAGATTCTGCGGCGGTATATGCACGAGGAGGCGATCGACCCGGCGATCATGGGCTACTCGCTGGCGGGGGTGGTCGACGAGGCGGGCAGTGAAGCCGCGAGCCGATTTCAGCCTGGGGATCGCGTGCTGGCGGTTGCGCCGCATGCGCAGTATGTGGTGCAGCCGATCGACTCGCGGATCGGGCCGCGTGTGTGGCCGATTCCGGACGACATTTCTTTTGAGGAGGCGACCTTTCTGCCGCTGGCGAAGAGCGGCGTGACGTGGTCGCGGTCGCCGGGCATTCGGGCCGATCACACCATCGTGGTGATGGGCCAGGGATTGGTTGGCAACCTGGTGCTGCAGGGGGCGCGGCAGCATCTATGCGAACGACTGATTGCGGTGGACGCGATTGCGAAGCGGTGCCAACTGGCCCTGGAGTTCGGGGCGGACCACGCGATCGATGTATCGGAAACAGACCCGGTGGCACGGGTGATGGAGCTGACCGACGGACGGGGCGCGGACATTGTCTTTGAATGTGTGGGCGGCCAGCCGGGGCTCAAGTCTTTTGCGCAGGCGCAAGAGATGGTGCGCGACGGGGGCACGCTGCATCTGATTGGTCTATATCACGGGCAGCCGTTGCCGCTGGACGCCGGCAAGATCCAGCGGCGGCGTCTGATAGGCGGCTATTACGGCGAAGAGCCTCCGGAGGTATTGCTGAGGCGGACGATCGAACTGGTGCAGGCGGGGCGGATACGGGTCCGGCCTTTGATCAGCCACCGTTTTCCGTATCAGGAGGCCAAAGAGGCGTTCGATCTGCTGTACGACCGGTTGGCGGAGGCGATGGGCGTGCTCCTGATCTGGGAGGAGTAAGTTGGAAAGACCCGGTTAGGCGAGATCGATTGCATTTGACCCATTCTTAAACAGGAACGAACAACCTAGAACCGAGAACAAGAACTGCATCTGCAAGGAGAGTACCGATGGCCTTTTCTGCCAAGGGAATCGTTCATCGCTCGACGGTGACGGGTCGGCGGGGCATGATCGCTTCGGCGCATCCGCTGGCTTCGCTGGCGGGCGTGCGCATCATGATGGAAGGCGGCAACGCGATAGACGCGGTGGTGGCGGTGGCCGCGGCATTGAATGTGGTGGAGCCCTACATGTCCGGTTTGGGCGGCGACGGGTACATGCACCTCTACTCGGCGCGCGAGCAGGAGCATACGATATTGGACTATATGGGGCGCTCGCCGTACGGGGCGACGTATGAAGAGGTCGGCAGCGCGGAGAGCCGGGCGCGGGGGCCGAAATCGCCGCTGGTGCCGGGGTCGTGCGGGGGCTGGCTGGCTGCGCTGGAGCGGTACGGAACGATGGACGCGGCGACGGTGTTCGGGCCGGCGATCGAATATGCGGAACACGGTTTTCCGCTGACGGTAAAGAACGCGGAGTTCGCGGATTTCAATGTGCCGGAGATGCTGAAGTATCCGGCGACGGTGGAGGCGTATCTGCCGCATGGCAGGGGGCCGGTTGCCGGTGACCTGCTGATACAGCCGGACCTTGCGAAGAGCATGCGCGCGATTGCCGAGGGCGGCGCGGATGTCTTTTACCGGGGCGAGATCGCGGACAGGCTGGTGCGTTACATGGAGGAGAACGGCGGGCTGATCACGCACCGGGATTTGGAGGAGTTTGAGGTGGAGTGGCAGGAGCCGATTTCGGTTTCATATCGGGGTATGCGTGTGTATGCGCCGCCGATGCCGTGCCAGGCTGTGCAGTATCTGGAGACGCTGAATATCATGGAGGGGTTTGACGTGGCGGAGATGGGCCACAACAGCGCAGCGACCATCCATCGCTTTATCGAGGCAGCCAAGCTGGCGCAGGCGGACAGGGCGGAGTATGCCGGACTGGATGACCCGCCGACGGACGGTCTGCTGTCGAAAGAGTACGCGACCAAGCGCCGGGCGGAGATTGGCACGCGGGCGCGGCCATCCGGCGGGGAGCGGTACACGTCGGAGAAGATGGAGGATGAGGTTCTGGCAGGGGACCCGCGGCGGTGGATGCGGACTGAATGCACGACGCATTTCAGCGCGATCGATGCCGACGGCAACGCGGTGGCGATAACGCAGAGCCTGGGAGCAGGGTTTGGCTCGGCGGTGGTGATACCGGGCACCGGGATTGCGTTGAACAATTTCCTCAACTGGTTTGACAGCGATCCGCAGAGCCCGAATGTGATTGGCCCGGGCAGGAAGATCGAGATGTGCATGTCACCGGCGCAGGTGTGGGATGAGCAGGGGCTACGTTTTCTGATTGGGACGCCGGGCAGTTACGGCATTTTGCAGACGACTCCGCAGATGATCATGAACGTCATTGACCATGACATGAACATACAGGCGGCGATTGAGGCGGCGCGGGTGAAGTCGACTTCGCCGGGGACGGTGATCGATGTTGAGACGCGGGTAGGGGAGGATGCGCTGCAGGACCTGACGCAGATGGGCCACCGGATAAACCGGCTGGGACCCTGGAACGCGGAGGTAGGGGGCGGCCAGGGCATCATGGTCGATCCTGAGAACGGCGGATTCATGGGCGGCGCGGACCCGCGGCGCGACGGGTACGCGCTGGGATGGTGAACTGCAGTGGAACTGTTGGTAAGTCCGTGGTGGCTGGGGCTAAGGATTGGGAAAGTGGACAGGTGAGTGCGCAGGTTGTGGCAGATGTTAGGAAAGATACATTGCATGGCTTTGTCGAAGAGCGACCTGCTCCCGACGCCACTGTTCACACGGATGACCTCCAGTCTTATCAGGGCATCCCCTTTGAGGATGAATCGGTTAGCCACAGCGTAAGCGAGTACGTTCGTGATCAGGCGCACGTCAATGGGATGGAGTTGTTCTGGGCGGGTCTCAAGCGGGGTTATCACGGCACCAATCAACACATGGGTTGAAAACACCTTGAACGGTACGTGACGGAGTTTTCTGGCCGCCACAACGACCGACCTTCAGACACGATTACGCAGATGACGAATATGGCTAAAGGGATGACAGACAAGCAGTTACGTTACAAGGATTTGACTGCGGGAGGGCCTGCTTATCCGGTGCGGTAGGCTCTTAACGATGCATTAGAAGGGACAAGCGGAAGGGATTGATTTTCCCCATGTTTACTGCTCATTGGTGAGCTTGGCCATTTAGGTGTATAGGTTCCTTATGATTGGACTGGCTAAGTAGCGTTGAGCGCATAGCGAGCATAGCTTGATCGCCTAAGCGGGATGAGCCCATATAAGATTGCTTCAGGCCAAGAAACTTGACAACTTCTCGGTTTTGGAGTATATTTTAGTTACGCGTCTGGGAAGAGTCGTTTATCGACACCTATCGGGGCGAAAGCCCGGAACCCGGACGCTTTTCTTTTGGGAGAATCTCGCGTGAAACTTTGCTACATTGACGAGTCTGGCACACCAGAACAGTCCGGGCCAACAAGTCACTATGTCTTAGTTGGACTTGCAGTGCCAGACAAATTATGGAAAACCCACAGAAGCCAATTGGATCGTATAAAGTCGAAATACAAGCTGGAACATGAAGAGATTCATACAGCATATATGGTGCGTCACTATAAGGAGCAGGGTGGGATTCCTGACTTTGAATCCTTGTCATATAAGGACAGGCGAAAGCAAGTTATCAAGGAAAGAAGCCGCATCATTGCGGTTCTCCAAAAGAAAAATAGCAAGAAGCGCAAGTCAACTGAGAGGAGTTATCGAAATACTCACGCTTATGTTCACCTCACTCACGACGAAAGAAGGCAGGTTGTAAAGGAAATTGCTGAATTACTCGGCAGCTGGAATGAAGTGAGACTGTTTGCAGAATGCATTGACAAAGTTCACTTCAATCCAAGAATTACCGGAAAATCTGTTGCCGAACAAGCATTTGAGCAGGTAGTAACTCGATTTGAAATATATCTAAGAAACATTTCCGAATACGGCATTCTAATTCACGACAAAAACGAGACCCTCGAAAAGAGACTCATAGGATTGATGAAGGAATTCTTGCAAAGTGGAACTTCATGGATGACGCTGGAAAAAGTCATTGAAACGCCAATGTTTGTTGACAGCCAGATCACTGACTCTATTCAACTTGCCGACGTTTGTGCTTACGCACTCAGACGGTACTTGGAGTATAAAGAAGAAGAACTCTTTGACTTGGTCTTTCAGAGAGCTGACCGAAAGAGGGGCGCTTCGGTTGGCGTGCGGCACTTTACTAATCCGGCATGCGTATGCAAAATATGTGCATCCCATTCATGACCAGCCTTACTAAAGTATTCCTTTAGCTTAGATGACCTGCCCCCGATGTTTGTACCACCCGTTATGTTATTCCGGCAAGCACGGGGACAGGATCGGCAGGCAAGAGGGCCTCAGATGCCGGCGGCCGGCAACCCAGAGAGCTGTGCGGTCTGATCCGGTTGAAAGTCTGCCTGTACCGCTCCGTCAGCACACGCACCTTCAGCAATGTATGGAAGACCTCTCTGTCCGGCAACTCGTACCTCAACTTCCCGTTGAAACTAGCAAGCCGTTCTCCCACGGCGACCCAGGCTCGATATAGAGTGTCCTGGCTCCCACCCGCCCAAGCCACTCGCGCACAGCCCGGGCCGTAAACTCCGGCCCGTTGTCCGAGCGAATATGGTCGGGTACGCCTCTGAGCACCATCAACTCGGCGAGCGCCTCTATCACATCGGCAGACCGTACGCTGCGCGCAGCCCGGATCGCCAGACACTCTCTGCTGTATTCGTCAATGACGGTCAGCAGTCGCACTCCTGTGCCGTCATGGAGCCTCAGATGCACAAAGTCGTAGGCCCACACATGGTCCTTCCACGCAGGCCGCAGACGCACACACGAGCCTTCATTGAACCACAGACACCCTCTCTTCGGCTGCTTCACAGCCGCCTTCAGACCTTCACGCTGCCATATCCCCTCCACACGCTTGTGGAGCGTTTCACTCGCCAGCCGCGATGCCTCAGAAGGGCAGTGATCCTGCGGTAACCGTACCTGCCGAACTGACTGGCCAGCTCCACGATCTCCTCGGTCAGCGCCTTTTCATCCTCCACCGGGCTCGGCTTGTATCGCTGTGTGGAGCGAGGATGACCCAGCACCCGGCAGGCGCGTCGCTCCGAAACCCCCAAGAGCACCTTTACGTGGTCGACACACTCGCGACGACGTGAAGGGCTCAGAAGTTTCCCTCTGACGCCTCCCTCAGTATCTGGTTGTCCAGCGTCAGGTCCGCCACCGCTCTTTTCAGGCGGCTGTTCTCCAGCTCCAGACGCTTCAGGCGTCTAGCCTGGTCGATCCTGAGACCCCCTTCTCACTACGCCAGCGGTAGAAGGTCTGATCGGTCACGCCGATCCGGCGGGCGGCCTCAGCCACTGTGATGCCCTCGGCTATCGCCACCTTAGCCTCTCTCAGCTTGTTGATCACTTGCTCCGGCGTATGTCTCTTCTTCGCCATCTTCCCCCCATTCTACGGCCCAATACTAGCTTTATAGCTGGACCAGTTTTTTGGGGCAGGTCAGTCATTCCAAACTTCACTGATCTCGACATAAGCGAAACTGTGAAAAGGCCAAAAGGAAGGGGTGCAGTCCAATTTGGGGGTGAGATTTCCTGATAGGACGGGATAGGAAGATAATTTGAATAGGAAGGGGAGAGTGAGATGGAACGGAAGCTGAGCCAGAAGAGGAGCCAAGGGGAGTTGGAAGAGTCAGCGGGGGAGATGCACTTACGGTTGTGGTCATGGCGGAGGGAGAGGCCGGAGGCCAGTTTCGACGAGATCATGGAACGGGTGCGTCAAGAGCGGGAGGCGATGATGCGACCGTTCGTGGAGGATTTGTTGGCGGAAGCAGGAGAAGGAGAGGTGGAGGTAAGTTGTCCCGAATGCGGGGGCTGTGTCGAGAACAAGGGGAAGAAGGCGAAGACGGTCCAACACCGAGAAGGGACGGTGGAGGTCAAACGAGAATATTACTATTGCCCTTCATGTAAGCAAGGGTTTTTCCCCCCTGGATCGGAGAATGGGGCTGAATAGGTCGGGTTGGAGTCCGGAACTGCTGCGGCTGGCGTTAATGGTTGCGGTCGAGATTCCCTCCTATGCACGCGCAGCAAAGAGTTACACCGAGTTGATGCGCGTGCCGATGTCCGCCAGTACGATGAAGCGGTTGGTGAGGACCTATGGGGGCGGGGTTGTGGAGGCCGATGAGCGGGAAGCAGAGGCGATGGTGCGCGTGCCCAAAGAGGAGGAAGAGGTCAGCTATCGG
>JAJDXQ010000039.1 GCA_022823185.1 Caldilineaceae bacterium
ACAACCGCCTTCCCCCGCCCCTTCATGCCTTTCCCGTGCTTTTCCCCAGTGCACCTGCCCTTCACCACCCTAACTCTCGTCAAACGCTCACGAACGCTCACACAACGCTCATGAACACACACCCATGTCGGCCATCCCTCATCACAGCCCATCACCCGAATCACTCCAACTGCAGTGCAGACAATCTCACCCAAACTCTCGTCAAACGCTCACAAACGCTCACGAACACTCGCAAACGCTCACCAAACACTCACGCCGGCGTCCAACTGCCCTTCCCGCAATTCCCCGCAGTTTCCCTTCCTCAAAACCTAGCCCTTTTGCCGAGCATCCATCGCGTGGTAGTCTGTGCCATCAAATGAAAGCCGGAAGGCCTTACATCGGATTGGGAGGCAACGGTCCGCACCATGTCAAGATTCATCGTGATCGGGGGGGGAGCAGTCGGCCTGAATGCCGCCTACCAATTGGCTCGGAAAAAAGTCGGCAGTGTCACGCTGTTGGAGAAGGGCCAGGTTGGCGACGGCTCGAGCAGTCGCGCCGGCGGCATCATCACCGGACTCCTGTGGTCGGAGACGGGCGTCCTGGCGCGGATGATCAGCCTTCGCCTATACCAGGAGTTAAGCGCCGACCTGGAACAATACGGGTACCGATTCCAAGACGTCGGCTGCCTGAATCTCTTTGACCCGGAATCCTGGCCGGAGCGAGAAGAGCTACTTCCACTATATGATCGTCTCGACTTTGCCTACGAAATCCTCGACGCTGGGCAGATACGGCGCCGCTGGCCCAATCTGACCCCTGAAGACGACCTTACCGGACTCCATGACGCCCTGGGGGGGTACAGCGAGCCGCATGAGTTCGTGCCTGCGCTGGCCAGGCGTTGCCGCGACTTGGGTGTCGAGATACGCGAGAACGCGCCCGTGAGCGGTCTGCAAATTGAGAATGGCCGCGTTGTTGGAGCGCAGACGGGAATGGGCGTGCTGGAGGCGGATTTGGTGGTCTGCACGGTCCACGCCTGGACCACAGCGTTCATGGAACTTTGCGGCGTGAGGCTGCCGATCAAGTCCTTTGTACACCAAAGGTATGTGTCGTCGAAACTGCAAGAATACGCGGCAATTCCTGCGATAAACGCCAACCCTTACGGAGGCTATATCCGGCCGGCGCGCCTGGGTACGACCGACTACCGGATACTGGCCGGAGGCGAGACCGAAGACAGGGAGGAGGAGCGGGTCGACGATCTTGCATTCCATATGTCGGGGCTGGCGGCTCCGCAGAGTCTTCGACGACGTCTTTCTGAGAATCTGGCGCCCCTGGTTCCCAAGCTGGCCGCGACCCACTGGGAGAGCGAGCAGGTCGGGTTGATCTCATTTTCTCTGGACGGCGAACCGATTCTGGGGAAGCTGCCGCAGCTGCCGGGGTTGGTTGTGGGGGCGGCTTTTCATTCTGGGGGGTTCGCATACAGCCCGGTTGCCGGACTCCTGTTGGCCGAGCTGGCTGCCGAAGAGAGGCCCAGCGTCGAAATATCCTCTTTCTCGCCTACCCGGTTTGCCGCGGAGGATTCGGCGGCTTACCTGGCAGAGACGGTCGTCCAGGCCGATGCCTTCCGTCGGCGCCACTAAAGGCTGCCTCGCCCTGGATTATCCAGCCTTGACATAGCGGTTCCCATTTGGCATAATGCCGGCGTTCGCGAGGACGCTTCACACCGGCGTACATGCTAGTGAGCGAATAGGCTTGAGACCGAGTTTCTGTTTCCGCTTCGAGTTGTCGCCAGGGTTCCAATTTCCACGTGCAGGCTACTGACAACCTATCAGATGACTGGCACAAGACAGTGCTGCGGCGTCCAATGCCGTCTTTTTGGGCGGTAAATCAGCCAATCGTTCCACCAACTTCCAAAGGAGAGACTCACATGAAGCATTGGCACCTCCGTTTCCTTATATCCGCACTTCTCGTCCTCTCGGTTGTATTGGGCGCGTGTGCCGCGCCGGTGGCCCCGGCCCCCGCCGATTCCGGCGAGGCGATGGCCGAAGAAGGCGCCATGACCGGCCGTGCCTTACCGGATGACGCGGCCGAAGAGCAGGTGATCCGCTATGTGGCTCGCGGATTCGGCCGGTTGAATCCTGCTGCTGAGGGTGGGTTCGGTCGTTTCATCATTTCGCACATGTTCATGCCCTTCTTCATCCGCGATGCGAATCACAACCTCTCACCGTGGTTGGCTACCGGCATCGATGCCAGTGATGACCAATCCGTATACACCATCCACATTCACCCGGACGCGGTCTGGAATGACGGCTCCCCGGTTACGGCGCAGGAGGCCAAGGCCTACTGGGAGTACGGCTTGCACCCCGACAAATGCGTCGGTTGCTACCTTTCCCGCTTTACGGGTTTTGACCTGATCGAGGGCGCGCAGGCCGTGATCGACGGCGAGGCCGACGTAGTTTCCGGCGTGGTGGCTGTGGACGACAAGACGTTGGAGGTCCGGTTGGTCGGGCCCGATCCTCTGTTCCCGCAGCGGGTTGCGTTGTTTGACACGGGTTTCGTCAAAGTTGACGACATCACCGGCGAGGACTTCTCCGCCACGTCTGAAACGCGCGTAAACGGGCCCTTCATGATTCAGGATTGGGACGTAGACGAGCAGAGGTTTGAGATTGTCCAGAATCCGAACTGGTGGGGAGACAAGCAACCTTTCATCGAGCGAATCATCGCGACGCCGTCGGCTGACGAGAACATTTCCTTCATCATGTGGCAGAACGACGAGGTGGACATCGCCTTTTTCCTGACCAATGTGCGGGAGCAGTTGGAGGAAGGGACGTTTACGGTCATCCCGTACGCCACGAACCTGTTCTACACATTCTGGGCCGGCGTGGAGCCGATTGACGATCTCAACGTGCGGCGAGCGCTGGTACACGCTGTTGACTGGCGTCCGGCGATTTCGGCGGCCTGGGAAGGCACGCGCGACGACCGCTTCATGTCGACGTTGCTGACTCCTGAACTACAGTGCTACAAGGAAGGCAACTGGCCTGATTTCGGATTTGATCCCGAACTGGCCAAGGAGGAACTGGCAGCCTCCAAGTACGGCGGACCGGAGAATCTGCCCACCATTCGCATCAGCACGGGCGGTCAGTCGCCGAACTATATCCGCACTGCTGAGATTATGGTAGAGCAGTGGAAGAACAATCTGGGCGTAACCAATGTGGAAATTCGCCCCGGTTGGCTGGATGTCTGGGGGCAGGACGCGGACCTGGTCAACGTCCGCCGCCAAAGCCTGGGCGCCATTCTTCCGGATCCGCCCAACTTCCTGGCGGGCCACTGGGCCAATTACGGCAACCCGGAGGCGGCGGGGAGCATGGCGGATGACACCGAACTTGCCGAGATGATCGAGTCGCTCAAGGGGATGTCGCGCGACGATCCCGGATTCTGTGACCTGGTACAGGAGACCGAGGCGCGCATGCTCGGTCACTATCCCATTATTCCGATGATTTGGGATCCCTACGGCTACAGTGTCAAGCCGCACATCAAGAATTTTGGCACCAATGTGGACAACAACTGGGCCACGTTGTTGGACATATATGTTGCCGAAGAGTAAACGGCAGGGGGTGAGATTCCGGACGGGGTCTCACCCCTTTTTGTTAGACCTGGAAGCATTCAAACTGACTCACCAAACCGGAGGTTGAGCCCGATGAAAGAGAAGACAAAGCTGTTTTGGATCGTTTCGCTGTTCCTGGCGGCTGCCCTAGCGCTGACGGCCTGCGCGGCGCCGGCGGCTCCCGCGGATGGGGGCGGCGCGGCCATGGCGGATGAGGCAGAGGCGATGGAAGGCAGGCCGCTGCCGGAAGATGCAGCTGAAGAGCAGGTGATCCGGTATGTTACCCGCGATCTCAGTCGTCTGAACCCGGCGTCTGAGTCCGGTTTCGGCCGTCCCTGGATCTCGCATATGTGGATGCCATTCTTCTTGCGCGATCGCAATCACGATTTGCATCCCTGGCTGGCGACCGACTGGGAAGTGAACGAGGACAAGACTGTCTACACGATTCATATAAATCCCGATGCCAACTGGTCGGACGGGTCCCCGGTCGTGGCGCAGGAAGCGATAGACTTCTGGTCATGGGCGCTCAGCCCCAGTTGCATCAGCTGCTGGACGTACTTGCGGCTCGGCGTGGTTGAGGGCGCGCAGGCCGTTATCGATGGAGAGGCCGACACCATTTCCGGCTTGACAGCCATTGACGACAAGACGCTTCAGATTACGCTTGCAGAGCCGAGCCCGACCTTTATTGCGGCCATGGCCCACTACAACACCGGCTTCGTCAAGATGGAGGACGTGAACGCCGACGAGTTTGCTGCCGATGCCAATACGCGCGTCAACGGCCCTTTCCAGATCAAGGTCTGGGACCAGGATGAACGCGAGTATGAAATCGTGCAGAACCCCAATTGGTGGGGGGACAAGAAGCCCTACATCGAACGTATCGTCGCCCAGTGGTCCAACGACGAGAACATAACCTATATTATGTGGCAGGATGGGGAGGCTGACATCGCCCACTGGTTCACAAACATCCGCGAACCGCTGCGGGCCGAAAGCCCCGAGTTGTTCGTACTGATCCCCTATGCCACGAACTTCTACTTTGCGCTACACACGTCCAAGCCACCCTTGGATGACCTCAACGTGCGGCGGGCGCTGCTCCACGCGGTAGACTGGGATCTGGCCATCAGCGCGGCCTACGAAGGCTCGCGCGACGAACGCGTGATGAAGACTCACATTACCCCCGAGCTGCCCTGTTTCGTAGCGGATAACTGGCCCGACTTCGGATACGATCCGGAACTGGCCAAGCAGGAGCTGGCAGCATCCAAGTACGGCGGCCCGGAAGACCTGCCCAAGATCCGCATTTCCAGCGGCGGCCAGTCGCCCAACTACCTGCGGACAGCTGAAATCATGGCTGAGCAGTGGAAGAACGTGCTGGGCATCACCGATGTCGAAATCCGACCGGGCTGGAGTGACGCCTGGGGCCAGGAAGCCGACCTCGTGAACGTCCAGCGAAATAGCTGGGGCGCCACGATTCCCGATCCCGCGGCGATGATCACCGGTCTGTGGAAATACTACACGAATCCTGATCATGTCGCACTTGTGGATGATGAGTTGGACGCCATGATGGCCGAGCTTCCAACCCTCGACCCCACCAGCGATGAGTACTGCGACAAGGTCTCGGCAGCTGAAAAACGGCTGCTCGGCCACTACTACTTCCTTCCCATGATCTGGGACCTGTACGAATATGTCGTACAGCCTTACGTGAAGAACTTCGACGCCAACGTTGACAACAACTGGTCCACGTTGCTCGATATCTATATTGCGGAACAGTAGGAATCGGTGATGGATGAGGGGTGGAAGGCAAGGGGTCCTTTCACCCCTCATTGTGGTCTCTCGAACAGCGCTTCGATTTGTAGGCGATTGGAGGATAGAACCGATGAAAGGCAGAGTTCAGCCGTATCTGTTTGCTTCATTGCTCCTTGTTCTTGCCCTGGTCGTTTCGGCCTGCGCGGCGCCGGCAGGGCCGGCGGGCTCAGATTCTGGCGACGCCATGGCGGAGGAAGGCGAAGCGATGGCCGGGCGGCCATTGCCGGACGACGCGGCCGAGGAGCAGGTAATCCGGTATGTGACGCGCAATTTCAGTCGAATGAACCCGGCCTCGGAAGGCGGCTTTGGCAGGCCTTTTGTCTCGCACATCTGGATGACCCTGTTCTTGCGGGACTATGAGCACACTCCGCAACCCTGGCTGGCCACCGGCTACGACGTGAGCGATGATGGCCTGACCTACACGATCCACATACATCCCGATGCCATCTGGTCGGATGGTTCAGCCGTTACGGCCCAGGATGTGAAGGTGTACTGGGAATATGCAGTCAGTCCTGAATGCATTGGATGCAGGATGTTCAACTACAGCGCAATCAAGTTGATCGAGGGCATCCAGCCGGTGGTTGACGGCGAGGCTGATGAGATTCCCGGCCTGGTGGTTGTGGATGACAAGACGCTGGAGATCAATCTGGTGGCCCCCAAGCCGATATTGATTGACACGTTGGCGAACTACAACACGGCGATCGTCAAACTGGGAGACATTCTGGAGGGCGGCGAGTTCTGGGCCGCGGACGGCACGGCGCGCGTGAACGGGCCCTTCAAGGTCAAGATTTGGGATCCGGACACGCAAGAGTATGAAGTTGAGCAGAACCCGATGTGGTGGGGCGACAGAAAGCCCTACATTGAGCGCATCATTGGCCAGGCGTCGGCAGACGAGAATGTCTCCTTCATCATGTGGCAGAACGACGAGGTGGACGTTGCCCACTGGCTTACCAACATTCGCGAGCCCCTGCGGGCGGAAAACCCGGAGAGCTTTACGCTGATCCCCTATGCCACCAACTTCTTCTACACGCTGAATACGGCTCTGCCGCCGTTCGATGACATCAATGTACGGCGGGCCCTGGTTCATGCGGTCGACTGGGACCTGGCGATAGACGCGGCGTGGGAAGGGGCGCGCAGTGACCGGGTGATGAAGACCCATCTGACGCCGGAGATTCAGTGTTACAAGGCAGACAATTGGCCGGACTTCGGCTACAATCCGGAACTTGCCAGGGAAGAGCTGGCTGCCTCCAAGTATGGAGGACCTGAAGACCTGCCAAAGATTCGCATCACCACGAACGGCCAGTCGCCCAACTACATCCGCACTGCAGAGATCATGATGGAGATGTGGAAGAACAACCTGGGCATCACCAACGTCGAAATGCGTCCTGGACGTATCGACGCCTGGGGCCAGGAGGGTGAGGAGGTGCAGGTATTGCGGCGCAGCTCCGGCGCGGTGATTCCGGACTCGGCTGAATGGATGAACGGCTTCTATCAGCGGTTGGGCGATCCTGCCAGGCAGATCAATATCGTGGACGAAGAGTTGGGCGCCCTGGTGGACGAGATGGCGCTTCACTCATCCTCTGATCCTGAATACTGTGACTTTGTGCAGGAGGTCGAGTCCCGCATTCTGGGGCACTACTATTTCCTGCCGATGATCTGGGACCTGTACGAATACAACACCAAGCCCTGGATCAAGGGTTTTGATACGAACGTGGACAACAACTGGATTTCTCTGCTCGACATGTATGTAGCGGAACGGTAATCCATAGTTGAAGCTGCCAGGGGCAATCGCTGCCCGGTCTGACACGGGCAGCGATTGCCCTCGCGCTGCGTATCCTCAAGGACATTCAGCATGTTCGTTTACACGATAAAACGCCTGGCCGTCGCGATTCCAACATTTATCGCGGTTCTCCTGATCACCTTTACGTTGACGGTGCTCAGTCCCTTCGATCCTGTGGCGATGATGATGTCGCAGTTTGAAGGAACGCTGGACACTCTGGCCAGAGAAGAGGTCATCGAGAGAATCCGGGACCAGTATGGTTTGAACGATTCATACTGGGTCCAGTTTTCGCGCTGGATAGGCCGTCTTGTGCAGGGAGACCTGGGCATATCGATCAATGGCCAGCGCGATGTACTGCGCATGATCGTCAAGACGTTTCCCATCTCCTTCCAGCTGGGTCTGGCGGGGGCGGTCGTCACCACGATTCTGGGCATTCCCCTGGGGTGCATTGCCGCGCTCAGGCAGAATACCTGGCTTGACTACACGATTGTGGGCGGCACGCTCGGCTTTCGCACAGTGCCGGTCTTTGTATTGGCGCCGCTGCTCTTGGTTCTCTTTGTCCTGGTACTCGACATAATGAGAGTGCCGCGCGGCTGGGACGGTCTTTTCCAGAGCAAGGTCATTCTGCCGGTCTTTATTCTTGCGCTCGGGCCTTTGCCGGTGGTTGTCCGGCAGACGCGGGCGGCTGTGCTTGAAGTCTTTTCGATGGACTATGTGCGCACGGCCAAGATGAAAGGCCTGGAGATGTGGCGCATCATCCTTCGCCACATCCTGCGCAACGCGCTGATCCCGGTCGTGACCACGCTGGGCTTTATCGCCGAAGGGCTGATTGTCGGCAGCATTTTTCTTGACAGCATCTTTGCCATTCCGGGATTTGGCGGCGTGGCAGAGGCGGGTTTTCGCGGGTTCGACTATCCGGTCATCATGGGCGTTACCATGGTCAGCGCGATCATGATTATTCTTACGAATCTTATTGTCGACCTGGTATACCCCTTCCTCGATCCCCGAATCAAGATCGAGTAGGCAGGTCGTCGGAATAGATCACACATCGCGACCTGCCAGTCCTGCTTCCGCCAATCGCCTCTGCCCGAACAGAAATGCCAGGAACATTCTTAGATGAGTGAAAGCAGCGAGACAGTTTCGAACGAAAGTCTGGGAGAGGAGCTTGCGGGAGAGAGCGCGCTCCAAACGCGGTCGCTCTGGAAGGATGCAGTAGGCCGTTTGCTGCGAAATCGTCTTTCCGTAATCGGCCTCATCATTACCCTCTTTCTGCTGGTCGCGGCCCTTTTCGGCCCATATATTGCCCCCTACTCCTATACCGAACAGGATCTGCTGAATGTGGCCAAAATGCCCAGCCCGGATCACTGGCTGGGCACAGATGAAATCGGTAGAGACCTCTTCAGCAGGGTGCTATGGGGGGCTCGCACTGCTACGCTTGTGGCAATCTTCACCACATTCATCAGCGTCATCATCGGCGTCATCATCGGCGCCATCGCCGGCTATGGCGGCGCGCTGGCCGACAACATCACAGGCCGAATCATTGATATCGTGATGTCGGTTCCGGGCCTGCTCCTGGCGGCGCTGATCGCCGTGTCGATCAAAGAGCCGGTTGTAACGTGGGCCGAGAACATCTACGATACAACGGGCTTCCCGCTTTTCGCCGACACAACCTGGCTCGACCTCCTGGTTGTTTTCGGTGGCCTTGCCTTTGTCTCCTGGCCCGGCTATGCCCGCCTGATCCGGGGCCAGATCTTCTCTTTGCGCGAGGAGCAGTATATCGAAGCGGCGAAGTCTGTCGGGGTCTCGGAACTGAAGATCGCGCTGCGGCACCTGCTGCCCAACGCTATCGGACCGGTTATTGTGACCTTGACGTTCAGCTTTTCCAGCGCGATGGTGCTGGAGTCTTCGCTCAGCTACCTGGGCATCGGCGTTCAGCCGCCCCAGGCGAGTTGGGGAAACATGATTGCTTCCAATATCGGCAGCTGGTCATACCGCCCGTGGCTGGTGGCCGTTCCGGCATTGACCCTGGCGATCGTCACTCTGGGCATCAACTTCCTGGGAGACGGGCTCAACGACGCTCTTAACCCCCGGTCAAAACGCTCTATCTGAGCGGCGCTTGTCGCTGCAGGCCGGCGGCACAGTATGGCGGACGGCCTGAGCCCAACTTCTCACCACGCCTATCGCTGCCTGGCTCCCACACAACAGGGCGGGAAATCGTCCCGAAGACAGTCAAAGACACAGTACGACAAGGAGACACCATGTCAGATCAAAAGCTGCGCGCGGCCGTAATCGGCGGCGGCCTGGGCGGTTCCCATGGGTATGCCTACGCACGTGCGCCAGAGTACGACCTGGTTGCGATCTGCGAACTCAATCCGGAGGTGTTCCCGCGCTTTTACGAGCGCGCCGAGATTCCTCCTGGAAGTATCAACCAGTACACCGACTACCATGAGATGTTCGAGAAGGAGCGGCTGGACGTGGTGTCGGTGGCGACGCCGGACCACTTGCACACTGACCCGGTGTGTGACGCGTCAAATGCAGGCATCCGCGGCGTGATCTGCGAAAAGCCTCTGACTACGACGATCAAGGACGCCGACCGGATAATTGAAACGATCGAAGCCAATGGCACAAAGATGTCGGTGGACCACACGCGCAGCTGGATACCGTCCTATCAGGCGGTGAAGCAGGCGGTTCTGGACGGAGAGATCGGCGGGCTCACGCGCATCGTGGCGCACATGGGCGGCCGCCGTTCGATGCTGTTCCGCAATGGGACACATTTGATCGACGGTGTCTGCTTTTTTGCCAACGCGTCGCCGGTCTGGGTCATTGCGGCCCATGAGCAGGGCTTTGAGGACTATGGGCCGGTGTACGATGGCAAGGGCGGCAAAGATCCGCAGTACGATCCAGGCTCGACCATAATCATCGAGTTCGCCAATGGCGTTCGCGGAATCGTGAACAGCGCCAAACTGACGCCCCAGCTTTTTGAGTATGACCTGCAGGGCCCGAACGGCCGTTTCTGGCTTACGGACAAGCACTGCACGGCCTGGAAAACGGAGCAACGCGAAGGCAGTCCCGTTCAGGTAACGCCGCCTCCGGGCAGGAGTTACATCGATCCTTTCGGCGCGAACCTGATCCCGGCGGTCCAGGAGATGGCCAATATGGTTCTGCATGACGCTCCCAGCAGCTCCTCCCCCTACAGGGGCAGGGAGTCCTTGGAGATCATGCTGGCGGCCCTGATTTCTCAGACCCAGGGCAGCGTCAAGATCGAACTGCCGCTGCCGCGCGAGTGAGCGAGAGAACGATGCCAAACGACAAGAAACTGGTTGTCGGCGCCATATCCTCCCACGGACATGAGCTCGGCCACGTCAGCGTGCTGGAACAGCTGGACGAGGTCGGGGAGATCCATGTCTGCGCCGCGACGGACCTGGTCAATGTGGAAGACCTGGCGGGCGAGTCGACGCGCGTGGTCGGCAAGTATACCGATGTGGACGCGCTGTTGAAACGCACCGACCTTGACGCTGTGATCATGTGCGCACGCCCCGACCACGCGCCCTCAATTATGGAAAAGGTCGTCGGCGCCGGGCTGCCTGTCCTCTATGACAAGCCGGCCTCGACGCGGTCTGAGGACTTGCGAAAGGTCGCCGAACTCGCCCGCAAAAGGGGCCTGACGGCCGGGGCGATGCTCCAGTGGCGCTACCACCCCATGACGCTCAGCCTCAAGCGCGCTCTGGCCGCGGGCGCTCTCGGCGATGTGATGACCATCGAGGGCAAAATGCTGAACGGCCTGCTGCTGTACCGGGATACCTCCACATATTCGTTCGATCCCGAAAAGGCCGGACACGGCATCCTTTCCTGGCTCGGCTGCCACTGCCTTGATCTGGTCCTCTATCTGATGGAGGAAAGAGTCGTTGAAGTGATGGCGATGGTGGGCAACCTCAACCCGGAAAAGGTCGCAGTCGAGGATACCGGGTTCCTGCTTCTCAAGTTCGAGAGCGGCCGCATGGGTACCTTCCAGGCCGGCTACCATCTCCGAGGCGGCAAAGCGACCTACGACTTCTACATGGGCATGCGCGGGACGGAAGGCTTCGCGATCCTGCCGTATCTGGAGCCGCAGGAGGAGACGTCCGGAGGCAGCGAAGTCGAGCATACTTCAACCTACTCGCTTTTCAGCGAAGCGCGCGGCTGGAACACCGGAGGCGTGCGCAAGGAACGCTTTGCGATACCCCATTCGCCGGTGTACGGCGGGGTCATGGCGGAGGCGCTGTTCCGCGATTTCTTTGAGGCCGCGCAAAGCGGAGCGCCGGCGCCGGCGCCAATCGAGGATTCAGTGCATATGCTGGAAATTATCGAGGCAGCCAAGGAGTCATCGGCATCCGGACGCGCCGTGACCATCGAAGCGTGATCAATGAAGGGCGAAATGCAGTGAGCAACCTGACCTACCGCGAAACATTCGAGGATGGACCGGGCGGGTGGATTGCCTGGCTGGGGCCGAATCAGCCGGCCCCAGCGATTGTTGAGGACGGGGCGCTGGTCTCACGCAGTCCTTGGGGCATCGACTCCAACCATGCCCCGCCCGGCGGCGGCTATCTTCATCTCCTGTTCATATTGCATACCGCGCACCAGCCCAACCCCGGTGAAAGTTACGCCCCTCTTCTTGGGGGCAACCGTTTCATAGAAGAGGGCTACCCGCGTGACTTTCGCAACGCCCGCCTCACCTTGCGCCTGAAGGGTGAAGTCGACCTGCAGGGGGCAGAGTTGCGGTTGCACTGTCAGTCGCGCGTGGGTGAGAAGGCGATAAACTTCGTGATGACATCGCGATCCTTTGAGGTGACGCCGGACTGGTCGGAGCAGACGATCATGCTGACCCCCGACCCGGTGCAGTGGCTCTGCCTGGGCGCCCGTCACGATCTGACCGATGTGTACGGCTGGGGGGAAATCGAAGACGTGTTGCGGGACGTAAACATCGACATCATTCTCCTGTTGCATCCTCTGCGAATTGTTCCGCTCAGGACGCAAGTGGGCGGTACTCACGCAAGGCGTGCCGAGGTCGATTATCCGGTTGACAGATCGCGACTGCCTACGGGAGAGATCAGATTGAGTTCGGTCAGAATCGATTTCTGCGACACTGCGTCACGTTCGGCGAGTTAGAGTGTCAGGACTGTCAGAGGGAGTTTGCGGTCTATTGACACCACTTTTTCTCCATGCTACACTGCGCCCGCAGTAGGCAGTTTCTGGCGCGCCTCCTTGCAAGCTATTGCGGCAGTTAAGGAGCGCATCGGGACAGTTCTTCGCATGGCAAACTGGGAATCCAGTCGTAGGCCAGCTTCGAACGGCATGCGGAGCGAACTCTCTGTCGTCGCACCGGCGCCATGCATCAACAGAACAGCCTGCTAAGCCTCTCTTCATGTATGAGAATGCACCTTCTGAACCGCTCAATTCCTCAACCGCGGCAAAAAAACTGCAAACACATCAACGACCAATCAAAGACAGTGGAAAAGGGAGCGTAACGCGGGTCATGCAATAGGGGGCTGACACACTCCCAAAATTCTGAACAGCGGCAATTCTTTCAGCCACTTGCATCAACCTTATCGAACCTCATTAGCCAAACGGAGCAAAAGCAATGACAAAATCGAGACTTTCCCGACGTGATTTCCTCAGCGTCTCCGCTGCTACGACCGCCGGAGTTCTCCTGACAGCATGCGCGCCGGCCATTGCGCCGAGCGATGAGGGCGCAGCCGAAGCGATGGCCGAGGCCACAGCGGCTCCGGCAGAGGAGTCGGCCGCGATGGAGGACGGCGGCACGATGACCTTCTCCACAGGGTCGCCGTGGGGAACGTACAGCCCCTTCCGCCCAACATACCAGTATGGCTACAGCAGCAATACGCCGGCGATGTTGACCCATAGCCGACTGTTCGACCTGGATCGCAACAACGATACCCACCCGAACCTGGCGCTCGAATGGGATATCTCTGACGATGCCTCGACCTACACTTTCAAACTTCGCGAGGACGCCAAATGGCATGACGGCGAACCGGTGACGGCGAACGATGTGGTGGAAACGGTCAGATTCATCATGACGCAGGCCACGAACATCAATCCCCAGCGTTGGATCAGCAGCCTTGAGGGCGGCCAGGACTTTTACGATGGCGTTTCGGATGAGCTGCCCGGTGTGTATGCGCCTGATGACTTCACGGTCGTGTTCCAGTTGGTGGATACCAATGTGGGCTGGCATCTGTCGGCCACCACTGATCTGCAGATTCTGCCGGCGCACATCTTCAACAACGTAGCGCCCGAGGACATTGTCGAACACCACGCGCCTGCCTGGTACACGCCAGAACTGAATATTGGCTCGGGGCCGTTCAAGTTTGTCCGCGCCGAGCGCGATCAGTTTGTGGAATTGGTGCGCAATGAGGACTACCACGGCGGCGCGCCCAAGCTTGAACGCATTATTTTCAAGAACTTCGGCGCTGCCGATACGCAGTTCATCGCGCTGCAGAAGGGCGAGTTGGACGTCTGGAATGTACCGCAGGACTTCTACGAACAGTCGCTGGAACTGGACAATGTCAATGTCCACCTGGTCAACCGCAACTACATTCGCGTCTTCCTGCTCAACTACGAATCTCCAGTCCTGGCAGACAAGCGCGTGCGGCAGGCCCTGGCCTACGCCATTGACCGGGAGGGGATCTGCGAGGGTCTCTACTCAGGTCTCTGTGTACCGTACAACTCTTACATGGAGATGCGGCCCTGGTTGGCGCCGGACCTGAACCAGTACGAGTACAATCCCGAACGGTCGAAGGAGCTCCTGGCCGAGGCTGAAGCGGACGGCGCCTGGGACCCGGACAACGTGTTGCGGGTCAACTGGTACTATAGCGATGCTTTGCATCAGGATATCATGGCGGCGATCCAGCAGAACCTGGCCGCGGTTGGCGTGCAGACGCAGCTACAGTATCTGGAAGGGACTTCGGTCGGCGCTGTCCAGGAAGCCTGCGAATTCGAGATGTTGTATCAGGGCTGGGGTTTCTCCTTCCCGGAACAGTACAATTCATTCTTCACGGATGCGGAACGCTGCCGCACGCCGTGGGGCGACGCCGACGCACAGTCACTCTTCAATCAGACAGCGACAACGGTCGACCTGGAAGAGCGGATGGCGATTCACACACAGATTCAGCAGCGGCTGAATGACGAGCTGCCAATGATGCCGTTCCTGCAGTTTATCGGCCCGGTGGCGGTGAATAAGCGGGTCAGCGGCTTCAACGAGGATGCCCTGTGGAACCGGTACTATCCCTGGAGCAACGGCTACGCAAACGCTGTGAACTGGTCCGTATCGGGCTAAGAATTCCCTGAAATCAGCGAGGGGAGAGGAACCTGATGTTTTCTCCCTCCTCTCTCCTCGTCTCTCCTTCCTAACCTATAGCGGGGCGTAGTCTTGCGAACCTACATCTTGCGCCGCCTGGCGATCTCCATACCTATTCTCATTGGTCTGACCGTCGTCACGTTCGTTCTAACCGAGTTGATGCCGGGCGATTTTGTCGACGCCCTGATTCCCACAACCGCGATTGTGAATTTCAGCCCTGAACAGCTGGAAGCGATGCGGGAGAACTACGGCCTGAACAAGCCGCCGTGGACACGTTACATGATCTGGTTGCGAGAGTTGGCCAAGGGGAACATGGGCGAGTCGCTTGCATCGGGGGCGCCGGTGCGCGACGAGATTCTGGCCAGGCTGCCGGCGACGCTTCAGCTGACCGCGACCTCGCTATTTTTTGGCGTTGTCTTTGGCGCGGGCCTGGGTATCCTCTCCGCGGTCAAGCAGTATACGTGGGTAGACCAGTTCCTCACCCTATTGGGCTTTTTCTGGATTTCTACGCCAGGATTCGTCTTTGCAATCGGGTTTATTTTTCTTTTTTCGCTCAAGTTGAACCTCTTTCCCACCTCCGGCATCTATAACTATGGTGAAGAGGCCACGTTTTGGAACAGGATTCACCACATGATCCTGCCGGCAGTGGTGTTGGGTCTGGGCAGTATGGCCAGCTTCATGCGCTATTCCCGCAGCAGCCTGCTGGATGTGATCAAACAGGATTATGTAACGGTGGCGCGCGCCAAGGGGCTGGCGGAGAGAGCCATTCTGCTGGGACACGCGCTGCGCAACGCGCTCATTCCCTTGATCACGATAATCAGTCTGGACATTCCCTTCCTGATCGGCGGCACAGTAATTATTGAACACATCTTTGCCTGGCCGGGAATGGGGACCTACAGCTTGTCGGCAATCTTTTTCCGCGATTATCCGGTCATCATGGCGGTCAATTTCATGGTGGCGCTGGTCGTTTTGATGAGCAACTTGCTGGCCGACATCACGTATGCATTTGCCGACCCGCGCATACGGTACGAGTAGCGTGTTGAAGAAGCGCTGACCAGATTTCCAACGGTTGACCCCTGACGTTTGCAGCCGTCCCGATGCTCTTGGGGAGCTCGGGGGGGGGTCTTAGCCCAGAATAGAAGGGAGCGTACACGCAGTGGCGTCCGCTGATCTATCCGCTGACCTATCCGACGATCTCCAGGCGCCGCGAGGCGATTCGGCACAGTTTCGATTCTGGCGCAGATTGACGCGGCACAAACTGGGCATGGTCGGGTTGGGCATGTTGGTGATACTCGTGATCGCGGCGGTCTTCGCTCCCATCGTCGCCGGCGCCGACCCGGTGGTGATGGACCTGAAGCTGAAGAACAAGCCGCCCAGCGCCGAACACATTTTGGGCACCGACGCAATCGGCCGTGATGTGTGGGCGCGGCTGGTCTATGGCGCGCGCGTTTCGCTCTCGGTCGGGCTCGTTGCGGTAGGCATCTACACCTCGATCGCGCTGGTGTTGGGCAGCGTTTCCGGATACTTTGGCGGCCCTGTCGACAATGTCATCATGCGCTTCACCGACATCATCATGTGTTTCCCCACTTTTCTGTTGATCCTCACCGTTGCCGCGGTCCTGCCGCCAAACATCTTTAATATCATGGTGATCATCGGCATCTTTGGCTGGCCGGGGATGACGCGCCTGATCCGCGGCCAGTTCCTCAGCTTACGCGGCCAAGACTTCGTCATTGCGGCAGTGGCGATCGGTGTGCCGACGCGCCGGATCATTTTCCGGCATATATTGCCCAATGTGGTGGGCCCGGTGGTGGTGGCGGCCACATTGGGACTGGCTGGCGCCATTCTGACCGAGTCGAGTCTCAGTTTTCTCGGCCTGGGCGTACAGCAGCCGACGCCAAGCTGGGGTCAGACGTTGACGACGGCCATGCAGCTTCCCATACTGGAAAACATGCCATGGCGGTGGCTGCCATCGGCGGTCGCGATCGCGTTTGCCGTGCTGTCGATGAACTTTTTTGGCGATGCTCTGCGCGATGCATTTGACCCGCGCCAAAATCTGGACTGACCCCCTTTCCGTGCGCACAGTCCATCCTCCTGAACCTGCGAGGCAGAGCGATCTTCCACCCCCCTTGGATACACACTCTCGTCTGAGAGAATGCGATGAATACGGATAGGACCGCTCATTTCCCGGCAGGAGAACGGCAGCTTTTCCTGGATGATGACGATATAGTCCGGCGGGAGAGTCTGCGCAGAGTGTTCCATCAGCCGCAGAAGCGGGGGGCAGTCATCCGGCGCGAGCCTGCGCTGGGAGGAACTCCGGAGACCCGGGGCGCGCCGGCGTGGGACCCGGAGGCACAGCGGTGGAAGCTGTGGACGATTTGCATTACGCCTGAGGAGTTGCACGGTATAGCAGGTCTGTCGGGCTACCACGAAAGCCGCGACGGACTCCACTGGTATCAGCCCATTTTGCGTCAGGCCGCATACAAGGGTACCCGCGAAAACAATCTTGTATACATCCCCATGGGCGACGGCTGCACTGCAGAGATCCTCGGTGCCGTTTACGACAAAGGCGACCCTGACCCAAACCGGCGATACAAAGCGTTGAGCTTTACGATGGCTCCGGAGCTGGCCATCCTGTTCGCTACTTCGCCTGACGGAATCCGCTGGACGCGCGTGGACATTCCGCCGATCGCGTCAGGAGACGAGCCCAACTTCAGTTTCGACGAACGCAACCATCTCTATATCGCCACGGTCAAAGTGCCTGGGCCCTTCGGTCGATCACATGCGTTGACCGTCAGTGAGGATTTCGAAAACTGGACCGAGCCGGAGATGGTCTTCCACGCTGACGAGGAGGACCAGGTACAGGCCCGCCAGATCATCGCCGACCGGCTGGCCGACCCTTTGCTGCAGCAGCCGGTGTTCAACCACCCGGAGGAACACGCGGTTGACGTCTACAACTTTGCCATCTCCCGCTACGAGAGCCGTTACATCGGCTTTGCCTCCATGTTCTACCATACTGGCCGCGCGTGGAACGACCGCAACCATGACGGGTTCCATCATGTCCAGATGGCTTGCAGCAGGGACATGCGCAACTGGCGGCGGCTCGGCGAACGCGCCCCCTTTATCGGCCCGTCGCCCCTGGGAAGCGGCGCCTACGACACGATGCAGATACTGGGGCCCTCCTTCCCGGTTACACGCGGTGACCAGCTCTGGTTCTACTATTCCGGTCTCCGCCATCGCTGGCGCCCGCACAAGGTCAGCCCGGACCGGGCCGCCATCTGTCTGGCAACGTTAAGGCGGGATGGCTTCATCTCTCTGGACGCCGATGCAGAACTCGGCGCCGTCACGACAAAGCCCTTTCGTTGGGAAGGCGAGCGGCTCTATCTGAACGCCGACGCTGACAACGGCGAGATCCGGTGCGAGCTTCTGGACGAGACGGGCAGCCCGCTGCCGGGATATGGGCGGGACGACTCGATTCCAATGACCGGTGACGGCGTGTCGCTGCCCGTCAGATGGAATGAAACGGAACGCATGCCAACCGTGGTTTCAAGCCCCGTTCAACTGAGAATCTGGTTGCGCGCGGCGCGACTTTACAGCTACTGGGTCGAATAGAGGAGGAGGGCGATGGCATCTGACACAAGCAGGAAATTCCCGCGCCTGGAGAGGCAGCTCTTTCTCGACAACGCCGACATCGCAAGCATCAAGGGCCTGACAAAGCGGATGCATCAGCCGAACAAGAAGGGTGCGGTCATTCGTTCGGACCCGCACATGGCGCTGCGAGCCGGCCCGGACGACGGTGCCGCCTACCGGCCGCAGACGCGGACAGCGCCGGTATGGGATCCTGAGGCCAAGCTCTGGAAGTTCTGGACGATCGGGGCAAAAATCGATTGGTATACCGGACGCTCCTCCTACCACGAAAGCCGCGACGGGCTGCACTGGTATCAGCCAACCGTGGGCCAATGGGAGTACCGGGGATCAACCGACAACAACCATGTCGCCATTCCCCTCGGCGGCGGGCACACGTCGGAAGTTCTGGGCGCTGTCTACGATGCCAGCGACCCGGACCCGGAGCGCCGATTCAAAGCGATCAGTTTCATAATGGAGCCCGATCTTTCCATCATCTTCGCCGTATCTCCTGACGGGATTGAATGGAAGCGGATAGACGTGCCCGCTATTCTGTCGGGGGATGAACCGAATTTCAGCTTTGACGCGGCCAACCATTGCTTCATCGCTACGGTCAAAGTGCGGGGCACGTACGGACGCTCGCACGCAGTGACCACGAGCGCAGATTTCCACGAGTGGAGCGAACCGAAGCTGGTCTTCCAGGCGGATGACCATGATCAGGATTTGGCGCGGGAGGTGATCGCGCGGCGGCTCGCAAATCCCGCGCTGCAGCAAACAGTCGTCAACCACCCGGAAGAGCATGGCGTGGACGTCTATAATTTCGGCATATCGCGGTACGAGAGCCGTTACATCGGGTTCGCCTCGATGTTCCACCACGTGGGACGCTCGGTTGACGGCCGCAATCACGACGGGTTCCACCATGTTCAGCTGGCCAGCAGCCAGGATATGTACACGTGGTTGCGGCAGGGGAGCAGGCGGCCATTTATCGACTCGTCGCCGCTGGGCGGCGGAGCATACGACACGCTGCAGATGCTCGGCCCTTCCCGCCCGGTCATACGCGATGATGAACTCTGGTTCTACTACACGGGCGTAAAGTTCCGGCGTCTCCCGCCGAAGTGGGACCCGGATCACGCTGCGATCTGTCTGGCCGTGCTGCGGCGGGACGGATTCGTCTCCCTCAGTGACATTAAGGAGGGCGGAGAGATGGTCACCGAGCCTTTCCATTGGGAAGGTGAGCAGCTCTATCTCAACGCGGTGGGCGATGACGGCGAGGTCAAGGTTGAACTGCTGGACGTCGACAGCGAGCCGTTGCCAGGATACAGTGGCGAAGAGGCTGGGGTTGCGCGTGAGGACAGCGTCCGGCACCAGGTCGTCTGGCCCGGACACAGCGGATTGCCGGATATTTCGGACGGGCCTTTCCGGCTGCGCTTTAGCCTGACCAACGCCGAGTTGTACAGCTACTGGTTCGAGTAGTCCCTGTCGAGAAGACCAGCAGAACTTCAGACCCTAATCTTGAATTCAGCGCTGCCATAAAATGGAAGCAGAAATTTGGGTGGAGCAAGGAACGGAAAATGGTTCAGACCACGACGACGATAGAACAGACCTATGCCTCGGAAACGCCAAGCTCGCGCGAGCAGTTCGATCGGGACCGCGAGTCGATGCCGGGCGGAGCCAAGGGAGCCTACTTTTACGCGCCCTATCCGATTACGATGCAGCGGGGCGAGGGCTGCTATCTGTATGACATTGACGAACGGCGGCGGGTTGACTTTGCCAACCACCACACCGGTCAGATCCTGGGCCACAACAACGCCGCGGTTCATGAAGCTGTCGAGGCGCAGTTGACCCGTGGCATTGCGCTGGGCGCGCCGACAGGAGCGGAAGGGGCGCTGGCGGAAGAGATGTGCAGCCGTGTGGCATCACTGGATAAGGTCCGATTCTGCAACTCGGGTACGGAAGCGTCGTTGCACGCGATCCGCCTGGCGCGTGGATTCAGCGGCCGGCCGAAGATTGCCAAGATGGAGGGCGGGTACCACGGCAGCCATGACCTGGTGGAAGTCAGTGTTGCGCCGCCAGTGGACAAGGCTGGCCCTGAGGACGCGCCTCTGTCCGTGCCGACAGCGGGGGGCATGTCTCCCAACGCCCCTTCCGAGGTGATCGTTTTGCCCTTCAACAATGAAGAGGCGTTGGAGCGGCTGGTTCGGCGCCATCGCGATGAACTGGCGTGTGTGATTCTCGACCCCAAGACAGGAATCCTGCCGGTCCGAAAGGAGTATATTCAGGCCGTGCGCCGGGTAACTGAGGAGAACGATGTCCTGCTGATCCTCGACGAGGTGGTTGCGTTTCGCATCGCCCTGGGCGGCGCCCAAGAGTACTACGGCATCAGTCCGGACCTGACGACGTTCGGCAAGCTGGTGGGAGGCGGATTCCCGGTGGGCGCATTCGGCGGCCGGGCTGACATCATGGATCTTTTCGACAACAGCGGCGAGCCGACCGGCTTCTTCCAGAGCGGCACGTTCAGTGCACACGCCGTGGTTATGGCGGCGGGTCTGGCTACTCTGAAGCAGTTGACGCCGAGCGCCTTCGAGCATCTGAATCGTTTGGGGCAACGCTTGCGCGCCGGGCTTGAAGATCTCAGCGCACGAATAGATACGCCGTTACAGTCGGTCGTCCTCGGCTCTCTGTTCAGCGTCTACTTCACCGACGAACCGCTGGTCGATTACCGCAGCCTGGCCGGCAACGACGGCGCAATGGCCCATCGCGTCTTTCTTTCGCTGCTCAACCAGGGATACTTCCTGAGCCAGGGGTTGTCGATGAACGCCCTCTCCCTGCCGATGGAGGATGAACATATAGACGGACTCCTGCTCGCCTTCGAAAATGCGATTGAACAAAGCAAGCAGTAGCGGCAACCTTTCCAGCCTGCCTTTTCCCTTCGACGGCGGCAGGCCATAGGAGCGACAAGACACCGGCCTGAGGCCACCCACCCCTGCTGTTGAAAGGACCAACCATGTACGCAATCGACTTTATTTCCGAATTCAGCGTCAATCGGATTCCTGAGCCGGATACGACGTTGGAGGCGTTGCTGCGTCAGACGGAGGAGCACGACACAACCCTGACGCTGACAACATCGCGGCGCGGCCTGGTCAACCAGGTTAACCCGGAAGCCGTAGCGGAGACCCTCGAAATCGTTGCCCAACATCCCCGGCTTCTGGCCGTGGGCACGCTCGACCCCCGCTACTTCCTCAACTGGCGAGACGACCTGCAGACTTGCGTGGAAGGCGGATGCGTTGCGATCCGCTTCGCGCCTGGACCGCAGAACTGGAGTCCCGAAACACTGGTGTTTGAGCATATGGTCGAGGCGATCGGCCAGGCCGGACTGCCGATCATCGTTGACTTCAAGGGATCTTCTGAAGCGCTGAGTTGGATCCGCAAGGTGGCGGAGGTCTGCCACAGGCATGACGTAAACGTTGTGATGAACGAGGTCAGCTACGCGCACATGGGCGAGTTGATCACGGTCATGCAGGTGTATACGAATGTCTACGCCGCGATTCGCTGGCTGTGCCTGGCGGACGGCCTGGAGGTGATGGTCGAGGCCGGGATAGGCGACAGGCTGCTTTACGGCAGCAACTCGCCGAAGTATTCGATTCGGTCGCTGCGTAACCAGATATTCATGGCCAAGATCTCAGACGAACAGAGACAGGCGATCCTCGGCGGCAACGCGCTGCGCCTGCTGGATATGGACATCGAGGATTTGCCGGTCGAGCCGCAGTTGATCAAGGCGGAGGCGGATTTGCCTGAGGAGCCGATCATTGACATCCACGCGCATGTGTCAGGCTTCCACTGCGCGGAGCCTTTCAACACGCGCACTGAGTCGAACGTACCGGAGATGACCGAGCGGTGCAACATCCAGTACACCTTTGTGTCCTCCTACAACGCCATCAACTATGACATGTGTGAAGGGAATGCCGACACACAGGCCTTCCTCGACCGCTACCCGAATCTGCGCGGCTATATCGCGATTGACCCGCGCGACCTTGCCGGTTCGGTCGGGCAGATGGAACGTTACTTCCAGGATCCCAGATTCGTGGGAGTGAAGCTATACTGCCCATTCGGCGGAAACATGGCGACCAAGCGCATGCAGGACCTGCTGGACGAAATCGCAAAGTTTGGCCGGCCTGTCAAGATCCACATGGATGAAGGCGGTTCGCCTTATCCAGGTGTGCGGTCTGCGGCGGAGCGCAATCCCGACCTGGTAATCATCAAAGCGCACGGGGACGATGTCGAGGGCGCACGCCAGGTCGTTGACCTGCCAAACGTTTACTTTGAATTCTGCAGCAGTGGCATCAATGCGGGCACGATCCGCCGCTCGATGGATATACTTGGGCCGGAGAGGATTCTGTTCGGCACAGACCAGCCGCTCTTTGCGCCGTGGTTTGAGTACGGCGCCTATGTTGACGCGATTCAGACGCAGCGGGAGGCCGATCTCATTTTCCGCGAGAACGCGAGAAGAATTTTCAGACTGGACTGACGCCTGAGCGCGGCTGATGCATGCGTCGCAGACGTTCGCCCCGAAACGGCTTGCAAGGCAGACTGACTGAATGGATAACACGGCCGAACGATTACAAGGAGATGCCTGATATGGCCATCGCAATCGAACGAAATTCACCGCCGGTTCGCAGCGGCTCGTTTGGTCCCCAGTGGGACATGGGCGACGAGGAGATAAACGAGCTGATCGAGGTGATCCGCTCCGGGAAGTTGAACCGGCTGAGCGGCAACAAGGTCGACCAGTTTGAGAGGGACTTCGCGGAAATGAACGGAGTCAAGTATGCCCAGGCGGTTACGTCGGGCACGGCTGCGGTGCATACGGCCGTGGGCACGATTGACCCTAATCCCGGCGACGAGATCATCACGACCAGCATCACCGATATGGGCACGATCATCGGTATCCTGTACCAGAACGCGGTGCCTGTCTTCGCTGACATCGATCCCAAGACCGGTAATCTCGATATCGAGGATGTCGAAGCCAAGATTACCGAACGCACCAAGGCAATCATCGTCGTGCATCTCTTTGGCAATCCTGCCCCGATGGAGGCCTATGTTGCGCTGGCGCGCAAGCACAACCTTTTCTTGATTGAGGACTGCGCGCAGGCTCAGCTGGCCGAGTACGGGGGACGGCCGGTTGGCACCTGGGGCGATTTCGGCTGCTACAGCTTTGGCGGCAAGCACATGACGACCGGCGACGGCGGCATGGTGATCAGCAACCGGGACGACCTGGCGGAGCGGCTGAAATGGTTTGCGGACAAGGGCAATCCTCGCAGTCCGGTCTATGAGCATTACTATCTGGCGCCGAACTATCGCATGACCGACCTTCAGGGCGCGGTCGGGGTCGCCCAGCTCAAGAAAGTGACCGACGCGGTGCGCCGCAAGCAGTGGGTCGCTAACCACCTGAATGAGGTCGTCGACGGTGAAGCGGGTCTTTCATTGCAGCCCGTCCTGCCGGAAGCGACGCATTCGTACTGGGTCTACGGCTTTCATGTGGATGCTGCAACGATGGGCGCAACGGCAGAGCAGTTTGCGGCGGCGCTGCAGGCGGAGGGCGTGCCGGCCAACTCGCCCTACATGGTCTATCCGGTCTACAAGTACCCGGTTATGGCACAGCAGCGGGCTTACGGGACAGCTGATTTCTCCTATGCCGGCGAGAAGGCGGCAGCGATGGACTACGGCTCGCTGTCTCTGCCGGGCGGGGAGAGTTTCCTGGAGACGGCGGTTGTGATGCCGATGAGCCCTTCCTATACGGACCAGGACGCGGCAGACTTCAGTACAGCGATCAAAAAGGTCGGTGACTATTACCGGTCGAAACTGTCCAGATAGGGCGGCAATCCATGTCAATTCAATTCACGTTCCGACCGCGTGTACCCATTTTCGACGCGAACGTCCGGGTAGGCGATCTGCACTATCAACCCTCGCCTTGCCGCAATCGGGAGCAGTTACTGGCAGAGATGGACCGGCACGGGGTCGAGAAGGCGCTGATTTACCACGCTCAGACGGAGGAAGTCAGCCCGATCGACGGCAATGGTTTTCTGGAAGAGTGGCTGGAAGATGACCGTCTCTTTCCCCAATGGTCAGTCACGCCTACACCCGATTCGATGGCGCAGATAGAGGCGTTACACGAGCAAGGGCGCGTGCATAATGTTCGTCTGCACAATGCGCGCGCGGTCGGGCTTCCTTTTCGACCGTGGGCGTGCGGACCGATGCTCTCGTGGCTGAGCGAGAACCGGATTCCTCTCTGGATTCCTCTGCCCGATGCGGATGCTGACGAACTGGCGATGACGTTGAGCGCCTTTCCCGATCTGGTTACTGTCCTGGTCGGCGCGCATTACACGCACGCTCTGTGGGTGCGGCCGCTGATGACCACGCTCCCGAATGCGTACCTGGAGTTGAGCCGCATTGAGCCCCTGGGCGAGGTGGAGGCGCTCTGCGCTGAATATGGCGCGGAGCGGTTCGTTTACGGATCCTGGTACGACCGCTTGGCGATGGGAACGATGCTCTTCTACCTTCACCATACCGACCTCAGCGAGGCGGAGTTGGAACTGATCTGCGCGGGAAATCTGCTACGCATACTGCAGGGAGAGGGCCGGCATGATTGAAGAACAGAGGGTGATCGACTTCCACGGCCATACAGGCCGCCTTGACCTCTACAACGGGGTCGATGATCCGGCGTTGATTCTGCGGGCGATGGACAGGGTGGGCATCGACGTCTCCTGCGTTTTCAACATCTTCCACCCAGACGGCACAACCGGCAATGACATAACGGCCCGTTTTGTTAAGGACCATCCGGACCGGTTTGTCGGGTTTGCTTATGTTTCGCCGATGATGGCGGAGGGCATGGTGGCCGAACTGACGCGGGCAGTTGACGAGCTCGGTCTGGTTGCCATCAAACTGTATCCGCCCTATACGCAGTGGGACCTGAACGAACCGATATGGCATCCGATTTATGAGTTTGCCGATGATCGCGGCCTGGCGATTATTTTCCACACGGGCACGGACGCGCATTCCCACCCAGGCCTGCTGGCGGACTGTGCGGCAAAGTTTCCAAATGCCAACTTTGTTTCCGGGCACGCGGGAAATGTGGCAGAGCCGCGGGCGGCCGCGATCAGGGCGGCGCAGGACTATCCGAACATCTATCTGGAGACATGCTCGACCTTTCGCACACCGGGCGTCATTGAGCAGCTGGTGAATGAGGCGGGGGCGGACCGGGTTCTGTTCGGGTCGGACATCGCTCTGATGGATTCGCGGCCGCAGTTGGGCAAGATCATTACCGCCGACATCTCGGATGAGGCGAAGCGGCTGGTGTGCGGCGGCAACGCGGCGCGGCTGTTGGGCATTTGAAGCAGTTCGGGGTGGAGCGTTTAACTTAACAGAAGCGCCGATTACAGATCGAGCAGGAGCAAGCGAGTTGCCTGTGTTTCCATGATGCAGCCGGTGGGAGGTCAGTTCATGGACTACAGTGAATCCGATCGCGAATTCTGGGAAGATGAGCTGGCGGACTTCGTCCCGCAAAGAGTTTTTGATGCCCACTGCCATCTGTTCGACGGGGCGGATATGCGGCCTGACGCGCCGGCAACGACGCGGTCGTATGCCGACCTGGAGACATTGAGGGCATGGGGCCGTCTCATGTTTCCGGGACGGCGCATGAACTTCCTGCTACTTGGTATGCCCAAGGTCGGCATTGACGTGGAAAAGCATACTGACATGCTTGCCGGGCAGGTCGCCCAGGACCCTTCCTCCCGGGCCAATCGCCTGGTCACTCCTTCGTGTAACATCTCTCGTATTGAAGAAGATATAGAACGGCCCGGCTTTATCGGGCTAAAGCCCTATCGTGTTTTCTCTTCAACCGGCGATACGGACTACTGCAGGATTCACGAGTTTCTGACGCACGAACAGATGGAGCTTGCCAACGACCGCGGCCTATGGGTGACGATGCATCTGTCGCGGCCGGGGGGTTGCGCGGATGAGGAGAACCTGGCAGACCTCGAGGAATACACGACGCGCCGCTATCCCCGGATAAAATGGATCCTCGCGCATTGCGCTCGCAGCTTCACGTACTGGCCAATACGGGAGGCAATCGACCGCTTGCGAGACATGCCAAATATTTGGTATGATCTGTCAGCGGTCACGACCATGCCTCCCTTTTTGACGTTGTTCCGAAAGGAAGATCTGAAGCGGATCTTCTACGGTTCGGATGGTGTCGACTCAGCTTTCTTTCACGGCAAGTATGTTCCGTTCGGGCGATACTGGTATCAAGTGGAGCCCAACGAGGAGCATTTCAGTTTTGCCCACACGGACGCGCGTCCGGTTCTGTGCATATACGAACAGATAATGGCCATGAAACAGGCCGCAGAGATTGCGGAACTTTCCCGGGATGATATCGAAGGAATCTTCTGGCGGAATGCACTCGAGGCATTTCAGATTGACCCCTCGGTCGAGAATTCGGCCGCATGAAGGTTGTACTGCCGCCGTCTAGTGCAGTGACGTTCACTAGGCGCCGTGTGGATGCGAAACCAGGAATGGCATACAGGAGGAACGAACGAAACGTAGCGACTGCCTGAACTGATAATCGAAATAGGATAAGCCTATGAGTCACGTGCATCAGCGTCCAGAGTTGGGTCCAACACCTGGCCCAAGCATAGCGGAGATGGAAGAGGGGCTGAGAAGATGGGCGGCTGCCCGGCCTGGAATCATGCAGGTCGAGACCGTAGGGCGAACACCGAAGGGGCTACCTGTGCTTCTTTGTCGCATCAGCGAGGCTGATGTTTCGGACGAAGACAAGCAGGTGGCCCTCTTTACTTCGACGCATAGCGGCGTGGAGAGGGTAACGACAGCCGGGCTGCTTCAGCTAGTCAAGTGGCTCATCGGCGACGACCCCCTGGCGGAAGAGATTCGACGGCGTCAGATCGTTCTGATCATGCCGGCATGCGAACCGGAGAGCTATGACCGGGAGTTGATCGACGTTGCCGAGTTTTTTGCCGGCCGCAGCCGCTGGGTCTATGAAGGATGGGGATGGGACGGCCCGTTGGATCCTGAGAATCAGCCGGAGGCGATGGCTGTCAAGGAAGTTGTGGACCGGTACCAGCCGGAGGTCCATCAGGACGTACATGGCATCTGGTTTGAGCAGTCCACGATGACCGAGAGCACCGGCATTTCGTGGGCCTCGAATCTGTACCGGGGATACTGGCGGCGTATCCCTGATCTGATGAACCAGGCGGCGGAAGATGCCGGTTATCTGACAACCCGAGGCGAGGAAAGCGCCGGGCAGATGCTGTCCACAGTTCCGGTCGAGGGTGTCGAGCGCTGGTTCTACGGAAGTACGTCAACGCCGAAGGTCGTGTGCGGCCTCTATTCCTACATCCAATACCATAGCATCATACAGACGATGGAGGTCGGCTGGGAGGAGAGCGCGGTGCTGCGGTTGCGCCGGCTGCTCCAGGTCGGCAACGAGGTATGGCGGGAGGAGCCCTACGCCGGCTACCCCGCCAACCAGGTGAGTTGCCGGTCGTCGGTTGCCATTGCGGGCTGGGGCAGGACGGCTGCGCAGCGGCGGGCCAGCCGGGTCGAGTTGTGGCGTAAGCTGCCGCAGATCTCGCATACGTGCGGCTGGCCCGAGGCGCGCGATGGCATTGTCGCAATGGTTTCCACGACGCCGGAAAGCCGCAACCTGTATGCGCCGGGAGAGGAGTCGTCCGCGCCGAATCTGAACGAGCCGAATCTGGAGCCGATGTTTGCCAAGCTCAAGCGGAACCCTCGCTTCGACGGCGATGCCCTGGACGAGTTTCTGCGGCTGTCGGTCTCACGTCAGGTGACATGGCCACAGGTGGAGTATGAAGGTCCGGCGGAACCGATCCTGAACGGCCTCGCGATACGTCTGCGTATTCCCCATCCGGACGTAACTTTCAAACATCTCAGGCTGGATGGACACACTATGGAACCGTCGGACGTCGACGGCTACTTTGTGTATCACAATCCCGGCACCATCGTACAGGTCAACATTCCACCGGGAAAGGTGGAGGACTTTCATGTGGTGACCGCTGTATTCGATTCAGCTGCGGAGCGGACTTCGGGCTTCCACCCTGAGGACTGGGATTTGGATGAATGAAGCGCTGAAAGCGGGCTTCGCCGAGGCGGCCGCTCCACTTTGAGATAGCGGACAGGGAGGTGTCATGCCGGTTAGATGTGCAGGATCGGAATCGTGTATTGGGCCTGGGCAGCCTTAGGTCGTTGCGATTCAGTTCAATGAAAGCAAGCGTGTGATGACATCGGGAGATCTTTCGATAGGCAAACACAGTCATGGAGGAGAGATCTGAGATGAAACGCTATCCTATTGCTGTACTGTTTGTAGTCTTAGGGCTGCTGGTTTCAGCCTGTGTTGCGCCGATGCCGGCCGGGGGCGGTGCGGCGGCCGGGCAGGATGCAGAGATGGAACCTGCCGAAGTGAAGACGATTCGGTACGGCATGATCCAGTCCATGAAGACATTCGATCCGGCGCGGGAAGGTGGATTTGGCCGCTTCATCATGCAGCATGTGTGGCTGCCGCCCTTTGTTGCCGACCCGAACGCGAATCTGACGCCGGGCACATGCACGTCGTTTGACGTCAGCGACGACGGGACGACCTATACGCTCCACGTGAATCCCGACGTGAAGTGGTCGGATGGCAGCCAGTTTACGGCTGGCGATATCAAAGCCTGGTTCGAGTATGTGGTGAATCCGGAGAATCCCGCAGGATGGGTGCCACCGAACTATGCCGGAATTGTTGGCTATGATACGGTGCGCGAGGGCGCGGCCACAGAGATGGAAGGTCTGGTGGTCGTAGACGAGTTCACCTTGGAAATCAATCTGAAAGAGGCTGATCCGCTCTTCGTTTTCAAGGTGCTCGCCAACTACAACTCCGCCACGGCCAAGGCGGAACAGGCCTGGGCCGATCTGAATGGAGAATGGTGGACGAATGATCCGCTGGTAACCGGCCCCTACACGATCGAATCGTGGGACGATGACGTGATGAGCTACGTCTACGTGCCCAACCCGAACTACTGGGGCGAAAATACGGCATCTTTGCGGATTGAGGTAACGTCGGTGCTCGCGGAGGAAACGCTCAGCCTGATGTATGAGAATGACCAGTTCGACATCGTTATTTTCACGGGCGCGGCGGGCGATGCCCTGTCGCTAAAGTACCCCGAAGATGTCGTGCCGATGAACTACAGATACAGCAATATCTGGGGATTCAATCCGAACCTGCCGCCAATGGATGATCCGATGGTGCGGCGGGCGCTGATCCACGCCATTGATCACGAGCGCATCGTGCAGGTCATCTACGGTGACACCAAGGACCCGGTGGCCGGTCCCATCTATCCGGGCCTGTCGGGTCACCGGCCCGAGATATTCGAGGAGGCCGGGGCGCTAAAATATGATCCCGAACTGGCAAAGGAGGAGCTGGCCCAGTCCAGTTACGGGTCGGCGGAGAATCTGCCCAAGCTCAATCTTGCGCTGGGGACACCGGATGCCGAGTGGGTACGCGGCATGGAGATGATCCTGGAAATGTGGCGCGACACGCTTGGCATAACGGACGTCGAAACGAAGCCTTGGTGGAATGACTGGGCGCAAGGCGCGGCCAGAGCCGACGTCGTCCACATGGGCGGTTTTGGCTGGGGAACGCTGCCGGATCCGGGGCACGCGGTATGGCGGGCCGCTTACACCGGCAACGCCATGAGCAGAATCAAGTACAGCAACCCGGAAGTGGACGCGCTGCTTGACGAGGCCATGTCTCTCAGTCGCGATGATCCTCGCTTCCTTGAACTGGTCCACGAGGCGGAACTGATTTACCTGGAAGATTATGTTTGGAAGCCCTTCTTCGTGGTTTCCTATTCCTGGCATGCGAAGCCCTGGGTGCAGGGCCTGCAGGGTACCTGGTACAACAACTGGTACAACATTGAAGAGGTAACCGTAGCAGACCAATAGGATTTGGTCTGACCGGTTTGGCGCAAAGGGAGGCTGGCTTGGGACCCGAGCCAGCTTCCCTTTGCCCGACCTTCCTGTTTGGCAAGTGCCGATTCCTGCCAGAGACCTCAAATGAATTCAGCCTCAGGTTTCAACCAGGAATCTCGCGGCGGCCAGCGCGAGGTTTTTTCTTTGTTCGGGCATTCGTAATTCGCCAGATAGAAGAATGAGATACTTTAAAGAGTTCATGAAATGCCGGTATTTGTTCGACATAGGTGAACAGGAGGACTCAGTTTGCTTAAGTATCTGATCCTGCGCGTGCTCGGCATCATCCCTTTGCTGCTGGTCGTTCTCGTGATCATCTTCACGCTGGGCCACCTGGCCCCCGGCGACCCGATCGAGATGATGTATGAGAGTATGGAGACGGTTGTCGCTACCGAGGAGATGGTGGACCGGGCGCGGGCGCGGCTTGGCCTGGATCAGCCGCTTCACGTGCAGTTCATCAGGTATGTGGGCAACGTGCTGCGTGGCGACCTTGGCGACTCCATCGTTCGCAGCCGCCCCGTGTTGGGCATGATCCTGAAAGTCTTCCCGATTTCTGCCCAGGTGGGTCTGCTGGCGTTCGTGGTTCTGGTTGTTACTGGCATCCCGTTGGGTGTATTGGCGGCAGTCAAGCAGAACACCGCAGTGGACTATTTCATTGTGGGGGGAAGTCTTTTCCTGCGCACAGTTCCCGTGTATGTTCTGGCTCCTCTGCTGTTCATCATCCTGGTGCTCAGGCTTGACATCATGAACGTTCCCTACGGCTGGAAGGGCATCACGCACCCGAATGTGATTATGCCCACCCTGATGTTGATTCTGTTTCCTCTTGCCGTCGTGATTCGGCAGATGAGGGTTGGCATCCTGGAAGTGGCTGAGAACGACTACGTTCGCACCGCACGGGCGAAGGGACTGAAGGAACGGCAGGTAGTTCTGGGGCACGTCATGCGCAACGCGATTACTCCGGTGGTGACGTCACTGGGGTTGATCGTCACTGGCCTGATCACAGGGTCAGTCTTTGTTGAGCAGATCTTCGGCATCCCCGGATACGGAAATCTGTTCGTAACCTCGCTTATTCAACGCGACTATCCGCTGATGATGGACTGTACGCTCTTTGGGGCGTTTCTCATAATGATGAGCAACCTGATCGTGGACTTTGTCTACCCGTTCCTTGATCCGAGGGTGACGCTGTGACGGACCAAGTTTCGAGGCGAGAGGTCGAGCAGTCTTCGTCAGAAGTCAGAAACAGAATCCTCAAAGAGGAACTCGAAACGCCGTTAGCGGGCCAGAGGGGTCTGTGGAGCGACGCGTTCAGGCGTTTGCTGCGAAACCGTTTGTCCCTGATCGGCCTCATTGTCGTCGTATTCACGTATGCAACGGCGCTTGCGGGGCCCTATCTTGCGCCGTACGACCACCTGGACCAGAACCTGGATCAGATAGGTATGCCGCCCAATGCAGAGCACTGGCTGGGCACTGACGACGTGGGCCGCGACTATTTCAGCCGGTTGCTGCATGCGATGCGGACGGCAGTTCTGATATCGATTCTCGTGCCGCTGCTGACCCTGATTATCGGAGTGACGCTAGGCACGATCAGCGCCTATTCGGGCAGGGCAGTTGACAACACAATCATGCGCCTGGCCGATGTCGTGATGACAATCCCTACCATTCTCTTCGCGGCTCTGATCAACGCCTCGATTGCCGAACCGTTGGAAGCGGTGCTGGCCGTCTTCCAGGACCAGACTGGATGGAAATTCCTGACCAATACGGTTTACGTGGATTATCTGATCGTTTTCAGCGCTCTGTCGCTCATCTCGTGGCCGGGCGAGGCCCGGCTGATTCGCGGGCAGATTCTTTCGCTGCGGGAGCAGGACTATGTGCTTGCGGCGCGTTCGGTGGGCGCGACCACCAGGCAGATCATGCTCAGGCACCTGGTTCCTAATGCGCTGGGCCCGGTGATTGTCAGCTTTACCTTCAGCATGTCCAGCGCCATGATTCTTGAGGCATCGCTCAGCTATCTGGGTATCGGTATACAGCCTCCCGGCGCGAGTTTGGGTTCGATGATCAACAGGTCGATGCCATCCTGGCGGACTTGGCCGCATCTGATCGCCATTCCGGCCATCGTGCTGGGCATCGTGACACTGGCTATCAATTTCCTGGGCGACGGCCTCAACGACGCGCTGAATCCCCGCCAGGCAGGCAAATAAAGAGAGCGCTTCGTGAATCTCAACTGGACCCCTCGCGTTTGGTCTCAAGGATCAGCCGACAGCGGCGATCTCCTTTCATACCCGTCACTACCTGAACTGGAATCGTTTTGCAGAAAGTTGCAGAGCGACTTTTCAGGATACGTTGTCCTTGAAGAGGCTGGCCGTTCCGTGCGGGGGCAGCCGATCTGGATGTTGACCTTTACGGACCAGGAGGTTGGCGACGAAGACAAGCAGCGCGTCCTGATGGTTGGGCAGGAGCATGGGCAGGAACGAAGCGCCAGCCTGGCTTTGCTGGAACTGGCGCGCTGGCTCGTTACACCTGCTGCGGACGAAATTCGCCGCAAGCAGCGCATTGGGCTGATGCCGGTGGCCAACCCCGATTCGTGGGAGAACCTGCGATTCAACAATGTGAACGACGTGAACCTGTATGCGGATTTCTCGCTTGACGGCGATCCCACACAGCCGGAGTCCCAGGCCGTGGCAGAGATATTGGAACTGATGCAGCCGGAACTGTTCTGCTCGCTTCACGGGACCGAGTTTGGCTGGAAATACCGCATGGGCGAGAGCAATGGGTTTTCGTGGACGACGAGCCAGTTTGACCGCACGCATTCGCGTCTCTTCATCGAGGAGCTTAACCGGGCGGCCGAGGCTGCTGGATTCCCCCAGGACCGCGGCGAGGAAGAGGCAGAGCGTATCCTCCCCTGGCTGCCGGGGAACATCCACCATTCATATTACTCTGGGCAGCGCGTAACTTCCTGCGTCCATGCTTATCACCGCTTTCATACGCTCGCCAATACAATGGAGGTCCACCATCCCCGCAGCGGATTGATTCGCTGCAGGAGGATGCTGGAGCTTGGCAATCAGCCGTGGCGGAATGAAGCTGTGGCTGGCTATCCTGTGCGGACGATGTTTCAGCAGGATGAGACATTTGTGGCGGCGTATGGGCAGACGGCGGCCGAACGCAGGGCGAGCCGGGTGGAGCTGTGGGCGCACACGAACCAGTTTGTGGTCGCACGGGGGGTCAACGAGCCGGTAGGCATGGCGCTGACGGCTTTTTCACTGGATCCTGGCGATTACGACCGCTGGCGAGCAGCTGAGATCGATCCGTTTTTGCAGAAATACGGACACGACCAGGGGATAGACGTTAGCGAGATCCGGGCTGCTTGCCGGCGGTACCCTCGTATGCAAAGCCTGCGCTGCGATCAGATTAAGCCGGTAGCGAGCGATCGGGCCAGGCCACTTTTGCGAGCGGCTGGTCACGGTCTGGCATTGCGTCTGAGGCTACCGCGTTTGGCTTCCCCGCAACGCATTTGGCTCGACGGCCGTCCGATTGGCCCCTCACCCGTCGATGGCTACGAGAGCTGGAATACGCAGAACGGGTTCACTATGGTCCAGTTCAACATCCCTCCGCGCGCAGACTCGGATGGGTTTCAGCGTCATTTGATCGCGGTGGCTTACAGGGCGCCGCGTATCGATCGGGCCACCTGATTCAGACTGGTTCGAGTTGTCTTGAGTAGAGTAAGCTGGCATGCCGCTCAGGAAGATTGATCCCGGAATGAAGCTGGCCGTCTCCATTTCGGCAGAAGCTGGGGACGACTATCTTGCCTTCCTGAAACAGATGGGAATCAGTTGGGTCACGCTGTGGACGACGGCGCCGCGGGCCGGGGCGGAATACTACCGTCAGGTGAAGAGACGTTTCGCCAATGCCGGACTGCGGGTTTACGGTTTTGGGAATGGCAACCTGCACAACCAGGATGCAATCGTGCTGGGATTGGAGAACCGGGACGCCAAGATAGAGGAGTACAAACTGCATCTACGCGCTCTGGGCGAGGCGGACATTCCCTACACAACTTATGCACACATGGCGAACGGGGTCTGGAGCTCGGAGCCGGAGAGTACGCGAGGAGGGGCCCGCGCGCGCAGCTTTGATGTTGACAAGGATCACGTTGGCTACAGAGGGGCCAATCGCTTTCATACGCCGCTTTCCCACGGACGGGTCTACAGCGAGGAAGAGATCTGGGACAACTTCCGGCATTTCGTTGGGGAGATTGTTCCCGTGGCCGAAGAGCAGGGCATCCGCATTGGCATCCATCCAGACGATCCGCCCCGACTTAAACTGGCCGGCGTGCCGCGGTGCATTTTCAGCAGCTTTGACGGCTACCAACGGGCGATGGCTATCGCTGACAGCCGTAACATAGGGATCTGCTTCTGTATCGGCTGCTGGCTGGAGGGCGGTCCTATTATGGGAAAAGACACTGACGAGGCCTTGCGCGAATTCGGGCAGCAGAACAAGGTCTTTAAGGTCCATTTCCGAAACGTCGACCGGCCTCTGCCCCGGTTTGTGGAGACCTTCGTTGATGACGGGTATTACGATATGCGGAGGGCAATCGACACGCTGAAGGAGATAGAGTTCAACGGCGTTCTCATTCCCGATCATGTCCCGCTGATGGGAGATGATCCGCGCATTGGCACGGCCTACACAATTGGCTGGATAAAGGCGATGATAGACGGGGCCGAGGGTCAGACCTCGTAGCCCTCAGGGCGCCGATTTGCCAGCTCGCCGGTCAGGTGGGTATTGCGTTTCGAGCAGCGACACACGCGATCACTGGTTTCAGTTTTAGCATGTGCAGAAGAGGAGAGCTGCAGCCAGAAGTGCCGCTTCTTACAGCATTCCCCTCGTAGTTCCTCACTTAACCCTCGTCATTCAGGTCCTATTATGCGCATGAAATCCTGCGTGGGCCGACTCGCGGGGACGATCCGGCGCGTGCGGATGCATGTTCTCGGTTTGTCGACGGCGGGCGAAAGGACACAGAGCTATTGCTCGCCTAGCGCCTTATCGACCGCCTCAATCAGCTCATCTTCCTGCCAGACAATGGCGATGGCGCGGTAGTCATTGTGCTGATAGAGGACATTTCTGGCACTTTGGCGGGCATCAGCGGCGAGGCGCATTGAGGGATTGTAATAGTAGATGGTGACGCCCTGACCGTCGTTGAGGACGACGTTGGAAGGGTAGCCGAGGTCTGTGCGGCGGGACTCTTCGACAGTGTAGCCGTAGAGATGACCTGAGAAGGTAAGGAGACAATCGAGCCAGGAGCGCCCGCCATCGCGGCTGATGCGGCCTTCGATGCGGAAGGGCGGATTGCGGTTGCCGTAGGTGAGCAGGATGTCGCCATTGGAGAGCCGCACCATGTCGGCGGGATGCTGGCGGGCCTGGGTGATCTGGGTGGACGGGGACCAGGTCAGGCCGCCGTCCTGTGAGCGAGTACTGTGCAGCGCCTGGGCGGTGTCGTCTCGTTGCACAGCGAGGAGTTCGCCGTCAGGCAGGACGATAAGAGCGGTCTCATTCCGGTGCGGCGCGATCTGTGAGAGACCTCCCCATGTCCGGCCATCATCCTGGGAACGTAAGAGATAGGAGACGTCATACTGAGGCTCGCCCGGCTCGCCTGCCTGGGGCCGGCTGTTGTAGACCGGCGCCAGCAGTGTCCCATCGTCGATCGAGACGACTTTGCCGAAGAACGACGCGGTTGCCAGGGTATCAAACGACAGAGGATATGGCCTTTCCCAGGTGAGGCCGCTATCGACGGAGCGGGTCGCCATTAACGCAACCGGTTTGGGGCTGGAGATAGGGAGCCCGCCCTGGTAGTTGCCGTCGGCGTCGTATCTGTGTTCGCGCTGGTAGAGGAGGACGAGCGTTCCCCGGGATGATACGCCGAACGCCGCATCACGGTCGTCGTCATCACCGTCGGCGAGCAGATTCGGAGGCGTCCAGGTCAGGCCGTTGTCGGAGGAGCGCACGACTTCCATGCGCCCGGCGCGGCCGAGATGGCCGGCGCCGCCCCGCAGCGCGGCGACCAAATCACCGTTGGGGGCCAGGGCCAGAATGGGAAAGAGTCCGCCGCCACAGTAAGCGGTGGTTTCACGTGTGCCAGGGAGAGTGCGGATGTCGACAGTGTGGTGGGACGCCAAGTTGGTCACTTCGGTGTCTCCTTTGGTCCGAGTCGCGGCAGTGGCTTGCGCGCATGTCCGGAACCTGCGCGGCGCTCCTCAGCGGCGCCCTTGACCATCCGGAGCGGTCGGCGGATGACACGGGGCTATTGCCCCTTGACCGCGCTCTCGACAGCCGCGAGCAGTTCTCTTTCTTGCCAGGTGACGGCGACGGCGCAGTAGTTCTCGTGACCATAGAGGGGATTGCCGACGCGTTGGCGGGCGTCGGCTGCGCGACGCATGGAAGGATTGTAATAGTACATGGTGACGCCCGTGCGATCGCCTCCGGCGCTGTGAACCACACTGGAAGGATAACCCAGGTCGGTGCGGCGGGACTCTTCGACAGTGTAGCCGTAGAGATGGCCGGAGAAGGTGAGGAGACAGTCGAGCCAGGATCGCCCGCCGTCGCGGCTGATGCGCCCTTCGATGCGGTGGGGTGGGTTGCGATTGCCGTAGGTAAGCAGGATGTCGCCGTTGGAAAGGCGGACCAGGTCGGCGGGATGCTGGCGGGGTTGGGTGATCTGGGTGGGCGGGGACCACGTGAGTCCGCCGTCCTGTGAACGGGCGCTGTGCAGCGCGCCGGCGGTGTCGTCGCGCAACACAGCAAGGAGGTCGCCTTCTGGCAGGACGATCAGCGCGGTCTCATTCTTACGCGGCGCTATCTGCGATACCGTTCCCCAGGTCCGGCCGTCATCCTGGGAACGAACGAGGTAGGACGCGTCAAAACGCTGGTCGCTCCGCTCGTCTGCCCAGGCCTGACTGTTGTAGATGGGGGCCAGAAGCGTTCCATCGTCGAGCGCGACGATTTTGCCGTAGGGGGAGCCCGTGGCCAGGGCGTCTATGGAAAGGGGGTAAGGCTCCTCCCAGGAGAGGCCGTCATCGAAGGAGCGGGTCGCCATGATGGCGACGGGCTTGCGGTCGGAGACGCGGACGCCGCCCTGGTAGTTGCCATCGGCGTCGTAGTTGTGCTGGCGGTGGTAGAGGAGGACAAGCGTTCCCTGGGATGAAACGCCGAAAGCAGGGTTGCGATCGTCGTCGTCGCTGTCTGCGACCAGGTTCGGGGGCGTCCAGGACTGACCGCAGTCAAGGGAGCGGACTATCTCCATTCGGCCTTCGCGCCCAATGTGGCCGGCGCCTCCGCGTAGGGCCGCAACGACGACGCCGTCGTTGGAAAGGGCAAGGACAGGGAAGAGTCCGCCGTTTTGATAGGCCAGAGTCTCGCGGGCGCCGGGAAGCGCTCGTACGTCGACGACAGGTTCAGTTGCCACGGTTTACGCTCCTCTTTCACTCCAATCAGAAACGGTGTACCTGGATTTCGGGAATCGCTTCCCTCGCTACCGCTCCACAGTTGCCCTGACCAGCCAGACGCTGTTGGTGTCGTTCATATCTTCGGGAATGCGACGCCAGCCGTTTGGCGCGCGGTCGTAAATGTAGAGGAGCGTCTTTTCGTCGAGCGCAACGACCTCGGTGTAGGCCGTTGTTTGCTGGCGGGAGAGATCCTCGGAATAGGTGATTGGCTCCTGTGGATGGCAGCTGTTGTGGTGGGCGAGGATATCGATCTGTTGCCAGCGCAGTCCGGCGCCGTCGGCGTTAAGCCAGAGGTAGAGGCCGGGCCGGCCGCCGGAGAGCGCGATGGCGCCGTCGGCCATCACGGCGAGGCTCGGCTGCACGGAGAAGACGCCGGGCATGGCGGCGGCGGGCGTCCAGGAGCGGCCCTCGTCGCTGCTGAAGGTCTGGCCGAAGGGAAATTTACTTTCGACGCGGAAGACGCACATGATGCGGCCGTCCTGCAGGCGACAGATAGCGGACTCGCTGGGTCCTCCTCTTCCGGGCACGGGACAGGAGGCGTCGGCGACGATGGAGCGGACCGACCAGTTTGCGCCGTCGCTGGACTCCACGGCCACAATCGAGTCGCGTTCGTCGCCTTCGAAATGCCCGTAGGCGGTGGCGAGGTAGGTACCGTCCTCCAGCCAGAGCGTTTGACCATTGAAGGAGTAGGACACGACATCGAGGCCGGGCAGGATCAGGGGGACGGGCGCGGGCATGCCGGTGATGACGACGCCGGTGGGCACATAGTCGAAGACGCGCTGGCCGGCGGGGATGATGTTGTGCGGCGCGCCGATGCCGTCCGGTCGGGGACGGAGGTCGTAGGGGAGCATGATGCTGTCGCCGGCGTGGAGATGAAGGAGGGTCTGGCCGCCGTCACAGGAGACTTGCGGCTCGGACCAGGTCAGGCCACCGTCCCGGGACCAAAGCACGTAGTAGGGGACGCCGGAGAGGTGGATGTCCGGCACGGGCGAAATGGTAGAGAGGAGGTCGCCGTTGGGCATCGTCCAGAGGTTGGGGAACCAGAAGTAGCCGCGGCGCCGGCCCACGAGATGGGGTTCGGAGAGCGTTACGCGGAGACCATCCAGATCGACGGTTGCGCTATCGGTCCAGGTCGCTGCCTTGTCAGCCATCGTTCTTTCCTTCGTCTGAAATGTAGCCGGATTTCAGTTTCAACCTGAGACGGAAGGCACTCTGAGCTCGTGCTCGCCGTCGAGGTCGGCGGTGACCTGAGCGAATCTGTGGCCATACCGCTCGACAGTGGATACGTCTATCGCTTTACCGTCGAGGGTGGAGGCTGAAGGCGCGGCGCCACCAGCGGGGAGCAGGTAGAGCATGGTGGCTTCGCTGAGCTTGTCGGGCGACTGAATGCAATAGGCGCTTTCGTCGGTTGCCCCATTTCCGGTCGCGGATATAGAGACACGGCGGCGGGAGCGCTCCCAGTTGTTAATCTCTTCGCTGGTCCACCATTCCATGCCGAGGCTGCGGGCGTAGGCGACCGTCTCGCGGATGGAGCGTTCGCACTCGGGGTCTTCGACGTGGGAGGGGTGGTAGAGTACGTGGGCGACGCCATAAGTGGCATGGCTCTGGTCGACGAGGGGGCGCATGAAGCCGTGCGGGCAGACGACGGTAAAGTCTTGGGTGAGGAAGGGGAGAGCGAGGACGTCGAGGAAGTCACCGTGGGGGCGGTCGTCCTCCATAGGCAGCCAGGGGTGGGATGTGCCGAAGGTGAAGCCTCGGTCTCCGCGCGAATGTTCGAGCTGGATACCCTTGTTCTGGCACCAGTAGTAGAACTCGAGGCGGCCTTGCCAGGCGATGCCGTGGTTCTTGTTGGAGACGATGTTGGAGAGTCCTGTCTCGTAGGCGAGCGTGTCGTACTGCCAATCGAAGTCCATCTGGCTCCAGCGGGGGGCTTCGCGCACGGGCGCGTTGCCGGTGGCGTAGTGGAGAGCGATCTCGGAGGTGGAGTCGATGAGCGCATTGTAGAAGGCGCGATCATAGCCGGCAACGGGCATCGTACACCAGGTGGACGGCACGTTGAGTTCCTGCAGGAGGTCGAAGAGGGACCAGCCCAGGAGGGGACGGTTGCCGTCGGAGTCGTGGGACATGTGAGCCATCGACGTCTTCCCTTCCGGCCAGTACCAGAGGAGGGGCAGGCTTTCACCAGCAGTGCTGAGAAGGTGGAAGATGGCGCGCAGCAACAGTTCCTTCAGGGTGTCGGCCATGGGCGACAGGATGATGCGCTGGTTGTAGTAGGTTCGACCATCCTGGAGTGGGATGCCGCCGGAGTAGTAGAGATCGTCGATGTCGTGGATTTCGACGAGATCGCCGTCGCGGTCCGGGTCGAGGATGGATCCGGCGGGTGTGCCTGAGGATTCACGCGGGGGAATGGGCACGACGGGCTTGCCCTGGTGGATGTGGAGCACGGATGTGATGAGGTCGATAGCGAAAAGGATGGTGCGGCCGCGGCCGGTGGCATGGGTAACGACGGCGTCGGAGGCGGCTCCGTCGGCATGCGGCGAGGGTTGAGTGGGCGCGACCTGGGCGAGTGAGGCGCCGGAAGCGGCGCTGACCAGGGCGCCGCCGAAAACGTGCGTTTCCCTGCGCAGGCCACCGGTGACGGGGTGGGACGCTGAAGGGGGCTGCAGGTAGCCTTCTTCGAGGAGGCGAACGGTCTGCACGCCGAAGAGGTCGTCCATGCCTGACGTGCCGGCGTTGCCGATGAGAAGGCCGCCGGAGTGAACGAAGCCGGCTGCGCCTGCTTTCTGGTCCGAGCTCAGCTCAAGATCCTGGGCGAAGATCAGGAGCCGCGGCAGAGGCGAATCGCCGGCGAGCGCCTCCTGCGGCAGCAGGGTGAAGGGGATGCCGGCATGGCGAAGGATCTCGCTGATATAGGGGGCGGCATAGGACGGCAGCTCCCCTGTCCCCTTGCGAGGTTGTTCCGGATTGACGATAACTCCGATCATTTTGACTTTCTCCTTACGCCTGCGGTCTGTTGATCTCTCTTACGGTAGTCATCTGGCCAGAGTTCATGCGTCGCGTGCGCAGCGGAAGCCTACGTGGCGGCGTTGCATTTGGGGGAAGCGATCGTAGCGGGCGGCGCAGCGGGCGCGCTCTGCGATGCTGTACCAGGAGCCGCCGCGCAGTATGTTGTGGGCGTCATAGTGGACGACCGGCTTGGCGCAGATGGGATTGGCGCGCGGGCTGAAGGTGTAAAAGTCGTCGGAATAGCGATCCTGACACCATTCCCAGACGTTGCCGACCATGTCGCAGACGCCGTAAGGGCTGACGTTGCCAGCCTCCGTATAGCGGTCGACGGGGGTGGGATGGCCGACCCCGGATTCGCGAGTGTTGGCGCGATCGGGATCCCACTCGTTTCCCCAAGGCCAGCGCCGCCCATCGGCGCCGCGGGCGGCGTATTCCCACTCGGCTTCGGTTGGCAGGCGCAGCCCGGCCCAACTGGCGTAGGCTTCGGCATCGAAGTGGGCGACGCCGACGACGGGCTGGCCAGGTCCTGTGAACCGGGAGTCGTCCCAGCACTGGGGAGGCCGTGCGCCGGTTTCCTGCAGGTAGCGGTCGTATTGAGCGACGGTGACCGGATACTGGCATATGTAGTAGGGATCAAGCTGGACGGTATGCACCGGGCTTTCGTCCTGGAAGCGGGTGAGCCGCCAGCCGTATGCGTCGGCCATCTGTTGCGCGTCGGCTGGGTCAGTCCCCATCAGGAATTCGCCGCCGGGGATTGGAATGAGCGTTGAGCCGTCCTGGTTTTCGATGCTGTCCACGGCTATTTGTCCTTGGGTTCTATTGGGCGGCCTGTTCGGCGTAGTGAAGAGCCACTTTGCGCATGGCCGCGGCGATATCTTTGGCGTCCTGTTCAGTGTAGGAGTTACGGAAGAGGATGAAGCCGGTCTTGGGCAGCTCGCGTTCGATGTGGGGCAGATGGATCGCGCTGTAGTCGATCCGGCGGTTTCCCTGCTCGTCAACGAAGGGGTAGCGGGACTGGCCGTAGGTATCCTCTTCGGCGAAGATCGGATAGCGGTAGAGGGGGCGGCCCTGGATGTAGGGGCCGTAGCAGTCGGGAATGCCTTCGGCGCGAACGGCTTCGGAAAAGTCATCTGAGGAGATGCCGGCCGCGGTTTCGTCGATGGTGTAGGCGTAGGTGTAGTAGGCGCTGCGGTCTTCGGGATGGACTTTTTGGATCTTGAAGCCGGGGAGCTGGGGCACGACCTCGTCTAGGATGGCGGCGGTCATGCGGCGGACGCGGGTGGCCTCCTGCCAGCGGTCGAATTGGGCGAGGCCGACGGCGGCGTGGAGGTCGGTCATGGGGTGAAAATCGCCGAGGAAGGCGTAGCCCTTGTTGCCGCCTCGGCGGAAGGAGGTGGGCGCCAGGGAGCTGCGGAGGGCGCTGTCCATCTCGGAGCCTTTGCGGGAAAAGCCCATGGCGCGGCGGGCGAGGGGCTCGTCGTTGGTGATGACCATGCCGCCCTGGTCGGTGGTGAGGGTCTTGCCGCCAAGGGAGAAGCAGCCGATGTCGCCGATTGTGCCAACGAGCTGGCCGCGATATTCGGCGAGGTGGGCCTGTGAGCAGTCCTCGATGACTGGCAGGTTGTGGGCGCGGCCGATTTCGAGGATGGGGCCCATGTCACAAGGGTTGCCGTAGAGGTGGACAGCGAGGATGGCGCGCGTACGGGGGGTGATGCGGCGCTCGATGTCAGCGGGATCGGTGTTGAAGGTCTCCGGGTCCCAGTCGGCGAAGACGGGGATTGCGTTGTGCAGGATGATGCCGAGAACGGAGCCGATGTCGGTGGTGGGGGTGGTGATGACTTCGTCGCCGGGCTCGGGGTTGACAGCGGCGACCGCGGCGTGGATGGCGCCGGTGCCGGTTGTGGTGGCGACAGCGTATTGTGCGCCGTGGAGCGTGGCAAAGGCGTCGCCGAAGGCCCTCACTTTGAAGCCGGAGCGCCAGCCGTCGGTGGCGTTGTCCATTACCTCCATGAGGTGGCGGCGTTCTTCGTCGCCGAAGATCCATTTGGGGCCGAAGGGCTGGCTGCGTATTGGGGGTCCGCCGTCGATCGCGAGTTTTGCGCTGGTCATGGGGTTGTTCCTCGTCTGTTTGGAGCAGGATGCGCGGGACGGTTACCGATTTTCAGGATTGCATTGGCACGGCGCGGCTGGATCGGAGACACGTGCAGGGCCTTGCGGGGAACTGGCCTGGCTGCCTTGCAAGACGCTGGCCTGACCGGGCTGGCGCGCCGTGCGGGTCCTGTCCCGAGACGTTGGGGGCTGCGCACGGTCGCAGGAAGACCGGCCGGCTGGAAGGCGTTACGTGGGCGGGGCATGATTTTGCGGGGGGCGTTGCGGGGGGTGTCCCCCCGCACAAGGGAAGCCGCTTGCGGCTGACCGTCCCAAAAACAAAGAGAGAGTGGTGAAGAGAGATGCGGGAGACGCATTCCCGTTTGCCTAGTTTGGCGTCGCGAACTGGCCATGGCTTGGTCGCTGTCCCGCTCGTTGTGCAGTGCGGCGTTCAGATGTCGTCGAGGCTCCACCTGGTGTAGGCGGCATGGCAGATGCCGTCTTCGAGGGTGATCCAGTAGCAGGTAAAGAGCGTGCCGTCGTCGAACTGCACGGTGATGGGGTAGCCGACGTCGGAGCCGCCGCTGTGGCGGGGGTAGTCGGGCCACATGGGCGAGGCCGTGCCGGCGTCGTCGCGCATGACAATGGTGTTGTCGGTATCCCAGGTTTTGCCGTTGTCTGCGCTGAGGACGAGACGGATGCCCATGGGATCCCAGCGGTAGGTGACGCCGCAGAGGATGCGGCCGTCCTGGAGGCGCAGGAGGTGGGGCGGGTAGCCTTTGATGTCGGTGCGCAGCGGTTGGGACCAGGTGAGGCCGCCATCGTCGGACCAGCTTTCGAGCAGGTAGCCGCTGGCGATCCCGCCGGGCGTTGCATGGCGAATGTGGGCGAGGACTTTGCCTGGTTCAGTTTCGATGAAGCAGGTCTCGTCACCGGTAACGCTTGAGACGCTGGAGCAGAGGGGGATAAGGCGCCAGTTGTCGCCGTTTGTGTCGGAGCGCCAGACGAAGACCTGGCCTCTGTCACCCTCCTGGTCGCTGGCGTATACGGGCAGGAGGATGTTGCCCGCTTGCAACCGGGTCCAGCGGGGGAAGGCGGTCATCCAACTGAAGCCGGGGACGAGCCAGTCGCGGCGGTCCCAGGTTTTGCCCTGGTCGCGGGAGCGCATGACGAAGAGCCTTGGCATGCCGACGAGAAGGTCCTCGCTCTGGTCGGGATGGGGGCGTGCGGTCAGGCCGAGTTCTTTGACTTCGGCGGCGCGGTCCTTGGGCCAGACTTCGAAGCCGACGGTGCCGGCGGCGAGGTAGCTGCCGTCGGGTTGGATGTCGGCGTAGCGGTCATATTGTTCGCGGGGCAGCGCGCCGGGCCAGGCGAGCGGGATGGTCTGGTCGTTGGTTTCGGTGAAGGATTGGCCTTGATCTTCGGAGACGAGCACGATCCAGTCGGCGAGGCCGTAATGGTCTGCGAAGGGGGAGGAGACGACGCCGACGGTCAGGCGGCCGTCGGGCAGCAGTTGGGGGACGGGCCCGAGGGCATAACGACCGGGCCGCTTGTAGAGGATGCCGTGTTGCATAGCTGGTCTCCGTGTTGAGCGATCTGCAAAGAAAGTGAGGTCGGTTCACTGGCCGAAAATTCACTGTTATGCGGCCTTTATTGACACTGCGTTCACTGCGTTCTTTGGGTTTCTCTGCACTTTGCGCGGCGATTTGGGCGCAGTTTCAGTGCAGATTGGGATTTTGCGCAGTTGTCGTGGTTCGGCATCAGGCTGTTGGGAGTCGTCCCATTTTCCTTATCTGCGGCGACGCGGATCGAAGATGTCTCGGAGGGCGTCGCCGATCAGGTTTAGGGCGATGACCGTACCGACCAGGACAAGGCCGGGCGGGACCCACAGCCACCAGAAGCGCTGGATCAGGGTCAGGTTGTTGGAGGAGGTGAGAAGGTTGCCCCAGCTGGGCGTAGGCGGTTGGACCCCGAGTCCGAGGAAGCTGAGGCCGGCCTCGGCGATGATCACGACGCCGATATTCAGGGTCATGTTGACGAGGACGAGGTGCATCACATTGGGCATGACGTGCTGGCGGATGATGCCCCAGTTTGTCGTGCCGATGGCGCGGGCGGCGAGGATGTAATCCAATTCGCGGATGGAGAGGATCTGGCCGCGGAAGACGCGAGTGTCCGGGGGCCAGCCGAGAGCGCCGAGGCCGACAAGGAGCATGGAGGGTGTAGGGCCGAATATACCGACCAGGATAAGGAGGAGGAAGATCGTGGGGAAGTTCATCATGATATCGACGACGCGCTGGATGAGGAAGTCGGCGACGCCGCCGAAGTATCCGGAAACGGCGCCAAGGACGAGGCCGATGACGGTACGGATGATTACGGCCAGGAGACCGATGAGGAGCGATACGCGGCCACCGTAGAGGATGCGGGTCAGCATGTCGCGGCCGGTCAGGTCGGTGCCCAGGAGATGTTCGACGCTGGGCGGCTTGCGGATTGCCTGCACATCGATTTCCTGGGGTTCGAAAGGGGTAACCCAAGGCGCGAAGATGACCATCAGGGTGATCGCCAGCATGAATGCCAGGCCGCCGACTGCGCCTGGATTCCGCAGGAACATACGCATGTTCTGGGCGGCCAGTGACGGTCTTTCTATTGGAATCTCTTGGGCAGAGTCAGTCGAGGATGCGGCCTGCACGCTCATGCTAAAGTTTCACTCCGTATTATCGTCAGGGGGAGGGTATGGCTGGAAACGGGAAGAAGCCGGGCTATCGCACAGCGCAGGCTTTCCTCGGACCCACAGATCAGAGCTGTAGGTGCTACGAGTAGGCGACTCTGGGGTCGACCCAGACATAGGCGATGTCGACCACCAGGTTTACGAAGATGACGAGGACAGCTGTGACGGTCGTGGCGGCCATCAGGATGGAGAAATCTTTGGCCGCGGCCGCCTGCGCGACCCACATGCCCATGCCTGGGTAGTTGAAGGCCAGCTCGAAGAAGGCTGATCCGCCGATAATGTCGGGCACGCCGCGACCGATGATGGTGATGACAGGCAAGAGGGCATTGCGGAAGATGTGACGGCTGCGGACGATCCTTTCCTTCATGCCCTTGGCCCTGGCCACGGTCACGTAGTCGGCGCGCATGGTTTCGAGCACGCTGGTGCGAGTCCAGCGGATGAGGCCGGCGGAGCCGCTGATTCCCATGACGAGAACGGGGAGGAGCATATGGTAGGCGCGGTCGGCGAAATCGCCTCCGGTGCGCGGGTTGTACATGCCTCCGGCGGGGAACCAGCCAAGCCTGATGGAGAAGAAGATGATGACCCAGGTAGCCAGCAGGAAGCCGGGAACGCCGATGAAGATGTAGGTGATGAAGGAGACGACATTGTCGAACATTGAGTACTGGTAGAGAGCGGAGATGGAGCCGACAACGATGCCGACCAGAACGCTGAGCAGGGTGGCGAGGATGGTGAGGCGCACGGTGACGCCGACGCGCAGGCGCATCTGCGGGCCGATGAGCTCGGCGGTGCGCATGGCGCGGCCAAAGTCGCCCTGCACGACTTTGGTCAACCAGCGTGCGTATTGGATCGGGATCGGGTCGTTGAGGCCGAGCTTTTCTTTTTGGAATTCGCTTGTGCTGACGGTTTCCTCGTCGCCGCGGCCTTTGTAGGCTTCGCGAATGCCCATCTGATCGCGCACTTGCTGCGGCGTCATACCCTGGGTATCGCTGGCCAGAAACATGAAAAGGGTTGGGTCGCCGGGCGCCAGGCGCATCAGAGAGAAGGCCAGGTAGGTGATGACCAGGAGCATGGGTAAGACCGTCAAGAGGCGGCGGATGATGTATTGGGTCAACTTACGCTCACTTTCGGTGCGTTCTTACACTGGTCCTGCCGTTAGCCAGGCGATGGCGGGGGTAGCGTGCGGAGTTGGGCGGCATTTCCTCCCCGGCGGCGCCGGGGAGGAAATGCATGTTATCAGATTTAACGCCTGGAAAGCACCGTTACTCGATCCAGTACCAACTGGCAACGCCCTTTTCGCCGCAGGTGCCGAGGAAGTTAAAGGCTTCCTCCGGGATGAAGCCACCGAGGTTGCCGGTTGTGACGTAGAACTCGGCAATCTGGGTTACGCCCCAGATTGGGCCGTCGTTGAAGTAGATCTGCATGATCTCTTCGCTGAGCTGGGTGAACTCTTCGGGGTCGGTGGTGCCCATTGCGTCCACGCAGAGGGAACGGAAGTCCTCGTTGCACCAGTGGAACTTGGAAGGCCAGTAGTCCTGTTCACAGCTGCCGACCCAGTAGGTGCAGTTGCGGATGGTATTCATGACCCAGCCGCCGACCATGTCGATGTCGTAGTCGCCGCTGGCTTGACGTTCCTGGCGCAGCTCTTCACCGGCGAGGATTTCAGTCTCGATGCCGACGGCGGCGAGTTGTTGTTGGAGCAGGACGGGGGCGTCGCCGCCGGAGCCTGTCAGGATGGTTAGAACGCGACCGGGATCCCAATCGCCTTCAGCCTCGGCTTCGGCCAGAAGCTGCATGGACATTTCGGGATCGTAGGTACGCGGGAGCACCAGACTCTCGTCGCAGTCTGGGCAGAATGAGTCGTCTGCGCCCATGAGGTGGCCGCGCAGGCCAAAGACGGAGTCTTCGGGGTCGCCGAAGCCGAAGTAGAGCACCTCAGCCCACAGGTTGCGGTCGATGGCATGGGCGATGGCGTCCATGACTTTACGGGAGAGTTTGCGGTCATCCATGCGATTGAGGCCGTAGCCTGTCATCATGAAGGTGCGGGGGTGGATGTTTACGTCGGACAGGTCCTTGACGGTATCGTAGTCGGTGGCGCCGATTTTTACGACGTCTGACTGGCCTTCGAGGAAGTTGGGCAGAGCCAGACCGGACTGTTCGGCGTAGCGCATGATGCCGGGTTTACCGTAGATGGCGTTGCCCCACCATTCTTCCCAGCGCTGGTTTTCGAGGTACTTTGCTTCTTCATCGAATCTGAGGACCTGGTAGGGGCCGCTGAAGACCTCGGGCGTCCAGGCGTCGGGGAAATCGCCGGCCCAGAGCTGGGCTGGTGTATAGCCGCCGAGGTGATGTTCAGGCAGGATGCCGAGCATGCCGAGGTCGCGCCAGATTTCGCCGACTGGCGTGTTGAATTCTACGCGCATGTTGAAGTCGTCGATGATCTGGATGCCGGAGATGGTTTCCGTGGCGCCGTCGTAGTAGTCCTGGCCGCCGGCGACGTTAGGGATCATGCCGCGGGCGTCACCGAGCCAGTAGTCGGCGTCAGCGTGGTAGAGGAGATGGAGAGTGAAGGAGACGTCTTCGGTGGTGATGGTTTCACCGTCGCTCCACTGGCCCTCCTCGTACAGCTCGATTTCCAGGGCCATTCTGTCGTCGACGGGGTCGACGCGTTTGGCCAGCCATGGTGTGGGGGTGGAGTTACCCAGGGGGCCGAGGAAGATGAGCGGCATGATGGTCATGTAGTAGGTTTCGCTGCCGAAGTTCCAGTTGCTGGCGGTGACGGAACCCCAGACACCGACACCGAAACGACCGCGCCCGGGAAGGATGAGGAGCCGGTCGGAGCCAACTGTATCCGGATTGATAGCCAGATTGGCGTCGGGGATGTCAGCTGAGGCCGCCGCGGGGGCCTCCTCTTCCTCCATAGGGGCTTCGTCTCCGGAAGCGGCCGGGGCAGCACAGGCGGAGACGAGAAGCGCAAGGACCAACAGGAGCGACAGGAGGGTACAGTTCAACCAGTTCTGTTTGAAGCGCATGTGACTTTCTCCTTAGGATGATTGAATCACTCAGGCTTATTCCAGATGGCGTCGTTGCAGGATGTTGCGAGGAAGAATCTTGGGGCCATTTTAGGAAAGTATCCGGGGTCTGTCAAACAGGAAAAAAGAGATTGTATTGTTGGGAGCAGGATGGGATGAGAGGGGCGGGATGGGGGAGCAGAATTTTCAGGACTATTATGGGGATTTTCAGGATGGAGATGCCTGGACGTGGTGGGGATTGCGTGAGGGGGACGTGCGTTTACGAGCGTTGCATGAGTGATGGGGCGATGAAATTGGGGGACGGGACATGGCAAGGAGATGAATGACATGTGTTCACAGAGGTCATTGCGAATTCTGGTTCAAGGAGGATGCGTTCCTGGATAGGAAGGAGCTCCGGACTCCTTCCCTGCAGGTAAAGGGAATCGCGGCGGATTCAGGCTGGATTGACCCAGAATCCTGGATGCGCCTTTCTTCACAGTTTCTCCAACGCAAACGCTGTTTTCCACGCGCACGCTCTCCTCGCAGAGCGTATCTTCGCCCAGATTCCTAATCGACAAGAAGTCTGCTCGGCAGTAGATGACTCTCAAGGGCCTTCATTGCGCCACCAGCGGAGTTCGTTGCCGCCGCGTTCGGCGACGGCGATGTCGAGGCGGCCGTTGCCGTTGATGTCGGCGGCGATGACCATATTGGCATTGGTCCAGCCGTCTTTGAGGAGCTGTATATCCCAGGGGCCGCGGGGGGCGCCGCGGTGTTTGAAGTAGGCGACACGGCCGGTGCCGAGGAGGTCAGCCCTCATTCGAATCCCTGTTGCAAGAAGAGACTCTTCGAACTGGTACTGCTGCCAGGGCCAGATGCGGTTGCTTGGGCAATAGACCTCTACCCGGCACAGCCCAACTCAAATTTTGCCAGCCGTCTTGATTTCCGTTTCCCCTTTGGCAGTGACCGCGCAATGGTATAGAGAGCCGGTTATGTCGTAAACCTCTGGTTTTCTTTCGCACTCCTCCGATTTGTGCGATTCGCGGGAAACGTGACTTGGCGAAATCTCCCGAAACAGGGAGGACGACTTCGTAAATTCGGGGAACTTTTGCGAGACAGACGCCGAGGAACCTGAGTATGCTGTCCCACAGCAGTAAACGATTAACGGTTCCTGTTGGAGTCACGCAGTTCCTCTACTCAGACCTGTACGCAAAGGAGACATCTCGATGAAAAAGTTCACAGCAGTATTCTTTGTCGCGACAGTTCTTGTCGTCGCTCTGATTGCGCCTGCGCAAGCTCACGAGGACGATTCAGAACCTAAAGACCCTGTGTGTCCGGTGATGCCCACGGCAGATCCCGACGCGCAGGCGCAATTTGAAACATGGAAGATCCGGGAAATCCTTCCTGAGAATCGGGAGCATTCGCTTTTTCACGAAGCGCTGGATGTCAACGGCGGCTTGCAGGGTGAGCTATGCGTAGGCAGTCTCTGTATGGTCGGGATCGATACCGGAGGCCCAGGGTATTGCCACGGTGAAAAAACATACCTATGCAAGGAATGTGTGCGATGGGAAACGTCGGGAGTCGAACCATTCTGTCACTCCTGGGAATATAGAATATGTGTCCACCAAGGTCATTGCGACTTCTAGGTCAAATAGAACACGTCCCAGGAGATGGGGCAAGACCGGACTAAATCTGGCCAGTCACACTGGATTCTGCAGCACACTGGTCTGGTAAACCCCATTTTCCTGGATGTGCCCTTATCCCCCCTTATGCGCCGCGCGCACTCTCCTCGACAAACCTAACTTCATTCCACTTCCCTTATACAAGCCATAGTTCCGTTCGTGGGGAATAGCTGTCAAGGGCCTTCGTTGCGCCACCAGCGGACTTCGTTGCTGCCGCGTTCGGCGGCGGCGACGATGTCGAGGCGGCCGTTGCCGTTGATGTCAGCGGCGATGACCATATTGGCGTTGGTCCAGCCGTCTTTGAGGAGCTGCATATCCCAGGGGCCGCGGGGGTCGCCGCGGTGTTTGAAGTAGGCGACGCGGCCGGTGACGTTCCAGGCGGTGGCGACGACCTCGATGTCGCCGTCATTGTCGAAGTCGGCGGCGATGGCTTCGAAGGCGTGGGGGAATCGCTCGCAGATGATGTGCTTGCGCCACTTGCCGGCGGCGGGATGGCCGTCGTTTTCGTACCAGACGACCTGGTGGTGGTCGAAGGAGACGCCGGTGGGGTCGTCGGGGGGGAGCATGCCGAGGGCCATAACGACGTCGAGGTCGCCGTCGCCGTCCATGTCGACGGGATGGCCGTGGATGGGTTGGGGGGCGTCGTCGATGATGTGTTTGATCCAGGGCTGTTTGGCGGGGTCGCCGGGGTTTTCGTACCAGATGACCTGATTGGCGACACGGGCGGTGCCGAGGAGGTCGATTTTGCCATCGCCGTTGATGTCGGCGGCGTGGATGGCGCGGGTCTCGGCGATGTTGTCTTCGAGGATGTGTTTGATCCAGTGGCCGTCGCGGTTTTCGTACCAGACGAACTGGTTGCCTTTGCGCCAGGTCGATGCCGCGACATCGAGATGGCCGTTTCCGTTGAAGTCGGCGACGGCGACGGCGTAGGCGCCTGTGAGCGTGCCTTCGTCGATGTAGCGGACGCCCCATGAGCTGGGCAGGCGCGGGTCTCCCTCATATTCGAAGTAGAGCAGACAGCCGTTGATGTTGTCGATGAAGACGATTTCGGGTCGGCCGTCACCGTCAATGTCGGCGACCTGGTGGCGTTCGAGCCATTCAGGGGTGCGCTTGTGGATGACGTGGCGGGTGAAGTTGCCCTGGCCGTCGTTTTCAAGCCAGTAGAGGCCGACGTCGGTGTCGGGGGTGATAAGGTCGGGTACGCCGTTGCCGGTGAGGTCGAAGGCGGAGATGCCGTAGGTGTATTCGAAGCCGTCTTGGGCGAGGTGTTCGGTGAGGTTGATGAGGTTGGGCATTTTTCTTTCCTTGGGCAAGTGGGTGCGGGTGGTGAGGGCAGGTTAGCAGGGATGGGGGGAGAGGGCAAGGGGGGACGGCAGTGGTCAGTGGCTAGTGGTCAGTGGTCAGTGAACTGCGGCCGGGTGGCTAAGGCGGTGGCATCGCAAAGGCTCGTTGACGTTTGTGTGGACTGAGGTAGTCAAGAGGAGTGCATGGTCTGTCCACCGAGGCTTACGGAGAAGATTTTTTTGATCCGCGAAGGGACACGAAGATCAACTTAACACCTCTTTCCACTAAGGGCCACGAAGAACACCTTTTGATCCGCGGAGGGACACGGTGGGGCACGGAGGAGGGCAGCGCCTTTGTGGTGGGCGAAGGGGATGGTGTGAGGGAGAGGTGCGTGTTCGTGCGTGTTCGTGAGCGTTCGTGAGCGTTGCATGAGCGTTTACGAGTGTTTGTGAGTGTTGCATGAGCGTATATGAGCGTTTACGAGCGCCCGTGAGTGTTGCATGAGTGTTCGTGAGCGTTTGCGAGTGTTTACGAGTGTTTGTGAGCGTTTACGAGCGTTTGTGAGTGTTCGTGAGCGTCTGTGAGCGTTGCATGAGCGTTTGCGAGTGATTGTGAGTGTTCGTGAGCGTTGCATGAGCGTTTGCGAGTGATTGTGAGCGTTCGTGAGTGTTTACGAGTGTTTACGAGCGTTCGTGAGCGTTTGTGAGCGTTCACGAGTGTTTGCGTGGTGAAGGGCAGCGCACTGCGGGGAAAGCACGGGA
>JAJDXQ010000040.1 GCA_022823185.1 Caldilineaceae bacterium
GCAGTTCTCGGCCTTTGCCCGCCGTCTTTTGCCGTTCCCGCGTGCAGTCCGGATTTGGGGTTATCAGGAGAAGCGGGTGGCAGGTTTCAGTGTAATTTCCCAGAGGTAGCCTGAAACTCGCCCCCATTTTGGACTGCACCCATTCGGGCGTGTGCAGTCCGGTACTGAATCAGGACATGGAATCAGTATCTGTGGGAAAGGGGACGATTTGCAGGATGGAAGGCGATTGAATCAGGAAGAGAGAGCGGGGAGGAAAAGAAGGAGCTGCGGGGGAGGTGAGTTCTGAGAGAATGGCAGGAGTTAGGAGTACCCTTTGAAGGAACACCCTAAGAGCGCCTTTACAGGGGGGAGGTCGAGGCTTCGATGCCAGGCGAGAAAACGGGGGAAAGGGGAAGCCAGAAGGAGGACTGGGCTACTTCCGGGGGACTATACCAATCTCTGCTGTCGATTCTCATGGTAACGCCAAGAATGCAAGGCGAAACATCCTGTGTGCAGGGTCTACATTCCAAACTGGGGTCGGAACTGTCCCGGCGGGCTGCTCTCCGGCGCCTTCGCGGGTCGACAGATGGCCGAGAGTGTAGTAGAATCGGGCCGTGTTGCCAAACTGCAATCCGTTGCGCGCAACTGTATGTGAGTTGCATTGAGCGGGGAGTCGGTTTGGCGTTTCTTTGCGCTATCGCGGATATGCCAGACTCTTCAGTATGAGCCTCCTCGTCGCAAATGACATCTCCAAGAACTACGGTGACCTCGACGTGCTCGAGGACGTAAACGTGCGCGTCGAGTTCGGCGACCGCATCGGGCTGGTAGGCCAGAATGGGGCGGGGAAGACAAGCCTGCTCTTGGCGCTGGGCCGACTTGACGCCGGTGTCGGCGGGGAGCTCCATATCGCGCAAGGCATACGCATCGGCTTTCTCTCGCAGGACCCGCCTCCGGCTGGAAATCGCACTCTGTATGAAGACGTCAAGGCAGTTTTCGCCGACTTGCTGGAGGAGGGGGAGAAGCTGCGCAGGTTGGAATCGCGCATGACCGAGGCGGGTCTGTGTGATGAGGAGCTGGCGCGTCTTCTGGCACAGTATGGGAGGCAGCAAGAGGCGTTCGAACAGGCCGGCGGATATGACATTGACCAGAGGATTCGATTTGTGCTGACCGGTCTGGGGCTTCCGGAGTCACTGTGGCATGCGCCGCTGTCCCATCTCAGTGGAGGGCAACGGACCCGGGCAGGCCTGGGGCGCCTGCTGCTGGAGGAACCGGATTTGCTGCTGCTGGATGAGCCAACCAATCATCTCGATGTACGTTCGATGGGGTGGTTGGAGGGTGTGCTTATCGGGTGGAGGGGCGCCCTCATCGTCGTGTCGCACGACCTGTATTTCCTCGATGCGGTTGCCACGCGAATCTGGGACCTGGCCCATCGGAGGGTGGAAGCTTACCGCGGCAACTACAGCCACTACCGGCTGCAGCGGGAGGAGCGCCGTGTGCGCTGGCGAAAGGAGTATAAGCGCCAGCAGGAGTTCATCAAAGAGACCCAGGCATTCGTTCGCCGGTACAAAGCCGGCCAGCGCACCAAGGAAGCGCAGGGCCGGGAGACGAGGCTCAAGCGGTTCATGGAGGAGGAGGCGCTGCCGCCGCCGCCGAAAGACCAGTTCATCCGGCTTCCGTTGCGGACGGACTCGCGGAGCGGCGACATGGTGATGCGCACGCGCAAGTTGGTGGCTGGGTACAGCGGCAGCGCGGTAGAAACAGCTGATGACGGCGGCGGTGGGGCATTCCAGGAAGCGAACGGGGAGGGAGGGAGCGGCGTTCGGCCTTCTCGTCCAAGGGAAGTCGCTTCGAGCTTCAAAGGCTCTGGAAGGGAGGGCATGCCGGAAGGCCGGCAGGGACGGCTGCGTGCGATGCGCAGCATCGCGGCATCGGATGTCCCTATCCTGGAGATTCCGGACCTGGAGCTGAATCGCGGGCAGGTTGCGGCTCTGATCGGGCCGAACGGGGCCGGCAAGACGACACTTGTGCGCACGATTCTGGAGGAGCTTGAGCCTCTGACCGGTCGAGTCGAATTGGGGGCCGCGGTTGATGTGGGTTACCTTGCGCAGCGGCACGTTGGCAGTGGATACGGTCTGATGAAGGAGGGGCAGACGGTTCTGGACGCGCTACTGGAGGTCAAGCGACTGCCGACGGAGCGAGCGCGGACGTTTCTCGGCCAGTTTCTTTTCAGGGGGGATGACGTCTATCAGAGTATTGGGAGCCTTTCCGGGGGAGAGCGCAGCCGGATTGCGCTGGCGCGGCTGACTCTACAGGGGGCAAACTTTCTGCTTCTGGATGAACCGACAAACCACCTGGATCTGGACAGCCAGGAGATTCTGCAGGATGCGCTGCGCCAGTTTGGCGGCACGATTTTGCTTGTCACCCATGATCGAGCGCTGATTGAGGCTTTGGCCACGCAGATTTGGCAGGTGACGCCTGGAAGCGGGGACAAGCCTGGGCGGCTGGATGTCTTCAAAGGGACGTGGAGGCAGTGGCAGTCTGAGCGGTTGCAGCCGGAAGACGAAGTTTCGGCGGTGAAGGAAAAGGCTGCTCCGACGGTTGCTGAGGCGGAGTGGAGCCGGCAGCGGGAAGCCCGCCGGCTGCGGCGGCGGGAGGAGCGGCAGGAGGAGGCCATCGCGGAGACCGAGGAAAGAATCGCCCGTTTGGAGCACAGATTGGAAGAGCTTGAGGAAAGGATGGCACAGGCAAGCGCGGGGCTGGCCTTTGACAGGCTGCACGCTTTGCAGGAGGAGTACGAGGCCATCTCCGAGAGGCTGGAAATTACGTTGGAGGAATGGGCTGCAATGGCAGCTTGACAGGCTTGTCAGGCGAGGTATATTTCGGCTAGAATGGGGCAAGCTGGGGACAACCATTTGCAAAGGGTCCAATCATTTATGTCTCGCAAATCGCTGGTCATTGGGTTGACAGGGAATATCGCCACAGGCAAGAGCACGATTCTCAACTATCTGACGGAGAAATGCGCCTTTATCATCGATGCTGACAAGCTGGGACATCGCGTAATCGAACCGGGTGGTCCGGCCTATGATGCAGTGGTTCGGGCGTTCGGCAAGAGCATTCTGCGCGAAGACGGAACGATTGACCGCAAGAAGCTGGGCAGGATCGTGTTCTCGAATCCGCTGGATTTGGGGAGATTGGAGAAGATTGTCCACCCGAAGATCTTCGACCTGGGGAAGCAGGAGATTGACGAGAACGATTCCCCCGTGATTGTTTTGGAGGCAATCAAGCTGCTCGAAGCGGGGTTGATGTCGACACTCTGCGATGAGATCTGGGTGGTGACATCCAGCTTGGGCAACCAGTTGCGCCGACTGTTGGAGACGCGCAGGATGGAAGAGAGCGAGGCGCGACGGATGATCGAACTGCAGCCCCCACAGGCGGCGAAGGTAAACCAAGCGGATCGCGTGATCGACAACGACGGCAGTCTGGCCGAGTTACATGCCCAGCTGGACGCGATCTGGGAGGACTTGAAGAGACGGTACCCGCGTCGGGTTACGACGCTGGCGCGTTAGGGGGTTCCGAACAGAAATGAATTTCCTGCGGAGATTCTGGGCAGACCATACAGTTTTGTCGAACTGGGCAGTTTTAGCCATCGGCTTTGTTGTGATCCTTGCTTTCAGCGCCCGGGGGGTGGGATTCACCGGCACGCAGTGGGCGGCATTGATCGGTGTAACTGTTGGCCTGGCCGGCTTGTGCGCCTGGATCATAGGTTGGGAATAGGCAGATGAGCGAAAAGCGCGACTACTATGAAGTGCTGGGGATCGAGCGGGGCGCGGACGACGCCGCGCTGAAGCGGGCCTTCCGCAAGCTGGCCCAGCAGTATCACCCAGACGTGAGCCAGGAGCCGGACGCAGAAGCCAAGTTCAAAGAGATAAATGAAGCCTACCAGGTATTGAGTGATCCGCAGAAGCGGCAGATTTACGACCGCTTCGGACACTCCGGTCTTGCCGGGTCGGGGGGCTTCAGCGACTTCAGCCAGGGATTCGGGGACTTAGGCAGCATCTTTGAGGAGGTCTTTGGGTTCGGAGGGATGGGGCGCAACAATCGCCGGGCGCCGCGGCGGGGCGCAGACCTGCGGGTGGACATCCAGTTGAGCTTTGAAGACGCCGCCTTTGGCACGCAGGAGGAGATTGAAGTCCCGCGCATGGAAGACTGCCTTCAGTGCCAGGGCAGCGGGGCAGAGCCGGGCACAACACCCGAGAGGTGTTCGACCTGCGGCGGCAGCGGCGAGGTGCAACGCCGCCAGCAGAGTCCGCTTTTTGGTACGATCGTTACGGCGACGACCTGCCCCGCCTGCCACGGCGAAGGAGAGGTGATTGCCACCGCTTGTAGCCGCTGCAACGGGCGCAAACGCGTCCAGATTTCACGCAAGATCAAGGTCAACGTGCCTGCAGGGGTTGATAGCGGAACGAGGATACGGTTGGCAGGCGAGGGTGAGGCAGGGATGTTGGGGGGGCCGCGGGGCAACCTCTACGTGATCATCAGTGTCGAAGAACACCCTGTGTTTGTTCGCGATGAATTTGATCTTCATATGGAATTGCCGGTCGGGATCGCACAGGCAACGCTCGGTGCGACCGTGAATGTACCCACCTTGGAGGGCGATTCAATCAGTTTGGAGATTCCGGCGGGCACGCAAACCGGGAGGAGCTTTCGCAAGGCGGGGTTGGGAATTCCTCGACTCCAGCGCAGCGGTCGGGGTGATTTGATCGTCACGGTGCGGCTGGTGACACCGACCGACCTGAGTGAGGAACAGGAGATGCTCTTCCGACAGCTCGCTGAGAGCATGGGGGACGAGGTGGATGCGCCGCGGCGGGGGCTCCTGGATCGGATTCTGAGACCGGAGTAACGGGTTGCCAGTAGACCGGCGATGACCAGGTTGCGGCGGACGATCAATTTACGCGGCGTTGTTGTTGTTTCCGGAGGAGAGAAGCCAATTTGGGGCCCGACTGGAAGAGAATCCCCGCGATGACCAGAGAGAGGCCCACGATTGCTGTCGAGTGTACCGGTTCGTCCAGGAGCAGCCTGACCAGCGGCAGCGCGATGACCGGTGTGAGATAGAGCAGGTTTGAGACGATGAAGGTGTCGCCGCGCTCCAGGGCCTTGAACCAGAACAGATAGCTTACACCGTTGACCAGGATGCCGTTGAACAAGATCCATCTCCAGACCGCGGTTGACGGCCAAGGCAGCCCTCCTGTCGCGGCGACGGCAATGGCGGCGCAGAGCAGAGCAGCGCCAAAGTAGATGAAGGCTGCAACGGTCAGATCGCAGTTTGCCCGTTTGCCCAGGACAGAGAAGAGGGCAAAGACCAGGGCGCCACTCAAGGCAAGCAGGTTTCCCGCCAGGTTTTCCAACTGAAACTCCACCATCTGGCCACGGGTTACAATTACGACGACCCCGCTGAAGCTGATCGCGATGGCAAGCAGGCGCGTTGGTGTCAGCTTCTCGCCCAGGAGCGGGACGGCCAGAAGGCTGACCAGAATGGGCCAGGTGTAGGCGAGAATGAATCCCTCGGCTGCAGAGGTGCGGGCGAACGCGCCATAGAGAAGCAGATAGTAGAGGAAAGCGCCCAGGAATCCGAGCCACATGAGGTGGGCATAGTCACGGAAGGTGAGGCTGGCCAGAGAGGCAGACTTTCGCCGGAGTAGGACGATTGCGCCAAGCGCAGCCGCGGAGAACATTGTGCTGTAGAAGAGCATCTGCAGGTTGTTCAGTTCTGTCAGAATCTTCTTCGACGCAACAGGGATGAAGGCCCACAGTAGGATGCAGAGGGCCAGGTTGAAGTAGGAGACGAAGCGGGGATTCATAGGCAAGGCCGGGGCTGAGCACAATCGGAAGGGCGTCCTGGAGTTACTTTGAACCGTGAAGGGCGTGGGAACAGCTTAACACCAATCGTGATCCAAGGTGCGCCATGAAGCGCTCTGAAGTACAGTTTAACACCTTTTTCGATCCGCGAAGGGGCGCCAAGTGCCGCGAAGAACAGCGTATCATTTCTCTGACGCAACGGGGCATACGGTGAACGGGAAAGGAAGCAGGGCAAAATAGGAGCGAGGCTCAGGCTAGGCCTGAGAGTTTTCGCTGAGACCTTCAACCCGCTTTTCCTGGCAAACCAACACTGGAATGCGCCTATTTGTAAGGCAACGCGGGTTTGCTCTGAAGGGCTTGCGAAGTGATACATTTTCTGAGAATTCTGAAATCAAATGAATGGGAAGGTGTCAGGCAGGCGATGCAATACCGGGAACCACGGGTGATCGGGATGGATTTTTCATGGTAGCCGTTGGGCTGGTAGAAATAGCGGTTGAGGTCGACGGGGAGGCGGCTGAAGCGGTTGCCGACCTGTTTAATCGCTACAATGGCGGCGATTGGGTCGAGGACAGCGAGGCAGGGGAAGCCTCAGGCGGTGGGGCGGTTTTGGAGTCCACCGGATACGATGATTTTGGGGATCCGGCAGACGGCGAGTACAGGTTGGTCGTTAAGACCTATTTGAAGCCGGGCCGGCGCGGGCAGAAGATTCAGAGGCAGATAGAAGAAGGGCTGTGGCGGCTACGGCTTCTCTACCCGATGCCGGAACCGGTTACGAGGACGGTCAAGGAGGAGGATTGGGCGCATGCCTGGAAACGGCACTACAAGCCGATACGAATTGGGCGGCGCGTTCTTCTGACACCGGCGTGGGAGGTTCCGAACCCGATGCCGGGAGACGTAGTGGTCAGGTTGGAGCCGGGCATGGCTTTTGGCACGGGGCTGCATCCGACAACGCGACTATGTGTGGCTGCGTTGGAGGAGTGCGTAACGCCGGGCGAGGCGCTGTTGGACGTAGGCACGGGAAGCGGCGTGCTTTCGATTGTGGGCGCGAAACTGGGCGCGCTTCCTGTGATGGCGACCGATATCGATCCGCTGGCCGTGCAGGCCGCGAAGGACAATGCTGAACGAAATGGAATCGCTCTTTCCAGCGAGTCTATGACTGTTGAACTTGGCTCGGTCCCGGCCGGACAGGAGGGCCGCTTCCCGCTTGTGGCGGCCAACATTTTGGCAGAGGTGCTGGTTGGATTGTTTGAGGGCGCCTACGACAACGTTCCGCTTGCGGAGCCGGTCGCGGCTGGCGGGCTCCTTATCCTTTCAGGCATTCTGGAGGAGAAGGCGGAAATGGTCCTGGCAGCTGCCAACTCTCGAGGACTGCGGGAAGTGCGGCGCGGGCAGGAGGGAGATTGGGTCGCCCTCGTGGTGAGAAAAGAAGATGGCGCGTGAAGAGACCTGTCGCGGCGGGGGTAGCCACCGGTTCTTCCTTGAGGGGATGCGGGGCGAGCCGGGGGCGCGTGTCGACCTTGCGCCGCTTTCACACCAGCTGCGAAGCGTTCTGCGCCTGGACGCCGGCAGCGTCATCACGCTGCTGGATGGGAGCGGCGCGGCCTATCCTACACGCATCGAATCTTTGGAGAAGGGACAGGCGACAGGCACTGTGTTGAGAAGCGAGCCGGCGCTGGGCGAGCCAAGCGTGGAACTCACGCTCTACCAGTGCGTCCCGAAGGGCGACCGGTTTGCATGGATTCTGCAAAAAGGGACAGAGTTAGGCGTGTCCAGGTTCGTGCCCGTGATCAGCAGCCGGACCGTAGTCAGGCCGGCGGAACGGCTGCTGCCAAAGTATGAGCGGTGGCGGGCGGTCGTGCGAGAGGCTGCCGAGCAAAGCCGGCGCGGCAGGCTCCCTGTTGTTGAGGAACCGTTGCATTGGGCCGAGGCTCTGGAGCGGGTCCGCGGTCTTGGACTGCTTGCCTGGGAGGAAGCAGACGGAATCCGTTCAAACTGGCAGGCAGAGGCGGCTGATTCAGACGCGGTGTCGCTGCTTGTGGGGCCGGAAGGAGGCATCACGAAGGAAGAGGCGGAGGCGGCGCAGGCAAGGGGGTGGCTTCCGGTATCCCTCGGGCCCAGGGTCCTTCGATCCGAAACCGCGGCCATCGCTGCGGCCGCGCTCGTGATGCATATCGCCGGCGAACTCGATTAGAAGACCGGGCTCGGCTGGATGCTTGGCAATCAACGTGTTTGCGAAGGGCGGCCAGCGGGGGAACAGTTCCTTCGCGTCGGTGTGCCGGGATGGAGTTCAGGCGGGAACGGGTCGGTCGAAAACCATCCTTGACACTCCCCTTCATTCGGCATACAATTGCGCCGTTCCATGGACTGGCCTGCTTCAGGTACAGTCGGCAGCGAGGCCGAAGCGGATTCCATCGATCGCCCCCTCACCATAGCGGGACTGAAATCAAGCGACCGGATTTCCAAACTGCCGGGCAAGTCAGTCTTTTCGACTCAGGCATGAGCGGAGAAAGGCGGGGAGGCCAGCAACGGCACGCTTCATTCTGCGGGCTTTTTTGGCAAACAAGGTGTCCACCAACCAACACAGAGGAGAGGAGAGATGAAGAGAAAGAGATTTCTTTTGGCAGCTTTGGTATTGGCTCTCTCGGCGCTGTTGCTTGCGGCCTGCGAGACCCAGACTGTTGAAGTGGAGGTGACCCGCGTCGTGGACGTCACCGCGACGCCGAGAGCGGTTACATATCATGACGCAGCTGCGGTGGAAGCCCAAACGGCGCCGCATCAGTGCCAGCCACTGGCGACGCTGCCCACTGAATTCTCGCAGCCGTGGCGGCTGGGATTCATCAATCCCAACCTGGCCCATCCGTTCTTTGGTGAATGGTCTGGCGCGATGAAGTCTGCGGCGGAGTTTTACGGGGTAGAGTTCTTCGAGTCGGACGCGGCCGGCGACTACGCAACCGAACCGGACCTGCTTGAAACGCTCTTACTGAACGATCTCAGCATCGTCGGCGCGCACGGGCCGAATGTCTATGAAGGGTTGGCGCTGCGGGCGCTCGATGAGGGCATTCAGTTTATTGGCATTGACAACGGCCCCAGTGAATACACGCCGATCGTCTACGGCATCCCTGACGGGATAGCGGGCATGCGCGGAGCGGAACTGCTGGTTGAGGGCGTCAGAAAGCGGATGGAAGATGACTGGGCCGGTCGAGAACTGTTCTTCATCGAGCTGACCCACGGCGGCATCCCCGCCTGCGTCACACGCACGGGGTCGGCGGCGTCCACCTTCCAGGAGGCAATGGGACTTGATGACGATCATGTCTTGCTGGCCGATCTGACCACGGGCCGTTCGGCGGAAGACATGGTAAACGATACGATGACGGCGAATCCAGACGGCGTTTTCGCGATGATTCCCTGTTGGGACGGGCTGGGAATCGGCCCGTACAATGCTGTAGCCGAAGCGGGCAACGAAGCGGACGTCATGCTGGTGACGCTGGGCGGCGATGAGCCGCCGGCAAAGTTCCTGAAGACCCGCCCGATGGGCTACTACGGCTTTATCGAATTCCAGCCGTACTGTGAGGGCTGGGGCTGGGTTGAGGTCGCGCTGGCGACGCTCGAGGGACTGCCGTTTGAGACGTATCAGGTGCGCAAGGCGATCACGCAGGAGACGGTCGATCAGCGGTACGCGGAACTGTACGAATCCGAATAGGCGCATAGAGAATTGACCGTTATTGGCGAGGGTGGGGCTTGTTGGGCCCCACCCTCTGTGTATTGGCACAGTTTCCGTTTCACAGAATTGGAGGTCGCAGGCGGGCATGGCATCTGGTCGTCCGGCACAGCGGAATGGCTCACGGCAAGCGGGCAGCGCAAGCGGGAACCGGCGCAAGAAAATCGTGCAGTTCCTGCTCGACAATGGCCTGTTCATCGCCTTCGTGCTAGAGGTGCTGTTATTTGCTGTGGCCGCGCCTGATCTGTTCATTAGGACGAGAACGATGGAGGCGATCCTCCGTCTGAGCGGGCCGGCGGGCATCGTGCTGGCTTCGTATACGATCACCCTGATCTCTGGGCAGATCGACTTGTCCACGGCCCAGGTTGGCGGCATGGCCTCTCTGATGTTTGCCGCGGTCTTTCAACTGCTGGAGTGGCCGCTGGGCGTTGCGCTGGCCTTAACCGTAGTCTTGACGATTGCGGTTGGGCTGCTTAGCAGCTATCTGATCCAGCAGGGCATACCCTCATTTGTTTCCACGCTGGCGGTCGGCGTCGTAAGCGGCGGCATTGGTTATCTCATCATCAATCTGACAAATCAGCCGGGCATGATTCGGCTGGTCCGGCCCCCATTGCGGGACATCGCGAATTTCGAGATTCTTGGTGTCCCCTTCGTCATTCCACTCATGTTTGTCGCATACTTAATCGGATGGGTCGTCCTGAACCAGACGCGGTTTGGCGCGCACATCTATGCACTGGGAGGGAACCCGGCTGCGGCTGCGTTGAACGGGATCAACGCGGTTCGCATCGCCCGCATCGTCCTGGTGACGAATGCGGTGATCACAGGCATGGCGGGGATGCTGATTGCGGGCCGCCAGCTTGCCGCGCAACCTGGCGTTGAGGGACTCGGGCAATCTCTGACCGCGGCGCTGTTCGCCGGTGTCGCGCTTTCGGGGGGCAGCGGCAAGATTGAGCGCACGCTGATCGGGCTTCTGTTCTTGTCCACACTGACGATAGGATTGGGCATTCTCAATGTGTCTGCGCCGGTGCGGCAGCTAATCAACGGGCTTGCCTTTGTATTTGCCATATTGTTGGACAGCATCAGACAGCAACTGGCGACGCGATAGGGAATCTGCACGTGATAGGTAGGTTGACGCAAGGGGAACTGGGAATAAAGGGTCGACGGCGGGAACAGATTCTCTTTCTGATGGATAACGGCATCTACGTGGTCACGGTGTTGCTGTTCATTGGATTCGTATTCCTGGCCCCCTATTTTTTCACGACAAGGAATCTGGTCAACATCCTGATCAGCGCCTCGCTGGCCGGCATCGTTACAGCCGGGTACACGGTGGCCATTTTGGCGGGTCAGATTGATACGTCGACACAGGGCGTCCTTGCGGTGGCGACTGTGACAACGGCACTCCTGTTTGAGGAGGCGGGGTTTTCGCTGCCCTTGACGGTCGTTTTTGCGCTTTTGGCCGGTATTGCCGCCGGACTGTTTAACGGACTCATCGTCGTGAACGGCAAAATCGTGGCGTTTGTGGCCACTCTGGCGACGCAGGGGGTGATGCTGGCGATCGCGCTCTTTCTCAGCGGCGGGCAGACGATTACGATCGCGCGCGAAGGGTTACAGGAGGCCGTATTCATCCGCGTCTTTGGCATCCCTTCGTCGGTCTGGATCATGTTTCTCTGCTACATCATAGGTTGGGTGATGCTGACCCAGACGAAGTTGGGAGCCCACATTTACGCCACCGGAGCCGACTACCGCGCCTCGCTTCTGAGCGGTGTGCCGGTGGACAGGGTGATTCGCGTTGCGCTCGTCATATCTGCGCTGGCTGCGGCTCTGACGGCTGTGCTGGTGACGGCACGGGCAAAGCAGTCGGCTATGTTCGGGCTGGCGATCGCGGGCAGCGTTGATTTTGTCACCGCCCTGACCGCGGTCCTGTTGGGGGGGTTCAGCCTCTTTGGCGGCGTCGGTCGGATCGAACGCAATCTCGTGGCGGTCCTGTTCCTGACGATTCTGGGGAACGGCCTGCAGCTGATGGATGTGGCAACCGGAATCATACTGATCGTACGCGGATTTGCGCTTGTTTTCGCCGTGATTCTCAGCGTGCTGCGGGCGCGCATGACCTAAGCCCAGTGTCCGGCATCGACTACGGAGCATCGAATGGCGAGTGATGAAGTGATCCTGGAAACGATAGACCTGGACAAATCGTTCGGCGCCGTACATGCGGTTCGGTCGGTAAGCTGGAGAGTCTTTCAAGGGCGGGTCAATGCCCTGGTGGGCGATAACGGCGCGGGAAAGTCCACTCTGATCAAGCTAATCAGCGGGGCGCTGCAGCCGAACAGCGGGGGATTTCGCGTGCGGGGACAGGAGACCCGGATTGGCGGGCCGGGGGGCGCGTTTGGACTGGGCATTGCTGCCGTATATCAGGACCTGGCGCTTGTGGAAAACCGGGACGTGGTGATGAACATGTTTCTGGGAAGTGAGCTGACAAGAGGGCCGGGGGCGATTTTTCTGGACCACAAAGGCATGCTGCAGCAGGCGCACCAGGTGCTGGACGACATTCACGCCCGCATTCCCAATGTGCGCGAGATGGTGCGGAATTTGTCAGGAGGGCAACGTCAGGCGGTGGCGGTCGGTCGGGCGCTGATACGCGGCGGCGAGATCATCATAATGGACGAGCCGACGGCGGCGCTGGGCGTTGAGCAGACGCAGGAAGTGCTGCAACTCATCGATACGCTGCGAGAGCAAGGTAAGACGATAATACTTATTAGTCACAACATACAGCAGGTCTTTGAGATAGCTGACTATATTTCGGTCATGTTCCATGGCGAACTGTTGGGGACGCGTTCCAGGGACGAGGCGACGGAGGCAGAAGTCGTGGCCATGATTATGGGCAGACGCTCGCCTTAACCGCGAAATGTTGAGGCGGATTCGGGCACAGTTGGCGAAGACAATCAGCCCGGCTTTCAGTCCGGTCTTGCTTGCCGCCAAGCGACTTAGGGCAGAGGCCTGGCTGGCAGCTGCGATCGCGGTGGGACTGCTGGCCGCTGTCGCATTTGCCACGAGCATTCCGACCTACAGCAATGCTGTCTACGTCCGTCTCCTGAGAAAGGAGTTGCACGAAAAGACCAAGAACTATCCTCCTTTCGCGTTCATGTTTCACTATCTGGGCTCAAAACATGGATACGCCGAATGGGATGAGGTCCGGTCGGTCGATTCCTTTTTGACAAGACAGGCGGCGGGCGATCTAGGCCTGCCCCGTATCGTAGATGTCCGGTTCTTCCAGACAGTCCCCCTTACCATTTTTCCCCAGGACCCCGAAACCAAGGCGGTTGCACACGCCTCCTCAGCTGAGCTCAGTTTTGCCTTCCAAAGCGGGCTCGCGCCGAAGATCTCGATATTGGAGGGCCGGTTGCCCGCCAGTTCAGGGCTGTTTTCGGACCGGTCCGCGCCGGTTGAGGTCCTCATCAATAACACACTTGCGCAACAAATGGGGTGGCAGGTCGGCGAGACCTTCATCGCGCTCTCAAAGGAGTCCGAAAACTCCGAGGCGCCTCCCAGCCAGATTCCAATTGAGGTTGTCGGAGTGTGGCAGATGCGGGACCGGCACGACGAGTACTGGTTCTACAACCCTTTTGCGCTCATCAGGAATCAGCTGCTTGTATCAGAGGAGGCGTTTTCCAGGCAAATCGGCGCTGCAGTGAGAGGGGAGATTGCGGTGGGGGCCTGGTACATGGTGCTGGACGGCGAATCATTCGAGGTGAGGGAGGCGGGCGCGTTTCTCGAGAGACTGCGGCGTGTGGACCAAAGGGCCGGCGCGCTGCTTCCGGGTACCTCCTTGCTCGTTGCGCCAAGCAGCTCCGGTCTACAGCGCTATCAGCGGGCGGCACAGGCGATGACGCAGTCGCTGTTTGTAATTGCGCTGCCGATCTTTGGTACGATCATCGGCTATCTGTGGCTGGTTGCGGGCATTTACGTGGAACGCAGGCGGGCTGAGATTTCACTCCTGCGCAGCCGCGGCGCCTCTGCGGGACAGATTGCGGCCATGGTACTGTTGGAGGCAATCGTTCTGGGGGCCATCGCCTGGGCAGGGGGCCTGCCTGCAGGAAGCATAGCCGCAGAGATTATCGACAGGACTCAGGGGTTTCTGGAGTTCGGCGGCAGGGCGGGTTCACCTATGACGATCACGCCCTCGGTAGAACGAATTGCCATCATCACGGTCGCGCTGGCCCTGCTCTTCATTCTGTTTCCCACGTTGGGCGCGACGCGCCACACGCTGGCGTCCTACCGAAGGGAGAGGGCCCGCGGGCGCTGGAGATGGCGAAGCGGAATCGGTCTTGACGCGCTCATTCTGCTGGCCGCCGCGTACGGACTCTACAGGCTGCGCAGCGAAGGCGGCATCGGCGCGTTCGGCGCGGACAGTCCTGTCGCAGACGGGCCCGTGCTTGATCCTCTACTCTTTGTCACACCGGTGCTTTGGCTCCTTGGCTTCGCGTTGCTGAGTGTTCGGGCGCTCACGCCCATCATGTTCATGACTGCCTGGGTTTCCCGGCGGTTGGAGGGGCTGGGACTCCTGCTTGCAGTTCGCAGGCTGGCGCGATCTTCCGGTGTCTACCGCATCCCTCTGCTCTTGCTCATACTGACGCTTGGCCTGGCGGTGTTCACGGCCTCGCTGGCGCAGACAATGGGCGATCAGATTGCCGCCGAAATTCGCTATCGAATCGGCGCGGATATGCGCTTGAAGGAGGTGGGAGAGACGATTGAGATCGATCCGCTCGGGATATCGGCCAGTACGAACTCTGAAGGAACTGAGACAGAATCGATGGTTCAGGAGTCTGACTCAGCTGAAGGGTATACACCATGGTCTTTTCTCCCTGTGGAGGAACACGGCGAAGCGCCTGGTGTGCAGGCTGTGACAAGGGTGGGGCGATACAGGGCGCTGGCAGAGGTCGCTCAGTGGAAGGAGGAGGGACATTTCATCGGAATCGACCGGGCTGAGTTTCCTGACGTCGTCTTCTGGCGGCGGGACTTTGCCGGCAACAGCCTGGGCACGTTGATGAACGCACTAGCTCTCAATCCTAATGGCGTGCTGGTACCGAATTCCTTCCTGCGACAAATGGTCTTGAAACAGGGAGACGCCTTGCGCGTCACAGTATCAATTCCGGAGCAACGCAAAGAGTTGACATGGGTGGAGGCGCCGATCGATTTTCAGATAGTCGGCAGTTTCGACCGATTCCCGTCCTGGGAGCCTGAGCAAGGACCGTTCATTGTAGGCAACTTGGACTATGTCTTTGAACGGGCGGGCGGGCAGTTCCCGTTTGACGTCTGGCTGCGAACCGATCCGAACCCGGACTATCATCTGATTGAGAACGACTTGAAAGATAGAGGATTTCGCATTCTCGGTTGGGAAGCGCCAGGGCCGTGGGTTCTGCAGGCGCTGAGGAGGCCGGAGTACCAGGGCGTGGTAGGGTTGCTCTCGATAGGGTTTCTGGCTTGCGCCCTGCTGACCATATTGGGCTTCATTCTGTTCACGGCATCGTCGTTTCGGGAACGGGCGATCGAGACCGGTGTTCTGCGCGCGCTTGGATGCAGTCAGAGAGAGGTTATCTCCTTTATGGGCTGGGAGTTGATCGTACTCCTCTCCTTTGGGCTGGCGGCGGGAACGGGAATCGGAATTTGGACAAGCGGCGCCTTCATTCCTCTCTTGCAGGATGGAATTGATCCCATGCCGATACTATTGCCGTCTGCTCCTCAGATCGCGTGGCCCAGAGTCTATCAGGTCTATCTGTTGCTTAGTGTGTTGTACTTGGGTTCAACCGCTCTTCTGACGGTAGCCCTTATGCGGTCGCGCGTCACGCATGCAATCAAGATGGGTGAAACCGTATGACGTTTGGACAGGACAGAGGCAGGCACTGGAGATGTGGACCTCAGAGTCTTGGACCTAATACCTGGGGAAAATGGTTGCAAGCAATACCAATGAGATATGACAAACGGGTTTAACTGCAATGGATGAGATTGTCATTCAAACGCCCGCTCGCCTTCACTTCGGGCTGCTGGACCTGCACGGCGGGCTTGGACGGATTGACGGCGGCATTGGTCTCGCCCTGGAGCAGCCCAGGACGGTCATTTCAGCAAGGCGAAGGCAGGGATGCGGGGCAACCTGCCCGATGGAGCCTGAATTCAGAGAACGGCTTGAGGCGTCGGTGCGCGATGTGTGCGACCACTACGCTCTTCCGGGCGCGTCGGTCGAAGTCAGAGAACGGGCAAGGCCCCACTCGGGTCTGGGCAGCGCATCGCAAACGCTAATCGGCGCGGGCATGGCGGTGTGCGCCTTATATGGCCTGCATCCTGGTTCCAGAGAAATTGCCGCAGTTGTCGGACGAGGCGGAACGTCAGGAATTGGAGTCGCCGCAATCCAGTCGGGAGGCTTCATTTTGGATGGGGGCCACCGCTTTCGCCGGGGCGAAGGGAGCAAGTCCGGTTACTCGCCCTCCTCTGCGTCAGTTGGCGCGCCTCCGCCGCCCGTTCTGGCCCGGTATGACTTCCCGGACTGGGACGTGCTGATCGTCATCCCGCGGGGGGAAGGCGCGAGCGGCGACCGCGAGCGGGACCTGTTCGAGGAAGCCTGTCCTGTGCCGGCCAGGGATGTTGAGAAGATGTGCCGGATTCTCCTGACGCAGATTCTCCCGGCTGTGCTGGAGGAGGACCTGGAGAGTTTCGGCGCGGCGATGGAGGCATACCAGGGCTACGGTTTCAAAGTGTTTGAGGCTGCGACGCAAGGGCCTCTCATCGCGGCGTGCGCAGGCTTTCTGCGGCAAAACGGCGGCGTGGGTGTGGGCATGAGCAGCTGGGGCCCAACGCTTTACGCATTTGGCCGGGATCTCTCGCGTCTGCGCGTCAAGGCGGGCAGGTGGCTGTCGTCCAATGGCGGGGGCGAAGTCTTCTTGACAAAGGCGAACAATGAGGGATTCAAGTGGCGTTCCCCTGCAGCAGACGGCCCATAAACGTCCGACCTTGAAGGGACGTTTGTGAGAGCGAGGCGGTCTGCAAGGATGCATCACACGCGGTCCCGGGCCATACAGGCGGGGACGGCTGGCGACTGAAGCAGGCGAAGTCCGGGTCGGGAGGGAGTTTTCCAAATCGGGGGTGAGGATGACCGTTCTCAAGCTGTGCGGCACGACGAGCGCTGGTGACGCGCGCATGGCCAGAGGCGCCGACTACTGCGGCATTCTGGTTGGCGTCGAATGGTCGGAAAGAAGCCTGACGCTGGAGGAGGCCGTCGCAGTTGCGCAGGCGTCGGAGGCCCTCAACGTCATCCTGCTTTGCAACCCTGGCGCCGATTTTGCAGTTGAGGTGGTTGAACGGCTGCGTCCGCACGCTTTGCAGCTTCTGTGTCAAGAACCGCCGGCGCTTCTCTCAGAATTGAAGGAAGTCCTGAACTGCGAGATCTGGAAAACGGTTAATCTTCCGGGGGTGGAGGGCCAGGCAACGCCAGAGGAGTACGCGTGCGCAGGCGCGGACGCGCTACTCGTCGATTCGGTTGACGCGAGCGAGGGCTTCCAGCGGCTGGGGGGCACAGGAAAATTGGGGGACTGGGCCGCGGCAATCGAACTGAAAGACAGGATAGACGTCCCACTTTTTCTGGCGGGCGGCATCGGGCCAGACAACATTGTCGACGCGGTTCGGAGTGTGCGGCCCGACGGCATCGACCTGTGCAGCGGGGTCGAAGCGCAGCGGGGCATTCGGGATCGGAGGAAGGTGGATCTGCTGCTTCGAAGGTTTCGGGACGCTGTCGAACAGTTCGACGACCGGCCTTCCGACCAGGACGGCTGATGAATGGAAGGAGAGAGGGGACGGTTAACTCTGTCTCTGCAGCTCGAAAGTCTTGCTTGCAGTTCTCCTCTGCAAGGGAGGGCGGTTCAACTGTTCAGGCGAGGCTGGACTGACAAGGCTTTCCGGTTGCGCCAAGAGTTGCTCAGCGATAGCGCGCATCCCGCGAGGGCTTGTTATCAGATCCTGGTGCCGAAGGGTCCATACGGCCAGGTTTGCGGCAATTGGCATGCGGCCGCTCAGTGAGGGCAGGACCATGAGGTCAAGCGGGTTCCAGATTGAGATGAAGGGTACGCTGTCCAGGAGTTCAGCATCCGCGTTCAGTTCACGCAGGAACGCGCTACTGGGGCGCAACTGCACCGCGGCAGGCAGATTGCTGGCGTAAGCCATCCACGTTCCGAAATGCGGGGCCGCCACGGTCAGTAAGCGATTGGTCCGGGCCAGGCCGCCCATTCTCTGGACGAAATATCGGGTAACGATTCCGCCCAGACTGAACCCAATGAAGTCCAGTTTCTGGTCGTAAGCGAAATTGGTTTCAACAAAATGGGCAAGTTGCTGGGCGAGCGTCTCCAGAGGGACGCTGCAGTCGCTAGGCTCGAGTGTGACAGCATATGGGATCAAGCCCAACTCAGACAGATAGGAAGCCAGTGGATCAAAGACCGAGGCGTCGTCCTTGTAGCCGTGCACGAGAACAGTTCGGGGCCGGTTGCGCTGATCCGGGCGGGCGAGTGGCGGCAGGCGTACTGTCCTTTCATCGCCCCGGTCTGCAGGGGGCAGATTCCAGACCGACTGCGCGGCTTCCTGATACTGTTGCCACAAACGGTCGCGTATCGTGGTCATGGTTCGCGCTGCTCCTGTTGAAAAGTCTGTTCTTCCGCCTTACATTTACTGTATCACAGCAAATCGGGAACCAGAAACCGTTGAATCGGAAGCCGTTCATTTTGGGCAACTCTTTAGTATATGCCCAAGGATCGGTTAGAATAACCACCAACCCGTATGTTGCATTGCGGGGCCTTTCGTGCGACGCGCAACAGCCCCTGGCAAAGGGATAGAGCGTCAGAGGTAGGGTCAATACGACGCGCGAGGCGCAACAATTACCAGAAGCGCATTCGAAGGGAGCAAGAGATGGGAACCAAACTTACGGCAGGCGCCCCTGCCCCAACTTTCGAGGCCAGGACGGACGGCGGTGAAGACGTCAAACTGACCGACTTCCGAGGACAAAAGGTGATTCTGTATTTCTATCCCAAAGATGACACGCCGGGCTGCACGACCCAGTCCTGCGGATTCCGGGACATTCACTCAGAGATCGTGGAGAAGAATGCAGTCGTATTTGGGATTAGCCCGGACGGACAGGAGAGCCACGAGAAGTTTCGAGCCAAATTTGATCTGCCGTTCACTTTGCTGGTTGATGAGGATCACTCGATAGCGGAAGCCTACGGAGTCTGGGGAGAACGGACGATGTACGGCCGCACTTTTATGGGCATCAACCGTAGTCATTTCGTGATTGACGAGGAAGGCGATTTACTGGAGGTTGAGTATGGGGTGGCTCCCGCCGACAGTCCCAGCGGGGCGCTGGCTGCCATATCCTAGCCTCTGAGGGAGTTGGGCCGCGCGGCGTGAAAGCGAACAGCTCCAGGAGGTTGGCGGACGTTGGGGGGGCCAGATTGGCTGGCCCTTTCCCGCACAGAGACGACCCGGCCCCAGGCCTAGGGAATTCCGCTGCCAAAGTAGCTCCAGAGCCCGACGGCGAAATAGATGCATACAACGATCACAAGGAGTGTCAGGATCGTGTTCCACTGCCCGCGGATACGTTTGAACTCCGACCAGACGGTTTTGGGCTTGAGGAGAAGGATCAAGACCAGAACAAGAATGACAGGGACGAGAATGCTTCTGAATCTCACTGGCGTTCTGTTTCGCTAGAATCCCGCAATGGTCGTTAACTGGCTGGTGGAGCAATTTGCAGCCTCGCCGTTGGGCGCCGGCCCGTGGCTGACCTTGAGTTTCGTGCTGGCCGGCGTTGCAACCATTGTAACCCGGATGGTTGCCCCGAAACTTGAGCAGTCGGTCCGGACTGCACGCTGGATACTGGTACCGTACGTTGGGTTACTGTTTGGCGCGCTGTCCCCGCGCTTGATGGGGCTGGGGAGTACGGACTGGGCTTCGGGGCTAATCGTCGGCGTGGTCGCCGTGTCCGGTCTGTTTGCACTTCTGGCCTTGATTCGCATCTGGCTGGAAACTGATACAGAGGCGACCGGCGCATTGGCTTACATTGGTCAGTCCTCAGGCCCCTCGCTGATCGAGAGTTGCGCGCAGGAATTTCACTGGTGCTTTCTGCGTGGAGGCGTACTGGACCTTCTCTTGACGCTCGTAAGTCCGTCCCCTTCGCCACAGTACTGGGCCGTCTGGATTGCCGCTGCGATTTCACTGCCAGGCGTCTTCGTTCGGTCCTCCGCTCAGTCTGACCGGCTTCTTGCAGTTCTGATCCTGCTTACCACTTCGAGCCTGTTCCTCTTTACGCAGAGTTTCTGGCTGTGCTGTTTACTTCACTTGGGAATCCGGTTCATCCTACTTTGGGGAACGCCTGAGCGGCAGGGAGCGCTCTAAACTGAACAAGCGCTCTCTGGCAGTTCAGCTGCAACACTCAGAGAAACAACCCCACCACCAGCATCAATGCAAAAAGCGCGACCGAGACAATAAGCAACTGTTTGAGGTCCGAGAAAACACGGCCGTACTCCACCTTCCAGTCGGCTTCCTTCTTGCCTGTTTGAGCTGTCGAAGACCGTGAAGGCGAGTCCGGGTTGTCCTGTGCCGGCCGGGTCTGGGCCGATGGGGCTTGTCCCTGTTCAGGCTCCATTCTGGCGCGGAGTTCGCCGTAGCTGCGCGGGTTCGCCTTGCTTGGGCTGTGACGACGCCTTCGTTTTCGTCGAGCCATTTCTTGATCGTCCTTCCTTTGGTCAGGTAGGTCGCTTTCCATTTGCAATGCGTCATTATATCGCAATCGGTTTGACTTCTGCCAACTCGAGGGTCGGAGGGGGACGGTCCGGTCTTAGGGCGGGCTTCAGTCTACCTTTGGATTGCAACAGTGGTCAGTCGTCTGTATGGGGATGATGGGGGATTGGCGGGCAATGGGGGAATGGTTGTTGTACTGACGGGCATTTGGGGCCGAGCGGCGGGGAGAAGGGCAGGGGAAGGGCGAGAAATCCGCTGAATCCTGGGACCCGCTTTGTCTGACAACTCGAGTCTGGAAAGCAATAGGTGGAAGCGCAGGCTGAGCCCTGGATTTGCCGACCGTTTGGACCTGTCAGGCGTTGAGTGACTTGGACAGGGAGTTCGTCCAGGAAACAGGAAAGACCACCGTCTTTTCTATTGCAGGCGGTACGGCTAAGGCGCCGACGTAACCGTAGGGCATCGAGAGATCTGCGACGCGGAATCTGTCGTTCGAGGGAACCTGGGCCGGGTCGAAATATTGGGCCAGGTGAGAGGCGGGCCCGGGCCGCGTAAGGTCCCGCGGCAGATTGTGGAGTCCGACTCCTTCAGCTTTGGCGAATGCTTCTAGGCGGGTCCAGGCCTGGAAGCGTATTCTGTCGCGTGCGGTCTCTCCAGCCCTTGATAAGCGTTCAATCTCCTGCGGGGTCATATATGAAGATGTCATTGGCGCACCGGGGGGGAAAGGTCTCAGCCGCTCGACGTCGATGCCCAGTGGATGGCTGGCGCAAACAGCCAGCGCGGCCAGTTCGAAGGAGTCGGAAACGTTGAAATGCAGGTCGAGGTATGAACCTGGCAGTAGAGTTGGTTTTCCGAATTCAGTGTAAACGAAGTTGATCTTTTGCGGCGGCAGATCCAGATACAGGCCAAGGATTCTACGGACTACGCCGCGTCTGACGACGAACCGGCGGGCGTCCTGTCCGGAACGAAGAAGTCGGACGCGGCGCCATTCGTCGTCTGAGAGCAGGCGCTCCAACTGGGCCAGGGCCGAATGCTCTACCGTCAGATTCCAGGTCCATACGTGCGCCTCGTTGCCTGTCAGAGCAGGCGGACAGTTCAGGGATGTGATGCAGGTGAACTGCTCGTTTCCGTCTAGGGGATCGCGCGGCGACCCTTCCACAGGGGACCTCCATATCGGACACGCCACCACAAGGATTGGGCGGCAACCGCGGACATCAGCAGGACCGAGACGGGAAGCAGAAGCGCGTCGAGCGCCCGCTGTCCGGTTCGCCATGCCGTCAAGCCGCGGAGCGACAAACCCGCGAGAATTAAGAGACCGGCCCAGAATGGATGACCGGGGACGTTTGCGCCGGCGAAACCCAGGCCGAGCAAGACCCAGGGGGCAAGAAAGATAAGCCAGTGAAAGAAAGTGGCGGCAAGAAGCCCGGCGACCCCACCGAATCCGGCGAGGATGTTCTTGGCGTAGCCTTCGCGCACGGTTCGCCAGTCGCGGTACATTCGGCAGAATATGAGGCCGTCGGCTTCGACCAGCCGTAACTGCAGGCCGGCGCGTTTTGCCTGGCGGGCCAAACCGATGTCATCGAGGATATTGTCGCGTATGGAAGCGTGACCGCCAAGGCGATCGTACGCGGCCCGGCTGAAGGCGATGCACTGGCCGTTGGCCGCTGCCAGGAGAGGGAAGCGCGTACGGTGGACGGCGACAGAGGGCAGGTAGGCGTGAAGGGCGAGCGCCATGAGGGGAACGCAAAGGCGTTCAGTCCAGGTGACGGTCTGCTGAGTGGGCATCACAGCAAGCATATCGGCGCCGCTGCGTTGGAATTCGCATAGCAACGAGTCCAGGGCGGACGCTTGCCAGCGAACATCGGCATCAGTGAAGACGAGAATCTCTCCGCCTGCCTGCGCTGCCAACTGGTGGCAGGCCCAGTTCTTTGCCAGCCATCCACTCGGAATCGGCCTGCCTGGGAGAGTCCGCAGGCGTTCGTCGCCCTGGGAGGCCTTTCTGGCGGCCCCGACCGTACCGTCTCGGGAGTGATCGTCCAGGATGAGCAGCTCAAACCTGGGATAGGACTGGCGCAGCAGGCTCTTCACCGTCGTCCCAATGGAGCCGACTTCATCCCGCACAGGGATCAGGACGGAGATTCTCAGGTCGATGGCGCTTGGGCAGGCGTCTCTCAGTCCGGGGAAGGTCAGAAAGTTGGACAGCAGGATAAGAATCATCCCGCTCAGCGCGGCGGTGATCAGGAGAAGAAGCGCTGCTGTCATGGCGGCGTGGGGCGGCGCAGCGAGGGCGGCTGCGACAGTTCGCGCCGGTGTTTCCAGGCGACGATCAAGCAGTTGCCGAGCCAGGCTCCCAGAAGATCGAATTGATATCCCGCCGCAAGCAGGAAGATCAACAGACCGACTAAGGCAACGATGACTGCCCAGCCGTCAACGGACAGCAGGAGATAGGCAGCCATCAGCAGTGCCCCAAGGAGAAACAGAGAGCTCCAGCCGGTCAGACCGGCCCAGATGCCAAATGTCACGGCTACAGCCTTTCCACCTTTGAATCTGAGGAAAAAGGAGAAGGCGTGCCCGGCTACCGCGGACAGGGCCACGGCCGCCAGGGGCCAACCGACGATTCCGCCAATATGTTGGGCCGCAAGTACCGGCAGGAGCCCCTTTAGACCGTCGAGTACGATCACGGAGATGCCCAAGGCCCTGCCGCCGGCGCGGATAACATTGGTACCGCCAGGGTTGCCGTCGCCGAACCGGCGAATCTCTTTCTGCAGAAAGAGCTGGCCCATCCAGACCGCGAAGGGCAGACTACCGCTGAGATAGGCAATCAGGATCCAGATTAGGGCGATCATTCTGATCGGTCCAACAGTCTACGCCACGCGAGGGCGGAAAAGATACCCATGCCAAGGAAACCGGCCAAGGCGGGGCCCGGCAGGCTGAAGAAGAACGCCAGCCCGACAGTTTGGAGCAGCCAGGTCGTGGTATAGACGATGGCGAGGGACTCCAACGGGAGGCGATCAAAGGCGACAATGCGCATCAATGCAAAGGTTATGGCGGAGGCGGCCGTTGCCCAGCCGGCGAAGTTGACGAGGGGGATGCCGAAGTAGAAACCCGGAGTATGCCACTGCCAGAAGCCCCAGGCAACCATTTGGGGGTCGAGGAACAGGTCCCAGGCAGTGAAGGCCAAGCCTGAGACCAGAGCGATTGACAGATCATTCAGCCAGCTGCGAGACGGGTGAGCCTTCGTTTGGCCCGTAGCGATTGCGGCGCCGACAGCCCACGCAGGGGGGAGCATCATGAGCCATGCAACGGGAACCTGGACGGGCACTCCCGCGACTTGGGGGCGAAGAAGGCTTAAATAGCGGTAGTGTCCGAAAAGTAAGCCGGTGTTAACGCCGGTATATTCGATCAGCCAAGTCACTGCCAGAATTGCTGCGCCGATTCCAACGGCGACCGGCGCATTCAGCGCGGTGGATAGCAGGCAAAGTATGAGGGCCGCCTGCACGGCTACTGCTAGAGAAAGGACCAGAACTAGCGTTGTGGGACCGCCAATGCGCGACGAGTGGGGCGTCAATACCATCAAGAGTAGCCAGCAAAGGAAAAGGCAGCGGCCGGCAACATTGGTCTGGAGGCGCAATGCGCATAGGAACCCATTCGCCTTACCAAATTGCGCGGCGCCGCTGGCATAGGGAGGCTGCTCCTCGATCACTGGCACTGGTCACTGGCGCCAATGAGTAAAGCCAGCAGCCGCATCAGCCAGTTGCAGCGAGGTGCCGACGGGTCCGTCTGAGATTGATCCTGCCGCGTGTCTTGCGGATTCTGGGCAGAGTCAGGGTCGACGTCCTGGAGCACAGGGGAATCGGAGCCAGTAGTCGGGTTGACCGGAGTCCAGTACGCTCTCAGCTTTCGGGCGAAATCTGAGTCTCCGCCGGGAACCTCGCGCCGACCGACGACCAAGGCGTAGCGACCGACCCTATCTTGTGGATGCCAGACCACAACGAGCGCCTCGCCCGCCGCGGGAAAGGTGATCAGGCGCCTCTGCCGCTGCCAGTAGGCCGTGCGGCTGAAAGGTTCAAAGAAGATGGTCGCTCTGACAGGGTCGATTACGTTGGCGCCTGACTTGTCGGATACCAGGGCAAGGGCGGAGTCTGGCAAGGCGGAAATAACGCCTCCGTCCAAGTCGTTGGCGATCACGCCGATGGTTGGCGCGAACTGCTCCTGTCCTTCGATCTGCGGGATCGTCATCCCGATTTCGATTGACTGGCCGGCTTTGACACTGAAGGCAAAGAAATCAACGTCACCAGGTCTGTCCAAGGTGGAAAACAGCGCAGTGGAGATCTCCGGATTTTTCACCCTCATGGGGGACGTTACGGTTGTGTCCGGGTCTTCGAAGAAAGGTTGGTGGGCAAAGGCGTCGAGCCCCAGGATCAGAATGAGTGTCAGGGCGAGTGACAGGGCGGCCATGACCTGAAGGAATGACTTTTTCATCTTGCGTTCCTCGCAATTGCATGAACCCAAGTTGCGCGTTGGTGGCTGGGCCTGGCAATCATCAGAGTGATGCCGAAGACGACCATTGCGCTTGTAAACAGGAAGAAGAGGAACTCTTCCAAGGGAAGGATGCCGCCAAGAGTGACGCCTGACGACTTCAACGGGCTGATGGTCCAGGTACCTGCCATAATGGCCAAGGCGTCGGCCCCGGACAGGAATAGAGCGGCGGGAATCAGCGTCCAGAAAACCGGTCGGCGGAAATGCCAGATTATGTCGGCGCCGAAAGCCAGTTGAACTGCGATAGGGAAGGCCCCCCAAGCCAGTTCCAGGCCGAGATACGAACCTTTGGCGGGACCTAATCCTAACAGGAGGAGGCCGGAGAGCGAAAGAGCCAGCGAAAGGGCGGCTGACCACAACCGGAGCCGGCGACGCGATTGGAAGGGTAAGGCAGTCGGGGGCAAGAGACGGGCGAAAGCGAGGAAAGCGGTTCCCACCAGCAGGGTCTGTCCAATGAAGAAGAGGTACTCCTCAATCGGTACGTAACCGAGTGTGATGCCTGCCACGAGGGCTGGGTCGTACCACCATACCCTGGCGGCGACGAGATAGTTGTCCCATGGCGTGGTATAGACCAGAGCGAGGACTACGTGGAGGCCAATGACAGGGAGGGTTGGCCAGGCTTGCAGGTCGACGGGAAGGCGTTTGCCGCGACTGTGCATGGCCGAGTTGAGAAACAGGAGAAAGAGAAAGGGCAGCCCGACGAAGTTGAAGAGAAATCCAAAGTATGACATTTCAGAAAGGCGGCAGGCAGAAGGGACGCTACAGGAGAGGAGACTCGCGATGGGGACGAGGCGAAAGGAAGTACAACCGCTCTACGGCCCCGAATCGTTGATGTGCAACTGAATCTCCGAAAGTAGAGTCTCCAGCATCCGGAGTATGGGGTCTCCATCGGCGCCAAGGACGGAGTGGACGGAATGAGCTGCGAGAGAAAGGTACTCCTCCATCACCTGAATCGGTATTGAGCGAGAATGCAAAAAGGAGCTAATCCACTGCGATTCCAAGGAGATGAGAGAGGGGTCCCCAAGTCTCAAAGCCGCCAGAAGTGAACTGGATATACTGTAGTAGGGACGACCCACGGCGGCCCACGTCGGTTGTTCGCCCTTTTCCGGCCTCAGGACAAGTGTCGAGATCTGCAACAGGTTGGAACGATAGCTGTCAAGGAGGTCCCTGTACTCGTTTGGCAAGAGGACAGGGCTTCTTTTCTGATAGGGTGAAGAAAGGAGGGCTTCAACCCGTGATCCCGCTTGCAGCAGATCTGTACCGAGGAAATCACCAGGTATGCGCCGGCGGATAGGCTCGGAGAGATTCAGAATTCGCCCGCCAAAGGCAACCGGCACTCCGTGTTGGACTGTTCGTTCAGCCAGTTCCAAAAGGTTGGCGGCGGAGCGGAGCTGCTGTGAAACGAGGATGACAAGGTCGGGCCTAATCTTCGAAAGCGTTTCTTCAGTCGCGTCTGCCGGCAGGTTGTCTCCCAGGTAGACCGTTCCAAATCCCTTGCGTTTCAGGATCAGCTGCAGGAGAGCGATGCCGAAGGTGTGGTTTTCTCCGGGAGGACAGGCCAGCAAAATCTGACCTGGACGGGTTGGGGGCGGGCAGGCGCCCAAGAGGGTCTTGACTCGCTGCATCCCCTGGCCGGCGGCAAAGGAAACCTGCTGCACCGATACCTTGTCCCGATGCCACTCCTCGCCCAGCTGCCTGAGCCCGTTGCAGAGAACGTTTTGGCAAACGATTTCGACTGGATACAGGGCAAAGGCATTCGTCAGGATCTGCTGTGCCCCGAATTCATCGAAGGCGACGCAGGCGGCAATCCAATCGGCGCAAGCGGAGTTGATTTGGAGGTCTGCATCGTCGAAGCCACCGACACTTATCTGGGGACCTTCAGTCCAACTTTGACCAACAAAGAAGTGTTCTGATGTCGCGGCGCCCCGTTCCTGCAGTGGATCTCTGCCTTCGCTTTCCATTGATTGCCAGCGTTCGGCTGCTCTGCCGATGCTGAGTCCTTCCTGGCGCCGTCTGTTCAGCCAGTGCAGTGTGTCGATGTCTCTCCGGGAGTAGATGCGGTGCCCTCCGGCGCTGCGGGCCGGGCGAGGGAGCCCGTATCGTCGTTCCCAAGCGCGCAGGGTCTCCGCCTTGATGCCGGTTTCGCGGACGACCGCTTTCAAATTATATGAGGGGGTGTCCGTATTCATTTGTACATGTACTCCTTTGTACTTGTACTCTGCAGGTTCTGCAGACATTTGGTCCCTTTTTTGGTCCAAGATATATTACGCGCTTATTGCTCTATCAACAAATCGGAAAATATGAATAAAGGAACAGGCGCGGCGTAAAAGTGCATTCGACGCTGTGGCAGGGAAGGCAGGAGACGACGCAGGGTCGGAATGTAAAAGAGGAAAGAGGCCAGCGGCCAGGCACAGCCGGAGGCCTGCGTTGGGCTTGGAGGGGAAAAAAACGGACGAGGAGAGAGTCCGCTGCGACCAAATTCGTCATGGGTGTCGTGAGTTGAGGTCTGCAGAGGGGGCGAGAAAGGCGGGACAGAAAATGTCGGCGCGGTCAAGATTATACAAAAATTGTATAAATTATCAGGATATTATTTGCAATTTGGGTTGGAGAGACTGCGATCACATATACTGTAAGCTGACAGAGGCCGTCAAAGCGGCCCGCAGAGTCGCTGAATTTTCATTGCGAGGCTGCAAATGGGCGGATTTTCTCCCGATTTAGGGAGAAAGGTTGACGGAGGTGAATGGGTGAAGTATTTTGGGCGTACAGGTTTCATGTGCAACGCAGGTATGGTCGAAAGGGATATTCGATGAGCAAAGGCGCTCTGCTGGCCCTGAAGATACATGACTGGGAACGCCCCCTTCTTACGCTCGCGTATGAGGCTGGGCGAGCTTCCGGCCCTTATCCGCTCCCCGAGATTCGAGACAGGAAGGAAGTGGATTCGGCCTATGATTTCTGTGAAGCGGTCACGGCCGCGAATAGCCAGTCCTTCTTCACAGCCTCGCGTTTTCTTCCACGAGAGAAGCGGCGTTCAGTGCGAGCCCTCTACGCCTTCTGCCGCAAGAGCGATGACATCGTGGACAAGCCTTCCCAGGGAAGGCGTGATCCTGAGGCCGTGCGGGACGCGCTGGATTCCTGGCGAACGCAGGCTCTCGTTCAGGCTGCTGACAGGCGTGACCCGGTGGCCCTGGCGTGGTCGGACGCCCGCCGGCGGCATGGAATCCCACATCTTTATGCGGAACAGCTAATACAGGGCGTTGCCCGCGATATCTCCTGCCGGCGCTACGAGACATTCGAGGATGTGACGGCCTACTGCTACGGTGTTGCGGCAACGGTCGGCCTCATGAGCATGCATATTATCGGTTTTTCGGGAGCAGAGGCGATTCCGTTTGCCCTCAAGTTGGGAGTGGCGCTGCAGCTGACGAACATTCTCAGGGATGTGGGCGAGGATTGGAGGGAGGGTCGGCTGTATCTCCCCCTGGAGGAGCTGCGTCGTTATGGTCTGAGTGAAGAGGACATCGAGGCGGGAATTGTCGACGACCGCTGGAGGGCGTTTATGCAATTCCAGATCGGGCGCGCTCGACAGCTCTACGAGGAGGCCTGGCCGGGCATCGCTTTTCTGCACTCGGACGGCCGCTTTGCCATCGGCGCGGCGGCCGAGCTATACCGGGGCATTCTTGCCGACATCGAGGCGCATGATTTCAATGTCTTTTCACGACGTGCACACGTCAGCAAGTTGGGAAAGCTCAGGCGGTTGCCAGGGATTTGGTGGCGGTGTAGGCGGCAGGACCGGCCCTCCGGGAAGGACGAGTCCCCTCTGTAAAAGCGAGGTCTTCGTTCCGCGGCAATTGCCAGCCGCTTTCCAGTGTTCACCGGGATCCTTCTTCTTGACGCGCCCTTGAATTCCTGTTGTATATATTTGCCCTCGGTATCTCCCTTAGTCGTTCTCCTGCGTCATTTCCCGCACGCGAATTGAAACGCTGTAGGCAAACCCTTTCCGTAAAGGCGCGGCTTCAGGCCAACCGTTAGCGGTAGGGTCGACCTGTACATCACGCACTGGAAGGGGCATCGCCTCCGCGCCCCAAGGCGCCGGGCGGAGAGATCCTTTTTCAATTCAGACACGCCGGGAATTGACAACCGGCCCTGCAGTCGCTACAATTTTCCCGCTCCCGGCCTTTTCAGGCGGTAAGTGCCGTTCAGAACCAATGACGAACGGTCCGCACTCCTTTTGTCGGCGAACCCCCCTTTGTCGTCAGTGGCGGCGGCCGGATCTGCCTCATCAGCATTTTCTCTCTTCCTTCACTCCCTGGCTCACAAGCCAGTGAGCAAGAGCAAGACTATGACTTTGGAACAGCAGGCGTCGGCGGGCATGAGCGCAGAGGCCAAACGCGACGCCGAAGACACCATTCTGGAACTGAATGGTCTGAAGACCTACTTCTTTCTTGAGCGCGGCATTGTCAAGGCCGTGGACGGCGTAAACGTCGCTGTTGGGCGGCGAAAGACGCTGGGCGTTGTGGGCGAGAGCGGGTGCGGCAAAAGTGTCACGTTTCGCTCGGTAATGCGGCTGATCCAGTCTCCGCCCGGCAGAATTGTCGAGGGCGAGATCTTGCTGCACAGGAAGGACGGGGAAACTGTTGACATCGTCAAGCTTGATCCTCGCAGCCGGCAGTTGCGCGACATCCGCGGCGCCGAGATTGCGATGATATTTCAGGAGCCGATGACCTCTTTGAATCCGCTGCATCCGGTTGGCCGGCAAATCTCAGAATCGGTCTTGCTGCATCAGTCAATGTCAAGGCAGGGGGCGCAGGAGCGGGCTGAGGAGATGTTGAACCGGGTCCATATCGCGGATCCTGGCCGCCGCATAGGCGAGTATCCCCACCAGTTGAGCGGCGGAATGCGCCAGCGGGTGATGATCGCGCTGGCGCTAAGCTGCAATCCGTCGATTCTGATCGCGGACGAGCCCACGACCGCGCTGGATGTTACGGTTCAGGCACAGATTCTGGATCTGATGCGGGAGTTGCAGGAAGATTTCGATTCCGCGATCGTGTTGATCACGCACAATTTGGGCGTTGTGTCGCAGATGGCGGATCACGTTGCGGTCATGTATCTGGGGCGGGTGGTCGAGTATGCCCCGGTTTACGATATCTTCCACAACCCAAAGCATCCCTATACGATTGGACTGTTGAATTCCGTGCCGGTACTGGGAAGGAAGGAGGAGAACAGGCTGGTTCCCATCACTGGCATGGTGCCGAGCCCGATGGAGGAGATTCGGGGTTGCGCATTTGCTGATCGCTGCCCGGAAGCGATGGAGATTTGCTGGGAGCAGAGCCCGGAATTCAAAGAACACGAACCGGGTCATTCCGCGGCGTGCTGGCTGCATGATTGACGATGGGCGGAACCGCGCCGTTGCATGAAATCGCCATGCGCGGCGGATCCTTCAAACTTGTGAAGTAGAGTGTGCAGCGTTGCCATCAAGTTGCCAAGCCGAGCCCATGATGGCGAGGACTGGCTACAATCAATAACCATCTTTTAAGGAGGCATGTGAATGTCTAGTAAGCGAAGGAGAATGATCTTCTTTTTCCTGTCCATGCTGCTTGTGGCTGCAATGGTGATTAACGCCTGCGGCGGCGGCGACAGCGAACCGGAGGCAGCTGACGCCCCGGCCGAAGAGGCGGCGCCGGCGGCTGCTGAAGCCGAGGAATCGGCGGCTGAAGCGGAAGAGGAAGAGGAAATGATGGAAGTCGACCTCTCACCGTCCGAGTACCCGGAGCCACAACTGATCGTGGGTAGCCGAGAGGTCGAGAAGTTGCCTTTGGACCAGATCCTGACCTATAAGGCGCTGGATTCCTACAGTGAGCCTGAGTGGGTGAGCGAGCTTGTGGCCGAGGGCGTTCTGCCACCAGTCGAGGAGCGCCTGCCGGTTGAGCCGCGGGTAATCCTTGAGAGCGGCATGTCGGACGGGATTGGTGTCTACGGCGGTGTCTGGCGTGATTTCTCTGCCTGCCCGACTGAAGGCTACAATCGCGGCGCGGGTCAGAGCGCTGGTTGGTTTGGAATCGAGGCGGCTGCATTTGCGTCGCTGCTCAAGTCCGGACCCATTTACCGCCGCTCCGATTCACTGGAGCCGCTGCCTTATCTGGCCAAGAGCTGGGAGTGGAGCGAAGACGGCTACGAGTTGACGATGAATCTGATCGAGGGCGCCAAGTGGTCTGACGGGCACCCGTTCACGACGGAGGATGTCCTGTTCTCGTGGGAGGACATGATAGTCGACTCGAATGTACAGTCGCCGAAGGGCGCCTCAGCCTGGGTCTTTGACGGCGAGATGACACAACTTGAGGTGATTGACGACTACACCTTCAAGTTTGTTTACCCGGTTGCTTTCCCAGTTCAGTCCCTGTTCCAGATGGACGAAGGCGACTTCCACATTTCGCCTGCGCATATCCTGAAGCCGCTCCATCCGAAGTACAACAGCGAGATGGACTATGTTGACTTTGAGGCGGCAATGCCGCCGGACAAAACGCCTGTCGTGCTGGGCGAGTTCGTGCCGGTCGAATACATAACCGACGAGTTGATGATTCTGCGCCGCAACCCGTACTACTGGGGTGTCGATGAAGCCGGCAACCAGCTTCCCTACCTGGACGAGGTCGTCTTTGAGAAGGGGCCGTCCGGCGTAGGCAGAACGCTTAGCACGCTTGCCGGCTCAGCTGATCATTCCAACCTGGAGAATCCCAGCACATTCATCGAGACTTTGAAGCGGGCGGAAGAAGATGACGCGCACTTCTACGTCGAATGGGGTCCGGAGACGTTGGGATTCAGCATCAAGTTGAATCTTTCGACGACTTTGGGCGTGAAGGATGATCGAGACGCGGCCATTCGCGAACTGTTCCGGGACGTACGATTCCGCAAGGCGTTCAGTTTCGCGCTGGACCGCGATGGGATCTCGCAGTCGATCTTGCGCGGGCCCTTCCTGCGCGGCTGGGCTGGCGGTCTGTTCCCCGGCTCCTCATACTTTGACCGAAACACGGTTGCCTACTACAACCACAATCCCGAGGCCGCGGCAGCGCTCCTTGCCGACCTGGGCTTTGAGGACAGTGATGGCGACGGCGTTCTGAACTGGCCGGCGGATCGCCTGGCAAGCGGGGAAAACCTGGTTCTGGCGCTTGTTACCAGTGAAGATGCCGAAGAGACGCAGACGGTTGGCGATGCTGCGGTCACGCTACTCGGCGATCTCGGCGTGCAGATCAACGTGCGCCCGCTGAACAGCGCGGCCCGCCGCGAAATGAACGAGGCGGGAGAGTGGGAGCTGCGCGTCGATCGCGATAGCCAGACTTTCGCTGTGCCGTTCACACGCTGCCGCGAACTTGCCCCCATCGAGAGGGAATTCAGTTTCCATCGCGAAGGTTCTGAGCCGCGCGAACTCCTTGATTTCGAACAGGAGCTTGTCGACATCGCGCTGGCCTTCTGCGTGGAGCCGAACACTGACGTGCGCAGAGAGCTGATGGCAGAGTACAACCGCATCTCGACTGAGAATGTCCACTTTGTTGGCGTCTTTGTCGGTCGCTACGGACTGGCCGCGGCGAAGCGCTTCAAGAACGTTCCTGCCGGCATGCCTGTGTTCATGTACAACTGGACGTGGGAAAACGTGATGCCAGAGCAGGTCTGGGTTGATCCCTCGGAGCAGATCGAACAGCTGCGACCAGGCGTGATTCCCACCTACGAGAGCGAATAATGTAGCAACGAGGCAGCGAGGGAGGGAAGGGGCCGGACTCTGGCCCCTTCCTCTCTCATTCTCTCGTCCAGCTGAACGCAGAGCTTCCTATGATTGGATTCATCGTACGTCGGTTCGCAGTTTCAGTAGCTGTTGTCCTGGGCATCGCACTGGTCAGCTTCATTGTGATTCAGCTGCCCCCGGGCGACTATGCCGACGGTTACAAGTCATTCTTGATCGAGCAGGGCGGGGCAACTGAATCGGAGGCGGAGGCGCAGGCGGAGCTATTTCGACAGCGTTACGGCCTGGACAAACCGCTCCCGACCCAGTTCCTTGTTTGGATTCGCGACATGGTGACCAAAGGGAGTTTCGGCTTTTCATTCGCCTATAAGCGGGATGTGGGCGAGCTGATCAGAGAACGCTTACCGCGCACGCTGCTGCTGGCTGTGCTTGCGCATCTCACGTCAACTGCCGTTGGGATTGTTGCGGGCATATTCGTCGCGCCGCGACAGTATTCAGTGGCGGACAATGTGGCAGCCTTTATCGCATTCATTCTGTCGGCGCTGCCCCGGTTCTGGATCGCGCTGGCAATCATGTTTTTCCTTGTCTTTACGCTGGAGCAGGAGCATGTGACCGCATTTCATTCGCCCCAGTACGTGGTGGTGCCGTGGGCTTTCGGAAGCCTGGCCGAGACGCGGGAGAGTTGGGCGAAACTGGTCGATCTGATGCAGCACATTTGGCCCGTGGTGGTCATAGCGGGGCTTGGCGGGGTTGCCAGGAACATGCGCGTGATGCGCGGCAACATGCTGGACGAGCTGAACGCGCAATACGTGACGACGGCCCGCTCGAAGGGTCTGACTGAAGGGCAGGTCATGCGCCGCCATGCGGTGCCGAATGCGCTTCATCCAATCATCATGTACCAGGGAACGGTTCTGCCGTACATGTTGCAGGGCGAGCTGCAGGCCTCCATCGTGATGGGACTGCCGACAATCGGCACTCTGTTACTGACGTCGCTGCGCAACGAGGACATCTATATTGCCGCGAGCTGTTTGTTGATCTACGGCGTGCTGCTGGTGGCTGGAAACCTGATCGCGGACATTTCTCTCGCAGTCCTGGACCCGCGGGTGCGATTCTCGTAGGCTATTGCGCTCTTCTCTTCCAGGGGCGGCATTTCTCTGAGGGCCTCTGAATTCGCCGCAACGCCCCAGCATCCTGAAGCGAATATACTGAGTGAGAAGTCGATTGAACTATGGCAACACTGCAGAGCGAGGTTAGCGCCGAACACGGTCTTGAGCTGGACGACCTTGGCGAAGAGCAGCACGAATCATATTTTCAGCTTGTATGGCAGCGGTTCAAGAAAAGCCGGCCGGCAATCGCCGGCGGCCTGATGGTGCTTTCGCTGATCATTTTGGCCATTTTTGCTGAATTCTTCTCTCCGGTCGACCCGACCGACGCCAATTTGCAGGACAGTTTTATTCCTCCGACTCGAATTCGATTGATCGACCACGAGGGCAATTTTCATTTCCGGCCCTTTGTCTACAATCTGGATGTGACCATTGATCCGAAGACGTTTGAGCCGCTGTGGGAAGAGGACCCTGAGCAGCGGTATGAGATCAAGTTCCTTGTCAGGAGTTGGGAGTGGAAGATCCTGGGGTTGATTCCCACTAGGTGGCATCTCTTCGGGGTAGAGGAAGGAGGCAAGATTCACCTCCTCGGGACTGAGAAGCAGGGCAGGGATCTGTGGGGTCGCGCCTGTTCCGCGGGGCGCATCTCCCTCTCGCTGAGCCTTTTTGCCACATTTGTCAGCATTGTTGTCGGCGCGGTGGTCGGCATTGTTTCCGGCTACTATGGCGGGATAATAGACAACGTGATCCAGCGGTTTGTGGAGTTCGTGGCTTCGTTTCCGCAGCTTCCACTTTGGCTGGCGCTTGCGGCCATCATTCCTCGCACTTGGGATTCGCTACAGGTGTTCATCATCATGGTGGTCATTTTCTCGCTTCTCTCGTGGACGCTCTTGGCGCGCGAGGTACGGGGCAAAGTGCTGGCCTTTCGCGAGACTGATTTCATCCTTGCGGCCAAGGAGATGGGCGCGTCCGACGCCCGTATCATATTCCTCCATCTCTTTCCCAATTCCATAAGCCACATCATTGTTGTCCTCACGCTTACGATACCCCAGATCATCCTTGCTGAGGCGTTTCTCAGTTTTCTTGGCATCGGGATCCAGGAACCGCTTGTGAGCTGGGGCTTCCTGATGCGAGACGCGCAGAACCTGCAGACGTTGGGCACGCATACCTGGATCATGACGCCTGTAATCTTCATCATTGTCGCCGTACTGGGGTTCAACTTCCTTGGCGACGGTCTGCGCGACGCGGCTGATCCCTATTCGATCGTCTGAGAAAGCAACGGAGTACGGCGTTGAGCGGGTCCAGGTCAGTTCAAGGGGCCAGCGCGGGACGGGCCGCGTTGTTACGCAACCTGGCGCGTCCTTTTGTCCTTTTCCTGATTCTCTTCAGTTTATTCGTATTTGGCGGCGCGGCCGCTGTGTTCGCCTGGCCTCAGCCTGAAACCGCTTCCGTGAGCGGAGTCGTCACCGATGCCGACGGGCCGGTCGCGGGCGCCTTGGTCAGAGTGCAAACGACCGCGAACCATACATATACCCTGGAAGACGGCAGCTTCACAATCGAAGGGCTGCCGACCGAAGAAAGCGTGACGCTCGTTGCGTGGGCGGAAGGGTACATATTCGGGTGGACGGAGGCGAGCGGCGGCGAGGAGGGGGTCGGCATTTCGTTGCATCCGCACAATCGCGTCGACCACACAGTCTATGACTGGGAGCCATCCGAAAACTGCGGGGAGTGCCATCCCTCCTATTCGGAGTGGCTGCGAGACGCACACAGCCAGTCTGCGGTAAATTACCGCTTCCTGGACATGTACAACGGGACCGACGTTGAAGGGAACCGCAGCCGCAACAGCAACTATGACACGGGCCTGCCCCGTACACGTGATCCGGAAGACCCATACTACGGTCCTGGGTTCAAGGTGGACTTTCCGAAGCGGGACGGAAACTGCGCCGCATGCCATACACCGATGGCGTCGAAGCTGGATGCGGACAACAGCTGCGGCTGGAACGGATGCCATATGCAGGAGACGAGCGATGCCAGTGACGAATTGCCGGACGGCGTCAGCCCCAACGCGGCAGTCGGGGTAGCTGCCGAAGGGATCTCCTGTGATTTCTGCCACAAGATTGGCGCCGTGACCTTTTATACCGATACGTTGCTACCTGATCCAGCGATGCCGGGCATTCTCTCGCTAACCCTGTACAGGCCCAAGTCGGGAGAAGATCTGCTCATGGGTACGGTCGATGACGTTTCAAGGCCAATGGACAGCTTCAACCAGCTGCATGGCGAGAGCGCCTTCTGCTCAGCCTGTCATTTCGGCGTCAACGACACCACAGAGATTTACAATTCATACGGGGAGTGGCTGGACAGCCCCTATAGCGATCCCGAATCCGGCCAGACGTGCCAGGACTGCCACATGCCCACGGCGCCGCGGCTGACTTCGCGGATGGAGTCGGTCGTTCAGACCGCGGCCTGGCTGGAACGGGCCAGCGGGCAGACGCTGCCGGCCGGGCTGGGAAAGCTGGCGGAACGGTCGCAACGGAGTTACTTCGTCTATCCCGAAAAGGGTGGGCTCTTCCGGGAGTTGGACCAGATTCACATACACCAGATGCCGGGCGCGAATGATGAGACGTTTCTGAGGAATGGGATAGCGCTTGACGTTTTCGCCGAGATTGACGGCACGCAGATTGTTGTGAGGACGGAGGTAACGAATACAGGGGCGGGTCATCACTATCCAACGGGATCGCCGTTGCGTCAGGTGCTGCTGGTGGTGCGTGCGACAGATAGCAGGGGCGTCGAACTGCCACTGGTGGAAGGGTCTGTTCTGCCTGCATGGGCAGGCGACCTGGCGGGTGAGGCAGGGCAGGGCTATGCCAAGATTCTGCGCGATACCCTTACGGGTGAAGAGCCAACATTTTCCCACTGGAGGATGGTTGAACTGGTTGAGGACACGCGCATCCCGGCTCAGGGTTCAAAGAGGGGCTCATTTCGTTTCGAGATTTCCGGCGGCGTGACCGCCCCTGAAGCGGAAGAGGTTACAATAGAGGCGCAGCTCGTCTACCGACGAGCATTTCAACAACTGCAGGAGTGGAAGGGCTGGACGGACCCGGACATCATTTTGGCGGCGCAACAGATTCAGCCAGGCGCCGCGCCAGACACAGAGCGCTAGAGCAGAAATGCATGATGGAAGATACGCTACTTGAAGTCAACGATCTGAAACAGTGGTTTCCCATTCGCAAAGGATTCCTGCAACGAGTCGTTGGTCATGTGAAGGCCGTTGACGGGGTCAGTTTTGGCATCCAGCGGAATGAGGCGTTGGGCCTGGTGGGAGAAAGTGGCTCGGGAAAGACCACGGTCGGCCGAACTGTGCTGCGGCTCTATGACCCAACGGCAGGGGAAATCTGGTACACCACGGCAGACGGTGAGCGCATCGACATCGCGAATATCGAGCAGGGGGAGATGAAGCCGCTTCGGAAAGAGATGCGGATGATCTTCCAGGATCCGTTCAGCTCCCTGAATCCTCGCCTGACTGTCAAAGACCTGATTGGCGAACCGCTGATTATACACAAGGAGGCATCTGGTCGCGCGTTAGAAGACAGGGTCGCGGAACTGATGTCTGCCGTGGGACTTGACCCGAACTACATGCGGCGCTATCCCCATGAGTTTTCGGGGGGGCAGCGGCAGCGAATTGGTCTGGCGCGTACGCTGGCGCTCCGGCCGCGGTTGATCATCGCAGATGAACCGGTTTCCGCGCTTGATGTCTCGATTCAAGCGCAGGTACTCAACTTGCTGCAGGAGTTGAAGGACGAGCTGGGGCTCACCTACCTCTTCATAGCCCACGACCTGTCCGTGGTTGAGCACATGTGCGATCGCATTGCGGTCATGTATGTTGGGAGACTGGTGGAGGTCGCCGACTCGGACACGCTGCTGAGGCGGCCGCTTCACCCGTATACCGAGGCGCTGGTTTCCGCGATTCCACCTGCGGATCCTGAAGTCAAGCTGAATCGGATTATTCTGGAAGGCGACATTCCCAGTCCAGCGAATCCCCCGCCAGGTTGTGTGTTTCACCCCCGATGCCTTTATGCAAAGGACAGATGCAAGGAGGAGGAGCCGCACCTTGAAGAGGTCGCGCCGGGGCACTATGCCAGCTGTCATTTTGCCGATGAGCTGATGTTACAGGGGATCGGAGAAATTGCATGACCGCGAGCGAAACCGGGGGGCCGCGGATCAACGTGGACGCGGCGCTGTTGGCCTATCTGCTGCCGATAGTGGGACCGGCCTACATTTTGGGGATGAGGAGGCGTGATGACTTTGCGAGATACCATGCGGTTCAGTCCTTAACGATCGTCTTGGCGATGATTCTGGCCCCGGCAGTCTGGATTGTATTCTCGTGGCTCATTGCGCTTCTCCCATTCGGAGGGGTCGTGGCGGCCTACATTTTTGCGTTGGTCGTTGCCGCATACCTGGCCGTGATCGTGGCTTGGGTGGCGGGAATCGTCAACGCGCTTCGTGCCCGTCGCGCGCCGGTGCCGTTCTTTGGCCGGCTTCTGAGGGCGTGAAGCGGCAGGTTTTTGGGGAGTTGGCCCTGCCCGGCGCCAAAATGCTGAGAGGTCCATGCGCCTGAATCTCCAGACCTTCTCTCCGTGGGGGCGAAGTCAGGAGCAGAAGGCCCTGAGCCTGTACGCCGGGCGAGGCGCGTAACATTCTGAACGAAATAGAGAGGAGGAATACAAGTGCCTAAGGTAACGTTTATTGGAGCCGGCAGCTTCGGATTCACCCGCAAGCTCGTTAAGGACGTCTTGACGTTTCCATTGCTCGAAGACGCCACCATCTGTCTGATGGACATTGACCCAATGAAGCTGGGTTACATCGAGCAGGCGGTGCGGCGAATCATACGCGAGGGCGACTACGCTGCCCGTGTCGAGACGACGCTCAGCCGCGAGGAGGCGTTGGAGGGCGCCGACTACGTCATTGTTACCATCCTGGTCGGCCAGACAGATGTATGGCGAACAGATATCGAGATCCCCAAGCAATATGGAGTCGACACGAATATCGGCGACACGCGCGGCCCCTCCGGCATCTTTCGCGCGATGAGGACGACGCCGGTGATGGTCGACATTGCCCGCGACATGGAGCGGCTTTGCCCTGACGCCGTGATGCTCAACTACACCAACCCTATGGTGATGAACTGTCGGGCCATACAGAAGGAAACCAGCATCGTCGCGACAGGTCTTTGCCACAGCGTGCAGGGCACGGCGGACATGCTGGCGCGTTGGATTGGGGCGCCGGCGGATGAAATCTCCTACACGTGCGCGGGCATCAACCACATGGCCTGGTATCTGAGATATGAATGGAATGGTGAGGACGCCTATCCTCTGATCCGCCAGGCAATCACAGAGCGGCCCGAAGTCTACAACGAGGAGCAGGTTCGCAATGAAATGTATCTGCACCTGGACTATTACCCTACGGAGTCGAGCGGACACCACTCGGAGTACAACCCCTGGTTCCGAAAGCGGCCGGACCTAATTGAGAAATATTGCACGCACGGTACCGGCTGGAATCCCGGTGAGTATGCCTATGTGTTGAAGCATTACTCGGCGCGAGAAGAGAGTTGGGACGAACAGATTCGGGCCTGGCTCGACAACCCGGCGCCGCTCAATCTGGCGCGCGGCCATGAATATGCTGCCTACATTATCAATGCGCTGGAAGGCGGCGAACCGTTTCAGTTCAACGGCAACATGCCCAATGGGAGCGGAGCGTCTCCCCTGGTGGACAACCTGCCAGTCGGCGCATGTGTCGAGATCCCGGTGTGGGCCAGCAAGGATGGGCTGGAAAGTGTGCGAGTCGGACCGTTGCCGGCGTCAGTGGCGATGCTGACCGGTCTGAGCGCGCAGATCGAGGAGATGGCGGTTGAGGGAATCATTGAAGGAGACCCGCGCAAGATTTTCCAGGCAATTCTGCACGATCCGCTTTCCACCGCAGTGCTGTCGATGGCAGAGATTCGGGAGATGGTGAACGAAATGTTTGCGGCAAACGTAGAGCACCTACCGACTTTTTCCAACTACGAGGTCGAAGGAGACAGGCCGATGCGGCTGTTGGAGGGGTCGCAGGCAGAGCTGGTGGCAGCGGACTGAAGCAGTCGATAACCAATGAATGAGGAGAAGGCACTATGTTGTACGAGTACCGGATTTATGAATGTCACCCTGGCAAACGGGACGATTGGGTAACCTACATGGAAAACGTGATCATTCCATTTCAGGTTTCGAAGGGGATGGTCGTTGCCGGATCATTCATTGACGAGGAGGATGAGAACCGTTATGTGTGGATGCGCCGGTTCAATGATGAAGCCGACAGGGAGGCTCTCTACGAGGCGGTCTATCAGTCCGACGGGTGGTTGAATGAAATTGCGCCGAAGATTTCGGATATGCTCAATCGAGAGACGATTAAGGTGATGCGTCTCGTACCGACTGAGAAGTCTGTGATTCAGTAAGCGCGGCGCCGGGAGAACCATGCCCCCCGGCGATTGCAAAGTGAAGAGAGCGGGGAAGTCGGGCAGGCCCGGTTGTTGCCTGGGTCAGTCCGACTTTTTCTTGGTAGACGCTGCTACTGCTGTTGCTGCTGCTCCTGGGCGGCGCGAGAGCCCAGGCTGCCCTCGTATTCCACGCGGTCCCTGGTTGTCCAGTGACCGTTGTCCAACAGGTCCTGCGGGATATCCTCATCCTCGGTTTCGGCGATGTGAACGCCAACGCTGAGCTCGCTCTTGGCCCCGCCCTTAAATACGCCCCTGGTTGGAGGAACGTCGGCGTAATCCCGGCCCAAAGCGATCCGGATGTGTTTGGCATGTACATACGAGTTATTGGTCGGATCAATACCTGTCCAACCGATTCCGGGAAGAAAGGCCTCTACCCAGGCATGTGTCGCGCTGGAGAGGTTTGTCCCTTTCATGCTATCGGAATCCTGAAAGATGTAACCGCTGATATACCGGGCGGGAATGCCTGCCTTTCGCAACAAGGCGATCATGATGTGGGAGAAGTCCTGGCAGACGCCGCGGCGGTTTTTGAGGGCGATATCGATGGGCGAGTCGACGGCCGTGCTGTTGGGTGTGTATTCAATCGCGGCGTGAATTCCCTCGTTTAGCCGGGATATGACGCTCAGCGGGTCCTTATCTTTGTCGAAGCCGATCTCACTGGCGAACTCGGAAAGCAGAGGGGTTGGGCGGGCAAATGCGCTTGGCGTCAACCAGTCCCAGTGCTGGCCGGTGGCGGCATCGATTTCAAGCTCCTTCCAAGCCGACTCTTCCAGGGATTCTGGCAGCGGATCTGGCTCCTGGACCATGACAAGCGTCTGGGCGCGCAGAGTCAGCTCAGAATGCCGGCTTGGGATGTCAAAGTAGTGAATCGCGTTCTGCATGCAGTCGCTGGTTGTCAAGACCCGGGCTTGGGGGCGCACTTCCAGGCGAAAGTTGAGACAGCGCTGCTGACGGTCGGTCCGAGGTTGCATGCGCACTTCCATCGTGCTTTCTCTGACCTCTGAATCGTAACGGTAACGGGTGTGATGGTGAATTGTATAGTATTTCATCGGCAGACTTGTGGTGATTGTTTGTCAGGAGAAAACGTCTTCGATCTCGTAGTTGAAGTAGGTTTCATTCAAGGCATCGTGGATCAGGTGACAACTGTCCATAATCTGGTTGATGAAGGTTCTCGGACCTGCCTCGATGACGTCGTCGATCTGGCTATACTGAAGGTGAGCCTGTAGTTTTCCGGCGATCCTGTTCAGGTCGCCGGCGCGGCGCGTTTCGGTGGCTCCAGCGACCTGTTTAAGAAGGTCTGCGACCTGGTTGACGTTGAAGCGCGCCGAGTTCGGCAGGTAGGCGTTGAGTAGAAGGAAGGATGCGACGAATCGTGTCTCCGGGCGGGGATCATACACGCGGCAGTATGATTCAAAGGAGTTGCAGGCGCGGAGGACGCCAATACCGTTGAGGGGATCCAAGGTTTCCAATGCGTCGCCTCCGTCAATTCCGAAATGACGAAAGTGGGCGTCCAGGAGGCTGCAAACCGAGAAAACCCGCTCCAAATGTCCGCCAATCTGGATGAAAAGCCAGCCCTCGTCATGCAGGAGCGAGGAAAGAGCCAGGCCCTGGAACAGCGAGACACTGCTTTCCAGTTCTCTGAAGAAGCTGTCTCGCTCCTGGTTCCAGTTCTGATGGTTGCGAAAGGAGTGCAGACGCAGATAGAGTCGATTTATGTGCTCCCAAAGTTGGCTGCTCAACTGGGAACGGACCGAACGGGCGTTGGTTCGAGCCAGATTGATGCAGCCGGTGACGGAGTTTTCATTTTCGGTGTTAAAGGTCAGATCGTGGGCCATTTGCAGGGCGGCCTCTCCGTCAACGACACCGTTTTTCATTGCGGGAGGGGGCTGGCGGAGTGCGGAGAAAAATTGCTGCCAGCCGCGATCGTTGCCGGCTTCGGCAGCCTTTCCGACCATGAAGTTCATGCGAACTCGCAGTAGGCGAATCGTGTTTTCGGACCTTTCCATGTAACGTCCGATCCAATACATGCTGTCAGCAGATCTGGAAAGCATATGAAGGTTTCCTGATTAAGGTTCAAATGTCCTGCAAGACCCAAGTATCCTTGCTTCCGCCACCTTGCGAGGAATTCACGACAAGTGACCCTTCGCGCAGGGCCACTCGCGTCAAGCCTCCCGGCACGATTACGGTATTCTCCTGTTCTCCGCCGTAGAGAATGAATGGCCGCAGGTCTACATGGCGGGAGACGACATGTCCATTGATGAAGCATGGCGCGCGCGACAGGCTCAGGGTGGGCTGAGCGATGAAGTTGCGGGGTTCTTCCTGGATCTGGCTGCGGAAGTCCTCTCTTTCCCTGGCCGTGCTGTAAGGGCCGATGAGCATACCGTAGCCGCCTGATTCGCCGACTGCCTTGACGACCAGTTTGTCCAGGTTGTCCAGAACATAGGCTCGTTCGTCGTCTCGCAAGCAAAGGTATGTTTCAATATTCTGAAGGATTGGTTCCTCGCCCAAATAGTATCGGATCATTTCAGGCACAAAGGCGTATACGGCTTTGTCGTCAGCGATCCCCGTCCCGATGGCGTTGGCGAGCGTGATGTTTCCGGCGCGATATGCGTTGAAGAGGCCGGGAACGCCGAGGACGGAGTCGGGATGAAAATGAAGCGGGTCGACAAATTCGTCATCGATGCGTCGATATATGACGTCAACGCGCTGTAAGCCGCTGGTTGTGCGCATGTACACGAAGCCATCGTGGATGAGCAGGTCGGCGCCCTCGACGAGTTCGATACCCATCACCCTCGCGAGGAATGTGTGTTCGAAGTAGGCCGAGTTGAAGATTCCGGGGGTGAGAAGGACAATGGTGGCATCCCGGCCCTTAGGCGTAAGAGTCTGCAGCTGTTGCAGCAGAGCCTGGCCGTAGTGGCCGATGGGTTTAATCCCATATCCGCCGAACATGCCAGGGAAGACCTGCGTCATCACCTCTCGATTGGCCAGCATATAGGAGACGCCGCTGGGCACGCGCAGGTTGTCTTCCAGTACGGCGAATTCGCCTGAAGGCAGGCGAACGAGATCGGAACCGACAATTGAAGCATAAACATCGTTGGAGACTTTGACGCCGCGCATTTCCCGCTGGTAGTTCCGGCAGCTGTAGATCAGATCGAACGGGACCTTTCCTTCCTGTAGAATACGCCCTTCATGATAGACATCGCGCAGGAAGAGATTGATGGCGTGGATGCGCTGGCACAAGCCGCGATCAATCTTATTCCATTCCTTCTCACTGATAATTCGGGGCAAGATGTCGTAGGGGAAGATTCGTTCGATTGTGGAATCTTCGCCATAGACTGTAAAGGTGATGCCGCGGTTGAGAAAGGTCAGGTCTGCGGCTTGCTGGCGCTGGGTCAGTTCACTGGCCTGCAGTTCGAGGATGCTTTGAAGGAGCTTCTGGTACGGCAAGCGCGGCCGCCCGTTTTCCTGGAACATTTCATCGAAAATTGTTCCGTCCAAAGCATAGTTGCTAAAGAGGCTGATTGCGCTTTCGCTAACGGTTTCGTCCTGTGTAGTCACGCCATTCACCGCCATTGGTGTAAATCAGGTTTGCGCAAGTTTACTGGCTTTTCGATGGGTCAGGAGAAAGCAATCGGCAACAACGCGGGAAAATCGTCACCGTCTTCCCTATTCTCAAACCTCCTCAATTTTGCATACGGCAAGTTTGCCAAACCCATTGTTAGCCGAACAAAAGTAGCCGAACAGAAGGAGGAATCCGGGACCCCATAGGGCTTCTCCCCAGGTTCGTGCTGCAGTTGGGGCAACAGTTCACTCTAAGCGAACCTTCAAACTAAGTTGGCGTATTATGCCCAAAACAGGTCCCAATGCGCAAACTGCGGAATTTCAAGGCCTTTCGATTCGTCTATGCGCTATCACAGGCCTCAATAAAGGGAGGCTGGGGCCGGCCGTTTCAGACATCAACCGGCCCGCATAAGAGATTTCACAGAAGCTCGCAACGCCCGCTTTGCCTCTGGCGGCTAGACCTGGGCAGGGTATTCGAATTGGGGGTTCCAGCCTGCCCAGCCGTCCGGGAGCAGGCTGAAGAGATGCCAGGCGCCGCAGTACAGGTCGCCGGGGCCAAAGTAGTCTTTGGCTACGCGGGTGATGCTGCCGTCGCCATTTTTGCGGAAGACTGAAACGCCCGGTTGGAAGCCAGACATGAATCCCCCTTCGGCGCTCTGGAAGCCCATGTCAGCAATGAAGGAGGAGCCTTGCGCGGAAAACACGGGAAAGCGCCAGCCGCGCCCGCGGGCAAAAGCCTGCTGGTCGACCGGGCTGTCCGGCGAGACCAGAACGAAGGCGGCCCGGTCCTGAAGGTGGTCGGCGACACCATTGAAGCTGTCGGCCCACATGGTGCAGTAAGAGCAACCTGCGCCCATGTTGTGGACGAGTATGAGGTCTTCTTTATCTCCGAACAGGTCGGCAAGATTGACTGGGCCGTTCGGGCCCTGCAATTGGTAGTTCTCCACCTGCTCATGAGGGATCTTTCTGCGGAGTTCGGCCAGTCTTTTCTGGGCCGATTCAAAGTCCTTGTAGGCTGCAGCGAGTTCTTCTTCGAGTTGACCGTCTGTAGGGGACATGAGGATTCTCCTTGCGAAGCCCTGATTACTTGGAGGAACTTACGAGATTTGAACAGCGAGAAATACCGCACCTGGGAGCGGGACGACAGCAGGTACCCCTTCCTCAACCGCGCAGCGCCGTGAAGTCCAACCTTCACGATTTCTTGCTTGCTAAGGGTCAGGAAGAGCAGTCCTGACCCATTCGGGGCCAGTGTTTGGCGGAATCAGGACACTGATATTCTTCCAGCGACGGCAGAAACCACACATACCTAGTTTACGATTTCTTGTATTCCAATGCCAGTTTCAGGCAGGAGCGCAATTTCTGTCATTGGGTACACGCAAACAGCCAGACGCCAGGGGCTTTCTTCAAGGCGTGACATGGTGAACTCGCTTTCAAAGAGCAGGACTGGAGTGGAGCAAAAAGGTCCCGACAACACGGTCTCTGCCGGGTCCATTTGACAACTGTCGTCCGCGGGTCGTAACATGTAGCGCAGTTCGCGACGGTTGAGACCGCGGTTGACCGCACTCTCGGAAAAGGAATCTATTCATGCGTAAACTTTCTCTGCAAGGCGTATATGCGCCCACGTTGACGCCCATTTGCGCCGATCTGTCGGTTGACCTGCCTGCTTACACCGAGTTTTGCCGCCGTCTTTTAGAGGGAGGTTGCCATGGGCTCGTGCTGTTTGGCACGAACAGCGAGGCGACATCTTTTTCGGCGGGGGAGCGCATGGCCGCGGTCGACGCAGTCATCGAATCCGGTGTGGAAGCAGACAGGCTGGTCATCGGCACCGGCGCCGCATCCGTCAGCGAGGCCGCCGACCTGACCCGCCACGCGGTGCAGGCGGGCTGCAAAGGGGCTCTGACACTGCCTCCGTTCTATTACCCAGGCGTCAGTGACGAGGGTATTTTTCGGTCGTTTGCAGCGGTTATCGATCGCGTAAACGATGAGCGGTTGCGGATGTACTTTTATCACATTCCCCAGGTGAGCGGCATCCCCTTGAGTCCGGACCTGCTTGCCCGGTTGGCGGAGGCGTATCCCGGGCTGGCTGCCGGCGTGAAAGACAGCTCGGGCGACATTGAGTCCTTGCAGGGGCTGCATCAGGTCGCGCGGGAGTTTCCCGGATTTGCGGTTTTCTGCGGGACGGAGGCGCTGCTGCTGAAGAATATGCAGGGCGGCGGTGGGGGGTGCATATCGGGGATGGCGAACGTCTTGCCGCACGTCATCCGCGATCTATATGACAACTGGCAGGCGAAAGACGCGGAGGAACGCCAGACGCGAACAAATTGGATCCGAGATGCAATTCTCGAATCCGGGTTTAACATGATCGCGTCGCTTAAGGTGATCGTTTCCGACCAGACCGGGAGACCGGGCTGGAGCCGCGTACGCCCGCCGCTGGTGGACCTGACGCCGGAAGAACAGTCAACTCTGTTGGCCCGGTTAACCCCGGTTGAGGCCTAGATCTGAGTCTAATTCTAAAGGGTGCGTTGGCAGTTTGACGCACATTTCCTTGACCTTTATTGCAGGGCAAAGTAACTTCTGAATGGCCGTGTTGGGGCTAAGCGCTGTGCCCCGTCTCTTAAGGAAGGAGTCTCAAATGTCGTTGCAGATGCGTATTGGCCTGGGACAGTTCCAGGAGTTGACCGATGAGAAGCTCGCATATATTAAACAGCTCGGCGCCGACGATTTCCTGATGAACACGCCGAAACTTCCTGGTGACCGGCAGTGGGAGTATGAAGACTTGAAGGATGCTGTGGAGCGTGCCAGAGGCGCAGGGCTGCGGCTCATCTGCCTGGAAAACGTTCCCGTTTCATTCTACGATAAGGCGATGCTGGGCCTGCCGGGCCGGGATGAGCAGATCGCCCACATGCAGACCACGGTTCGAAATATGGGTCGGGCCGGGATTCCTATTCTGGGATACCACTGGATGCCCAATTCGGTCTGGCGCACCCCTGAACCGGCGGAACTGAGGGGCGGCGCGCGGGGAACGCGTTTCAATTTGGCCGAGCACGATCCCGACGAATTGACGCACGGGCGGGTTTACGATGCCGACGAGATGTGGGCGAATTACGAGTATTATCTCGAGAGGCTTCTGCCGGTGGCAGAGGAGGCCGGCGTTACGCTGGCCCTCCATCCAGACGATCCCCCCGTTGCGTCACTGGGCGGCGTTGCGCGCATTTTCCGGAACTTTGAGGGGTTCAAGCGGGCGATCGACCGCTTCGACAGCCCTAACCACGGTCTTGACTTCTGCATGGGCTGCTGGTCGGAGATGGCAGGACATGACTATGTCATCGATGCCGTCCGGCATTTCGGCGGCCGAGGACGAATCGTCTATGTACATTTCCGAGACGTGCAGGGCACTGTTCCCAATTTCAACGAGTGCTTCATAAACGAGGGCAACGTGGATCCGTTTGAAGTGATGAAGACGCTGAAAGAGGTTGGGTTCACCGGCTTCATGATCACAGACCACGTCCCGAAGATGGTGGATGACACGGACTGGGGACATCGCGGGCGGGCCTACGCAATTGGTTACATGACCGCGATGTTGGAAATGGTGAATCGTCTGGCGGCGTAACTGTAGACGGAAGTCCGGCAGGCCTCAAACCAATGCAAATTCCATCAAAGACTGAAGCGAAGGGAACCCATGCGATTTCCCCCACTTGATCCCCAGTTCGTTCTGGATAGACTCGCACCGCCCGACAGACCGGCGCGCATCGTGCTCGATACCGATACATATAACGAAATCGACGATCAGTTTGCGGTCGTTTACGCGCTCCTTTCGCCGGAACGCATGACGGTTGAGGCGTTGCACGCGGCCCCCTTTCACAATTCCAGATCGTCAGGGCCCGGCGACGGGATGGAGAAAAGTTTCGAAGAGATTGAGCGCCTGTTGGTCCGACTGCCAGAAGTAGGCTCGCGGGAGGCCGGATTTGTCATGCGGGGCTCAACGACGTGGCTTCCGGACGGCGAGACCCCGGTTGAAAGCGAGGCAACGTCTGACCTGATAGAGAGGGCGATGGCCTCTGGGGAGGACGACCCGCTCTACGTTGTCGCAATCGGCGCGATTACGAATGTTGCCTCGGCGCTGCTCCTGCAGCCTGAGATTCGACGGCGCATTGTTCTGCTATGGCTGGGCGGGCACGGACGCCACTGGCCGGACACGCGCGAATTCAATTTGCGGCAGGACATTGCTGCGAGCAGGGTTGTTTTGGACTGCGGCGTTCCCCTTGTGCGCTTTCCCTGTATGGGCGTAGTCTCTCACCTGCATACGACACTGCCGGAGATGGCCGAGCACGTAAGGGGCCAGGGAGAAATCGGCGATTATCTTTTCCAGATATACAGGGAGTACCACGAGGACCAGTTCGCGTATTCCAAACAGATCTGGGACCTGGCGCCGCTGGGCTGGCTGGTCGACCCGGGGTGGGCGCAGATGGAGGTCGTCAGTTCGCCGCTGCTAACCGATTCGGTCACTTGGGCCTTCGACGAGGACCGGCACGTGATCTCGTGCGCGCGCCACATCGACAGAGATGGCATCTTCCGCGATCTGTTCAGGAAGCTTGGCCAGGCGGGCGCCGGTGACTGAGTCGCGGAACGTCGTAAACATCAAATCCGGTATTTGGCTATGAACTTCTCCCTTATACCCGACGAGTCCCCTGCGGAATCGCTGCGGCGCATTGTCGAGGAGCAGATTGACGGCGCGATCGCCCAGCTTCACCGGGAGGACGATCTGAACGAAGCGGTACATGAGGCGCGTAAGCGCTTCAAACGGGTCCGGGCCGTGCTCCGGCTGGCACGCGGGGCATTAAGGGCAAAGACTTACCGGGCCAACAACCGCTACTTTCGCGACCAGGGCCGTCTTCTCTCGCCGGTCCGGGACAGCGCGGTGAACGTTGAAACGATGGACTTACTCCGCCGACGTTACGGCATCCAGATGACCGACAAGGGATTCGTACGGCTGCGGCAATCTCTGGCCGCCGAAAACAGATCCGCGCTCAGGACGTATGTCCAGGATGAGCAGGGCCGGGCTGAGATGGTTGCGTCACTGAGAAGGGCGCGGGAACGCGCCATAGGGTGGCGTCTGGACGCGAGCGATTTTTCGCTGTTCGAGGGCGGGTTGAAGAGAACCTATCGTCGCGGTCGGGCTGAGATGAGGGCGGCCTGCGAGGACCCAACGACTGAGAACTTTCATGCCTGGAGAAAACGGGTCAAGTACCTCTGGCACCATATGCAGGTCTTGCGACCTTTGTGGCCGGCTCAGATTGGGGCGCTGGCGGACGAATGCGATCGTTTGGCGGACAGGATAGGGGAGGAACATGACCTTGCGGTGTTGATGGCAGCCCCGACTGTCAAGGGGTTCGTTGCCGCAAACGGTTCTCGCGCGAATCTGCTCGCGTCGATTGTGTCGCGGGAGCGGGACAGGCAGCGCAGCGCCGCGATTCCGCTGGGAGACCGCATTTATGCGGAATGTCCCGTCCGGTTTGTTGAGCGGGTAGAAGGCTACTGGCTGGCATACCGCAGAGGGAGCAAGACGCACACCCGGCCAGCGGAGGTCTGCTGAGAACGATGAAGCCTGAACGTCTGGCCTCCCAGCTGCAGTTCATCCTTGAGATCGATAAGCTGAAGGAAGTGCTGCGCATGTCGCTCCTATTGGGGAGCAAGCGGCGAGAGAACTCGGCTGAACACTCCTGGCACTTGGCAATGATGGCGTTGGTGCTGGCAGAACATGCCAACGAGTCTGTAAACCTGCTGCATACGCTCAAGCTGCTTCTGGTCCACGATATCGTGGAAATCGATGCAGGTGACACGTATGCCTACGATGCGGACGGCCACGCGGGCAAAGACATAAGAGAGCGAATAGCTGCCAAGCGCATATTCGGGATGCTCCCGTCGGATCAGGCTGAGGAGATGGTCGCCCTTTGGGAGGAATACGAGGGGCAGAAGACGCCTGAGTCCCAATTCGCCCTTGCACTGGACCGTCTCATGCCGCTTATGCACAACTATCATACCGGAGGCGTCACGTGGCGGGAGAATCGGGTAACCAGGAGCCAGGTCGTGGAACGAATGGCGCCGGTATCAGCCGGTTCGGATGCCCTGGCCGAAGTGGCCTCTGCCGTTGTGGAGCAGGCCGTGGCATCCGGGCTGCTGCCCCCCACCTGGTCTGAGCGCCAAGGCCAACCGGAATAGGAATGGGCAAGATCGCCCCTGTCCCTAAGTCGAGACCTGACGGCGAAACGTCCGGCAGCCGGAGGACGAGACGGCTTTCGCGTGAATCACCATCCCCGCATATTGCAGCAGGTTGGCGCGGTCGCGTGCCGTCCGGCCTCCTCTTCTGGCTCTCCTTTCTTCTATTGCACGCGTTCCTCTTTCTGCCGGTCGTCTTCATGGACCGTGAGGACGGTACAATCCTGCCAGTCGTGCGTATCGCTGGTCAGACACCCTATCAGGTATGGGTTGAATTCACGGCCTGGCGCAGGGGCCCCGATCTCTTGCGCTTCAATTCCGAGATTATCCTCTTCGTAACGCTTTGGGCATTCGTCAAACCGATGCGCAGGACGTCAATCCGGATCGTCTTCGTCGCTCTCTATCTTCTCTTCTTCTTCTACTACCAATATGAGGGTTCATCCCTTACCTTCTTCAGTGTCGAGCCGGTCATTTATGGCCAGCTTCGCATGGCGACGGAAGGATTCAGTTTCTTTCTGCAGAACGCGCGTGTAACCTCCGCGTTCGTTGTCGGAATCCTGCTCCTTGTCGGTTTAGGCGCGGTCGCTGTCGCCCGTCTGTCAAGGTTGGTCCTGCCCGAAACGGCACCCGGTCGTCTAACGCGCGCCGTTCTGGTCATGTTGGCATTTTTCGTAATCGGGCAAGCGATTGCACGCTGGGCAGATTTGAACAGACCGGAAATGGTGTTCAGCAGCGTTACGGCAAAGGTCGTCCATAACATCGAGGCATCACAGCGAATGTACAGTGAAGTGCAACGGCTTGAGAGCGTTGAGGTTCCGATCGAGAAGGAGATCATCGGTTACGAGCTGGTCCGCCACCCCCCGATTTACCTCATATTCCTGGAATCATATGGCTCGGTCTTGTACAAGCGGAATGACTGGCGGGCGCGATACAAGGAGTTGACAGAGCGATTGGATCAGGAGCTCTCCGCAGAGGGCTGGCACGCCGCGTCTGCGCTGAGCCTGGCGCCGACGTGGGGGGGAGGTTCCTGGATGTCCTACACAAGCGCGCTCTTCGGATTGCGGGTGAGTTCGGATCCGCAATACTATGCCTTGCTCGACAAGTACGAGGCGGGCGGATACCCGGATTTGGGCAGTTTCCTCAAAGAGCAGGGCTATCGAAATTACAGGCTCACAGCGCTCTCAATCGGGCTATCACCAGAACATTGGGAGCGATACGCTACTTTCTATGGCGTGGACCGGTGGCTGCTGTATGAAGACCTGAACTTTGTCGGACCGGAGTACGGTTGGGGGCCTGCCCCTCCTGATCAGTTTTCCCTGAACTTGGCCAGGGAAACGATACGCGGCGAAACGGATGGGCCCTACCTGTTCTTCACGATCACGCAGAATTCCCACTATCCCTGGACTCCGCTGCCCGAATTGGTCGATTCCTGGCAGACGCTGAACCGGCCGGGACCGGCTCCGACGCCTTCGTCTGAGCTGATTGAGCACAGCGAGCGACGGGAGAACTACTGGAGTGCGATCGAATACCAGTTGGAGACGCTAACGGATTTCATTCTGAGCGAACCGAACGAGGAAGCGATCTTTGTTCTGGTCGGCGATCACCAGCCACCTCGAGTCTCGCGCAAGGAGGACGGCTGGGACACGCCAATGCATGTCATTGCAAAAGACAGCCATTTCGTTGCATCATTTGAAGAGTACGGATTTACGAAAGGGCTGGCAGTGTGGGAGCCCGAACCTACCTTCCGCCACGAGGGCTTCCGTTCCCTTTTTGTGCGGCTGCTTCTGGCAGAGTACGGGGAGGGCGAAGCTCTGCCTCCTTATTTGCCGGGCGGCGTATCGCTTGAGGAAAGACAGGGAGTCGATTCAACGCCTCACTGAATGGTCCGCTGCGGAGAGGCCAATATTTCCGGACGGGTACCGGGGAGAGTCGTGTGCGAATATGAAAGCGATCAATCGGTTGGTCATTCTTATTCTTGCCTTGGCGCTGAGCGCAGGCTGCTCTGGCCGGGAGACCGCGCAGGCGCCTGATGAGGCCCAGCCAACTGAATCAAGTCAGGAAACTGGAGGCGTTCCAAGCAGCTCGATTTCCGACGAGGCGGCTTCCGCGTTTGCTGGTCTTGGCTCGGTCACCCTCAGGAAAGGCGATAGCTGGCGAGTTTTTCGGATTGATCCTGCGGCTTCCAGGGCCGCCTATGTGGTGGACGAGGAGCTCTTCTCGGGCGCAACGAGAAAGTACGGTCTGGAGGTCGGCAAGACGAAGGTAATTGGGGAGACCCAGGACCTTGAAGGGCTGCTTCAGATAGATCCTTCCCGACCAGCGTTGGGCGCCAACCGCTTTGCGGTCTACCTCCCCACTCTGAGGACAGACCAGGCGTTGAGGGATGGCTGGATTCGCGAAAACGCGTTGGAATCCGACCGATATCCGCTGGCCGTATTTGTAGCCGATCAGTTCTCAGGCGTGACGGCAGGATACGTGGAGGGCGAGGAGGCCCGCTTCGAGCTGGAAGGCGATCTGAGCATCAGAGGCACGACAGTTCCTACAGTTTGGCGTGTCGAGGCCACTTTGAACGGCGACAGGATTCGGGGTTCCATGCAGACAACCCTGAGGATGACGAGCCTGGGAATTGATCCGCCTGACTTTGCCGGGACTTTGACGGTCCTGGATGAGTTCCTCATCCAAATAGATTTTGAAGCATTCGAGGAGTGACTTTCGCAGATGACTCGCAATGCGCTGTACAGGGACAAGAACGAAGCGGAAGGGCGTCCTGCGACGGCCAGTTCGGATACTCATTTGCCTGCCTATGCAGCCCCCGTCGGCGACGAAGGGATCGCTCGTGCCAGGGCACTGGCACGGGGGCTGAAAGCCCGGTTGCAATCCGCGCGGGAGCCGGCGCCGGTCGTCGAAGTCGCCTATCTTTTGAACGAGGCAGGCAATCCAGAGTGCCCATTGCTCGAGAGGTTTCGGGTCCTGGGCTTGCTGGCTTCTGTGATTGACCACTTTTTTGTTGAGGCGGCGCCTGACCTGTCGGAGTCTTACCAGGCCGAAATCGCTGAGAGTCTTGATCCTCTGATTCAAGAGGCATATGGAATGCTTAGTGGAACGCTCCTTCCCTCGCTCGCAGAGGAACGAGGCATCGAGATCCGGCGATTCGACGAGCTGAACAGGGATCAGCGCGGTTACGTGTTGGATTTCTTTCGCCAGCAGCTTTTCCCAATGCTGACACCCCTTGCAGTTGATCCGGGGCATCCTTTTCCATTTATCAGTTCCCACAGTATCAACTTGCTGGTCCATTTGAGCAGTCCCGACGCGGGCATCGGCCCACTGTCTTATGCCCGCATAAAGGTTCCCCGGCTCATGTCCCGTTTTGTGTCGATTCCCTCTTTGGCAGGGGAGCAGACCTATATCTGGAGTGAAGAGGCGGTAACCGGGTTCCTCGACGAGCTCTTTCCAGGCATGCTGATCGAGAGCGTGTTCCTCTTTCGCGTCCTGCGCGCCTCCAGCGGGAAGAGAAACGGAGACGAGCTGGAGGCACAGCGCCGCGGTCTCCGACATCAGCAGCTGGCTTCTCCGGTTGCGCGTCTTGAAGTGGAGGCCGCGATGCCCGACCCGGTGGTTGAGTGGCTGGCATCCAACCTCCATGCGCCGTCTCAACTCTGTTTTCGCAGCACAGGCCCACTGGCGCTATTCCAACTGGTTGATCTGGCCAACATTGCGCATTCGTCTGAATCCTGACTCCCTCTACCAATTTGAGAGCGCGGCGGCTCCCTGGGTTCGATGGACCTTGCCTGGACCAGTTTTCGCGATTGCTGCGAGCTAGGGCAGTTTCGGGCGCATTCAACCCCCTGTGTTCGCCGCGAAGCGCTCATATGGGGAGATTGGGGGCACGTTCATCGCATTCGATGCGCGGAGGAGCGGGATAAGGGGTTACAGGGAGGTGACTTGGGTTTTGGTCAAGTCGTTTCCACTGAGTGATACCGATAGAGCTACAGGGCGGCGTCATTTTTGACAGAGGGGCTTCCCTATGATAGGCTCGTTTTCGACAAGAAACTCAAAGCGGTGACTGGGGATTCGGACCGCCCGCTCGGCCTTTCAGAGAGTTGCCGGGCGCTGCGAGGCAACAGGAGGCGGACGGTTCAGCACCCCAAGAGCTTCCGGCTTCAGAAAGGCCGGACGGCCCCGCCCCGTTATCGGCGCTAGAGGCAGAATCAGATTTCTGCAAACTCAGGTGGCACCACGGGTCCTCTCGTCCTGAACAGGCGAGAGGATTTTTGTTTTTGATTGGGGTGCGTGTTTGCAGGACTTCAATCTTCACTCGGCAGGAGCGAGAGATGCTAGACATTCGATGGATGCGGGAAAACCGACCGGCCCTGGCAGAAGCGATGGCGAAGTTGCATGACGCAGAGGCGCCCTGGGAGCGTGCGCTGGACCTGGACGAGGAGCGGCGCGCTTTGATAAAACAGGGGGAGAGCCTGAGAGAAGAGCGCAACGCGGGGTCCAAGCGGATAGGAAATCTGTTCCGGGAAAAGAAAGCGGACGAGGCCAACGCGCTCAAACAGCGGATGGGCGAGATCGGCAGTGAAATTGCGCAGATTGACGATCAGTTGCGCCAAGTTGAGTCTTCTTTTCACGACGCGATGATGCGTATTCCCAATCCGCCTGAAGAGGATGTTCCGGTTGCGCCTGATGAAGAGGGAAACGTCGTTGTCTCGCAGTGGGGCGATTTGCCCGGCTTCGATTTTGAGCCGCAAGCCCACTGGGATCTGGGGCCGCAACTGGACATTATCGACTTCGAGCGAGGCGTTGCGACCGCGGGCAGCCGCTTCTACTTTTTGAAGGGAGCGGGCGCGCGGCTGCAGCGCGTGCTCTCGAACTGGTTTCTTGATGTTCACATTCAAGAGCACGGGTTTACGGAGCTCTATCCGCCCATGATGGTGCGAGGGCACGCGATGGAAGGCACGGGAAACCTGCCCAAGTTCGGCGAAAACCTGTATCGCGACGCGGAAGAGGACTACTGGCTGATACCGACTGCTGAGGTCTCGGTCACGAACTTGCACCGTGACGAGATCCTGGAGCCGGGCGCGCTGCCGCTCTACTACGTAGCCAGCACGCCTTGCTTCCGCCGAGAGAAAGTTTCCGCCGGCAAGGATGCGCGCGGGATCAAGCGCGTACACCAGTTTCAGAAAGTGGAGATGGTGAAGTTCGTTGAGCCGGCGACGGGTCGGGAGGAGCTGGAGACGCTTACGCGGGCGGCCGAGGTATTGCTTGAGCGGTTGGAGCTGCCATACCGGCGCGTCGCAATCGCGACCGGCGACTTGTCGTTCGTCGCCGCGATTAAGTACGACCTGGAAGTTTGGGCTGCGGGGTGCCAGGAGTGGCTGGAGGTCAGCTCGTGTTCGCTTTTCCGGGACTTTCAGGCGCGGCGCGCCAACATCCGATACCGGCCAAGGGAAGGCGCCAGGCCGGAATACGTCTATACGCTCAATGGCTCGGGACTTGCGCTGCCTCGTGTGATCATCGCGCTGCTTGAGAACAACCAGCGCGCCGACGGCACCATTCGGCTGCCCGAGGCGCTGGCTTCTTATCTTGGTGGTGACCTGGAAATCGGATAAAGAAAATGGGAAGTTACGCTGTGCCGCGCGGTCTGAGGCGACGGCGCGGCAGAGTACAGGCCTATTGGGGCGCGCTGCATGTTCATTCGACTGGTGAACGACAGGTGAACGCGAGGAGCAAACCAGGGTGGGGTCATTTGGAGTTTCGCTCCAAGGTTCCCCTGACGACTGAAGCCGACTCATTCTTTCAAAATCTAATTTGGACTGCACCCGTGTGCCCGGTTCATTTGACACTGCCTTCAGTAAGCGTTTATACTGTCTGGGCTGATGGCTGGTAAGTCCTGGCCTGGAGGGATGGCCGAGAGGACGAAGGCGGTTGTCTTGAAAACAACTGTGGCAGTGATGTCACCGGGGGTTCGAATCCCTCTCCCTCCGCCTGGATCAGCCGACAATTGGATATGGGGAGGTCGCATAGCCTGGTCGAGTGCGCCCGCCTGCTAAGTGGGTAGGGGCAGCAATGTCCCTCGAGGGTTCAAATCCCTCCCTCCCCGCCACAAGCGCCAGTAGCTCAGTGGATTAGAGCATCGCCCTGCGGAGGCGAAGGTCGCAGGTTCGAGTCCTGCCTGGCGCGCACAAACCCTTGGGACAGAACCTCCGAACGGAGGTTTTCTGTTTTTCTGGACCGATGCCTCAATGCCCGGCGTGGTGACGAACTTTCATAGGGTTGAAACCAGCTGTACAGGTCGTAAAGTCAGGAGGACTTTGGTATGGACATGGGATCCGACGAACTGCTGAGGAGACTCGGCCAAGGCGAGTCGATTGCTTTGCTGTGTCAAGAAGGAAACATCTCGCGGACGGAGTTTGACTGCTGGTGGCAAGCCGAAATCAAGCGGCGAACTCCTCGCCCTGGTGGCGACCTGCAGACCGATGTAAACGCGGAGACACGCATTGTCCGCAATCGCTGGGGCGTCCCGCGCATCTTTGCGCAAAGCGACGAAGACCTCTTTTTTGGTTTTGGATATGCGATGGCGGAGGACCGGCTGTTTCAGTTGGACTATCTGCGCCGGAAGGGCCAGGGGCGGCTGTCCGAAATTCTGGGGAGTGACGGCGTGCAGCTGGACACGATCGCGCGAATCGTTGGCCTCAATCGGATCGCGGCGGCGGAGTGGGAGGCAGCGCCCGAGGAGACGCGCGGACTGGTAGAGAGCTTCAGCTGCGGGATCAACGCGCTGATTGATCAGTCGGGCGACAATCTCCCTATTGAATTTGCACTGCTGGACTATGAGCCGGAGCCATGGCGACCGGTCGACTGTCTCGCGATCGCGGCTGAGTTTCGATACTATCTGACCGTACGATTTCCCGTGATTGTCGGGCCGGAGCTGGCTCGGCAGGCGCTCAATGACGAGGCGCTGTATCGCGCGTTTCTGACCGGGGAAGCGGATGAGGAGAGCATCCTGCCGGCCGGCGCGTATCCGAGCTCGCGGGCAGGCATTTCCCCGGTCGGCGCCAGCGTGGGCGATCCCCACGAAGGCGAAGGGAGCAATAACTGGGTTGTTGGCGGAGCCCGCACGAATTCCGGGCTGCCGATGGTGGCCAGCGACCCTCACATTGCCTTTGCAGCGGTCTCGTGCTGGTATGAGGTACACCTGACGGGGGGCAGCTTTGACGTGGTGGGGATGGCCTATGCAGGCATGCCGGCAGTGATGTTTGGCCGGAACAGAGATGTTGCCTGGGGCATCACGAACAACATCTGCTCGCAACGGGACCTGTACCAGGAGCGTACGGAACCGGGCCGGCCAGGTTTCTTTCTATTCGACGGAGAATGGGAACGGGCGAAGACCTTGGAAGAGACAATCGAGGTGAGAGGGGCGGAGCCTGTAAAGAAGACGGTCCGCTTCTCCCGGAACGGCCCGATTGTAGACGAGATTCTGCCGCCGGAGGCGGAAGGAACCGGCCCTGTCTCGCTGCGCTGGCTCGGCCACACCCGTTGCGGCTGGCTTTCCTCTCTGCTGGGAATCGACCGGGCCGACTCGGTCCCGGCGTTGCGCGAGGCGACGCGCGGCTGGCGGGCGCCCACCTGGAGCATGGTGTTTGCGGACAAGGAGGGGCATTTCGGCTACCAGGCTGTCGGCGCGATTCCTGTGCGAACGCAATGGGAGCGGGGATACCGGCCCGGCTGGGATCCTGCCCACCAGTGGCAGGGCCTCATTCCGTTTGAAGCGATGCCCCGCCTTGAAGACCCGAACCGGGGATGGATCGTCACAGCAAACAATCGTGTTGCGGGAGATGACTTTCCTTATCCGCTGTCAGGAACCTGGGCAAGCGGCCACCGGGCCCGTCGAATCCGCCAAATGATCGAAGCGCGGGACAATTTCACCAAACAGTCTTTCGCGGAGATGCAGCTGGATACACGCGCGCTGCGAGCCGAAGAAACAGTTCCCGGCGTACTTGCCGTTCTACAGGAGAGCGGCGATGCCCGCATTTTGGAGGCGGCCGGCTATCTCCAGGAATGGGACTTCAACATGTCTCCCGACTCGGTGGCGGCTTCGATTTTCGAAGTATTCCACAATAAGTGGGCCCTCCGGATTGCCGAAGAGAGGTTTGACAGCATTCTGGCGGCTGCGCTCGCGGGACAGTGCGGCGGCTTGGCAGGTAGCCTGATCCACCAGGACCCTGCCGGCTGGTTCAAAGGAGGGGACCGAGAGGCCGCGATTGTGGAAGCGCTGGAGGCCGCGCTGACGGAGATCGAGGTGCGCCTGGGCCCTGATATGTCAACCTGGAAGTGGGGGGCGCTGCACAAAGTTCAGTTGCGCCACGTCTTGTCGGAGCGGGGGGATTTGGGGGGCCTGCTGGATCGCGGGGGTCTTCCCGTCGGCGGCAGCGGCGTGACGGTATGCAACACCGGCTTCGACCCGAACTGGGGGGCCCTGATGGGAGCCAACTACAGGTTGATCAGTGATTTGGGCGAGGATGGCATGTGGGCAGTAGAGTCTCAAGGCCAGTCCGGGCATCCTGGATCGCAACATTACTGCGACCAGTTGGAGGAATGGCTGGCGGGCCGCTACCACTTCCTCGGCTTTGAGGTTGCGGGTGAACCTGAAGAAGGCGGTTCCGTGCGTGCGTTGCGCCCCTCGGCGCCTTAGGTCCTGGAGCGCCGAGGGGTGAAGTTCAAGATCCCTTGGCGGCTTTGATGTGGCTGTGAATCTGGTCGCTGAAGCGGTATTCGCTGTTGTCTTCAGGTTCGTAACCTATAACCTTGCGTGCGTTGACGATACTCCAAAAGGCTTGGGAGTTGCCACTGATGCCATAGAAGACCTGGAAAGGCACGCCTTCTTCGTCGCTGATGTCCTCGGTCTCGATACTCTTGATGAATAGCTGCTGCAGGTCTCGCTGGCTGATATAGACGCCCAGACCGCGGATCATGCGGCGCAGGTCTCCCGGCTCGATCCTGTCTATGTCATCTTCCCTCGGTCCGCCGATACGAACCTGGACATTTTCGAGACGGTTGGGGGCGCTGTTCTCGACGTCTACGCCGCGGAACTGCATGCGGCCGACCGCAAAGACGAACCCCAGGTGTTCGTATGCCTCCTTTGCCCAGCCGTAGAAGTTATCGGAAAACGGCCTCATCTCCGGGGTGACGATGTCCCACTTTTTGTCCAGAATCAGCGGCTCGTAGTAGTCTGCCGCATGGTTGGAGCTGGCGGCCACCACACGCCGCACGCCCTCCTCCTGCGCAGTCTGGTAGACGTGGAAGGCCATTTCCACGTTGGCCAGCTCGGCGTAGAAGTCCTGTACAGGGTCGGATTTGTCTTCGGCGCGGGTGAAGCCGAGGTGGACGACGGCGTCGGCGCCGCGAAAGTGATCCCGGTAGGCATCCCGGTCGCGCTGCGTCAGGTCGGCGATTTGAACGCCATTCACTTCGTTGCCGTCGCGGTCGGTTGTTCGGACATCCAGCAGTGTCAGGTCATATCGCTTGCGAAAGGCGGGCAGGAGCAGGCTTGAGATGTATCCTGACGCGCCTGTAATCACGACCTTTCTTTTTTCACTCATTCTTGGCTCCACATGCGTTGAATTGTTTCTCGATGTTCGGCATAGTGGCCGAAAGTGTTGCCGGCGATGCGCCAAAGAATCGGTGTATCTCCATCGGGCCGCCGGTCCTGGGGCTGAAAATCATCATAGGGTCGAAGCAGGTCGTCGTCAGACAGTTCGGCGATCGCGGCGAGGGCATCCCGGTGCGCACTGTCCAACTCTGCCAGAACGTCCTCCAGAGGGAAGTCCTTGTTTCGCTGGTGGATGAGAAGGTTCATGCGCTCGATGCCAGTGGTATGCGGCGCCGCGCCTTCAGGCAATCCCATTGGGGGGTAGCGAGGCTGCTTTCTCAACAAGGCTGCCAGCCCTCGCGCCCAAGCCGCCAAATGGGCGAGTTCATCCTTGACCGACCAGCCCTCTGCCCCAGGCGCGGTCATTTGCTCCGTATCCAGTTCGGAAAGCACGGCTTGCAGCGCTTCCCATTCCTTCTCAGTTCTTTGGAGAACCTCTTTCACTGTAGGCGGTGGGGAGGAAGCGTGTCCTGACATGATTGGAATGCCTATGGGTTGGACAGTCCTCCCGCGGCAAGCTACGCGCTGTCGCCAGAAGCTGGCCGCGCAGGGACTGTCGTTTCTGCGGTTTCCGAGTCCGGCTTTATCCCGAGCTCTGTTCTGCTGCCGGTGTTGGCGTTGGCAAAGGCTCCGGGGTCGGTTCTGGCGAGGCGCCGCTAATCTCCACCATGCGCTCCAGTACCTGTTCCAGCGCGTCCAGCTCGGCCCCGTAGGAAGCCCAGTCACCTGACAGCAAGGCGCTTTGCGCCTGTTCGTAGCGGCGGTTTGCCTCCAGAATCAGCTCCTCCAGAGTTGATCCTGTCAGGCTGGCCGGCGCAACTTCTCTATCCGGCGAAGCAACCTCGGTCGGCAACTCTGAGGCTCCTGTCGTCGCGAGCTCAGCGAGTTTGGTGTCGGCCAGAATGTTCGGGCCGAACAGGTCTGCCAGGGCCAGACCGAGGTTTTCGGCCATGATGACTCGGTCGGACGTTGCGAGGATCACCCGCTTGAGTTCTGGAATCTTGCCGGTCGCCGCCTGCAAGTAGAGCGGCTCAACGTAGAGCAAGCTCTCGCCGATGGGGATAACGAGCAGGTTGCCCCGAATCACCTGGCTGCCCTGCTGGTTCCACAGGCTGAGGAGAGAGCTTATGTCCGGATCCTGGTCGATGCGCGCCTCAATCTGCTTTGGGCCGAACACGAGTGAGTCCTTGCCAAAGCGGTAGACGAGCATTTCGCCGTACTTCTCCGGGTCGTTCTGGGCGGCCAGCCAGGAGATCATATTTTCGCGATTCGCCGGTGTAAAGGGAAGGATCTGGATGAAGTCCAAATCTTCGCTGCCGGGAAGTTGCATGAGCACGTAGTAGGGCTCCATCGGCCGTGACTGGTTGTCGAAGATTTCTTCCGGCCACGCCCACACATCCTCCCGATTGTAGAAATCGGTGGGCTCCGTCATCTGGTAGGTGCGGAAGACACTGGCCTGAATGCTGAACAGGTCATTGGGGTAACGAATGTGCGCGTTCAGGTCGGCCGGCATCTCATCGAACGGGGTGAAGAGAGCAGGGAAGATGCGGGCGTAGGCTGCCGCGATCGGCTCATCCGGTTCGACAAGATAGAAGTCCATCTCTCCGGTATAGGCATCGATGATTATTTTGACAGGATTGCGAATGTAGTTGAAACCGGGAGGAACGGTTCTGGTGCCAAACTGGCTTGGTTCGCTATAGGGGAAGCGTCCGCTGACAGTGTAGGCGTCCAGGAACCAGTAGAGGTTTCCGTCTCCGCCTACGACGATATAGGGGTCGGAGTCGAAGCGCAGGAAGGGGGCGACCTCGAGCGTGCGTTGCAGGATGTTCCGTCTCCAAAGCAGCTGGCTTTCGGGCGTCAACTCCTGGCTGATGAACAGGTTGATATCGGCGAACTGGATGGCAAACGCGAGACGGGGGAGGAAGCCTCCAATGTTGATTCCGGAGTCGCCTTCAAAAGTCGTAAAGACGTTGCCTCCTTCGCCGCGCGGGTAGTCAAACTCTTCAGTTTCGGTCTTGACAATCACATATTCGTTCGTCCGTTCACCGAAATAGATCTGCGGGCGCGAGACCTCAAGAATCCCCTGAACGGGAAGGTCCTGGAGGACAAAGGTAGGCAGGCCGTCGGGCGTGATTTCCGCGACGGGCGAAGCGGCAACGCCATAGCCGTGCGTGTAAACGAGTTTGCGGTTTACCCAGGTCTGGGCAGGCTGCTCCAGCTGCTCCGGAATCAGCTCCCGGGCGGAGAGCATAAGCTGGCGCCTTTCGCCGCCGACGTCATAACGGTCGATGTCGATGTCGGTGAACTGGTACTGTTGTCTCAGGGCCTGGACCTGGTTGTAGGTCTGGAGGAGTGGACGGTAGTCCCACAAGCGGATATTGGTGATCGTGTCGGGCTGTTCCAGCAGCTCGTCACCGGTCAGCTCGCTTTCCGCATCGAAGTTCTGGTTGACGATGATGTCAAGCCCAAAGGCCGCCCGTGTAAAGTCAATGTTGTGCGCGATGAACTCCCGTTCACGAGTGAACTCATTCGGGTTGACTTGAAAGCGTTGGACGAGATTCGGGTAGATGTTGCCGGCCAGGGCGGAAATCGCGATCCAGCCGACGAGAACGACCACGATGGCGCGCCATGCCTGCTGAAGAAAGACATTGACGAGCAGGAGCACGGCTGCAAAGATCGTGACAAATACCAGAATGGTGAATGCAGGGAGTTGAGCGTGAACGTCGGTGTAACCGGCGCCGAACACGGCCCCGCGCGTGCTGTAGACCAGTTCCAGCGCGTCAAGACGGTACTGCCAGGCGATCAGGAGCAGGATCAGTGCGCCAAGGAAGCTGAGGTGGGCGCGAACGGAAGCGGGAGCGCCCCAGCCGCGCCAACCGATGCCGCTGGCGAGGCCGGTCGCGATCAGTGTAATCACGAAAGTAGTCATCAGCCAGCCGCGCAGAAATTGCCATATCGGCAATGTAAACAGGAAAAAACTGACGTCACGGTTGAATATGGGGTCAATCCTGCCAAACGGCTGCTGGTTGAAATAGAGAAGCAGTTCCTCCCATGCCGAGGAGGCCCCCGTCCCCATGAAGAAGGCGAAAAAGGCGCCGACAAGCAAAATGACAGGCGTGAGACGGACCCCTACGGCCTCAATGGCTTCCATGACCGGTGTGTCAGCCAGCCCTTGGGGGTTCAAGCGGCGGACCAGCAGGACATTGACGACAAAAATCAGCCAGAAGGAGACGGCGCCGGCCGCGAAGAGACCAAGGGAAGCGCCGATGCGGGTGAAGAAAACCGATGTTAGTTTGAGGCTGTCATACCACAACCAGTCCGTGTAGAATCCGAGAACTGTATTGAACAAGATGAGCGCAAGGAACGGCACAAGCATCCACCAGAGTAGACGGCCGCCGCCCCCTTGCCCGCCGTTCCCTCCCCCTCGGCGAGGCGTCTCCGTCCCGCCGGGCCCGTTGTCATCGTGCAGAAGCTCTTCTTCTATCTGCTCCCAGTCATCTTCATCCAGGTTTTCCAACAGTTCATGAAATGGTTTGCGTTCAGCCATACCTTTTCCTTGTCGATTAGGTGGGACAGTTGCCGGTTCAGTATGCCCTGTTCAGCGTAGGGTTCGAGGCTGGTCGAGATTCCGGCGCAAATGAACGTCCCCACATCTGCTGCCGGTATTATACCAGAACTTCCCTCATTCGGCGCGGCGTGTCTTGGACAAGATGCAGAGGGCAGGATGGCGGATTCCGGCGCGTGTGCGGAAGGGGTAAGTCGGTGGTCTGCGCCGGTCGTCGCGTCGGGATCAACGATGGGGGGAATCCGGCCCAAGGTTGTTCCAGGCGCTGCTCTGAACATGGGCAAGACCTTCAGTGCCTCTGAGTACTGATTCAGCACCTCTGTACGTGCATGTTATACTCTGCGCATCTCCCTCATACAAGCCCTTCTCTTTCCCAATATCTATGGACATTGAATTCTTACGCAGTAAGGAATTTGAACGGCAGCGGGCCTTTCTGGCAGCGCTGCTGCCCTGTCTGACCAGACGAGAGCAGATTGTATCGGTCTGCCTGACTGGATCGCTGGCGGGGAACCGCGCCGACCGTTGGAGCAGCGTCGACCTGCTCTTGTTGTGGAATCAGGCTGACCGCCGCATGGACACTGGAGCAACTCCTTTCGAGGCTGTGGGGAAGGCACTGGAAGAGGCGTTTGGGGAAAAGAGCTTCTTCTGCGAGCAGGAAGGTGACGACGAAACCGAAGTCAAATTGAGTGGCGTCAGTCTGGCTGTTCAGTCCGCGGGGAGACTGCCCCGCGAGCACAGACTGGCGGGAGTCCTTTTCGAGATTGCGTGGACCATGGTTGCAGACGCCGGGAGACTGGGAGGCCGGAGTGGGCCGGTGCGCCCTCTCTACGTCGCCGACGATCTCACTATGGACCTGACAGAGCTATTGAGTAAACGGGCGGCGCAGCTGGGCCCGCCGAATGTCAAGAAGGTCGAAGAGAATCTGGCTCGCTTCTGGCTTCTGCTGGGAAGATTACCCGCCGTGGTGAAGCGGCAGGAGGGGCTGGCTGCGCATGCGCTTGTAGCGGATATCCGCATGCTTCTGGTCGATCTGGTCGTGGCGCTCAACGGGGCGGAGCGGCCGCAGTCCAGGGCGCGAATCAACCAGTATCTGGGCCCGGCGCAGCTTGAAGCCTTTGAGAACAGTATGGGATTGCCCCAAACGGTCCAGCGACAAGAGGCCATTCAGAGTCCCAACTGGGTCGGGCAGGCAGTGTCCCTGGTGGTACTCTACCGCTGGTATGCCCCCCAGCTGGTTGAGAGGCACGGTATACGGTATCCCCAGGCGGCTGAAGACGCGGTACTGGCGCTGTTGCGCGCGGAGTTGGAGACCTGGCCGGCTCAGATCTCCACCGGCTGAAGGCGCGCATGCCACAATGGTCTGTTCCGGATTTTGGACGTCTGTCGTGGTATCTTGCCTACCCAGGGCCTTGAAGCCTTAGATGGTAGTCTGACCCGGGTCCAGGCGGCTTCAGGCGCAGGTCGTCCGCGTGATTCACAGTCATTGGTTCGCGTGGGCAAGACGAAAGACTCCAAGATGCCAGGGCGAACTGCTGAGGAATAGCGGTATGAGGCGAGGAGTGAATCCGGGGAGCTGCATCGCACCAGATGAGCAAAGACCGGACCCGAGCTGCTAGGTTTCGGTCCGGTTTTTCTGAATATAGATCGGATTGCTGAAGATCCAGCCGCGCGGCTTTCCCCAACGATGCTTCCAGACTTCCACTCGATAGACACCTGCGTCGCGGACCTGATAGCTGATGGCAGCTGATTGACCTCGCGTGATGACGCGCCCGTTGCGCAGCAGGCGAACGTCGGCGACTTCCGGGCTCCTGACGTGAAGGCGCAGCGATTGCGAGTCCTCGAGCCTGATCGTGTCGCCCATAATGGCAACCGGAGTTTGCTCCTTCTGGGAGCCTCCATGAATGGTCGGATTCCGCGGCTCGTTGTCAATTATCTCGGCCCAGAAACGGAATCCCGCGGTTGCGCCCGCGAGATCGTATCCTATCCAGCAATGACCATTCCGTAGCGCGTCCAGGACTGCAGCCCGATCGCGACGCGTGTTTGGACCGTCCCACCCCGCGGGACCCTCTTGCGGCGGCCCCAACAGGGGCGATTCAGTCAATATGTGCGTATTCAGACCCTTTGCGCACTCTTCATACGTCAAGAAGCGGCGGGTGACCGGACCGAGACTGTACGTGATGGAATGGACATCTGTTCCGCCGAGAGCGACGACCGGCCTCTGCCGGGTTAAATCGTCCCACTTGGCAAGCATTGCAGGCAGGGGTCCGACAGGGAAGAACTGGGGGAAGAAGGCGACAAGGACCGTTTTGAAATAGCTGGTCGTGTAACCGCGGAAACCCGACAGATAGTTCCATAGTTCCACGCCGTGATAGTCGGTGACCTCCCAGTTATGCCAGGGGTAGCTGGTGGAAAAGAGGTCGGTGGTGACTTCAATCGGATGGGCGAGAAAGGACAGGGCATTCTGCTGACGGACTGCATCGATGAGCTCCTGTGGATCGGATGCCTGACCGGAGACGTCGGACTCCACGCCCAGGCAGAGCAGGTGGTTGCCGGCCGGCTGGCGTTCCGGGTCATGCACTTCCTGACCGACGAGCGTCAGGATGCCTCGGCGGTACCCTTCCTCCTCCTCCCTGACAAGGACATTGTGATCCGTGACAAAGACGAAGTCGAGGCCCCCTGCAAGCGCCCCTTCGATTAAGTCGTCAAATGAGCCGAATCCATCGCTGTGCGTGGTGTGCATGTGGATGTTGCCGAAATACTCGAAATGCAGTGAGGCAGTGGCCGATTGGACCATTTCACACGTTTCCAGTCGTGATAATGAGAGTTCGGTCTTCTGGTCGGACGCGACCGGGCCGGAAGCGGCGACGGGGGCCGCAAAGGGGTGGCGTGTTCATGGCAGTCGGGGCCGGCCGGTGTTGAGCCCACCGGACAGAGTTTCCCGTTTGGCTTCCTCTTCTGCAATCCGTTCTTCCATGATCTTGCGGGCCTGGTAACGTTTTCGGCTTTCAGAAAGCCAGCGGCCTGGCTGCTCGGCATCGACGATAGGCCGCGCCGAGGTCAGGAAGACGGTGTGGCCAACCATGGACTCATCAGGACGCAACCGGTCGGGAACGGGCTTATAGGAACGGACGAGGACTTCTTCCACACTGATGTCGGCAAACGCAGACGATTCCAACCCCTTCAAGAGCTCCGAGACTTGATTGGTCGTGGGCACCAGGGCGGCGAAGAAGCCTCCGGGTCGAAGGGCTTCGCGGGCCTGCTCCAGGAAGAGCCAGGGGGTCCGCAGGTCGAGGACGAGGGCATCAACGTTTGACTGATCGAATCCGTCGAGAATCGAAGCGTTGCGCAACTCAACATAGGATAAGAGGCCCATCTTTTCCAAATTCGCTTGGGCGACCCGATAGTGATCATCTCGGACCTCGTATGAGAAGACGCAGCCGCTGGGCGCGACTGACCAGGCCAAAGCGATGGTGAGGCCGCCGCTGCCAGTGCCGGCCTCAATCACGCGACTTCCGGCCCTCAGGCTGAGGCGGCGTACGATCATCGCGGCGTCTTTGGGAAAGATGATCTGCGTGTTGCGCTTGATGCGGGTGATGCGGTCGTCCAGCGATGGCTCCAGCAGCAACATGGCGTGGCCAAGATGACTGTATACGGTTGTGCCGTAAGGAAGGCCAATCAGTTCGTCATGCTGAACCTTTCCCAGGTTGGAGTGGAAGAGGCGGCCAGATTGTAAACGAAGCAGGTGCCTTTTGCCGCCCCCGGTGACGAGTAGCACGAGGTCATCAGGCTTGGTGAGAAACGGGCCGCGTTGGTCTTGTGGTTCAGAGCCTGTGGCAGATGAAGCGTTCGCAAGGCCCTGCAAGTCCCCTGAAACACCATCCGCGTCTGTATTCAGGACCTGTTCTTTCTCTCTTTCTTCCAATCTCGGCCTCACCAGTCTACAGGACGACAAGCGGTAGAGAAACGTCTTAACTTTAGCGGCATGATCGACAAAACATAGACATCCAGAATCGAGCTACTGGCAGGCTGATTATAGTCACTGTTGGGGCAAATGGAAAAGATCTGAGTCGGAATCGAATCGAGTTGGTAACGAACATTACTGGACGTGAACGGTGTTACATGCGGGCGCCGTCTGTGTCTGTGACGGGAGCAGGCGCCCACCGTTGAGGTCTGAAGAGCCGGTATTGAGAATTCGCTACCAGGACCAGTGGGGTCTATTCCGGGTAGCTCGTCCAGTTACTCTACGATTCGCCTCCGTTCAGCGAATGCCTTTCCTACCTGCAAGGGCGCCATTCAGGCCACGACCTTCATACGATTCAAGTGGCTGGCGGCCTGCCAGGCATGAGGGCAACCTGAACGGTACCTTTTGGATCGAAATTGACACGCTCCAAAACCGGATGTAGAATACTGGACGGTCGAGGCAGCCATCGTGTCCGGCAGACTCGGTGACGAAGCCGACCAGGCTGGCTCTAAGACGCGCAGCGCGACTTCTGAAGGCGAATCTGGTTGGCATGAATGGCCTGGACACGACGGCCGTACAGGGGTTGGCTGCCAAAATTCATCTATCGAAACCAGGCGGTCTGCATGGACCGGTTTGTAATTTCCTCGACTGCGACGGCGTTGCGTCGTACACGCATTTATTCAGAAGGAATCTATCCCATTTATTAGGAGGCCTCGAATGCAGAAACGCGTCACGTTTTGGGCTGTGCTCTTGTCTGCCGTCGCGTTCGTATTTTCAGGTTGCACGTCCAGAGTGGACAATGGCTCGATGGTCGAAAGGGATCCGGATGCGTTCTACGTTGACCTTCCGGCAATCGTCATTGATTACGCGCCCGACGGCACTGCATCAATCGGAGGCATGTCACTCACGTCGGCAGGCAGCGGCGAAGCGGTCTACGCGCCTCCTGCGGAAGTGAGTGATGGTTTGGGTATGATTCTCTCCACCATATCTCTGCAGCCTCTTTGGGTGAATCACTTCACTGCCTCCAATCTCCAGCACATTCGCGTTACGAATGGGGACGAAGGAATCATCGTCCTCGTGAACGGTCACCGGATTCCGTCGTTGGTCTGGGAAGAGGGTTCGCTGACAGCCACCGCGGACGCGGTCTCGGCCTTGGGCCTTGGTGTGCCGGCGCTGAATAAAGTCTTGCCGCTCGTGCGTAACTTCGGTCTTGGCCTGGTTTTGCGATTCCCCGTCGAGGAAGGGGCAGAGGCCATCCCTCTCAGTGGAGTGGAAGAGAGCGAAGCGGTTGTGATGGCTCGGATGCTACAGCAGCAGGTACTCCAAACGTTCGGCGGCGCCTTGCCCACGGTGGACATTCCGATTCTGTATCACTCCGACGGAAGCTGGACGCTTGGCGAGCTGTCTGATGTCGATTGGACGGTTTTGACCAGCACGCCCTTCTATGCGCTGAGGTTGCCGCCGGAACTGATCTCCGGGTTGACAAGCTCCGGGGTCGAAACCGTTGGGCTTTCGACTGATCCGGATGGCATTCACATTTCGGTCAATGGCATTGGTCTCCCGTACCTGTCGTGGGGCAGCGGGGAAGTGCAGAACCTGCTCGAATTGACCAAACAGTTAGGAGTTTTTGATACCATTTCCGCACTGGCGCCTGGCGCGGACATTGAATCAGTGCTTGCTCTGGTCGAAAACCTGCTTCCTATCATTCAGGCGACAAGCGCAAATGTAACGATCTACTTGCCTGGATCGGAGATGGGAAACTAGAGGAAGCTGCAGGACGAACTGAATTTGGTATACGGGCTAAGAAGTTTGCGTCCATTGGTCCTGATGGAGCAGGTGTAGAGTCTATACACCTGCTCTTTTCCTATTGTAAGGCCTTTGGCGGACGCGAATGCCTTCGGAACCTCAACCGTTCAACGACCTCACCATTGCCTGCAAAGCGGATCAAAGTGTCTCAGTTACTTTCTGCAGGCCCCGGGGCCGGTCGGGATCGAAGTCGCGGGCCGCTGCCAGGAAGAGCGCAAACAGTTGGCCAGGAATGATGGCGAGTAACGGGGACAGCCATTCGGGCACGGATGGAAATGGGAAGCGTGTACGGCCCATCTGCAGGATTGTGTCGACATTGCTCACGCAGAGCAGCTCAGCCTCCATCGAACACAACTGCCTGACAAAGGATTCCAAATCCGGCTTGAGCACACCGCCGGGCGCGACCACAATCACGGGAAATGCAGGCTCGACTAGACTGACGGGTCCGTGGAGGAAGTCGGCGCTGCTATAGGGTTCGGCAAGCGTGTAGGTAAGTTCCTTCAACTTGAGAGCGATTTCAAAGGCGGTCGAATAGTTGAAGCCTCTCCCGACGACAACGCAGTTTCGAACGTAGCGGTAGCGTTCCGCAAGCCCTTCTATTTCGCCGTTCAACGCGAGCGTCTGCCGTACGAGATGCGGCGCCTTGTCCAACACGGCAAGGTAGTCGGGATCGTCAGCCAGGTGCGCCGAAAGCAGGCTGACTGCGTAGAGTTGCGCAGTGTATGTTTTGGTTGCAGCGATGGAACGTTCTTCCCCCGCGCCCAGATCGATGAGATGGTCGGCCTGCTCGGCAAGAGGTGACTTCACGAAGTTGGTGATCGCTGCCGTTATACAGCCCTGGCGTCTTCCCTCTGCCAGAACACTCACGATGTCCGGGCTCTGTCCGCTCTGGCTGATACCGAGGACGAGTGTGTCGGGGGCGAAGCGCGGCGGCTGCTGATAGAGAGAGAACAGGCTGGGGGTAGTCAAGGCAACGGGAAGCCTGTTCATGGCGCCGAAAAGATACTGCGCATAGCGAGCGGCGTTGTCACTGGTCCCGCGTGCGGCGATGACGACCTGGCGAATGTCGGATGCCTGTATCTGTTCGGCCAGCTTTCTGGCAGGGCCCTGCCCCGACTGGGAAAACTTCTCGATGACGTCCGGTTGCTGAAGGATTTCCTGGTATAGAATCGAGTCAGTAGCCACCTTAAACCCTTTCGCGTAATAGGTGTTGAGCGATTGCTAGAGTATAACACTACCGCTTAAGAATTCCCTGCGGGAAATGTGAGTCAAATGAGGACAAAAACCAATGTACGAACTTCCTGAGGATCTGAAGATGCTGCAAGAGCTTGCAGCGGACTTCACTCGTCGCGAGATCACTCCCAGAGCCGAACACTACGATCAGAATGAGGAGTGGCCTTGGGACGTGTTCAATAAGGCGCGCGAAGTCGGCCTTGTAAATCTGAACATCCCTGAGGAATACGGCGGCATGGGCGCAACCGCGTTGGAGGAGTGCGTGGTAGCCGAGGCGATGGCGTACGGCTGCTCCGGCATCCAGACTGCTCTCATGCTGAACCAACTGGCAACTCTGCCACTTTTGATCGCTGGCAACGACGAGCAGAAGCGGCGCTATCTGCCCTGGATTGCGGACGAAGGCAAGGTCGCCGCGTATTGCATGACCGAGCCCGACGCGGGTTCGGATGTCGCGGGAATTAAATCAACTGCGATCAGGCAAGGCGACAGGTACATTCTGAACGGTTCCAAAACGTGGATTACGGATGGTCCGGTTGCCAGTTTTTATGCGGTCTTTGCGAAGACGGATGCTGACGCCGGTCACAACGGAATCAGCTGTTTCATCGTGGAGCGGGACTGGGAGGGAGTGCGCACAAGCAAGCCGCTGCGGAAGATGGGCCAGCACGCGGCGCAGGCCTGCCAGGTGTTCTTCGAGAATGTCGAAGTGCCGGAGGGCAATCGGTTGGGAGACGAAGGCGAGGGCTTCAGAATAGGGATGAGGGCATTTGACAAGAGCCGGCCCGGCGTCGCAATTGCCGCTATAGGCGTTGCGCATCGGGCCCTGGATGAGGCGGTCGCCTATGCCGGAGAGCGCACTGCGTTTGGCCGACCGATCTCTCAGTTCCAGGGCGTCGGGTTCATGCTTGCGGACATGGCAATTCGGGTGGAAGCGGGGCGCCATCTGGCATACAAGGCGGCCTGGGATGTCGATCGAGGCGTGCGAAACACAATGTCTGCGGCGATGGCGAAGGCATTCTGCGCGGAGGCCGCGATGAAGAATGCGACCGACGCGGTCCAGGTATTTGGGGGCAACGGATATAGCAGGGAGTATCCTGTTGAGAAGCTGATGAGGGACGCCAAAATCTACCAGATTTACGAGGGCACTACCCAGATTCAACAGATGATCATCATGAGGGAACTTTACAGAGAAGGCTGACGCGGCCAGCTTCACTGCCTGACGAAGGAGAGCGTGGGCGGGGTCGGGGGCTGGTCTGCCGCGGGAAATTCGCGGCCTGGCGCAGTCTGTGACCGGTTGCGGCTGCGGCGCGTCAGGGAAGCAGTCTCATTGACAATTATGGTCAAGAAAAGTATAATGCCACGCGGCTGCAGGCCGGTGGCGCGCGAGTGATAGCGGTCGTGTACCGGTCGATTTTTTCCACGAAACCAATGCGAGAGTTGGCGAAGGTTAAAGAGGATTCTTGATTCCCAATTTGGGTAAAACAGATAGCTGTTAGGAGGATTCATGGCCGAGTTTGCATCTGACAAGATTCGTAATGTCACAATTCTAGGACACGGCAGTTCAGGCAAGACGTCTCTCGTTGAGGCGTTGTTATTCAATGGAGGCGGCTCCAGCCGTGTCGGCCGTGTCGAGGACGGCTCCACAGTCGCGGATTGGGATCCTGAAGAACAGAGACGGGGCATTTCGATCAATCTTTCCGTCGTCCCCATTCAGTTTCAGGATACCAAACTGAACCTTGTGGATACGCCTGGCTATCTGGACTTTGTCGGCGAAGTGATCAGCGGTCTTGGTGTGTCGGAGGCCGGCCTGGTGCTGCTGGATTCTGTGGCGGGCGTTGAGGTTGGCACCGAGTTGGCATGGGAGCAGTTGGATGGCGTAAACAAACCACGTCTAATTTTTGTCAACAAGATGGACAGGGAAAACGCGAACTTCGAGAATGCCCTGGCAAGCGCCACCGAGACGTTCGACGGAACGATTCTGCCCTTTCAACTGCCCATCGGTTCGGGTGAGGAGTTCGAGGGCATCGTCAATCTGGTGGACATGAAGGCCTATATGGGCTCAGAGGGCGCCGTCGCTGAGATTCCTTCTGAGATGGAAGATGCGGTTGAGGAGGCCCGCCAGAATCTTGTCGACGCTGCCGCCGAAACCGACGACGAACTGATCATGAAGTATCTGGAAGGGGAAGATCTGACCGAGGACGAGGTGCGCCAGGGTTTGCGGCAAGGCGTGCAGGGAGGGCAGATCATTCCCGTATTCTGCGGCAGCGCCATCCTGAACATCGGCTTGTTCAGTCTGGTACGGGCGTTGAGGAGCTATGTGCCTTCGCCGGCAGACATCACTGTAGAGGTTCCCAACGGGGACGAAGATGTAGAGGCGCTCTCTGCCGACCCGGATGGCGCGGTTACCGCCTACGTATTCAAGACGATTGTTGACCGTTACGTCGGCCGTATGAGCTACGTTCGCGTTTTCTCCGGCACGCTTGCCGCTGACAGCAGCGCCACCATTCAGCGTTCTGGCGACAGCGTGAAAATACAGAATCTGTTTCATGTAAGCGGCAAAGAGCTGGATGCGGTCACTTCGCTGTCTGCCGGCGACATTGGCGTCTTGACGAAGATGGATGGGTTGAAGACGTCCGACACGCTTAGCGACCATCAGCTGGCCCTGCCCTCGCCGGAGTACCCGAAGCCCCTTTATTCTGTCGCCGTAATGCCGGCGACGAAGGCGGATAGCGCCAAAATGGGGCAGGGGCTGCAGGCTCTGGCGGAAGAGAATCCGACTTTGCAGGTTGAGTATGTCACGGCGACAAAGCAGAATATTCTGCAGGGAATGGGCGATACGCACATTGATGTCGCGATCCGCAGCCTGGACAGCAAATTCGGGGTTAAGGTCGACACGGCAGTGCCGAGAGTTCCATACCAGGAAACGGTGACCCGTCCCGCCAGCGCCCACTATCGCCATAAGAAGCAGACCGGCGGCGCGGGTCAATTTGCCGACGTTGAGCTTAGGGTCGAGCCAATGGATCGGGGAGACGGTTTCGCCTATGATAGCGAGGTCTTTGGCGGCGCGATCCCGAGCGTGTTCATTCCTTCGATTGAAAAGGGTATCCGGCAGATCCTTGACCAGGGCGTGATTGCCGGTTTTCCCATTGTCGACGTAAAGGCGGTTGTTTTTGACGGAAAGCACCATCCGGTGGATTCAAAGGATATCGCCTTCCAAACTGCCGGTCGCGAGGTGTTCAAGATCGCGATGCAGGAGGCCCGCCCTGTGCTTCTGGAGCCGATCTACACGATGCGCGTGACAGTGCCGGACGAATTCATGGGAGACGTGATGGGCGACCTGAATAACCGCCGCGGGCGCGTGCTGGGCATGGAAAACCGCAACAATCGCGCAATTATCAACGCGGAGATCCCCCTGGCGGAGATATTGCGCTATGGCACTGACCTGCGCTCCATGACACAGGGTCGCGGCATCTATACGATTGAATTTGGTCGCTACGAGCCGGTTCCCAGTCACCTGGCCGACCAGGTGATTTCGCAGAGCAAAGAGGAAGAGGGAGAGCAGGAATAGTGATGGATGTGGCAGAACAGGCGAATTTAGATAAGGAAGCTGGGCTCGGGCAGTTAGAAGAGGTCTGTGTTAGAGATGTGTGGAAACACGAGGCTGGAGATTTCACTCCTTGGCTTTCAGAGAACCTTGACCAGTTGACTGACGTTCTTGGAATTTCACTGAGACTGGAAGGAAGGGAATTGAAGGTCGGTTCCTGTCGTGCCGACATTGTCGCGTGCGTTCCCGACTATGGAGCACGAGTCATCATTGAAAACCAGATGGAAACAACAGACCTCAAGCACCTCGGCCAGATTCTTGCCTATCTTGCAGGACTGGAAGCGCAGATAGTGATTTGGATTGCCACGAAATTTCGTGAAGACCACCTTTCGGCTATCCGCTGGCTAAATCAGCATACAGCGGATCCTTACGCATTCTTCGGGGTTAAATTGAGTGCGTTCCAGATTGATGGTTCTCCATATGCACCGTCCTTTCAGGTTCTTGAGAAACCTAACGACTGGGATCGAATTCTCAAAAACATCAGCAATAGTATTGAGGCCCGTGTTGTGCGACGAGATCTGTGGGCTCACTGCGCTGCACGATGGCCCAATCCTTTAGGAATAAACAAGGGTTTTGCAGGCTCCCGCGTTCGACGCTGGATGGAGATTGCGGATCTTAGACTGACACTCTATTTGAGGAAAGACAGGGTCAGGATATACGTTACCGGAAACAGGGGTGAAGCCGACAAAGACGTATTTGGGCGCATCGGAAAATACAGATGCAAATTGCTGAAGGCACTGGAAGGTTCCTCTTTCCTACATGGCGAAAACCCTCGTTGTACAACTGAACTTGAGATCGATACCCACGACCGAAATAACTGGGATGAAATTGCAGAATGGTTCAAATGTCAGCATCTCAAGTACGAGGAAGTTTTGCGTTGTAGCCCATAAATCGAGAACTGGTGTATGTTTGAAGGGTAGAGACGACCGTTTGCCAACCCGCTCATGAGTTACTAAACTACGCTGGAGACTGAATCGAATATAGGGCTTACCTGTCTTTGAATGGAATCGATTAAGTTGGTAAATGCCGACGGTCACCGTCGGTGTTTTCATGTGTAGGCTCAGTCCACATATCAGGAACTTTGCCACCATCACAAAATAGACTAATGGCCTGAGCTTGACATAGTGGCATCTTACTACTATCAGCGGTTGCCACACTGGATTCAAGTCAAATTTCGCGTAATTCATGTCGGAGCTTCTGTCGTGTTGATTTCATCTATCGTGATCCTTTTGCAGTTCTTCTACACTTTGGGCGCATTGGGGTTGGCCGTCTATGGTTTGCAGGCACTGATTCTTACCTTGCTGAGACTGCGCAGCGAGAGGTTGACTCAGAAGGGGCAAACGCGAACCGAACTTGATTCTATGGGCAAACCTAACGGGGCAGAGGACGATTTCTGGCCGGCAGTAACCGTGCAGCTTCCACTGTACAACGAAGTCCATGTTGTCAATCGTCTGATCGACGCTTGCGCTGAACTGGACTACCCGAGGGACCGACTTCAGATCCAGGTGCTGGACGACTCCACTGATGGCACCACCGGGCTTGCTCAGTTGAGGGCAGCCCTGTGGCGAAGTCGGGGTATTGTCGTTGACGTACAGCACCGCAGCGATCGGCAAGGATTCAAGGCTGGCGCGTTGAAGGAGGGGCTGCGAACGGCGACCGGTGATTACATCGCTGTATTCGACGCCGACTTCGCGCCCGCTCGGGGCTTTCTGCGTCAGACCGTCCCCACATTCCTTGGCAAGGAAGGGGACAGCGTTGGATTTGCGCAGACGCGGTGGACGCACTTGAATGCAGGATATTCCGCGTTGACCCGGGCGCAGGCGCTGGCGTTGGACGGCCATTTCGTTATTGAGCAGGCGGCGCGCTATGCAGCAGGACTGGCGTTCGGTTTCAACGGGTCTGCGGGCGTGTGGCGGCGAGCCTGTATCCAGGACCCAAACGTAGGAGGCTGGCAGGACGACACCCTCTGTGAAGACCTGGATCTCAGCTATCGAGCGCAGCTGGCCGGCTGGCGCGGCGTCTATCTCGACGGGGTTGAAGCGCCGGCGGAGTTGCCGCCCCAGCTGCTGGCTTTCAAGCGGCAGCAGTTCCGCTGGGCGAAAGGGAGTGTAGCCACGCTGCGCAAACTGTCCGGACGTGTCTGGAATGGGGGATGGCCAACCCTGAAGCGGCTGGCGGCCTTTGTCCACCTGGGCGGGTACCTGATCCACCCGCTGCTCCTTTTGCTGCTATTGGTATCTCCTCTGCTCATGCTTCTTGGCAGTCAACCTTACTGGCCGCTGGCCTACCTGAGTCTGGTCTCTGCGGGTCCTCCTGCTCTGTATGCGCTGGCGCAGCGTCGCCTCTGGGGGCGGGCCTGGTTTCGGCGCTGGGCCTATCTTCCGCTGCTGATGTTGCTGGGAATGGGACTATCCCTGAGCAATTCGGTCGCGGCGTGGCAGGCGCTCTTCGGGCGAGGCGGCGCCTTCTTGCGTACGCCGAAGTTCCACGTTCAGAGGGAGGCGGACGAATGGCACAGGAGCGGCTATGCGCTGGAACTGGAGCCCCTTGTCGCGGCAGAGATCTTCCTCGCACTCTACGCAGGGTTGGGCTGTTTTATTTCGGTTGTCCATGGCCAGTGGTTGAGCCTCCCGTTTCTCCTCTCTTTCGCTTGCGGATATGCGTCGACGGCCGCCATCGGGATTCGCGAGGCCTGCCTGGCACGCTCTGCCCGAACGCGTCGACACAGTCAGTCGACGCGCCTATTCCGCGCCAAGAACCTTGTCAAATCGTGACACGCCCTGTACAATTGACACGGGTCCGAGGGTGAAGACTTGGGCCATTGGCGCCACTTGAGCGGACGACATTCTGCACTGGTCCGGGCGCCGAAACCTTGACTGATTCAAAGAAAGGGAAGATTGCCGTGGCCAAACGCAGCTATGATGACATCACATGGTTGGAAGATCCCAAGGACGTCATCGTCCTGACCAATCGGAGCGGCAAGAACTTCATTCTGGAACTTCCTACGGGCCAATATCGTCTTGATAACGGGCGCAAGATGCGCACGCTGCGGTCGATTCTGGAGATAGGACAGATACAGGAGTTGGTGAACGCCGGTCAGTTGGAAGTCGAGGGCTGACTTTGGCATCGATAGAGCAAATGTAGTTCCAATCGGTCTCGGAATCCTGGTGCGCAATTTCCGATCTTGCATTGCAATCGGGCTTGACTGTACACGCAAGGTGGACGACAGTGTCGAAATACCTGCTCATTGACGGCCATTCGCAAGCATATCGAGCCTTTTTCGGTGTGAGAACGCCTCTTGTAACCGCGCGGGGCGAGCCGACCGCGGCTGTGTTTGGCTTTTTCCGCAAGCTGTTCAGTGTTCTGCGAGACTTCCGGCCCGACGGTGTGGCAGTCGCGTTTGACAAGGGGGATACGTGGCGGCACGAAGAGTACGCTGAATACAAGGCGACTAGAGACGCAATGCCAGACGAGATGCGGTCCCAGATGGATCGAATCATCGAAATCCTGGAGGCATTGCGGATTCCAATTGTCGCCCTTGAAAACTTTGAAGCCGATGACGTTCTGGGGGCGCTTGCCGGCCAAGCCTCTGATGCGGGACATGATGTCCTGATTTTGTCGGGCGACAGAGACATGTTTCAGCTAGTCAGTGAGCGGGTCAAAATCCTCTACACCTCAGGCGGCCCTTCACCTTCAACGCTTCCTTATGGAGTCAGCGAAGTCGCCGAACGGTACGGTGGTCTCGACCCTGAACAGTTCCTCGAAATGAAGGCGCTGGTGGGGGACAGTTCCGATAATATTCCCGGAGTGCCGGGCGTGGGAGAAAAAACCGCTATCCGGTTTCTGAAGGCGTACGGTACGCTCGATGGCATCTATGAGCACATTGACGAGATCAAAGGGCCCAAGACGCAGCAGAATTTGAGGCTCGCCGAAGAGGACGTTCGCCGCAACAAAAGGCTGATGTCAATTGTTTGCGACCTGGACGTGACATTCGACGCCGAGGCATTTCGTCTGCAGGAATACGACAGCGGCGAGGCGCGGCGCATTTTCAGCGAGCTGGAGTTCAGGAGCCTGCAGCGCGAGTTAGACCAGTTAGGCGAGGCTGGATTTGGCGCTAGAGGCAGTGGGGGCACAGTTCAGGCCGACGGGATGCAGGCGCAACAGTCGCTCTTTCAGGAAGAAGAGTCAGCTTCGGGTCTGCACGCAATTGAAACAGAAACGGGCGGGCAAACCTACCGGTGCGTAAAGAGTCTTTCCGAGTTGGACGCTGTTTGCGATGCCCTGGGGGAGGCTGGCGTTCTCTCGTTCGACGTGGAGACGACCGGGCGGGATCCGATGCGCGCGGCGCTGGTGGGATTGGGCATCGCCTGGGAGAAAGGCAAGGCCTGTTATATTCCGATTGCCCACAGTGAAGGCGACCAGCTGCCTTGGGAAGTCGTGCGTGAGCGGCTCCAGCCCTATTTCTCGGACCAGAATCTCCCAAAGGTGGCCCACAACGGCAAGTATGACCTGGTGGTCTGCCTTCGTCATGGCCTTGAGGTAAACGGGCCCATACACGATACGCTGACGCTTGCCTGGTTGCTTGATCCCGCAAGCAGATCACTTGGCCTGAAGAGCCAGGCCGAGAGTGAACTCGGCTGGTCGATGACTGAGATTTCCGAGCTGATTGGCTCTGGTCGAAAGCAGATTTCGATCGCCGACGTCGACGTTGATCGTGTGACGGCTTATTGCGGCGCTGATGTTGACGTTACCCTTCATCTGTGGGAGTCGCTTGAACCACAGCTTAAGGAGACAAGCGGAAAGATGTGGCAGCTCTACGAGGAAGTTGAGCTGCCCTTGCTGCCAATTCTGGCCAAGATGGAGATGACCGGCATCCGCCTGAACTCTGGTTTTCTGGCCGACCTTTCAAAGAGTCTGGCGAACAGGCTGCAGGAGATCAACACGACGCTGAAGGAGATGGTTGGCCGCGAATTCAATCTTCGCAGCACACAGCAGCTCAGCACCGTGATGTTCAGCGAGATGGGTTTCCCGACCAAGGGCCTTAGGAAGACGCGATCCGGATTTGTCAGCACGGCCGTCGGGGAGCTGGAGAAGCTGAAGGCGTCCACTTCAGAACTGTCCGCCGACCAGAAGCTGTTTCTGGAGTTGCTTTTTGAGCAGCGCCAACTTGAAAAGTTGCGGGGCACTTACGTTGATGCGCTGGGCGAGCTTGTTCATGACGAAACTGGCCGCGTCCACACCAGCTATAATCAGACCGGATCGTCCACGGGCCGGCTCAGCAGCAGCAATCCGAACCTGCAGAATATCCCGATCCGGACGGAGCAGGGGCGTGAGATCCGGAAAGCATTTGAAGCCGACGAGGGAAGCGTGCTGCTGGCCGCCGACTACAGCCAGGTGGAGCTGCGAATTCTGGCCCACATTGCCGAGGAAGAACTGCTGGGGGATGCGTTTCGCCAGGGGCAGGACATTCATGCCGTCACGGCGTCACGGCTTTTTGACGTACCATTGGACCAGGTCTCCTATGAGCAACGCGGGCTGGGCAAGACGATAAACTTTGCTACGATTTATGGGGTCAGCGCGTTTGGTCTCAGCAGCCGCACGGACATGGGGCCGGCAGATGCCCAACAGTTTCTGGACCAGTACTTCGCTACCTACCCCAACGTGCGGCGATACATTGACGAAACAGTTCGGACCGCCGTCAAAGAGGGATACGTGGAGACTCTGTTGGGGCGCAGGCGCAGGTTCGATGAACTGTCAACGAATCTTCCCTTCAATCAGAGGCAGGCCCTGGAGAGACAGGCGATCAACGCGCCCATACAAGGGACGGCCGCGGACATCACCAAGCTGGCGATGCGGAACCTCCACAGACGGCTACAGAGCAGCGGCCTGAATGCAAGGATGCTGCTCCAGGTCCACGATGAGTTGGTGTTGGAGGTCCCGCTCGAAGAGTTGGAGACCGTGGGGCCGATCGTTCGTGAGGAAATGGAATCGGCCTATACACTGAATGTTCCACTGCGGGTGGATATTGAGGTGGGGCCGAACTGGTACGATATGGATGCCTTACCGCTTCCCCAAGCAGTCTTTAATTGAGAATGCGCCGAGTCCAGCGAAGCCATTTTAGAGAATTCTGCGCAGACCAATTGGCCGTAGGCCGGCGATCCAGGACCTGAGTGATGATTCGAGACCAGATTCGGCAGATTGTAACAGAAGCGATTGCCTCTGCGCAGCTGTCCGGCAACCTACCCCAAATTGAGTTCCCTCCTGTCGAGATTCAAAGGCCCAATCAGCCTGAACATGGGGATTACAGTTCAAATGTAGCGCTTCTGGTTGCCTCCGCGGTTCGCAAAGCGACAGGGGAAAGGGCCAATCCCCGCCAGATCGCCCAAGCCGTCGCAGAGAGAATCGAGCCGGGTGAGCTCGTAGGCAGTGTCGAACTGGCAGGACCGGGCTTCATCAATGTCCGTCTCAATGATCGCTGGCTTCAGCAGAGTGTCCTGGCGATCATAGAGCAGGGGAACGACTTCGGTGCCATAGACAAGGGCGTTGGGCAGCGATGGCAAGTGGAGTATGTCAGCGCCAATCCCACGGGACCTCTCCACTACGGCGGCGGCCGCAACGCGGTCCTGGGGGACACACTGGCAAATCTGCTGGAGGCTGCCGGCTACGAGGTGCAACGCGAATTCTACGTCAACGACGGGGGCACGCAGATTCAGCTATTCATTGAGAGTCTGTATGTCTGTTATCTTCAGTTATGCGAAGAGCAGGACGGCTTGCCTCAGCGGAATCTGGAGATACCGGAAGGCGGATACCAGGGCGCCTATCTGCACGACTATGCCAAACTGGTGAGAGAACAGGTGGGAGACCGCCTCGCTAAACTGGATCGCGACGATGCGATCGCTGAACTTCGCCAAATCGGGCGTGAAATCGTCGTCAGCGACATAAAGGAAGAGCTGGACGAGTTGGGCGTCACTTTCGACCGCTGGTTCAGTGAGCAGAGTCTTTACGACGAGGGTCTCGTCGATCAGTTGCTCGAAGATCTTTCCGGCAAGGGCGAGGTCATCAAGCGTGACGGGGCCCAATGGTTCCTGGCCAGCAAATACCCGGGCAATGAGAAGGATGAGGTTGTGGTTCGGTCAAACGGACTGCCGACCTACTTCGCCAGTGACATTGCATATCATTACGACAAGTTCGTGCGGCGCAATTTTGATCGCGTGATCAATGTTTGGGCGGTGGACCACCAAGGACACATTCCCCGGATGGGCGCCGTCATGCGGGCGCTGGAGCTTGATCCGGATCGCCTGGAGATACTCCTCTACAATCTGGTTAAGCTGATTCGCGATGGACAGGAAGTGAAGATGAGCAAACGCTCCGGAGACTTCCTGACAGTGCGCGAAGTCGTAGAAGAGGTTGGACCGGACGCAGTGCGTTTCATGTTGCTTACGACCGGCCCGGAGCGGAACATTGACTTCGATATGAGCCTGGCCGTACAGCGTAGAAACGAAAATCGCGTCTTTTACGTCCAATATGGGCATGCACGCATCTGTTCGCTTCTCCAACGAGCACTGCAAAACGGGTATCAGAACCCGGAGGAGATGCCTGAGGATGCCTCTGAAATCGTTACCCTCCTGACCGACCCGGCTGAATTGACACTCGTGCGCCGAATGCTGGAAATGGAGGAACAGATTGAGCTGGCCGTGGAAAGGCTATCGCCGCACAATCTCACTTACTACGCTGAAGACCTGACCAAGACATTCAGCGTTTTCTACGAAAACTGTCAGGTCCTTCATTCGGAGGTGCCCCCGCAGCTGGCGCGGGCGAGGCTGCTTCTGATCCTGGCAGCGAGAACGGCTTTGTCAAGGGTACTGAGACTGATGGGGATGACTGCGCCTGAAGAGATGTAGCGGCTCTGCAAGACGCCCAACGAGTGATCAGCGGCCAGCAGCCCGAATACCGGTCGCCGGCGGCGCTTCCAAGAGGGCATCGGAGCGTTTTCTTGGGCGACACAAATAGAGATTTGCGTAATGCCAGAGAGTTTCAAAGTATTGGTGAGCGACAAGCTATCTAAGAATGGCCTGCAACCGCTCCTGGACACGGAAGGCATCGAAGTCGACATTCGGACGGATCTGACGCATGAGGAATTGAAGGGACTGATTCCAGAGTACCACGCGCTCCTTGTTCGCAGCAGCACCCAGGTCACGGCAGACCTCATCTGCAGCGGCAAGCGATTGCAAGCGGTCGGGCGGGCAGGTACGGGTGTCGACAACATAGATGTGGAAGCGGCAACGCGTGCCGGCGTGACGGTCGTCAACACACCGACCGGAAATACCGTCGCAGCGGCCGAGCACACGGTCGCAATGTTGATGGCCCTGGCCCGCAATATCCCGCAGGCCGACCGGGACGTCAGGGCCAAGCAGTGGAATCGAGGTTCATTTGTAGGAACGGAAGTGCGGGGCAAGGTGCTGGGCATCGTCGGACTGGGGCGGATCGCGCAGGAGGTGCTTCAGGTTGCTCACGCGCTCGGCATGCAGATCTATGCGTATGATCCTTTCGTCAGCCAGGAGTATGCTACCCAGAGGCAGGTAACGCTCCTTTCTCTTGATGAGCTGCTTCCGCAGGTTGATTTTCTCACAATTCATGTGCCTCTCACCGAGTCGACTCGCCACATAATTGACGCCTGCAGACTGAAGCAGATGAAAAAGGGGGCTCGCGTTCTGAATGTGGCGCGTGGCGGCGTGATCGACGAACAGGCGCTGGCCGATGCCGTGGCGTGCGGTCATCTGGCGGGAGCGGCCCTCGACGTCTTTGAAAGCGAACCGCTTCCAGAGGACAGCCCGCTTCGCTGCGATGACAGAATCATTCTTACTCCACATTTGGGAGCGAGTACCGTGGAGGCAATGGACCGGGTGGCGGAGGAAGTCGCACTCCAGGTCGTCGACATTTTACAGGGCAGGCCGGCGCTTCACGCGGTGAACGCGCCGATCATTCCCTCCACGGCGTTGAATACAGTCATTCCCTACATAAATCTGGCGGAACGGATGGGGAGGCTGCTGCGTCAGATCGATGAACAGGGCATTCAGAGCCTAGAGATCACAGGTCATGGGCCTGTGACCGCGTTTGACATGGCCTACATCGTCGCTTCGGCCATTCGCGGCGTCCTTTCCGAAGTGGTTGAGGAGCGAGTCAATCTTGTCAACGCCGAGTTGATGGCTCGACAGCGCGGCATCGAGATTGTCGAGCGCAAAATGCCCAAACACGAGCGCTACGAGAGTATGATCACGCTTCGCATGACCAGCGCAAGCGGTATGAACACCATATTGGGCACCGTGCTTCTGGACGAGCCAACCATTGTGGCAATCAATGATCTGTGGGTGGAGTTTCCCGCGGCAGGAAACATGCTACTGGCTTCGCATACGGACAGACCGGGCATTATAGGGAAAGTCGGGACACTGTTGGGGCGTTCTGACGTGAACATCAGCTTCATGCATGTCGGCAGGAGGGCGCCTCGAGGCGAGGCGATCATGGTTTTGGGCACGGATGAGCAGACGCCTCCCAAGGTTTTGAAAGAGTTGGAGGCGTTTCGGGACATTCGCTGGCTGAAAGCCGTTGAGTTGCGCGAAGAGTAATGGGTAAAGGCTCGAAAACGAAAGGTCTTTTCAGGCACTGCACGGAGCACGCCTGCAAAAGGTGGAGAGACTGTCCATTTGGACGTTGCGCTAAGCTCGCTCCCCTGTTCGCGCCCCGCAAGCCCTCTGTTTCGCCCGGACATCCCGACGCCGTCTCTGAACATCCTTCGTCAACCAGAAACCTGTCCCTTGGCCTGCTCGCGATCACTCTGATTTGGATCGGCCCGATACTGGCCTGTGGCAGCTTTCAACCCAGACCCACTCCCACCCGGGAGCCGCCTCCAGCAGCTCTACCAGTGGAGACCCCTATTCCGGAACAGCCGGCGCCAACCACCCCGTCTACGCCAGCCCCAATCCCAACCGAAACGCCCGTACCTTCTCCTTCTCCGACGATCGTCGTGCGGAACCCTCTGACGATCGGCGAGCAAGCCCGTATCACCGTCATTGGTGGACTCAATATGCGAGAACAGCCAACGGTAAGGTCGGAGAACATTACGCTGGTTGCCCAGGATAAACGAATCCTGGTTCTGGAGGGGCCGGTGAGCGCGGATGGATACATCTGGTGGAAGGTCGATGATAGCCAGGGAAACGTCGGGTGGGTCGCGGGAGGCCAGGGCGATGAAGCGTGGATCTCGTCGCAAGTGGGGGTAGCTCGCCCTGTTGACCGCTCACCCATCGTCGGGGATCGAGTCGTTGTTTCGCTGAATGGCGAGCTTACTGTTCGGGCCCTTCCCGGGATCGGGTCTGCCGTAGTCGCTCGCGCCACGACCAATGAGACCTTTACGGTTGTGGCGGGACCTCAGGCAGCTGACGGCTATTTCTGGTATCAGATTCGCTCCGACGACGGACAGTTGGAGGGCTGGGCAGCGGACGGTCGCGAAGGCGAACGCTGGCTCAGTCCGCTGGAATAGGGCAACCAACCGCTTCGCTTGCTCTTACCTCTCAGGTTATTTGCCACCCTCTACATTCAGTATCGCCGGTCAGTTGATCCTGTAGGCAGTCTGCCCTGTTTGGATTCCACATCAGGCCAGTCTGGTCCGCGATTTCGCGGGTGTCCGCCGACACACGGCGAGAATGACCCCTCTGGTCGAAGCCTCTCTTGCGGCTAGACCCGGAATCTTACGGCGGGTCCCGATCCAATGCGTTGTACATGGGGGCCTCGCCGCAGGTTCAAGTGGCGTCGTACACGGGAAGTCGGTTCGAATGCCAGTCGAACGCGGCCGCGAAGGAAAGTTCAGCCCAGGATCAGTAGGGAATCTGAAAACTCAGAACGGCATTTTCAGCAGGCCGTGCGGTCAGGTTGCGACCGTGGCAATGCAAGTTGGAAGGAGTAAACAGCGCCCTGGGGGGACTTTCAGGATTGCTGCCCCAATCGACGCAGGGCTGTTTCCAAAACCTGAATGGCCTGCCAGTACTCGTCCAGGCTGATGTGCTCGTTCGGGGTATGGTCCAGATTGCTGTCCCCGGGCCCGTAGGCCGCGATGGGGCACTGCCAGGCAGGCCCTACGACGTTCATGTCGCTCGTGCCGCTCTTGCTGACGAAGCGGGGCCGTTCGGCTGTCTGGTCTCGAATGGCGGCGAGGAAGCTGCGAACGAGCGCACTATTGCGGCTGCTGCGCCAGGCAGGTTCGTATCCGAAGAGACGAAACTTCAGTTTGAGTTCGTCATCGCCGAACTGTATCTCTTGCGGCTCTGCGTCAGCGGCTTCTATGGGGGGAGGCTCCGGCGGGGGTGTGCGGCCAACTTCGTTCTCACAGACCCACTGCCACAGGTTTGCCAGGAACGCGTTGACATCGAAGTTTAGGGGAAGTCGAATCCCGATCTTTATCCAGGCAAGGTCGCGCATGTTTTCGTCGGTCCAGGAGCGAATCTCGCGCAGACTTGGCCGCATCTGGTCGAAGGTCCCGGCCCGTTCGCGATTGAAGCAGGCAGCATGACCGTTGACCCAGTTCCAGAGGTCAACTGCAGAAGTGGCGATCCCCGGATTGGGGCCGGCGGAGTGCATCATGGGCTGGTCGGCCTTCATTTCCAGCAGAAGGCGGCCCATGTAGGCGAGAGTGATGCGGGTCGTACCGCTTGGTTCTCCGATCAGGCAGTAGTCGGGTACTGGCTCCTGCTTCCCGTTGAAACGGTCGCGAATGAAGCGGGCCCCCTTGCTGGTTGCGGCTTCCTCTTCCACCGCCCCAACCACAACCAGGCGGATGTCATGCTGGCGGGCCCAGTCCCCCCCTAGACGGGCAGCGGCGGCCGTAAAGGTCGCCAATGGGCCCTTGGCGTCCACGCTTCCCCTGCCAAAGAGCATGGGGCCTTCCCGACAGTTTTCGACGCGTACGGGAATGTCTCCGAATACGGTGTCAATGTGGCCGAGCAGGACAACTGTCCTTCCGGCGCCCACGGCGCCGATTTCACCGACAGCATTGCCGGCTGCGTCCACCTGGGACCTTTCAAAGCCGAAGCCGCGCATGGCGTCAACCAGGTAGTTGCTGGCCTCGCTTTCTTGATGGCTGAAGGAGGGGATCGCCACCAATCGGGTCAAAAGGTCTACAGATTCGGCTCTCGATATTTCAGGCATGCGCGCAACAGATTGTGACTGTGAGCAACGTGGCAATCAACTCTCGAGGTCGTCCAGCAGATCTCCCAACTCCCGTTCCCAGACATCGTCCAGTGGCATGAATGGATTTTCTTTGAATTCTTCGTCAAGTTTCTGCAAATAGGATTGGACGTCGAGTTGGGGAGCCTGCTGCGAGAGTTCCTCCAGCTGTTCCTCCATGGAATTGATCAGTTCGTCGCTCTGGATTCTGAGTTCCGAGAGATCCATTCCCAGATGGAACATGAAGTCGGCCCTTCTCATGATGTCGTACCAGGCTTTGACATCATCTTCGATTCTGACGCTCTGGGCGGGCAGCATCACTTGACCGAAGTCGTAGGCCGGCACAAAACCATGGAAGCAAATGTACTCCTGCTGCCGCTGACCGGCGTGGTAGGCGAGATATGAGCCAATGGTCGTACCGCCTTCGTAGTTGGAAAACCGGACTGCGTAATCCTCCATTTCCTTGCGCATTTCTTCCATGCTGAACACACAGGAGATGTCTCTGTCCTTGTTGTAGGGCATCGCTCCGTAGACACCGCCCACGGCGATGACTCGTTTGACCCCCAATTGGTCCACGATGTCAAAGAAAGCTTCGGCGTATTCTTCCTCGTTGACATGCGGTTCTTCTCCCAGGAAGATCAGGAGGCCCTTGCCCCCGAGTTCCGTGTAGTAGAGCTCGGTCTTGATGATTCGCATATCCTGTACGACGCCTTCCTTCGTATGCACTTCGGGTCTCAGCAGGTGATGGGCCCCCGGCATCTGAAAGAGGAAGAACCGATCGCGGCTGATTTCGCCGATTTTCCTTGTATCCAGTTTTTCGATCAGGTATGCAGGCAGTCCAGACGAGATTGAGCCGGCGTCGGCCCACTGGTGCCACCCAGCGATCATGACCATCTCGCTGGCGGTCGGAGTCTCCCACAGTTGTACACGCTCGTCCATGTCTATACCTCGATTTCGTCTGATTAGAAATTCGGCGGCAGGGCGCTATAGTCGTTGCAGGCGGAAGACGATAACCGGCGGAATCTCGCTGAAATTGGGTCCCCAGCTGACTTCCCTCCTGCCAGGGGGATGGGTGGGAGGAAAAGCCCTTTCTTCAATTCCATTCAAGACGAACCCGGCGCGCAGGCCAACATTCAGTATCGAATGGATGGGGCGATGAAAGTAAGGCTGCGGAAGGGGCTGCCCGGCCAGCGCGCGTCCCTTGAACATAGTCGGTGTCATATAGCCGCTAACCCGCACTCCGAACGTTGTAACCTCCTCCCCCTCTATTTCCGCGCGTTCGCAATATGGAACGGAATGGGCCTGGTTGAAGCAGGGGTGCATCATTGAAAATACAAAGATCCCGCCCGGCTTGAGAAGTCTCGCCAGGTTGCGAAACAAGGGTTCAATCTCCGCCATGTCAAAGAGAGCCATATTCGAGAGGGCGCTATCAAAGCTCGCTTCGCCAAACAACCCTATCAACCTAGCGTCGTTTGCGTCATGCACAAGGTAGCTGATGTCGCCATCACTGGAGGTCGTCCGCTTCTGCGCAAAACGAACCATCTCTTCCGCTACATCAAATGCGACGACTCGGGCTCCCAGGCGGCCCAGCCTTCTGCTGGTAAGGCCGTTGCCGCAGGCGATATCCAAAACAGACTGTCCGGGCTGGACGTTGAGCAACTTCTGGATAGCGGGCCAGCAAAGGACTTCGACAAAGTCGTTGCCCTCTCCCATGTAACCATCCCAGTAGGAAGAATTGTGGTTCCAGACCTGCTTCACCTCCTGGCTGAATTCCGGGAAGGCGATTTCTTCGCCGGTAGGGCCCGAGGCTACGCGTTCGGAGCCGTCAGACAACGCAGGTTCCTTGGATCGCTCTCCCGCATGGGTCATACAATGCTCCTGGTCGGACACAATTGTGATAGGGCCCCGATTGCGAATGGCTCAAGGCGAAACGACATAACTCCGCACATTGTACCACAGTCCCAATTCAGGCAGGACAACGAGAAGGACAGAGCCTTGGCTCAGCCAGCGAATACTGTGGCAGCGATGGGCAGGTGTGTTGTGAACGAGAGTGAAAATGGAGCAACAAAACGGCCTTACGAGCAAAAAGTTCGTGGCCGTTCGAGGGAACGGATTCCCGACCTGTTTACGTTCAATTGTCGAGCTTCACCAGATCGAGGCGCTAAAGGAACAAGCAAGCCTGGAGAACGCTGCGGATGGCAGGCCTCCCCGATGAGGAAAGAGTGGTCGAGGGGGAAAGGTGATGATAGACCCGCAGTTGTAGGGCTCCGCGCGTGGCTGACCGTCCAGCCGAACAGACATAGAGCTGAGGATCACGGGTGGGCCCAGGACCCTATCCGGCGATTTCAGTGAGGTCAAAGACGGGGCCGTGAATGCAGGCGCGTGTGTTGCCGCCTCGAGCGGTTGGTACGGCGCACACAAGGCAAGCGCCGAACCCGCACAGCAGGTCAGATTCCACCAGGATCTGGGCAAACCTCCTGTCGACCCTGATTCGAGTTTCTCTGATAAGATGGCGTAGCTCGTGATAGGACTCGGATGGAACGCCTGCGCAAACCTGGTCTGCCCACTGTAGCGTGCGCCGGAGCGAGTCGGTCCACTGGCGGGGCGTGACGGCGACGCGTACTTCTGCTTGCAGTGGCAGCCATGGAACCAAATCGGCGGCGGCGCTGCTGTCTTCCGCCAGAAAGAGCATCGTCACACGGCCTCCCCTGTCCAACCCGAGTTCGGCGAGAGCGAGCAGCTTCCAGAACCAGTCGGGGCCATTTCGAATGTCAGCGACAAGAAGCAGGTTGTGTGGGCCTGCCGGCAGGGCAAATCCGTTGCCGTAGGGACCGGAAAGATTCAACAGGTCACCGGGCCCTCGCTCGGCCAGCCAGGCGACCCCGGAATCCGCGGAAGGGGCGCCATACCTTTCGCGCGATTGTGGTCGGATGCCAGGTTCCTCAGGGATGGAAGGAAGAAACAGCTGCCAGCGTTCGGCCTGCTCAACCGTTTTCCGACCACAAATGAACAAAGCGCGTCGCAGAAAGACCGACCAGTCTCCTTCTCTTTCGATACCAACTGCGGAACTGCACCTGACGAGGAAATACCGGCCGCCAATGGGCTGTGACGAGGGCACAAGTCCGGGCGGGAGGCGAAGCGCAAACGGTTGGCCGGGCAACACCTGGCTGTCGATCTGCCCGACGATGGCTGGCGGAAGCGCCAGGCCTTCCTTTTCCATTGGAGAGTGGGCTCCGGCATTTTCAGGCACAGGATGGTCAACTCTCTTCATCTTCCCCCTGCGTGGTTTCTTTTGCCACAGGCGATGGTCCCTGCAAATCTCGTTCCGATCGACTTTCTTCCTGAGCCGAGTGCTTCCCAGTTCGATTCCTTCCAGGAAATGGACGCCTTTTGACGAGCGGCCCGGGTTCGATCACCGCCAGGATGACGACGAGGAGGAGTCCCCCGACTGCAAGGACCGCCAGGATACGCCACAGGACAGAAAGAGGTCCTGCGGCCTCCGATGCTGCGAACCGGAGTGTCGTTTGAAGGGATTCAATATCAGCCGGCAAAGCCTGTCGCAGCAGTTGAAGAGCCAAGACGGCCATGGTTTCAGCGGTCAGTGCCATGTTCCTGGAAGCCTGCACGCTTTGTGGTACAATCGGTTCAGTTTCGGCCTGGGACAGGCAGAGCAAGAATCGTACGTTGGGAGCGTTCAGTCGCGATCCCCAACGATGCGGTCCCGGCCGGCGCCGACAAGAGAAGGCAGGCAGCATCGGCCTATTGACTCCATTCTCACATAGCATCGGCATACATCCAATCTTCAACGCCGTAATCGAGACAACTCTCGACATGAGCCGATTTCCTGATTACGTCCGTCGCTTCAGTCCTCATAGGGCGCTCGACAGGCTCCTCAACCGGCGCGTGCCCGAACCATGGCGAATCGAGTTGCGTAGCAGCTGGCCTCTTGTCTTCGTTCCGGTCTTGCTCTTCATGCAACTCTTGGGACCCAGCCCGGTGTGGGTCGCGCTTCTATTCTCCCTGATCGGGCTCTACGCAATCAGTTACGCCTGGATACGAAGTCAGGTTCAGCAGATCTTTTTTGAGAGACGGCGCGAAGGGGCGATGCTGGTGGTTGGAGACGCCATGCAGGAGCGCTTCACTGTGCGGAATGAGAGCCCGCTGCCGGTACACTGGCTTGAATTTGCGGACAGTTCCTTCCTGCCCGGCTACAATCCGAGACAGGTGGTCAGTTGCGGCAGCGGGAGCAGCTACCAGTGGCGGGCTGAGGCAAACTGTACACAGCGGGGCGTATTCCGCCTGGGGCCTCACACGTTGAGGACGGGAGATCCATTTGGGTTGTTCACTCTGCAGATGGTGGATTCCCGTTCCGAATCGCTCCTGGTCTATCCAAGGGTAGCCCACATCCCAACATTGGAATTGCCGCGGGGCAGCCTCTCTGGCCAGGACAGGCGCCGTCGCGCATACAGCGGGTCGGAGCGAGCCCAGGCTGTACGGGCCTATCAGCCGGGAGACAGCCTGCGCCATGTACACTGGCCGATCAGCGCGAGGCAGGGCGAATTGATTGTTACGGACGTAGAAACGGAGCCGAGCGGGGACCTTTGGATTGTTCTGGATGCCTTCGGGCCGGCGCAAACTGGCGAAGGCGAGGACAGTTCGCTGGAGACGAGCATCATCATGGCGGCGAGCGTGGCCGCAGAGTTTCTCGGAGGCGGCGAACGACGTTCTGTTGGTCTCTTGACAGCCCCTGCGGTTGAGGCCACAGCGGTTTGGCCGGCAGAGGGCCCCCCTGCGGATGGGCAGTATCCCTCTGATTCGGATCCCATTCGCGGCAAATGGGGCAGTCCATTGCCCTTCGGGGAGCAGCAAGCGAGCATGGAGAACGGCAACGCAGTTACTCCGGCACTGGTGGATGTGCCGCCTCAACCAGGTAAGGGGCAGGTATGGCAAATCCTGGCTGCGCTTGCCCCGGTGAATGCTGGTGATCTACCGCTGGGAGAACTGTTACGCCGGAGCCGGGGCGTGTTCAATGCGGGCCAGACTGTCTTGGCGATTACCTCTGATATTGGAGAAGGCGTCGAAGACTGGACGGCGGAGTTGCTGCATCTGCGTCGGGTAGGCGTATCGGCCAGCGTTTTTGCCGTGACGCCGGCTGGTTCAGACATGATCGACGAAGATTCGGTTTTGGAAGAGAGCGTCAGAAACTCTGAGAGACCTCAAGATTCTCCCGCTCTCGCCTCTTCCCCACAGGACGACCAGGACCCCGAATCAGAAACGCCCGCAGTCCAGAGTGACGCTTCATTGCAGGCAAACCTGATCGACATGCTTGCCAAGTACGAGATTCCCCTGCGGTTTATGCAAGCCGGCACACGGTTGGCCCCCGCATTGACTTACCGGCGGACTCGGACCGTCTTGCGTACGACTCCGAGCGGCGGCGTCGTCGCGCATGAGATTGAGGAAGAGGTAGGGTGATCACTGAATATGTCGAGGACCAGCGGCATATAGTCGTTCGAATTCTGTCGTCGGTTGCGCAACGATATCGCCCCAGTCTGGGCTGGCTCGTTCTTGGATTCGGGCTTACCCTGGCCTTGCTACCTGCCCTGGCGATTCGGGAAGCCGAATGGATCGACCTGGGCCGGGTCAGGGTCAATCTTGAATGGGTCAGCCTATTCGGGCTGCTGAGTTCCTGGCGGCTGTTCGTCGTTCTGCGAAGGTGGGCCGCACACATCCGGTCAAAGTACAGCGGGTTCATTCAGGGCGAAGACGAAGGCTACTCTGCAGGAAGCCGCCATCGAATACATCGAAGCTTCTTCGCGTTCGTACTGGTCCTGGGCATCCTCCTCTGGATTGCCTTGGGCGGCGTCATCGTTTCTCAGGTGCTTGTTCATTGGATACCTGGCCCCATCGATTTCTGGCGCGCTTTGAACGCCGGTGATCTGCTTGCGCTGGCAGCAGGGGTTGAGGCGGACCTGAACGGCCTGGTGTTGCGGTACTCTGATTGGGCTCGCGGTGTGCAGGCGGGTGGAGCATACCAGGACGATTTTGTCTTCTTGACGCTGTTTGGTGTTCTGTTGTGGTTTTTGAGCGGAGCCACAGCGCTGCTGATACTTGCCACAAGAAACGGACTGATCGTTGGCGCGCCGGTCCTTTGGGTACTGGCAACTTTTCTTTTCTACGGAGGGCAGGGCCGTCCGCTAATCCTAATCGGGTTTGCGGCGACAGTCCTGCTTCATGTCCTTCTCGACCAGCAGCGCATGGAAAGAAGCTGGATAAGTCACCGAACAGACTTCAGCTCCATGCTCCTGGCGGATCGGATGATTTCGGTAGGCGCCGGAGCCGTCCTGATCGGTCTGGTCGCTGGTTTCATGCCAAACATTGTGATCAGCCCGATTGCGTACAGAGTCTACCAAACCATGACACCGGTGTATGACTCGGTGGACGAGGTTACGGAGAGGATGTTCCCTGACCTGAAAGGGGGAAGGAGAGGGCTGGGCAGGCTTGGAACCGGACTCCCCAACCGTTTTCTGCTCGAAGGCGGGGCAGAACTCGGTCAGTATGAAGTCATGCGCGTTTCAACCAACTATCCATTCGGCGCGGTAACCGAGTTGGGAGAAATTCCTCCCCGCATCTATATGCGGCGGGGCACATTTGTCCACTACGACGGGAGAGGCTGGAGCAATAGCGGCCATGAAAGGGACGCCGATTTCGAAGCGAATCTGGCCTGGCGTGAAGAGGAAGAGTGGCTGGGTCGCGTGGCGCTAACCCAGCGCGTGCGCCTGACGGCGCCGACCGCAGTTCTTCCTGCAGCGGGTGAACCGGCCGTATTTCGGACTGAGTACGAACTGGAAAGACGTTCAGGCGGCGACCTGGTTTCGATTTGGTCGGGCACAGGACCGGTGGATCGATATGAGGTCGTATCATTTGTACCGGCCATGTCGACAGAGGCGTTGCGGGCCCTGCCTGCTTGGGGAGAGGGTGTCTTCGAGCTGCCGGCGGAGGTGGTCCCGCACCTGGCCCTGCCTGATTCGATCACCCCTCGCACGCGCAGTTTGGCTGAGCAACTGGCTGCTGGTCAGACGAGCCAGTTTGGCATTGCCGAAACGATTGAGGCCCATCTGCGCGGCATCAGCTACAACCTCGAGGTGCCTGGTCCTCCGCCAGGCGAAGATGTTGCCGACTTTTTCCTGTTTGATCTGCAGGAAGGGTACTGTGATTACTACACGACGGCTTTCGCTGTCCTGGCCCGATTGAACGGGCTGCCCACCCGTTTTGCGACCGGTCACATCGGGGGGTCATGGGACTTCGAGTCGGGGGAGTGGACGATTACCGAGGCCGAGGCGCACTCGTGGCCGGAAGTCTACCTGCCGGAAATCGGCTGGGTCCCGTTTGAGCCGACGGCCGGCCGACCGTCGCTAAACAGGCAGGCAGCGCTTCAGACTGCGCCGGACAGCTTTACGCGGTCGGGAACGGTTGAGCCAGCCGAAGAGCAAGCGGAAGAGGGCTGGACCTGGAACTGGCAGATGCTCTTCTGGCTGCTGCCCGTTGCGGGCGTCCTGTACCTGCTGGGACGCTGGTTCGAGCGAAGGCCGCAGGACCCGTGGCTTGGACTGCTGGCCTGGGGGCATCGAATTGGGTGGCCCCATCAGCCCAACCAGACGGAGCTGGAGTATGGCCGCGGCCTGTCAGCCCATCTGGCCCATCAAGAACCTGAACCCGAACGCCGGCGCAGGCTGACGCGCAACGTATTGGGGCTGACGGCCGCGGTCAGCCGCGAGCGCTATGGCACAGCCGCCCTGCGCCAGGAGGGGCTGGCGCGGGCGTTGGAACTCTGGCGAGCAATGCGTAGAGACATTCGGCGACTGCCGTGGTGAGAGCTGATTGCACGGCAAGTAGCTCAAGAAGAGTCGTACTGGTCTTCGCCATCCAATTCAACTTCCAACTCTTCAATCGATAAGCGTGAAAGATCCGCTGCCAGGTCGTCAGGGTCTGCAGCGGCGAACCGATCCCACAGCTCCTGCGCAAGAGAGACGGGACTGGCCGTGATTCCGTAGCGGCGAAAGTATTGGCAGACCCGAGTCACGTCCCTGCGAAGAACGTCTTGCGCGCTCTGGTTCGTGTGTATGTCTACAACCTGTGGGAAGTCGATCAGCTTGATGTCGCCGTGCCAGTAGAGGATGTTGAAGGCCGACAGATCTCCGTGAACGAATCCCTTCTGCAGCATGGTCTCGATCCCCTGGCGCGTGCGTTCGAACAGCGGCCCGCTCTCTTCGTCATCGAGCCGCACTTCATGGAGCGTAGGCGCCGCCGTCTGTTCATCGCCGATGTACTCCATCAGGATGGCGTTCTCGCCGACTCCATATGGTTTCGGCACAGGCACACCGGCGTCGTAGAGGGTCTGCAGGGCCGAGAATTCATACATAAGCCACGAGGTGTGGCGAACCTGTACGCCGAATGCCGTTTTCTTGTTGACGGCCCGGACCGTTCGATCGTCGCGGGGTCTGACAGCCTGTGGCCGCCCGTCCTCTTCAGTCAGTAGCTGGCGGCCCTCCCTGTACATGGCGTCGTTGCTCAGGTTGCGGAACTGGCGAGGCCGATAGACTTTGGCCGCGATCCATTCCATTTCCATGGATGGGTGGGCGCGGCAGCGATAGACGTTGGCCTCCTTTCCCCCTTTCACCTGCGCCATCACATCTACGATCTGATCCTGCTCGTAAAACGGCTGCAGGGAGTTTCTGAGGAAAATCCCTTCGAAGCGGGCCGGCGTATAGGTGATTTCCCAGACATTTTCCAGTCCCGCGACTTCTGACAGCGCCTGGATTTCGGCGCGGTGCATCTCAAAGCGTTGCTTTTCGTTCTTGGGCATGCGGGGATTCCGGTAGGTCCGTTCGGCCAGGCCAAATCTCCTCTCATAGTAGTCCAACTCCGCCTGTTCCTCTTCCCACAGCAGGTCCGACTCGTGCAATTCCGGATCTTCCTCTTGTTGAACGTGATCCCAACTCTCTTTTTCCAGCTCTTCTTGCTTGTTCAAGATTCTTGTATTCCTTGTGCTGCGACTTCATATCTCGGAACGTAAGTCAATCTCCGCACCAAACAGGCGAGCGGCCGCCGAGTTCAGGGCCGCAGACTGCGGCTCGTCACGCGGTTCGCTCGCGCGGCTTCGAGATTTGCGCCACAGGCCTCCGGGCAGGCACATCAGGAGTCCACAGAAGGTAGATTTGGGCAGAACCAATGGAGGCTGCGGCCGGGCAACGCCCGCAACCTCAGATACGAGGGGCTGTTCCTTCGTTAGCCAGGGTTGAAGTGCTTGGTCGGCGTGTACCGGAGTGGAACACGGTTCGACCGGTACAGAATGACCAGCTAACTGAGCTCCATATGCGGGCAGTTACTCTTGAGATTAAGATTCTTGATTACCTTGGTCATATGGAGCCTCCTTTCACTATTTCGACTGAGGAGTATACTCACCGTGTCGCGGCAAGAGGGGCAGGTAAACTTCAGGAGAAATTTAGCACATAGGTAGCGCACGGCCAAATGCGCGATTCCAGGAGAGGCGGCATTTGACGGCGCTGCTGAATGGGGCTGAGCCTGGAATGATGAGGGCCGGGCTCTGATTCTTCAGGAGAAATCTCAGTGGCCCTGCGCCCAGGCCTGCCTGCACTCAGCGCAGATCGTGGAGAATCTGGCGCTGGGAGGGGAAGCGGTCCAACAGGTCGGCAAACTCGACGTCGTTGGGTAGGGAGAAGTCCTCGTCGCTGTAGGCCGGGGCAAGCGAGCAGGCCATCAGCGCCCAATTTCCCCCGTTGCCGAGCCGCGCTCCGAACCATGTGTGCGCCGGGACGACCGCTTGAACCGACTGGCCTGCCGCCAGGTTGGATCCGAGGACAGTTTTCGCGTAGTTATCATCAGGCCCAAACCTATACAGTTCAACCGAATCACCAACATAAAAATGCCACATTTCATCAATTTCCAACCTGTGCAGCCGCGACTTTGAATCCGCTGTCAGCAGGTAGTATATGACGGACGAAACTGGCCTTTCTGATGTGATATTGGGCGGCAGAGCACCGGCTGGGAGTAGGAGGGAACCGGTGTAGGTGACGCGGAAATAGCCTCCCTCAATCGGTAGGGGTTCCAGGTCGAGCATGCGGATTACCTCTGCCGCGGAAAGGGAGGCGGTTCGCATATTGATCTAAAAGGCCGGAGCAACCAGAATGCCGCCATCGACAGCAAGCGTAACGCCGGTAATCCAGCGGGCCATGGGAGAGGCGAGAAACAGACACGCGTCCGCGATGTCTTCGGCGGCGCCAAGACGACCAAGCGGCGCGCGTGCCCGCCAACGCTGTACGCCTTCAGGCCACTCCTTCTCCAGCCCTTCTCGCCCGATCAGCCCTGGCGCGACCGCGTTGACGCGGATTCCGTACTCGGCCAATTCCAGTGCCGCGTTTCTTGTGTACTGGTCCACACCTGCCTTGGCTGCCGTGTAGTGACTGTGGGCCCATGCGGGCGACACGGCTTCAATCGAGGAGATGTTTATGATGGCGCGGCTGTGGTTGCTCCGTTCTCCGTCAGGCGAAAACTCGATCATCGAGCGGGCTGCCCGCTGAGTACAAAGGTGAGTGCCGGTCAGGTTTGCGGCCAGAACCTGGCTCCACTCGCTGTCGGACATGTCCAGAAGCGGGGAAAGCGGGTAGATTCCAGCATTGTTGACCAGAACATCCAGCCCGCCGCACGCCTCTGTGGTCATTGAGACAAGCCGATCCGCCTCGGCGGCGCGAGAGACGTCCGCTTGCAGGGCAAGCGCCTTTCCGCCGCCGGCCTGAATTCGGCTTACAAGCTCTTGGGCGGCGGACTCGGACCTGACGTAGTTCACTACGACCCATGCTCCGGCTTCGGCAAAACGCCCGGCGATGCCGGCGCCGATGCCCCTGCTTCCGCCGGTTACCAGGACGACTTTGCCGGAGAAATCCAGCGCGGTTTTCAAGGGGGGCACTTGTTCGGGCAATGAACATCTCCTTTTCTGGCGGCGCGGAACTGTTTACGATGGTCCAGGTATGATATTACAGTCATGGTTCGCCGCCAACTGTCGTCCGCTTGGCACGCAGTACGTGCTTGGGGGCGAATCTCAGGCTAACTCCATGTTGCTAAGGCAATCCTACAGTGATCAGTTGGTGGCGGGGCGGGCACATGGCGGGGCGAAGGGGAGGGCGCCCACAAGGGGCGCCCCTACAGGGGGCTGACGGTGAAGGTAAGGGCCGCGGGGCGGGGATTAGAGGGCGGCGGGGCGGGCGCATGGTGGGGCGACACGGAGGCGTGTACGGTTGACCTCACCTGGAAAAGTGTGTAAGGTTATCTCTGTCGCGCCTATCTGTTCTTGAAAAGGAGGAACAAATGCTATCTCTCGCACAAAAGCGACAGTTCTATGAAGAAGGTTTCCTGAAAATACCCGGTGTGGTGCCCAAGGTGTTGGTTGACGAGGCGCTGCGCGCGGTGAATCACTCAATTGGGACCGTTGGGCTCGGCGGCGAGGACATGGACAACCACCGGTCGGCCTTTTTCTGCGCTGAACTCCTGAAGGCGCCGGTCATTCTGGACCTGTTCAGAAAGTCCCCTGCTATAGAGATTGCTGAGGAGCTGATGGGAGAGGGCAACGTGATGCCTCTCCTGAACGCCAAGCCGTATCCCCGGTTTCCGCTGCCCTTGGGAGAGGACGCCCCGGAGCCGCGCGGACATATTGATGGAATCGGTAGTGGAACAAACGGCATGCCGAAGGGTTACTACGGGCGCGGTTTCACGATGTTTGTCGTAGTTTACCTGGTTGACCTATTGGAACCCAACTCTGGCAACTTCACTGTCTGGCCCAAGTCCCATCGGGCCTTTCAGAAATACTTCCAGGAGAATGGCCACGAGGTACTGGCCAATGGGAGGCCTGACATTCCATTGCCTGAGGGGCCGCAAATGGTGACGGCAGAGGCAGGCGATCTAATCCTCGCGCACCACCTGATTTTCCACACCGGCGGGCCAAACAGTTCGCCAAATGTGCGCCAGGCCGTGATCACGCGTCTCCGACATAAGGAGACTGAACACGTCGGCAAGTCGGCCTTCACCGACATCTGGCGAGAGTGGCCCGGCATCAGGGAAGCCATGAACGGGGAGACGGAACAGGCAGGCTAAGTGGCCTGGATTCCTTGAACTGCGGTTGGGAGAGGGCGCGCCAATTGGGGGGGCACTACTGTGGGAATTCTCCGCCCTGGATCGCCCTCTGGCGCCCTTCTTCCAACTGTGACTGGATCTCCGTAATATCCAGAGGAAAGTTTGTAGCCAGGAATAGCCGCCTCAGCACCTGGTTGAAACCGGCTCTCATGCTGTTCGGCAGAACCAGGAAGAGGGGCGGGCTGATCTCATCGGCTCCGTTCACTATCTGGTCGCCCTTCTCGGCTGCGTAAGACAGAAGTTCACGATCGAACTCGCGATGAACGGGAACGTAGCCGATATTGACCCCTTCGTCACCCATCTGCTTTAGTTGGAGTTCCTGCGCCTCGGCGGAACCCATGTAGCCGGCGAACGCCCCGGCCTCAAATCGATGCGGCGCGTCTGCCGGGATGATGTACCCGAATACGATCGATACCTCGCCGATGGGGACGTTGGGATCAATTTGGGGGAACTGGAAAAAGTCGAGTTCGTCGGCAAAGACGGGCGGCAGGTCATCCAAACTGAATTGTGGGGCCAGCGTCATGACCGCCTTTTCCCAGGACAGAGGGCTGTCCCCGTCTCCTCGTATCAGGGCCGTCATGCTGTTCATTTCAGAGGTGCTGCCCGGCCTCTCCACGAAGTAGTCCCGGTCCAATAGCGTTTGCCACAACTCCCAGACGCGTGCCACGCGTACGTCGTTGAAGTCGACGCGGCCCGCCATCAGTTCGCGATGGAACTGGGGACCGTTCAGGCGCAGGTTCAGATAATCGAACCACAGGATACTGATGAAGGGATTCTGACCTGCCAGCGACATCGGCGTTATGCCGTTGGACAGGAGCGTATCGCAGATGAGGATGAACTCCTCCCAAGTTGCCGGCGGCGAAAGGCCGAACTGGTCAAAAACCTCCTTGTTGTAGTAGATGCCCGACCAGTTGAATCCAGCAGGTACGAATCGCAATGTGCCGTCGAAGCGGCTGATTTCTTGAAAGCGTCGCCCGTACGCCTCGGCTAAATTTCCCTCGGTCCAGACATCTGAGAGATCGGCCAACAGTCCGTTTGCGGCGGCGCTGCGCAGCTCATAGCCGTCCCACATCAGCATTACGTCCGGCGGCGGCGTTTCAAGCAGGTAATTTCCTGCGCTGAAGCCGTAGGACTGGCGGTCGACTTCAATGCTGGGGGCGCGCTCCTTGAAACGTTGAATTGCCACTTCCTCCGGTTCGTTGAATACGGAGGCGCCGGGGCCGACGTAGGAGAGGGTGACAGGGGGGTTATCTGGCGCGAGCAGGTACTCTTCCCCTTCGTCTCTGCCGCATCCACTCAGCGTTCCCGCAAGCCCTACCAGGAGCCCCAGGAACAAGATGTGCTTAAACTTGGCTTGCCAGGCAGGGGAGACTCTCATGTTGGTCTTTCCTATCAGTAGTCAGGCAGAGGTTGCGCTACATCGCAGGCGTTTTCAGCCGCTCCGCGAGTTTTCGGATGTGCGCCGGGCCGATGCCGCAACAGCCGCCAACCAATTGAATGCCCTGGTCAATCCAGGACATGGCCCGGCCGGCAAAGTCATCTTCAGAGATGATGTCGACAAACTGCCAGTGCGGCTTCTTGAAGTATCCGCTCTCGGGGTAGGCGCCTATTGGACCTTTCCAGACTGACTTGACCTCGGCCAGGGCGGCGTCGGTTACGTCCACGTCACTGTGCATGACGGCCGCGAGTGAGCCGCCTGCCGACATGACTGCGGCGACGCCTTCCGCGAAGGGGACTTTTTCGCGTATGGAGGGGGCCAGGAACAGGCGGCCGTCTTCTGCCCTTTCGCAGCTGAAGCCCACCCACACCGGCAAGCCGGTTGCCAAGGCCGCTTCGAGCGCAGCGCAGCCGAAGTCAATGTCGCGGACCATTTCCAGCAACAGAAGGTCGACGCCTGCATCGGCCAGCAACACCGCCTGCTCCTCGAACTCGCTGCGCATTTGCGGCAGAGACGGGATATCCGAATCGGCAAGGCCGCCAGACAGAGGAGAGAGAGAACCCGCGACCCAGACACAGTCAGGGGCCAGCTGCCACGAGCCATCGAAATCGTTGCTCTTTGCTTCCCCGGCATCTGTCCTTGCCTGAAGCGCCAACTGCGCGGCGTGCTGGTTGAATTCGGCTGTGCGGCTCTCCATCCCCGCGAGGCGCAACATATGTCTGCCCGTCGCAAATGTATTGGTGATGACAATCTCGGCCCCCGCGCGAATGTAGTCGAGATGGACCTGCCGCACCAGATCCGGATTGGATTCAGTGGCCAAACCGCTCCAAGCGACGTTGTTCATCGGTACGCCGCGTTTCTGCAGTTCGCTTCCCGTCGCGCCGTCCATCAGAACTGTCGCGCTCCCCTCGATTCGTTCCGTGATGGTTTTCATTTTGGAATAGGCTCCAAGAGCAGATAGTCGTAGGTTGGCCTGCAGCTCATGCTTGCCGGCATGAACGGAGTGGGAGAAGCTCATTCGAAGCTGCCGGTGGCGTCCAACGGGGCCATTGTAACAGCCATGGACCGAAATACGAACTGTCCAGGTGGACACATTCAGCAAGAATTCGACCGGCTGGCTGATCAAGACGGTTATCGTACATTGGGGCGCCTTCAGGGGGGAGGAAGTAGCTCGTGAGCGCACTACGTCCTGGGAGCGTCTTGCCGTTCGGGGCCTGTTAGGATAGGCTTGTGGCGAAACGTTGGCATCCCAGGGCGAGAGGGGCCTCGGGCCAGGCGAGCGGAGCAGTTTTCCCGCGTGTCATTTTGAAGCCTTTCCAACGGCGTCAGAATCCAAAGCTGCTGCTTACAGATTCGAATAGAAAGAAAACAGAGCAATGTCTACTCCCATCTACGAACGCCCGACCGACTTGCTACGCACTCTGATCCGTTTTGACACGACCAATCCTCCGGGCGATGAGGCCGCGTGTATCGGCTATCTGAATGGGCTGCTGCAGGATGCCGGCTTGAGGACCACTCTACTGGCGAAAGACCCGAACAGGCCGAACCTGGTGGCGCGCTTGCCAGGGAGGGGAGAGGCTCCGGGGCTGGTGCTTCAGGGACACGTGGATGTTGTAACCACGGAGAACCAATCCTGGCAACATGATCCATTCGGAGCCGACCTGATCGATGGGATGGTTTGGGGCCGCGGCAGCCTGGACATGAAGAGCGGCGTAACGATGATGACTTGCGCTGTGTTGCGGGCGCTGGCCGAGGGGCATACACCGGCAGGGGACGTGATCCTGACGATTATGAGCGATGAAGAGGCCGGCAGCGACTTCGGGGCCCGTTTTCTGACTGAAGAGCATCCCGAACAGTTTGAAGGCGCAAAGTACGCAATCGGCGAAGGAGGAGGCAGCGCCCAGTATCTGGGCGACCAACGCTTCTATCCCTTGATGGTGGCTGAGAAGCAGGTCTGCTGGCTGCGCGCCCGTATCACCGGACCGGGGGGACACGGCTCCACGCCGCTGCGCGACGGAGCCATGGCGCGGCTTGGGTCGTTACTGACAACACTCAACAGCAACAGGTTGCCGGTCCACGTAACACCGGTGATGGAGCAGATGCTTCCTGCCCTGGCGGAGCACGCGCCGGAGAACCTGGCCGCCGCGGCGCTCGCGCTCCTGGATCCGGCGCGGACGGACAAGACGCTGGATCAGATGGCCGCTGATGGACTGCCGCAGGCGCGGTCCTTTGATGCGCTGTTGCACAATACGGTCAACGCAACCGTTGTCGGCGGCGGCGTCAAGACGAATGTGATCCCCAGCGAGATTCTACTTGAACTGGACGGCCGTGTCCTTCCCGGCTTCACCTCGGACAATCTGATTTCTGAGCTGCAGGACCTGCTGGGCGAGGACATGCAGTTTGAGATCATCCGCCATGATCCAGGGCAAGCCGACCTGAATATGGGCCTCTTCCCGCTCCTGAAAGAGATTGTCGAGGAACTTGATCCAAGTTCTGTCGTCATCCCCGCGATGGTGGGCGGCTTCACTGATGGGCGCATGTTTACCCGGCTGGGCATCCAGAACTATGGATTCTTGCCGATGAAGCTGCCGCCCGGCACAAACTTCGGCGCAACCGTCCATGCGGCCGATGAGCGCGTGCCGGTCGATGCGCTGGAGTTTGGCCTTCGGGCAATGTCAACCATATTGGAGCGCTATGGGCAAGTCAGAGCGGCTTCATAGAGGACCATTGGGACACAACATGGTTAGAGAGGGCAATCTGAAGTCCGCCGTGCAGGACCAATTCGGACGCGTGGCGGCGAATTATCTTACCAGCGCGGTCCATGCGCAGGGGGAAGACCTGCCCATCATGGTCGAAGCCGCCGGCCTCCGAGGCGATGAACGTGTTTTGGATGCAGGTTGCGGCGCAGGGCACACCGCGGCCAGCTTCGCCCCGCATGCGGCAGAAGTGGAGGCCCTTGATTTTACAGCCACGATGCTGCGCCAAGTCGAAGTTTTGGCGGAAAGCAGAGGTCTTGCGAACATCAGCACGCGCCTCGGTGACGTTGAGAAGATCCCGTATACCGATTCATCATTCGATCTCGTTGTGTCGCGCTATAGCGCGCATCATTGGGCCAGGCCAGGGACAGCTCTGCGGGAGATCCGGCGCGTGCTGCGGCCAGGGGGCATGTTTGTATTGAGCGACGTTGTCGGTTTTGGCGATCCGGTCTGCGACACATACCTGAACGCCATAGAACTCCTGCGCGATCCCTCTCACGTGCGGGACTACACGGTGGCGGAATGGAGCAACCAATTTGCGGCGGCTGGATTCGACTTTGAAATTGTGTTTCCCTATCGCATATTCCTTCAATTTGTGGAATGGACCGAGCGCATGGAGACGCCGCAGGCCAACTGCATCGCGATACAAGCCCTCTATGATGCCGCGCCGAAAGAGGTTAGGGAGGCGCTGGGCATCACTGAAGAGGGCCACTCCTTTCAATGCGCGGTCTTACGGGGAAGGGCGGCATAGCCGGGACATGGCGCCGCACTGGCTAGCTCCAGCAGGAGGAAAGGAGAGTGTAACATTGCCGGAGACGAGAGCCGGAGCAGGCCAGTAGGCTCCGACCCCCAACTGGCATTCTGAACTGAAGGAGGCGCCTGCGATTGATTCGATTAGACCATTTGGCTGCCTGGCCGGCGGGCCCGCCGGCCATTGTTACCACATTGACAGACGATTTGCCTGGATGAGTGAAGTGCTGTCGGAGAAGCTGGGTGGAGGCGGCGAATCTTTAACGGCGTTGCTCGAGTTCTTCCTTTGGATAGGATGGAGTGCGAATGCCAAAGACAGAAGTCATTGGTCGTGTGAGAGCCTCGGGACGGGAACGAGGAGAGCTGCCATGGAACGAAGAACCAACAATCAGGCGCACCAAACATTTCAAAGGCACAAGCGAGGAGGTTGAGGGATGACTGCAAGACCTACAATTTACGCAGGCACGATCGGGCAGAGCGTATGGCGAAGCAACGACGGAGGCGAGCACTGGGAGAGGAGCTCTCAGGGGATGTTCCTGGAGGCGGACATCCGCGCCATTGCAATCAGCCCGGAAGATTCAGCGGTTCTCTATGCTGGAACGGAGGGCGGGCTCTACCGCACACGAGACGGCGGCGACAGCTGGACGTTGATCGAGTCACCGATGGACGACCTTGAAATCTGGGCGCTTGCCATCGATCCAACTGACCCTGACACGATTTTTGCGGGAACCTGTCCATCAGCGTTTTACCGAACCAAAGACGGCGGGAACTCGTGGCAGGAGTTGGACGTGGAGCTAGCGGAGGAGTGCGTGGGCGTTCCAATCACGCCGCGAGTTACCAGCATTCTCATCGATCCTGAAGATTCGCAGACAGTCTACGCCGGCATTGAAATCGACGGTATGCGAATAAGCCGGGACGGAGGCGAGACCTGGGAGGAGGGCAGCGAGGGACTGTCCAGCCTGGACATCCACGGGCTCGCGGTCGTGCCCGGGTCGCCCAAAACGCTGGTGGCCAGCACCAATAACGATGTCTGCGTAACCACGGACATGCGAAACTGGACGCCGCTCGAAGTTGGCAATCACTATCCCTGGCCTTACTGCCGGGGCATTGTGCATCTTTCAAATGGAGACAGTCGCATCTGGGTAGGGGCAGGAAACGGCCCGCCAGGAGACCAGGGGGGGCTTTTTCATAGCGGGGATCTGGGAGAGACGTGGGAGCGGGCCGATCTTGGCGGGGTCGCCAACAGCACGATTTGGGCGGTCTCGCATAATCCGGCAATGCCTGACTGGATCGTGGCGTATAGTGTTGCCGGCGAGCTCTATCGCAGCACCGACCGCGGGCAAACCTGGACGAAGCTGGCGCGCGAATTCGGTGAGGTGCGAGCGGTCGCGCTGGCTGTCTAAAGAGTTGCCAAAAGGAGGCGGCCGGCGCTGTCGGGCAGCGGGTGGGCACTGGCAGGGCCGGCTTGCCTATTCTCAGGCGTCGGAACCCTCCAGTTGTTTGTATGCTTCTACGCCCGGTTGGATGGCGCTAACCAGCAGTTGATAGTCGGGCCCGTAGCTCAGGAAGGTAAAGCCCTTCTCGGCGAGAGCAAGCAGTTCTTGCGGGTTGGAGGCCCCGGCGCCGACACCGATGCCAGCTGAGCGGCCAACTTCCAGGGCGTGCGTCATCACAGCGTCAATCTCTGGCAGGGGCATGTCAAAAGGGTTCAAACCCATTGAGAGACAGAGATCAAAGGCGCCGATAAACAGCACGTCGATGCCCGGAACGCGGGCGATTTCTTCAAGGTTTTCGACCGCTTCGGGCGTTTCGATGATCAGCATGATCAGGATGTTCTGGTTGGCCTGTTCGAAGTATTCCTCATACTTGAAGGTGTAGTGGGAGGCGCGCAACGGGCCGAAGCTGCGGCTGCCCTCAGGGGGGTACCTCGAGGCCCTTACGATGGCTTTGGCCTCTTCCACGCTCCTGACCATAGGGACTGCGATACCCATTGCGCCGATATCAAGCGATCTCTGAATGAAGACCGGATCGGCAGAAGGGATGCGGACCATGGGGATGGCATCGGTCCCGTTTACGGCCATGAGGATGCGCTCCACCTCGGCCATGTCAAGCCCGTTATGCTCCATCTCAATCAGCAGCCATTCGCAACCTCCGTGGGCAAGCAGTTCGGCAACGGTCGCGCTACCCATTCCCAGGAAGGTGCCGAAAGCCCTCTTGCCGTTGCGCACGTTGTATCGGACATAGTTGGTTCGCATTCTGGTCGCTCCCTTCGGTATGGGCATGGCGGAAGCCCGCAGGAGTGTCGCCAGGCCCTTGGATTCAACGGGCGAGGATCCGTCGCCCCTGCTCTGATGAGGCCTGGCCGGGGCTCTTGATGGCTCAGTCGATGTGAAAGACTTCGTGTAAGTCACTGGAGACGGGGCTGCTGTCCGGGTTGGAAGGCATAATATCCCCCATGTAGCGCCACCATTTTTGGCAGACTTCCTCCTGGGCGATGCTGTTCCACTGCTCCTCGTCCTCAATCTCAGCGTAGGCGAACAGTTGATCGGTCTCGGCGTGGAGGAAAATCGAGTAGTTGCTGACCCCATGGGCCTTCAGGACGGCCTCCAGTTCCGGCCAGATCGGTGAGTGCCGTTTCTCATACTCCTCGTGCTGGTCCGGATTGACCGACATGACAAAAGCTTTTCGGATCATTTCTGCGCCGCCTTTCTAGGGGTGATTGGTGACCAGCGGTCGATAATTTCCGCATCCAGTTGCACAGCGTCTCCGATTTACAGAGCTGTGCCATGCAGTAGCTTGTCACAGTTGGTCTATCCTGCCAAGCGCCAAACCAGGCAACTTAGCCATATCCTGCCAAAGTATACGGGAGTGGGCAACTGTCCTGCAGGCTCCAGACTGCCTGGCACCTGGGAACGAACAGAGACGCAATGGGAGACCTCCAGGAGTCGGGCCTCCTTGCGCACGGCGTGGGGGGCGCTCGCCTGAAGGACCTCCCCCAGTTTACCGGGAATACCTGCCTGCCTAAACTGAGTTCCATGTCCCTCGATTGGTTAGTGAAAGGGTTGCAATCGGTCAAGACTTCTCTGTGGTATAGTGGGGGCGAACGCATCAAGTAAGGCAGTGATTTCGGGATTGAAAGTCACTGGACATCAACCTCTGAGAACCCCTGGCAGGAGGAATGCAAGTGGAACGAATTCGATTAAGAGTTGCGCTGGCGGCGATCGTAATCGTGTCAATTCTGACCGCCTGTGTACCAATCGAACCGGGCGCTGGTAACGGCGAAGCGGCGACTCGCTCTCAAACCTCTTCTTCCTCGGAACCGTCAATCTCGTCTTCCCTGGATACCTCAAAGTATGAGAATGTCTGGGTCAAGGCGATCGAAGAGGTCGAGAACGATGGACGATCGCTGCTCAGAGTAGCCTATCCATTTACGGAGCATGAGGAAATCAACGCCCGAATGGAAGCGGTTACGCAGGTGTTTATCGATGAGTATCGACGAACCGCAGCTGAAATCGAGGCGTCTTACCAGGAATACAAGGCGGAAACGGGCAGGGAGGCGGCGACGTTTGTCACGCATTTCCGACAGCACTTTGACGTCTCAGCCGCCGATGAAAGTCTGATCTTCTTTGACCTTGTGCGATCAATTAACACGGGCGGCACGGGCAACGCCTATGTCGTCGGGTACATATTTGACCGTCGCAGCGGCGCCGAGCTTGCCCTCCCCGATCTCTTTGTTGATGAAAGCTACCTTGAGCGGCTCTCGGTCCTGACGAGGGAGGCACTGGCCCAGCGCGTAAGCAAAGAAGAGCTGGCGAGCGATCTTGACTGGGTTGAGGATGGCACGGCCCCGACAGCCGCGAACTTTGACAATATACTGCTTCGGACCGACGACGGAACGTTTCTGGTCAGGTTTGACAAGTATCAGGTTGCCGCGGGCGTAGAAGGGGACGTTGAGGTCGCTCTCCCCCTTGTGGATATCGCGGATCTTCTCAAGCCGGAGGTGCGGGAGCTTCTTGGCATTGAGAGAGAAGCGGAGCAGTCGGGAACAGGGGGTATCGAGACAGACGCTGGGTACGCAGAGGCTGGAATGGTCTTTGCATTCGATGGCGCCAGGAACCTGGCAAATCTCGCTGGTCTGTCTACGGCGTTTCCGACAGCCCATTCTTTAGCAGGCCCTGGCGTCGGCTTGCTCCAGATGTTCGGCGCTGGTAGACAAGATTCTTTACTTTCGGACGAAAGCGTCAACTGCCAGGAAGTTGCGTGCGTTGCCCTCACATTCGATGACGGGCCATCATTCTATACGGATGGACTATTGGACATTCTCAGGGAACATGACGTACGGGCGACTTTTTTCGTTTTGGGGACGCAGGTCCGCATCCAGTCTGAAACTGTGGCGCGTATGTTTCGCGAGGGCCATCAAATCGGGAATCACACGTGGGACCATCCGAATCTCACCAATATGCCGGATGAACAGATTCAGGAACAGCTGCGGCTGACCGACGACCTGATCGTCCAACTGATCGGTGAACCTACACCATTTCTGCGGCCTCCTTACGGGGCATACAACGACCGCGTTCTGGCTGCTTCCGGGTTGCCGATCATCTTCTGGAGCGTCGATCCACTGGACTGGAGGGACCGCGACGCGGCGATAGTCGCTGCCAGAATCATGGAGGCGCCGGTTGGGGCAATCATTCTGGCGCACGACATACACAAGTCCACGGTTGATGCCGTTCCCGCGATCATAGACGCCCTCCGTGGCCGCGGAATTGCGTTTGTGACCGTCAGCAAGCTATTCGAGCCGGAGGAACTGCACGCGCAGAATGTCTACAAGAGGCAGCCTGATTTGCCTGCCGAGCAGTGAGAAACGGTGTGCCGCTGTGCCTTGAAGGATTCCGAGCCAGGTAGCGCAAACGCAGCGCGAGGCCATTTCCAGGAGGCGGGAAAAATGAACGGCAAACCGAATGTCATCGTCTGCGTCTGTGATCAGTTGAGGGCGTTTGAAGTCGGCTGCTACGGAAACCCGGTCATTCAGACGCCCCATATCGACCGGCTGGCCGCCGCCGGCGTGCGGTTCCAGCATGCGGTTTCGACAAACCCGGTCTGCATGCCGGCGCGTTCCTCGTTGGTTTCCGGCCAGTACTCCCGTACTTGCATGGGAGCGTTGGGCAATGTCTCCGAACCCGATGAGAACGGCAGGCCCATCGTTGCATCCTGGCCTCCTCAGGGGCGCGTCCACTTGCCGGACCCAACCGTGGCCGAACAGTTTCAGGCCGCCGGCTACGAGACTGCGTTGATCGGCAAGTGGCACATTCATTCGGCCCCCGAGTTGGTGGGCTTCGACTACACGTTGCACCCTCGAGTCAATCACCGCCACACAGGGCAGGAGTTTGTTGAGAACGGAGGCCCTCCGCGGGTGGTAGACGGTTTCAGCGTGGACTACGAGAGCGACTGCGTGCTTGATTTTCTGTCGGCCGATCGTGACAAACCGTTTTTTCTCTACTACAGCATTTCTCCGCCGCACATGCCGCTGGCGGACGCGCCGGAAGAATACCTGACCATGTACGACCCGGCAGACGTGCCGCTCAGGCCAAACGTGTTCCAGGCCGGCGGGATGGCGCACGACGAGCACTGGTTCAAGGTCTACCTGTGGGACTTTCTCTACTATTCCCAGAAGTTTACCCTATACGACGGATCTTCCCGAAGGCTTTGACCTGCGCACCTTGATCGCGCTGTACTATGGGCTGACGACATGGGTCGACGACGTGGTAGGGCGCATGATGCAAGGGCTGCGCGCAAACGGGCTGCTCGAAAACACAATCGTCGTCTTTACCTCGGATCATGGCGACAACCTGGGCAGTCATCACCGGTTCAACAAGGGCCTGTTAATCGAAGAGTCGATTCGCATTCCCATGATCTTCCACGCGCCGTGGCTGTGGGAGGCCGCCGTCAACCGTTCGCAGGTGGCGCAGCTGGTTGACATCATGCTAACCGTGCTTGAGGCCAGCGGATGCACCGTTCCGGCCCCGGTTCAGGGAAGGGACCTTACGCCGGTACTGGCAGGGGAACGCGATCAGCTGGAAGAGAACTGGGGATTCATCGAAACGAGCGAAGGCGAGATTGGGATCAGGACGCCCGACCACCTGTTTGGGCGGCGGATCCTCGGCAAAGAAGGAAATGAAGTGAAGGAGGCCAGAGCCTTCTACGACCTGCGAAATGACCCTTACGAGATGGACAATCTCGCTGGAACAGGCCGGCAGGCGAAGAGGGAGGCCGAACTGGATGACCTGCTCACGAGATGGGATGAGAGCACGCCTTGGATGGGGACGAACACGACCTAGCTGAGACGAAATACCTGGTTTTCGGCTTCGTACCGGACCGGTTTGGCGTAGTGGTAAACTTCGATTTTCTCGCCGACTGGTACGGGAGCGCGCACAATGAATTCTGCCCAATCCGGGCTGTTGAAGGCAACAAAGGCCAGTTCCAGGCCAGTGATCAGTTTATCGGCATCGCAGTTGAAATCCGGTAGCAGCACCGGCCCCGTGTCAGTCTGGTAGATGAAATCGCGCTCGCTGGCGTTCATCGTTTTCACCGGATATTCGAGCACGGCAGTGTAACGATCAGTGCCGATAGCCGTTCTTGCCGCGAGTGGGGGCCGAACGGGATCGAGCGTTGCTTCGACGATTCGGGCCGCTGATTCCAGGCGTTCGGCAGGGGCGCGGGCGATGTCGATGCGCACGCTGTCAAAGGCTTCTGCCGTACGGCCCACTTGTCTCTCCGGCTGCATACCGCGAGAAGGAGGGTAGAACGGTACGCCCTTGTTGGCCGTGTCGTACGTCTTGATAATCAGAAAGTCCCGGTCAGAAAGGATGGGTACGAAGTCGGCGTTTGGCTCGATCCAGATGTCGCGGTCCACGCCAACGCGTTCTGTTTTGCAACTCGCTCCCATGACAAAGGTCTGCGTCGCGCCGGTCGTCTTGTCCTTGACGGAGCAAACGCACTCCAGTTGGATGCGGGCGTTGTTCAAAGATGAAGGCGGTTCGTGGGAAGCGGTTTCGGCAGGTCGCTTCTGATAGTCGATGCGAAAGGTAAGGAAGGAACGAGAAAAGTCGACTGATTGCATGGCTGCCTCCAGTAGCTGCTGGTTCCCAAACTGCACAGAACCGCGGCAATGGCTACGTTTTGGGTCGCGACAGGGATGACTCTAGGTGAGAACTGAAGTCGTGTCAACTTGCCGGGGACTCACCACTGACTTTGCCTTTGGCTGGCAGCCGCCCCATGCCTTGGCAGATCAGGCATGGGGCAAGGCCGGAAAGTTCCTGGAGCGGCTCTGGCAGTTGAGGACCGCAATCTGACAAACTGGTTCAACGCAGCGGTGTAGCGCCTTCCGCCTCCAACTGGGGATCGCAAATGATCGGGGGAGAAAAATGACTCTGAGAGCAGGAATTGTCGGGTGCGGGGGAATCAGTCGCGCCCACGCCACAGCATACGCAAACCTCGATGGGGTAACGCTCAGCGCACTGTGCGACGTGAGTTCGGCGGCGCTCAATGCCAGGGCTGAGGAATTTGAGGTCTCAGCTGGCTATGCCGACTATGAGGAGATGTTTGAGAAGGAAGAGCTGGATGTTGTCAGCGTCTGCACACACGCCCCGCTTCACGGGCCGGTCGCTCTGGCAGCCGCCCGCCGCGGGATCAATGTCCTGTGCGAGAAGCCACTGTCGGTTGATCTGGAGTCTGCGGACGAGATGGTCGGGGCCTGCAGCGCAGCGGGTGTGCGCCTGGCCGTAAGCCACCAGTATCGCTTCACGCCACTGTTTCGCGAAGCTAAAGCGTGGATCGATGCTGGTCGACTCGGAGAGCTTCGCACTGTTCGGGAGCTGGGCAAGGGGCGTCCCGCCGGCTTCGAGCTGATGGAGATGGGCGTACACTATTTCGATGAGATGGACCTGTTTCTGGGAGGCATCGACTGGGTTCATGCCCAGGTTACCTTCGAGGGCCGCGACGTCGGTGTAGAGGAAATCATGACGAGCGCGGAGCTGTGCCCGATTGACCGCAGAGACAACGGCATGGTGGCCGGAGACACGATGGTCATTCATGTGAAAGGGCAAAACGGGGGAAACGGAGTCTTGGAGCTGTATCAACGGGAACAGGTTCAAGGCTGGATGATGGGCCCCCATATTTTAGGCTCCGAAGGGCAGTTGATGATCAGGCCGGATCCGGAGACGTATGTGGACGAACTGTGGCACTGTCCATTTGATGTCTCTTTCCCTTCCCATACACCGCGCTGGGAGAAGGTGCCGGTTGACGCGGAACGCTTCAGAATCGGAAAGGGGCTCTGGGAACGTCGACAGTCAATCTGGAGCGTGCGCGATATGGTGGATTCGATCCGGGAGGACAGGCAGCCGGAGTTGGGGGGCAAGGCTGCGTTGACTTCACTCGAATGTGTTTTCGCGGTGTACGAGTCCCACTTTACGGGGGCAAGGGCGCGCCTGCCGCTGGAGGAGAGGCGCCATCCCCTGGTCCGACGGCTTGGTCAGAATGCGTGAATCGTTGGGTCGTGAACAGAGATTCGATGCTTGATCCCCATGCTGCAGGGCGGGCTGCAGATTGATTCCCCGTCTCTTCTACGGCTGGTGGATCGTCGCCGCTGCGGTTCTATTCCAGTTCACCTTTCTCAGCGTAAGCCAGTCAACAGTAAGCGTCTTCTTGCGTCCTGTCGTGCTGGAATTGGGCTGGCAAGTGTGGCAGTTTACCCTGGGATCGTCGCTGGGTGTACTGGCAGGCGCTCTTTCCGGCGTCGTTGTGGGCCGCCTGGTCGACCGGCGCGGTCCCAGGCTGCCTGCCCTGGTGGGGGCGGTCGTATCTGCCCTCTGCCTCTATGGCCTGGGCAGACAATCCAACCTGTGGCTGTTCTGGACCTTGCATCTCTGCGCTGGCTTTGTCGGCTGGACGCTATTTGGTCCTCTGGTCGTAAACACAACTGTAAACAAATGGTTTGTTCGTCGTCGCGGCTGGGCGCTCGCGATTGGCTCTACCGGCATCTCATTCGGCGGGTTGATCGCACCCTACGCGATGACGCTCATTGTCGACTCTGTCGGGTGGCGCAACGGTTACATTGTACAGGCCGTGTTCGTGCTGGCTACGGTCGGACCCGTTGCCCTGCTGCTGCGGCGCGCCCCGGAGGATGTTGGTCTGAGGCCTGACGGCGCTCCCCTCCCGTTCGCGGAAGATGAAGCGATTCCCGACCCGGAGGGATCGCCCTCCCATACGGCCCGGCAAGCTCTGCGCGCCTCCGGCTTCTGGCTTCTCCTACTCGGCTACAGTATGAATCAGGCCGCGCTCTCATCCGTGCTGGCCCATGCCGTCCCTTTTGCAACCGACGCCTCATTTTCTCGCCGAACAGCTTCGCTTGCGCTGGCGGTCAATGGCTTGGGAAACCTGCTTTCCAAGGCATTCTGGGGCTTTTGCCTGCAAAGGTTTCCCCCGCGGAGGCTGGCTGTAACGGCGTTCGCGTTTGGTGGGACGGGTGTGGGACTGATGCTGTTGGCCGCCTCAACTGCAGAACCCGTTTTCCTCTTTGGCGGTTTCTTTCTGTATGGCTTCGGCTTCGGAGGCACGATTCCTGTGAGCGAGTATCTCTGGGTCAGCTATTTTGGCCGCGCTTACATCGGAGCCGTCCGGGGGCTGGCTCAACCTTTGACGGTGATCGGACCGACAGTTGCGCCCGTGCTTGTGGGTTTGGCCTACGACTTTCATGGGAACTATCGATTTGCATTCCTCGGCATCATTGGCGTCTATATGCTTGCCAGCCTGTTGGTGGCCGTTTCGCGCGCCCCCACCCCTCGAACGGCCGGTTAGGAGTTGGCGGGCCCGAACCGATTCTGGCGCCGCGTCGTGTTTTCCGGATCTGTATCTATGACCGAATTTCGGCTATGATAGGCAGACGTCAAACGGCGGCGCGGCAAAGGCGAAAGACACGCTGGTAAACGGGAAAGTTGGAGACGGGCCCGCGCCGGGTCTGCGAACGACAACACCAAGTGATCGCATTTCGGGGATGCGTACAATACAGTGGACAGGGCACAGATCGGGCTGCTTCTGCGCATTTCGGACGAAGACAACGTTTACGTGTTACTGCGCAACATGGCCGCTGGGACGGTTCTGCAACTCGGAGAGCAGGAAACTGCATACGAGACTGGGCTCGAATTGGGGCACAAGATCGCGGCGCGGGATATTGCGGCCGGGGAAAAGATCATCAAGTACGGCGCGCCGATCGGCTCGGCTACGCGCGATATACGCGCGGGTGAACACGTTCACGTCCACAACATCAAGAGCGATTACCTTCCTACGTATACTTTGGATCCGATAACCGATTAGATCGGTCAAGGAGCGATTCGATGGCTGCGAAAGCCGAGTTTCCAGGTTACCTGCGGCAGGACGGCCGCAAGGGCATCCGCAATACGATCCTTGTCGTCTATCTGGTGGAATGCGCCCACCACGTGGCGCGGGAAATCGTCTATCCCTACCGCAAGCAGGGCGTTCATCTGATCGGGTTCAGCGGCTGCTATCCCAACCAATATGCCTTTGACATGATGGCGCGCCTTTGCACGCACCCGAATACCGGTGGGGCGCTTCTTGTTTCCCTGGGCTGCGAGAGTTTCGATCGCCGGGGCCTGGCTGAGACAATAGCCGGCAGCGGCCGGCCTGTCGAGACGTTGGTGATCCAGGAGAAAGGGGGCACGTTGTCGACGGTCGAGCAGGGTCAGGCCTGGTTGGGAGAGACACTGGCAGGACTGGAAGAGTCGACGCCGCTTGTGACAATGGCTGTGGATGAGCTGGTCGTGGGCGCGATATGCGGCGGCTCCGACGCGACGAGCGGCATTACCGCGAACCCGGCGATTGGGCGGTGTTTTGACCTGCTGGTGGAGAACAGCGCGAGGGCCATATTCGAGGAGGGCGGCGAGCTGATCGGCTGCGAACGGATCATGGCCGAGCGTGCCGTCACGCCAGAACTCGGCGAAGAGATTCTTGCAACGATGGAGAAGACCGCCCACTACTATACGACGATGGGGCACGGCAGTTTTGCAGTCGGGAATGCCGACGGCGGTCTGTCTACCGTCGAGGAAAAGTCGATGGGCGCGTACGCCAAGAGCGGCTCTTCTCCAATCTCCGGACTGATCAAACCCGGAGACGTACCCCCGTCGGGCGGCCTCTACCTGCTGGATATCGTACCAGACGGCGGCGCGCGGTTTGGCTTCCCCAACATCAACGACAATGCCGAAATCGCCGAGCTGATCGCCTGCGGCGCGCACATGACCCTGTTTTCAACCGGGAGAGGGTCAGTTGTCGGGTCAGCGATTTCGCCGGTGATCAAGGTCTGCGCCAACCCGGACACCTTCCGGCGCATGGCGGGAGACATGGATGTGGACGCGGGACGCATTCTGGAGGGCAGGGCGACTCTTGACGAAGTCGGCGAAGAGATATTTTCGCAGGTACTGGCAGTAGCCGGAGGCGCGCCGACCAAGTCTGAGAGTCTGGGCCACCAGGAGTTCGTGCTGACGTACAAGAGTTTCGAACCGATCGGACCAGCTTGCCTACCGGTCTGAACTGCAGAGCTGACGGGCGACCGGCCTCAGGGCGCATTCTTGAGTCCCTCTCGAGGCTGGGGCTGGGACAGGTTTCCAGGACAGTTTGAGAAGCTGGCACGGCCACCAACAAGATGCACTGGAGAAAAGGAAAGAAATATACGGCGATGAGAGAGCTTCGAATGCGGAAGGATGTGAAATGACCGCGGATTCCCATGCCGGAGAGCGCCGGGTAGATCCTGCCGCCCCGTCTGGAGGCGCTTCATTGGCCCGGCCTGCCCAGGAGCGGAAGCTGGTAGACTATCTGGGGCTGGCCGCGCGAGGCTTTGCGATGGGATGCGCCGACATTGTTCCCGGCGTTTCCGGCGGGACCATGGCATTCATCCTTGGAATCTATGAAGAACTGGTGATGAGCATACGGGCCGGCGCGCGCAAGCCGCTTTGGGGGGCGCTGCTGCGGCTGAAACTGCCTGAGGCGCTGGATGCCGTAAATGCCCGTTTTCTGGCCGCAGTCCTGGCCGGCATAGCCGTGGCAGTGGTGACACTGGCCTCCTGGCTCGAGTGGGCATTGGAAAACCACCCTGTCTTGATCTGGAGCTTCTTCTTTGGGCTGGTGACGGCCTCCATTTTCGCCATACGCGGGAAGATTGACAAGTGGAACGGCTTGCTGATAGGAGGGTTGGCCGTAGGTGCGGTGGGGGCGTACTTCATTGTGGGGGCAGTCCCTGTGCAGACCCCGGACTCGGCCTGGTATCTGTTTCTGAGCGGTATGCTGGCGATCTGCGCCATGATTTTGCCGGGTATATCGGGCTCGTTCATTCTGGTGCTCCTGGGAAAGTACCAGTTTGTTCTTGCCGCAGTGAACCAGCGCGATCTGGTCAGCCTGGGAATTGTCGGTGGGGGCGCGGTCGTAGGAATCGTTTCTTTTGCGCAGATCCTGGCCTGGTTGTTCAAGCGGCATCATGACCTGACGATCGCGGTTCTTATCGGTCTGATGGCGGGAAGTCTGCGAAAGATCTGGCCTTGGAAGGAGACGGTGGCCTTCATCATTGACCGGCACGGCGAGATTCTGCCTACGGTTGAACGAAACTATCTGCCCTCTACATTGGGTGGTGAGGTTTTTCTGGCGCTGGGACTTGCGCTCACAGGATTTCTTATCGTGTTGGTCCTGAATCGCCTGAGCGAAACCAGGTAGAGCGGCAAGGATCGACGCCACTCAGTTGAGGAGGTCCGAAGCTACGAAGCGGGTCTGAAAGGTTGTGACTCAAGGCTGACCGGCGTGGTATGCCGCGGCTCCTTGACCCAAAAGACCATCAGAAGAAGAGACGTGACGCCGCACAAGGAAGCCGCCGCAAAAAGTGCGGTGTAGCCCAACGAGCCGGCTAGCAAACCACCGAGAATAGGCGCCCCAATCAGGACGGGAGCCAGGATGGTATTGGTAAGACCGATATAGGTAGGACGGTCCTGCGGCGCGGAGAATTCCAAGGTGATGTTGAGTGAAGAGGTGTGATCCGCGGCCAGGAAAGATCCGACGAAAACGAAGGTTAGAATGAGGCCGAGCGGCACGGTCCCCCAGATCGGGAACTGGGTCACGGTCGAGATGACTAGTGCGCCAATGCCTTCGTTGGGCTGAGGCTGGGGCAGAAGGCCCCCGAAGCCGCCGATGAAGAGCGCGCTGAACGGCGCAAGCGAGACAAAGAAGGCAGCGGCCGCCAACACGGTCTTGTGTCCGACTCGATCGGCCAGGACGCCCCACAATGGATTGAGTACCGCCTGGGTCCCGACCAGGACGGCGGTGAGAAGTCCAACGCCGCGACCGTCGAGTGAGAATGTTTCGGTACCATAAACGGCGAAGAACCCGGCGCTCATCCCACCCAAATTGACAATTGACTTGCTCACCAGGTAGCGCCGGTAATTGACGTCGCGCTTGAGAACAGATGATACGCGGCCCAGATAGTGCAGAATGGGAAGCGCTTGTTTGGTTGTCTGGCTGGCCGGCTCTCTGGTCAGCGCGAGACCGCACCAGGAGACCACCATAAAGGTGAAGGCCAGAAAGAAGAGCAGGGCAAAGTTGCCAGGAAAAGCGCGGCTGATGAGAATTCGGCCCACGAAGAAAGCGCCGATCACGCCCATCAGCTGGCCGATTCCATGGCCCAACCCAAGCCAAATGCCGCGACGCCGGACCGGGATCACCTTGGCGATCATGTCCAGCCAGGGCGGCGTGCCCAGGCCGGCGCCTGAGGCCGCCATGGTAAGGCCGACAAGCACTGTGACGAGGGCGACGGTGGGGGCGGAGAGGGCGAAGAAGAGGATGGAGAGGCCGATAAGAAAATAGGGCAGCCTTTCCAGGAAGAAGCCGATTCGCATAACAAAGGGCTTCTTATAAGGCATACTTTCTGCCCAATTGGCTGTCAGGAGTTGAGGGAGGTAAAGGCCGAGGGCCCACGTGGCCGGAATCAGGCCGATAACCAGCTTGGAGTCGGTTAGCTGGCTCACCAGGACAGGAATTACAGTTTCACGAGAAATGAAACTGAACGCCAGGGTAATGAAGGAGATATCCCAAAGGCTTACTGAGAAATTCCAGTTTGCAGGATCGCTAAGCCGCCCCATCTGCGCCGGCCCCGTCGGACATTGAGAAAGGCCGGAAACCCCTGACCATCAGCCCTTTCGGCTCGTCATCGCGGCGGGCGCGCATGGCCCGCTTTTCGGCTTCAGCGCGATTGGCCGTGGTCGTTGCTCTGATGATGGCGTAATCGTCAGGGCGTCTGTAGCGATTTATGAATACCGGACGGGGCGAGTCGACGTGATTCTGCTTCGAACCATGCACGGTCCTGACGTGAAAGAAGATTGAATCTCCTGCCTGTCCGGTAACGGGGAGGGAGGCCTCCCAGGGCCATTCGTCTTCGTCGAGGCCCAGGTGGGAGAAGGTATCGACATGGCGGAGCTGGCCCTTCTTGTGTGTGCCTGGCACGACATGAAGGGCGCCATTGGAGAGGTCTGTGTCGACAACATAGGACAGGATAGCCACCGGCCCTTCGAATCGATGCTCGAAATAGGCTGAGTCCTGGTGCAGATGTTTGGGATGGCCGCCCACAGGTTCTTTGACAAGCGATTGGCCCTGTCCGAAGAGCTCGATGTTAGGGCCAAGAATTGCTTCCAGAATGTCCAAGGCTGTTGGATCCAGGGCGGAGCGGAGGAAAGCGGCGCTCGTCAGATAGCTGATACCAACGGTCATGATCTGCTTGTCACGGCTATATCCTTCGGGCGCGGGGATGAAGAGCGAGCCGTTGGGCGAGACCCAGCCTTCAGGCCTTTTTTCGGCCTGGTCGAGGAGCGCAATCGACTGTTCGACTGTGGCGGCTATATCTGCGGCCATGTCCTCTACATATGGTCTCATCAGGCCGCGCACGACGAGGCATCCGTACTGCCTGTAGATTGCCGCGGCCTCGGCAACGTCCAGGTCTTCGACTGACAGGGAAATGAGACCCGCCTCGATTCCCGGGTCCATGACGGATTGCTTCATGGTTGCATTCCTCTAAAAGAGATTGTCCGGCGTCGTGGATGGGCACCAGCGATGGGCGCTCAGGTAGTCCAGGGCGATGTTGAGGCTCTCGGCGGTTCCGATACGTCGCAGCGCGTCAACTGCGTTGGCGCAAACGTATCGGTTTTCGTCGCGAAGAGCGTCCTGCAATGCGGGAATGGCCGGGGCTGCCTTGGTCCCGAGGCGCTGCATCGAAAGGGCGGCGGTGAAGCGAACCTGCCCGTCGTCGTCTTTCATTGCCCTCTCCAGGGCCGGGAGGATCTTTTCTGCCGGACTTTGGAGCTGGCCCAGGGCCTCGACGGCGGTGCGCCGAACGACGACCGATGTGTCTGTCACGGCTGCAGCCACGGCGCCGGCTACGTCGGCGCTGGGGCGCCCGGATTCGCCCAGCGCAAAAGCAGCATGCGAACGCGCCGTTTCTGTGTCATGCCTCAGGGCATCGATCAAGGTTTCCTGCCCGGCTTTGCCAATCGCGCTCAACGCGTACCCGGCGTTGCGGGAGGCCGTCGCGTCTCCGCTGGTCAGGGCTTCGGCCAGAAATGGTACTGCCTTGTCGTGAAACGAGGCCAGACGATAGGCTGATTCGACGCCTTCCGGTTCGTATCTGGAGGCCAGCTTCTCCGCCAGTTCGGCCACATCGGCTCTCTCTTTCCCGTTCCCGTTCTGTCGAACGGCCTGGCGGCCGTCGCCGTTTTGCTGCGTGTTCGAATGGCCGCGGTGCCAGTTCCACTGGTGAGACCAAACGACGTTGTGATCGACCTGTGCATTCTCGACAGGGGTCCAGTCATCATTCCTGTTGTTCCAGGCCGGCCCAAAAGGGGCTTCCATGCGCACGAACTGGAACTTCATCATGGCCCGGTTCTTTTGGGATAGGTTCGCACCGCCCCTGTGCCACAAATCGTAATGGATGAGGGCGAAGGTCCCTTCCGGTCCTTCGAGGAAGACGGGCTTCTCAGTGCTGTCGCCGGCCCGTTTCGTATAGTATTGTGTCCCTTCCAGCAGGCCTGACGGGCCCATGCTTTCATCCACGGCCTGCGGGTAGTAGAAGATCATGGCCCACCAGTTGTGGTGATTGCGCACCTTCTGATGGCCCCAATAGCTGTCCTTGTGCCAGCCCTGAACTTTTCTGCCGGGGTAGGTGAAGTGACAGTGGCGATGGGGGTGAATCGTGTAGTCATTCCCCAGGACGCTCGTCAACGCGCCGCGCACGACAGGATTCTGAATGATTTCGCCGACTTCACTTAATCGGGGCAGTATGTTGTTGCCCGGGTTCCCCTCCTTCTCCATGACTTCACTCAGTTTGGCGTTGAGCCCTTCATGAAATTCCTTGGGAAAGTCGGTCTGCAAGACCAGGTACCCGCGCGAGATGAACTGTTGCATCTGATCGTCAGTCAGAAGATTGTTGGAAACGCTCATTTCATTTCCCTTGCTCGTTCGTTACCGGGCTGCGTTAGAGCAGTGTGAATTGTGTCAGAGAAATAATATCAAGAGGGCCGCGAATGCGTTGAGATGCCCAACTAATGTGGATCTCATTTGAATCTACGACTTTTCGCGATGGCGTCGTGACTGGAACACACCATGCTGCACCGCTGATTCGAAATGCAAGTACTCTTGGACTCGTGTGGGATATCCATTAGGTTGCGGCGAAATCAGGCCGACAGAGCTTGCCGTCCTGCAGGACGGGTATGGCCTGGGCCCAGAAATCCGTCCCTTCGCGGTTCATAATGGGTTCGGCGGAATATTGGGCGAGATAGCAGCGCCGGACCTTCGCCGTCGTGTTGGGGCCGCTGCGGTGAAAGGTACGGCTGCTGAAAACGACGATGCTGCCTGAGGGAACCAGGGCCGGGACACCTGGGTGATCCCCCTGGTATCCAATCTTGTCGTTGCTGCCGGCCTCAATTTCATGGTCGTAGAGATCGTCCGGTTTCATGCCGATGGCAGAGTAAGGCAGCACTGAAACGGTTCCATTCTCGATGGACATATCGTCCAGCGCGCACCAACACGAAAGGTAGGGTCTGTGGTAGTGGCCAATGTATCCTGAGTCCTGATGCCAGCCAAACTTTGTGCCCACTTCGGCGAATTTGACGACGTATTGCTCGTGGAACAGGAACGCGTTGTCGCCCAGAGTGGCTCTGCAGATGTCCCCCATCAGCTCGCTGAAAAGAAAGTCAGTGATGATGGGGCTTTCCATACCTCGCCTGGGGATAAAATAGCGTTTCTTGTAGTGATTGATTCCCTGAACCCTTACTCCTTTGGCCTCCATCTCGGCATCGTACTTGTCGATGTTGCGCTGACACTCCTCTCGCAGTCCTTCCACCTGATCAGGACGTATTACGTTTTCGAGAATCATGAATCCTTCATTGCGGTACTGCTCTCGCTGGGCGTCGTTAATGTACATCGTAGACCTCGGGATTTGTGTCAGAAAGTTCTCTTTGGCGAAGCTCTTGGGGAAAGGTGGTTGAGCGCGATAGCGGCAATACAGAAAGTGCGCCCTGTGTGCAGCAGCTGGAAGGACGAGAATCCTGACTCGTGCGTGGCGCTCCGGATTCCAAGTCTTTCCCAGGGCAATTACAGTGGGCAAACGTTCGAATTCTTATACATCAGAGGCGTTGGAAAGTCAAGCATGGACCGAATTTGGGGCAGGGCAATCGCAACTGAATCGGGTCAACGGTAACGAGCCGGTTGGAAAACTGACATTCTGCTGAAGGTTCTCTCCCAATAGGATGCGTATGCCCCAAACGGCCCCGTAATCAACCACCAGCCCGTTCCAACCTCCTGACCTGGGAAGGTTGAAAAACAAATAGCATTTACCGCATCCCTGCCGCCCTCCCCGCGGCAGCGTAACCCCCTACCCACCATCCTGCCGCCCCACCCGCCGCAACGCCCATCAGACAGCCCATCCCCCCTCAACACCTCGTCAGACCCTCGCAAACGCCCATTCACCTCCCACTCATCGCCCATCTATCACTCGCCCTGCCCCTGATTCGCGTCCCTTCGCCGGTCCCCGCCCTTTTCCCCCTCCAATCACTCACAAACGCTCGTAAACGCTCGTAAACGCTCACAAACGCTCGTAAACACTCGTAAACGCTCATGCAACACTCACAAACACTCACGAACGCTCGTAAACGCTCATGCAACGCTCACGAACACTCGTGAACGCTCACAAACGCTCGTAAACACTCGTGAACGCTCGTAAACGCTCACAAACGCTCGTAAACACTCATGCAACGCTCACAAACACTCGTGAACTCTCACAAACGCTTGCGAACACTCGTAAACGCTCACGAACACGCACCATAAATGCGCTGCCCTCCTCCGTGTCCCTCCGTGGATCAAAAGATGTTGAAGTTCGCCCTTGCCCTTCTTCGCGCCCCTTCGCGTCCCTTCGTGGATCAAGAGATGTTGAAGTTCGCCCTTGCCGTTCGCCCTAATCCCCCAA
>JAJDXQ010000006.1 GCA_022823185.1 Caldilineaceae bacterium
GACCTGGGCATGAACTTCGGTCCCACAACCTTCTACGATGGCCAGGGTCTGATGGTCCGTAAGGAGGCCGGCGTCGCTACGCTCCAGGACCTCCAGGGCGCCTCGGTCTGTGTGGTCACAGGCACGACCACCGAACTCAACCTTGCCGACCAGTTCGCTTCGGCCGGGGTAGACTACGAAGCCGTTGTCTTCGAAGACTTCGACCAGTCCTTCACCGCTTACGACGAGGGCCGTTGTGACGCCGTCACGACCGACAAGTCCAGCCTCGTCTCACGCCAGACCACACTCTCGGCTCCCGCGGACCACGTGATTCTCAACGTGACGCTCTCCAAAGAGCCGCTGGGGCCGGCGGTACGCCACGGCGATGACCAGTGGTTTGACCTCGTGAACTGGGTCGTCTACGCCACGATGCTCGCCGAGGAATACGGAATTACATCGAGCAACATTGACAGCTTTATGGGCAGCGAGGACCCCAACATCCGCAGGCTGCTGGGCCTCGAAGGTGACTTCTGCTCCAAGGTTGGCATTGCCAACGCAGGTTGCTTCATGGACGTCATCACGCAGGTCGGCAACTACGCCGAGATCTATAACCGCAACCTGGGCCCGGATACCGTATTCGACCTGCCCCGCGGTCTGAATAGCCTCTACACCGACGGCGGAATCCTGTACGCCCCGCCCATCAGGTAGACTCGTTTGAGCAGACGGACAGAGGGACCCAATCCACTGGGTCCCCTGTCTGTCTTCCCGTCCACCGTATTGCCCTCCAACCAGGGCACCCATCCCCGCATCGACCGCCCGGCTAAGCAAAACATGACACGCCAGCAACATGAGCCCCTCTCGCGCAGAAACCTGACCCTCATCCTCTACTATATCTCCGCGCTTGTCGGGCGCGACGGCGTCGAAAACGGGGTCATGGTGAACTTTCTCCGATCAATGGAAGGCCTGCCGCCCCTTGAAGGTGACGCACTGACCGACGAAACCTGCAAATTCGACAGAGCCATACAGCAACATCTACCCATTGAACCCGTGCCCGGCAGGCGTTCAGGAGGTCCGGGTCGCGACCGCGGCTGGCGGCGCACCACAGATGCAGGTAGCAATGAGGCGCGGCGTATGTTGGCGCAGATCCTTGCAACGGCTACAGAGGGCTGAGCTTGTCAGTTGAAGACCCGTGTACGCGCAAGGATACCGAGCCCGGTTATTTGCGTTTTCCGATTTCATATAATTGATATTTTATTGCAAATGAACGATGCCCTGCCTCTTGAGAGCTTCTTTCTCGCAAACGCTCGTAAACGCTCATCGAACGCTCATACGAGTGTTTACCTGTTCCCATACGAGCGCCCGACCTGTGTTCAGGCAGCGTCCAGCCCGGCGCTTCGTGCAGCGACAACAAAAATGCGTCTCTTCAGCCTGCTTTGAAACACTGCCCTATCACCGAACGCAGCCGCAAGATCTTGCATTCGTGACACGCCTTGAAAATGCCTGCAAACCGATGCGAACGAGTGCATCTTGGATGAAAGAACCGTATCCGAAAGTCACCGCCAGCAGGCTGACGCGACGAATGAACGCCTGAATTAAACACGGGCGACGAACATGTTTCGATTCACAACCCTGTTTCTTGCGCTTGCCTTCTTGGTTGTCGGTTGCGTTGCCATTCCAACCGAAAATGAAGAAGCCGCCTACGCCAGGTCACTGGTGCAGGATGCCATCCGCTATTATGACCGTAACGGCCAAGATTCTGCCATCGAATACTACAGTTCGCAAGATAGCGTGCATGGCCAGTGGTACGTCTTCATCGTCGATGCCGATGGCTATACCATTGCTTCGCCCAACGCCGACATGATCGGCCGTGATCCGGCTCTGCGCGTCGATGCAAGCGGCCACTTCTACGGCGATGACCTGATGAGCGCAACCGAAGCGGGCAACTGGATCAGCTACATTTTCCGTCATCCCGAAACAGGAGAAAATGCCCGCAAGCATACCTGGGTCGTGCGCCACGACGGTCTGCTATTCGCTTCCGGCTTCTATGAGGAGCAAAAAACTGACGAAGCAAACTGAGATAGAACCTTAGGCTGCCCTCATCCCCAACCGACGTATGGCCGCCCCTGTCGCTCGCCCCGCATCAACTGCCGCTGGCGTACGGTAACCCCTCCAATGAGCGGACGGGATCGCCCTCATTGCCGCCTGAGATGCGCTGGCCCTTCGCCCCGAACCCCTCGCCCCTGCCGCTGCCCCCTGCTGTTTTGACATTTCTCCACGCAAGCCTTAGACTTGCAGAAGACGGGTCGCAGCGCACAATCGCTTACCGGCCTGCGCAAATCATATCCTTAGAACCCACTGCTGCTTCCCGAATCACGGCCCCCGCCCTCCTAGGCTGCCGCCCGCAACCTTAGCAGATACAGGCGCTCCGCTTTTGTAGGCTTTGCCGCGCGAGAACCCAAACCTTCTCGCCCCGCATCGCCGCCATCTGACGGGCGCTTTTTTGTTGCCCGCTACAGGGGACCGACGCGATGAACGACCTACCCTCAGGAAAATACTCTCAGGACATAAACGACGTCAAGCCCCAACCTTGGGAAAGGCAACCCGGCGAACCTCTCGACAACTACCGCTGGTTCCAGATCTACATTTGCATTCCGCCTCCCCGAACCTTCAAACGCGTCAACCAGCTCATCGCCTTTAAGCCGGGAAGCAAATTGGTCTCCAGGGCCGCCAACCACTGGCGCTGGAAAGAGCGCGTCGCAGCCTCCGACGACCCGGACACCGGCGCCTCCCTGGCCCTCAAGATTGAATGGCGCGACCAGCTCCTCAGGGAGCTCGACTATATCAGTCAATTCATCGCCCTCGAAGACACCGCCCGCGCCCTCCAAAACGCCTCAATCGGCCAGTTGGGCCAGGTCGAAGCGCGCAAGCGCCTTCCCGCCCTTCTTCAATATCAGCGCGGCCTCCACCGCCTCATCGAGCCGCAGAAGAGGAACGAAGCAATCTCTTTCGAAGATCGGGAGGTGAAACATCTGATCTTTGACAGAATGATGGAAATCCGGCACGACCTTTTGGAACCGATTCTAAGCGAAGCCTATGCCAAAGTGAATGGCGAAGCGGAGATCGGCGCCGTCACGGAATCAGCCGGCGGATTCGGTCGGCAGCCTGATTCAACATCCGTTGCCTCCGATTCAGATATGCAAGCGGAACAACAGAATGAGGAGCTCGGCCAGCGCAAAATTTGGCGCCAGTGGCCCGCAGAACCGGACGCCTTCCTCTTCCAGTTCCGCCTCTATCTCAGCCTCTCGTTTCTGCAGTCGACCGCTCAAGTCGCCAGGATGGCCAAAGTCCGCCGTAAGACCACCCTCGACAAGGTCGCCCGCAAATGGCGCTGGCAACAGCGCGCCGCCGCCTTCGAAGCCGAACACGCCGACCAACCGTCCGCTCGCGCCGAGCTGCAAGGCCAGCTCCTCCTCGACTCAGCCTGCAACGCACAACTTCACGGCCTGATCGAGACCGACAAGGCCCTCGAGGCTGCCCAACTCGGCCAGCTGAACTGTGCCCGTGCCCGACATGCCTTCTCCGACCTCTCCCGCCATCAACTCAGCCTCCTGCGCTCCGCCCTGCGTCAGAATGGAACGGTCGCATGGAAAAACAAGAAAGAACGCCGAGGCCTGCGCATTAACGCTATGGTTGAAAAAGCTGCCCAAAAGAGGGCAATAGACGGCCTGAGAAAACTTGGTGAAGATTTCGCACGGACCTATGGTCCAGATGATGAAATAGAGTGACGCCGCGGCCCGGCGCCCCTCCCTGATTCTGCAAAACCTGCCTGTAGCAGTCATCTTGACCCTTGTCGATGCACCGCCTGTCCGCCTCCAGTCTAAAGCCTCGCTGGCCTGACTGCCTTCCCCCTCTGCCCTCGCCCGAAACTTGAAAGTGGGGGAACATCTACGCCAGCATTAACCAGCCCGTACCGACCGGCTGCGATCCTGGCGCCGACCGATAGATACTGCCAGGCATCTGCACCGCCGCCCACACTGTGCCAGAGAAAGCCGGCGCCAGCCCGCCACCGTAACCTGTCAGCCCACAAACATGCAATATGTCGACCCGATAACCATCCGCGAAGCCGCCAACGCCGGCGCAACCTGGCAAGATCTCGCCGCCATCGTCTGAGTATCCGACCAAGCCCTCCGCCACTGGCGTGAAGAAATCGAAGAAAAAGAGGAAGTCCCCCAGGGCTGCTTCGACGGCCTGGAAGTCAGAGATCGGCGGCCCTTGCCCGGCGACGTCTCCCAAATCCTGTACGGGATCTACGCCGGCCGCGCCGCAGGACGCCAGGAACGCATCGAAACAATCCGGCAGCAGACCGCCGAAAACCACGACTGGCATACCCTCCTCACCCTACTCCAACACACGGCCAACACGGGCAAAAAACCTCGAATCCTCCCAATTCCGACCCCAAAAGACGCCTTAAAGCGGACAAAGCGGACATTTCGATGAAGAATCCATGGAAACGGTGCGGCCCTTGCGGTAAGGACCCAACTCCCAAGAGTATGCATCCCCTCTATCTTTCGGGCAGATCATCGTCGAGCCAAAGGTGCCCGACCAACGCCGCGGCAAGAAGGACGCCCGCCTCCAGGTCGACCTGATCTATAGCTTCGCCAGCTACGGCAAACTGGAACGCGATCGCCTCGTCAGGGAGCATCCCCAAACCCATGCGAAATCATCGCAGACGCCCTGCAGCCCCCTGCCCTCCAAAGGACCTTGCCAACGCCGCATGCCCTGCCGCTCACCAGAATACTGACAACTGAAAAATGCCCTCAGAGACGCCAACGCGTCCCTCGCGCCCTCGCCCCGCAGCGCCCCTTGTGTGGGTGCCCTAACCCCTCCGCCTGCAACCCTCCTCCGATCAGAGACGCCAACGCGTTTCACGCGCCGCTTGGTGGACAATAAGAGGTGTCCTTCGCGTGAATTCGCGGACAATGAGATTTCCTCCGCGCCCTTTCGTGGATCAGGGCGGTGTTCGCCGTTGTCCGCGCCCCTCCGTGGATGAACCAGGTTCTGCCCGCAAACATCCCGGCTCTGAAGCCGCAGGTGTTTCTCACTTCTCACTCCTCACTCCTCACTCCTCTTCCCTCACTCCTCACTCCTCTTCCCTCTCTCCTCACTCCTCTTCCCTCTCTCCTCGCTCATACACTATCTGTCAGTGCTGAAATTGGTCACAATGCAGAAAGCTAATGTATATTGAACACTGGCGCGACAAAGCAGCGATCACCGGAACGAATCCAGAGCCCAATCCCCACGGCCCCGTTCCTCTGCTCCACAGACATCTCATCTGTCACCCAGAAAGCAGTCCGCGACCGTCAACCTTCCAGCTAAGGCAAAACCATGACCAAAGTTTCTCAGCGAACCTATGCGATCCTGCTGGCATCCCTCCTGGCTGTCACCGCCTTCCTCACCGGCCCCGGCCCGGCCCTGGCCCAGCAGGACGCAACGCTCCCCGCCCCGCAGCTGACCGCCCAGGCCTCAGAACGCGCCATCGAACTGACCTGGACGGCGGTCGCCGGCGCCGCACGCTACGAACTCTGGTCATGGTGGGACGCCGGCGCCGGCTGGCAACAGATCGGCGGCGACAACCTCACCGCAACCGCCTACACCCATTCCAGCCTCGTCGCCGGGATCACCTACTACTATCAGATCCGCGCCGTCGACGCCGGCGGCGAGGCCGGCGCCTGGTCCGACGAGATCTCCGCCACAACGCCCCCTGCCCTCGCCGCGCCCACGCTAACCGCCCAGGCCGCAGCCGCCGCCGTCGAACTGACCTGGACAGCAGTGGACACCGCCGAACGCTATATTCTCTGGTCCTGGTGGGATGTCGATACCGGCTGGCAGCAGCTCGGCGGCGACCACCTCACCGCAACCAGCTACACCCATGCCGACCTCACAGCAGGCACAACCTACTTCTACCAGATCCGCGCCGTAAACGCGGCCGGCGAGCTCAGCCCGCTGTCACAGCAGGTCTCCGCCACCGCCGCGGAAGCGCAACAGGCAACCTCCACCCCGACCCCGTCCGCAACGCCGACCCCGACCTCTGGCCTGACGGAAACGCCCACCCCCACCCCGGACCCGCTTCACACCGCCACGCCAACCTCTACCCCGGGCGCAACCCTGTCGCCAACGCCCACACCGACTGCAACGCCTACCGACGCCGCCACTGCCACCGCTACACCCACCGTCGAAGCCCAAGCGCTCACCGCGCCCTCCCTCACCGCGCAGGACACCGGCGGCGCAGTCGAGCTGAGCTGGACCGCAGTCGCCGGCGCCGTTCGCTATGAACTCTTTTACTGGACCAGCGCCGAAGACTGGAAGCAGATCGGCGGCGACAACCTCACCGCGACCTCCTACACCCACTCCGATCCCGAAGTCGGCACAACCTACTACTACACCGTGCGCGGCGTGAACGCGGCCGGCCAGGGCGGCCCCTGGGCAGAAAACGTGCCCGTGACCGTCTCCGCAGGCCAGGCCGCGACAGCCACCCCAACGTCCACCGCAGATACCGCCCTGACGGCGACGCCGACGCCAACCTCCACACCCATGCCGCTCTCCGCGCCGACCCTTTCCGTGAGCCTGACCGAAAACACGGTCGAGTTGAGTTGGGACGCAGTCGCCGGAGCCGTCCGCTACGTGCTCTGGACCCATACCGCCTACAGCGGCATCCAGCGGCTCGACAATGGCAACCTCACCGCCACGACCTTTACCCACGCAGGAGTGGAGGCCGGCACAACCTATCACTACACCCTGCGCGCCGTCAGCAGCGCGGACAACGTCAGCCCCTGGTCGCCCTGGGTTCCCGCCACCCTCCCCGGCCCTCTCACGCTAACCCCCGCCCAAATCTTCGAAAAAGTTTCACCGGCCATCGCCTACGTAGAAGCCGGAACCGGCTCCGGCAGCGGCAGCGGCTTCCTGATCGAAGGCGGATATCTCGTCACCGCCGCCCATGTGGTCTGGCCGGAAAATGTCGTGCGCGTCGTCTTCCCCGACGGAACAGAGTTCCCAAGGGTTCCCGTCCAAAGATTGGATCTGATCGCGGACGTGGCCGTGCTTGGCCCCTTCAATGTCTCCATCGAACCCGTTACAATGATCGACGGCGAAAGCATCCCCATCGGCTCTCGCGTCCACCTCATCGGCTACCCCGGCGAGTATGAGCTCTTCCCCGAGCCGACCATCACCGGCGGCCTCCTTTCCCGCCTGCGCCAGTGGGAGGCCGGTCCCCTCACCTTGATTCAGACCGACTCGACTATATTCGGCGGCCAAAGCGGCGGCGCGCTTGTCTCCGATACCGGTGATGTGATCGGCATCAGCAACTTCAAGGTCTATGGCGAATTTGGGCTCGTCGTCTCCTCCACCGACATTATGCCCCGCATCCAGCAGCTCATTGCCGGCCAGGACCCTGCCGGCCTTGGCGACCGCGTGCCGCCCCCGCCAGGAGGCGCTTTCCGTCATAGCCTGACTCTTGACAACTACTGGGACGACCAGGCCTATATCATCCATGCGCCCCCCCGCACCGAATTCGGGTTCAGCCTGCTCGGTACCAACGACAGCGTGGTCTCGATCTACGACTTCCTCGGTATCAATGGCGAGACCTTTGACACCTTCGAAATCACAGGCTTTGAGTATGGCGCCTATGTCTTCGGCAGACTGACACCCAATTTCCTCATCATCAGACAGAAGGCCACAACGCCCGGCAACTTCGTCATCGCCGCCAACCACAATCTCGTTCCCATAGATGACCCGGACTCAGGCAAGACGATCCAGGTGGGCCAGTCCATCCACGGAAACATGGACTATCCGTCAGACGCCGACTACTTCATCCTCAACCTGCAACGAGGACAGACGGTCGAAATTCTCGCGCAATCGCTCCTGAGAGACATGTTCCTCACCCTTAGCATCGGGGGAAGCCCCAGCCCCGCTGCCACCGTCAGTAGAGACGACGGCGCCGGCCTGCTCCTGCGCGACTCTCGGATGGTTATCCGCGCCCCCGTCACCGCCAGCTACTACCTGATCGTGGAAACCTACGAGCCCGAACCGGCGGGCGGCTACATACTCACCGTGAATCCCGTCTCAATCGACTGACCTCCCGCACCTCCCCGCGGACAAAAAAGGCCGTTCTCCGCGCTTATCCGTGCTCTTCGTGGAAAAAGGTGTCAAGCCGTTCTCCGCGCCCCTCCCCTGGCAGTCCCGACAGGTTGACAGACCGATATGAATGCGGTACTTTTAGCCTGCAAAAAGTGTGAATTGGGAGAGGCCCGTGACACAAGTTCAAATTGAAAGCGAACGTCTGTCTCGATTGGAGGGCGCATATGAACATCTTGCTACGAAAGCAGACGTCGAACGCGTGCGTACCGATGTCGAGCGTGTTCGTACCGATGTCGAACGCGTTCGTACCGACGTCGAGCGTGTTCGCTCTGAATTGAAAGGGATGAAATGGATTATTGGTGTCGGCATTGCAGCCGCTGGCGCAATCGGCCCGATCGTTACCAGAATTCTTAGCTAATGACCGAAAACATGCCGGCGCTTGAAGAACTACAGACCCGCGCGCAAGAAGAGCTCGCCGCCTCCGAAACCGTCGAGGCCACCGAAGCCTGGTTCCGCGACTACCTCGGCCGCAACGGCGCCGTCACCAACTTCCTCCGCGGACTCAGCGACCTGCCCCGCGCTGAACGCCCCGCCGCCGGCCGCGCCGGCAACGAGCTCAAAAAACGGCTCGAAGAGGCCCTCCACACACGCCAGGAAGCCATCCGCAACCAGGAGATGGAAGAGACCCTCGCCGCCGAAGGCGTCGACGTCACCCTGCCCGGCCGCAGACCCACGCTCGGCAAAATCCATCCCAGCAACCAGACCCTGCGCGAAATCGCCCACATCTTCGGCCAGATGGGCTTCCAGGTCTACGACTCCCCAGAAGTCGAAACCGACGACAACAACTTCGGCCTCCTCAACATCCCCGAAGGCCATCCCGCCCGCGACATGTGGGACACCTTCTACACCACCACCCCCGGTGTCATCCTCCGCACCCACACCAGCCCCGGCCAGATCCACGCCATGCGCGAATACTGCCCGGAGCCCATCCGCGTCATCCTGCCCGGCAAATGCTACCGCCACGAAGACGTCAGCGCCCGCTACGACATGATGTTCCACCAGGTCGAAGGCCTCGTCGTCGGCCATAACGTAACCTTCAGCGACCTCAAAGGAACCCTCGTCAACTTCGCCAATCAGATGTTCGGCGAAGGTCGCCCGCTCCGCTTCCGCAAAAGCTACTTCCCCTTCACCGAGCCCAGCGTCGAAGTCGACGCCGGCTGCGTCCTCTGTGACGCCCAGGGCTGCCGCATCTGCAAACAGACCGGCTGGCTCGAAATCCTCGGCGCCGGCATGGTCCACCCCATCGTCCTCCAAAACGGCGGCTACGACCCCGCCGTCTTCAGCGGCTTCGCCTTCGGCATGGGCCCCGAACGCATCGCCATGCTCAAATACGGCATCGACGACATCCGCTACTTCTTCACCAACGACGTCCGCTTCCTCGAACGCGTCGGCTGATTCCGTCACGATCCGCGAACTACGAAACACCAACCCTCACCTATACTGGGCGGCAGCGGCGGCGTCCCTCCTGACCCTCTTCGCCGCCATTCTGGCCTGCACCGGCGTCGCCTTTGCCCAGGACGCTTCCCCGGCATCCACCCTCTCTCCCCCCCAACTGACCGCGCAGCGGGAAAACGGCGCCATCGAGCTGCGCTGGTCGGCCGTCCCCGGCGCGCTGCGTTACGAACTCTGGTCCTGGACCTCCTCCGGCGGCTGGCTACAGCTCGGCGGCGACGACCTCACCGACACCAGCTTCACCCACGCCCAAATCTCGACCAGCACCGACTACTACTACCAGATTCGCGCCATCGGCGCGTTCGGCGATGTCAGCCAGTGGTCCCAGCCCGTCCTCGTTGCCGTACCCGGAAACCTGACCGCACCGGCGCTCTCCGCACAGGCACGGCCAGTACCGACCCCGCTTCCGGGCGCACCGCCCCGGCCCGTAGATGCACCGCCCCCGCACAACGATTACGGCGCCGCGGAGTTGACCTGGGATCCAGTAACCGGCGCCGCACGCTACGAACTCTGGACCTGGTGGGACCATACCCCTGGCTGGCAAAACCTCGGCGGCGATACCCTGACCGCAACCAGCTACACCCACATCTTCCCTTTGCCAAATACGACCTTCTTCTACCAGGCTCGCGCCGTCAGCGGCCCCGGCGAAACAAGCCCATGGTCGCAGCTGATATCCGCCACCTCATTCGATGCGTTAACACCGACCTCGACCCCAACCCCACCGACCACGCCAACCGCAACCCCAACACCGCCAAACACGACCACTGCAACGACGCCAGCGCCTACCTGGACGCCAGCTTCGACTGCTACACCGACCTCAACGCCAACCCTGACTTCAACTTCGACGCCTGCTTTCACGTCCACGCCGACAGAGACAGCTACGCCAACGAATTCCCCCACAGTGACACCGACATCGACGATACCGGTACTGGCGGTTCCCGCCCTGACCGCACAGCCAGCAGAAAACGCGGTGATTCTGAACTGGGACGCCGTGGCCGCCGCAGTCCGCTACGAACTATGGTCGTGGACTTCAGCAGGGGGCTGGATACCGATCGGCCCCGACAACCTGACCGGCACGAGCTATACCCACTCCGGACTGTCAGCAGGCACTGAATACTACTATTCAATACGCGCCGTCAGCGGCTCCGGCGAAACAAGTGCCTGGTCCGAACCAATCCCCGCCATCGTAACCGGGACACATTCGACAACAACAACGCCTACCCCTACCCCTGATTCATCCACAACGCCTACCGCTACGTCCACTGTTACGCCGACCCCAACGCCGCCCGCGCTGCCAGCGCCTACCTTGACCGCACTACCAACCGCAGGCGCAGTCGATCTGACGTGGGGCGCCGTCACCGGCGCGGTCCGCTACGAACTCTGGGTATGGACCCAAGCCGACGACTGGCAGCAGATCGGCGGTAACAACCTGACCGGCACGACCTTCCGGCACGACCGGCTCGCGGTCGGCACGACCTACTACTACGCACTAGGCGCGGTCAACGCCGCCGGCGACGCCAGCCCCTGGTCAGAGTTCGTGCCCGCGACCGTCACTGAAGCGCAGCCCGAAACGCCTTCCCTGATCCTCTTTGACGCCAACCGCGGTGGCAACTATGACATCTACCTGATGAACGACGATGGCTCCAATGTCATCCGCCTTACCGACCATCCAAGGTGGGACACAAGCCCCTCCTGGTCGCCCGACGGCAACCGAATTGCATTTGATTCCACTCGCGATGGTAATTTCGAAATCTACGTCATGAACGCCGATGGCACGGGCCCCGTCAATCTGACCAACCACCCAGGTGGCGATGAGAGTCCCTCCTGGTCGCCCGACGGCAAGAGGATTGCCTTTGCTTCAACCCGTGACGGCAATTCTGAAATCTACGTGATGAATGCCGACGGTGCCGGCGCCATTCGCCTGACCGACCATCCCGAACATGACGGTACGCCCGCTTGGTCCCCCGACGGCAAGAGGATTGCGTTTACCTCGTATCGAGAAGGCAATTCTGGAATCTACGTGATGAATGCCGATGGTTCGGACCCCACCCGTCTCACCAACAACTCTGAAGGGGCGTACGGCCCGGCCTGGTCTCCTGATGGTAGCAGAATTGCCTATGTGCGTACCCATGACACGGGAAGCGACATCCACATTATGAACGCCGATGGCTCCGGGAGTACGCGTCTTACCGAAACAACTGATGGTACCTCCGACCCTGCCTGGTCGCCTGACGGCAACCGGATGGCATTTGCCGCCTTCGTCAACGGCGATAGGGAGATCTTCGTCATTAACATCGACGGTTCAGGCCTCACCCGTCTGACGGAAAACCCTGCCAGCGATGTTGCCCCATCCTGGAGACCTTCCTCTGCCCCCATTGTGAGTCTGCCGGTCCCCACCATTCCCGTACTGTCGGCCGCGGCCGAACAAGGTGGAATCCAACTCCGGTGGACCCCCGTCACCGCCGCCGTGCGCTACGAACTCTGGTCGTGGACAACTGCAGGCGGCTGGGTGCAAATCGGCGGTTACAACCTCAGGAGCGTCACCTTCAAGCACATCGCTCCTGAGGCCGGCATCGACTACACCTATCGTGTGCGCAGGGTGGATGCCGATGGCGCCGTAGGCGAGTGGTCGCAGCCCGTCTCCGCCTCCCTCAGCGCTGCCCAGGCTCGCGTCCCGGTCCGGATCGCATTCACCTCCGACCGCGGCGGAGACGACGAAATCTACATCATGAACGCCGATGGCACGGATCTGACCCGGCTTACCAACAGTTCATTCAACGATTGGTTTCCCGTCTGGTCGCCCGACGGCGCCAGAATTGCATTTGTCTCCGATCGCGTCGTCGATTGGGAGATCTACGTCATCAACGCCGATGGCACCGGCCTCACCCAACTCACCGACCACTACCGATCGAACTTATACCCCTCTTGGTCTCCCGACGGCGCCTGGCTCGCCTTCGAATCAACCCGCGACGGCAACGGTGAAATCTACCTGATGAAGGACGATGGTACCGAAGTTACGCGTCTGACCAACCATCCCCAATGGGATGGGTTCCCAGCCTGGTCGCCCGACGGCCGCAGAATAGCCTTCTACTCCCGCCGCGACGGAAACAATGAGATCTACCTGATGAACACTGACGGTTCAGGCCTCGTCCGTCTTACCTACTCCCCTCTCAATGATTGGTTCGCCTCCTGGTCGCCCGACGGCAGCAAGCTTGCTTACCAATCCGGCTATAATGGCCTTCACGAAATCTTCGTGATCAAGGCAGATGGCACCGGGACAACACGTCTCACCTACAATCTCGCAGACGATCTGTATCCCACCTGGTCGGAGGACGGCAGTCGAATCTCCTTCACCTCCGATCGATCAGGCAACTGGGAGATCTACGCCATCAACGCCGACGGCTCCGGCCTCACGCGCCTCACCGACAATCCTGCCAGAGACGTCGATCCATCCTGGAGTCGCTCCCCTCGTCCCTTGGCGCAAACACCGCCTCCGACCGCGCCCCAACTCAACGTACAAGCGGCCGCCGGCGAGGTCCAACTAACCTGGACCCAAGTGTCCGGCGCAGCGCGATATGAACTGTGGGCTTGGGACGCAGCCGAAAACCGGCTGCAGATTGGCGGCCATTACCTCACAGGCACAAGCTTCAAACACGAGGATCTGGCTGCAGGCGAAACCTACCACTACCGGGTACGCGCCATCAACCTCGCCGGCGTATACGGCCCCTGGTCGCTGCGCCTCTCTGCCACCATAACATCACCCGCCGCCAATACGCAGTCGCGGATCGTCTTCCACGCCTCCACCGACGGCAACTATGAAATCTACGCCACCAGCGATAGCGGTCAAACCTGGAACCGGCTTACACATCACCTTGCTTCCGACCGCTATCCCGCCTGGTCGCCCGATGGCAGCAGAATCGCATTTCAGTCTCTCCGCGACGGCAACTGGGAGATCTACCTGATGAACGCCGACGGTTCCAACCTCACCCGCCTTACCAACCACCCGGCATCCGATACCCTTGCCGCCTGGTCGCCCGACAGCAGCAGGATTGCATTTCAGTCATTCCGCGGCGGCAACTGGGACATCTATCTGATGGACGCCGATGGTTCCAACCTCACCCGCCTCACCGACAATTCCCACTCCGATCAGTTTCCCACATGGTCGCCCGATGGCAACAGAATCGCATTCGAGTCCTTCCGTGACAACAACCTTGACCTCTACCTCATAAACGTCGACGGCACCGGTCCCGCTCGCATCACCACCCATCCCGAATCCGATGCACACCCTGATTGGTCGCCCGACGGCCGCAGCATCGCCTTTACCTCTGGCCGGGCTGGCTCTACCGACATTTATCTGATTAATATCGACGGTTCGGGCCTCACCCGCCTCACAACCTACCCTGGCTGGGATGCCGACCCATCCTGGTCGCCCGACGGCAGCAAGATCGCCTTTGAGTCGCGCCGTAATCAGATTCTTGACGTCTACGTGATGAACGCCGACGGTTCAGACCCCATCCGTCTGACTCGCCAGTCTTCAGACGAAGGGGCGCCGTCCTGGGGCCCCTACCTGCCGCGCTAACCCCGTCACCCCCCGACCCCCTCAGCCATCCCACTGCCGCCAGCAACCCTTTCTCCTCTCTCCTCCCCACACCCATCCTCAATTAATCGCCGCAGTTACTGATCACTAACCACTGCAATTCAGGGCGGTCGTCCGCAAGCAGCCTCCCTTGTGCGGGGGGATTCCCCCCGCAACGCCCCCCTCCACTACCCTACCGTCCGGTTCCGCCGTAGCCGCTGGGGGTCCCCCCGTCCAGACTCCGTCCTCACAAATCCCCTAAAATCACACGCCATAAAACACCGTCCCGCCCAACAACCACCTCCGCCAACAGGCAGGCGCGCAAAAGGCGGCAGTCACCTGCCGCCTTCAACAAATGCCCCGATATTAGAGCTGCGAACTCAATGTTGCAGCCGATTCAAGAATGGTGTACCCGCGCACAAGCGAAACTGGCCTTAACCAGCCTCCTTGACCGCCTGAGCCCCGTCAACGCCGTCACCAACCTTTTCCACAGCCAGAACGAGCCGTCCCGCTCCGTCTTCTAGCCACTATTCATCCAGCGCCTTCCGCATACTCTCGCCTTCCTTTTGCCACCACCCGTGCAGAATCGCGATGTCCGTGCCGATGCAGAAGTGCCGCGCCCCCATGTCCAGATAACGCTTCGCATCGTCCGCGGTCCCAATCTCAATACGCGGATGCACACCCGCCGCCAGGCAGCCATCAATGACCTTCTGCGCCGCCGCCGCTACCTCAGCATCGCCCCGCTGTCCCGCCTTCCCAATACTCATCGAAAAATCGGACGGCCCCCACTGCAGCATCTCCACCCCGTCCACAGCCAGAATCCCATCCAGCTCATCCAGCGCCGGCTTCTTCTCCAGCATCAGCGCAACCACAATCTCGTCCAGCGCCTGCACATATGCCTCATTGCCCCCGTACCCCATGTACGAAAACCGCCGCGTCGCCACCCCGAAGGTGCCGCCCGCGTGCGGCGTATCCGCCCGTACATAGCTCACACAGTCCGCCGCGCCCGCCGCCGAACGCACGTCCGAAAACAGCACGCTGTTGAACCCGGACCCCACCGCCCGCTGCGCAACAAACTCATTGTTCGCCCAGTCGATCTTGATCATCGAGCCCAGGCCGTGCAGTTCAGCCGCCCGGCAAATGTTGTCCAAATCGTGCAGCGTATACGTTCCATACTCCGCCACAAACTCCACATAATCGTACAGCCCTGTATGACCCAGCGCCTCCACCACGTTCGGCCACACGCTGTGTATGTGCGTTGCCAGCGTCGGTTTTCCATCATCGAGCAACTTGCGAATCGGATTCGCGCGCATCGTTTATTTCTCCGCTTGGAATGGCGTGCCGGCCTCCCGCTACCTCGAAAGCCAGCCAAAGGAATGATAGATAAAGCGCTGCCCCGCCACTCTACACCTCCCGGCGGCGGTGGAAGCGCTTCGCTAAACGATCTGTGTCTTGGAAAAGAGTGCCAATGGTAGGACAGGCCGCCTCGGCCCGCCGTGGGCAGTATAGCACAACCACCAGGGGAGTAACAGTCCTGCAACGACATCTCACGCAACGATTCACTGCCATTTAATCGTCCGGAGCCAATATATCCTCCGTCTGCCCGCTGTGAATCAAGAGCACCGTTCCCACCGATCTCAGCCAGCCATTCAGCTGGTTTCCATAGCTCTCCCGGGCCTCCGCCTCCGGCCGGTTCATGCCCAGCAACGTCAGGTCCGTCTCCCTGCTCCACGTCTTCACCGTATCCGGGAACCGCTCACCACGCGGGGGCACGATCACCACCGGCTCCGCATTCACCCGCACCCTATCCAACAGCGCTCGCAGATGGGCCTCCACCTGTTCCCGCCCCTCCCCGCGCGGCAGAGTCTGCAGCAGCCGGATCGAAGCCCCGTCCCATGTCGGACTCTGCGAAATAATGTGCGCCAGCAACAGCATCAGATCACCGTTCCCGCTGCGCCCGCGCCACCACACATCGATCACCTTCTGGTTGCCGAACCCCCGCTTCTCGTCAAAATGCAGGAACAACACCGACTTGCCCAGCTCAAACAGCGTCGACAGCAGCCGCAGCGAAAGCGTGCGCCCACCCTCCGTATCGCTCCAACCCATCAGCACCGCGTTCGGCTCCAGCCCGCCCACACCATGTGACTGGCTCACCGTCACCGCGCCCGCATAGAAATTCTCCACAATGTCAGCCTCGGCAAAGGCCGTCATATTCTGTTCCTGGATGAACGAACGGATCTGCCGCCGCGCGATGCTGCGCAGCCTTCTCCTCGCCAGCTGATCAATATCCCCCACCAGCAACTGGTAGAACGAAACAATCCCATACCCCCTGCTCAACAGATTCGCCACCTCGACCAGCGGCGCCCGGTTGTGCGGCTGCCCCGTGAATACCAGTATGTTCGGCCGCCAGTTCTTGGCATGAAAGACCGAACGCTCCAGATTCAGCAACGACCGCCGTGCCAGCGCAAACCAGATCCCGTTGCGAACATCGCCCCACGTGCGAATCGTCGACCGGCGCTCCAAATAGAAATAGATCCCGTAGCTGATCAGAATGGCCACGACCGTCGCCCCGGGATTGATCACGAACATCGCCCCGTAACAACCCGCCGCGCCCAGCAACGAAAAACTGAAGTGGATCTTCGCCCGCGGCCGGAAACTGGGATTCCCCACCAGCTTTTCAATTCCCGCCACCAGATTCGTCATCCCGTACGTGTTCAGGAAGAACATCGTGATGATCGGCGCCACAACATTCAGATCACCGGCCCAAATCACCGTAAACGCGATTCCCGCCGTGATCAGGACTCCCACGCGCGGCTCCGTCCTGCTCCCCAGCCGGGCCCCCAACACCCGCGGCACAATCCCATCCGACGCCATCGCCTGCAACGTGCGCGGCGCCGCCACAATGCTGCCCAGCGCCGACGAAAGCGTCGCAGCCCACACGCCGATCAGAATCAGCGGCGGAAACAGCGCGATATCCCGCATAATCAGTGTGTTGCTCTTCAATTCATCCGGGCTGCCGTGCAACGAAAGCCAGACGACCGACAGAAAGTAGACCGCCGCCGTAAACAGCACTGAAAAAAGTGTGCCCTTGTGAATGCTCCGCCCCGGGTCCTTCAGATCGCCCGACATGCTCGCGCCCACCGCAATCCCAGTCACAGCCGGGAAAAAGACCGCGAAGACGCTCCAGAAGCTCATGCCCTCGCCATAGTTGGCCGTCAGCGTCGGCGCCTGTATCGAAAACCAGCCTCCCCCAAAGAAAGAAAGCAGCGCCGCCATCAACGCCGCCAGAATGAAATACTGGATCTTGATCGCAAAGTCCGCGCCGATAAACGCCACAATCGCGAAGACAATGGCGATCCCTGTCGAAAGCACCCTGGCATCGATCTGGCTGAAAAAGGCTATGCCCTCCAGCGACTCGGTGAAACCGATAATGTAGAAGGCAACCGAAATCGCTTGCGACAGATAAAGCGGCACCCCAATTGCGCCGCCGATTTCACGTCCCAGCGTCCGTGAAATCAGGTAATACTTCCCCCCCGCCCGCACGTTCATCGACGTCGCGATCGCCGACAGCGACAACCCCGTCAGAAAACTGATCGAGTTGGCGATCAACACGATCAACAGCGCCCCCAGCAGACCTGCCTGGCCCACAACCCAGCCCGCCCGCAAAAACAGGATCAGCCCCAGAATCGTCAAAACGTTCGGCGTGAACACACCCCCAAACGTTCCGAACCGGGCCGACACATTCGTCGTTTGCCCCGATGCCGCTTGTGCAGATGCTGTCATAAGCCCTGTGTGACCTCCTTGTCCAGAGCTGTGCGCCAGGCTGCAGGGATCCGGTCACCCAGTTTGACACGCTTCGCGCCGATAAACTGGGCCAGCTCCCGAATTGAGTCTGTAACAGCAGCTCCGGTCTGCGCGTCATTGCGCTCATCCTCTTCAGGATACAATGCATGGATATGGTAGATTCCAGTCTTGCGTTCGAGTTTCGAGTCCATTCTCCCGATGAAGCGGTCGCCATCCAGCAGAGGCATCACATAGTAGCCGTATTCCCGCTTGGCTTTCGGCACATAAATCTCGATTCGGTAGTAAAAGTCGAAGAGCTGCTCTGTCCGTTCCCGGTCGCAGATGAGATTGTCAAAAGGCGACAAAAAGACCGTGCGCGGCGCCCACTCCCCTGCATGGATTGATTCCAGCTGTGGCAGCGTATCCTGGTGGATGTACCAGTCGTCGTCCCAAGGCCCATCCTCGTCCATAACCTGTGCCGGCAGCACAATCCCCTCTTCCACCAGCTCCTTCAGCCGCTCGCCCAGGTTCGGGTACCTTCTGCGCATGAAATGCTCGTTGATCTGCTTCTGACTCGCCGCGCCCAGCGCCTTCAGCGAGCGCTGGCACGCCTCGCGCACAACCTCCTCCTCCGCCGGTAACGCCGTGTCCACCCACTCCGGCAGCCACGCATCCCGCAGATGCCACAGCTTCTGGTTACCCCGCCGGCCCACAGTCATCACAAGCCCCTTGCGGTCCAGGAAGTCCAACATGCGTGAAACCGCGCTCCCCCCGGTCCAGCCCAGCGACTCCCACGGAACAGCCTCCGGCCCTGCCAGCGCCTTCGAAGGCAGCGGCCCGTCCTCCCGCAGACGCGCCAGAATATGCGCCTCCAGCTCTGCATTCAACGCCATCCACCCGCGTACCCGCTCCGACCACTCGCTGGAATTGGTAAATGCCCGCCCAATCCACCGCCGGAAAAGAGGATAATCCTCCGTCAGAACAAAGGAAGCGGCGTGCGCCCAGGCCTCGATGATCTCCCGCTCCTCCAGCAGATCGTCCAGCCACGTCGGGTCAAACGCCCCCATCCGGCTCCACAACACCAGCAACTGCGTCCGCTCCACCGCCCGGATCGGATCGATCTGCAGGCAGTTGATCTGCCTCAGTAGCTCGACGATGCCCGTTTTGTTTGCCTGCGCGCGCGGCCCCGCCAGCCCCTGCGCGGCAACAGCCAACCGGCGGGCTTCCTTCGGTGTTAGCGTGATCTGCTGACCCATGTTCTCCCTTGCCTTTAACCCAACGCGGCTTCGCCGATCGCCCTGTACCCGCGCGCCGCGCCAATCAAGTCATCCAGCTTCAGCTTCTCGTTGATAATGTGCGCGTCGGCTTCCGTCGCCGGGCCAAAGCCGATCGTCGGTATGCCCGCCACGCCCGCGCTGTATGCCGCATTCGTGCAGAATCGGTATGCGTTCAACCCAGCCTCGATGCCCGCGCTTTGCACCGCGCCCAGCGCCATCGTCACATACGGGTCCTCGTCATCCGCCAGCCACGCCGGAAAGAACTTCTCCGTCGTAAACGTGTGTCCGGTATAGCTCGTGTACTCTCCAATGCCCACACGGGCGTCCAGCTGGATATCGGCCAGCTCCGGCCGTTGGCTGATGTCCGCCAGCACACGCTCGGCGTTCTCCCCTGGCAGCAGCCGGCGGTCATACGTCACCTTGCAGATGCTGGGGATCACCGAATGTCCCGGATAGGGCGCGCTGATGATATCCGTCAGCGCAAAGATCGCCGGACCCATCTGCGGATGCTCCTCCAGCGGCAGATCCTCCACCACCGCAATGACCCGCATCATGTCCAGCACCGCGTTGCGCCCCATCTGCGGCGCCGACGAGTGCGACGGACGCCCCGTCGTCGTCAGGTGTATCTCGGCCCGGCCGCGTCCCCCCCGCACGATCTGCAAGTCCGACGCCTCGCCAATCACAACAAAATCCGCTCCCGTCTGCCCGATCACCTTCTCCAGAGCCACCCCCTCCAGCACCTCCTCCATCACCGACGCGCTCACCACCGCCTTGCCCTTCAGCCCGGCCCGGTCGAGCCCGCCAATGCCATGCACCATCGCCGCCAGCGCGCCCTTCATGTCCGCCGCGCCCCGCCCGTGCAGCGCGCCGCCCCGCACCTCTCCGCTGAACGGGTCCAGCTCCCACGGCACACCCGGCGAGACCCCCACCGTATCCGTATGCGCGTCAAAAACGATCGTCGGCCCCGGCTGCGCCCCCTCAACCACCCCCACGACGTTGCCCACGCTGTCCGTCCATACCCTGTCGAACCCCAGCGCCTTCATCTCATCCTCGATACGGCGGGAAACCTGCGCCTCCTCACCGCTCAAGCTCTGAATGCGCACAATATCTCGAGCAAAGTCGATCAAGCGATCTGTATCCAGCATTCAACTTTCCTTATCTGACGATTTCCAAGTCCCGGCCCTCGCGGCGCCTCGCGCCTCCTGGCGCTGCCGCCCCGTCCCCTCCGCTCTGCCCCTCTCAAACCGATTTCGGTCTCTTCCTCATCGACACGGAAAAGAATATAGCTGAACTATTATGATTCGCGCAACCACTCTTTTCGCGCCGCCTCCCGCCAGACACCCCAAACCGCCAAAAGAGACCCAGTTTCCCCCGCCCGCGGCGCATCTCCGCCCCACCCCGCCTCCCACTATCCACTATCCACTGCCGTTCCGATGCGCCTAGCGTTTCCCATGCCTTGCCAAGCGCTTGCCTGTCAGATACACTACACCGTACTGCAGCGGTCCACTGCCGGCGGCTCATCATCGAAACCTTCCCCGGCCACTGAACCACAGCCAAAGGAGCCTCCCCCACACATGAATACAACGCGCTCGTTCCAGTCAATCGAAGAAACGAAAGACTGTCTTGGCGGGCAGCAATACATTGCCAGCGATGAAATCGCCACAACCGTCTACCTGTCGCAACAACTGGGCAAACCGCTGCTCACCGAAGGCCCGGCCGGCGTCGGCAAGACCGAGCTCGCCAAGGCCATCGCCGGCTCGCTCGGCCGCAACCTCATCCGCCTGCAATGTTACGAAGGCCTCGACGAGACCAAGGCCCTCTATGAGTGGGAGTACGCCAAGCAGCTCCTGTATACGCAGCTGCTCCGCGACCAGCTCCAGCAGACCCTCGCCGGAGCCAGCTCGCTCGCCGAAGCCGCCGACCGCCTCACCGACGAAGAAGACGTCTTCTTCTCCATGCGTTTCCTCCTGCAGCGGCCCCTCCTGCGCGCAATTCTCAGCGACGAGCCCGTTGTCCTCCTCATCGACGAAATCGACCGCGCCGATGCCGAATTCGAGGCCTTCCTGCTCGAAGTCCTCAGCGACTTCCAGGTCAGCGTGCCGGAGCTCGGCACACTCGCCGCCAAACACATACCCATCGTCGTCCTCACCAGCAACAACACCCGCGAGCTGAGCGAGGCGCTCAAACGGCGTTGCCTCTATCTCTTCATCGGCTATCCCTCTCTCGAACAAGAGCTGGACGTTGTCCGCCTCAAAGTGCCCGACCTCGCCCCCCAGATGGCCCGCCAGGCCGTAGAGCTTGTGCAAAGCCTGCGCCAGATCGACCTCCGCAAGCTGCCCAGCATCTCCGAAACCCTGGACTGGGCGCAGGCGCTTGTCACCCTCAATTCCGAAAACCTTGATCGCAAGACCCTTGAGACAACCCTCAGCGTCCTCCTGAAACACGAGACCGACCTGCGAAAGGTGCAGCGCCAGCTGGGGCGCATGGACGGCCAGGACGATGACGACGAAACCGACTGGGACCAAGAGCTGCCCCGCCGGCGACGCATCGACTGACCCATGCGTCACCCGACCATTCCGCCCCACCACGCTCCTGGAAACAAAGTAAAGTACGTCTCCGCCCCCCGCTGCCGAGGAGAATCCAATGGAAGAGCGAATCGTTAAATTTATCTCAGCGCTGCGTTCCGGCGGCGTGCGCGTCAGCCTGGCCGAAAGCGCCGACGCTTTCACCGCCGTGGACAACCTGGGCGTCCAGGATCGAGAATCTTTCCGCCTCAGCCTGCGCGCCACACTGGTGAAGGACGTCGAAAGCCTGCCTACTTTCGAAGAGCTCTTTCCCCTCTTTTTCGGCAGCGGCGAGCCGCCTCCGCTCATGAATATGATGGAGGATCTGTCCGAGGAAGAGGCCAACATGCTGGCCCAGGCCCTCAAAGAGTTCGGCCAGCGGCTGCGAGAGATGCTCGAGCGACTCCTGCGCGGCGAACAAATGACCCCGCAAGAATTGGATGCCCTCGGCCAGATGGTGGGCCTGAACAACGCCGACGATCTCCGCTACCGTGAATGGATGGCGCGCCGGATGCAGCGCGCCCTGCAGTTCGAGCAAGTGCGCGATGCAATGCAGGAGATCATGGAGCTCATGGCCCAGATGGGCATGAACAAGGAACGCCTGGATCAGATGCGCCAGCTCATCGCCCAAAACATGGACGCCCTGCGCGAGCAACTGCGCCAGCACGCCGGCCAGCGCATCGCCGAAAACATGGCCGAACAGCGGCCCGAAGACCAGCTCGACGGCCTCATGGACCGCCCGTTCCAGGCCCTCTCCGACACCGACATGCAGAAGCTGCGCCAGGAGGTGCGTCGACTGGCCGCCCTCCTCCGCAGTCGCATCGCCCTCCGCCAAAAACGCGCCAAAACCGGCCAGCTCGACGCCAAAGCCACCATCCGCGCCAACCTCAAACACGGCGGCGTCCCGTTCCAGATCAAACACCGCGACCGCACCCTGAAGCCCAAGCTGGTCGTGATCTGCGACATCAGCACCTCCATGCGCCACTGCACCGAACTCATGCTCTCGCTGCTCTATGAACTGCAAGACCAGGTGAGCAAGTCCCATGCCTTCGCCTTCATCGACCACCTGGAGTACATCACGCCCGATTTTCAAGGCAACCGCGCCAATGAAGCGATCCAACAGGTCCTGATCAGGATGCCCCCGGGCTATTACAGCACCGACCTGGGCCACAGCCTCCAGAATTTCGCCGACGACTACCTCGACACCATCGACCACCGCACCACCCTCATCATCGTCGGCGACGGCCGCAACAACTATAACGATCCCCGGCTCGATATCTTCAGGACAATGGCCCGCCGCAGTCGCCGCACCCTGTGGCTGAATCCCGAAATGCCGATGCTCTGGGGCAGCGGCGACAGCGATATGCTCGAGTATGTGCCCCTGTGCGACAAAATCCTGCAGGTCAGTACGCTCTCCGAGTTGACGGCGGCGGTGGACCAGCTTCTCGTCGACAGGACGTAGAGTCAGAGGCCAGTGGCAATTCTCACCCGCTTATCGTTGGCCGCCGCTGATCTATGAGCGCAAAGAGAGCTTTCGTTCGCGTTGCAGGCTGGGCCGCGGGGATTGCACTGTTGGCCGTGCTGCTTTTCCTCACCCGGCAACAACACAATGTCGCGGAGCGCGCCAGGGATTTCCTGCTCAACGCCGCCGGCGTCGCCGTCTCTCCCCTCGAGGACCCCTGCGAACCGAACCAGTCCACCGAAGCCGTCGTCGCCCGCATCAACTACACAGACGCCCACGCTCTGCACGCCCTTTTCGACCAGGTCGATGTCTGGCACGTCCGCCCGCAGCAACAGGCCGTCGTCGCCCTCGTGTCGCCCGCGCAACAACAATGGCTCGCCCGCGAAGGCTACCCCTTCTCGCAGGAACCGGATCTGACCGCCGCCTTGCCCGATCCCTGCGCCCTCCAGGCACAGGCCGCCGCCGGCCGCATTCCCGGCTACGCCTGCTACCGCACCGTCGAACAGACCCACTCCGATCTGGCGACGCTGGCCGAGCGGTACCCCGGCCTGGCCGAACGTATAGACATTGGCAACAGCTGGTACAAAATTCGCTCCTGGGGCATGGCCGGCTTCGACATCCACGCCCTCGTCCTGACCAACCGCCAGGACACAGATTTCGAGAAGGGCGACCTGGTCGTCATGGGCGCGCAACACCCCCGCGAACTGGCCACCACCGAAGTCGCCACCCTCTTTGCCGAGCTGCTGCTCTCAAACTACGGCGTAGACCCGGACCTGACGTGGCTGCTCGACTACAACCGCATTCACATCATCCCTATCGCCAATCCCGACGGCCGCACCTGGGTAGAGGAGGGACATCTCTGGCGCAAAAACACCAACTCCACCAACGGCTGTGACTTCCCCAGCAACGGCGTCGACCTGAACCGCAACGGCAGCTTCCTGTGGAACCACTGTCAAGGCTGTTCATCCGACGATGTCTGCTCCGTCTTCTACCGCGGTGAAGCGGCTGCATCCGAACCGGAAACGCGTGCCATCGAAGCGTATCTGCAAACCGTCTTTGCCGACCAGCGCGGGGAAGGCTACAACGATCCCGCGCCCGAGGATACAAACGGTGTCTTCATCTCGCTCCATTCCTACGGCCGCCTCCTCTTCTACCCCTGGGAACACTCCTCCTCGCCGGCCCCCAACCGCGACCAACTGCGCCGCCTCGGCCGCAAGCTGGGCTATTTCCCAGACTACCGAGTCTGTAACCCCGAGCTTTGCATGTACCGCTTCGACGGCAGCGCCACCGACTTCGCCTACGGCACGCTCGGCGTCGCCGCCTACACCTATGAGCTCGGCACATCCTTCTTCCAGGACTGCCCCTACTTCGACTCCTCCATCGCCGACCCGATCCTGGACTCCCTTGTCTACGCCGCCAAAGCGGCCCGCCGTCCCTACCAGCTCCCGGCCGGGCCCGACATTGTCAACGCCAGCGCCGAACCGCCGCGCGTGCCGCAGGGAATGGCCGTCACCCTCACCGCCGCCGCCGATGATACCCGCAGCGCCGGCAGCGGCTCCGACATCGAACCATCCCAGCCAATCAGCGCGGCCCGCCTCTCCGTCAACGCGCCCTCCTGGCTCGCAACCACCTTCGAAGCCCTGCAACCGCTTGACGGAAACTTCGACGCCGCCGTTGAATCTCTGACCGGCGCGCTCGACACCGCCGACATGGCCCCCGGCGCCCACACCATCTTCATCGAAGCGCAAGACGCCGACGGCAACTGGGGCCCCCCAACCGCCGTATCCATAGAGGTCGTCGCGGTCGCCACCGAACGGACCCCCCCACAGTTCAAGCAGTACCTCCCCCGCGTCTGGCGTTAAACCCGCAACGGCAAACTGCCGCCCCCTTCTTCCCGCCTCTCCTCCCCATGTCGCTTTACGCCCATCCCCAACCAATCGCAGCGTACACTGACCACTGACCACTGACCACTGAATACTGCAGTTCCGACCACTCCAGTACTTCCGCGCGGTCAATTCTTAGCCTATCGGATTCTTACACTGTATAATGCAAACAGGCTTGGCACTTCTGGAGGGCGGACCGCTCTCCCAGGCAACCACAACGAAGCCGGTTGGCCCGTCACCGCCAACCGGGCGCGCACCTGGCAAGAAGGAGTTCAGCGATGGCGAAAATGCAAGCGGATTATATCTGGATGAACGGGGAGATCATCCCGTGGGAGCAGGCAACGGTGCATGTATTCACCCATGCACTGCACTATGGCAGCAGCGCATTCGAGGGGATTCGCGCCTACGAAGTGAATGACGCCGCCGCCATCTTCCGAGGCCCGGAGCACTTTGAGCGGCTTCTCTACTCCTGCAAAGTAGCCCACATCCCATCGCCCTTGACGGTCGACGAATGGATGGAAGTGGCCAAAGCCGTCCTGCTCAAGAACAGCCATCGCAGCGCCTATATCCGGCCGCTGGTATTCCGCGGCTACGAAAGCCTGGGTGTCGATGGCCGCGGCTGTCCCGTTGACGCCATCCTCGCTTCCGTGCCGTGGGGCCGCTATCTCGGAGCGGAAGCCATCGAAGAGGGTGTGGATGTCCAGGTAAGCAGTTGGCGGCGCATGGCCTCCAACATGCTCAGCCCAATGGCCAAGATCGGCGGCCAGTACGTCAGCAGTCAGAACATCGTCATGGAGGCCAAAGACAACGGCTTCACCGAAGGCATCGCGCTCGACACCAACGGTCAGGTGAGCGAAGGCAGCGGCGAAAACATCTTCGTCATCTACAAAGGGGTTATCTATACTCCGCCACTCGGCAGCAGCATCCTTGGCGGCATCACCCGCGACGCCGCCATCACCATCGCACGCGACCTGGGCTACGACCTGCGCGAGCAGGCCATGACCCGTGAAATGCTCTACTTGGCCGACGAAATCTTCTTCACCGGCACCGCTGCCGAAATCACTCCCGTCCGCTCCGTGGACAGGCTGCCGGTCGGCGACGGCAAACGCGGCCCCATCACCCAGGCCATCCAGGGCGTCTTCTTCGGTATCCTCGAAGACAACATGCCGGACAAATGGGGCTGGCTGACCCAAGTAAAATGACCTAACTGTGAGGAGCGGTTTTCCTCCGCTCCTCACCCCTTTCTCCTCTACTCATTCCCGCCCGCAACCTGCCCAAACCAGCGCTCCTCCAGGAGGTCCAGCCGCCTCCCCTCCTCCAGCGCCGCCATTGCCTCAAAGAGCGCGCCCCGCAACACCGGCGCCTTGACAGACACCGCGATCACATAGGGATCCTCGTCGAGCACGTCGCCCACAGCTCCTATCCGCTTGCCTTCCCCCTGCGCCAGACGCAGCGTGACGCCGTCGATCAACAAGGCGTCGCTCGCGCTGCTGACCAAAGCCTGGATCGCCTTCTCCGAAGATTCGAACGGCATCCGCTCAAATTCCGCGCCCTCCCGTTGCAGGCGGCGGGCAATCGCGTCGCCCCGGCTGCCCCACTCCACCGCCACCGTACCCCCGTCCAGGTCCGCAATCTCCTCATACGGGGCGTCGGCGCGGGCCGCAAGCCAAACGCCGGCCTCGAAATAGGGCGGCAGGTAATATACGTCTTTCGTCATGCGGGCATTGAACGGAAACGCGCTGATCACCGCGTCTACGCGGCCGACCAGCAGCGCATCCAACAGACTGTCGAACCCGATCGCAACGATCTCGGCCTCCAGCCCCCACGTCGCCGCGATCTCCCGCGCCAGGTCCACGTCATAGCCGATCGGCGCGCCCTCCGCATCCAGCATCTCAAATGGCGGAAAACTCGGGTCCATGCCCACACGCCAGCTCCCCCTTTCCTGCATCATGAGCCAGGTCTCGTCCACCGCCGGCCCGCTTGTGCGCAGTAGGAGCCACCCGCCAACCGCCAGCGCCAGTATAAGGACAGCGATCCACAACCGCGGCCGCCGTTCGAAACTGCGCCGCACGTCAAACCCGGTCCAGCGGTTGCCATTGCTCCCTGCAACCAGCCACTGCCGGTCGGAACCGCCCGGCGCCGCCAAGGTCTCTTTCTCCCTGTCCCTGTCCTTGTCCGTCATGGCGCCTCGAACCGGCCCGCCGCGTAACGCTGCATCTCCAGATAGATCGCCTTGGGCTCAAAGTCGGTGTCGACAAAAGTGTAGTAGTCCTGGTAACTCTTCTGATCCCAGGGAAAGCGAAACACCCACAGACAGACGCTCTCCATCCAGGGCCATTCGCTGCCGGCAATCTCGTACGCCCGGGCCGAGTTGAGAATCCGCTGGGCCGGACGCACGGCTCTGGTCCAGCGAGGATGATCGTTCCAACCGCCTTCAGTGATCATCGCCGTCTTATCGCCATCGCCGTTCCGCACCATGATCTCTCGCAAAAGCTCGGAGCGGCGAAAATTAATGACCGATTCTCCGGCCGGCTCGTCGGCATCAAATCCCAGGCCGTATGCGTGAATAGCGAGTATGTCGAAGTAGCCGGCCGCGCCCGCGTCGTACATCGCCTGAAGGTAATCGAGATCGTTCATACTCCATTCGCTCCCCGGCGGGTCCAGCGTCGGCGCAAGCGCGCCCGCCAGCACCTGCACATCCGGGGCAGCCGCTTTCACCATCGGGTAGACCACCTTCAACATCTTGACATAGGATGCCGGATCGACCGGAAGAAAACCCCATTCCAGGCTCAGGTTCGGCTCGTTCCAAATGATCAAATGCCGGACTTTTCCCTGATAGCGCCGCACGAATTCAACAGCATAACGCCCGAACGCCTCGTAGTTTTCCTCCGCCAGGTAGAGATGATGCGAATCTTCCGGACGCGCCCACGACGGCACATAACCCAGGCGGGCTATCACGGTTAGCCCTTGCCGGTTGGCGTGGTCGATGACCAGGTCCGGGTGGCTCCATTCGTATTGGCCCCGTTTCGGTTCGTAATAGGCCCAGGGAAAGTACTCAACGATCCACGGCGCGCCCATCTCCCGCACCATTTCGAGGCTGCGCTTTATCTTGGCCGCGTCCGGCTCATCCGTCAGGCGCGTGTGGACACCCATTTTGAGGTTGACCGTCGTGACCGTTCGCTGTGGACCCAAGGGGACCCAGTTGCGGAAGTAGGATCGATAGGTCAATCCGACCAGGCTGCACAGCAAAAGCGCCCCAATCAGCTTTCGGGCGCGAGGCGACCAATTTGCGATCCACTGTATGAAGTTTAGTAAGTATGGTTTCCTGCGCAAATAAGAGGCGAAGCGGCCAATCATCAACAGGAAAGGGGAGTCATGCGGTTTCTATAACTTTTCCCGCAACTCATCTTCATCTTCATCATCGTCGAGAGGTATTGCGGGAGAAAACTCAAGCTCCCCCTCTGTTTCTGCCGGCGCGTCCTGCTCCTGCGGCGCTTGGCTGGCTTCGATTGCCTGAATTCCATTCTCAGCCTGGTGCAGCGAATTGTTCAGTTTGTCTCGCAGCCGGTATAACACATCGAGCGCATATACTTCGGCTTCATCGACAAGCCGGATCGCCTCCGCGTGTCCATGCGCGATGATTCTCTCCGCTTCCTCACGCGCGCGTTCGGTGATCTCGTCCTCGCTGACAATCTGGATCGCCTGCTGCTCCGCGTGCGCGACGATCTGCTCCGCCCGGGCCTGCGCATCACTCAAAATGCGGTCGCGCTCCGTTATCATCCGCTCGCTTTCTTTGATCGCGCTCGGTATGCTGATACGCATCTGATCGATCAGCCGGAGACACTCCTCCGAATTCACGATCAAAGAGGGCGAAAAAGGCACGCGCCACCCTCTGTTCAGAGTCTGTTCAAGTTGATCCACCAGTTGTAGAATTTCCATGATCGGTTTGAACTCTCGTTTGACAGCTCCCGGCAACCGCCAGAATCCTGAAACCCAATGCCTCTCCGCTAGTCCCCGCCCTCCGCAAACCGTTGCCGTAACGCCCGCTCAGCATACGGCGTCACCCAGTGGGAAACATCGCCGTCCAGGCTTGCCACTTCCTTCAGAATCGTGGAGCTGAGATAGACGTATTCCGTGCTGCACAGCAGATAACATGTCTCGATCTGGGGCGCCATCAGCCGGTTGGCCATGTCAATGCGGGATTCAAAAGAGAGATCATCCACATTTCTGATCCCCCGTACGATCACCCGGACTCCATGCCGCAGTGCCCATTTTACCGTTAGTCCGCTATATGACACAATCGAAATATTCTTCACGTCTCCGAGGGCTTCTTCCGCCAGCCCGATGCGCTCTTCCGTTGAAAAAAGCAGCCGCTTGGCCGGCGCGTCAAAGACCGTCACCAGCAGCTCATCAAACAGCGCAGCCGCACGTCGGGCGACATCCAGGTGGCCGTTATGGAAAGGGTCAAAACTGCCCGGGTAGATGGCGCGGGTCATTGCGCGTCTTCTTTTCCACAGATTTCCGAGCGGCGGCAGGCTTGGCAGCGAAGCATCTGCGTTCAAGTTTCCGTTCGGTCAGCGTCAGAACGATCAAAACAGGCGATCAGTTCATCCGGCGCCATGCTGGCAATCGAATCCAGAAAGAGATCCGCGCCCGAAAAGTCGGAAACGCGGGTAATCTGGTTCGGCACGGAAACGCAGCGCAGACCCGCCCGTTGCGCGCCAATCATGCCGTTGTAAGAGTCTTCGATCGCGACCGCCCGCCGGGGCGAAACAGCCAGCTTCTGCGCCGCCAGCCGGTAGAGGGCCGGGTCCGGCTTAACCCGCTCCACATCATCCGCAGTGACGACCGCCGCAAAACGCTCGCGCAGCCCCAGTCGTTTCAAATGCGACTCAACCCATTCGCGGTCAGAGCTTGACGCCACTGCCAGCCGTAAGCCTCGCTGCTCGGCTGCCGCCATTAACTCCAGCACGCCAGGCATTATCGGTTGGGACTGAACCAGGGCCATATAACGTTTCCGCCGCTCTCTTCGTAACCTCTCCCGGTCGATTTCTCTGCCCAGTAAACTCTCCAGATGGTCATGTGGCGCAAACTCACCGGTGCCGCCCCCGACCGCTTGCAGCCACAGCTCCAGCCGCAACTCGACCCCATATCCGCTGAAAATCTCCTGCCAAGTCTGGAAATCAGGCGTCTCAGTGTCCAGAATCGTTCCATCAAAATCAAAAACTATCGCCTGCAGCACAGGTAGACTCCCCCTTGTTTTGGCCGCGGATTTCGCGCTGCAATTTCACCCCGCAAACGCGGCCAACATTCGATTTGGCGTTCGTTCGCCCAGACCTCAGGCGATGAACTCGCTGAAGACGCGGTCCCCCACGAGCAGCCCTCTGGAGGTCAAACGCACTCGTTCCCCGTCCGATTCCAGCAAACCGTTATCCTGCAATCGATCGAGAGCGGGCCCAAATGCAGCCCCCAATGGCTGTCCATGCATCGCCTCAAAACGGGAGTGCGAGACCCCCTCCTCCACCAAACGCAGTCCCAACATCATCGTTTCGCCCATCGATACCTCGGCCGGCAACGCCTCCTGAAAATCAACGGGACTCTCCCCCTTCTCAACGCGCCGGATGTAGCTCTGTACACCCTTGCGATTGGCCCATCGGATGGCGGCCGCCGGCGAATCCGCTTCCTCGCCTTCCTGGCTGACGCCGCCGGACAGGAATGAAAGGCCCTGCATGGTCTCGTCTCGCAACGAAACAGGGCAGCGCATATGACTGTGCGCCCCAGGTCCAACGCCGATCCACTCCTGATTGCGCCAGTACAGGAGATTGTGTCGGCAGGCATATCCCGCGCCCCGTGACCAGTTGGACACCTCGTACTGGTCGTAACCCGCCGACCGCAGACCGGCCATCGCAGTCTCGTACATCTCAGCGGCTACGTCATCGTCAGGCGCAGGCGTCTTTCCGGTCTCTACCCAGTGCGCCAAGGGCGTAGCTGGCTCGACGATCAGGCTGTACAGGCTGAGGTGCCGGGGAGCCAGCGTCAGGGCCTTTTCCAACGTGTCGGTCCAGGCCTGGACCGACTGCCCGGGCAGTCCAAACATGAAATCCAGATTGATGTTGGCAAAGCCCGCCCCAACTGCCGCGTCATAGGCGCGCAGCGCCTCGTCCGCGTCGTGGATGCGCCCCAGAAACGCCAGCTCGTCCGCCTGAAAACTCTGCACGCCCATGCTCAGGCGGTTCACGCCCAAACGACGCAGCAAAGAAAACTGCCCCCGATCCTCGATCCCAGGATTGGCTTCACTGCTTACCTCAGCGTCGGCTGCCAGCGAGAAACGGTCGTGTACCAAAGACAGAATCTGCTCCAGCTGGCTCGAGCCAAGCGCTGTTGGCGTACCCCCGCCCAGAAAAACCGTATCCACCCTCCGCCCGTCGAGGCGCGTCGCCCACCAGCCCATCTCCCGGCACAGAGCCTCGGTATAGGCTTCATAGAGCGGTTCCAGCCCGGCGTACGTATTGAAGTCGCAGTAGGGACACTTCCGGGCGCAAAAGGGAATGTGGATGTAGAGCCCAAGCGGTCCCGCGCCAGATGGCGGATTCGCTGCGGCCGTCGACAGGCCGGCAACCTGACCCGCTCCGCTCCTGACCGTGACGCCGTTCACGGATTCGTGAGCCAAACCCGCGGTGGCCTTCCTCCCTGTCGCCCCCGGCGCGCCGCCGCCCTCAGAACTTGCCCCCGCCCCTTCCCGCACGAGGCCCTCTCTCTCTTTCGGAGTCAATGCAGCCAAGCCACTCATCAACCTTAATGCCTCGTTCGTTGGGCGCGCAAAGAGAAGCGGGTATCGAAAAGGGAGGACGCCTTGCCCTTCACCCCGCCTCTGCGGTCAGGGGTTCTCCAACCGGAACCCGTGACCGCGCACAGTTACAATGAAGTTGGATCTCGCGTCGTGCTCGGAAAGCCGCTCCCGCAGCCGGCGCACAAGAGCGTCTATTGCCTGCTTGCTCACCCCTGCGCCGCTCGTCTCAGGCCAGACCGCCTGTACGATCTGTTCCCGAGTCATCACCCCGCCCCCCTCATGCCAGAGCGCGCTCAACAGCCGGTATTGATGCAAACTCAAAGGGGGCTCAAGCAGCGAGCCGTTCAGCCACACCTGCCGAGTCTCCTCCTCAATCCGCAATCCGGTCTCAGACTGCGCATCGTTTTCCGAAGAGTCCAGCGTCAAAGGCGTAGTCGCTTCATCATCGACAAAGGACATTTTGAATCGCAGGGCAATCTGCACCTCGTCGCCGTCCGAAAGGCTACGCGACCCGTCGGCAATATCCACACCATTGACATGTGTCCCGTTCTTGCTGCCCAGGTCCTCAATCGAATAACCATATCCGTCCCAGAATATACGGGCGTGGTTGCGGCTCACCTGGCGGTCTGGCAGCGTAACGTGGCATTCATCGTGGCGGCCTATGATCAAGGGCGTGGTACGGCTGAGGGGCCAGCCCTGACCGGTCTGATTGCCATGGCGGAGGATCAGCATTGCCGTCTCACGTTGTCTGTCGACGGGCCGCGCGCCCCGAGAATCTATCAAACGTTGTTCAGCGTTGTCGCCCTCTTGCGTCATTTCCGTCCCTCTTGAGACTACCTTGCAAGGACAACTATTTTTGTCGCTTGCACATTTTGCCTTCTTGTATTTATAGTGTGGTTCCTAGCACCTTGGCCTTCAATATACGACGGCAACAGAAAGCCTGAATGCCTCATGTAGCGATGTCAGGGGGGAAATTCATTATAACGAACCGAGTTTGATCCGTCAACAGATTTTCTGGAATGGGAGCGCAATCCGGCTCCGGCATGGCCCGAATCGTATCGTCCTATGCCCCAAAAACCTGTCAACCGCAGCATACCTTGTGTGTCTGAACTCCCTCCAATGCGCACAAAAAGCCGCGACCTTTCGCCCTGCATTAACGGCCCGGTTCCAACGTCCCGTCAGTCTCTCCGAGGTGTCTTTTGGCCACAGTCTTAGATTCAGATTCAATCTTGCGCGGGCGCTATGAAATCGTCCGCCTGGTCGGACAGGGCGGAATGGGCGCCGTCTACCAGGCCAACGATCTGCGCCTGGACGGGCGGGTTTGCGCCATTAAGGAAATCCTGCCAGCCCTCCTGATCGACCACCGTGGTCCCGACCTGGACCTGGGCCAGACGATCGAACAGTTCTACCAGGAGGCAAGTGTCCTGGCACGGCTCGATCATCCCAACCTTCCCAAAGTGTCCGACTACTTCTCCGTGGACGGCCGCGAGTATCTGGTCATGGACTTTATCGAAGGCCGCGACCTGCAGGAAATCGTCAACGAAGCGCTGCGACAGAACAAGCACCTGTCGGAAGCCCAAGTGCTCCTGTGGGCGGCGCAGCTTCTGGATGCTCTGGAGTACCTGCACGGCCAGGACCCGCCCGTGCTCCACCGCGACATCAAACCGGGCAACATCAAAATCACGCCCGAAAACAGACTGAAACTGGTTGACTTCGGCCTGGTCAAAGTCTTGCAACCGGACGACGCACGCACGGTGACAGTCGTCCAGGGACGGGGCACCGTTGCTTACACCCCTCTTGAGCAGTATGGCGGCGATACCGGTCATACCGATGTGCGCTCAGATATTTACAGCGTCGGAGCCACCCTCTATCACCTCCTGGCGGGGGCGCCGCCCCAGGATGCCAGGGAGCGATTCCTCAAGTCCGGTCTGCTGGACCCACTGCGCCAGCTCAACCCGGCCATCTCGACGAGAACGGAACGAGCCGTCTTCCAGGCGTTAGCCATGCACCCTGACGAGCGCCCACCCAGTATCGAAGCCCTGCGCCATTCGCTTTTCGGCGTCGAAAGCGCCAGAAAAGATCCCACCACAGATCTGCTGCCGCCTCCTACGTGGAACGAAATCTTGCACAGAAACCGTATGCTGATAGGCACGACCGTTTTCCTCTTCATCATCGCCGCCTTTATCAGCATCTATGAACTTTGACAATCTGACGCAATCTGCCCATCCAGTGGCAGCTGACCAGCAGCCTCCTGCCCCGGCGCTGGCGTCTGCTTCTTGCCAGCAAGGGCGCGCCCGATTCGCGTAGCCAACCTCGGCCAGAAATCATCCCCACAATAGAAACAAATGCCAAAACAACGCTGTGAAAATTTGCGCAATCCAACCGCGCTCGCGTATACTGAAGATGGACTTTTCAAGAATTATAGCGACCCCACTGTTACGCCTCCCCCGAACAAGAAATACAGCGGGCCGTCGCGATCTTGCAGGACTGGCTGGAGAACGCCGCTCGTCCCGTAATCTGCGCAAACAACAGCGGCCTATCGCCAATAACGGCCCTTTACAGGAGGATAGATCTTGTTCAAGAATCTTCTCCAGGCTTTTGTCTTGAATGCACGCATTCGCAATGCGACCATCGGCGTCATTGTGCTGCTCGTCTTGAGCGTGGTGCCGTTCTTCAATGCCCCCCCTCCCCATGTCGAATTAGCGGCCGAAGCGCTGCTGGAACAGGGACCAAAGTGGTTCACGAACGGCCTCCTGACAACCATCCTGGTCGACCTGATCATTATCCTGATGGCCGTCTTTGCCGTATCCAGAATGAAGGAAATCCCCGGCGCCTGGCAGAATATCGTCGAAATGCTCGTCGAAGGAATGTGGAACCTGACCCAGAGCATCGCCGGCCATGGCTCCGCCAACAGCCGCAAGTTTTTCCCCTGGGTCATCACCATCTTCATCTTCGTTCTGGTCAGCAACTACATAGGCCTCCTGCCCGGCTTTGGCTCGATCGGCATCTACCATAGTGGCGCCGAAAGCCACGCCCAGGCCGCGCTCGACAACCAGATCGCGATGGCCGGCGCAGAAACCGTCGCCGTCGCAGCCGCAGCCGAAGAAGGCAAGCCGGTCCTTGTCCCCCTGTTTCGCAGCCCCTCCGCCGACCTGAACATGACCCTTGCCCTGGCCCTCATCTCAGTCTTCATGACCCAATTCTTCGGCGTCCAGGCATTGGGAATCCGCTATTTCACCAAGTTCTTCAAGAACCCTTTCAAAGACGGAATGGGGGCCGTGGTCGGCTTCTTCGAGCTGATCGCCGAAATCTCCAAAATAATCAGCTTCTCTTTTCGTCTCTTCGGCAATATCTTCGCCGGTGAAGTCGTTTTGCTGGTTATGGCCTTTCTCGTCACCTTTCTCCTGCCCAGTATTTTCTACGGGCTGGAGTTGTTCATCGGATTCATCCAGGCGCTTGTATTCATGTTGCTGACCTTGGCATTCTTCACCATGGCCACCGTCAGCCACGACGATCACCATTAAAGCCGGTTGCCAGTGGCAGGCTGCGCTAGGCTCCCCTCGGGCGCCCGAACACTGGCCGCCAAACACTAATCACCGCAGTTAAGAAAAAGGAGTTCACACTCATGGATGTTGAAGTCGCCAAGGAACTGGGTTCTGCTCTTGCTATCGGCTTGGGCGCAATTGGCCCTGGTGTGGGGATCGGTCTGATTGGCGCCAAAGCGATGGAAGCGATGGGCCGCAATCCTGAAGTGACCAACACTGTGCAGACGAACATGCTGCTCGGTTTCGCCTTCTGCGAATCGGTCGCAATTTACGCGCTCGTTATCTCGCTGTTGGTCAAGTTCGTCTAAACCTGTTCTCAGTGGCCGCAGTTCAGTCGCCCGTGACCAATGTTCACGCCCGGGGGCCAGTGCCCTGACCGACCGCGAAAAACGAGCCACTGCAGTTAATCCAGGAGGTTGGCCTTGGACGCTCTCGATAAATTAGGCATCAGTTGGCAGTTACTGCTCTCGCAAATCGTCAACTTCGGACTGTTGATGATTATTCTGCAACAGCTACTTTACAAGCCCGTTCTGAACATGCTCGAGCAGCGCAGACAGCGCATCGCCGAGGGTCTGGAGCAGGCAGATAAGGCATCGCACGCGGCCGCTGAAGCCGAAGCGGAAAAACAGGCCATCCTCGAAGAGGCCCGCCGCGAAGCCCAGGAAGTGCGCGCCCAGGCAACCCGCGATGCCGAACGCATCGCGCAAGACGTACGCAGCCGCGCCGACCAGGAAGCCCAGGATATCCGCATGAAGGCCCAGGCCGACGCCGAAGCGCAAACCGCCGCCGTCATGGCCGACGCCAGAAAACAGATCGCAGACCTGGCCATCGCCGCCACCGAGCAAATCCTCGGAAGAGAACTGGCAAACAAAGATGAACAGGAACGCTTTGTCGCCGATTACCTGGCACAGCAAAACGGGAGCGGTTCATGAGCGAGCGCGCAACGGCCGAACGATATGCCCAGGCCATCCTTGAGGCGATCGTAGAGCAGTGGCAAACGACACTCTCCCAGGTCGCCGACGCTCTTGTGCAGGACCCTAAACTGGGCGCCAATGTCGATTCCATCCAAAACGCGATTCCCGACGACGCCCCGCCCGAACTGCAGAATTTCGTCAAAATGCTCGCGCAAGAAGGGGATGCAGCCCTTCTCCCTCGCGTCATCGCCGCACTGGGCGCAAGCCTCCGCGGCGAAACCGGGCCGCAGGAAGCCGACATAACAAGCGCCATCGAGTTGGGTGACGAAGCCCAAGAGCAGATTCGCCAGCGGCTCACCCAACAGTACGGGGAAGGCCTCGTCTTCAGCTTCGACGTAGACCCCTCCCTGATGGGCGGCCTTCGCATCCGCGTCGGAGACCAGCTAATCGACAACACCGTCGCAAATCGGCTCATGGCCTTGCGCGAAATGGTCGCAGCTTCCGTACGGTAATCTTGGATTTGGCAATCAGTTTCGGATCCTGACTTTCCGTGACAGCGCACCGCCAGGAACCCAGAACTGGTAACCTACAATAAAGGACAGCGCATATGGCAGTTCAGACAGAAGAACTGACCCAGGAATTTACCGACCGGCTCAAACAGCAGATCCTCAGCTTCCAGCCGGCCCCCAGCCGCGTTGACGTCGGCGAAGTCGTCGAAGTCGGTGATGGCATCGCCATCATCTCCGGCCTCCAGGGGGTCATGGCCAGCGAGCTGGTCGAGTTCACCAAGACCGGCGTGCTCGGCATCGCCCAGAACCTGAACGACGATTCCGTCGGTATCATTATCATGGGCGAATACACCGATATCGAAGAGGGCGACCTGGTGAGCAGCACCGGCCGCCTGGCTTCCGTCCCCGTCGGAGACCCACTGATCGGCCGCGTCGTCAATGCCGTCGGTCAGCCGCTGGATGGCAAGGGCCCAATCGACTCAAACGCAACCCGTCCCGTTGAGCGGATCGCCCCTGGCGTCGTGCTGCGAAAGGGTGTCGACACCCCCGTCGAAACCGGCGTCACCGTCGTTGACGCGCTCATCCCCATCGGCCGCGGCCAGCGAGAACTGATCATCGGCGACCGCCAGACTGGCAAAACCGCCCTCGCCATCGACACGATTATCAACCAGAAGGGCAAAGACCTGATCTGCATCTACGTCGCCATCGGTCAGAAGCAGTCAACCGTGGCGCAGGTCGTCGGTACTTTGGAGAATCACGGCGCCATGGATCACACGATCGTTGTGACCGCCTCCGCCGCAGACCCGGCCGCCCTGCAGTTCCTGGCGCCCTACGCCGGTTGCGCAATGGGCGAAGAGTTCATGGAGCAGGGCCGCGACGCCCTGATCGTCTACGACGATCTCTCCAAACATGCCCAGGCCTACCGCCAGGTTTCACTGCTGCTGCGGCGCCCGCCCGGCCGCGAGGCCTATCCCGGCGATGTCTTCTATCTGCACAGCCGTCTGCTGGAACGGGCTGCCCGCCTCGACGAGGAGTTCGGCGGCGGCAGCCTGACCGCACTGCCGGTCATCGAAACCCAGGCCGGCGACGTCTCGGCATACATTCCCACCAACGTCATTTCCATCACCGACGGCCAGATCTTCCTGGAAAGCGACCTGTTTTATGCCGGCATTCGGCCCGCCATGAACGTCGGCCTTTCCGTCAGCCGCGTAGGCAGTTCCGCACAGACCAGAGCGATGAAAGACGTTGCCGGCCGCCTGAAACTGGAATTCAGCCAGTTCCGCGAACTGGCCGCCTTCGCTCAGTTCGGCTCCGACCTGGACGCAGCAACACAGCGCCAGCTCAACCGCGGCCAGCGCATTCAGGAAACGCTCAAACAACCCCAGTACGAGCCCCTGCAGCTGGACAAGCAGGTGATGAGCCTCTTCGCAGTCACGAACGGCTATGTCGACGAAGTTGATGTCACTGATGTGAAGCGTTGGGAACTGGAGATGCACGCCTACATGGATGCCAACCATCCCGAAATCGGGCAGACCATCCTGCGATCCCAGGACCTGCCTGACGAGTCGCTCGATTCCCTGCGCCTGGCCCTCGAGACCTTCAACAGCACCTGGACGGGGTCTGAATAGACCGTAGATCAGTTATCAGCGACCAGCGCAGTAACCCGGCATCCGGCCGCAGTTCACTGCGTCTGAGGAGGCATTGGTGGCAAGCACACGTGAAATTCGCCGTCGCATCCGCTCGGTCAGAAACATCTCTCAGGTCACGCGAGCGATGGAAGCGGTGGCTGCATCCAAAATGCGCCGCGCCCAGCAACAGGTAATGGCGACCCGCCCCTACGCCGAAAAAGCCCTTGAAGTGCTCAGCCACATCGCCCGCCTGCACGGCAGCGGAGACGCATTGGACGCGCTCATCACCGCCAGAGACGACATTAAGAGGGTCGGGATTGTCCTGATCACCGCCGACCGCGGGCTGGCCGGCGGCTTCAATGCCAATGTGCTGCGGCAGAACGCCGTCTTCATCAAAGAGCAACGTGACCAGGGAAGGGAAGTCGAAGTCGTTGCCGTCGGCAGAAAAGGCCGTGACTGGCTTCTGCGTTACGATCCGGTTATTCGGGCAGAGTTCACCAATATGCCCGACACCCTCGCCACCGCCGACATCGCCCCAATCTCCCGGACCGTGATCGACGACTTTCGCTCGGCGCGGTTCGACGAAGTCCATATCATCTTCACCGACTTCGTCAACACGCTTATCCAGCGGCCCACCGTCCAACAGATCCTTCCCGTTCTCCCGGACGAGGCAACCGTTGCCATGCCTCCCGATTATATCTTCGAGCCAAGCATGGAGGCTGTGTTGGAGCAGGTCCTGATCGGCTTCACCGAGGTGCAGATTCTGCAAGCATTGTACGAGAGCATTGCCAGCGAACACTCGGCGCGCATGGTTGCCATGCGCAACGCAACCGAAGCCGCCAATGAGCTCGTGGACGAGCTGACGTTGACCTACAACAAGGCGCGCCAGGAAGGCATCACCCGCGAGTTGATGGACATTATCGGCGGGTCAATCGGCCTCGAATAGATTTGAGCGGGCTCAAAGGTCCCTTCCTATAGCAGAACGGAGCATACCATGTCAGAAAACGGAAGCAATGGCCGCATCAGCGGCTCCGTCTCCAGCGTTGTCGGTCCGGTAGTGGACTTCTCCTTTACAGGCGAGGATCTGCCCGAGATCTACGATGCCGTCTATGTCGATCTCGACGATGAATCGACCCTGGTCTGTGAAGTGCAGCAACATCTGGGCGAAGGAGCCGTTCGTGCAGTGGCCATGAGTTCTACCGACGGCATGCGCCGCGGTATGGAGGGCTACTCATTCGGCTTCCCCATCACAGTGCCCGTTGGTCCAGGAACGCTGGGGCGCATCTTCGACGTGTCCGGAAATACGATCGACAGCGATGAAGAGGTCGATGCCGCCGACCACTATTCCATCCACCGTGAACCGCCCAGCTTCGCCGACCGTAGCACACAGGCCGAGCTGTTCGAGACCGGCGTCAAGGTCATCGACCTCATCGCCCCCTTCACCAAGGGCGGCAAGACCGGTATCTTCGGCGGCGCCGGCGTGGGCAAAACCGTCATCATTCAAGAGCTGATCAACAACGTCGCCGAGTACCACAGCGGCTACTCCGTCTTCGCAGGCGTCGGCGAACGCAGCCGCGAAGGCAATGACCTGTGGCACGAAATGCGCGACTCCGGCGTTATCGATTCCACGGTCATGGTCTTCGGGCAGATGAACGAACCGCCCGGCGCACGCCTGCGCGTCGGCCTGACCGGTGTGACCATGGCAGAGTACTTCCGCGACGAAGGTCGCGACGTTCTCCTGTTTATCGACAACATCTTCCGCTTTGTGCAGGCCGGTTCCGAAGTGTCGGCCCTTTTGGGGCGCCTGCCCAGCGCTGTAGGCTACGCCCCTACACTGGGCACCGATATGGGTGAATTGCAGGAGCGCATCACCTCCACCAACACCGGCTCAATTACGTCGATGCAGGCCGTCTACGTGCCCGCCGACGACTACACCGATCCCGCGCCGGCAACAACGTTCGCCCACCTGGACGCCACCATCACCCTGGAACGCGCCCTTGCCGAGCAATCGCTCTATCCGGCTATGGACCCGCTCGGCTCCACCAGCCGCATCCTCGACCCGCTCATCGTCGGCGAAGAACACTACAACGTCGCCCGCGAGGTGCAGCAAACCCTTCAGCGCTACCGCGACCTGCAGGACATCATCGCCATTCTCGGCGTCGAGGAGCTGAGCGAAGACGACAAGCTCATCGTCGCCCGCGCCCGCAAGATTCAGCGTTTCCTTACCCAGCCGATGCACGTGGCCGAGGTCTTTACCGGCCAGCCCGGCGAATACGTAAGAATCGACGACACGGTGAGCGGCTTCCGCGAGATTCTGGACGGCAAGCACGACGACCTGCCCGAACAGGCCTTTTACATGGTTGGATCCATCGAAAAAGCGGTCGAAAAGGGTGAGCAACTGAGGCAGGAAGAATGACGATTCAGGTCGAGATCGTAACGCCCAGCCGCCAGCTGTACAGCGGTGAAGTCGAGATGATCACCATGCCCGGCGTCGACGGCGAGATGGGTGTGCTGGCTGGCCATGCACCCTTGCTGACAACGCTTAACATCGGCGAAATCACGCTGCATGACGCCGGCGGCGAGCCCGAATTCATCGCGGTCAGCGGCGGTGTGGTCGAAGTCCTGCCGGACAAGGTGATTGTGCTGGCCCGCTCCGCTGAGCGCGCTGAGGACATCGACATCGCCCGCGCCGAGGCCGCTTTGCAACGCGCCGAAGAGGCTCTGCGCACACGGTCCCCCGAGGAACGCCAGCCCGTCGAGGTCGCCTACCGCCGCAGCCAGCTGCGCCTGAAGGTCGCACGCCGGCGCCGCCGCACACGCCCCGGTGTCTTCGTGGAGGACGAAGGATAGCGCCCACTTTACACCAAGAAAAAAAGGCCGGGTCTTGCACAAGACCCGGCCTTTCCGTTTCAACAAGTACTGAGCCTACCCCCCGTAAAACCAATCGATCCCGATTCGCGCCACATAGATGCCATCTCGCTTGTGATAGCTGATCAGCGCCAAACCATCAACGAAGGTCAGACTCGGATAGCCGTAGTCGTCATCGGGATCAGAGCCAATCGGCCGTTCGTGGATCCACGTAACGCCCTCGTCTCTTGAAACCGCGGAAACAAAAGGTGTCCGCAGCCTGTCCTTTGTGCCGGTCGAGCGCAGCAGGAGCAGATCGCCCGTATCGGGAATCCGCTTAACGTTGAGCGCCGATGAGTTGGCGGAGAGCTTCAGACCGCGCATCTCCTCGCCCGGCGACCAGGTGACCCCCTCATCGTCCGAGTATGATCTGACCACACAGCCGCTGTACGTCCGGCACAGCATCATCACCCGGCCGTTGCGCAAAGGGACGACGTGCGGCTCCTGCGCCTCCACCGGCAGCGTATCGACGACATTTTCCGACTGATGCCAGGAGTAACCGTCGTCATCGGAGTAGAAGGCCGTGCTCACATAGCCGCGGTGGTCCCCGCCTTCCTCCCTGATCTCCCTCTCGCACGGAGCAAGAATCCGACCCGAGGGCAGTTGGACCAGCTTGTCATTGAAAACATGATTGGCGCCGGCGTGCGGCGTGACGATGAACTGGTCGCCCCATGTACCGCCGTCGTCTGTCGACCGCCGGTAGTAGGAGTGCGCGAAACGCGGCAGAGATCCGGCAAAGTAGATGTAAGTCAACAGCAGTTGGCCGTTTGCCAGCCGCAAAAAACCTGGATGCCGGTACTCTTCACTTTCGCGAAAGGGTTGCGGGCAGGGGATCAGCTGGAAAGGCTCGCCCCAACTCTTGCCCAGATCATGGGAGAGGCGTCCTGCGATGTCGCCAACCACTGTGCCATCCCCGGAGCTCTCCCTGATACTGGAGTAAGATAGCAGCAGCCGGCCGTCGCTCAGCGCCGCGATGTCACCCACGTTGCCCCGGTAACCGAACCTCCGCCTGGGCATCGCCGCGGCATGCACATCTTCGAAGAGGGCGCTGGAGGAATCCGTCGCTCGACTTTCAAGCATTATGACTCACATCAACTCTTGGAACTGTCCACTGTCAAAGCAACAACGAACAGACGACGGCCCAGGGGCGAAAAAGGGGATCCACATCGGAAAACATGTGATATGCCCGGCTTCTTCGGGCGCGAATCACAGTTTCGAGTGGTCCCCGCATCCTGCTGAAGCTTTCTATTGGGGTCCCCGTGTCGCGAGAAGCTCTCCGGAATGCCTTCCCAAAGCTCAATCTGTCGGATCTGCCGCTTCTCTATCGGTGTCTGACGAATCCCCGGGAGGAAGGCCCAACTCTTCCCGAAGCAATCGAAACAGTAGCTTGCGTTCCGAATCAGTCAGCCCTTCGAGCCTGTCCTGTGGCCCAAGTCCGGCCAGCTTTTCTTCAGGGGTTGCCGTTTCGAGGATACGTTGTCGTATCTCTTCCCCGATCTCCATGATTCTGTCTGGGGTCAATAGTTCGGCCATATCACCCTCTCCCTTCAATTCCAATGTCTGTTGCAGGCCCATCAGGTAGGCGTGCAACGGGACCGACTCGGTTATGGTCGGCGAATCCAGCGCAGCATAGGCAGCCGCACGCTCCGGTCCTCGGCTGGCGAAGAGTTTCACAAATGCATTATTCGGACTGGGCGGCAAATCGTTCAAAACCAACAACCAGATTCGCCGCAGCAGTGGCAACGGGCTCCGATAGACACCATCTTGCCGTTCCCTATATCCCCACTCTGCCAGTCGTGACTTCTGCGGCGTTCTCGCGCTCAGCGCCACGGTGAGCACCTGCTCTTCGCGCAATCTCTGTGCCTGGCGGTAAAAGTAGTCGTAAGCAACCGCTTGGGCAAGCCCGTTTTCGTTTATCGACTCCGTATACTTGAATTCCAGCAAGACATGCCCCGCAGGGCTGTCGCGCACACCGTCAGGCAATCGCGCCCTTTGCGCTGCATTCCACGCATCCCCCTCCCTCCGGAGGAGCAGTACATCGGCCTTGGGAGACTCCCCAAGGAGATCCACCTCAACGTGGACCGCGATCTCCACCGGCGCCAGCGACAACTGCAAGAGTCTGCCCAGAACCTGATGAGACTGAAAGCGAACCAGCACAGAGCTAAGACCTGCAGGAATTCATGTAAGAGTCCCTACTTCGGCATATCCCGCAGCGCATTAAACACCGGCAGGTTGCTCCAATCATTTCTCACAATCCCCCACTGCGCCTTCTCCGTGCCGTCGGCAACCACGCGGAAATTCAGATTCCACAGAATCGCCGGACCCACCCAGCCCCACCGCTTCATCATTTGGAAGGCCTCAACCGTCCACGCCGCCTGCTCACTAAAGTCGTTGTCGTTCGCGTACCCATAGCGAGGGTCAAACGCGCCGCCCGCTGCCCACCCGAACTCAGTCGGCCAGATGAGCTTATTGGCCGCGTTGTACTTAACCGCAATGTTTCGATAGCCCTCCATCGTGCTGCGGAAGCTCCAGGAGTGGTGCGGGCTGTCGCACGCGCCGTTGAAGCCGCTGTTGCCGTGGATCTGAATCGCCTCGCAGCCCTGCTGCCACGTGTATTGGGGCGGTACGTTGTACCCGCTTGGATGCGCGCCGATGCCGTCCATGTAGCTGTTCAGCCCGGCCTGGAACATCTTCTCCAGATACTCGAAATCATCCATCGCCGCGATGCCGCCGCGGCTCTGCGGCGCGCCGTTGCTGGCCGCCGGGGTCAGCGCGCCGCTGATCACCAGCATCGACGGGCACGCCCGCTTGATCTCCGTATAGGCAGGTCTCAGCAGCGCCACATATTTGGCCGGATCCAAGGGCAGGTTGCCCCACTCGTAATGCAGGTTCTGCTCGTTCCATACTTCAATCGCCTTCAGTGAAGTGCCGCAATACTTGCCGGCCATCGCTCCCAGGAACCTGGCGAACGTATTCGGATCCGCCGGAGGACCACCTACGTTCGGCTCGAATCCTCCTTCGCGCGCCCAGGGCGGCGCGTTGACGACGCTGAACAGCAGGCTGATGCCGGCGTTGTTGGCCGCGTCGATGATGCCTTGCATCGAGCCCCAATCATACTGCCCCTGCGTATGCTCGAAGACCTTCCATTCAATCTGCTGCTTCACCCAGCCAAAGCCCAGCTCCCGCGTCTTCTGCATTACTTGGCCGGCGTAGTTGTTGTGCACCATATGGGCCTGAACCCCGTAACCGAAACTGCCGCCCCCGCCCGGCGCCGGCGCCGCTGCAGCAGGCGCAGCTGGCGGATCCGGTATGTCGGTGATCACACCAATCGTGTTCAGAGGACCGCTGGCGGTCGTTAATTCCGCAAAAACCCAACCCTTCTTGCCATTGCCAATATCGATCTGCCACCAGGTTCCAGCCTCATTCTTTCCAAAAATGAGGTATGGCTGGCCCGCGTTGAGCTGGCTCAAGATGTCATAATTGGTTCCCGGCCCTTCGCGCACGTTTGTGTTCTGCGTACTGACCAGCCTCGAAACTTCAGGTGTCGGCGTCGGCACCGGCGTCGGCGTCGCAACCGGCGTCGGCGTCGCCAGGCTCAATGCCACCTTGTTCTGCGGGCTGGCCGCCTGCTGACTTCCTAAATTCGAGAACTGCACAACCTGCGCCTCGACATGGATATTGCCTTCGCCAACCGGAGCCATAAATGTGTGGACCGGATTCTCGATCGGAACCGTTACCTCCTCGAGCACCCCGCCGTCAGGGTGGAAAATCCTGAAGGATACCTTCAACATCGCCGGCGCTGGATTAACGCCCCCGCCCGTTTGGAATTGGCGGGCGACCTCCCACAAGTCCGGATCGACATCACCGGAATCCACATCCCGCACCATCACCTGGGTCACCTGGTGACGCTCCAGCAAGTTCAGCTTGCGGGCAAAGCTGCTGCTGTTCTCAATCGTGACCGTCCGCTCCATCTGCTGGTCGTCAAGATATGCATAGACATATGCGCCTAACGCATCATCCCAGGCCAGGGGTCGCGTGATCCGCGGGTTGACTGCCGCCACCTCGACATCCGCGCCAGGCAGAATTACGCCACCCTCTCCCCCCAGGCGAATCTGCGCGACCAAGGGCTGCAGCGACTGCTGGAAACCTTTCAGCCACCACTGGTTTCCGCTCCGTTCTACCGACATGCCCGGCAACTCCACCTGCACCTTGCCCCGGTCGATCTGGTCTGTGGCATAGGTCAGCATGGATCCCATCTGCCCGCCTAGCTGATACGCGGCAGGGTCGGTCGGGCCCGGAATCAGGATGCGGTCAGCCGCGCTGCCCAGCGCCTTCCAATCATAGCCGCGTGTGTTCCACTCCACCGCCGAAATCTGTTGCGGCGATTCCACCCGCACAGCCAGCCACCGGTTCATGTCCGGCGCATGCAGCCGTTCCGCCAGGCGTTCAATGAAGTAGGTAAACTCTGCCCCGCCGGCCAGTGTCGCTTCCAGCCCGCGATAGTCGATGATCACGCCTGGGTAGCTGTATTGCGTCAGGAGATTGGCGATCGCGGTGAGTTGGTTCTGCATCTGCCCCGATTCCACCAACATGTTGTGGAGCAGGTCGCTGCGGGGAGCCTCGCCGCCGCGCCAGTTGCGTATCACCGGCACAATCGCATAGTTGCCCGCGGGCGCATTGGGCCGAACGATATCCAGCGCCCCGTCCCCCCGCAGATAGTAGCCGGCCGCGGCAAGGGTTGTGATGGCAGCGTTGGACAAACTGGGCGGAACCTGTTCGCCGACGCCAATGTTGGCCCCCACCCTCGCCGGCGGCGCACTCGTCTGCATGACCACGAAATTCGATGGCGGCGGGCCGCCAACACGCGCCTCAATCTTCTCCTCTGCGGCCAAAATGGAACTGGCAACAAACTCCCAGCTATCCCCATCCCAACTATACAGTTCCAGCGTCTCATAGGGCTGGCTATCATTTGGAATCGGGATCTGCACGATGCTCTGCTCCAAACGACCGCCGCGCACCTCCACTTCGTATATCGGGCTCTTGGCCTCAAGACCCGTGCCCGCCAGCAAATCGCGGGCGGTCCTCCACGCATCACCTGCATTCCCGTTCAGGAATTCTGCTCGCGGAATGCTGTCCAGGCTGACGCGAAACGTCTCAAGTACGCTTTCAGGAGGAAATATGATCGTCGTCCCGTCCGGATCCATAAGCGAACCGCCGTTCGTGTCTATCGTTGTGTAGGACAGAAACTGAATCCGCTCGAGCAGACTGATCGGCGGCAACAGGAGCGCCGCAACGATCAGTACAGGAATCAGTACAAGCGAAAGAATGGCCGTCGCAATCCTCCGCATCCCGGAGGCCGGCCTCGTCCCAGGTCGGCGCGGCTCATCATAGTCAAAAGAAGACCTTCCCATTTCCGTTCTCCTCCATTCTGCGCCGCTCTCGGGCAGGGGCGCTATGTACCTGAATCCTGTCTGCTGGCGTATTCCTGTCTGTAACGGTCGTTTCGCATCCACCCGCCGAGACGGCCGCCTATTCGCATATGTCTGCTCTGCGCTGTCGCATGCGGTCGGGTCCGGGGAATCCTGCCGGGTCGCCCGTTCCTTAAGTCCACAAGCTGCCGTTTTTCGTCACAGCGGCGGAAAACGGCAGCAAGAGTACGCGGCGCCCTGTCGGCCGCGACAGATGCGAGAAGCCTGCGACCGGGCAGGGAAAACTTCCTCCTGCGTGTGCGCAGTACTCCAACTATCTTAGCACATGCAAAAATCGGGACAAAAACGACTCCTTTTGGGCGGCTTAGCCCTTTCGCGTCCCTTCGCGAATCACCCGCCGTTCGCAGTCCGCCGGCCTCCGCGCCATATCGCATCCCCCACCAACGGCCACTGCGGTGCAGGCTGCAGGTTTCAGCGTAATCCTCCAGAAGTAGCCCAAAGCTCGTCCCCATTCTGCACCGCGCCTGACCAGGAAATGATTGCCGAAACCTCATTCACTGCATTATACTGTTAGCGTTATTTGCGCGAGCGGGAACTGTCAATTGAGCATCCGGCAGCCTGTCAGTAACCGCTCTTTTATCTGGCAGGACGGGTAGAATGTATCGGAAAATCGTCGTCAAGTTGGGAACAGGTGTCCTGACCAAAGGCACACGCTTCCTCAACCAACCACAGATGGTAGAGTTGACCCGCCAGATCGCGTCGCTCCACCATCAGGACAAGCAGATCATCGTCTGTTCCTCCGGCGCTCAGGCCGCGGGCAGGGCGCGCTTGCAGTTCCCCGAACTTCCCGATACGCTTTCCAGCCGCCAGATGCTGGCCGCAGTAGGCCAGAGCCGGCTTATGCTCATGTGGGAGAGATTTTTCGAAATCTATGGCATCCATGTCGGCCAGATCCTGCTGACCAGGGCCGACACGGAAAACCGCCAGCGATTTCTCAACGCCCGCGATACCTTCAGCGCCCTGCTCAAACACAACATCGTACCAGTTGTCAACGAAAACGACGCTGTCGTTGTCGAGGAAATTAAGGTCGGCGACAATGACAATCTCTCGGCCCTGGTCTCAGTATTGACCAACGCTGATCTGCTGCTGATGCTGACCGACCAGGCAGGCCTCTTTACCGCAGACCCGCGCATCGATCCAGACGCTGAGCTGATTCCTGAAGTCCATGCGATCGACGACTCCCTGCGAGCCCTCGCCGGCAACACACGCACCAACCTGGGAATCGGCGGCATGAGTACCAAACTGCAGGCCGCGGACCTCGCCTGCCGGGCAGGAACCGATGTCGTGATCGCCGACGGCAGCGCCCCCGATGTCATCTCGCGCGTGGTCTCCGGTCAGCCTGTGGGAACCCGATTCCCCGCACAGGAAGCGCCCCTGGAAAACCGCAAACGCTGGATCCTGGCCGGCCCCGCGCCCTCGGGCCGTCTACTCGTGGATGCCGGCGCGGCCAGAGCTCTGCGCCATCACGGCAACAGCCTCCTTCCCGTTGGCATTACTTCCGTGGAGGGCGAATTCGAGCGCGGCGACGCCGTCTTTGTAAAGGAGAAAGACGGCCCGGATCTGGCACGCGGCATCTCCCGCTATAGCAGCGCCGACCTGAAACGTATTCGCGGCTGCCAGTCCCATGAAATCAGCCGGCGGCTGGGCTATGGCTACGGGCCGGTCGCCCTCCACCGCAATGACCTGATCCTATTGGAATAGGTGTCTGGAGAAGACTTATGACCATCGCTGTGAAAAAACCTGGCGCGCACGAGGAGAGTTCCCCCCGGAATGATCGGGAGACAGGACACCCAGCGCAGATTCGACCTACCCAGGCTCCAGGGCAGAAAGTGGATTTGGAGGCAATGGGGAAAGAGGCACGGCAGGCAAGCCGCAAACTGGCGGCACTGTCATCGACGCGCAAGAACGACGCTCTCCTTGCCATTGCCGACGCCTTGGAAGACAGAAGCGCCGAGGTCCTGGCGCAAAACGAACTGGATATCGCCGACGGCCGCGCCAATGGTCTCAGCGAATCTCTCCTGGATCGGCTGCTTCTCACCCCGGAACGAATTCGAGGGCTGGCGGACGACACGCGCAAGGTGGCTGCCCTCCCCGACCCGGTCGGCGCCGAGCTCGAAAGCCGTCTGTTGCCCAACGGGATACGTCTCAGCCGCCGCCGCATCCCGATCGGCGTCCTCGGCGTCATCTACGAGGCCCGCCCCAACACCACCATCGACATCGCCGTCCTCAGCCTGAAAACCGGCAACGCCGTCATCCTGCGCGGCGGCAAAGAGACCCTGCGCAGCAACCTTGCGCTCGTCGCCGTAATCGCCGACGCGCTCCAGGCCCAGGATCTGCCTCGTGAGGCCATCCAATACATCGGCAATCCGGACAGAGCGCTCGTTTCCCAATTTCTGCGCATGGACGAATACGTTGACATGCTCATCCCCCGCGGCGGCAACTCGCTGCACAGACTCTGCCGCGACCAAAGCACCATCCCGGTTATCACCGGCGGCATCGGCATCTGCCATTTCTACGTCGACATCACCGCTGATCAGGAACGAGGCATGGACGTCATCGTCAACGCCCGTACCCAGCGCCCCTCCGTCTGCAATGCTCTCGATACGCTGCTCGTCAACCGGCAGATCGCCGCCGAGTTCCTCCCCAAGCTGGCGCGGCGCATGGCCGACTGCGGCGTCGAAATACGCGCAACGCCCGATGCCATGCCATATCTCACAGACCAGGGGGCAACTGTCGTCCCGGCGGGGCCGGACGACTGGGATACCGAGTGGATGACGCTGATCCTCGGCGTCAAATTGGTCGACTCGCTCGACGAGGCCATCTCCCACATTCAAGAGCACAGCCAGGACCACTCCGACGGCATCCTCACCCAGGACTGGAACAACGCCCAACGCTTTGTCGACGCCGTCAACTCCTCAGCCGTCTTCGTCAACGCCAGCACCCGCTTCAACGACGGCGGCCAGTTCGGCCTCGGCGCCGAAGTCGCAATCAGCACACAGAAGCTCCACGCCCGCGGGCCAATGGGCCTGGAGGAGCTCACTACCTACAAGTGGATTGTCCTGGGCGATATGCATGTGCGGGAGTAGCTTCTTCGCGATCATTCCATCAACCGGGGGCCGCGAGCCCCCGGTCTAGGCCCTCCCCGTACACCTCCACCTAAGGATCGACACTGTCCGCGTAGTCCAGCAACGCAGCTGCTGCCGTCTCCAGCTCCCCGAAGATACCCAGACCGACCGCCGCGGCCACAGCCGCGCCGACCGCCGCCTCTTCCGCATGGCTCGGAATCAGCAGCGTCTTGCCGAAACGACCTGCCAGGATCCGTGCCAGCAGCCGGTTCTGGCGCACGCCGTTCCCCGCGCCAACCAGCAACGGCGGCGTTCCCGCCACCGGTCTCATCTGTTCAAAAAAGGCAAAGAAGCCATCGGCCATCCCTTCCAGCAGAGCGCGAGCGAAATGCCCGGGCGTGAAATTGTCCGGTGAAAGCCCACTGAACGAAGCGCGCAACCCCGGGTCGGTGCGGCTGCCTGTAAAGAACGGTTCGCAGCGCAGCCCGTCGCTCCCGGCCGGCGCCGCCGCCGCCAACTCTGTCATCCGGGCATAAAGGTCGTCTGGCGATTCCGCCTCCAGGAGTTGGGCGCCCACCTGATGGTAGAAGCTCTGCAGGTAGGCATAGGAACGACCCCCGAACAGCCCTCCCCCTATCAGCAGATACTGTCCACCGGGAAAGGGACGGTTTTCCAGTCCCGGTATGAAATGAAACTCGTCCGAGCGCGCCGAAATCTGGCCTCCGGTCCCTACGTTCACGAGCAGACTGCGACCCGGCTCCGGCGCGCTGCCGATGAAACTGGCCTGATTGTCCCCAAGCGCCACCGTCACCGGCGTGCCCTCCGCCAAGCCAACGGCCTCTGCCAGCTCCCTGCGCAGGCCCCCCGCTACATCTCCGGCGTCCCCAATGGGCGGGAAAAGTCGCGCCGGCAGCGCCAGCCGCTCCAGCAGCGTCGAATCCCAGCAGTTCGCGCGAATGTCGAAGATCCCCGAGCTGGCAGCCAGCGTCGGTTCGCAAACGACCGTCGCTCCGGTGAGGAACGAGACCACCGCATCCGGGACAAAGCAGGCCGTCACGGGGGCAGCCGGCAGGGCATCCTGCAACCCGAGCCAGTAGAGGCTGGGTCCAAGAAATCCCGCCGCCGGCAGGCAACCGGTGTTGCGGAAAGCTTCCCGGCCTCCCGCAGCCGAGATAAACCGCTCCAACACCGGCCTGTCCGAACCGGGAAGCGGCTCCTGCACACGCAAATCCTGCCAGGTAATTGCAGGCCCTGCCGGCGAACCGGCAGGGCCAATCAGGGCAACCCCGTGTTGCTGGCCCGTAACGCCGATCCCTTGGATGGCAGTCGGCGCCAAATCGGCCTGCGCCACCAGTTCGGCCAGGCACTGCGCCGTCAATTCATACAATCGCGACAGGTCCAGCTCAGCCCGCCCAGCCCCGGGAAACGAACCCGCGCGATTGGCAACCGTCCGGTGCGCCGCCTGCCTGCCGCTCTCCGGATCCAGCGCCACCGCGCTCAATGAAGTGGTGCCAATGTCGAGTCCGATCAGCATGTTTCAATCCTTCTGAATGCCCTTGGAAAACGCTCCGCAATTGTATCCCATAACACCTGCTGCCAGCATTCTCGCATCGCGCTGGCAGTATGCCAAGACCCTTGTCTCTCTGTTACAATAGGGACATTCTCGCAAGGGACCCCCGCGTCGCACTGCTCTATTCGTAAACATGGCAGTGCACGACCATCCGCACCCTCGCATCTCCACTCTTGCTCGAATTTCGCGTTCCATTACGCAGGGGAGACATCATGACGACAACAACAATTGCCCACGACAAGAGCGCCCAGTTGATTCAGGACGGCTACTGCGTCTTCGAGCAGGTGCTTTCACCGGACATGCTGGCCCGCGTGCGCGCCGCCAGCGACGGCCTCATTGCAGCCCAATCCGCCGAGCACTTCGAGGAGCAAAAATCCACCGGCAGCATGATTAGCGTCTATGATGATCCCTTCTTCGCCGAGCTGGTGGCCTACCAACCGGCCCTGGATGCGCTGACCGCTCTCGGCTATCCGAAGCCGCGCTGGTCATCCGGCTTCGTCATCAGCAAGCCCGGCCACTCGCCGCCCCTCTTCTGGCATCAGGATTGGTGGGGATGGAACGATCCCGTCAGCTACACCGACATTCCCATGCAGCTCTTTCTGATGTACTACCTGGTGGATACGCGCGTCGAGAACGGCTGTTTGCGCGTCATCTCCGGTTCCCATCGCAAGCGCCACCGCATGCACGACGCCGTACCCACCGCCCATACCGATGAACTGCGCCGCGCCACCGACCCCACACATCCTGCCTATCAACCGATGCCGGAGGATCAGGCCGTACCCGTGCGCGCCGGCGATCTGGTGATCGGTGATTCCCGGCTGCTCCATGGCTCCTACGCCAACCAGACCGATGAGCGACGAACGGTCATCACGATCTGGTACCATCCCAATTTCGACATCTCCTCGCCCCGCATCCAGTCCAATCTGAGCCGTACCCAGACCCGAGTCGTCGACTGGCCCCCGCAGGCGCAGAAGCTCGTTCAGAGGCTTGTTCCCACCTATGACGGTGACGAAGAGCCGCTGGAGTGGAACCGTGTGCCTGGTCCTGAACTGAAGTAATATTCGCTGACGCAAATTCCGCGATGAAAATACATACATACGGCTAGCCAACCATTCTGAAAAGATTCTGACAACAAGGAGAAGATCTCGATGAAGATGCACATTGGCGGACAGTGGGTAGACAAGTCCGAAAAGATCGAAGTGTTGCACCCGTTCGACGGCTCCGTCGTCGACACCATTCCCAGGGGCGATGCAGCCGATGTGGAGCTGGCCCTCGCAACCGCCGAACGGGGCGCCAAAGTCATGGCCAGTCTGACCGGCTACGAACGCTACGAGATCCTGCACAAAGCCGCCCATCTGATGGAGGAGCGCAACGAAGATCTGGCCCATACCATTACCATGGAAGAGGGCAAAATAATCGCCGAGGGCCGGATCGAAGCCGCACGCGCGGTTGAGATCATCGCTCTTTCCGCCGAAGAGGCCAAGCGCCTCGGCGGCGAAGTCGTCCCTCTTGACGGCGCGCCCGGCGCAGCCGGCAAGTTCGGCTTCACCGTACGCGTTCCCTGCGGCGTCATCGTCGGCATCAGCCCGTTCAACTTCCCTCTCCATCTCGTCTGCCACAAGATTGGACCGGCTCTGGCCGCCGGCAACGCCATCATCCTCAAGCCGGCCACCGACACGCCTCTTTCGGCGCTCAAGCTCGTCGAAATCTTCCTCGAAGCCGGCACGCCCCCAGAGGCGCTCCAGTGTCTCACCGGTTCCGGCGGCGTCATCGGCGACGCCCTCTGCGCCGATCCCCGCGTCCGCAAAATCACCTTCACCGGCAGCCGCGACATCGGCGAACATATCTGCCGCACCGCCGGCCTGAAGCGCGTGACCATGGAGCTTGGCTCCAACGCGCCCCTGATCGTCATGCCCGACGCCGACCCCGAACGTGTAGCCCAGGCCGCAGCCGCCTCCGGTTACTCCAACGCCGGCCAGGTCTGCATCTCCACCCAGCGCGTCGTCACCCACGAAAAGATCTACGGCGACTTCCTCGACGCCTTCAAAGCCACCGTTGAAAACATCACCACCGGTGACCCGCTGGCCGAAGCGACAAAAATGGGCCCGATGATCCGCGAAGACGATGCCGTGCGCGTCAACCAGTGGGTAGAGGAAGCCGTCAGCGGCGGCGCCGAACTCGTCCTCGGCGGAGAGCGCAACGGCCAGATGTATCAGCCGACCATCGTCTCCAATGTGAGCCCGGAAATGAAGATCTCCTGCGACGAGGTCTTCGGCCCGGTCGTCGGCGTTACCCCGGTCAGCGATATCGACGAGGCCATCGCGCTCGCCAATGACACCAACTACGGCCTCAGCGCGGCCATCTTTACGCAGAATATCGATTGGGCAATGAGATTTGTCCAGGAGGTGGAGTCCGGCAACCTGCACGTCAATTGGGGCACCCAGTGGCGCGCCGACCTGATGCCCTACGGTGGCGTCAAAGAAAGCGGCATGGGCAAGGAAGGGCCCAAGTACGCCATCGAAGAGATGACCGAAACCAAGATGGCCGTCTTCCACCTGAGTTGATCGCCTGGCCTCGACATTCTGCTGTCGAGAACCTCTGCTAGAGACCCCAAAAAGGCATCGGCGCGGGAACACGCCCGTGTCGGTGCCTTTTTCCTGTCTTCTCCTCTAGCCGCCGCTTTCAAATACCGCCAGCCGGAACTCGTGGTTCATCCCTTCTTCCTGAAGGGTCAGCCAAGATTCATCTGCGATCCGCTCCGTACACGGGCCGAATGAGCAGATAGTCAGCCGCCTTACGCAAGCCTCCCCCCGCAGCCGGTTGAGAACCGTCTGGAGCATCTGCCCTCGGAAAGGCGAGAACATGAAATAGACCGTGCCCCCGCAAAGGTCCGCGAAGCGGGCGTCCCCCTCTCTGAATGTAACCCTGTCAACGCCCAGTCTTTCCGCCTCGCCGCGGGCCCGCGCCACATACGACGGCACGACCTCCAGCCCGGTCGCCTCCACGCCCGTAAGCAGATGCACGAGCAACACAACCTGTCCCAGCCCCGAGCCGACATCGACGAACCTGTCCCCGCCAGTCAGCCGCGCCCGGTCCACCAGCTCGAGCACCGCGCTCACCGGCGTCGACTCGTAGTGGATCATCTCACTGTCGCCGCCATCCCACGGCCCAGGTAGGCAGTCACTGCGAAAAATCCCCGCCGCCAGAGCGTCCGCGGCTTCCGCCCCCCAGTGCATGCACGCGCGATCGCCTTGGTGATAGCGGCTAACGCTTTCAAGCAGCGTCCGTAACTGGCGCCGGGTCACCGTTCCAGTCCGAATGCCCGAACGCAGTTTCCGAAATAGGGTCTCGTTGCGCCGATCCAGTTCGTCCTGCAACGCGCGCGCCCGCCGCACTGCCGCCGCGGCCAACTGATGCTCGGCGTGAACCTGAAACGCCTCACCAAGAAAGTCGAGGGTTCTCAGCGCATCGTAGCGCGCTGCCAGATTGTTATCGTTTAAGAGTGTGGGTTCATGCTCCAGCGCGGCCAGATCCCGTTCCAACTTCAGAAGATCGACCATATTGGTCTCCGCGCTGAGCGAGGGAAACCTACTAGAGGTCTGCAAGCAGTTCCGTGCGGCTGGAAAATGTCTCAGCGATCAGCGGTTCACCGACCAGGTCATATTCCAGTGCCCCGTTGATATGCACTTCTAGAATCGTACCCGCCGGCGCGTCGGCGATGCCCGGCACAAGCACCAGGCCGTCCACCTCCGGCGCGTCGCGGTAGCTGCGGCCCATCAGCAGCGGCGCGCCGCTATCGGCGATTTCGCCCTGGCCCTCGACGAGGATGTCAAGTACCTTACCAACCTGCGCCTGATTCTTGCGCAGACTGATCGGCTGCTGGACTTCCATCAACCGGCCGTAGCGCTCCTCTTTCTCTTCCTCCGGTACCGGGTCGGGCAACGCCGCGGCCGGCGTTCCCGGCTCCGGGCTGAACGGAAATGCGCCCACCTTGTCGAATTCCATCGCCTGCGCGAACTTCAACAGTCCTTGGAACTCCTCTTCGGTCTCGCCCGGGTAGCCGACAATGAAGGTCGTGCGTAGCGCAATATCAGGCATCGCCGCGCGTAGCTTGTCCACGTGGTCGTAGACCGTCTCCAACCGCGAAGGCCGGCGCATACGGCGCAGCGTGCGCGGGTCCCCATGCTGCAGTGGCATATCCAGATAGGGCACGACCTTTTCCTGGCTCGCCATCACTTCGATCAGGCCGTCGCTGACGTGCCCCGGGTAGGCATACATCAGCCGCACCCACTTCAGCGCGTCGCCTGTCCGGTTGCAGAGTGCGCTTAACAGACGCGGCAGGCTGTCCGGCTCACCCTGATCCCGCCCAAAATCGGTCGTGTCCTGCGCGACGATCACCAGCTCCTTCGCCCCCGCCTCCACCAGCCCATTGGCTTCGTCTACCAGGGCCTCTACAGGCCTGCTGCGCAGCTTGCCCTTAAAGCTGGGGATCGTACAGAACGCGCACGGCGCATTGCAACCGTCAGAGATCTTGAGGTAGGCGCTGCCCCCGGATACCGGCGGCCGCGGCACCGCCTGCACGAAAGTTTCGTCCGGCTCACCCAACAGGCTGTATCGCTGCAGTCGGCGCTGCTCCGGCCCGCCCCGCACCTGCTTGATCAGCTCCACCACATCCATCCACCGCCGCGTTCCCAGCAAACCATCCACCTTCGGTACCCGCTCCAACACCTCCTGGCCGTTGCGCTGCGCCAGACAGCCGGCCGCGATCAGCATCTGATCCCGCCGCTTCCCGTCCGCCAGCCCCTGCAAAACGCCAATCGACTCCTCTTTGGCCGCTTCAAGAAAGCCGCAGGTATTTACAATCAACACATCCGCCCCGCCCGCATCGGCGCTGACGCCAAAGTCGGCCTGCCTCAACAGCATCTCCATGCCGTCACTGTCGACCTCATTCTTCGGACACCCGAGCGTAACCAGGTGATAAGTCTGTCTCATCTCCTTCGACCAACCTCCTGTTCAAACTCACAGGCGTTCATATAACACCAGGCCTTCTTGAAGAATGCGGCTCTTGAGCAGTCCGTAGCTGCTTTGCATATTGATTGGGGGAGAACCTCTATCTGGACTGTTCTCACAAGGTTAGCTACTCCTTTATCAATCGCTGTACAAAGCCCGGCCCCGCACGATTCAGAAGTGATTCGATTCACATCAATCGAACCGGGAGTGCGAACCCCCCGATCACGGCCAACGAGGCCCCGCGCAACCAACCCATTTTAGCACAAATTTCCGTGAAATTGGATTCAGCCGCCGGGGAAAACCCGTTCACATCAATGGCGGACGCGAGGTTGCGTACAATCAGGGTCGAATCCGGTCCAACAACGCGTCCAACTCCTGCTGGCTCGCGATCGGCCCGACAATCGTTTCGACGATTCTGCCTTCAGGGCTGATGAAAAAGGTCTCCGGCACACCCTGAATCCGATAGCGACGGGCTGCCTGACTGCGCAGGTCCGGCCCGTTGGGATACGTGATATCAAACTCCGCAAGATAGGCGAGCGCGGCCGGCTCCTGGTCCAGGTAGTCCAGCCCGAGAAAGACGATACCGTTCTCCTTTTCCCTGCGCCACGTCTGTTCCAGCAACTCCGCCTCATCGCGGCACGGCGTACACCAGCTGGCCCAGAAATTGATGACGACACCGTTTCCCCGCAGCTCGTCCAAATCGATTTCCACGCCATCGAAAGTCGTGAAGCGCAGTTCCGGCGCCTCACCTGCCGCCCGCTGTCCCTGAACATTCGTCTGCCACAGCCGCACGCCCAACAGAACAATAAACGCCGCGCCCGCGCCAAGAAACAAGAAACGCCAGAGCTTCACAGAGCGGCTGGATGGCGCTTTCCGCAGCTGTTCCGTCTCCAGACTCTGTGGAACACCACTGTCCTCTGGAGCTGGAGCGCCGCGACCCGATTCAGTCAAATCAGTCATAACGGGCCAGTTCCTCTTCCAGCCGCCGCTCCCGCTCGTCAAGCCCTGCGTCCGTTGCCCGGGCCGGCGCTGCAGTCGGCGGGCGGCTCATCTCCCGAAGGCGCAACCAGAGAAAAACAGCGCCGCCCGCAACCGCAACCACAGGCAATATCCACGCTAGCCAGTTGAGCCCCTGCCGCGGCGGCTCGCCCAGCACCTGCGGTCCGTACTGCTCCAGAAAATACGCCTGGATCGACTCCGCGTCCTCACCTTCCGCCAGTTTGAGGGCGATGACTTCCCTCATCTGCGAGCATGCTTTCAGTTCACAACTGTCCAGCCGCAATCTGCCCCCGCAAAGCGGGCACCACAAATCCCGCGCAACATGATTCACTTCGTCGGCTGTGATCTCAACGGGCTCGTCCTGAGCCAGCAGCGACGGGCTGCTGACAATGGAAATGAGCAGAAGACTAAAGACTGAAAGGACGATAAGCAGAGGGGAGGAAAGCGCAGCAGTTTCGCTATATTTGCACGCTTTCTTGGGAGAGGTCATGCGTGTACGATACAGAACGGTACGGCTCAAGCGGCTGGCTGCTCAGTCAACTTCACAAAAAGGCACTTCGCCAGCGAACGGCCGATAATCTTCACCAGTCCCCCCGGATCGCCCTGTGGGGAACTATCTTCGACCTGCACAATGCTCGGCCCGTCAAAAGGTTCAACATTCAAGACTTTGACCCGATATCCCGGTACCAGGTTCATCTGAGACAGATACCGCAACATCGGCGCGTTATGGTTGGCCACGCGCCGCAATTCACCCGACTGCCCCGGTTCAAGATCGGCGAGTCTGACTAGATTCTCGCTCAGTATCCGGCCGTCCTCGCTCGGCACAGGATCGCCATGCGGACAGTGGGTCGGGAAGTTGCACAATACCTCCATGCGCTTCTCGAACTCCGCGCTGATGGCATGCTCCAACCGCATCGCTTCCGCCTTCACCTGATCCCAGGTAAAGCCCATCACCTCAATCAAAAACACCTCCAGCAGCCGGTGTCTTCGAAGCAACTGCAACGCGGCCAGGCGACCCTGATCGGTCAACTGTATGCCCGTCCGCGTCGAGCGCACGACATGGCCGGTCTCCGTCAGCCGTTTCGCCATGCTGCTCGCGGCAGCCGACGATACGTCCATCTTCTGCGCCAGCACAGAGGTGGAGATTCTGTCGTGCGTCTCGCTCAGTTCGTAAATCGCCACCAGATAGTCGAGCATCCCATCGGTGATGATGTTGCAGAAAGTGCGCATGATCGCTATAGTTCAACCGTTGGGAGACATAAAGGCAGTACAGTCAATTGCTAAATTATAGTATGTTGTCCGCCCCCTGTCAATGCGCCAACGATCCAGTTTTTGGCCATTGACCTGCGGGTTCCCGCATTCTTTGCGCTGGCGCGGATGTTGCGCGATGCAGTGCGCCATTCTGTCTCGCCTACCGGCCCTCCCGTTTCCGGCTTCCATGGAGAGACGCCCATGCAGCGCCGAATCATCGACTTGAGCTACCCTCTCGCTCCTTCGACACCACCGTTTCCCGGTGATTCTCCGGTGGCAGTCCAGATCCAGACTTCCATCCCTGCAGGCATTCCTCCCGGAACGCCAGGATACATGAATACCAGCGCCCTGCGCACTTCCCTCCATACCGGGACGCACATGGATGCCTTCTTCCACTTTTATCATGGGCGGTCAACCATCGACCAGATCCCTCTACAACAGTGTCTGGGTCCGGCCCTGTTGCTCGATCTCTCCAAGAGACGAGCAAGCGAGGTGATCGCCGAGGAGGATCTGGCTCCCCACCGGCAGGCCATCCACCGAACCCCTAAAGTCATTCTCAACACCGGTTGGTCGCAAAACTGGGGCAATTCGCTTTATTTCACCGAATATCCAGCACTGACCGCGAACGCCGCCCGCTTCCTCGTAAACTGCGGCATAGAACTGGTTGGAGTCGATACTCCCTCGGTAGACTATGCGCCCAACGACGCACACTTCATACTCTTGGGCAATGAAGTTCTCATCGTTGAAAACCTGACCAACCTCGATCAGATCGGCCAGTCGCTATTTGATTTCGCGGCGCTGCCTCTCAAGATCACAGGCCGGGACGGATCCCCCGTGCGGGCGATCGCCATCGCCGGGGAGACGTAGTATGCCTGGCCCCACGCCCCCACTCGCATGCGCCGCGCCGTACGTGGCAAAGCCCCACAAAAGCACAAACGTAAGCCGAGAAAAACCCGGAGGCGAACCGCGTAACGCGCCTGTTTCAGACCCCTCTGCAATTTCTATGACCCGCAAAACTGGACTGACCAACAGCTGTGCTGGTAGGATGATCTCTCTTGCGCCTGGTCTCAGTCTTGCCGCCGCGCTGGCGCGCATTCACCGCGGTCGCGTTCCCACGGAGCAACAGAACATGAAAGTTAAAGCCTACAGGAGTATCTGCGCACTGCTCGCCGCAGTCGTCTTCGCCGCGTGCGCCTCGCCCTCTTCTCCCAGTCCTCAGCAGTCGGCTGCCAACGGGGCAGATGTCTCTACACCTACCTCGGCGCCAGCCCAAACACCGGCCGAGACTCCGTCAAACGCTGCTGCAGAAACCAGCACGCCGGTGCCCGCACCCGATTCCCAACCGGCGCCTGTTTGGCCTGATATTGTTCTTGTCGAGACACTTTCCGGCCTGAGAAATCCTGTTGACTTCGCCCACGCCCGCGATGGCTCCGGACGAGTCTATGTGGTTGAGCAAATAGGGTTGGTACAGGAGTTCACCAATGGCTCCCAAGGCGAAACCCCGTTCATGGATATCCGCGACCGGGTCAACTGTTGCGGAGAAAGGGGTCTGCTTGGCATCGCTTTCCCCGCCGACTTTTCCAGCAGCCGAACCCTTTACGTCAACTACACGACCACCGATCCCGGCAGTCTGCATACCCGTGTTTCCCGCTTCCGTCTCCGCCCAGACTTCCACCAGGTCGATCCTGATTCCGAAGAAATCCTCATGCAGTTCCACCAGCCCTGGCGCAATCACAACGGCGGTCAGATCGCGTTCGGGCCTGACGGCTATCTCTGGATAGGGACCGGTGACGGCGGCAGCGCAGCCGACCCCCAGGACAACGGGCAGAAGGGCCAGACTCTCCTCGGCAAACTCCTCCGCATCGACGTCTCTGCTGGCTCCAGTGCCCCTTACTCCGTCCCTGTGGACAACCCTTTTGTCGGAAACGACGACTTTCTCGATGAAATCTGGGCCTACGGCTTGCGCAACCCCTGGCGCTTCTCCTTCGACCGCGAGACCGGTGACCTCTACATCGCTGATGTAGGCCAGAATGCCTGGGAAGAAGTGAACTTCCAACCAGCCGATAGCCGCGGCGGCGAAAACTACGGCTGGCGCATCATGGAGGGGCTTCACTGCTTCAATCCCTCTTCCGGTTGCTCCACAGCCGGGCTAACCATGCCCGTGGCTGAGTATGACCGCGTCGCCGGACTGTCCATTACCGGCGGGTATGTCTACAGAGGTCAGGACTACTCCTCCCTCCAGGGCATCTACTTTTTCGCCGACTATGTCACCGGCAATATCTGGGGTCTTAGGCAAGTGAACGGCCTATGGGAGTCCGAACTGCTCCTGGACAGCCCCTACAGCATCAGCAGCTTCGGTGAAGACGAGGCCGGCAATCTCTACCTCGTTGACTACAGCGGCGCCATCTATCACATTCAGGCCGCCGACCGAAACTGAGGCACTTCCGTCACAATTTTCGTGCGTAGTAACGCCGCGCATGAGTCCCTTCCAATCTGTTTCTGGGAAACCCGGCGTCACCTGGAGGACCCGCTATGGACTATGACCTGATCGTTATTGGCGGCGGAATCGTCGGCGCCGCCGCCGCATACCGCGCCGGACAACTGGGCGCCCGCACGCTATTATGCGACCGGCATGACGCTGGCCGCGCCACCGACGCAGGCGCAGGCATCCTCGCCCCTGAGAGCAGCACCCGCGACGGGCGCCTCTGGTACGACTTCGCTCTCGATGCCGTCGACTACTATGCCGAACTGATCGAAAGCCTTGCCGCCGACGGCGTTCCTGACGAAGAGCTCTCCCAAGCCTACAGCCGCTGCTCCAAGTTGACCGTCGCCCTCGATGACGACGAAGCCGCCGGCCTGGCTGATATGGAGCTTGAGATCTACGCTCGCCAGGAAGAACGCTGCCCGCCCGCCGCGGAGCGCATCCGCCGCATCTCTTCCGCTGAGGCCCGTGACGCCTACTTCCCCCTTCTGGCCGACGCCAGCGCAGTCCTGCTCCAGCCGGTCGCCCGCCGGGTCGACGGCCGCCTCATGACCACGGCTCTTGCGCACGGCCTCCGCCGCCGCGGCGTCCAGACAGTCGACGCTGACGTATCCGCTCTGCTGCTGGAAAACAACCAGGCGCTCGGCGTCCGCACAGCTGGCGGGGATGAATTTACGGCCAGCGCCGTACTCATTGCCGGCGGCGCCTGGTCGGATGCCTTCGGCGCCCAGCTCAACGCCCGGATTCCCGTTGCCCCCCAGCGGGGTCAGATCATCCACCTCCGTCTCCCCGGGCAGGACAGCAGTTCCTGGTCGATCCTGAGTGGATTCAGCGGCCACTATCAGGTGCCTTGGCCCGACAGTCGCGTCGTCGTCGGCGCCACCCGCGAGACCGGCAGCGGCTATGTTCCCCACGCAACTGTCGACGGCGTCCAGGAGGTCCTGCGCGAGGCGCTGCGCCTCGCCCCCGGCCTGCGCAACGCCGCCGTTCATGAAATTCGCGTCGGCCTGCGGCCTTACACCGTCGACCATCTTCCCCTTCTGGGTCCCATCCCCCGTGTGTGCGGCGTCTACCTCGCAACCGGCCACGGGCCTACCGGACTTACGCTCGGCCCATACAGCGCAAAGCTGGTGGTCGAGCAAGCTCTGGACCAACCCGTCGCCTGGGATCTGACTCCTTTTTCTACATCCCGTTTCGCCCGTTGAGTCGAAGACGATGCCCTCTCTCGGGCGATCCCCGACCGGATACCGCCACGCTAAACCCGCGTTGCAATCCGTCCGCCGCTGACTCCGGCTTTTGCGAACACCTGTAGAAAGGCGTATTCGTGGTATACTCATGAGCATTATGGAAACGACTGAATCAATGGACGCTCAGCCGCTGACAACTGAGCAACTGGAACAGGCCAAACGATACATCCTGAAAAGCCTGCCGCAGATTCTGGAGCAGTCGCCCGAGTTTGTTGTATTTGTTGAAGGGGTGGTTGCCGAAAAATTCCCGCGTCGGGATGAATTTGCGCGCCTCCTGGATCAAGTGGAGGCCCATCGGCGGGAAACGCAGGAATACAAGAGAGAAACTGATGAGCGCTTCGACAGGATAGACAATCGCTTCGACAAGGTCGACGAACGACTCGACAGGATGGACGATCGCTTCGACAAGGTCGACGAACGACTCGACAGGATGGACGATCGCTTCGACAAGATGGACGATCGCTTCGACAAGATGGACGATCGCTTCGACAAGATGGACGATCGCTTCGACAAGATGGACGATCGCTTTGACGCCCTGGAACTGACTCTGGCGCGCCTTGGCTCACGCTGGGGAATCCACAGCGAAGACCTCTTCCGCAAGACCATGAAGTCCGTCCTTGAGGAGTCCTTCGAAGCCACAGTGGAGGAGAAGAACCTCCAAGGGGAGCAGTTCGATCTCGTCGTGATGAAGAACGGCGACCACATTCTGATCGAAATCGCTGCCAGTGTCCGGCGCAATATCCTCGAACGATTGGAACGCAAGAAGAACATCTATACTTCTGAAGTGGGGATAGCGCCGGCGCGGATCATCCTCGCCGTCGGCACAATCAACAGCCGCAGCGCGCAGATCATTCGCGATGCTGGATTCGACGTGGTTGAACCCGATGATGATTTCTATGGCGAAGAGTAAGTCCCTCCGCTGCTAAGACAGACCTCGGGCGCACGGCATCGGGCGCGAAACCAGTGCAAGGCTGGACCCGCAGGCCCTGGCCTCAGTGAACTGCCCCACCTTCCACCCCGGATTCGTAACCTCGTATCAGAATCCATCCACAATGGGCAACCTTTCATACCCCAATGCAACTGAATCCCATAGACGACTCTCTCCCCGCCTCGCCCACGCGTACAGATTACACAATCAAAGAGATGCCCGAAGACCTGCGCCCCAGAGAAAGACTGGAGTATGTCGGCGCCGGCGCACTGAGCGTCTCCGAACTCCTCGCAATTGTGCTCCGTACAGGGGGCAAAGGCGAAAACGTCATCCGTCAGTCCGAGCGTCTGCTGACCGAGTTCAACGGGCTGCCCGGCCTGGCGCACGCCAGTTTCGAAGAGCTGACCAGAGCCCGCGGCGTAGGCAAGGCCAAGGTGACGCAGATCAAAGCCGCCCTTGAATTAGGACGCCGGCTTCTGCTTGCCGCCCCCCAGGAACGCGACAAGATCCGGAGCCCCTCCGATGTGGCCAATCTCCTGATGTTGGAAATGGGTTTGCTGGAGAGAGAACAGGTGCGTGTCGTTCTGCTGGACACAAAAAACAACGTACAACGCACCCCGGTTGTCTATTCTGGCAGCCTCAACGCCGCCGTCATTCGTGTGGGAGAGATCTTTACAGAGGCCGTTCGAGCCAACAGCGCATCCCTCATCGTCGTCCATAACCATCCCAGCGGCGACCCTACGCCCAGCCCGGAAGATGTACAGGTAACCAAACAGATCATTGCCGCGGGAAAGCTGTTACAGATCGACGTCCTGGACCATCTGATCATCACCCGCGACAAATATGTCAGTTTGAAAGAAAGGAGATTGGGGTTTGATTGAGGGGAATGCAGCGCTTAGGCCAGCGCGCTGACACTGAGAAGATACTCTGTCAACGCCCGCACGTCGCCGGCATTCAGTTGCTGGTCCCGCTTCGTGCGCACGTACCTCTTCAACTGATCGACTCGCAACACCGGCATCGAGGGATTCTCAAGCTCCAGTTGCATGGCTGGATTGATGAAGACCGCTGCGCTCTCGATCGGAATATCGGCAGCGTTTACCGTCAATTCACCGCTCGACTCTCCTGCCTGCAGCAGCTCCCGAATCTTCCGTTCCGTCTCCTCGATCTCACGTACCGGGTTGCCCAGACCCTCACGGTTGAGAAACGTGAGCAGTCGGCCCAAGCTGAACCGTTCCCGCCATCGCTCCCCGTATACGCGCACCGTCCCCTTGTCGCTGCGTACAAGAAATACCCGAACGCCGGACGGCCCAACCAAAATGTACGGCGCCTCATCCAGGCCCCACAGGAAGAGCGCATACTTGTCGTCAAACCCTTTCAGGCCATTCTCCACGACCTCATCCGGCCGCGCCACTCGCTTGCTGCCCGGCCAACGGCGCGGAGCAAAACGGTTTATGTAGTAGCTGCCTACGTTGGAAGCGATAAAACCCACCGCCAAAGCGCCAAAGCTGACCACCGTCCAGTACCGCTGAATGAAGCCAACCAGAGCATTGGCAGCCGGTTCGTCTGGGGGGAACCAGTTGGGCGTGAAACTGGCAAGAAGTCCGAGAAACAGGATTACCAAACCGCCCAAGGCGATTCGCCGCCCCCTCTGTTCTCTTGACTTGATCGCCGGTAAATTGCGGTAAACTTTCATGGCAACAGATTTTTGAGGTCCCGATGGCTATCGCTGGAGCGCAACCAACTCATCCGGCTTGTCGATTACCTCATTGACCCCCGACTGAATCTCTCCAATCAACCGCGAATCAATCAACTGCTTCGCGTTTCGAATCGTGTGGCGGATCGCGTTTGCGTTGCTCCTGCCGTGGCCGACAACCATCAAATTTGACACGCCCAGCAGCACCGCCCCCCCAAACTCACTGTCATCAAGTCGTCGCGCCATCCTGCGCAGCGCGGACCGCACCAGCAGGCCGCCAATACTGCTGATGGGGCCAGCCGTAATCTCGTCCAAAAGCACGCCTTGCAAGAGTTTTACAATGCCCTCAGCGCCTTTCATAAAGACGTTGCCCGTAAAGCCGTCGGTGACCACCACATCGGCGATCCCATTGGTCACGTCGCGGGCCTCAATGTTGCCCATGAACCGGATTCCCGGCGTCTTCTCCAGCAGCGCCGTCGCCTCCAGCACAAGCTGATTGCCCTTGCCTTCCTCTTCACCATTGCTCAGAATGCGTACACTCGGATTTCGCACTCCCATGATGCGCCGCGAGTAGACGCTGCCCATCACCCCAAACTGCTGCAGCTGCTCCGGCTTGACGTCCGTATTGGCCCCAACATCCAATATCAGGCAGAATCCCCGCAATGTGGGAAATGGAACGATCAACGCAGGACGCAGTATGCTCTGCATCCGACCAAAGTGCAGAATGCCGGCCGCCAGCGCCCCGCCCGTGTTGCCGGCGGTCACCACCGCATCCGCCCTCCCTTCTTTCACCAACTGGCACGCCACCACCATCGAGCTGTTCTTCTTGGTGCGTACCGCCTTGGCCGGCTTGTCCGACATCTCGATCACTTCATATGCCGGCACAATCGGCAAATCCAACCTGTGAGTCAGATGCCTTGCCAGCTCGCGCTCGATGACATCCGGCCGCCCCACAAGCGAAACTGTCACATCATATTGGCGAGCGGCCAAAATCGCGCCGGCCACGATTTCGCGCGGTGCATTGTCTCCGCCCATGACATCCAGGGCAATATTCATGCAGACTTTCCTCCAAACGGCGGTATGATCAATGCTATACTACTATAGATTCAGGCCATTAGAGAAATCGCCCGAAAAGGAATAGCCGCAAATTCGTGCACGATTTTCAGGAGGGGTTGCCAATGTGCCGCCGTTGCTTGCCATGAGCGAAAGAACAGATTCCCGGATTGACGAATTGACCCGCAGAGTGCAGGATGACGGCATCATCGCCATCGTGCGGGGAGACTTTCCCGAACACAGAGTCATCGAAATTGCTGACGCGCTTCTCGCCGCGCCGGTCCTCGTGATGGAAGTGACGATGAACACGCCCGGCGCTCTCGAACTCATCCAGATGCTGCGCGCACGCTTCGGCCAAAACATGAATATCGGAGCCGGGACCGTGCGAACCGTAGAACAGTTCGACGCAGCCGTCAATGCCGGCGCACAGTTCACCGTCGCGCCGGGACTGAATCCCGCAGTGGCCGCCCAGGCCCGCAATGCTGACATTCTGCATATCCCGGGCGTCTTCACCGCAACAGAAGCCGAAGCCGCCCACGCGGGCGGCTCCCGTCTGCTGAAACTTTTTCCCGCCGATCTCGGCGGACCCGCCTACCTCAAAGCCCTGCGGGCGCCCCTGGACGACATCAAGTTCGTGCCGACCGGCGGCATCAGCCCCCAGAACGCCGCCGCCTGGGCCGATGCCGGCGCCGCCGCCCTCGGTGTCGGCAGTTCCCTCGTCACCGGCCCGGACCAGTCCATGGCTGACCTGATCAAGAGGGCGCGCGCCCTGCGTCAGGCGTGGCAACCCAAAACAGGCTCCCCTTGAAACGCCGCGGGATACGAACTGCGCCGCTGTCTGCCACTGCCTTGCGCTCTAGTCCACTCCGATTCAGTCCCGCAGTTCATTCATCGCTTCTGGCAGCAACGGCAGCAGATCAGAAGCGATTGCGCCCGCGCTTCCAATCTTCTGTTCACACATCGCACCCGCCTGCCCGTGCAACCAGGCCCCCAGACATGCAGCTTGGAAAGGCGAAAGCCCCTGGGCCAGCAGACCTGTGATCGCACCCGCCAAAATGTCTCCCGTGCCCGCCGTGGCCAGGGCCGCCGTCGCAACCGGTAGAACCGCCAGCTCCCCTTCCGGTGTCGCGATCACAGTATAGGGTCCTTTCAGCAGGATGACCGCCTGCCACGCGGCAGCCCGCTCTCGCGCCAAGTCCCAGCGGTTGTCCACCACCTCCTGAGCCGACGCAAGCCCGCACAACCGGGCCATCTCCGCCGGGTGCGGAGTCAGAACGCAGTCAGCCGGCAGCAGCGACGGCCAGTCCTCCAACTGCGCCAGCTGGTTGAGACCGTCTGCGTCAATCACTGTTGGCGGCAGAGGGGGCGCCTCCGCCGGCAACTGATCCCGCCGGCGGATCGAACCGAAAGGACTGTCTCCTTGCCAATTCGGATCCGATGCCGGTTGCTCTTCTTCAGCGGTCGGTCCGCCTGATGGCGCAAATGCTCCCGGCAATGCCGACGTGCGCTGTCTGTGATTCCGTCTCAGCAGCCGCTCCATAAAACCGCGCGTGGCACTTTCCTGTCCCAGCCCGCAGCCGACCAGCAGAGCGTCGTATTCACCCAACTTTGAGATGACGTTCGCGGCCGCCGCCTCGTTTACCACGCCCAAGTCGTGGCTCAGCAGTATCCACGTCGGTTCGGCCAGCCCCGACGACACCGGCACCCACACCGGCTGGGGAATCGCCCCCGTTACCAGACCCGCCCCCACCCGTCCCATCGCCGCACAGCTCAGAAACGCCGCGCCCGGGTAGTTGACACTGCCCACCACGGCCATCCCTTTGCCAAAAACACCCTTATGACTGTTGCGGCTTCGGGTCGGCAAAAAACCGGACACCTGCTCCGGCGTCAGGAAGAAGGTTCGTATATCGGCCGTCAGGTTCGACGGGATGCCAATGTCCGCAACCACCAACTCGCCCAACGCGGCGGCGCCGGGGAACTTGAAATGTCCAACCTTGGCGCAACCGAAAGTCACCGTCATATCCGCGGCGACCGTAGCCGGATCGATGGCGCCGCTGTCCGCGTTCAGGCCGCTGGGAACATCGACAGCGACGACCACAGGTAGCCTGTTGGCGCCAATCCCATTCGTCTCGGACGATGCCGCTGACCCAATTTTCGAGTTATCCTCTCTGCCCACGCTTCGCGCCGATGGAAGGCGGCGTCTTGATACCTCGGCCACCTGCTGCAGGATGTCGGCCAGCGTGCCCTCAATGGGGCGGTTCGCCCCAGTCCCCAGCAGGGCATCCACCACGATTTCGGCATCGTCAAGCCAAGCTCGCAGCTGTACCGTATCTTCGTCCTCCTCCGCGCTGTGGACTGGCACATCGCGCGCGAGCAGCTTTCCCAGATGGCCCTCATCGTCCTCTTTGGGCGCCTCCTCTTCTTCTTCCTGAAGGCCGCCCCTCTTCCAAAGATAGACCCGCACGCGATGGCCCGCATCGTTGAGGTGACGCGCACAGACCAGGCCATCGCCGCCATTATTGCCCGGGCCCGCCAGCACCAACACCGAGCGGCCCCTGCTTCCCGCGAAACTCCCTTGAATCGCTTCGGCAAGAGCAGTCCCCGCCTGCTCCATCATCGCCGCATAGCGATGGCCCCCCGCGTCTGTCTGCTGCTCCAGCCTTTGCATCTCGGCTACTGAAACGATCCTGGTGTGGTCGGCGATTTCTCTCATCGGTTGTCTCTCGCAAGCTGGAACTGTTGGTTTCAGGCGACTCGGATCGGATGTGGAGCCGGTTGATTGAAAAGGTACCCCTTCTCGTTAAAGGGTATTTCGTCAGGTTGTGTCGTGCCCGCGGCGTCCGTAGCCCGCGTCATAATCGTGTACTCGCCTGGCCGCGCATCCCACCTGAAGCTGAAACGCGTCCAGGAATATCTGAAGGCGTCGTCACCAAGCGCCTCGGCCAAGCGCTCGAACTCGGGTTGAATTCGCTGCTCCTCTAACGTTGAATCGTTCCAGGTTGCCCCGGAATCGAGACTCCACTCCACTTTCACTACCGGTCCCGCCGGAGACTGCGCGTAGCCGTGGAGGCTGCGCGCACCTGCCGCCAGATCCGCCGGCCACGGCAGCGCCAGCGCGCTCTTGATCGTCTGCGAAGTCACCGGCTTGCCCGGGGCTTCACCTTCCTGCCCATAGGCATCGCCGACTAGCGTGTAAGAGGTCGTGTTGTTTCGAGTCCATATCTGTTCCGACGACACCACGATGCGGCCCAGCCACTTGATACTTGCCGCCCCCACCCAACCCGGCGCGAGCGCCCGCAGCGGAAAGCCATGATCTTTGGGCAAGGGATCGCCATTCAACCCGTAGGCAAGCAGCGTATCCTGATCCAGCGCCTTCTCCACCGGCATGGCCCGCCGGAAACCCCCCTCCGGCGCCCCTGTGTCCAGCCCAATCAGAAGCACGCTGTTCGCCTCACTGGTGATGCCCGCCCTGACAAGCACGTCTCGCAGCGCCGCGCCGGTCCAAATGCCGTTGCTGACCGCCCCCGTTTTCCACTGCGTCCCCTTCGCCGGCTTCCCCTTCACCAGGTCGAACAGGGCCCGGTGGTTGCCTGCGCATTCAAGGTACGAGATGTACGTCCGGCTGGGCATGTCGCGAATGTCGTCGTAGGTCAGTTCCAACGGGTTGGCGACCGCGTCCCCCTCAATCGAGAGGCGCCAGTCTGCCGCGTCCACGTCCAGACGCTCTGAATTATTGCGTACAAAGAAGAACCGGCTGGGCGTGACCAGCCCCTCCATATTCTCCAGACGCGCCTCCAGATTTCCTGCGCCGTGATCGATGAACGGCGTTGGGTCCTTGAAGTAAAGAGGAGCTTTAGACGAATTTTCCCCGACCGAAGGAAGCGCCGTAGGCGGAGCCAGGCCAGTGCAAGACGCCAGCACAGCTGCCGCCCCTCCGGCTGACAGCAACTTCAATAAGTGACGGCGGGTCATTCCCGTCTCGCGCGCAAACTGCCAGAGCCGTGTTCTTTCTTCTGCGTTCTTCTCCGGCGTCAATCCCCTCGTCGCCATCTCCGCTGCCTCCTCTCCGCGTCTACCTACAGCCTATGCAAAGAATCGACTGTGCGGCGTTCTCCGCCAGTTCCCGCCAACAGCTATCCCCTCAACTCGGCCTGCCAAAGCGCAGGAGATACCCATTGCAGTCGCGTATCGCGAACTCCCTCATTCCCCAGGGCTCGTCCGTCGGCTCCCGCTCGATATGCACGCCCGCATCCTGGTACGCCCTATAGAGGCCGTCGACATCCTCGCCCATGAATACATAGAATCCTACCGGGGGCTTTGGCGGCAATGGTTGGTCTGTCAGAGTGAACTGGATATGCGCGCCCTCTGACGTCCATTCGCCCCGGTGGATGCCGGCGTGCGTGGGCGGATCGCCATACAGGAACCCGATCGTAAAGCCCAGCTTGTCGCAGTAATACTCGGTCGCGGCCAGCACATCCGGTACCGCCAGAATCGGCGCCAAACTGTATGCCGCCTGCGCGTTGCCTGCCAGTTGGCCCGTGCGCCACTGCTCTGCCGTAATACCGTACACGATTTTGTCATGTCCCGTCGCGTCCTGGTGATACTTCTGCCGCATACGGCCCCGGCGCCTGAATCCCACCCGCTCAGCCAATCGCAAGGATGCCCTGTTTTCTTCACTAATCCACAGCTCCACCCGGTCCAGCCCCATCTCGTCAAAGCCATGATCCAGAGCCGCCCGCACGGCCTCGCTCATATAGCCGTTCCCCCAATGCTCCGGGTGCAGCATATAGCCCATCCCCGGCACGCCCGCATTCCCGATGTAATCGACAAATCCCAACGCCGGGCCGTCCTCGGCCGTACGCACGGTCCAGACCGTCCCTGGCCCGGTAAGCATTCCTTCGACCATCTTGACGGTCTCAACTGTCGATGAGTGTGCCGGCTCATTCATAAACTGCATCGCTTCAGGCCGGCGATACACGTCATAAAGGTCCTCCGCATCGGATGCCGCAAGTGGTCGCAATACCAGCCGCTCAGTCGTAAGTGTGGCCTGCATCAAATCGTCTCCAAAAGTGTCTTGTTTCCAGCTTGAATGCGTTTATCCAAATTCCATTCCTGCTAAACCACCACCGGTTCGCCGCCTGGTCTGGCCCCCGCAAAAGCCTCTTGCGCCATTTCCGCGCAGTCCACGAACACCCATTTCCCGCCCCTGCCGGCCCTCACCTACCCACTCTCGTAGAGCGTACGAAGCGCGGTCCGCAACTCTGTCGCCTCCAGCAGATCCGTGCTGTCGCTGAACTGGTCGATGCTCCCGATCGGCCGCCGCTGCGCGAGTTTCGCCACCTCCCCGTCACCGATCGTGTCAAGAAGCGCGTCGGCAAAGCCGTGCAATGCAATTACCTGAAATGGCCGGCCAAAGAAGTTCGTCGCTTTTTCCGGCATCGGCTCCGTCAACCCCAGCCGGTTGTGCCGAGCGGCCACGGCGCCATAGGCTTCGCCCAGCCGCCGATCCCGTTCCTCCCACGTCTCCGCACGCTGCACAGCCGAAAAAATCTCCGTCAAATCCTTCGCGCTGTCCAGCTGACCAAATGCCGTGCCGAACCACTTGGCATACGGCGCATACCGACGTTCCATCAGAAAACACAGCCGCATCAGGTCCCGCGCCAAACGCGACGCGATCAGAGCCGAACCCAGTTCGTCTCCGACCAGACCAGCCCGTCCCATCAGATGCTCCTCCTGGCCGACGCGGGCCCAGCCCGCAGCCAGCAGATAGCGCCATACATCTGCAGGGTACCAGTCGAACCGTGCCCGCACGTCGCCCAATCCAATTTCGTCGTAAAAGATCTCTCCCTCCGTAATCGTACGCAGCTTCTGCTGGGGAAATGTCAGCCAGTCAGCCGCCCCGATCGGTCTGCCGATATCGAAATTGAGGTAGCTCCGCCAAAATCCGCCAATCGTCAACGTCTCCACCCTGTGATTTACCGGCCCGCTCTCGGTCGCCTCCAGGAGTTGGACCCCATTGTCTTCCGGGTCCGGCTCACTGAAATTCGTGGGGTAGCCCAGAAAGCGGTGGGGAAGCCCGTGACGCAGCGCTTCGTCAATATCCTCGGCGTGAGCCTCCCAATCGTCCGGGCGCAGAAAGAGTTGCAGTCGCGGCCCCCAGCCATGATCCGCCGACATCTCATCGTCAAACCCCAGCGTCTCCGAGCCGGAGCCGAGCATCGCCGCGCTGTGCGCCATCCCGGCAAACGACCTGTCCAGCACCGGCCGCGCCGCCTCCCAATAGAAGCGCCTGCTCAACTCCATCCCAGGGATGAATGTCATTTTCTACGTCGCCAGATCGAAGGGAAGGTCGCTAATGTCGCGCAGCCGTTTACCCTCAAGCATTATCTTGAGCATATCCATCTGGTCTTCGTTATCAATCTCTTCTATGGCAGCGCGCAATTCATGCAGGGCGAAGTGGTAAACACAGTCCACGTCTCCGGTGCCGAGTGCGATAGCAGCCAGGCGCGTGGGGAGAGGTTCAGCAGTGACAACCGCGATGTGAGGGAGGCGTCCTTTACGGTTGCGGATCAGATTCAGTGCCTCAGTGCGTGCATTCTGCACTCGATCGCTTCGTATAGTCCATTTGCACGAAATACTGGCGTGAAGAAGTGGACGGGAATCTTCGGCGTTTGCGGCTCGCAGAGACGTCATATTTGCCGCCTCGTCATCACCTGATAGGATCTCCCCTAGCAGGTTGAATTCTTCGTCTGCAATTGGCTGCCGGCCAATCACTATATCAGGTCTAATGATATAATCTTCACCTAAGGCGGAGGCCAACAGTGGGTCTGAAGTCGACTTTTTGAATTGGTCCAAGTATTCAAGGTGCTCATACTGGTCAAATTGCGATATAGCATAGCGGGTCGAATAAAACCAGTTGCCTGGTCGGACGTGCCGCAATAGCTGAAATGTTTCTTCTATAAAGGAAGCTGTAATGTTTTCAAACTTTGCGCCGACAGTTTGGCCGGACAGTGGCTGCGAGGTTTCGACAGATTTCAGGCGATTAACGATTCCCCAAGCGATTTCGCAACTCGCTCGGTTCGTCCCATCAGCAAAATTCGGATATTGGGATTCATTCCTTTTGCTTCTGGAAAGTCGTATCACCTGCTCGTAAATCTGTTTATGACATTTGCGACGCAAATCTCTAATTGACACTATCAGTACTCCCCAATCAGTTGTTTCCCTTAAGAAACCCGATAACAAACTCTTCATGCATGCGTTTCTGGATCTGGGATTCCGGATTCCGGTTCGTACTGGCAGGCATCATTCGTCGGTTCCGGTCCAATTGACGCACCCCTATTTTCGGTACTTCAAAGCCGATTGAGCGACCAATGTCGGCTAGACACATTCCTGTCTGTGTGTCAGTGCCCCGCATCTCTGAACTTCCTACGACGACTATAGCTGCCTTGCCGGGTCGCAGAACGCGGAACATCTCTTGCAGTGAGTTGGTCATTTCAGAATAATAGCGATGCAAAACGCGGCCTTTACGCGCGTCTCGTTGTCCTACTTCTCTTACAATCTTCGCTGAATATTCAGGCAGTTTGACAAATTCCACGTCGGTAGTCGATTCGCCGCCAATATAGCGTTTTCGGGTCTCACCAAGTGTAGGAATCGAATGCCCGAGCCACACTAGAGAGAACTTATGTGCACGCATATAATCGATCGCGTTGGATGCATAGGGAGGGGAGGTCACGATCAGATCTACTGAGGAGTCTTCAAGTTCCAAGCCACGAGCGTTGCCAAACTGAAGGCGCGGCCGAAACCGGGCATCCTGGAGGCAGGACAATCCGTCAATGTTCTGCAGGTAGCGTCGCCTAAAGTCTTCTATGGGAGAACGCAATTTCTTCTTGAGGAAGGCGGCCCGTTCGGATTCATTTTCGGAAGGTCGACCGCTTTGAGTCGGGGCCGAATTGAGAGCGTTAGCCCCTTCAAGGACTTGGCCATTTTCATCTATGACAACCTTTGCTCTATGCGGGCGCGTGTGGGCCAGATCCAGCGCCAACGAAACACCGCCCGATTTTGTAATAATGATGGCGGAAAGAGCCAATTCAAAAAAGGAGCGTAATTTGAAGTCGGAAACTCGCCCAATTGCCTCGACAAGAGACAGAAGTTCGATCTGCGTAGCAGGCAAAAACCAGTAATCAACAAAGTCCTTTGTTTTTCTGTTCCATCGTTGTTCTAGACGTTGTGTCAGCCCGATCCGATTTTGCGCCAGTTCAGTTTCAGCACATTCAATAATGCAGTGTCCAGTGCGTCGCACTTCAGGAATATCGAGAGGGCACACTTTTACCTGCGTTAGCAAGAGTGCTAGTGGATCGATATCGAAACCAATCGCCCTCCGATTGAGTAAGTAAGCCTCCAAAACCGTTGTGCCAGATCCCATCATTGGATCAAGCACAACATCTCCTTCTTTCGTCAACCCGCTGATGAATTTGCGCGGAAGCTGCGGAGGATACTTCGCTGGAAAAGCGTGAAAGCTGTGAGAAGCATAGCGGCTCTGTTCGCTATGAAAATCCAAATCCTCGCTGAGTAACGCTCTTAGGCGCCTATGTGTTCCTGGCGGCAATTCAGATTGGTCGAATAAACTCTGTTGCAAATGCATGTGGGCATCTCTTTTTTGTTAGTCCAAACGGGTGTGGCAGATCAGAACAGAATCAGTATAGCAGTGTTTCCCCATCCGCGCTAGAACGAATTTTCTATTTCTTCATTTGAGACGCCCCCACACAAACTCGCCCCCAAATACCGTAGCCTCCACGTCCGTCTCCAGGATCGCCGTCGGATGAACCGTGAAAATATCCTGCGACAACACCACCAGATCAGCGAACTTCCCCGGCGCAATGCTGCCCTGGCTGTCCTCCGTTCCGCCCGCGTACGCCGCGCCCACCGTATAGGCCCACACTGCCTCCTCTACCGTCAGGCGCTCTTCAGGATACCAGCCGTCTCCGCCCGGGCTGCCGTCCGCCCGCATGCGCGTAACCGCCGCATGGATCCCCTGAATCACGTCCGGTGTCTCCACCGGCGCGTCCGAACCGAAGGCCAGCCTTGCCCCGCTATCCCACAAGGTCCGAAACGCGTAGGCGTAGCGGCTGCGCTCGCCCCAATACCTGTCCGCAAGGCGCATATCCTGCGTCGCGTGTATCGGCTGCACCGACGCAATGACATTCAACTCCGCAAAGCGGGCAATGTCATCCGGATGCAGCACCTGCGCGTGCTCGATTCGGTGTCGTAGATCCAGCCCCCTACCGGCCCGCCGGCTTTCCTCCAACGCATCCAGCACCATGCGGTTGGCCCTGTCGCCGATCGCATGCGTCACCACCGCCAGCCCTGCATCCGAAGCACGCGCGATAATATCCGCCATCTCCTCCGCACCCGTAACCGCGATACCCAAATTGTCGGGTTCGCCGTCATAGGGCGCCAGCATCCAAGCAGTTCGCGGTCCCAGCGCGCCGTCGCTGAAGACCTTTACGCCGCCAATACGCAAATATTCGTCCCCAAGCCCTGTACGCAGCCCAAGGCGAATCGCGCTGTCCAGCTCGGCCACGGGGATCTGCGCCACCGTGCGCAACGTCAGTTCATCTTGCGCGCGCAGCTGTTGAAAAGCGCGCAAAGAGGCCGCCGCCTCCTTCGTGTGTACCCCCACGATCCCCATGCGATTGGCGACCTTCTGCGCTTCACGCACCGCCTTCAGGGCCTCCTCCTCCGCTGGTTCAGCCATGCATGGGAAGACCAGCTCCATTGCTCTTTCAAGCAGAATGCCGGTCGGCCTGCCCTTCCCATCTCGTACTATCTCGCCGCCATCCGGATCCTCCGTCTGTGCCGTGATCCCCACCTTCTCCAATGCCTGGCTGTTTACCCACGCCGCGTGGCCGCATTTGCGCGCTAAATGGACAGGATGCGCCGCCGCGACCGCATCCAGCTGCGAGGCCGATGGAAACGAGCCGCCCTCCCAGATCGACTGGTCCCAACCCCGGCCCATCAGCCACTGCCCTCCAGGCGTAACCGCTGCCCTCGCCTTCACCCGCTCCAACGCCGACGACAACGTCGGAGCGCCACTCAGATCAATCTCCCGCAGACTCAGCCCATAGGAAAGAAAGTGAATATGAGCGTCGATAAAGCCGGGGACCACCGTCGCGCCCCGCAGGTCTATCTCCCGTCCGCCTGCGCCAAGCAGCACCCTTATCTCCGCATCGCTGCCCGCAGCCGCAAAACGGTCGCCCGCGATGGCCACCGCTGTAACCCGGGGCTGCCCCGCATCCATCGTGTATATGTTGCCGTTGAAAAGCGCTAAGTCAACTTGCACTGGTCACCCCAATATCTGAACAGTTCCTGGAGACCGCTTCCCTTTTGCATTCGAGCCATCAGTTCCTTTTGTTCGCTCTTCTTCTGTTATACCATACAGCCGCCGGACGCCCACTGCAAAGAATCGCCGCCGCCTCCAATTCTGCTGAATCCACTTTGGCGCCAGGCGTTTAGCAGCATTTAGTAGCTATTCTGGATCCTGCCGCTTTCTCTCTGACCTGGAATCTCCCGAGTCGCCGCATGAACACCACCACTGTGCTCATCTCTGTGAGCGTTGGCCTTCTTATCCTGCTCCTTTTGGCAGGCGCATTTGCATGGATGACATACAAGAGCAGCGACCGGCGCTGGGATCTTATGTGCGCGACTCTGCTGGCCGCAATGTTCGCGGCCTTTTCCTGGCGCACCATCATCGGCGCTGCCTACCAGCCGGCCGATGGCGGCGACCTGGTCAGCTTCCTCTTTCCCATCTACCGGTTCGCTGCCCGCACCCTCAGCCAGGGCAGCCTGCCGCTCTGGAATCCGCACCTGTACGGCGGCGCGCCCTTTGTCGGCGACATCCAGGCCGGATTTCTCTATCCGCCCAATCTCATTCTCTTTCTTCTGAATCCCCACTTTGACTATCGATGGATGCAATTGCTCAGCATCGGCCATCTCTGGTGGGCCGGTCTGGGTGTCTACGTCCTGGTTCGTACTCTCGGTTTCACCCGTCCCGCCGCGCTGCTGGCCGCCCTGGCTTTCGGGCTCTGCGACATCCTTTTCATCCACATCGGCAATCTCAATCTCAACGCAGTCCTCTCATGGAGTGGTTGGATTCTCGCTGCCTGCCATCGCGCGCTGTCCCGCCGCAGCCTCACCTGGGCCGGAACCGCGGCCGCCCTCTTCGCCGTCGCCAACTACGCCGGCCATGCCCAAAGCAGCTACTTCCTCGCGATGGCCGCGGGGATTTACTCCCTTGGCTTTCTGGCAGTTCAACACTGGGAAAAACTCTCCACATCGTCCCACGCGATGGCCCTGCGTCAAACACTGACCGGCCTGCGGTTTCCGCTTGTCCTGTTCATCCTGACTGCGCTCCTCTCGGCGCCCATCCTCCTCCCCTCCATTGAAATGCTCCCCTTCACCAAAAGGGGAACATTTGACTACCAGGACACCGTCTCCTACTCTCTTGAGCCAGGTCCCGCCTTGATCGGCCTCATCACGCCGGGCTTCTTCGGCCGCGGACCGTGGAACTACTGGGGGGCGTGGGATCGAGTCGAACTGCCCTACGCCGGCCTTGTAACGCTCCTCCTCGCCTTCGGCGCCTTCCTGCTGCCCCTACCCCGAAAGTGGCGCAGGCTGCTCCCCTGGCTTGCATTGGGCCTGTTCGGTTTTATCATCGCCCTCGGCGGTAACACACCCCTCCACGGCTGGCTGACTCGCGTCCTGCCCCTCTATGGCAGTTTCCGCGCCCCTGCCAGGGGAATTGTCCTCTGGGCGCTTGCGCTCTCCGTTTTGGCGGCGTTCGGATTGGATGCCCTCCTTGCCGGACGCATAAAAGGACGACTTTCTCTCCCCACTTCCCAGTCCGCCGTCTATCTTTCTGTCGTGCGTTTCAGCGGCCCCGCATTCCTCCTCCTGCTGGTTCAGGTCCTATTCCTCACGACGCGCGTCCTTGATGGCGATCCGGTTGCATTGCAACGGGCAACGATGGCCGGCCAGGCGCTCCTTTTGGCGGCTGCCGTATGGCTGGCCGCCTCGATCCTGCTGACCCTCTACCAGCGTCAACGACTCACAGGAGGCGTCTTCGCTGCGTTGCTCCTCCTCCTCTCCCTGCTGGAGATGACCGGCGCCGCCGCCAATATCGACGTCAGCGAAAACGATCCTTCGCGCAGCTTCTCACATCCGGAGGTCATGGCCTTTCTGCGCGAGCAGGCCGGTGAAGACGCACACTGCGCCCCCGCGCAAGGCGAGGCCTGTGCGCAAACTGCCGCCGCCTCGCGACACCTCTTCCGCATCGACGTCCGCACCGGCATCTACGATCTGTGGCAACCGAACACCGCAGCCTTCGCCGGCCTCTATGATGTGGGCGGAATCTACAACCCTCTCGAACTGGTGCACTGGCAGACCCTCTGGGGAAACAACGGCGGTCGCCAAACCAGGAACTATGACCTGCTCAACGTCCTCTACGTTCTCGTGCGCGACGGCACGCCCCTGCCGGAACAGTATACCCTGGCTTACGACGCCCCTGGCCCGCTCGCCGTCTACCGGAATCCTGACCCACTGCCCCGTGCATGGCTCGTGCCCTCAGCCCGGATCCGCCCTGACCAGGAAGCCGTCCTGGCCGAGGTGACCCAAATGTCGTTTGAGCCCTTACACACCGTCGTGCTCGCCCAACACGACGCCGACCTCGTCCTTCCCGCGCCCACCGACCAGGCGCCTCCATCAAGCATGGAAGGCCCCGTTTCGATCCTCGCATACTCGGAAAACGAAATCGAAGTCGCAGCCAGTGCCGAAAAGGCAGGCTACCTGGTTCTCAGCGAAGTTTGGTATCCCGGTTGGCGGGCAACCGTAAACGGGGCGCCTGTTCCCGTTGTGCGCGCCAATTACGCATTCCGAGCCCTGCCCGTGCCTGCAGGTGAACTGGAAGTCCGAATCTGGTACGCGCCCGAAAGCTGGCGTCGCGGGCTGGCCCTCTTTGGCGCCGGTATTCTGTTGTTGGCGGGTATGGTTCTGCGGCCGCTCATCCCCTCAAATCGAGCCAAAAAACATGAGGCCGCTATGCAGACGAAACGAAGTTGACGCAACGAAACGATGGTCAACATCTGACTCCATAGGCAGCGACCCAAACGAATTCAACTTGCCGCGAACTGCCGCCATTGCAGTTCGCGCGGTCGGCCGCAACCTGGCCCTCTCGTGCAAAGACCTCCCCCCGCAACGGCCTCTGCTTCCGGGCATTTGAAAAAGCGCGCCTGCAGTTCCCTGCCGTTACGGCAGTACCGTCTTCGGCATCTTGCAGATCATCGTGTACGCCGGATCATAGATGTTGCCAAGATCGTACTCCACTGTCTGCCCCATCAATATGTGCGCCCCCACCGGGTCAATCCCCAGATCCGTTTCCAGCCAGCGGATCATCTCCGTGGTGGCGTGCTGCGTAGCCTGATCCAGCGGACGTGCGTTGCCCGCAGTAAAGATGTACGCCTCGTTCTCTCCCCTCGGCCAAAAGATACGCCGGCCTTTCTGCACATCAACCGTGAAGCCCACGTCGAATGAGATCTCCACGCCGGTGCCCACGATCTCGCCATCCCCCTGCACCGCGTGCCCGTCGCCTATGTGAAAGAGCGCCCCGGGCACAAAGACAGGAAGATAGACGGTCACCCCTTCCACAAAACCTCGATAGTCCATGTTGCCGCCGTGGGGCCCGGATGTGGCCGTTGAAATCGCTTCTCCCCGGTCCGGCGCTACCCCAAAGCAGCCCGGCATCGGCGCCAGCGGCAAAGTCACCGCGCCCAGGCTCGTCTGCGGCTCCACCAAGGTCACTGTGCCCGCCTCGTTGTCCACCCGCCAGTTGGCCAGCTCCTGTCCCTCCGCCGGCCAAGGCATATTGGGCACCTGCTCCGGGTCGACGACATTGGGGGCCACCATCGTACGCGTCCACCCGTATGGGCGGTTGCAGAGCAGTTTATCCAAATGCACCACCAGCGTGTCCCCCGGTTCCGCCCCGTCCACATAGAACGGCCCCGTCATCGGGTTGCCCGGCGGCGTTACCTCCTGACCGCTGCTGTCCTGTCCCCTGGCATCGACGGTCGTTGTCTCAACGCTGTCTCCGGGCTGCACATGCAACACCGGCGCGTGCGATCCGATCGTCCCAAAATAATGGTCCGGCTGGAAATGATGAGTAGCCATGCACCTTTCCTTTCGCGGCTGTCTCTTAAGACGGCTGTGGTTTTTGTGTTGGTAGGATTGATCTACAGTGATTGTCGTGAGGGAATTCAGCCCGCCCGTCGGCCGCATCCAGCCGCCTTGTATCGGGAGGCGCCGGCGCCATGCCTCTGCCCAGGCAAGCGCCTCGACGGCCCAGAAAACTGCCGCGGCGTCCGTGCAGGGCTCAATTGGTGAACAACTGTCCGGTCGGGCCAATGGTCATCGCCGGCAGCGCCTCTTGACTGCTGATCATATGATCCAGCAGCTGAAGTTCGCGCCCCAGGTAGTAGTTGCCCAGCTCCAAGAGCTGCGGCACGCCCGGCGTCGCCAGCATGCGGTGCTTGTCCTCCGGCCGCACCTGCAAGGTGATGGCGGTTAGAAAGGCCAGGCTCGTCGCGTCCTCCGGCAGTCGATCCAGTTTCAGCTGGATTCCCGTCGCCTTTGTCAACAGCTCGACATATCGCGTAATCTTGGGACGCACATTGTGCGCACGGTCGACCGCCTGCTTTGTATCCCCGTCAGTAACCGGAAAATGCCGCACTCGCCCGCTCAGATACGGCAGGTCGCGGTTCAACTCTTCGATCCGGAATCGACGCGTGCCCACCACCTGGATATTCATTCTGCCATCCTGCTGGCGGTCCACTTTCACGATGCGGGCAGCCGTCCCGACCCTGTGCGGAACCGCTTCGCCCCCTACCTCGCGGCCCTCCTTAATCAAGACAACACCGAAAGCCAGGTCCTCATCCAGACAGCGGTTGATCATCTCCCGATAGCGGGGTTCAAAGATATGCAGAGGTAACGCCATACCCGGGAACAGCACAACATTGAGAGGGAAGAGCGGCATTTCCATGGTGGCACTCCGTTGCCTAGGGGAGAATCCGTAATCGCTTTCGGGTCTTCTTTCGAGCGTCATTCAATTCTTGCCGTCTACCTCTGACTCGCCGCTATCAACAGCCGCCTGTGCCAACAAATCATCAGAAACCTTCATGAATTCGCGCAGCACTGTTGTCGCAAATGCCCCTTTCGGTAACGAAAACTCCACAACGATTCCATTCTCGTTCTGGGTAACCGACAGATCATCCAGCAATATCCGACCCAGCCGCCGCGTGCCCTTCATTTTTGCTCTGGAAAACGCAGCCGCGTCGAGGCCGCTCCCTTCCAAGACCTCCTGCTCCAACTCTCCCGCCTCTGCCTCCGCATCCCACATCTTCGGGCCATAGATGGGCGCAGTGAAACTGATCTCCTTCTCGTCGTAACGGCTCTGTTCCTTCGCCCCATCAGCGACAATGAACAGTCCGCCGGTGTCGTGCTTCTTGGCAATGTCCCCGGCCAGCATCCTGCTGAAACGACCCTGCTCCTGCCGCAATGCCAAGTATCGGTTGCACAGATAGCTCTGTACACTGGCGAGCAGAAGGCTGCGCAACCAACGGTTCGACATCCGCTTCCCGCCCTGCAGCAACTCCCATCCCCGCCGCACATTCGCGCCGTTCTGCCCCAGGCGTTGCGGGCCGTAGAAATTTGGGAGCCCGCGACCGCGCAACTGGCCCGCGATCGCATCCGCCCGCGTCTTCGCCTGCCCCGCCTCGACCGACAGTTCTGTAACCGTTATAGAGAAGCGGTTGCCCAGGAGGTGGCCCTTCTTGAGCTTGTTGCGGTGAAGCCGCGCCCAATTCACCTCCACCGGGGCCTTCTCACTGATGCGCGATGGCGCCTCCCGCACAAACGCCTCGTCTACGTGGCCGACCAGCAAGCTGAACGTCTGCGTCGTCCTCGCAAACTTGTCCTTCATGCCGGCAAATCCTACCGCGCCGTAGGGCAGGTGGAACGTCTCGGCCAAGCCCCGCGCGACTTCACGAGTGGTCAGTTCCTCTTTTGTTATGTTGACATAAAGATGCTGACCGGCGCCGCTGGCTTCGTATAGAGGTATCTCCTCGACGATAAAGGCGTCCGGCGCAGCCCGCAACTGTCCGCCGAGCCCCGGCAGTCCATCTGTACTGTACGGCAGCTTCAAATTCAGTTCCACGTGATTTTCAGGCCTTCCAGCCTGTCCACATCATCTGACAACAATTATATCGGACCGACGCGCACTGCTCAGGAAGAAACGTTCCAATGACAAAGGCCCAAGCCTATCCGTCTGCGAAATAGATCAGGCTGTAGCAGAACGGCGTGCCCCGCCGCCCGCCGTAGCGAAATCCCGCCTCCTGCAACCAGTGTCGAACCGTTCGCTGCCTTGCATATCCTGTATGGGGCAACTCCTCACTAACCGCCACACGCCCACCCGGTCTGAGAACGCGGCGCAGCTCCTCCATCGCAAAGAGAGGTTGCGGCATCTCGGATAGCGACGCGATTGCCACTGCCGCGTCCACACTGTCGCTCTCCAGCGGCAGTCGGTAAGCGCCGCAATGGTGGAAACTGACGCGCGACGCAAAACCGGCGCTCTCAACCCTGGCGCGGGCCGCCTCCACCATCGTCGCCTGAATATCCACCGCGTGAACACGCCCCCTTATTCCTACCTGGCGGGCCATTTCCACCGTGAACACACCCGTGCCGCAACCCAAATCCAGTACAGTCTCGCCAGGTCCGAGCCCGAACGGACCCAGCGTGGCAACCGGATCCCGATAGCGCATGCGCGCCGGATGATCGAGAAGATTGCGCAACGGCGCAGGATACGGCCGCGGCCGGTTTCGATGAGCGATCCGCCCGCCAATCTGAGCGCCCATCGCAAATCCCAGGCATCGTATCAGAAGATTTCCCAAACCCATATGACCAGATTCTCTGGCTGGCGCGCGGCCGCCGCGATGCGCTACAGACCGGCGCTCACTGGCTGCTGCACGGGAAACGGATGCTCAGCATTCCCCCGGCAAAGACCGCTCCGCTGGCTTCCCGTTGCGCCAGGATCGTCGGAAGCAGATATTCGCGCTTGAAGTTTCCAATCGAAATGAACAGCTCATCGCCCCGCTTGGCCAGTCGGATCTTGTCCAGCTCTATATGCGGTAAAGGCAACTTGAGAACGAAATCGTCGCCCTCCTCCTCAATCTCCTGCGCTTGGCCCACGTACATCACCTCCCCCGGGTCCCGTTCACCGTACAACTCATCCGCTAATGACTGCAAGGGCCCAATGCCGACCATCTCCTCGCTGCGCCAACCGCTGTACAGAAGCGGCAGCGGATAGAAATCCCGCTCGATTTCCGCCAGATACCGGGCCTGATGCGCCTGAAGCTGGCGCAAATACGGATCGCTGCTTGGCGCCGAAACCGCTGCCGCCGCCTGTCCCGGTCCATCGCCTTCCCCTCCATCGACCCTTCTCGCCGCGCGCACACCAGGCAGAATGCGGTTGACCACCACCCCATCCACCGGACATCCGTATAACGACAAGTAGGTTACCGCACGGGCCCCCTCCTTGATCACCATCTTCTCCGGATTGACGACAACACGGTAGCTGGTGGTCTTGGGATCGCTCAAAACCTCCTGCAACGCCTTTACATCATCCACCAGCTTGGGCAGACCGGCCAGCGCGTCCTGTTCCGGCATCAGCCGCCCCAACAGGCCCCCGGTCAGACGCATCGCCGTTTCTCCCCAACCGAAGAAGCGCTCGACATACCACTGAAAACTCTCCGGCATCGCCAGCAACCGCATCGACTCGCCCGTCGGCGCCGCGTCTACGATCACCCGGTCATATTCATCCGTCGTCGCGTAGCGGAAAATATGCAGCAGGCTGAAAATCTCCTCCATGCCCGGGAGGATCGCCATCTCCTCCGCAACCGTCCTGCTCATGCCCTGCTTTTGCAGAATCTTGCCCATGTAATTCTGCAACGCGCCCCAATTCTTCCGAACTTCATCTACGACGTTGATCTCTTGCGCAAACAGGTTGGACGCCACCTCGGTCGGTTCGCTCTGCAGCGGCCTGTCCAGGCTGTCTGCCAGGCTGTGGGCGATGTCTGTGCTGACCACCAGCGTCCGGGACCCCATCTGCGCGCAGCGCAGCGCCGTCGCCGCCGCCGTCGTTGTCTTGCCAACCCCTCCCTTTCCCAAATAAAGAAGTATGCGCACAGTCTCCACCTCTATTCAACCCTGAAGGCGCTGGGAACCCGGCCGCGCACGGCGTTCCCCTATTCGCTTCCCCCTTCAGTTCTCCCGCCGCGCCCGCCCCTTCGCACCAGCGCCGCCCCTGCCAGCGCCACCAGCAGCGCGCCAGCCGCCACATACAGGGCAGCTTGACGGCTCAAACCGAACCAGCCCCGTATCCGCCACCAATAGAACGGCAGTTGGGCCCAATAGCTCCACCTCAGATGCCAACGATGGCCGATTGACATCACATACTTGCCCATCTGATTGTCCCGACTCCAGACCACAAGATAGCAACGCCCCCCTACCAGAGTGCGGGTGTCGATCGTCGGACCAGGGAAGTACCTGGCACGGGTCAGAACATCCTTTACCGGTTGCAGAAGCTCGGTTGGCGGCGGCGCAACGATCGCGCTGTAGCCCCGCGGCAACTCCAATGGCACCTCATGCATGTCCGCGCTGTACGGCAGGCTCCGCGCCACAACCGCAATCGCCGGCGCCGCCGCAAGGCCCTGGGCAAGGACCGGGACAAACATCTGCGCCCGCAGACGGTCGCCGGCCTTACAGTCAACCCGGTACACGTGCGTCTCGCCAAACCCCCCGAACGCGCCAAATAGCAGCCTTTTCCGGCTGAAATCAGTGAACGACTCACCGTCCACCAACTGGTTGCCCGGTCGGCTGCCGAATACAGGAACGCTTCCTGCAAGATCGACGCCGGACGAAGGACGAGCATCAGCTTCATCGCCTGCTTCGGTCACAATCCCTCCTGCATATGAATACGTTAAGGCAAAGCTGCGCGTTGCAGTTCAGTATCACGGGCAAGAGTCTATCACCCGCGTCCACGCTCCGTCAACCGAAAGCCCTCCCGCCCGCGCTCGAAACTGTTCCGCCATTTCTCCCTTTTCTGGTCCTGCCAACAAGGGTCAGAATCTTGGAATTCCCAAGAAATATATGGTACGCTTCAAACATGAATGCCCGCATTCTTGTCCAACTTGCCCTCGTACATGTTGGGGTCTCCATAACCGTCGTTCCGGTCACCAGCACACTGAATCGCGTGATGATCGCCGACATGCAGATGCCGGTAACCCTGGTGGCCGTCCTCGTTGCCTTGCCATACCTGCTCTCCCCTCTTCAGATATTCCTGGGCAACTGGTCGGATCGTCATCCGGCGGCCGATTACCACCGCACCCCCTGGATCCTCCTCGGCGGGCTTCTCGCGGCAACCGGCAGTTACTTTACGGTCCACGTGGCCTATCTGCTGGACGAAAACTTCATTGTGGGTCTGGGCGCCGCAGCCATCGTCTTCTGCCTGTGGGGAGCCGGTATCAACGCCGCCTCGGTCAGCTATCTCTCGCTCGTGACCGAGCTTGCCGACGAAAATGGGCGCAGTCGAGCCGTAAGCATTATGTGGACCGCAATGATCGCGTCGACAATCGCCGCCAGTCTGGGTCTCTCCCGTATGTTGGCAACGCCCGCACCTCTCTCGAAGGAAACGCTTCTCACCGCCTTCGGTGTGATCTGGCTGGTTTCCGTCATATTTGTCCTTGTCGGCAGTTACCGCATCGAGCCGCGCGCATCGTCCAGAACCGATCAACCCGCCAACAGCGCCGACGATCCCATGATCGTGTTGCGCTTGCTGGCCGTGAACCCCCAGGCCCGCCGCTTCTTTATCTACCTGATGATCGTGCTGATCAGCATCCACGCACAGGACGTTCTGCTGGAACCGTTCGGCGCAGAAGCTCTGGGCATGTCGGTCGCAGTCACCTCACGACTGACTTCGATCTGGGGCACAGGCATCTTTGTCACCCTCCTTGCCGGAATCCTGTTCGTTAAGCGCTGGGGGAAAAAGTCGGGCGCTAATGCCGGCGCCTACGTGACCGCCGCGGCCTTCGCCTCCATTGTCGTGTCCGGGCTTCTCGGCAATTCAAGCCTCTTTGTCGGCTCAGTATTTCTGTTGGGGTTGGGCGGCGGCCTCATGACCGTCAGCAATCTCAGTTTCATGCTGGACATGACAGTGCCCCAGGCCGCCGGCCTCTACATTGGCGCATGGAGCGTCGCCAATTTCGCCGGTCAGGCCGTCGGCAACATCATCAGCGGCATCCTGTGGGATCTCTTCTACTGGCTGACGGGCAACCCGCTCATGGGGTATGCCGCCGTCTTCTCCCTGGAAATCGCCGGCCTGCTTCTGGCCGTCTGGCTCTTCCGCTCCATAAACGTGGAAAAGTTCCGCCGTCAGGCCGAAGTGCGGCTGCCAAACGTTCTCTCTCTCGTCACCGAGTAACACGCCGCCTGCATCAAAGCCCTGGCGCGGGCACTGGCCATCGACGTCCCGCGCCTTTACCAGCTATGCGCTGTGCCGTTCGTCTGTGCTATACTGGGACCATGGCACTTGAAAATCAGACCGATTTGGGTGCCGCCTACAACGGACCTTCCGACATCCGGCATCAGAATATGTGCCCCAGGACTATCTCTCAGCCCTTGAGGACGGTAGCATGGTCAAAGTCTTACTGAGTTACGATATGCGGGAAGGGCACGAAGAAGACTGTCAGCGGTATGTCGTTCAGACCTTGGCCCCCGGTCTGGCGCAGTTGGGCCTGCGCATTACCGATGCCTGGTACACCCTATGGGGAGAAGCCCCCCAGATCCTTGGCGGTGGCGTCCTGGAAGATAAGGAAGATGCCGCCCGCATTTTGCGCTCCGATGAATGGCAGGAACTGATCGCAGGTCTGGAACCGTTCGTAGAAAACTTCAAGGTCCGCGTCGTCGACGCCAACGGCCGCTTCCAATTCTGAACCGCAAGCGCCCCCGACGCGTCTCTTCGCAATTCCTATGGCTCATGCCCCGTCGCTAAAAAACTCCGTCGCCGCCAAACGCCGGCAGAACGCATCTCACCCTTCCGCACAACCGCTCCACCATGTCGCTTCTGCCGGGGGCAGACCATTGGCGCTCGTCGTCTTCCTTGAAAATGTCGGCCACATCCACGGTGTCAATCTGCCCCGCTGGGCCATGGCGGCGATCGACTGGCTGACTGAAGAGTACGCCAAATTCCAACTCCGGCTGCTCGGCGCCTACCGCCGCTACAACCGCATCCTGATTCTGGAAGATGACGATGCCACCGCCGCCAATCTGACCAGCGCCCTGATCGAGCTCAGCGCCAACCATACCGTCGATCAGCTTCTGCTCGTGCATGGACAAATACGCTGCCTGATTGGGCACAAGGGGCAGGAGCTTGTCGACGCAGCCGCGTTCGACCAACTGCTCGCCCGCTATGCGGCGGACACCTCCCTGCTCGACCTGCGCATCGTGTACGGGGTCAACTGCTACGGCGCCAGCCTGGCTCCCACCTGGCTGGCCCTGGGCGCGCAAGCGGTCAACGGCGCGCAAGCCGTCAACTGGCTTCCAGAGCCAAGCCTCAGCCTCTTTCTGTCCAAGTGGCTGAATGGCTCTTCCTTCAGCGAAGCCGTCGTCTCCAGCGCCAGCCGCGCTCGCGCAATCGGTAAAATCCTTTGGCCCAATCAAGTCGACGGCAGTGAACACCCACACATTGCCGGCAGCCGCCAGATCGTCTACGGCCAGCGCGACGTGACAATCGCCTCGCCAACGGACAGAACTCGAACCGCCCAATTGACATCAGCCCACAAGGCCGTGGCCGCCGCACATCCCCGGCGCACGTCAAACGGCCATGCCCATACCGCAGACTAAGGAGCCGCTATGCCCCTGCCCAGCCGGAATGAAGCGCTGCAACTATTGCATGAATGGGTCGAAACTGAAGGCCTGCGACGCCACATGCTGGCAGTAGAAGCCGCGATGCGCGTCTACGCCCGCCACTATGGCGAAGATGAGGACCTTTGGGGCATGACAGGCCTGCTCCACGATCTGGACTACGACCGCTTTCCCGACATGGACGACCAGGAAAACGGCCATCCCCGCACGGCCCTGCGTCTCTTCCGCAAGCACAACTATCCGCCGGAATTCATCCACGCCATCGAGGCCCACGCAACCTTCCTCGGCGTCCCCCGCCAGTCGAAACTCGATAAGGCGTTGCTCGCCTGCGACGAGTTGACCGGCCTCATCCTCGCCTGCGCCTACGTGCGCCCCGATAAAGACCTGCGTAGCGTGAAGCTCAGTTCAGTCAAAAAGAAGTGGAAGGATAAGCGTTTCACCGCCGCCATCGACCGCGCCGAAAACCTTCACTTCATTGAAGAGCTCGGCGAACCCTTCGATGAGCATGTGCAACGCGTCCTCGACGCCATGAAAGAGGTCGCAGGGCAGCTGGGCGTCTCAGGCGAGCAGAGCTAGCCTGCCCAAGGGCCTCGCGGGACTGATCTTCGGATCAGGATTCCTTCCCGGCCAGCGCCCCCAGAACGCGTTCCGGTGTCATCGGCAGGGTGCGGATGCGCCTGCCCGTCGCCGCCGTAAACGCGTTCGCTACCGCCGCGCCCACCGGCCCGATCGGCGGCTCTCCCATGCCGTACGGCGTCTTGATCCCCGTGTCCACCAGTACCGATCGGACATTTGGCGCCTCTCGCATCGTCAGCAGCGGGTAACTCTCGAAGTTGTTCAACTCCAACCGTCCGTCCTTCACATACGCCTGCTCGATCAGCGTCGACCCCACGCCCCACATTACGTTCCCCTCTATCTGCGCCTTCGCCCCATCCGGATTCACGACCAGCCCACAGTCCACCGCGCAGGCTACGTCATGGACCCTGATCTCGCCGGACGCTGCGTCCACGGACACCTCCGCCACCTGAGCCACCACTGTGTTTGATGCAAAACAGGCCACGCCCCGGGCCCGGCCCGCAGGCGGCGCCGTCCCCCATCCGCTCAGCTCGGCGGCCGCTTCCAGGACAGCTCTCATGCGTTCGCCCGCAGGACTGTCCGGCAGGTGATCGAGGCGGAACTGGAGCGGGTCCGCACCCGCCGCCGCCGCCAGCTCATCAACGAAACTCTCCACTGCAAATGTATTCGCGAACAGCCCTAACCCCCGCCACCAACCCGTCCATACCGGCAGCGTTTTTCGCCAGGCTGTCACCGTGAGGTTGGGCACTTCATAATTGATACGCGCCCCAATCGTCGCGCCGAAGTCCGCGCCCATCACGAGCGCCATAAAGTCCGGCATGAAACTGAAGGCCACGTCGCTGCTACCCTGCCTGTGCTCCATCGCGATGATCCGTCCAGACCCGTTCACGGCGCCGGAGAGAACGCTTTTCGTCGGCGGCCGCAGGTAGCCATGATGCATCGCTTCCCTGCGATCCCATCCCACATGGACCGGCGCGCCAGCCGCCTTGGACAGACGGGCCGCTTCAATCGCCACTCCGGTATCAAGCTTGCCCCCAAAACCGCCCCCGAGATAGGTCGGAACCACCTGAACGGTGTCGGCATCCACGCCCAGTGCTTCGGCGATCTGCCCCTTCGCCCTTTCGTGAGACTGAGTCGAAACCCAAACCGTCACCTGGCCTTCCTGTACATCCGCAAGCGCTGCCGGCGCCTCGAGCGAGGCCTGCACGGCAAAAGGTGAACGATAGGTGGCCGAAATCGCGGCCTCTTTCCCCAGCACCGCGGCCGCATTGCCCTCCCGCTGGATCGTGACGCCACCCGCTCCTTCAGGCTCGATCAGCGCATCGATCTCCTCCTGCTGCCACAGATACCCTTCATCCCACTCCGTCTCCATCGCCTTCACCGCCGACCAGGCCGCACTGCGGGAGTTCGCCGCCACCCCGGCGAAACCGCTCTCCACATCGATTACAAACTCCACGACGCCCTCTCTCGCTGCCGCCTCGCCTGGTGACGCGCTGAGCAGTTTCGCTTCCAGCGTAGGCGGCCGCGCCACAGCGCCGTACAGCATATTGGGTACGCGCATGTCATAGCCGTAAACTGCCTGCCCCGTCACCTTGTCGGGAATATCGACGCGACCAACCGACTGGCCAATGACCGTGTATTCATCTGCCTGCTTCAGCTGCAGCGCCTCCTCTTCAGGTAGGTCCCAGTCAGTAATCGCCGCAGCTAGCCTGTGGAAGTCGGCCCGTTTCTCAGGGTCGGCAGCGACGGCAAACCCCCGCCCTTCAACCTTCAGAGCATTCTCAGGCTGCTCCAAGACCGCCGCCGCCTCCCGCTGCAGCAAATTGCGCATGCCCGCAGCCGCGCGGCGCAGCGGCCCGAAGCTGGAGGCAACCGAAAAACTGCCGCCCGTACCGAAACTGTCCACCAGCCTGGAAGACGTATCAGCCTGCGCCACGACCAGATCTTCCCAGCTGATTCCCAACTCCTCAACCGCAATCTGCGCGATCGACGTGTGAACGCCCTGCCCCATCTCCACCTTGGTCAGAGAGAGACGTATGCGGCTGTCCTCCAATACTTCCAACCAAAGCGGTGGCTCGGCAGGCAGCTGCATGAAACTGCTCCCCGCGTGTTCAGCCTCCGCAAAGGTCTCCGCCATGACTTCGTGCAGAACCGGCCTGCCGAAATACGCGCCCACGGCCAGGCCGGCTCCCGCCGCCCCCAGTCCGATCAGAAAACCGCGCCGCGAGAGTCTCCAGCGCCGTTTCCGCGGCGGGACAGGGTCTTGTCCATCCGCCCCTCCTTCCCCACTGTTTTCCTCTATCGAGTCGGCCTGCGCCTCGACCAGTCCGTCTGCATCGCGTTCCTGGGTCATATCGCGACCTCCTCTTCACCCGCCCTCACGGCCGCCTGCTGGACCGCCTGCAGGATGCGCACATAGCAACCGCAACGGCAGTAGTTCCCGCTCATCGCGCGCGCAGTCTCCTCCTCAGACGGTAGCGGGTTCCGATCCAGAAACGAAACCGCCTGCATGATCTGGCCGCTCATACACCAGCCGCACTGTGGTACCTGGTGATCGATGAACGCCTGCTGGACGGGATGCAGCGTGAGCTCTCCGCCCCCATCCCTCTCCGCCAGCCCTTCGATCGTCCGAATCTCTGCCCCCGCGACCGCAGCCAGCGGCATCAGACACGACCGTACCGCCGCGCCGTTCACATGAACCGTGCACGCGCCGCAAATCCCAACGCCGCAGCCAAATTTCGTGCCAGTCAGACCCAGCCAGTCCCGCAGCACCCACAACAGTCTTTCTTCCGCGGGGACATCCAGCGTATAGCTTCTTCCATTGACATTCAGTTCCATTCCAACCCCCTCCTCATCCCCCCTGCGCTACAACACAATCTCCCGACCCGGCTTCGCGTCAAGCGAGCCCCCCAGATCCACAAGCGCCCCAGCGACCTCCCGTAAACAACCGGCCAGGTCGGTTGCCACCCGGCTCTCGGGGATACGCAGAATTGTCCACCTGTCCAGCGGCCCGGACGCCTCACGCATATCGCTGGATTCATCCAGCCGGATGCCCAGATATCCGTTGCGCACCCGCAAAGCGATGTCCACCGGCCATTCTCCCGCCAATCGATTGGGAAGCGGCCTTAGCCGGTTGGCGCGCAACGCATTCCAGAGCGCTTGAAACGGCTCTCCCTCCAGCTTCAGCTCCGTAACATCCTGCGCGCGTAACAGACGCTCCAGCGTCGTGTGCATAAAAGTCAGGCGTCGAAACGTCGCTGCCGCAACCGGCTGTGCCAACCGCAAAAGCGGCCCGATCTCGATCCGAAAATAATACTCATCCGCCCGCGCATGGCCCGCCTCCTCCGGGAGAAGCTCGGCGCGCGACAGCAACTGATAACGGCGAATCGCCGCATAATAGCTGATCGTGCGAGCTTCCGACCTGCTCCCGAAAGCGCCTGTCTGGTAGAACGCCAGGTAGTCTGCCCCGACCCGCCGCGGCGCTCGCCGCTGCGGAATGCGATACCAGCCCTCCGATGCCGCCCTTCGCAGATCGGCCTCGTTGTTGACAACCGCCACAAGCACCGTCCGTCGCAATTCGTAAGGGTCTGTATATTCCTGAGACAATTCCCCACCCTCTTCCCTAATGTACATGCCCCATCAGTCGCGGCGCATACTTGCCGATCTGTTCCCGCAGGCGCAAGAGGGCAACATCCTTCGCCTTGGCCTCCAGCATGACATCGAATGAACGCAACCGCGCTGAAACCGCTGCCTGCAGCAGTTCGATGACCTCAAACGGGTGCAGGAAATCACTGTGCTGGTGCGGCAGTGGCATCTGCAAGCGAGCCTTGCCGTCCCGGTAAAGAGTTCGCACCGCTGTGCGCGGGCTGCTGACGTGGATCTTTGGGCGTACATCCCCAGGCCACGTCGCCAAAGCAATCTTCAGCGCATCCAGCTGCGGGATCGCATCCGGGTTGTGGCAGCGGTGGTGGAGCGTATCCAGAACAACCGGTATCCCCGTCCGTCTGTGCGCCCACAGTACATCTCGAAGACCGAACTGCCGGTCTCCGTTCTCCAGAACCAGACGCTTTCGCACATGTTCCGGCAGCAGATTGGCCGTGCGCGCGAATCGCTCCAATGCCGCTGGCACGTCCTCGCCGCCCCCGCCCACATGAATCACAACCACGCTCGACGCATCCAGGCCCATCCCATCCAGCAGAGAGGCCGCCGCAGCCAGCTCCAGGCTCGAACGCGAGACCAGAGCAGGATCCGGGTGGCTCAACCGCACGTAGAAGCCCGGATGCAACGTCAACCGCACGCGCTGTTGTCGCGCCATGTCCCCTATGGCCGCCAGTTCCGTCGAGCAATCCTCAATCTGATTGTGAAACGAAGGCAGGCCCGGGTGGGTCAGATAGGGCGCAAGCTGGCCGGCCATCCGATAGAACCGGATCTCCCTCCGCGCCAGGTAGAGAAATATGTCGCGCAGATAGACCAGACTGACGCTCAAGTGCGGGCTGTTCTGCCAGCGCCGGCTGTCATGCGACCGCAGCCCCGACGCGCCCAGCACCTTGACGGGAAACCCCAACCGCACCCGCGTCCCGTTCGCCATGAGGTGGTCGGACATCTAACTTTTTTTGGGAAACGTGAAGCCGCGATAAGAGGTGTTGTTTCTTTTGCGCACGTAGTCCAACTTGAATTCGCTCGGTGGGCAACTGGGTCTGAAAGTCTCTCCTCATTCCCATTGTCCAAAACAGTCCACGCCTGTCAGCCCTGCAACAGACTAACATAGCAATGACCCGCCTTCCAACTGCCTGGGCAGGTGTACGGGCGCCGTTTCAGTCCCGTTTCAGGTCCATTTATGCGCCAGCGGTCCGGGGCACGCAATCCTCGCGAATCCCCACTCCGCCCCGGACCGGAAACAGGCTCGTGTCTTGAATCCCCGCGCTGCTGGTGATTCCTGCCTGAAGTTGACGTCGGCGCCAGTTGTTATGTACTCTAAATCTGCAATCGACACGCCTGCCTTGCGGGGAGTGCTGGCCCCATCATAGTTCTCGGCGCGATTGCACAGCGCCGCCGTCTCGGGGTCGCCCCACCTGGCCTCGCCATAGGATTCGTAACGGCAGAGAGAGAACTGGAATGATTCTCGATTTCCCCCCTGCCCGGACTGGCGGATGCTTAGGCATGGTTTCCTTCGTTACCTGTTTCTCCAACCAGTCCTGATAGAACCGGGACACCCATTCCCAGCGCCCAAGGAATCACGAGTATGTACAGTTCACGCCTCCTGGCCGTCACGACAGCGCTATTCATCTCACTGACCGCGTCGGCAGGACAACTGTCGGCGCAGGAACTGTCACCTGCAACCCGGACCGGGCCGCCGGTTTCCACTCCCGTCCAACCGTCTTGGCTGACAGGTGTCCCGGCATCTGTGGCGCACCGCTCAGTCGCGCCTGCGCCCGCCTCCGTCTCCGCCGCGATTCCGCCTGGATGGAATGAGTATATCGACAACTCCCTTGGCTACTCTCTCGCCCTACCCGCCAACTGGCAGACTTTCGACCTGCAGGCCGGCGATCTGGACAGAATTGCCGGCCTTCTTGGCGGTCGCGCCGTGTCTCAGCCGTTGCGCAAATACATGGCCGAGCCCGCCGGCCAAAAACTCGGGCTCTTAGCCGTCGATTCCGACCCCAGCGAGCTGTTCGCCCTCCCGCCTTTCCCGACCTTCCTCAACGTCTCAGTCGCCAACTTCCCAGACGATCTCTCCGACGAACAGTGGGTTGCCCGCGTTGAAGAGTCAATCTCCGCGCTGGGTGAAGTCCGGATCGAAAGTGTCAGGCTCGGCACGCTCAACGACCTGCCCGTGGTCAGAGCCGCCGCCGTCTACCAATTGGGAGGCAGGGGCGCTGGCCTGACCGCCCATCTCGACGTAACCATCGTCCGCGTTGACCAGACGGCATATACGCTGACAATCGCAACCCGGCTCAGCAACGCCTTAGCCAAACGAATTGTGATTCACCAGATCGTGCAGACCTTCCGGCCTGTCCTGCCCGAACAAGCGGAAGTCCCAGAGCCAGCCCAAACCGCGACAGCGAACGAAGCCGGTGACCTGCCCGGTCTATCAGCGTCGGCTCCTGCCGCCGCGCTTCCCAGGTTCTGGATACCCATCGTTGACGGGCGTCTGGGCTACTCTCTCGCCGTGCCATTCAACTGGCTGATTTTCGACCTGCAGGAGGGAGACCTGGACAGTGTGACAGGCCTCCTCCGCGGCGAACTGGCAATGCGGCAACTGCAGGCCTTTCTCGACTCGCCGGCCGGAGAGACTCTTGGGGTCTTTGCCTTGGAAGCGGACCCGGACAGCATGTTCACTGTCCCGATCTTTCCGACCTTCCTGATCGTGTCCACCGCACCGCTGCCGGAAAACATTTCCGACGAAGAGTGGCTTGCACTCGCGGCCCAATCCATCTCTGCCTGGGGCGATACACAGCTGACAGCAGCCGAATTGGACGCAAGCAACGCGCGTCCGGCCATCAGGGCCACGGCTGCCATACAGTTGGGCGAGCCAACGCATCAGTTGACCGCTCATCTTGATATGACCATCCTGCGAGCCAACCAGACCGCTTATCTTCTTATCATCGCCTCCCACCCGGACGCAGCCGCCGCCAACCAACCGGTGATCGAGCAGATAGTCGATTCCTTCCGAGTCGAATGATGCCCGGATGCCAGCTGGCCTTCGACCCTTCATTCTGCGCCTGATAGGCTGCAAACACATCTGCTGGAAACCGTTCACTGCCCGACGAGGATCCTCAACCATGAAACAGAGACGATTCATCGCTCCGCATTTCTGCCGCGGCGCCCTTCTGCGCATCGCCCTTCTGCTCATGCTCACCCAGGCTGTGGTCGTATCAACCGCCTACGCCCAGAGCGATGACCTGCCCGAGGGCGATCCCGACCGCGAGGCCCTGACCGCGCTCTTCCACGCCACCGACGGCGAAAACTGGGTGAACAATCAGAACTGGCTCACCGATAAATCGCTCAGTGCATGGTATGGCGTCACCACAAACGACAGCGGGCGCGTCACCCGGCTAAGCCTTCGCGGAAATCGACTGAACGGCGCCGTACCGCCCCAGCTGGGCTCCCTCACACAGTTGGAACAACTGGTGGTTGACGACAACCTCCTCAGCGGAGAGATTCCTCCTGAACTGGGTAGCTTGTCCCATTTGCAGTGGCTGGACCTCGACAGAAACCAGCTCACCGGGTCGATTCCTCCCGAACTGGGCAACCTCAAACTGTTGGAACGGCTGGACCTGTCGGGCAATCAGTTGAGCGGGTCCATCCCTCCGGAGATCGGCGGCCTCACAGAGCTGCGGACGCTCTACTTCGATGAAAACCAGCTGATCGGCGCAATCCCGCCAGAATTGGGTTTCCTCGCCAATCTTCAGACAATGTTCATCGAAGAGAATCAACTGAGTGGCGAAATTCCGTCAGAATTGGGCAATCTAACCCACCTGCGGGCCATGTCTCTGGAGGAGAATAACCTCAGCGGACCGATTCCAGCCGAACTGGGCAACCTCACGCAACTGCGCTCGCTCGATCTCGACGAAAATAATCTGAGCGGTCCCATCCCCCCCGAACTGGGCAACCTCACCGAGCTGCGCTCGCTCTACCTGGACGAATGCGGCCTGAACGGACCGATCCCGCGGCAACTGGGAAACCTCACCCAGCTGCGGACGCTGCTGCTCAATGACAATGCGTTAAGCGGCCCGATCCCACCCGAACTGGGCAACCTGGCGCGCCTGCAGTCGCTCCAGCTGGCAGGAAATACTCTGAGCGGCGAAATCCCGCCGGAGTTGGGCGGCATCCTCCAGTTGCAGGAGTGGAATATCGGAGGAAATCAACTGACCGGCTGCATTCCCGACAGCTGGCGCAGCGCCGCGTCGATCGATCGCGACCAGCTGGACCTGTCCTTCTGCCCTGCGCCCGCGGAGCTGGAGCCTGAAACACAGTCCCTCTTTGGATTGGACGGCGATCTGCTCTTCGCGCTGTACCGCGTCTCCCTGAGGACCCTTACGCATCAGTCGCTGCAGGGCCTCGACCGCGCAGCCCTCACTTCCCTCTACATCGCCTTGGGCGGAAACGACTGGGTGAACAGTGAGAACTGGCTCAGCGACGAGCCGCTCAGCGCATGGTACGGCGTTACCACCGACCTCAACGGCCGCGTGACCAGCCTGGATCTGCGCGGAAACCAGTTGAGCGGTTCGATCCCGGCCGTGATCGGGCGCCTTTCCCATCTGAAACGACTGGTGATCGATGACAATCAACTCACCGGACCGATCCCGCCCGAAATCGGTTACCTGACCCACCTGACCACCCTGGACCTTGACCGAAACCGGCTGACGGGCCCGATCCCTCCGGATCTGGGTAACCTGGCCAATCTGGAACGACTGGACCTCACCGGAAACCAGCTCAACGGGCCCATCCCGGCCCAACTCGGAAATCTCACCGCGTTGCGGACCCTCTTCCTCGATGAGAATCGGCTGACCGGCGCCATTCCTCCGCAGTTGGGAAACCTGATCGAGTTGCGCACGCTCTACCTCGAAGAGAATCGCCTGACCGGCCCCATTCCGCCTGAGCTGGGCAATCTGGTAAACGTGAGTCTCTTCTCCCTTGAGGAAAACAGCCTTAGCGGCCCGATTCCGCCAGAGTTGGGCAACCTCGCAGAGGTCCGCACCCTCTATCTCGACGAGAACGGGTTGAGCGGTCCAATCCCGCCCGAACTCGGCAATCTGGTCCAGCTGCGAGTCCTCGACCTCGACGAAAACGAGCTCAGCGGCCCAATCCCGCCCGAACTCGGCCGTCTGACCCAGTTGCGAATCCTGTTCCTGCGCGAAAATGAACTGAGCGGCTCGATACCCCCTGAACTGGGAAACCTTGCTCACTTGACCTGGCTCTACCTGCAGGACAACCAGCTGAGCGGTGAAGTGCCATCAGCGCTGGGCAACCTCGCGCGCCTGCAAGGGTTCGGTCTCGGCGCAAACCGGCTCAGCGGCTGCATGCCCGTAAGCCTGAGCCGCGTGCTCCACAACGACCTAGACGATGTAAATCTGCCTTTCTGCGTCGAATAGCCAGCAGAAAAACGAGGGGAGAGTAGACGTCTGTCACTCTCCCCTCGCTTCCCTCACCACAATTTAGGAGTTGTCAACCCTCGTTCAGTTCGCGTCCTGCTCCCGCTTTCCCTACCAACCGCGGTAATATACGTCTCTGTATCCCCTCCGACCGGAAACCCTCGCCACAGCCATCTCCTGCCGCAATGGCGAAACAACCTGACTCAAGCTGACGGCCGCGATACTTCCGTAACTGCGCAGAATCGGCGCAACCTCCGTCTGATAGGCAATATAGGCGTCGGGCCAGGACACTGGAAGTCTCCACCCAACGCCCTGCCGGCTTCGAACGGGTCTTCCCCCTTCTCGTCCCGTCTTCATGCGGCGTGCCGCAATCAGCATCAGAACGGCCAGCGCCGCTCCGCCTGCCAGCGGCAGGTAGTGCAGACCCAACTCCACCCGGCGTACCACCTCCGTCGTCTGGTAGCCAACGACTGCCAGCGCCGGTACCCACAGCAGCTCACCCAGCAGAACGATCGAAAACCAGCGCCGGAAAGGCACGCGCGTCATTCCCGCCGCAACCAGCGCCGGAATTACAAGCACCGAGAACGCCTTGGCAAAGAACAGCAGTCTGGGCCCGTGCTCCTGCATCTCCCCCTGCAGCCGCTCCAGATGATGACGCCGCAGACCCAGCCATCTGCCATAGCGCAGCACAGGCTCCTTTCCGTACTTGTAGCCGAGCAAGTACCAGAGGCCGTCAGCAACGATGCCGCCAATGATGGCGCTGAACATAACCAGCGGCAGTTGCATATACCCCAAAGAGGCCGCCACCGCAGCCAGCAGCGTCACCATCCGCCCCTCCAGGATCACCAGACAGATCAGCAAGGGATAGCTCCAGAAGCCCCATTCCTGAAGGGCCTCACTGCGTAACAGATTCAAAACCGCGTCGAATATCTCGGAAACTGCGTTCATTCAATGACTTCCTCTATCTGCCACGTCAGCACATCCAGCTTCCTGGCAAAATGCAGAAGCGGCTCTGTATCCGGAAGAAAGATCCCGTGCCCCTGCGCCACCCAGTTGCGCTCGAACTCCGCCTCTGCCGGCTGCAGCGGCCAGGGAGCATGGTGAATCTCCCCGCGATACACGCGCCCGTTTCTGTCAACACTGTACAGGCAGTATCTCTCCATCAGCCACCGCTCCAATGAATCGGGAGCCGCCTGATAGACAGGTCCTTTCGGTCGGTAGAAAGCCCGGAACTCTGCCTCCGGCGCGCCCCTGTGCGTGCGGCGGCTGCTGTAGCGAATGCCGTCATCATCCTTTCTGCAACGCATCTTCGCCCGGAAATAAGGCAAATGATAGGTCCTCCGCGCCATCGTGACCGCCAGTGGGTTGCCCGCGTCCAGGCTGAAAAAGAACACGCCCGGCCTTGGCTCCCTCGCACTGCTACTCTTTACGTAGGTGCGTACATTTAGTTCCGGAAATGCCGAAATCCACGGCGCCGCCGGCATAAAACGCTGCCGTATACCCGACATACGAAAAGGGACCACCGTCACCCACGCCTCTCCCCCGTATGTGTCCAGCATCAGGCCCGGCGGCGTCAAATTTTCCATGCGGGAGGCGGGCACGGGCCAGTGGGCAAACAGCAGGTCCTGCCACGACTGAACCATGTGCCACGGGCGATCAGGCAGGGGCCAGGGGCGGTGCGCCTGCTGGGCCAGAATCTCAGCGGCAATCTCCTGTCCGCTCCGCCCCAGCCAGGCAAGGGGAGTTTTTCTCATCTACTGTTTCTTCACTCTCCGTAAATCCAGAGAGCGATCAGATCATCAATCGGTGTACTGCTGTGCAGCCGCAAAGCGTCCAGAAGATCATCCGCATAGGCGATGCCGTAACGATTCCGCTGCGCATAGTCCAAAAGGGCCGCGAAAAATGCTGTGTCGCCCATGCGCTCCCGCACAGCGTGCAGGAAGAGAGGGCCTTTGCTATATACAATGTTGATATAATTACTCTGATCAAACCCCATAACCGGGCCGCTGACCGGCCTGTCTATACCCAGATTCCGCGCCGCATTGTAGCGATAGCGAAATACATTCTCCATCATGGCCGCCTGCATCTCCGGCCAGTCCACCGCCTCATAGTAAAGATAGACCGCATAGTTGGCCAGAGACTCGTCCAGCCACGGCTCTTCCGGCTGGTCGTTGCCGATCAGATTGAAGAACCACTGGTGCGCAACTTCGTGCGGCATCGCAATGCCAAAGCCTCCCCCGGCCTCCCCATAAAAGTTGGCCGCCAGTCCAAGGATCCCCGCATACTCCATCCCAAAGCCCGTCGTCGGCAACGGTACGACATCCAGCTCGCGATACGGATAGGGCCCAAACAAACGGTTGAAGACCCGCAAGCTCGCCGTTGTCAGGTTCATTGCCGTCTGCGCCGATGCCAGACCACCCACCGGATAATACGAGTTGACCTGAACCCCATCAACCTCGCCGCTGATCGCCTCCCACCGGTCGGTCAGCGTTGCATAGAATGAGCGTACCGGCCCCGCCGCCATCCGCCATGTCGTCGTGCCGTCATCGTTCGTCTCCCGCGCCAGGGTCGAGCCGCTCGCCGCCACCGATAACCCTTGGGGCGCCGTCAGCTCCACCTGGTAGAAACCAGTATCCGCAAAGAAGGAATCACCGAAACTGGCGCCGCCATCCAGATCCCAACCCCTATGGTCAAAAACCGCCAGTGTCGGGTAAAAGCCCGCCAGATCATAGACGCCTTCCACAAACCCGAAAAGGCCCGCTCCCGCCGTGCCGGCTGCCACCTGCGTCGGCAGCGTCGCGCTGAACCAGAGCGTCACGTCCGCTGTTTCCCCGGCGGCCAGCCCTCCGGCAAGCGGTATGCGCGCCGCCGATCCATCGGGAATATGCCCGACGCGCGCCAGCTGGCCGTCTACCAGCGCCTGGCTGACCTCCGCTGCGCCCCCGTAGGCAGGCAAATTGGGATACAGCCTGAAATAAAGTTCATTCAGGCTGGTCTGTTCCTGATTGGTGATCCGCACCCGCTGCACGCCCTCCAGCCTCGGGATTTCACCCGGCAAAAGGCGGACTTGGATGAAATAATGGGGCGCGCCCGGCAGCCGGTCCGCATCCTCCGCAAATGCTTCCAGCAACGTCTCGCGATAGACTGTGTAGTCGGTCAGGTCGATCTCCGGCGTCGGAAAGAGGGGCGGTTCCTGTACCGGCTGTGGAGTTAGGGTTGGAGTCGGCGGCGGGGCTGTGGGGGGGCGTGTACGGGTCGGGAGTTCGGCCGCCGGCGAAGGCGAGGGCGCAACGATGACGTCGTCCTGTTCTTCGGCCGTCGCTGCCGCCCCTCTTCCACAAGCGGTCAGAACAGCCGCTATCGCCAGGCCAACCACACACGATATGGCGAATCCGCGTTTCCGTCGCCCTTCGCGCTGCTGCTTTGCCGCAACGCCCGCGAAACGCCTGTCAAAGGCCGACCGCTGCCTTGCATGGGTTGCCTTTCCCATCAATCTCGTCCCCATTTGCCCGCCGCTGGCGCAAGAGACCGGCGCGCAACTGCCGTTCACTCCAGCACGGCGCCTGCGCGGCTGCCCCATGTCTTGGCGACGAGAAATTCCGCCTCGCGCAGAACCTCAATGCGCCTAACCTGACGCGCCATGCCTCCATGCCTGTCAGTGGAAACCTCTATTCTTCACCTCGACCACCCACTTTCAGGACCATGACGCCGCCGCGCAGCGAGTTCCGGGCACTGCGTCCTCTTCGAATACGGCCCCTACATCGGCGAACCGATATCCGGCGACTCCCTCTTCAAGTTCTCGACGAGCCGTTTCGCTTCCACACTGAGCGGCACAGGCAGCTCGACCACCACCTCGACCAGCAAGTCTCCTCGATTCTTGCTGTCTCTCACATCAGGCATGCCCTGGCCCTTGAGCCGGAAAACCTTCCCGTTCTGCGTGTCCGGCGGGATCGTCAACGCCACCGCGCCCTGCAATGTCGGCACGCGCGCCTCGCCCCCCAGGAGCGCCACAAAGAGGTCCACAGGTACCTTCGTGCGCAAATCCCGCCCCTCTACCCTGAAATCTTTGTGCGGCTGGACGGAAACCGTCATCATCATGTCGCCGGCCCGAACCTTCGAGCCCGTTCTGACGCCCGGCGGTATCGTCACCTCGAATCGGGACTCCCCCTGCTGCACGGTCCGCTTTGTCCCGCAAAATGCCTCTTCCAGCGCGATCTCCACCGGAACCGTCTGGTCGCTGTTGGGGCGTCCGAAACTCTGCTGAGGCCCTTGCCGAAATCCTCTGCGCGGCTGCGACGCGCCCCCGCCAAAAAGCTGCTGAAAGAAATCAGAAAATGTGCCGCCCCCACCGGCCATCCCGCCGAACATCTGCTCAAACTCTTCAGGACTGACCGCCCGGCCCTGCTGCCGCTCCGCGCCGCCGGCATTGTACCACTGAGACCAGTCGAAACTCTGCCCGCTCTGTTCGTACTGCTTCCACTGGGCCCCAAACTTATCGTACGTCCGCCGCTTCGATTCGTCTGACAGAACCGCGTAAGCCTCATTGATCTCTTTGAACCGCTGCTCCGCGGCCGCATCGCCGTTATTGACATCAGGATGGCACTCTCGGGCCAGCTTGCGGTATGCCTTCTTAATCTCAGAGGCGCTCGCCTTGCGGCGCACCCCCAGAACCGCGTAATAGTCCTTATAGTCCACTGATTCGCTCTCCACTCACTTGGCCTTCGCCGCACGCCCCCTCCGCGCCGCGTGCGGCAAACGCTGTCACTTGGAAATCGAGACCAATACCAATGACGGGAAACCGGGCACAGGGCGCCCGGTTTCTTACCATCTTATCGTTCCTGCTCCCAGGCTGGCAACCCTGGCGCCAACCGCAGCCTACACCTGACGGAACTCGCCTTCCACCACATCGTCCTCGTCAGCCGCGCCCGGGCCGTCTGACTCGCCCGCCGCGCCCGGCCCGGCTCCATTCTCTTCAGCCTGCTGCTGGTATACCTGCTGGGCCAGGGCAGAGCTCGCCTGCTGCAGCTGCTCGGTCAGGCTCGTGATTCGCTCATGGTCATCACCCTCCATCGCCGCCCGCAGGTCCACGATCGTCTGTTCAATCCGCTCCCGATCAGATAGCGGCACCTTGTCGCCCAACTCGCTCATCGACTTCTCAGTAGCGTAGATCAGGCTGTCCGCGGCGTTGCGACTCTCCACCAACTGCCGCTGCTGCAGGTCTACAGTCTCATTCTCTTTGGCCTCCCGGACCAAACGATCCACCTCATCGTCGCTCAGATTGGTGGAGGCCGTAATCTGAATGCTCTGCTCCTTGCTCGTCGCCTTGTCCTTCGCAACCACATTCATAATGCCGTTGGCGTCGATATCAAAGGTCACTTCGACCTGCGGCACGCCCCGCATCGCCGGTGGAATCCCGTCCAGCCGGAAATTGCCGAGCGTCTTGTTGTCGCGCGCCATCGGGCGCTCGCCCTGCAAAATGTGAATATCCACCGCGGTCTGGTTGTCTTCCGCCGTGCTGTACGTCTCCGTCTTCTTCGTCGGAATCGTCGTATTGCGGGGGATCAATGTTGTCATGACACCGCCCAACGTCTCCAACCCAAGGCTCAGCGGCGTCACGTCCAGCAACAGCAGGTCCTTCACCTCGCCGCCGAGCACACCGGCCTGCAGCGCAGCGCCCACCGCAACCACCTCATCCGGGTTGACGCCCTTGTGCGGCTCTTTGCCCGTCAGCGTGCTGACCAGCTCCTGGATCATCGGCATCCGCGTCGACCCACCAACCAGTACAACCTCATTCAGTTCGCCGGGGGTCAGACTCGCGTCCTTCAGCGCCGCATGGAACGGTTTCTTCAACCGTTCAACCAGAACCGACGTCAACTGCTCGAACTGGCTGCGCGTCAGCGTAAGTTGCAGATGCTTTGGCCCCGTGCTGTCCGCCGTGATAAAGGGCAGATTGATCTCCGTCTGCGGTGTGCTCGAAAGCTCAATCTTCGCCTTCTCCGCCGCTTCCCGCAGTCTCTGAAGCGCCTGACGGTCCTGGCCAAGATCGATCATCTGCTCTCGCTTGAACTCGTCAATCAGCCACCGCACGATCGCCTCGTCCCAGTCGTCGCCGCCCAGGTGCGTGTCGCCGTTCGTCGCCTTTACCTCGATGACACCGTCGCCAACCTCCAGCACCGAAACGTCAAACGTGCCGCCGCCCAGGTCAAAAACCAGAATCGTCTCGTCCTCATTCTTGTCCAGACCGTAAGCCAGCGCCGCAGCCGTCGGCTCGTTGATGATGCGCAGCACCTCCAACCCGGCTATCTGTCCGGCGTCCTTGGTCGCCTGCCGCTGACTGTCGTTGAAATAGGCCGGCACCGTGATCACCGCCTGCTTCACATCCTCGCCCAAATAGGACTCCGCATCCCGCTTGAGCTTGCTCAGAATCATCGCGCTGATTTCCTGCGGCGTATACACCTTGTCCTTGATCGGAACCCGCACCCGCGCGTCGTGATTCGGCCCCTCGACACTGGCGTAGGATACCATCGCCTGCGTCCGCTTCGTTTCCGGATCGTCAATATGACGACCCATCAATCGCTTGACCGAGTAAATCGTGTTCTCCGGGTTGACAACCGCCTGCCGCTTCGCGGTCACGCCCACCAGCCGCTCGCCGCTCTTCGAAAAAGCAACCACCGACGGCGTCGTCCGGTTCCCCTCCGCATTCGCGATCACGGCGGGGTTGCCCGCCTCCATCACAGCAATTACACTGTTGGTTGTGCCCAGATCAATACCGATGATTTTTGCCATCTGTAGTTGGCCTCCTGTACGAAATGACGCCGGGCGCCCCGTCCGCTCCGCGCTTCAGCCGCCCAGCCCATGACTCCTGTATGAACTGTTTTTCACCCTCCAGCTTTAATTCTCACCTATCATTATAAAAAACTTGTGTATGTATGGTATTGGGCGAGTATTAGCAATTCGTTTGAATTTGCCCACGATGATCCTACGCATCCCGTCCAATACGAAACCCACCACGCCCGCGCCCCCCTCCACCCACAGACCACCGCAGTTCCGACCTGCTACGGAATGTCCGAAGGATGAAGTGGCAACCGGTATAGATTGGGATACTGAGAATGGGTGGTGACGATGTTGACGGCCCGGACGGGATGAAGGAGGATAGTCTGGCCTGCAAGGCAGCGGTCCCTTTTGCGCACGCCAGAACTGCACCGATCGACGCACGCAACGGCTTCCACTGTGAACGGGCGCAGGTTGTGTAACCGTAGCGATTTCTGCGGCTATGGGAACGGATCAGCCGCGACGAGACCGTCGAATATCCCCATAGCGGCTGTCAGAGCGACTTCCACAGCCGCACCATGAAGCGATCATCTCCCTCAACCAGGTCCGGCTCCGTGCCATTGTGGTCCCGCATTGAGTTGATGATCCGGTTGCGGACGCCCATTCCGTAGTGTTCGATGTAGCGGTAGTCGCGGAGGATCTCCTTGACCAACTCATTACGGGCCACACGGACCACGCCTTCTTTCATCTTCTCCACCGTGACTCCGTTTGGAAGACGACCCGGCGAAATCACTTCGAAACGATCCCGGTATAGCGATACCTCGATGTCGGTCCCTTCGCGTGCGTAGTCGCGATGCGCCACCGCGTTCACGACCGCCTCCCGTACCGCATCTAACGGGAAGGACTTCCTGTGGATTCGACGTCCTCCTTCGAGGTACGCGACGCTTCCCATGTTACGCACGATGAAGTCCACCGTGCGGTCTATCACGCCATTTTCCACCAACGCGCCGCGGCTCGAAACTCGCGGTGTCAGTGGTCCTCGTATCCGCTCCTCATCAACCGTGTTGTATTCCTTTTCGAAGCCAGGAAACGCAACTGCAGTCACGCCGGCTTGGGGAAGACGGCGGTTCGGGTTCTTGCCATACAGCAGGAGCCCTGCGACTGTGGCGCAAACTTCATTTCCCGCCTCAGTCAGAAGATCCGAGTTGAGAAGGAGTTGCCTCCTGTTCTCGACGTCCGTCCGATCTGGTAGTGAGCGCTTCAGGACCTCCTGGTAGTAGTTCTCGATCCGGTCCATGTCGAGAGATTCCAGCCCAGTGTCCAGCACCGGCTTAATCTCATATCGGACCAACCGGGCTGCCTGGTAGAGCCGTCCTTCCTCCTCGCGCGTCGCCTCCCGGGACGTGCTGCCAGCCCGGACAAACGTCACCCAGGCTCTGCCTCGTCTTGCCTTGTACGGCTTTCCCGGGCTGTCCGCGGCAAGCTCGATGATCCCTACTTCTCTGCCATCCGCAATTTCTATACGAGTCCAGACGGGGATGATGACAGGTTGGAGATTCTGGCGAGCGATGTTCATCACCCACTTCTTTGCATCCCGACGGCTTCTGGTCAGCCCGGAGATGGCGCCGTCGTCTTCCACACCGAGAAGAATGGCGCCGCCCTCGAGATTCAGCAGCGCGGACATCTCCTTGGCTACTTCATCCGGGCGGCAGTCGTCGCGCTTGAGTTCGACGCGTGAGTTCTCCCGATTGGCAATGAGCTGGAGCAGTTCCGTTCTGTTCATCTGTCTGAAACCGTACTTCCGCCGTCGTGTTTCGAACGCCCCGCGGCCGCCCTCGATAAACTCTTCCACCAGTCCGCGCACAGATCGGGTTTCGATAAAGCCCGTGTGCCCGGGCGCGACGCGCGCCCTGCTCTACAAGTTATGTCCTTTCCTCCATGGCTCCCTGCTATATCAAATCTCTTTGCTTGCAATTCGCGCCCGACTCTTCATTTTGCCGCAACGACCCCACCAGAATGACCCACCCGGAACCATGCCAGAGTCCTCTCTGAATAAAAAAACACCCGCATACCCGCGGGTGCGACAACACGGCCTGAGCTCGAAGCGTTGACAGTTCGTTGTCAGCCGTCCGGGACGCTGCGCTTCGTTTCCCTAAGCATAAACCCAATCCAAACCTGCGCGCCGCCTAGCACGAGAGTCAAAAAACCGGCGATCACCGCAAAGATAACCTGAGTCGTCTTTGCCGCCGCATGAACTTCCGATCGTAAGGCGACCAGCTCGGTTCGCACGCCCTCCACATCGGCCTTGGTAGCCAAATGCTCGTATGCGCCCTCTCGTCGCACAGTGCGTTCCCCGTCTTTTAACCCCTCCTGCGCGAAGACAGGTGGACAGACCACGGCAACCAGCAGGATCCCCTTCATGACATGATACAACTTCATCTGCATTCTCGATCCCGTGTTCCTGTTCCGCTTCTCTGCGCGTTCCTCATCTCAACTCGTTGTAGCGCCGCAAATGCATCACAAATGCAGTACAAATGTATCTCGCGGCGCCGACTCTGTCAATGGCTCTTTCAGGACAAAAGTGACCGAAATCGGGCTTAATCAGAACAATGGACTGCGCCATCTGGTTCTCACCTCTCATGACTGCCGGCAGGGACACCCCCTGCCCTCCCTAACCACAAACCTCTGCAGTCACTGACCACTGACCTCTGACCACTGCCGTTCACGCCCCGTCCAACACACGCACGCACCGCTCGATCTCATCCACCGTGTTGTAGTGCGCCAGCCCCAGACGCAGCCAGCCGCCGCTGCCCTCGACACCCATCCGCTCACTCACCGACAGCGCGTAGAAGTTGCCGTCCCACGCGAAGATGTTCTCCTCCGCAAGCGCCCGCGCCAGCTGCGCCGGCGTCGTCCCCCGCTTCCGCAACGCGACCGTCGCCACCCTTCTTCCCATATCAGCCCGCTCTGTCAGACCATAAATGCGGATCCCCGGCACGCTCAGCAGACCCTCGATCAACCGCTCGGTCAGCATCCTCTCATACGCGCCGATCACCTGCCAGGCCGCCTCCAACTTGCGCCTCCGGCTCTCCGCCGGCCCTACGGTGCCGTACTCGACCCCAAGACCGGCCAGATAGTCGATAGCCGCCGTCACTCCAGCCAGCCCTTCATGATTCTGCGTGCCCGTCTCCCACTTGTCCGGCGGCCTGTCTCCGGCCGGACGCACCCGGTATGCCTCCAGCCGCTCCAGCTGTTCCCGCTTACCGTAGAGCTGCCCGCTGTGCGGGCCGAAAAACTTGTACGACGAACACGCCAGGAAATCGCATCCCAGGGCCTTCACGTCGATCAACCCGTGCGGCGCATATTGGACCGCGTCCACAAACGTAAGCGCCCCCGCCTCCCCGGCCCAGCCCATGATCGTGCCCACGTCGTTGACGGTTCCTGTCGCGTTGCTGGCATACCCCACCGCCACCAACTTCGTCTCCGCCGTAATCTGCCTCCGCACATCCTCCATATCCAGCGTCCCGCTCTCCACGTCCACATCCGCCCACCGGACGCGCGCCCCCCGCTCCTCCGCCGCCAGCGCCCACGGCATCACGTTCGCGTCATGATCCAGGCGCGTAACCAACACCTCGTCGCCTGGCCCCAACTCTCCCGACAAGGACCGGCTGACATGGAATGCGAGGCTCGTCATGTTGTTGCCAAAGACGACCTCGTCCGCCTCGCAGCCCAGCAGATCAGCAACCGCTCCATGCGCCCCCTCGATCACCGCGTCCGTGCGCCGGCTGGTCTCAAACTGGCCGTGCGTATTCGAATTGCGCCGCGTCAAATAGTCAACCATCGCCTCGATCACGCTCCCGTGCGCCTGCGTGCCGCCGGGGTTGTCAAAAAACACGGCCGGACGGCCGTCAAACTGCTCACGCAACGCCGGGAACTGCCTCCGGACCTCTTCTACATCGAACATGTCTCTCTCCGCGGATCTTTACCTGCGCTTCGGCAACCCATCGGCCAGCAACCACACACGCTCCCGCCCCAGCACTGAGGCAACGTCTCCCTGCAGGAGCGCCAGAACCATCTCCGTCAGTTCACCAAGTCCGCCCCCGCCCGTCAGTAGATCAAGACTGCCTTCCGTGATTGGAGGACGCGGCCGATTCATATCCGTCTTTACCTGCACGACCGGAACCGTCCCGTCCGTCGGCAAACCCGCGATTTCGCATAGCCCATCTATCGCCGCTGAAAAGTCTCCGATCTCATCCACCAGCCCATGCTGCAGCGCCTGCCTCCCCGTCCATACGCGTCCGCCGCATAGCTCTTCAACCGAGTCCGGCTCCAGCTGCCGCGCCGCCGCGACCAGGCGCTTGAAATTCTGATACGTATGTCCGATCTGCTCCTCGATCTTCTCCCGCTGCGCCTCTCGCCACGGGCCGTCGCCGGCGTAGATGCCGGCATTCCGGCCCCGCTGCACCGGCACGCGGTTCGCGCCGATCTTGCCTTCAGCCCCTCTGGTGATCAGCTTTGCCATGATCACGCCGATGCTCCCCGTCAGCGTCGCCGCCTGGCAAACGATCTTCCGCGCCGGCAATGCCACGTAATAGCCTCCGCTGGCCGCCACATCACCCATATACGCCACCACCGGTTTCTTCCTGTTCAGCAGGGTCAGCTCCCGCCAGATCAGGTCGCTCGCCAGCGCCGAACCGCCCCGGGAATCGACATGGAGCAAGACCCCCGCCATGCGCTCATCTTCCAGCGCCGCCCGCGCCAACTGTTGGATCGTAGCGCTGCCGGCAGTGCTGCCGCCCACAATCGGCACGCCGCTTGGCAGCCGGCGGCTCTTGCCCGAAGTGATCATGCCGCTTAACGAAATCACCCCGATTCTCTTTCTGTGCCGCATAAGGGGCCGGCGGTAAAGCAGACGGCTTGCCCGGTCAAATGGCGCAATCCGCGCCTCATCCTTCCCACCACCCAGTTCGTCCGCCAACTGGTCCTCGTAAACGCTGCCGTCCACCAGGCCCATCGCCGCGGCGTCATCCGCGGTCAAAGGCGCCCTGTCAATCGCGGCACGGACCTCCTCCTCGCCAAGGTTGCGCCCGCCGCTGATTGCCGCGACCATATCCCCATACCAGCTTCCCAGAAGCCGTTCCAGCTGTTCCCGGTGCGCGTCGCTCATCTCCGAATGGGCGAAACTGTCTGCCGCAGTCTTCCAGGGAGCCACCCTGACGACATCCGCCTCAACGCCAATTCTGCGCAGCGTCTCGGCCAGAAAGACCGGCTCTGCCCGCAGACCCAGCACCGCCCAGTCGGTCAGCGGCGAAACGTATACGCGGTCGGCGGCCGCCGCCATCACATACTCGGCATTGCCGCACGACTCCAGATAGACAACCACCTCCTTCGCGTCGCCGCCCGGATACAGCTCTCGATTCCACGCCCGAAAGCGGTCGAAAAGATCCGCAAGCGTCTGCGCCTGCGCGAGGCTGAGCTGCGCGCCCTTGACCAGTATCAACGCGCCCTTCACATCCGGATCGCCCGCGACCTGCCGCAAGGCATCGTGCAGATCCTCAACTGTGAGGCCCGGCTTGCCAGTGGAAAGGCGCGAGAGAAACCGGTGCCGCTCCGGCCTCCGTTCCAGCAGCTGGCCCGAAAGCTCAAACAGCGCATAGTCCGCCCAGCTCTTCCTGGAGAGACGCCGCACGAGATTGGCTAGCCCGCATACGCAAACCTGCCACAGCAAAGTTACGCTCCGGAAAAGCCGCCCCAAACCCCTGCCTATGAGACTCATTTCAATCCCTCCACCCATCTGCGCGCCACTGCTGCCGGTGCTGTTTCACAAAAACGCGCCCTACGCCTGTGGGTCCAAACCCCAAAAACCATACTATACCCGCACGATCCTCTGGAGAAAAATAGTCCCCTTGCCTGCGAGGCGCAGTCCGGAATTGGTGTTGTCAGGAGAAGCCTGTTCCAGGAAGCAGGGGAATCTCCCAGCGATGGCCTGAAACTCGCCCCCATTTTGGACCGCACAATGCTTGCGAGACTGCTTTGATCGTTCCTCCTGTTCCGAGTTATGATGAACGCAGCCGCAGACACTTCGCGGAGACGTTAAGACCTTGCCCAAGCCGGCGCCTATGTCCTTCTCCTCACCCGGACCGAGCAGAAACGTGGCCGCAGCGGTAGAAGTGCGAAATCTGAACAAACGCTATCTGAACGGAATCTGGGCGAACCGGGATATCAGCCTGACCGTCCGGCGCGGCGAGTTGCTCGCGATTCTGGGTCCAAACGGCGCCGGCAAAACCACCCTTGTCCGCCAGATCACCACCGAGCTTGTCCCCACATCCGGCGAAGTCCGTGTTTTCGGCATTGACGCCGTCACGCGCCCCAACGAAGCAAAGGCCCGCATGGGCGTAATCCCCCAGGAGACCAACTTCTACTGGGGTCTCTCTGTCCGCCACCACCTGCGTATCCTGGGCAAACTGCGCGGTCTGCCTCCGCGTACCGCATCAAGCCGCGCCGCGGAACTGATCTCAGATCTCGGCCTCGACGAGCACAAGGACAAACCCGGCGAGCAACTGTCCGGCGGTCTTCGCCGCCGCCTCCTGGTCGGTATCGCTGTGTTGGCCGATCCCCCACTGCTCGTCCTCGACGAGCCAAGCGTCGGCCTCGACCCCGAGTCCCGCCGCGACCTGTGGGATCTCCTCCGCGACTATCGTCGCAGAGGCGCGACCATCCTCCTTACGACCCACTCAATGGAGGAGGCCGAAGCGCTCAGTGACAGGATCGGCATCATCTATGAAGGGGCGCTTCTGGCTCTCGACACCGTCGCCAGCCTCCGCGCCGCCCACGGCTTCGACTACAAAATCACCTTTCTGGAAGAAGGCCGAACACAACTCCTTTACGGGGCCAGCGACGCCCAGCTCCTCCAGCAGGTCCACGCCAGGGGCATAAGCGAATACGCAGTTTCGAGGACAACCCTCGAAGATGTCTATCTCGGCCTCACAAGCGGGAAGGGACGCCTACATGACAGGCCGGCCCCCGATGCCTGAACTCACCGATTCCTGCCTCAACGGCTCCGCTCGCCCTTACGCGTCCGGCGGCTTCCGCAAATTCTTTGCCGATACCTTCGCCGTCTTCGAGCTCAACTTCCTGCCCGCGCTCAAGCACTGGTATGCAACCGTCCTGCTCGCCGCCGGTTTCCCGCTGCCCTGGTTCTACGTCACCAGGGCCATCGCCCCCGACGACCCGCAAGTGCTACGCCGCCTCATGGCCGGCACTCTTGTCTTCGGTGTTGCCTTCTCCATCGGCATGCTCGTCGGCCAGAACTTCGTCGGCCAGCGCTTTTTGGGCACACTCCGGCTGCTCATCACCATGCCGGTCTCCAAAGCCGCCTACGTCTTCGGCTCGCTCGCGCACGCCTCCATCTCTGGCGCGCTCACCGTGGTCATCCTCCTCGGTTTCGCCTTCGCGGCCGGCGTTGACGTTAAACTCGGCTGGGCGCTCGCTCCCTCACTCATCCTCACCGTCCTCGCCGTCAGCGGCCTGACCCTCTTCTTCGTCAGCTTCGCCCCCTCTCCACAGGCTGGCAACCTCGCCACCGGCATGCTTTCCCTCATCCTCGCAGCCCTCTCACCCGTCTACTTCACCATGGACCAGGCCCCCCTCTTGATGAAGTTGATTGGCTATGTTTCGCCTCTACGCTATACTGCGGACGCAATTGAAAAGTCCCTGTCCGGCCAGACAGACGTCTGGGTGGAATTGGGAGTCTTATCAGTCATTTCAATAGGTTCCCTTTCACTCGGGCTGTGGAGAATGCCTTGGCGCGAGAGGTAACACTTGAGTACCTGCCTCTTAACTGGTGTTCTATCCGTCGCCTATGCAATTCATAGCGCTGATTGGCCCTCGTTTCCAAGCGTATACCGTTCTAGCCAGAATTTTGGACCTGGGTAAGGAGCGAGAGAGATGTCCCACCAGTACACAGCCGCTGTCATCGGCGCAGGCCTGGGAGGCAGAGCCAGCATGGCCGGACTCTCCGCCTCGCCGCGCTTCAACCTCGTTGCCGTCGCAGATATCCAGGCCGAAGCGCGAGCCGCCGTCAAGGAACTGTACCCCAGTGTCCGCACTTTTCCTGACCATGCCGAACTATTCGCCGCCTGCCCCACAGACATTGTCTGCGTATCCACATGGCCGCCCTCCCATCTGGAAGTGACCCAGGCTGCCCTGCAGCTCCCTCTACGAGGCATCCTCGTCGAAAAACCGCTGGCCGACAGTTTTTCAGCTGGGCGTCAGATCCTGGAGCTAATACGCGCCAGAAATCTCCCAATAGCCGTACCCCATGGCCTCCTCGTGGCAGACCACAGCACGCAGGTCCTCCAACGCGTTCACGGCGGCGAGATCGGCGAGCTGAAACTGGTCGAAATCCAATGCACCGGCTGGGACATCATCAATGCCGGCATCCACTGGCTCAACTTCTTCGTCGAACTGACTGAACGCGAACCCGTCGAGTATGTTTTGGCCGCCTGCGATGCCAGCACCCGCACCTATCGCGACAACATGCAGGTCGAGACGCTCGCCGTCACCTACGCACAGACCGTTTCCGGCACCCGTGTCGTCATGAATACTGGCGACTATATCACCTTTTCCGAACAGATTGACGACACCCTTTTCCGCCTTATCGGAAGCCGCGGCACAATCGACTTCTACGGCTGGGAGCCGCGGTACCGACTTCTCAACGCCAGCTATCCACAGGGTCAGATGTTTGAATTCGAGCGCGGCCCATTTGTCCTCCATCAGCGCCACCTCGAAAACCTCGCCGCGCAGATGGACCGCGCCCAGCCCGACTACGCCATCCCCGAAGGTTCATTAGCCGCTCTCGAGCTCTGCGAAGCCGCTTACGTCTCCATTCGCAACGGCAGCGTGCCCGTGCCCCTTCCGCTCGAGGACTTCACGCCTCCGTCGCCGGTTGACTGGCAGCCCGGCCTCCCCTACAGCGGCCAGGGCGGCGGTCGTAACGGGCGCCTTCTGCCCCCTCACCCGCAACAAATTGACAGACCCGTTCGGAATGCACAGTCGGAGGAAGCATGATGGCCCGTTTTGGCATTGTCGGCGCCGGATGGCGCGTAAACTGGTTTCTGCGCGCCGCCCATGGCCTCCCGGAGAAGCTTCAGGTCGCCGGTCTGGCCGCCCGCCGCCCTAAACAGGCCTTCGACCTGGCCGCCGAGTTTGGTGTCAACATCTACCGCTCACCCTCCGAAATGATCGCCGCCGAAGCGCCCGACTTCGTCGTGACCAGCGTCTCCTGGCCCGCCAATCCACCCATAATTCGCCAGCTGGTGGAACAAAATATGCCCGTCCTTTCCGAGACGCCCCCCGCGACCACCGTAGAGGAAATGACGGAACTGTGGGCCCTACAGGAGCAGGGCGCACGAATCCAGGTCGCCGAGCAGTACCACCGCCAGCCCCACCACGCCGCCCGCCTCGCCTTCGCCCGCAGCGGTCGCCTCGGCCGCATCAGCCAGGTCCAGCTCTCTGCCGCGCACGGCTATCACGGCATCAGCCTGATACGCCGCTTCCTCGGCATCGGCGCCGAGCCGGTAACAGTCACCGCTCGCCGATTCACCTCTCCTATCGTGCAAAGCCCCACCCGTGAAGGTCCCCCCCTCGAAGAGAAAGTCACAGAGTCAGAGCAACTCATTGCCGCCTTCGACTTCGGCGACCGCCTCGGAATCCTCGACTTTACGCCCGATCAGTACTTTTCCTGGGTACGCGGCCAGCGCATCCTCGTGCGCGGCGAGCGCGGCGAAATCATCGACGACAAAGCCGCCTACCTCCAGGACTTCCGTACTCCCATCCACCTCGCCTTTACCCGCCACAGTGCCGGCCTCGACGGCAATCTCGAAGGCAACTACCTCAAGGGCATCCAGGCCGGCGAACAGTGGTGGTACCACAACCCCACCATCCCCGCCGAGCTCACCGATGACGAAATCGCCGTCGCCGACCTCCTCCTTCGCATGGCCGACTACGTCCGCGGCGGCGATCAACCCTACTCCCTCGCCGAAGCCTGCCAGGACCGTTACCTCGACGTCCTCGCCGCCCAGGCCGCCGAAACCGGCCAACCCGTCCACTCCAAGCCCCAGCCCTGGGCCAACGCCCTGTCTGCACAAAGTTGAGTCCGAGACGGTTTCTTCAGCGCGTGGCTTTTCTCATGCCCTATCTCCTGGGCTTATCTTAGTAGTAGCCAACCCGTCGCAACTCCCGCCCTCCACTCCAGCTCCCACCCCTCTATCTCAACAAAATCGTTTCTAAGCGGTCTTCCTTTTACATCAGTTCCAAGCTGATTGAGTCCCCTAAGTGCATCTGCGACCGAATCCTTCGCACGCGTGGAAACGTATGGAAGCCGTGGCCTCCCTGCAGGCATGTTAAGGGCCCTAAGCATTGTGGTACCAAATCAGCAGGCCACGGTTTCTTCTGACGCCAAGATTCGATTGCAGTATTGCCCAATGTCGTTATGGAGGTGCTTTCGCCCGGCCGTAAGCTGTGTCTGCTGAAAGCGAGGCACGGGTCGACAATAACCCCAGATAACACGCACTCTGCCTACAAAGTGGCTGGCGCAACATAAAAGCAAGAACGTTCCGATGTGTGTCCCAGATTCACTTGGGGATCTGCGTGATGAAGGTCAGAAGGTCCTGGTCTGCGCCGAGTCTGTTTGGACGGGAAAGGAAGTCTGCAACGAGGTTGACAATCTGTCGGTGGCGATCCGGATGAACATACTTCCGATGGTGACTGAACTAGGGGATGAGAACTAGATGATTCACGAGATTTACACTGCCGCTATTGCGCAATTCATGGTGGATTTTTCGTGTTTGTTCCCTCATAAATCTCAGTTTACAATGGGGCTGGCACATCAGCATTGAAATATTGTATAAAAGAAATTCAGCCGAGAAGCAGGAACTGTAGAAACCTCACGAGCGTCTCGTGTCTTCCTAATCTAATAGGGAAGCCGAGAAACGTCGATACTGTGCCATCCCCAATTCAAACGGCTCAACAGGTCTCTACGTCTCTCTGTCTACGTGCGGAATCTTCACAAGACCTATTGAGGAAAAGTCGTCCGCTCGCATCAGTCCCCTTGAATACACTAAAGAATTGGTCGTTGTCCCACGTGATCAAAACGCCTGTGTCCCTATCGAGCAGGGACGCAACTGACACGGATCAATCTTCTACGGTCTAAGGAGGGCCACCATGAATGCGACACGCTTGAATCGACGTGCCTTTTTGAAGACGACGGGAGTTGTGACGGGGGCTTCTCTGCTGGCGGCTTGCGTTGCTCCGGCCGCGCCGGCACAAGAAGAGATGGCCTCGGAAGAGTCCGAGGAGCCGATGGCGGAGGAAGGCTCCGTTGCAATGTGGAGTATGAGTTTCCCTCCGCACGAGTGGATGATGGGAGCAGCCATTGAAGTGTTCCAGGAGGCAGGGGAACGCGGGTTCACATTGGACTACCAGCCACAACCCGGCCAATATAGCGCGAAGCTGCGCGCCGCCATGTCGGCCGATGAAGCTCCCGACATATTTGTCATGCATGGGACCGCATTGCTGGAGCTGGCACTGGCCGGACACATCGCGCCGGTGACGCCGGACATCGTGACTTTGGAGCAGGCCAAAAAGGAATTCATGCCCGAAACCTACCTCCAGTCGTTGTACGATGGCAACCTCTATGCCATCGGTGTGCCCGACCCACCGGGCGACGCGGGTATGGTCGCCAACCTTGATCACCTTGAGGAGGCGGGGCTGGAACACCTCACCGTCTTCGAAAGTGTCGACCAGATGCTTGACTATGGTGAGCAGCTGGTTATCAGGGAGGGGGATGAGGTGCTGCGCGCCGGCTTGATGTTTACCGGCGATGCAAACAACCCGATCTACTGGCTGAGCGCGATTATTGACCTGGGCGGCACCTGGTTCGACAATGACAATCAGGTATTCACGCTGCAGACCGAAGAATCTACGGAGGCGATGCAGTTCTTCTACGATGTAGTGTGGGAAAAGCGTCTCGACGACCCCGCCCTAGGCAACAACAGTTCTGATGCACTGGCGCAGGGATTGGCTAGCCTGGCCTTCAAGTGGCCGGAGTTCGTACCCTATTCCGGCACCGCCTTCCCCGGTCTGAGACTGGGGTTTATTGTCAAGCCGGGCTTTACGGAAGGCAAGCCAGCAATCTTCAACCACTCCGACACATGGAACCTGGCAGTCTGGTCGGGCACCCAGAATAAAGACAGCGTTACGGAGTTTATGGCCTACTGCGCCCAGCGGGAAGTGCAGCGCGCCATGCTGGAACAGAATCCTGGCATCTCCCCCTTAAAGGAGATCAACTTCGGAGACGAATTCTTTGTTACGGGAAAGGGCGCCTATCTGGCACCTGTTTTGGATGCCATTACAAAGGGGCAATACCGCTACTACGGCCCCTTCGGTAACATGGATACGCTGGAATACGATATCATGTGGCCTGTGATGAACAGGATGCTCCAGCAGGAACTGACCGTTGAAGAGACCCTGGTCGAGATGGAAAGTGCCCTGAATGATGAAATGGCGCAATACCAGGACAAATACCCAGGTCTGGACCCGGTTCAGATCCAGTGGGATGGGCTGCCTGATGAACTGATGGAGGGGATTCCCATGTCGTAGAGCGGATGGCACGCTCCGGGGAGATTCCCTTCTGGACATACAGGGGATTGGGGGCGACGAATAGTAAGAACCACGTTCGACCACCCAATCCCCTGTCTCAGTTTCGCCTCCAGTCAATACAATGTAGGGAGGTCCGTGGTTGGCAACGATAGAAGATTCGCACGGCAGTCAGACACGCGATCGGATTGGTAATGGACTGTTAAGTCGCCTGCGAATACCCCGCAACGCCTTTCCGTGGCTGGTGCTGACCCCCGTCCTCATATACTATTTTGTTTTTCTGATATATCCGATCCTCTATGCCATTTGGGTCAGCCTCCACCTGTGGATCATTGAAGACCCCAGTGCCAGCCAATTCGTCCTCTTCAGGAATTACAGTGACCTCCTGCTCCCGACTTCGCGCTTCCTGGACGCATTCAGGAACACGCTGGTCTATGTTTTTATCCGCACGGTCGCACTGGTGCCTTTAGGCCTTCTTACGGCCCTCCTGCTGTACCAGTTTCGTCGTACGCAGCGCTTCTATCTCTTCTGTGTTTTTGCCCCTATTGTCTGTCCAAGTGCTGCCATCGCCGTTCTTTGGAAGTGGCTCTATCATCCGCGCTTTGGGCCGATCAACGCCCAGCTGGCTGAAATCGGTGTGCCGCGCCAGGGGTTCATCACCGTGGCAGACCAGGCTCTCTATTCGGTGGTAGCTGTCGATATTTGGCAACATATAGGTTTCGGGGCTGTCATCTTTCTGGCTGGTCTGATGAGCATCCCTGAACAGCTGTTGGAGGCAGCCCGAATCGATGGCGCCAACCGCTGGCAGCTATTCTGGAGGATTACCCTGCCTCTCCTCTCCCATACGACGCTCTTCGTGACGGTTATTACCCTTATTGGCTCTTTTCAGGTTTTCGATCTGATTTTGGTCATGACGTCTGGAGGGCCGGGGTATGCAACCTATGTACTCTCCTATCTAATCTACAACGAGGGCATCTTGCGAACCGATATGGGAGCGGCATCGGCGATTTCTTTGGTAATGTTTGTCATTATCATGATATTCACTGTGATTCAGTTTCGGCTCTTGCGGCCAAGATGGGAGTATTGAGCCCTCCAGTGGACTGACCCCCTCAAAAATCGTCAATATAGGCAACGCCGAGCCACGGTTGTCAATCTGGAGAATTGGAACAGTATGCTGGAGTAGGAAACTAAGAGTTGCGAGCTGAACGAGCGATTACCAATGTTTGACAATGGCAGTGCGCCCGCGACCATGGGCAAGGGAAAACTATCGTTTGAGCGAGTTGTCCTCACACTCGTCATGCTGGCCGTAGCGGCAGGAATGTTTGTACCTTTCATCTGGATGGTGCTGTCATCGTTTAAGCCTTATCAGGAAATCCTATCACTCAAACCGACACTATGGCCCCAAGGGTTCACGGTAGGCAACTATACAACGCTGACGTCAGAGTTGCCCTTCTTGCGCTACTTTTTGAACAGCGCCGGAGTTTCCTCAGTTGTAACTCTGGTAATTCTCTTTACAAGCTCCCTATGTGGATATGTTTTCGCCAAGTTTGACTTCGCGTACAAGGAACTGTTTTTCATGACCATCATCAGCAGTATGATGGTCCCCTTTGCCGTTGTCGTCCTGCCTCTCTACTTTCTTATCGCCCGATTGGGAATGCTGGACTCCTATCTTGGTCTGGTAATTCCATTCATGGTCAACGCGTTTGGCATCTTCCTAATGCGTCAGTTCATGGAGGGCGTCCCCGGCGACTTGGTGGATGCCGGGCGCGTAGACGGGGCAGGAGAAATGTGGATCTATTGGAGAATAATGCTCCCCCTTTCTCTTAACGCGCTATCCGCACTGGGCGTTTTTGTCTTTCTGTGGTCATGGAACTCTTTGTGGTGGCCGTTCATGATCATATCGAAGAGCGAACTGAGGACGCTGCCGCTAGGTATTGCCACGCTAGCCTGGGAATATGCCACGCGGGTTGATCTGGTGATTACCGGTGCAACAATCGGAGTCGTGCCGATTTTGATCCTTTTTGCGCTGATGACGCGCACAATAGTGCGCGGGGTGGCCTTGACTGGCATGAAATAGAAGCAAATGGAGGTCTTTACCGAGAAAATCGATTGGCCTGGAACGAACCCGTACCCGTCCGCATACTCCCCGAGATTCACCCCTTCTCTGAAAGCGGTTTCTACGCCTGCACACCGATCGAGCAGATGCGCATCCGTCAGGGGCCAGCCTAGCCTGCTTCTTTGGTCAGGCAAGACCAAGGGGTTCCGGTAAATCGTAGTAGGGCTGGCCAAACAGATTCGTGCGCACCGCGAGCAGTGATTGGGCGCCCTCACGCGGCCAGCGCATCTCAGACTGCTTGAAACCCTACTGCAGGACGACGTGAATGCAGCCCTATCCCAGGCCACCGAAACCGGCCAACCCGTCCACTCTCAGCCCCAACCCTGGGCCGAAACCCTCACAGCCACCCACTGACCATCAACCACTCACCACTGCCCTTCCCCCGCCCTTAGGCGCCTGCAGCCCCTCAGTGTATAATCACACTTGGTTCTAAGTGGACGGCCATACGCCGAAACTGTCCACCGCAGACAGCGATGCAAACCATGGCAAAAATACTTCTCTGTCACCCACTCTTTCTCAGCCTCAATCCGGAAGAACAGGCCCTCCAAAGCCCATACTTCCCGCTCGGCCTTCTCTACCTCGCCGGCTATGTTCGCGCCCAGGGCCACGAAGTCGCCGTCTTCGACGGTACCTTCGAAGAAGACGTCAGCGCCTTCTCCGCCCGGCTGGCCGCAGAAAAACCCGACCTCGTCGGAATCTCTGCCGTCCTGCCTCTGCGCGACATGGCACTCGCCCTGGCTGCCGACGCCAAAGCCGCCGGCGTTCTCACCATCCTCGGCGGCCCCGACCCGACCAAAGATCCCGCCTCCTATCTCCAGTTTCCCCAGGTCGATATGGTCGTCCACCATGAGGGCGAACAAACCCTCGACGCGCTGCTGCGCCTCATCGACGCCGGCTCCCTCACGCCCGAACTGCTGGCGCGTGAACCGGGCATCGCCTACCGCGACGCCGCCGGCAGACCGGTCGTGAACCAGCCGCGCCCCCCCGTCGAAAACCTGGACGAGCTGCCCCTGCCCGCCCGCGACCTCATCGACATGGACCGCTACCTCGACACCTGGCGCGAGGAAAACGGCTACGCCTCCCTGACCATCGCCACCTCCCGCGGCTGCCCCTACGGCTGCGACTGGTGCCGGGATTCAGTTCACGGCCAGGATTTTCGTCAGAGGTCACCGGAGAGCGTCGCCGCGGAAATGAAGCAGCTCAAAGAGACCTACGAGATCGACCGCCTGCGCGTCGTCGACGACGTTGACGGCATCGAGCGTGACTGGGTCGAAGACTGGGCCGAAGCCGCCGCCGCCGCTGACGCCGCCATCCCCTTCGAAGCGCTGTACGACCTGGAACGCCAGGACCTGCCCATGCTCGACGTGCGCGATACCTTGTGAAAAAAGCGCAATCAGTATCTCCCCACCGTGAGTGGGGCCTTGCACGCACCACCGGATGACTCGGCTGCCGGAAACTGAACCTTGAAGGACTTCTTCTCCCACGGCTCCCCTTTTCTCCGCCATCCTCTATTGACGGAAGAACGAACCCGGCAGGAAGTCGACTTCCTGGTCGACGCGTTGCCGCTTCCCCCCGGCGCACGCGTCCTCGACGTCGGCTGCGGCTTCGGCCGCCACAGCATAGAGCTCGCCCGGCGCGGCCACCCTGTCCTCGGCATCGACCCCGCGGCAGCCATGATAGAAGCCGCCGAACAACGGGCCAGCGAAGCCGGCCTGGAGGTCGAATTCCAACAGGTCGCCGCCGAAGATTTCGCCGCGCCCCTTCCCTATGACGCCGCCGTCTGCCTCTTTACAACCCTCGGACAGGTCGCCCCCTCGTCGAATGACGACAATCGCGGCCTGCTTGCCGCCGTTGCCGCCTCACTGAAAGATGGCGGCCGCTTCGCCATCGAACTCCCGCAAAAGCAACCCGCTCTCGACGCGCTCAAACCCGCCGACCGCTTCGGCAGCGACACAAGCTATGCGCAGGTGGATCGCGCCTACGACGCCCACACCGGCATCGTCACCGAACAATTCCTCATCGTCTCCCCTCAGGAATCCCGGACCTACAACCTCCGCTACCGGCTCTTCACACAACAGGATGTCGGGCGTCTGATTGCCGCCGCCGGCCTGCAGATCCTGAAGCGCTATGACGGCTACACCTGCGCACACCTGACAGACCATAGCCCCTTTATGCTCCTCATTTGCGCCAAATGACACCCAACTGGTTCACGCCCGACCTCTTCAATCTGCTCATGCAGGGCCTTCTCCTTACCGTTGCGCTCACCGCTGTCACCGCCGCGCTCGCGCTTATTCTCGGCGTCGCTGCCGGGACAATGCGCATCTCCGGCAACCGCTTCGCTGCCGGGCTCGCCGTCCTCCATGTCGAGACGCACCGCAACCTGCCCGCCCTTGTTCTCATGATCATCTGGGCCTTTGCCTTGCCCAATCTCTTCCCGTCCGAGCTCCGCCGCTCTCTCTTTTTCGATAACGCCGTTCTCAACTGGATCAGCGGCTGGAGCGGGCTCTCTCTGCCCTACTATACGCTCGCCGCCGGCGTCGCCCTGATCCTCAATACCAGCGCCTACCTCGCCGAGCTTTTTCGCGCCGGTGTCGGCGCCATCCCCCAACAACACGTTGACGCCGCCCGCACGCTCGGCGCCTCGCGCCTGAAACTCTTCTGGCGCGTTCTGCTGCCACAGGGCCTCCGCACTGCATTCCCAGCCATTTCCACCCGCTTGATCCACCACCTGAAAAACACCGCGCTGGCCGCCTTTGTCGCCACCCCTGAGTTCTTTCACAGCGCGCAGACCGCAATCACCCGCACCTTCCTGGCGCTCGAATTCCTGATGCTCGCCGCCATCGTCTATCTTCTGCTGGCCTTTGCCTTCTCCGCCGTGCTTCGCTGGGTGGAGAAGCAATGGCTCGTCGCTTGAGGTTGACAGCGCCTGCTCGCCGCCCTGCCCCATGTATCCTGATCGCTGATGAGTGACCATCTTTCCTTCCTGATCGAAAAACTGCCTGCCCTTCTGTTCGGCTTCTCAGGGCAACGGCCCGGCGGGCTTTTTCTCAGCCTCATCCTCGCCGTTCTCGCCGTGGCCGCCGGCTTCTGTCTCGCCGTGCCCGTCAGCAGCGCCGAACGCTCCCGCTGGCGCCCACTGCGCTGGTGCGCCGTCGCCTACGTCGAGTTCTTCCGCGGCATACCGCTGATCCTTCTGCTGGTGCTTGTGCATCAGGGCGTCGGCGGCGTCCGCTTCGGGCTCAACTGGAGCCCCCGAACCTCGGCCCTGGTCGCGCTGGCGCTCTATTCCAGCGCCTATCAGGCCGAAATCCTGCGTGCCGGCCTGGCCGCCGTGCCCCTGGAGCTGGTGGAGTCCGCCCGCCTGATGGGCAGCCGCCCCCGCCAGGTCTATGTCCTGGTCAAGCTGCGCTACGCCCTCCGCGTCATGCTGCCCGCCTTCACAGGCCAGGCCATCAGCCTCTTCAAAGACACCTCCGTCGTCGTCGTAATCGGCGTCGCCGAAGTCATGACCGTCGCCCGTATGGCCCTCGGCGCCGACGTAACCAACGCGCCCTACTGGGTCACCATGTACACCTTTGTAGGCGTCCTGTATTTCGCGCTCGCTTTCACTCTTTCACGCCTCTCACAGCGTTGGGAGAGGCGCAGCCGGCCAGCGGATCTTGTCCATTCCATATTCAGTTACTAAGGGAAATCCGCATCCGAACCGTGCGCAGCCGCCGACCCTTGATCCAACGCTGCGACAACGGTTTTCCATAACGGCGCAGCACCCAAATGCGTACCCACGCTTACATTCCTGATGCTCGCAAATGTGCTACGCTTGAGAGAATACATCACCGGCGCCACGCGTCTTCGTTGGCAGAAACCTCAAGCCGTGAAGACAGATGTTCCGCGCAGCGTTATTCTCCATTTGCAACCGTTTTACCCAACCATGGCGCCATCGGGTAAACTACAAACAAGGAGTTACATTCAATGAAGAGTGCGCCTCAACGATCCCTCGCTGTCCTGCTAATCGCCGTTCTGCTGGCTGCCTGCCAGGCCATCCCTGCTATGCCCGCCGGCGAAACTGTCTCCCTGGCCGATGAGATAGCCGAGCGCGGAACCGTCCGCATCGGTGTGCGCAATGACAATCCCCCACTGAGCTTTGTCACGGAAGACGGTGACTGGGTCGGCTTCGATGTCGACCTCGCCCATGCAATGGCCGCGCAGTTGGGTCTGGAGCCGGAGCTGATCGTCGTCGACGGCACCACCCGTATCAGCTTCCTCCAGGAAGGACGCGTCGACATCTCAATCGCCAGCATGAACCACACCCGCAAACGCGACGATGCCATCGACTTCAGCATCACCTACTTCTGGGACAATCAGTCCTTTCTCATCCGGGCCGGTGAATATACCTCTATCGATGAGCTGATGGGGGCAAAGGTCGCCGCCAACGCCGGCAGTTCCGCCATCCCCTCCTGGATCGCTTACAGCGAGGCCCACGGCGGCCCGGCCCCCGAGATCGTCGAATTCAGCGACAAGCTGGCCGCCATGCAGGCCCTGCGCGACGGAGCCGTCGAAGGCTACACCGAAGACAACATCACCATGTTGGCCCTCGCAGCCGGCGACCCAGCCCTGGAACTTCTGCCCGGCGGACACAATCCCGTCCAATTCGGCATCGGCGTCCCCAACAACCAGTCCGCTTGGCGCGATCAGGTCAACTACGCCCTCCAGGAACTCTGGAAGTCCGGCGTCTATCACGAGATCTACGCGCGCTGGTTCGAAGGACCCGATGCGCAAATCCAGCTGCCGCTCGGCGGGCAAATGGAAATCTGGCCGGAATAAAACGGCGCCTTCTCTCCTGGCCTTTCGCTTCCTGCTTCCCGCCCCACAGGGCGCAGACAAACGAAAGGCCAGGAACTGCATTCCTGTTTCGTTCGTAGAACAATGACTTCAGTTTCGCTGCAAAACCTTTCCGTAACCTACGCCTCCAGTATCCCTGTTCTGCAGGACGTCTCGCTGACCGTAGGACAGGGCGAGCTAATGGTCCTGTTGGGTCCATCCGGCAGTGGAAAGACCACCATCCTGCGGGCCATTGCCGGTCTGCTGCAACCCAACGAAGGCGATATCCACTTCGACCAGCGCTCTATCCTCAACGTGCCCCCGGAACGACGCGGCGCTGTCATGGTCTTTCAGGAACACGCTCTCTTCCCCTTCATGGATGTCGGCGCAAATGTTGCCTTCGGTCTCAAGATGCGGCGGATGGATGCCGGAACAATTCGCGCCAAGGTGGCCCAGGCTCTGGCTGCCGTCCAACTGGCCGGCTATGAGTCGCGCCGGCCAGACGAGCTTTCAGGCGGCCAGCGCCAGCGCGTTGCTCTCGCTCGCGCCCTCGTGATCGAACCCCGGGTTCTCCTGTTGGATGAACCGCTCAGCAGTCTGGAACCCGCCCTGCGCGAAGATCTGCGCGCCACCATCCGAACCCTCCAGCAGCAGGCCGGCATCACAATGATCTTCGTCACCCACGATCAGACCGACGCCGTGGCCGTCGCAGACCGCATCTGCCTCCTCATGCACGGCGCCGTGCGGCAGACCGGCGCACCGCGCAGCTTCTTCGAACGCCCCGTTGACAGCGAAGTGGCCCGCTTCTTCGGCGGCATCAACTTTCTGCCCGGCATCAAACGCGGCCGCATCGTCGAAACCGATCTCGGTCCGCTCGAAGTGGATGACTCCGAAAGGCCCGACGGTGACGTCCTCGTCACCATTCGCCCCGAAGCAGTCGAGGTCGGCAAAAATGGCCACAACAACCTGGTCGGAATGGTCGAGTCCTACAGCTTTCAGGGGCTGGTCGCCCGCTGCGGCGCCGGCATCAGCGACACCCAACTGCAGCTGACCGTGACACCCTACCAGCGCTTCAGTCGCGGCGAAGAAATCCTCCTCCATCTGCCTCGCGAACGCATCCATCTCCTGCCCATAGAGACAGGCCAGTGAACATAAGAGCGCCCCTGTGGCCCATCGCCGCTGCCCGCGCCATCATCGGCGTGCTATGGCTATTCTCTCTGCGCTGGAAGCTGCCGCCTGATTTCATGCCCGCAGAGGGCCGCGGCCTGATGGACTGGCTGGAGTTGGAAGTGGCCCATGCCGCCTTCCCCCTCTACGGCCTTTTCGTCGAGCAAGTCGTACTGCCCAACTTTACACTTTTCGCCTGGCTGATCTTCCTCACGGAGCTGGCCGTTGGCCTCAGCCTGCTCACCGGCGCATTCACCCGTTTCGGCGCGCTGCTCGGCTTGGGCCTTTCCCTGAACCTTGGCATCGGCCTCCTGGAGGTGCCCGACGAATGGCCATGGAGTTACGCCATGCTTGCCATGTGGCACGGCGTATTCCTCGTCACCGGCGCCGGTCGCGTCTGGGGTCTGGATGGGCTGGGGAGACAAAACTAAGGGCCATTGCCATTCCATTCAAACGCCGCCCCCTTGCTGCCCGAAGAGAACGATTCGCCAAAGGATTTCAGTTGGCTGTCAGCGGCAACCGGCCGCAAACTGAAATCCGCAATCGGAATGCAGTCGTATGACCATCCTGCTGGCTCTTGCCGCCGGTCTGACGCTCGGTTATCTCCTCGAAAGAGGCGATTTCTGCTTCCATAGCGCCTTGCGCGGCCTCTTCCGACGCCCAAGTCAACTGAACCTGACGCGCGCCTATCTGTTGTCCATGCTGATCGCCGTGCCCCTCGTCCAGGGCATGATCGCCCTCGGCTGGATCACGCCTTGGGTTGCGCCATGGGCCTGGCAGGCAAATCTCGTCGGCGGCCTCATCTTCGGCGCCGGCATGGTCGTCGCCTCTACCTGCGTCACCGGCATCTTCTATAAACTCGGCCACGGCATGCTCGGTACGCTCGTCGCGCTGGCAACCTGGGCCATCGGCGATCTGCTCGCCTGGCTCGGGCCGCTCAGCCCGCTGCGCTCCGCATTGAACAGCACGCCCGTCGCGGCAAATGGCGAGCCAGCTACGCTACTCAATCTGATTGGCTCCCCTTTGGGGATCGGAATCCTGCTCCTGCTGCTCGCAGCCGCCGCTGCCTTCCTCTGGCGCAGTCCCCGTCCCCGCCAGGGCGAATACTGGTCATGGCTGCCGCTCGGCATTTCCGTAGGTCTGTTCACCAGCCTGGCCTGGCTGCTTGCCCGCGCCGCCGGCGCAAACTATACTTTCGGCACATCACGCGTCCCCGCCGCGCTGTATGAGTCGCTTCTCGGCGGCGCCGCAACCGGGAACCTGTGGATCCCTGTCGCTCTGCTCGCTCTGCTGCCCGGCGCCTTCATCGCCGCCCGCCGCGCCGGCACATTCTGGGCAAGGGGAGAAACGCCCGCCCGCTACACCCAACTTGCCGCCGGCGGTCTGCTCATGGGCATCGGCGCCGGCATCTCCGGCGGCTGCAACCTGGGCCACTCACTGGTAGGCGTCCCCCTCCTCAGCCTCGGCAGCATAACCACCACCCTGGCCATGCTGATCGGCGTCTTCCTGGCCGACCGCGCCGTGGGCCTGTTGCGCCCCCGGCAGCCCCAACCGAATCGAACATCCGCCGGCGTTGTTTCGCCAGGCTGATCAACGTTGATCAGCGATAGAACCTGAACAGGAGCAAAGATATGGGTCAAGTGGATAGTAGCCGCAGACGGGATAACGAGATCAGAGAGGAAAACGAGAACCTCAAAGCGCAACTCATCAACATGGGCCAGCGTGAGAGCAGAATGCAACAGGCAGGCGCCATCCTGCGCATCACGCTGGGCGTTATACTTGTCGCCACCTGGTACAAAAACCTGCAAGATGGAATCTACACGGCCGATGGCATCGTCGGCCTCTTTAACTATCTCTTCAACGACAACGGCGGCGGACCCGCCTTCTACCAGGCGATCATCAGCGCCACAATCCTCCAGGTACCCGGACTGTTCGCCGTCTTCCAACTGGTCGGCGAGTTGTTGATGGGGCTCGGGCTGCTGGTCGGCCTCTTCACCCCTCTGGCCGCCGTCGGCGCCGCCCTCTTCTTCTTCAACCTGTTCCTGGCTTACCTCGGCGGCAACGAGTGGATCTGGACCTACGTGCTGCTCACCGTCTCTGCCCTGGTTGTCGGACTTGCCCAGTCGGGCCGCGCCTGGGGGTTGGATAGCCTGCTCCTGCGCCGGTTGGGAGAACCGCCCGGCGGCCCCATTTGGTAATGCATCATGGTTTTCCGCCCGGCACGCCCCATCGCTTCTCCCATCTTCCGGAGGGGAGCCAGCGGTGCCTGGCAACGCGAGTTGCGGGCGCAAACCGCTTGACCACTGGAACTCAACTGATCCCGGCTCTCACGGACTGCCCCCCAGGAGAGTTGACCTGGCAACCTGAGACCGGATACTGAGAGCTGAGATCTCCGCATGACGGTTCTGAAACTAATCTACATCATCGGCGCTTCGCTGCTGGCCGTCTACGGCCTGCAAGCGCTCCTCCTGACCCTGATCGCCCGGCGAACGCTTTTCGACGAAACCCCAGCACCGCCTCCCGCCCCCAATGCGTTTCCTTCCGTTACCGTCCAACTCCCCGTCTTCAATGAACGCCACGTCGTGCGCCGCCTCATCGACGCCGTCGCCGCCTTTGACTGGCCTGCGGACCGGCTCCAGATTCAGGTCCTGGACGACTCCACCGACGACACCAGCCAGATTATCGCAAATAGCGTCGCCTCCCACCGCCGCAATGGCATCGACATCACGCAATGCCGCCGTACCCTCCGCAAAGGCTACAAAGCCGGCGCCCTCCGTGAAGGGCTTGACGAAGCCCGCGGCGAATTCATCGCCATCTTTGACGCCGATTTCGTGCCCTCTCCAGACTTCCTCCGGCGCACCATCCACGCCTTCGACGACCCTTCGGTCGGTTGCGTCCAGGCCCGCTGGGGCCATCTGAACGCCAACGTCTCCCGCTTGACTCTCGCTCAGTCCCTCGGCATCGACGGCCACTTTATCGTCGAACAGAAGGCCCGCAATGATCTCGGCGCCCTCCTCAACTTCAACGGCACCGCCGGACTCTGGCGGCGCTCCTGTATGGACGAGGCCGGCGGCTGGCAGGAGGACACCCTCACCGAAGATCTTGACCTCAGCTACAGGGCCCAGCTGCGCGGCTGGCGCGTCGCCTATCTGCCCGAAGTGACTGTGCCCGCAGAGATCCCCGTCTCCGTCGACGCCTTCAAACGACAACAGTTCCGCTGGGCCAAGGGCAGTATGCAAACCGCCAAAAAACTGTTCTTGGCCGTCCTCGGCTCCTCCCATCCTCTCTGGCGCAAGGCCCTCGGCATCGCCCATTTGACAGGCTACGCCGTCCACCCGCTGATGCTGCTCAACCTGCTCTTCCTGTTGCCCGTGATGTCCTCCTTCAGCCCTGCGCTTCAATTCGCATCCCTCCTTTCTCTTTCCGCCATCGGCCCGCCTCTGATGTACTGGTCCGCCATGCAGAGCCAGGGCATTCCCGTCCGGATCCGCGTTCGGCGCCTCATCGTGCTGCTCGGCCTGGGAACCGGCCTCTCCGTCAACAACAGCCGCGCCGTTTTCGAGGCCATTCTCGGCGTTCGCAGCGCCTTCAAACGCACGCCGAAATTCGCCGTCACCCGCGCCGGCAAAGACTGGCACACCAGCGCATACGCCCTGCCCAGCGACCCCACCGTCTGGGCCGAAATGATTCTCGCCATCTACGCCAACGCGCTGCTGGTGTACAGCCTCTTCAATGGCTTCTGGTGGCTTTTCCCCTGGCTCTCCCTCTACGCCTGCGGCTATACCTATATCTCCTACCTTTCCATTCGCCAGGCCTGGGAAAGACGCGGCGCGCTGCGCCACGGTCTGCCCGCTGTGCAGGAGGTGGGAGATTGACCGCCCAAAACGAAGAGTCAGCGCAAATCAGCAGCGGCGGGCTGCCCTCGCCCCACGCAACGTCCCTGCCCGGGAACAGCCCCCTCCTTCGCCCCTCCATCCCACCCCAGGAAGAACAACCCTCCCGCCGCGCCCTCCTTGTCATGGCCAAACAACCGATCGCCGGCAATGCCAAGACCCGCCTCGTCCCGCCCCTCACCAGCGCCGCCGCAGCCACCCTCTACCACTGCTTCCTGCAGGATATCCTCGCGACCGTGCGCGCCGCCGCCCGCGACGTACCCTTCACCCCGGTCATCGCTTACACCCCCGCCGCGGCGCAGGATTTCTTCCGCCGGCTCGCCCCCGATTTCTGGCTGATCAGCCAGCAGAGCCCCGCTCGAGCAACCGCCCCCGATCCGCCTGCAGCCGGCGCGCCGCCAGCGCCGAACCCGCGGCCCGCCCCTGCCGCGCCGCAGCCTGAGCCGCCCGTTCAACAGCCGGAACGGTTGGGAGACCGCCTCCAATTCGTCCTCTCCGCTGCCCTGGATCACGGCTTTCGCCAGGTCGCTGCCATCAACAGCGACAGCCCCACCTTGCCGCCCCGCCTGCTCCGCTCCGCCTTTCAAAGTCTGGACGACCCCCGGATAGATGCCGTCTTTGGCCCCTGCGCCGACGGCGGCTACTACCTTATCGGCGTCGAAAATCCTCCCGGACGCCTCGTTACCGACGTGCAAATGTCCACCTCAACCGTCCTGCGTGATACACTGGCCATCGCCGACGAAGAAGGGACACGCATCGACCTCCTGCCAGAGTGGTACGATGTCGACAGCGCCCGCGATCTCGACCGCCTGACCGCCGAACTGGCCTCTCATCCGGAACGCGCCCCCGCCACGGTTCGTTTTCTTGCAACAGCATGGACGTCGATGTCATCATCCCAGCCCTGAACGAGGCCGGCAACATCGCCCAGCTCGTGCGCGAAGCCGCAGCGCAGCCGGTCGCCCGCGTCATCGTCACCGATAACGGCTCCACCGACGGCACCGGAACCCTCGCCGCTGAGGCCGGCGCGCACGTGGTCCTCGAGCCCCGCCCCGGCTACGGGTACGCCTGTGCCGCCGGCGCCGCCGCCGCAACCGCCGACATCCTCCTCTTCCTCGACGGCGACTTCAGCTCCCTTCCAGCCGAAATGCCCCGCCTCATCAACCCGCTTCAGCAGGGGCGGGCCGACCTGGTTCTCGGCTCGCGGGTGCTCGGCGAAATCCTGCCCGGCGCAATGCCGCCCCACCAGCGCTTCGGAAACTGGCTCACCTCCGCTCTCATGCGGTCACTCTACCGCGTTCCCGTCACCGACCTCGGCCCCTACCGCGCCATCCGCCGCGACCTCCTGCTGAAACTGCGCATGCAGGAAATGACCTTCGGCTGGCCTACCGAAATGATGGTAAAATGCGCCAGGCTGGGCGTGCCCATTCTCGAAGTGCCCGTCAGCTTCGCGCCCCGCCGCGCAGGCCAGTCCAAAGTCAGCGGCACCCTCCGCGGCTCCTTCCTGGCCGCCTACTACATTCTCGGCGTCACCCTGCGCTACGCCTTCACCAACCAATAGACGCCTGCCCATAGAAGAACCGTTTCTCACACCGCGCCGCCCACCGGCGCTAACTGACCACTGACCACCAACCACTGACCCCCGACCGCTGCCCTCATGTCCCATCGCAAGGCGATCTACTACCAGGCCCTCGCTGCCATACTCTTCAGTACAAGCGGCCTGCTGATCAAGGTGATCTCCGTCGAGCCGCTGCCTCTGTTGGGCGTGCGCGGCGCTGTCGCCGCGCTGGCCATCGCCCTCTACATGGCGCGTCCTTTCCTGCAAACCGCGCGCCGGAACCCATCTGACGGCACGCGACCCAGACATCAGAGGCCCCGTCTGAAATTTCGCCTGACGCTCCCAATGCTCGGTGGGGCCATATCCCTCGTCGGCGCCCAGGCCTTCTTCATCATCGCAGTCCGCGAGACCACCGCCGCCAACGCGATCTTTCTCCAGTACACCGCGCCGATCTTCGTCGCCTTCTTCGGCATTCACTATCTCCGCGAATCCGTCGGCAAACTGGACTGGCTTGCCCTTGCCGCCGTAGGCGCGGGTCTCCTCTGCTTCTACGGCGACGGCCTGACCGCCGGCGGCGCCTTTGGAAACCTCTTCGGCCTGCTGGCCGGCCTGGCATTCGCCTGGTTTCTCCTCTTCATGCGCAAACAGAAGGATACATCGACCATTGAAACCGTCCTGCTCGGCAACCTCCTCTCCGCGCTGCTGGGGCTCCCCTTCCTGCTCGGCGCCGCGCCAACCCTTTCCGACTGGATGGGAATGCTCTTTCTCGGTCTCTTCCAGATCGGTCTCCCCTCTATCCTCATCGCCGTCGCAATCAAAAAGCTGACCGCCGTCGAAGCCATCCTCATCCAGACTCTGGAGCCGGTCCTCAACCCAGTCTGGGTCCTTCTCTTTATCGGCGAGATGCCCACGGCTCTCGCGCTGCTGGGTGGAGCCATCGTTGTCGGCGCGGTCACTTTCCGCTCCATCCTCTCCACCCGCACACAGCCCGCGCAGCCGGCCTCCCAGCCTACCGCATGACTTCGCGACCAGGACCACAGTGAGCCGCCTGAACGCCCCCTTCGAAGCCCGCAACGCGATCGCCTACGCACGCCTTTCTTCGATCCGGCAGCGCATCCAGGCCTCCTCCCTGCCCGAGCTATTCGTCCTCCTTTTGGCCGCTCTGCCCCGCTTCTGGCGCCTGGAATACCACAGCGTCTGGTTCGACGAAGCCATCTCCCTCGACTGGGCCAGGCTCGGACCGGCCCCCATCTGGGCGGACACCTTCCAGCTGATCAGAGACAAACATCCCCCCGCCTACTATCTTGCGCTCCACTACTGGCAAACCTCTCTCGGCTGGTTCGGCGCAGACCAGAGCGACGCCGCCCTCCGCGTCTTCGGCGTCCTCTTGGGGATTCTCATGGTCTGGGGCGTCCTTCGTCTTGTAACCCGTCTGAGCAGCCGCGTTGAGGGCCTGCTCGCCGGAGCCTTCACCGCGCTCGCGCCCCTGCTTGTCTGGTACAGCCAGGAGCTGCGCATGTTCCAGCCCGCCGCGACCGCCATCGTCTGGGCCGCCTTCTTCCTCACTGCCGCCCGCGACCACGCCTCTCCTCACGCCGAGTCACAGGGCAGAAGCCCCGTTCGGGCTCGCATTCTCTGCTGGGTCGGCCTCATAACGGCGCTCACTTTCGCTCTCTACAGTTATCTCTACGCAGCCTTCTTCCTGCCCGGCCTTGGCCTGGCCGTGTTTCTGCAAGCCCGCCGCAATGGCTCGCTGGACAGACGCTACATTCTCGAGGCCGTCGCCGTCTTCGCGGCCGTCGCCCTCCTCTTCCTGCCTCTTGCCCGCAGCGCCTGGGCCGTCAACAGCGCATCCAGCGCGCCCGGCGTCCCCTTTGCCGACTTCCTGCCCAACCTCTGGCGCCAGCTGCGTCTCTTCACAGTCTGGCATACCGGCTGGCCCGACGCTGTCCGCGCCGCCGCCGTCCTCTTCTTCGCCCTGCTCGTTCTCGCCGGTCTCCTCCTCCCTCGCCGCGTCCGCCGTGATGCACGTCCATACCTGTGGCTCTGGATCAGCGCGCCGCTCCTGATCGGCAGCGCGCTGCTCGCCACCAACGGGGCCATCTTCCGCGAGGACCGCTACTTCCTCTTTGTCGCCCCCTTCGTCCTCTGGGCCGCGGCCCGCGGCGCATGCGCGCTCGCCAGATGGAGCCCGTCTACAGGCGCTCTTGCCGGCCTCGCCGGCCTCGTCCTCCTCGCCGCTTCACTGCCCGTCCTCTGGACGCCGCCGCTCTTCCGCGAAAATTGGCGCGCCGCCGCCGACTATATCCACGCCTACCAGCAGCGCAGCCCCCACTCCGCCTCAGCCGCGCTCGTCCACCCCTACTTCCTCCTGCCCGCCCTCAACTGGTACCTGCGCCAGCAGCCCGCCGCGGCAGAAATGCCCGTCTACGGCAACTTCAACGCCCCGCTGACCTCCGAGCAGGCCGAAACCCTCATCGCCGGCCATCTGCACGACCTGGCCGCGGCCGGCGGCGTCGACACACTCTGGCTGCTGCAAAGCCACCTCGCCGGCGTCGATGATCACCGCCTGGTTCAGTCCTGGTTGGATGGAAAATACCCTCTCGTCACCGAGCAATACCCGGCCGGCGTGGAAATGCGCGGATATGCGATCCGCTACAGATTCCCCGCTCTGCCCGCGCTCTCAGAGGCCGCCCTCTACCCGGACGCGCCCCTGTTCCCCGGCGTCAATCTCGCCGCCTGCGAGATCGTCACCCCCGTCGTCGCCGCGCGCGATATCCTCTATCACCCGCCCAGCGGTTGGGTCCATTTGCGGCTATGGTTAAGCAAAAATGAAGAAGTGAACCAGGCGCCCGCGCTCTTCGCCCTGGTCCAGGCCGAGGATGGCCAGATCTGGGGACGTTCCCTCCAACGCGCCGGCGACGTTCTTTCCGTCTACCCGCCCACAATCTGGCAGTTAAACGAATACGTCCGGATCGAACTCGATGTAAACCTCAATCCCCTGGCAGCTCCCGGCGCCTACAATGTAAAAGTCGAAGCCGAAGGCGAGCCCGGCGTCCCCTGCGGAACCGTCCAACTCGAATAAAGCTTCCCGCCCAGCCTCTCACTGACCACTGACTACTGACTACTGCCTTTCCAATTCCAGCGCCCCTACCTGCGCCCGCTGGAAAAACCGCCTGTACGCGCGCACCTCCGCCAGCAGTTCCTTCAACTCCTCGAGCAAGAACGTCCGCGCAGCGCCGTCTCCTTCGCTTCCGGGGCCCGGCCTGACGCGCGCCACATCGCCCTCATTCCATCCCTGCAATTGCAGCAGTCCCTTCCCTTCCAGCCACAATAGACTGCAGCGAATGATCTCCTCCGTTACGCCGATACGGGCCGCCAGCCTGTCGATGGGAAGAAGACCCTCGCGGCCCCCCTCCCTCACATCCCCTTCCGAATCAGCCTGCAGGGACCACTTCGCCATCCCCGCCACCTGCCTCAACACGGCGTCCGCATCTGCCTCGGCCGTGTCGCGGCCGACCAGATACAGCGCCGAAGGAGCCAGCTCTTCCACCAGCCAGTGGAGCAGCTCCGGCGACGGCGGGCTGCTCCACAGCACCAGGGGATGCCCCGTCCCGGCCTGAACCGCCTCCAGGCGCGACTGAAACGGAACATCGCCCAACTGCGTCCCCTCCGCAAACCAGACCGCGCCGTCGATAGTCTGCAGATCCCTCTCGGAAACCAGCTCGCGTCGCAGGTCGTGGATAGCGGCTTTCTTCGCCTGCCCGTCAACGACGCCGGTCGCGGCGTCCCGGCCCGCCCTTCCTTCCGCCGGCCGCACCGCCTCCAGCGTCAGCTGCCCCGTCCGCTCCCCCCGAAATTCGTTAACGCCCAGCGTATACGCAATGTCAACCAGCCCGCCCGGCAGCTCCGCGTCCGCGCTGCGCCACCAGACCGCCGTTTGCCTCCTCTCCCCCTGATCCTGCAACAGCAAACGCCGGTGCGCGCCGTCCCGCCCGATCCGCCTGTCCTGAACAACCGTCAGCCCGCGGCTCACAAACGTGGGCAGCGGGTTGCCGTTGCCGAAGGGAGCCAGCCGCCCGATCTCTTCCGCCAGCGTCAGGCTGAGCTCCCCAAAAGGCAACTCCGCGTCAATGCGCAGACCTTCCGGCCCGGCGTCGATACGATGCAGATCGACCTGCCTGCTCAGCTCCCGACGAAAACGGTCAATGTTGGCCGCCTCCAACGTCACGCCCGCCGCGCCCGGGTGCCCGCCGTGGTGTATCAGCAGCCCCCCGCACCCCGCGATCGCCCCCCCGATATCCACGCCCGCCGTGCTGCGCGCGCTGCCCCGCGCCGGCTCGTCCGGCGGGCTGCACAGCAGAACCGTCGGCTTGTGGTACGCCTCCACCAGCCGCGCCGCGACAATGCCGATAATCCCCGCATGCCAGTTGGGATTCGCCAGAACGATCGCATTGAAGTCCAGCAGAACCGGCTCCCGCTCCAGCATGTCAAACGCCGTCTGCGTGATCTGGCTGGTCAGCAGCCGCCTTTCGTTGTTCAGCCTCTCCATCTGCGCGGCAAGCTGCCCCGCACGCACCGCGTCATCCGTCGTCAGCAGCTCCACCGCCGCCGTCGCATCATCCAGCCGGCCCAGCGCGTTCATACGCGGCCCGATCTGAAATCCGATCGACTGGGCATCAACGCTTTCCAGCGACAGGCTGGCGCTCTCCATCAGTGCCTTCAGCCCGACCCGTTCTGTCCGCCGCAACCTGTCCAACCCGATCTGAAGCAGGTAGCGCGTATCATGCGTCTGCTCAGCCACGTCGGCAACAATCCCCAGCGCCACCAGGTCCAAAAACTGCGACGCGCCCTCGGCGTCGCCCGCCAAACTGTACAGCTCCTGCGCCAGCTTGTAGGCTACCCCCACCCCGGGCAGCGCACGCAGCGGATCGTCCTCAGCCAAAAACTTGGGGTTTACGATCGCGTCGGCCCGCCGTACGCTCTGCGCGCCTGCAACCTCCGCCCCCTCGCCGCAAGGCGGCTCCCTGCCCGGTTCCGCGTCCGCGAATTCGGCCGGCAGGTCATGGTGGTCGGTAACCACCACCGTCAGCCCGGCATCCTTCGCCATCCCGATCCCTTCCCCGTCGCTGATGCCCGTGTCGCACGTCACCAGCGCCTGCGGCCTGAAACTCGCATCCTCCAGCAACGCCTGCAGCTTCGCGGGGCGGATGCCGTGCCCTTCGCTGAAACGATTCGGCACATGAAACCGCACGCGCGCCGGCCCGGCCAACTCCCGCAGCGCCGCCGTCAGCAACGTCGTGCTCGTCTGCCCGTCTACGTCGAAGTCCCCCCACACGAGGAAATTCTTCCCTTGCCCTATCGCCTCGAACAGCGTATGCGCCGCTCGCTCCAGGCCCGCCAACGCCCGCGGCCGCGCAGGCGCATACGACGCGCTGTCCAGAAATGGTAGCGCCTTCTCCGGCGTGTCAAACGCCCGCTGCGCCAGCAGCCGCGCCACCAGCGGATGCCCGCCCACCGCATCCAGCAGCGCCGCCGAAGGCTCAACTTGAGGTCTCAGAATCCAGGGTTGGGGGGGCATTGTATGCAAAATGCGAAGAGGAATTCGACAATCGGTTTCAGCCTTGCCGGTAATCGGTCTGAACAGCTAGGCTGACTTCCTCCTCAGGTGTGAAGTCTGCGCCACCGGCAACCACTATCCACTAACCACTGCCGTCCGGCCCCCGCCGCCGCCATCCGACAGTGACCTGAAGATCCCGCGAACCGGCCATGGCATGTTCCCCCGTTTCGCCCACTGTCAGTGCAGATGCGTACTCTCCATCTGTAATCTGAGTTGGCTGCCATGGTCTGGAATCGGATACAGATAATATAGCAGGCGTCCTTTCACGACTGCTCTTTCCTCTGGAGACGCCGCGCTGCGCCAACTGTCCGGCAGCCACCTGAACACTGCCTTTCGATAGCGCCTGCCGTTGTGGATGGCCTGTTCCGTGTCCGCTATGAGGAGGCTCTCAGTGGATACCTGATGTACGACCCCAGGGGAATGTGTATTGACAATGACCTGGCGCAGCGGATTGGTCCTGTCGACGGGTCTGGTGACATCAACCGCTATCTCCTGGAGCAGCGCCAACATGGCTGCGATTCGGCCAGGGTGGATGCCGTTTTCCGGCTCCTCCAGGCAGATGACGCCCTGTACAGAGGGGTCAAGCGCCAGCACCGCCAGCGCCAGGAAGCGTAACGTTCCGTCAGACAATGATCGGGCTGGAAAAGTCGTCCCGTTTCTGTCCTGCACTTGTAAAGTCAGCAGCTGCCGTTTCTCATCCCTGTCTACGTTTACCTCAAAGACATCATCGATCAAGTCGGTTAGCCTCAAAGCGACCTGCTCATAGACCCAACTGTCATCGTCGTCCATATCCGCCTCATTCACAGAGTGCGCCAGCGAATAGAGCGTGGCCGGCAGGCGCGAACCATCCGGACGCATCCCTGGCGGCGTCATGAAATCGTCCGGTCTCCGCAACGACGACGGTTCCAACTGGAGCAGACGCCAGGACTGCATCTCCCGCCTCGCAAGCAAGGCGGTGGGACTTTCGGTCGCGTTGACGGTAGATAGTGCGGTTCGGGGCAGATTGTTGGCCGAGAAAGACTGGGGCCGTCCACTGCTGCCGCCGTCCTGGTGCAAGCGGACAACCCTCTGCCCCTCCTGCTCAAAGGTAGAAATGAATGGAGCGGCCCTACGACCCTTGACAACTGAATTCCGCCAATCCTTGGCCTTATGTTGAAACCTGAGGCGTCTCGACGCTTCATTCAGCTTTATATGTTCCAAGCTCTCTCGCATTAGCTCAAAGGATCCAGATAGCGGGAGACTCCCGTCAACTCGATAAGCAAGTTCCAAGGAATATCGCAGAAAAGTGAACGTAGCCTTTGCTTCCTGACCTAGATCGTCAACGCCCCTGTCCGGGATAATCATCTCCGCAGTAAACGAAATGGTATCCGCGTACTCGCTTCCTATTCGATGGAACAGGCTCTGAACCGCTGACGCCTTGTCCTCTTCGGCTCGAATCGACGCCGCGGCATCCACAAAGGTGTCGCTGGCAAGCCTGCCCAGAAACTGTATCGCATCAAACAGGTTGGACTTGCCCGTACCATTCGCCCCGGCAATGCATGTGAAAGGGCCGAAGCGGACATCGACGTCGACCAGGTTTTTGAAGCCGGATACGTATAGTCTCGTTAACATAAGGCTCCCAAGTCACCTCGAAATCAACTCTCCCCGTCAAACAGGTATCTGCTCGAAATAAAGCTTCGAGACATCGACATGCTCACCAGCATGCTCGATCGTAACGCTGACGACCTTTCCGTCGGCGTCCAGTTCAATCAGAAAATTTTCATTTACATCACGGGTCTCGACGATCTCCCCGTTCGAAAAACTGACCGGCAGCGTATCAGTATCCTGAAAATATCTGATGTCCATTCTGCTAAAGTCCTTGACGTTCAGCCATTCCACTCAAAACGCCAACTCCTGCACCTCCTCTAGCGTAAACTCCAGCGCACTCTCCAAATCCTCCTCCGCAAACGCTTCCTCGTCATACTCCTCGAACTCACCTGCCTCAATGCCTCGGTTGCATCGCGAACGGTAGATACAGTAACTGCAGAATCGTCTTCTGTTCTCCTCCGTATCGGGCACTTTAGCGAAATCACTCTCCCGTTCCCTGCTCAGTATCTCAGTCAGAATCTGCTCGAACCGGGCGCGGTTCTCCGCGTGCAGCGCACTGCTATAGCGGAAAGCGACCGGTTCGGCCGGCGCGGCAGTGAACCAATAGCGCATCTCCACCTGCTCCGGCGCCAGCGGACCCCACGGCATGCCCGCGCTCGCCTCCACCAGCACGTACGGATACACCCGCGTCTGCATGCGCAGCTGCAGACTCGAGCGCCGCGTCACCCGTTTGTTCGTCTTCCAATCCACAATCACCGCCCGCCGCCCCTCGCCCTGCCCGCCTACCGCGATCAGGTCGTATCGGGCTGCCAGCCGGTACCGCCCGGACCCCGCGGCCAGCGGCGCGCTCAGCACGCGCTCAACTTCCACGCTTTCCCTAGGCAAATCCGCTGGCCGGTGGCGCAAATAACTCTCGAACCACCCGTCCAATGGGTACCCCAGGTCAACAGCCAGCAGGTCGGTTGGCACGCCAACCTCCGCCCGTTCCACCAGTTGATGAAACTGGCCGCCCAGTCGCATCAGCCGCTCCTGCTCATCGTAGGGCCCAGCCTCCATCGCCGGCCACGAAAGCCGTTCCACATAGGCCAGCCAAAAGCGTCGCGGGCAGTTCTCGTAGGACTGAAGGCTCGCCTGGCTGAAGGCAAAAGTCTTTGGGAGTGTCAGAGGCACCGAATACCTTTCTCTCTGTCTGTCCAAACGACCGAATGTCCAATCTCAACTTCCGTCATTGTAGCACACGGGTTCGCCCGCCTCAATCGAACTGCCGCTCGCATCCCCCTTTCTCGCCACCCCCTTTCTCGCCACCCCACTACCCACAATCCTCTACCCACTGCCGTCCAAATCCCCGCCCATTTCACCGCGCCGTCCCAGACATCGCCGCTTCAGATCCTCCGTTCCATTCACCCCTACACAATAGGCCCCTCCGTTTGCGGGAATCGACCTGATCGCATACCATCAGAAAACCATCGCGGCCCAAGAAACCGGGGCGCGCCCAACCTTTCCATCCAACGCCACATTCTGAGGAATCCGCTCTATGAGCAGACCCACCCACGACTACGCGGCCATCGAAGTCCCCTCCGCCGGCGTGTCCTTGCCCATCGACGGCGGCCCCGTTTCCCGTCCCCAACCCGATCAGATCGAGCAGCTGCGCCGAGTGAGCACCGCCACCGCCAGCGCCGTCATGCACCGCTTCGGCATTCGCCAAACCTTCATCCAGGGACCGCTGCCCCGCACGCCCGGCGCGAAAATCGTGGGCCCGGCCGTCACATTGGCCTTCATGCCCCAGCGCGAAGATGTATTTTCCGGCGCTGCACAGGAGGGCGCCGAAAAGCGCGGCGCCCTCTGGGCCGTCTTCGAGACTGTCGAAAACGGTGACGTGCTCGTCATCCAGGCCTTTGCCAGCCGCTACACAGGCTGCGTCGGCGAAATGCTTGCCACCTACTTCAAGGGCCGCGGAGGCGCCGGTATCGTCGTCGACGGCTGCGTGCGCGACTGGCCCAACATCCAGCAAGTCGGCGTGCCCCTCTGGACCGTTGGCTTTACCCCCAACTACGCCTCCCAGGCCGAACTCTTCCCGTGGGGCCTCAACGTGCCCGTCAACATCAGCAATGTCCTCGTCCTGCCCGGAGACGCCATCATCGCCGACGACGACGGCGCCGTGGTCGTGCCCCGCCAGATGATTCCCCTCGTCCTCGAACATACACTCGAACACGAAGAGTGGGAGGTCTTCAGCCGCATCAAGCTGGCCGAAGGCGGCGCCCTCAGCAAATACTATCCGCTCAATGACGAGGGTTGGGCCGAGTACCAGGAATGGAAGAAGCAGAACGGATAAAACCGCCTATCGCAACCTGCCTGCCAGAGAAGGAGCAAACGCCCATGTATCTCACTCGACACAGTACACCCGCCGGGCCTCGCTGGGCGGCCGATGGAAAACTGCTTCCCGCCGGCGTGACACTCAGCACACTGCTGGCTCTCCCGCAAAGCCAGTTGACTTCGCTCCTGACAGAATGGGCGACCGGCGAAGAGGCAAGCGGAGACTTGCTCGCGCCCCTCGATGACCACCAGGAAGTCTGGGGCAGCGGCGTCACCTACCTCCGCAGCCGTGACGCCCGCAAAGCCGAATCCGAGACCGCAGCCGACGTTTATCAGCAAGTATACGACGCCGACCGCCCGGAAATCTTCTTCAAACAGATAGGCTGGCGCACCGTCGGCCACGGGCAGCCCGTCCGCATCCGCGCCGACACCACCTGGAACGTGCCTGAGCCGGAGCTCTGCCTCGTCATCAACGCCGCCGCCCAGATCGTCGGCTACACCGTCGGCAACGACATGTCCAGTCGCGACATCGAGGGCGAAAACCCCCTCTACCTGCCCCAGGCAAAGACCTACGACGGCTCCGCCGCGGTCGGCCCCGGCATCCGCCTCGCCGCCGCCGACGACCTGACCGATCTGGACATCAGCCTCGAAATCGAACGGGACGGAGCCGCCGCATTCGCCGGCGAAACATCCACCGGCCAGATGAAACGCACCTTCCCCGATCTCGCCGAATACCTGATGCGCGAGATGACCTTCCCATACGGCGCCCTGCTGATGACCGGCACAGGCATCGTCCCCCCCGACGAGTTCAGCCTGCAGAGCGGCGACATCGCCAGGATAACGATCGACGGTCTGACATTGGAGAACACGGTTGCCTAAGACCAGCGGACGAATGGAAGATGCGTCGCTGGGCGTAACAGGTTCGTAGCCAATACGACAGTATGTGTTTTCTGTAGGGTCTGAGGAAGGGCTTTTCGAGGAGAGGTTCAGTGGCGGCTTCGATGGAACGAAATAAGGTTGAGCTGACACAGGTAGTTTCCCGGGATCCCGAAGTTCACAGCGGCGAGTTAGTCTTCTCCGGCACGCGGGTTCCCGTTGAGACATTGGTGGCTTATCTGATAAGCGGTTCTTCGATCGAAGAATTCCTATTGGATTTTCCCACTGTCGAACGATGGCAGGTCGAGTCGTACCTCGCACTATCCCTCGTATCCATCGACCATCTACTGTTGGAGAGGTTGAGAGCTGCTTGACGATATCCTTAAGGCCCACTCACCATCCGCCCAACCAGCCTGACAGCGAAGCCTCGTTATCGCGAACGCCGCGCTTGAGACCCCGCTACGTCACGCAAACCAGACAGGAACACGCAAATGGATCGCCCCAACATCCTCCTCTTCCTGACCGACGACCATGGCCAGTGGGCCAACGGATGCTACGGCAACAGCGAGCTGCAAACACCCAATCTGGACCGGCTCGCATCCGAAGGCGCCCGCTTCGCCGACGCCTTCACCCCCTGTCCCGTCTGCTCCCCCGCCCGCGCCTGCCTCATGACCGGGCGAACCCCCTCACAGGTGGGCATCCACGACTGGCTCCAGGAGGCCGAACCGGTCATCGGCGACCATGACTGGCTTGCAGGAGAAGAGACGCTCCCCCTGCTCCTGTCCCGCGCCGGCTACCACTGCGGCCTCTCAGGCAAATGGCACATGGGCCGCTCCCACCGCACGCCCCCGGGCTTCGACTGGGCCTTTGGCCTCCCCCGCTGGCAGGGCGTTCACAACGGCCCCTATACCTACCACCTCAACGGCCAGCCCATCGAGCTGACCGGTAACAAGAGCACGCTCATCACCGATCACGCGCTTCAATTCCTCGACAACGCGCCCTCGGATCAACCATTCTTCCTCAAAGTAGGCTACATCGCCACCCACTCCCCCTACCAGGCTGAAACCCATGACCCGGAGCTGACCGCCCGCTTCAAAGACGCCGCCTTCACCGACATCCCTCCCTACCACCCCCATCCCTGGCAGCGCAACGAGGGCCTGGCCGGCGGCTTCCAACCAACCGAACAGCAGATTCGCGCCCGCTACGTTGGCTACTACGCCGCAGTGGCCGAGATCGACCGCGAGGTAGGCCGCCTCCTGGACCGGCTGGAGCAGGATGGCAGCCTCGACAACACCGTTGTCATCTACACTTCCGACCACGGCTGCTCTGTAGGGCAGAATGGCTTCTGGGGCAAGGGCAACAGCACGCGGCCGCTCAACATGTACGAGATCTCAACCCGCGTCCCGCTGATGGTCCGCGCCCCGGGCCGCGTGCAACCCGGCCAGGTCAGCCAGCGCTGTGTCGATCACTATGACACTTTCAGCGCCATCTGTGACTGGGCCGGAATCGAGCTCGACCAGAGCCGCAACTATGCCGGCGTCAGCTACGCCCACCTGCTCGACGGCAGCGGCCGCGCCGCCTGGGACGATACCCGCTACGGCGAGTACGGCGACCTGCGCATGATTCGCACACGCGAGCACAAGCTCGTCAAACGCTATCCGGACGGCCCCCACGATCTCTTCGAGCTGGATTCAGACCCCGGTGAACAGCTCAATCGCGCCGGCTGGGACGAATTCGCCGCGCTCCAGGACGAGCTGGAGCGGCGCTTGGAGGAGTGGTACAGCCACCGTCAGGATACCGCCAGCACCGGCCTGCGCATCAAGTTTCAACGCACACACAACCGCAACGAAGCCTGGCGCGACGGCATCCGCGAACGTCGCGGGCTGCAAGTGTACGGGAAGTGGCAGGACGCCTGAGGTAGGATAGGGCGGGGGCCGAGAGCAGAGGGCGCTTCGCCCCTCTCCTCGTTCCAACCTGATTCAAGACCGGCGCTACGGCAAGCCGTGCCAGTTCCCTCCTCTGAACCAGCTCAGAAAGACATTTCGGTCCTCCTCATCGGCAATCGCGTCGCCCGCAACCCGAGCCCGGCTTCGGGCCTCGCTCGCCGCATTCAAATCCCCTCCCGCCGCGTACGCCCTCGCCAGCGCGTCAAACGCGAAAGCCCTGTCCCAATCTTCGATCGCTTCAGGGTGGGCTTCAACCAGTTCCAGGCAGCGCTGGGCGTGACGCAGCGCGGCTTCGCCCAACCCCGCCGCCGCATAAACGCTCGCAACCGCAAACTCCCCCCGCGCATGATTGGCCGCCGTACCCACCTGCATCCAGTGATAGCAACTGGCGTGGACCGCATGAATGTACGGTTCGCACGACTCCGGCGTAATCAGTCCTGCATCCAGAGCGTCCATCGCGCTGTTGTTCAGATCGATGCCAAACCAGCGGTGGGCTCTGTCAACTTCAAACGGCGCTTCAGCCATCGTTCCTCCTTGCCCGCATGACGCCCGTTCTCGCCTGTCTTTCCGGCCGCACTTCCTATCCCGGAGGCAGCGGATACCTCTCGATGAGCGCGGATCCAATGAGGACGATGCCCCAGCCTTCTCGCCATCGCTCTCTTCGCAGCCGGGCTCAGACCCTGCCCAGCAGGCAGGCGTAGTTCTGCGACGCCGTCGCCGCTTCAATCTCCTCTTCCCAAAGATGCAGACAGCGCCTGTCGGTGAAGCCCGCCTCCAGCAGCAGCTCCAGATGGCGGCCAATCGGGAATCGGCCCGCTTCAAACGGCAGCCTTGTCCCGTCCGGCTTGATAAAATCACCGTTGAGCAGAACGCCGCCCGCCGGCAGCGTCGCTGCGCAAGCCCGATAGACATGCAACGTTTGCGCCTCGCCCCCCAGATCGTGCAGCGCCCACGTAGACACGATCGCTGACGGCGTACGCGCCAGGTCGCCGCCCCAGCTGTCGCCCAGCAGGTCAGCCTGCTGAAACTGGACCCGTTCGCCGAACCCGGCCAGGCGGGCAGCCGCCTGCGTCAGCATCGGCTGCGAAAAGTCGACCCCTTCATACGTGATGCGCGGCATCCGTTCCAAAAGATACGCCGCCAGATAGGCAGGCCCAATTCCCAGTTCAACAACATGCCCGTCTGCGGGTACGGTCTCCTGCAGCTGCTGCCAGATCGTTTCGAACAGGTGCAGCCTCTCCGGCGTCGGCTCAAACCGCCTTGCCCAATCCTCAGCGTATTCAACGTCGTGGAACGCATGCGTCGCCCCTACAACTTCGCTCATCGTACTTCCTTTCCGACTGTAATGCTCGCGAATAACCACCGTCCACCGCGAAATCCCTCCGCGGCGAATCCCTGAACCTTCCTCAAATGATCACACATATCACAGTGCAAACCAATTCCGCGCCCCCCAAATCCCCGTCCCCCCCAATAGCGAGGAGCCGGGCGTCATCGACCCGGCTCCCCAACAACTATATTGGAGGAAGTATCTGGCAATTGATTGGAGACGAGGCACGCGTCCCCGTCAGCGGGGAGACGTCCGGCGCCTCCGCGAAATCCTCAGTCCACTTCCAGGCTCAGCACCTCTCCGCTCGACGCGTCAATCAGGACTGTCGCCGTATTCTCCTCTCCCTCTAAAGTGACGATCCATACTCTCAGCCCCCCGCGGACCCCACTCCGCGCCGAGCTTCTGCTGATCCGGCCGATCTCGTCCGCTACCTCGTCGACCGCGATTCCGATCGCCTCCCCGCTGCTGATCACCTGCGGAGAAGCCTCGCCGCTCGCCTCCACGGCTGGCCGCGTAGCCAGTTCCACCTCAAACGTCCGGTTTCTCCGCCCGCGCAGAACCTCAATCTCCACCGCTTCGCCCGGCGACTTCTGCATCACCAGGTAGCTGATCACGTCCTCAAAATTCCGGACCTCGACCTCGTCTATCCGCACAATGATGTCGCCGTTCCGCAGACCCGCCTCCGCGGAAGGACCCCCCCGCATCACTTGGCCGACAAGAACGCCAAGTACATTCGGGTCCAGGTCAGCTTCCCGCGCCACCGGCGCCGAAATCGTCCTTCCGGAGATTCCCAGGAACGGATAGGTAAACGCGCCGTCTTCGATCAGGGCCGGTATCACCCGCTCGGCCACCATAATCGGAATCGCGAAACCCACGCCCGAATTGACGCCGCGGCCGCTCAAAGAGCGCTCATCCGTCCGAATCGCGAAGTTGATCCCGACAACCTCTCCCTTCAGGTTCAGCAACGGCCCGCCTGAATTGCCAGGATTAATCGCCGCATCGGTCTGAATCACCTCCGGCAGCGAATAACGCCCAGCGAGACCCGGATCCCCTACCGGCAGGCTTCGGCCCAACGCGCTCACAATCCCCAGTGTCATCGAGTTCTCCAGTCCGAATGGACTGCCCAATGCAATCGTATAGTGGCCCACCTTCGGCAGCCCCTGCGCTCGCGCCAGCGGGCGCAGGCTCATGCCCTCCGGCGCCTCCACCTTCAGCACCGCCAAATCCGACTGGGAATCCTGCGCAACCAGTTCGGCCTCCGCCCACGTGCCATTGTAGAAGCTGATAAAGATATCGGCTGCGCTTTCAACAACATGGCTGTTCGTGACGATATGCCCCTCTTCATCCCAGACCCAGCCGCTGCCCTGCCCCCACATGCCCTCCTCCGGGGCCAGCGTGCGCGAACCGGATCGCCGCACCTGAATACTCACAACCGACTGCGTTGCCGCGTCATACAGGCCGGACAGCAACGCCTGATCGGGTAGAGCGGTTCCCTCATCCTGCGTAATGTATGTGTACGCCTGCGGCCGGTATTCCGGCGTGGTCGCCTCTACTGTGGCCGGCTCAATCTCTATCCTGCCAATCCCGGCCAACCCGATTACGAATGTTATCGCTAGAATGCCCACCACAACGACAAAGGTTCGCAGACGAATCGTCCTTGGTAGCACTTTTCTTTTTCCTTGATCTACAATCCATCTCCTCCCCAAGCAAAGGGAGGGAGGGTCCGTAACGAATACTTCGACATCTCACAGTATAGCGATTTCCGGCCCTCTCGTCCTTATCAGAATCCTATGGCAACTTTAAGGCAACCTTAACACGCGCGCTTGCCTCCCGGTCGAGCCCATCTCCTGCCCTCCGCGACCCCGGCAGCCGCCTCGCCCTACTCTGCCTTGCGGGGAATCTCCCGCCGCAGAGTCAGAACCAGCTGCGCTCCTCTGCCCTCAGCGCGATGTTGAGCAGTCAGCGTGCCGCCCTGCGCCTCCGCCAGCCGACGCGAAAGCGCCAATCCAATGCCCATCCCTTCCCGCACCCGCTCCTGGCGCGGCGAACGGTAGAGAAAGTCAAAAATCCGCTCCCGCTCCGATGGGTCGATGCCCGGCCCGCTGTCCTCAATCGTCAGCGCGACCCGGTCCTCCTCCGAGCCAACCGCGATGCGAATCTGTCCACCGTTCGGCGTATATTTGATCGCGTTGTCCAGCAGGTTGCCTATGATCTGGCTGATGCGCATCGGATCGGCCGCCGCCAAAACCGCCTCCCGCTCAAATTGTGTGGTGAGCGCGATCCCTTTCTCCTGAACGCGCGCATCATACCGGCGGCACTCTTCCAAAACCAGCGACCCCACATCGGTGGGCACGATATCAAGCGCCAGGTCCTGAATGTCGTTCCTTGCCAGCAACGCCAGATCATCCAGAAGGCGGCGCAGCTGATCGACCTGGTCGTCTATGCCCGACGACAGCTCAACCACCATCTCAGTATCCTGACCGTTCTGGTTAAGAACCTGCGCGGCCGCCTTAATCGCTCCTAATGGGCGCCCCAGCTCATGTACGACCGCGCTCAACAGCCTCCTCCTTCCCTGCTCCAGCTCATACAGCCGCTCCGACATCTCGTTGAATGTGCGGGCAAGCGTGCGCACTTCCGTCGGCCCATCCTCCTCGACCAGGCCCGGCGGCGCATCAAAATTGACCGCGCGGCTGGCCCGCGTCAATCTCTCCAACGGCTTGTTGAGCGACCGGCTCAGAACGAAGCTGAGCGCGATCGACACCAGCAACCCCGCGCTGACAGCCCCCCACACCGTCCATCTCAAGACCCTTAAACGATTATTCACCTGCGTCAGCTGCTGTGAGAGATGGACCGCCCCCACGATCTCCTGATCCGCATTGCGTACCGGAACGGCCACGTCCGCGTTGCCCAAACTCACCTGCCGGGCAATCTCCCCGGCCAGCGCCTTCTGCAAAAGCTCCGGATCAGGTTGCCGGATAGGCACCTCCGTCGATGCTGTCGCCAGCCCCCGCCTCACGACGACCTTCCCATTCCGGTCCACAACATAAAACAGAGTGGGTATCCGAAACTGCAAACGGGCGAAAAGCGCCCCTGCCTGCTCCGGGTCCTCCTGCGCCGCCAGCTCAGCCTGATACAACCGCGAAATCAGCTCCCCCTGCCCGGCCAGCTCCGCAGTCGCTTCATCCAGCACAAAGCGCGCCTCGATCAAATAGAAAAGCAGAAAGCTCAACAACGGAACGATCACCAGCAGAGGCAGAAGGTGGCTGATCGTCAAACGGCTTTGCAGGTTACGCCACATCAGTCCCGTCCTCTCCGTCAGGCGTCAACCGGTACCCTATCCCCCGTACCGTGTGTAGACGGCGGGGACGGGCAGCGTCCTCCTCGATCTTCGTGCGCAACCAGCGCACATGGACATACACCGTCTGCGTTTCGCCGACCCATTCAGTTCCCCATACATTCTTCAATATGTCCGAAATCGGGACCGCCTCCCCCGCCCGGCTGGCCAAATAGGCGAGCAGCTCAAACTCCCTCGGCGTGAGCCCTACACTGCGTCCCCCAATAGTGACCCGATGCGCAGAACGGTCCAACGCCAAGTCGCCTACATAAAGATTCGACGCCTCCGCCTCGGTTCTGTCCTGCCCACTCGCCTCCGCGCGCCGCAACACGGCCTTTACCCTGGCCAGCAACACGTCAATATCGAACGGCTTTGTCACGTAGTCGTCAGCACCCAACTCCAGGCCCACGATCTCGTCTAATTCCCGCCGCCTGGCCGTGACAAAGATGACCGGCGCGTCCAACGACTGCTGCAGCGCCCGCAAGGTCTCCAACCCGTCCATCCCCGGCAACCCAATATCCAGTAGCACCAGTTGTGGGCGCAGTTCGCGCGCCTTGGCCAGCGCCTCCTCGCCGCTCCCCGCCGTCCCTGTAGCGTAGCCTGCCGCCTGCAATCCGATCGACACGCTGCGCCGCATCAACCGATCGTCGTCCACCACCAATATCATCGTCACTGTGGACCTCGAAAAGCCATTTCAGTCAACAAGAAATCGAAGAAAACGGGTAACAGCGTAGCCGCGATCCATCCACACCCTGCCATGTCCCCTTCAAAAGGTCCTCTCGCCGCTATCCACCGTCTACTGCAGTTGCGGTCCTCCCCCAACCCCCGCCCGTCAACCTCTCTGCCTTGCCCTGTGTCGGCGGCCCCTCCGCGCCCCGCCCTTCTCGCGCCCCGCCGCACGCCAATGCCGTCAAACGCCGCCAGCCGCCAAGTCCCCTGATCAACGGGGCGGGGCAGTGCCAGGACCAGGTGGCCTTGCGCAGATCCCCGGCGGCAAACACCCGCCGCCGGGCCGGGGGACACCCCCGGACCCCCATCGCCTCATCCCCGCTTACCCCGCTACCGACTGACCGCTGCAGTTCCCACGTCACTTTACGCCAACGCCGAACCCGTAGACCAGTTGCCCGCCCAGCCAGCCGCTGAGAATCACCAGTCCGATTCCCGCCGCAAGCTGTACCGTCAACCGCCATTTGCCCCCGCGGCCAGCCAGAAGGTCCGTCGCCCAGGCTCCGCCCTCCCTGTCTGCCCCCTTCCGCCGCGTCCATTCCAGCCAGCCGCGGTAGATCAGGTCGCCATACAGGACCGCCAGCGCCAGGCCGCTGCCCGTATGCCAGTTGAGAAGGGGTCGGTAGGGAGCATCCGGCGGCAGAGACCCCTGCGACACGATGCCGCTCACGATGGCCGCCAGCAGCGTCACCCATCCTGGCAAGAGCAGCCCCCACCCTATGATACGCAGTTCCATCCGCGGCCAGCGGTGCAAAGCCCCCAGCAGCGCAAGACTGCTGCAGATAAGCAAAGCAATCGGAAAATGGACCACCGCGGCATGAACGAAAGAAAGTTTCATTTACGTCTAAGCAATGGCGTACCGCCGTCTGAAATGCAACCGGCTTCCCAGTTCTTCCCCATCCGCCTGGCCGAATTGACGTGCCGCACGTAAGCCATCCCGATCCTCATGCAAAGCATACCAGACACCCCGACATTCTATTGGTACGCTACTTCTCAATTCGCCCCTCTCGATCCGCTTCGTCGGCACAGTTTAGCCCCTTATCGCAGGAGGGCAGATCTCAAATCATTTTTCGATTATCTATAACGATCTGATAAGATTCTTGGCAATAGTTCCATAATAACTGGGGTCTATACTGGACGGTGTAACTGGATATGGACAACAGGAACCACCCCACAATGTCTGGGCAAGGCGAAAGGACGAAAAAATGGCACGCATACAGATTCCCAAAATCCCCTGGCAGGAAATAACCCCTGAAGAGGTCTTCCTAAACCGCCGCAAATTCATGAAAGGCGCCGGACTGGCCCTGGGCGCGACTGCGCTCGCTGCCTGTTCCATGCCTGAAATGGAGGAGGTAGCCAGCGAGGGCAATTCAGAGAGCGCCCCGTCCGAGGCAGACCAGACCGTTCTCGGCGACACCGACGAACTTGGCGACCCGCTCAACACGTTTGAGCAGATTACCAACTACAACAACTACTATGAGTTCTCCACCGACAAGCAGGCCGTGGCGCGCCTGGCCGAAGGCTACCCCACCTCCCCTTGGACCGTTGAGATAGGTGGCCTCGTCAATAATCCCGGTACCTACGATGTCGACGACCTGAAGCAGATGTTCGACATCGAAGAACGCATCTACCGGCTGCGCTGCGTGGAAGCCTGGTCCATGGTGATCCCATGGATGGGTTTCCAGCTCTCCGACCTGCTTGAAGCCGTCGAGCCGACGTCGGATGCGCAGTATGTGCGCATGGAGACGATTCTCGACATGGAAGGAATGCCCGGCCAGAGGAGCAGCAGCTGGTACCAGTGGCCCTACGTCGAGGGCCTGCGCATTGATGAAGCCATGAATCCGCTTGCGATTCTCGCCACCGGCCTCTACGGCAAGGACCTCCTGCCCCAGAACGGCGCGCCCATCCGTCTCGTCGTCCCCTGGAAGTACGGCTTCAAGAGCGTCAAGTCGATCGTCAAAATCGACCTCGTCACCGAGCAGCCAACCTCTTTGTGGATGGCCGCCGCCGGCCACGAATACGGCTTCTATGCCAACGTCAACCCGGAAGTCAACCACCCCCGCTGGTCTCAGGCCACCGAACGCCGCATAGGCGAACGCGGCCGGCGTGAGACCCTTATGTTTAACGGCTATGAAGAACAGGTCGCCTACCTCTATGAGGGAATGGACCTGGTCGCAAACTACTAGCGATTCCGCGAGGACAGAGTGGCTGGCGGTCAGGCACTGTCCTGGCCGCCAGCCAGTGGTGTTTGATCTTTACAAGGTGACGCATGAATATCGATAAACTTCTGAGCAAAAAGCAGATTCTCTGGCTGACACATATCGGCGCTCTCATCCCCTTTGCGTGGCTGCTGTATCAGGACTATTCAAACGGACTGAGTGTCAATCCAATCCAGGACTGGACCCTTCGCACCGGAAAGCCCGCGCTCGTCCTGCTCGTCCTGTCTCTCGCATGCACGCCCCTCAATATCATTCTCGGCTGGCGCAACATCATCCCGGCACGCAAATGGTTGGGCCTCTATGCCTTCAGCTACGCCGCCGTCCACTTCTACGTCTTCATCGGCGTGGACTACGGCTATCAGTGGATATATATCTGGCAGGATGTTGGCACAAAACCCTATGTCATCGTCGGGTTTAGCGCCCTGCTGATTCTGCTTCCTCTGGCTCTCACCTCGTCCAAAGCGTGGATGCGCCGTCTCGGCAAGTTGTGGAAGAAACTCCACCAGTGGGTCTATCTCGCCGGTGTCCTCGCCGTATTTCACTATGTCTGGGTCGTAAAGGCCGACTACCGTGAACCGGTTGCCTGGGGCGTTCTGCTCGGCCTCTTCCTGCTCGTGCGCATTCCCATCGTCCGCAAGCGCATCGCTCGATGGCGCTCCAGGCTCAGAGGCCCTGCCCAACCAAGGGCAAGACGATCGCCGGCCTGACCGGGCCATGAAGAGTGGCCGTCCTTGAACCCTCTTTCAAGCGACTCGAATCTGGGGGATGTTCCTCTTGGCCCCGCAACGGCCCGAACATCCCCCTTTACGTTTCTCTTTCCTGGGCGCACCGGGGACAGAATTGGGGATCCTCTAACTCGATCAGATGCTCGCTGCAAACGGAAAAGGTGACCTCCACCCGCTCAGAAAGAAAGCGCCTCCGCACCTCAGCTTCAAGCAGAAGAGTACGGCAATTGCTGGTCAGCAACAACGCGGGCACCGGACAGCTGTTGCACAACTTGCGTCTCCACGGACGTTCATTGCGGGGGCTCGCTTCCAGCAAACGGCATGTCTCCCGCTCGTTGCCTCGGTGATAGTCCCCATAGAAAAATCGGCAGTTTACCCGCTGTGGCATCGGCTGCCTTTGACTGAATCTCCTCTTCCAGCACGTCCCGCAAAGGTCCCGCCAAATGTGCCAAAAAGGCGAAAATAACAGAACCGCCGACACCAATCGGCGGCCCTCTGTCCTGAATTTTCTGTTCCCGCCCGGCGGCGCTCAATTATTCCAAAACGGAACATCACCGTGGTCGTCCTGGTCCCAATCGCCGCCCAAAAGATAATCAGGATCGATAAAGAGACGGTCTGCCAGCTCAATCTTGCGTCTCTCCTGCTCCGGCATCAGATTGCCAAACTCGTGTTCCAAATTGACGAGCATCTCCAGTTCGGCTTCCAACAGATGGAACTCCATATGACTAAGCGGCGAATTCTCCGGCGCCGACTCCTCGAGTTCGCTCAAATAGGCCTGGTACGCTTCACACGTATCCCCTTCACTGTCCTCCGAAGCCGACTCCCCTCGCCCCCACTCCAATGAAGGAAGTCCGGCATGACCATTCCCATGAATGAACTGGTCCAAGCCCCCGCCCTCCCAGTTCCCCATCCAGAATCCATACCGGTTCTGAGGCGGCTCTTCCGCCTTGGGCGCCGACTCGCGACCGTGCGGGGCGGCGCCCTCAGCGCCGTCATTCTGACCGTCGGCCGTGTATCCGCCGTCCTCCAGGAGCCGCAGCGTGCTGTATTCGTGCAACACGAGGTGCATATCGTCTGGCGGCACCTCGTCGCTGTAAACGCCCTGACCAATCAATGCCCCCGCCAACTCCCAAACCGGCATTGCGGCCCGTGACTTCCTGTCCCTGCCCACGATCGCCTCGGCAGCGCGCGACAGCGCCACGTTGCGCCCCCGAATCAGCCCCTCCTGCCGCGACTCCTTCGGCTGCAATCGCATCACATATTCGCCGCCGACCGCATCCTTCACCTGGATCAACAGATCGTCTTCGGTGGTCCCCCCGGCCTGATCGACCCACTCTGCAAACGCCGGTCCAAGCCGCAAGGCCCATGTGCCCCGCTCGATCTCCGCGTGCGCCCGCAAAGTCGGACCACCCATCAACGCAACCGATATCAGTCGCGAGTCCGGTCGGTGATTCTGGAAAAACCCAGGAAAGAAGACCGCATGCTCCAATTCATCCAGAAGCAGCGTCCCTTTCCGGATCTCGTTGCGAGCGAGAGGATGTCTGAACAACTGGTCTTTCAGCAGACAGGAGAGCCATCCGAACTGACCCGGCCCGACCGGAATGGCCTGATACAGTTTGCCAACTGCCTGATACACCGCGCTGCGGGCTCCGCTCCCAATTGGACGATGTTTCGCAATGCGGGAAATCAGACTTTCGACACTGAGGGGTGTCTGGGCGTTGCTCAGAATCTCGGCTACACAGGTGAAATAGCTGGGATATTGCCTATCTTTCGCCATTCAATATGCCTCCTGCAGGCTATTATCCCATATGAGGAACTGATTGTCCATCACAATGCCCAACGCTGAATTCACGCCCTGTGCTTTGTACTCAAGCCAGGGCCCAACCAAACCGCAACCTGTTTCGGTAACAATGTGAGCCGGAAGGCCGGCTCAGTCCCCCGCAGCGAAGACCGGCCGAAACTTGTATCCATATACGATCTCGCCGCTGTCCCCCTCCTCCCGCAGCTTGCGCGTCACCATCTCCACCGGCATCCCAATTTCTACTTCCTCATCCGAAATGTCCGTCAACTGCGCCGTCACCATCGGCCCTTCTTCCAGCTTGACCAGCGCCATCGTATACGGGCGCTGCGCCAGGAAGCCATTCGGCACGTTGAACATCTTCGTGTAGCTGTAAACCTCGCCCCGCCCGCTCATCGTGTGCAGCGGCCCCGCCGCCTCGCTGCAATGCGGGCAGACATCGCGCGGCGGAAAAATGGCCTGCCGGCAGTCCGGGCAAATCTCCCCTTCCAGACTGTATCGCTGTTGTCTCGTTCGCCATAGGCTGGCAATACTCATAGCACCCTCTCTGAATCCAATTCCTGGCAATTTCACGCCTGCGCCGCGATCCTAACCCCTTCGGCCTACCAATCTCTACCTATCAGGAGCCCACAAACTGTGCTGATAGCTTCTGACAGCTGTTTTCCCGCTAATTCGCCCGCCAGCGGCCCATTTTCTCAACTGCCCAGTATATGCGTTACGATCGTCGCGCCGCTGCCGCCGATGTTCTGAGCCATCCCAATCGAAGCATTCGCAATCTGTCCTTCGCCAGCGTCGCCCCGCAACTGTTGCACAGTCTCTACGATCTGGTACATGCCCGTGGCGCCAACCGGATGGCCCCTGCTCTTCAGCCCTCCCATCGTGCTGATCGGGATCCGTCCATTCGGTCCAATCGCATCGTCGGCTGCCAGATGCCAACCCTCGCCCCGCCTGGCATATCCGGTCGCTTCCAAACTGAGAGCGCTCATGATCGTGAAAGCGTCGTGCAATTCAAAAAAGCCGATGTCCGCCGGCGTCACACCGCTCTCTACGTAAGCCTTCTGACTGCTGACATAGGCCGCTTCCAGAAAGAGCGGGTCCCTGCGGTCGTGCAGCGCAATCGTGTCGTTCGCGCTCGCGCTCGCCAGAATCTGCACCGCCCCGGGATGATGCCCCGTTACATAGTCGCCCACCCGCTCCGAGGCAACCAGGACGGCCGCCGCGGCCCCGTCACACACCGGGCTGCTGTCCATGATGTTGATCGGGGTCGCGATCAACGGCGCATTCAGATATGTGTCCAGCGAAATCGGCTTCTGAAACATCGCATTGGCGTTGTGCGCGCCGTTTCGGTGCGCATTGATGCTGAAACCGGCGAAACCGTCGAGCGGTACGTCAAACTCATACATGTATCGCTGCATGATTAGCGCGTTCAGCCCCACAAACGTAACGCCGTGGGCTGACTCGTACTCCGCGTCCGCAGCCGTAGCCAGCCCGGCCGTCGTGTTTTCCCCTGTCGTGTCCGTCATCTTCTCCACGCCGCACACGACCGCGACATCGTGCATCCCGCTGGCAACCGCCATATGCCCCACCCGGAGCGCGGACGCGCCGCTTGAACACGCAGATTCGATTTTCGCGGTTTCCACGTTCCGAAAGCCGCAGAAATCCGCGATCAGGGTCCCCAGATGTTCCTGGCTCAACAAGGCGCCGCTGAGCATATTCCCCACGAACAGAGCGTCTACCTGGTCCGTGCCAGCCTCCTCCAACGCCGCCGCAATCGCGTGATACGCGATGTGGCGCACCGACAAATCCCAGTGCTCGCCGACTGGAATCTGTCCAATCCCGATAATCGATACTTTGCGCATGTCTGTCTTTCCGCAAAAACGTCTGAAGAATCACACTCTGTCGGAAGGGCCGCGCCTATTTCCCACTCCCTTCAGGCGCGTGTCGCATCGCCTTCTCGCCCTCTATCATGGCCCAATCCGAGTTCCATTAGCTACCGGTCGGCGCCCGGATCCTGTCAAAACCTATCGCGGCCCCGCGCCGAATCCCCTCCCGCGCTCCAAATCGAGCGCGACATCGGTCATCCCCCGTTTCCCGGAAGAATCATCGGCAGACATCCTGCGATCCCCGCACGCGCGCGGGCCGCAGGAACACCGGCTATGAGCTTTGAAAATGGGAAAACGCAGGCGCCCCGCTAGGACGACCGTGGGCGGCTGCCCAGGGCCCCGCCCGCGCGGAAGCCGGTCAACGAGCTGCCAGCCGCTGCGATCACTGTCTCTCTACGCCAATGATTCGCCACTGGTCCGTCGTCCGGCTGCTCAAATCCGAAGGGACGTGCTCCAGGGTAAACGCGTACAATCTGCTCTCAACTTCCGTTCCGGCCCCATAGATCAGCGACGCCCACACCGTTGTCGTGATCCGCTGTGAAGTGGCCGCTTGACCCGCAAAAGTGGGAATCGTAGCCATATACTGCAGAGCATCCACCCAGGCAAACTCACCCAGCGTGCGCGGCGCCGTCTGACGCGCCTCCTCGATGAGCAGCTGTTCGTTGCGGTCAGGCTGCAGCAGATAGGCCAGCACCACCGCTTCAGGATAGAACGGCGACTGGGGAATGCCGTAACAGAATATCAGTTTACGCGGCCCTTCCTCATAGTAGACGGCCGCGCGAAACGACCCCGCGCTCGTGAAGTTCGGGTCCAGATGGCGCTCAAACCGGGACTCCTTGCATAGCAGACTCCGGTCATACTGGGGGTAGCGGGCCCGCACAGTACGCATGGGCGACCTGTTTGGCGCGCCGTCCCACTCCTCCACGTGCAGGCCGCCCGGCGCCGAAATCTGCGTGCTGCCGTACCCTTCACTGAGCGTGCTCCACCAGAAAATGCTGATGTAAGTCGGCCCCCCGATCGGGCTGACGCCGCCGTACACGATCAGCTCATCGTGCGCAGGCAACTCGCCGGGCGCTTCCCCCACCGCCTGTCCGCTGGCCGATGCCGGCATCTGCTCGGCCAACACTTCAAAGTACCGGTTCTCAGTCTCCCGCGCATCTTCTCGTGTGACAACCATCCACTCAGGGCGGCCCGTCTGCCGCGGCGGAGCCACAAAGCCAAAACCCGATCCTTGCCAATAGTTGGGCAGCAGCGCATAGGGCTGCAGCCAGGGGGCGGGCGGCCTTGAACTATCCTCCGACTCCTCCGGCATGCCAATGGGCGTCTGCGAATCGTAAATCACAGCCCCGATCGGACCGCTGATCCCTTCGCCGTCGGCCGTTGTGCTCGCGTCATAGCGGTAAAAGAGCAGATACTCCTGTTCAGCGTCAGCGTCTATGTTGATCGATTCCCAAGTCGAAACAGCTTCCCACTCCTCGGGCAATATCATACCCAAGTCGATGTTCAACTCCGCGCTGGGCTCCGGCGGACTGCACCCGCTCAAAAGGACCAGCAACCAGACGAAGCGCCACGCCGCCAGCCCTCTGATCTTCCCCAAACAGGATGGGCCGTCTCCCCCCAAAAAACCGCGTTGCAGCACAGGACAAAGGAGGGAAACGCTCCTTTCCTTCGAGAACGGCTTGTTTGATGAAACTGTCTTCATGGGGATCATCGGTCAGACGGCGCCGTAAGCCGGAGGTAGCGGCGCCAGCGGCGGATCGGTGTTGGCTTCGTGAATCCAATCATCCGCCGGAAACAGTCCGGGGTGAACTGCATTCCATGCTTCCCGAATTTCTGCGGCAACAAACACGGACCCGGTGCCCACCAAATATCCGTCCGGAGGCGTGATCTCTTGCGCAATCTCAACCGCTGCCTCCATGGACGGCGCCCCAACCACCACTCGATCCTCGGCGGCCGGCATGGCCTCGAGCGCCGCTCGCAGCTCCGACACCGGCTGCGCCTTCGGATGGCGGCTCTGCGCCAGCACAATGCGCGGCGACGCTTCCGCGGCCAGCCTCAACATCGGCAAAATGTCCTTATCGCTGTTGACCCCGAAAATAAACGAAAACGGACGTCCAGGATGGATAGACCCAATTGTCGAGAGTAGAATCTCCAGGCTGTCCCTGTTGTGGGCGCAGTCCACAACAATCGGCTTCACCTCGGAATCCGGCCGCGGCAGCCACTCAATCCGGCAAGGCCATCGCGTCTGAGCCAATCCTTCCGCCACAAGCTGATCATCCCACCGGGTCAACCCCGCGCCGTGCAACGCCCGCGCCATCTCGTATGCGATTCCCGCATTGATTCGCTGGTGATGCCCAACCAGAGGCAACGCTGCCCGCTGATACGGCTGCGCCACCGTCAAAGGAGCGTCTTTCTCCCCGGCTGCTTCTCGCAGCACTCGCCTCGCGCTCTCCTTCTGGGGTGCGCTGAACACAGGCGTTCTCGGTTTGATGATCCCGGCCTTTTCCCCCGCAATCTCCTCCAGCGTCTCGCCAAGTATGTGCATGTGATCTTTGCTGATATGCGTGATGCCGCAAACCTCCGGCAGCACGACATTCGTGCTGTCCAGCCGGCCGCCTATCCCTACCTCCACCACCGCCCAATCAACCCCTGCACGAGCAAAGTGCATGAAAGCGATTACCGTGATCCGGCCAAAAACCGTCAGGTCGGGCGCGGCTTCCAAAAAGGGAATCGCCTCCTGAATCAGTTCCGCGCACGCCTCCTGGCTGATCAACTCTCCGTCTACACGTATCCGTTCCCGGAAAGTGTGCAAGTGAGGACTGGTAAACAGACCCGTGCGGTAGCCCAGGTGACGTAGAATCGACTCGGTATATGCGCTGGTGCTCCCCTTCCCCTTCGTGCCCGTGACGTGGACCGTCCGAAACCGTTCCTGCGGATTGCCCAACTCTGCCAGCAACGCCCGCATACGCTTCAACCGGCCTTCCGGATCATTCGACCGCGGCGCGCGGCCGTCATACCTGGCATCGTGGAAAAGTTCGCCGATTGCCTCCTCATACGTAAGCTGACTCTTCAATATGGACGCCGGCGCCGGCCTGATCGACACAAACACTCCTCGCTTCCGCTACTGTTTCGACTACGGCCCTACCCTGAACGCACCCTACCTGCCACGCCACAGCCTCCCGCCAACCGTCAACACATCCGCAAAAAGGGCTCTCTCACCCCAATCCCCTGACTCCTGACCCCTACAGTCCTCCCCCCTTCCAATGATTGTAATATCTGACCCGTAAGCACGCAAACAAACCAAGAAAAGGGGCCATCCCATACCGCTTTCCCCACCCCCCCTCTACCCACCCATCTCCCGCCAGCGTCCTCCCACCAAACGCCGCCCCACCGCCTACCTATCCTGAAAATCCCCCCAGTCCCGCAAATCCTGCCTCCCCCCTCCCGCTTCCTAATCCTGCTTCCAAATCCTGATTCGCGGACGGGAATAGTCAGCGATCTCAGCCCGATATGGTAGAATTGCCAGTATTGAGAATCGTCCAATCTCGCACAGGAGACCCTCATATGACCACAAAAATCGCCATTAACGGCTTCGGGCGAATCGGGCGCCAGGTAACCAAAGCGCTCTTTGAACACCACAAAGACGCCTTCGACATCGTCGCCGTCAACGATCTCGGCGATCTGGAAACCATGGCCCACCTGTTCAAATATGATACCAACTACGGCATCTTCGACGGCAGCGTTGAAACTGTCGACGGCGGCCTCTCGATCAACGGAGATCAGCTCAGAGTGCTCAGCGAGCGTGATCCAAGCCAACTGCCCTGGGCTGAAATGGGCGTCGACATCGTCGTCGAAAGCACCGGCGTATTTCGCGATCGCGAAACGGCTGCCCTCCATCTCGCCGCCGGCGCCAAAAAGGTCATCATCAGCGCCCCAGCCAAGGGCGAAGACATCACCATCTGCATGGGTGTCAACAACGACCAGTACCAACCCGATAACCACCACGTCATCAGCAATGCCAGCTGCACCACCAACTGCCTTGCCCCCGCGGCCAAAGTTGTCAACGACACAATCGGCATCGAGCAGGGGCTGATGACCACCGTCCACGCTTACACAACCGATCAGCGTATCCTGGACTTCGTTCACGAAGACCTGCGCCGCGCCAGGGCTGCCGGCATGAACATCATCCCAACCACAACCGGCGCCGCCAAAGCTGTATCGCTCGTCGTCCCCGAACTCGAAGGAAAATTCGACGGCATGGCCATGCGCGTCCCAACATCCACCGTCAGCGTTGTCGACTTTGTCGCCAAAGTCAGCGCCCCGGGCAACACCGAAGATCTGCTGACCGCATTTTCCGAAGCCGCCGCCGGACCCATGAAAGGGATCCTCGACGTCAGCCATGAACCCCTGGTCAGCTCCGACTTCCAGGGCAATTCCCACAGCAGTGTGATCGATGCCGAGTTTACCGCCTGCTACGGCGACCTCGTCAAAGTCGTCACCTGGTACGACAACGAGTGGGCCTACAGCGTGCGTGTTACCGATCTCGCCGCCTTCGTCGCCAGCCAGGGTGTCTGATTCAAACACCATCCAACAGGGGCTTCGGGTCGTGACCCGCAAGAAGACCATCCGCGATGTCGAATGGCAAGGCATACGAGCGCTCGTTCGCGTCGACTTCAATGTGCCCTTGGACGGCAACGGATGCATTGCCGACGATACCCGCATCCGCGCCACCCTGCCCACACTGCAATTCCTGCGCAACCGCGGCGCATCCCTGGTTCTGATGAGCCACCTCGGCCGTCCCAAAGGCGAACACGATGCCCGCTTGAGCCTGCGCCCCGTCGCCCAGCGGCTCGGCGACCTGCTCGACGCCCAAGTCCGTTTCCCCTGCGCCGTCACCGGTCCCGCCATCGAATCAGCCGCCGCTGACCTCGGCCCGGGGGACATTCTGCTGCTCGAAAACACCCGCTTCCACCCGGGCGAAACCGGCAATGATCAGGCCCTGTGCGCCACCCTGGCCCGTCTCGGCGACCTCTTCGTCAACGACGCATTCGGCAGCGCGCACAGAGCGCACGCCAGCACAGCCGGCGTCGCCGCCTTCCTGCCCTCCGTCGCCGGTCTCCTCATGGAAAAGGAGCTCTCCTACCTGGGCGCCGCGCTTGAAAACCCTGCCCGCCCCTTCATCGCCATTCTCGGCGGCGCAAAAGTCAGCGACAAAATCGCTGTCATCGAAAAGCTCCTCCATACGGTAGATGCCATCCTGATCGGCGGCGGCATGGCCAATACCTTTCTCGCCGCCGCCGGCTTCCAGATGGGCGCCAGCCTCGTAGAGACTGACGCAATCGATCAGGCCGCCGCGCTGCGCAACGCCGGCGATGACGTCATCCAGCTGCCGGTCGATCTCACCGTCGCCGACAGTTTCTCCGCCGCCGCCATTGCCCGCACCGTCAGCGTCAGCGATATCCCCCCAGGCTGGATGGCCCTCGACATCGGCGAGGCCACCGTCGCGCACTTTGCCAATCGACTCGCCGCCGCACGCACCGTTCTCTGGAACGGTCCCATGGGTGTCTTTGAATTTCCCCCTTTTGCCCGCGGTACAAATGCCGTCGCTGAAATCCTGGCCGCCCTCCCGAACGCCACAACAATCGTCGGAGGCGGCGACTCTGCCGCTGCCGTACAGAAGGCCGGCCTCGTCGAGCGTATGTCACATGTGAGCACAGGCGGCGGCGCCAGTCTGGAGTTTCTGGAAGGAAGAGTGTTGCCCGGCGTGGCTGCCCTGGACGACGAGGAGGCGTGAACGATGAGCTTTCTGAAAAAACTTGCATCGCTCTTTTCCGGCGGAGGCGGAGGCGGCAATCGCTCGCTGCCGATCTATGTATTCAGCAACCGCTGCCGCGAACCGATCATGGCTGAAATCGATCTGGTCAACAGCCTCAGTCGCGACGACGAAAACGAAAACGAGTTCTACACCCGAAAAGTGCTGCAAGGCAGCGGCCAGAACCGCTGCTTTACCCAAGTCGAAGTCGAAATCTGGTTCGATCGCGGCAAACGAGTCTCCCGCTATGAAGTCAGTGGCGGTCGTTGGCTTACCCAGGAGGAATACGAAGAGGAGTTGACTCGCTTTAACGCGCCCCCCGAAGAACAAGACGCCCCCGCAGACGACTCCGAGTCGGTCTGATCTCCTGTAACCGTCTCTGGTATTCGGGATCCGCCCGTGCGATCGCGAACCAGTTCACCGGACGTCCAATGCGGGCCGCCTGCGTACACAACCAGGCTGTCTCCCGCAAGATTATCGTATTCCCTCGCGACCGGCGGCCCATGCCTGTAGAAACGCCGCTGGCTGTCCCAGCCGTATCGACTGCAGTCCAAACCTGTCTCAACCATGCCAGCCAGGTCCGGAAAATTCGGGCCGTCATCTTGGGCGCCGCCACTCGCTTCTCCCCGCCCATTCACTGAAAAAAATATCACTTCGCTGTCTTATTCAGCATCAACTGAGAGAAACCACATATGCGTAAACCGATGATGGCCGGCAACTGGAAAATGAACATGACCGTGGCGGATGCCCTCGCGCTCATGCAGCAAATCGACCAGCTGGTCTGCGACGCGACCGCGGTGGAGCAGCTGCTCTGCCCCCCCTTTATCTGTCTGCACCCCCTGAAGGAAGCTGCCGCCGCCATGCCTTTCTCATTCGGCGCGCAAAACTGCCACTGGCAGGACAGCGGCGCCTTTACCGGAGAGATCAGCCCCCCAATGCTGCGCGGCCTGGTCGACTATGTCATCATCGGGCACAGTGAGCGCCGGCAATTTTTTGGCGAAACCGACCAATCCGTGAACAAAAAGACCCGTGCCGCCCTGGCCCACCAGTTGATTCCCATCGTCTGTGTAGGCGAAAGCCTGGACCAGAACGAGCGCGGCGAAACCGCCGCCGTGATCACCGCCCAGGTCAGTGCCGCGCTGGACGGCCTCAGCGCCGGCCAGGTCCAGTCTCTCGTAATCGCCTACGAGCCGATCTGGGCGATCGGAACCGGCAGAGCCGCGACCGCGCAGACCGCCGGCGAAATCTGCGGCCTGGTTCGTGCCGTCCTGCGCCAATTCCATGGCGATGCCGTCGCCGACTCGACGCGCGTGCTGTACGGCGGCAGCGCCAACCCGGACAACATCAGCGCAATCATGGAACAATCCGATATCGACGGCGCCCTGATCGGCGGCGCATCCCTGGAGGCCCGCAGCTACGCCGACATGGTGAACACAACAGCCGAAATCTACTCCCCCTGACCTGCGCCTCCCCTGTTCACCCTCCCTTCGCTATTCGCCCCTCGAATCTCGACATGTCCCTGTTTTCGCCATATCTCTTCTTCGCCCTCTTCTTCGTTCTGCTCGCCGGTCTGTGGTGGCTCAGCTGGCGCATCGGCCTCCTGATCCAGGAGGTCGTCTATCTGATCACAGGCTCCGGTGACTTGGCCATGGTGATTCTGTTCCTGATCTACCTGCCAGGCATCCTGACCCATGAGGCCTCCCACTGGCTCGTAGCCAGAATTCTTGGCCTTAAAACCAGCAAGTTCCGCGTCTGGCCGAGATATTCCCGCAATACCATCGGACTGGGCAGCGTGACAGTTTCCTCCGGCGGCGTAATCTATGACAGCTTGGTCGGCCTGGCCCCGCTCCTGGTCGGGTCAGCGCTCATCGTGCTGATCGGCCAGCAGGTCTTCGACACACAAACTGTCACTTTCGCCTGGCGCACCGGCCGGCTGCTGGACGGCCTGACCTTTGTCCTCGACGGCCTCGCCCACAGACCGGATAGCCTGCTCTGGAGCTATCTCCTCTTCGCGATCGCCAACGCCATGATGCCCAGCGCCAGCGACCGCGCGCCACTCAAGTCACTCGGAATCTACATCATCTCCATCGGCGTCCTGTTCGTGCTAATCGATCAGTCCGGCCGCAACGTAGTCCTGCTGCTGGACTTCCTCTTCGGTCCAATCCAGCTTCTGACCGGCGCCTTCTTTCTGGTCGTGGCCATCGACATAGCCATCTTCCTGCTTCTGCTCGCCGTCCGAGCCCTCCTGAATGCGCTCCATTCGTAGCCGCACTCCCGGCTCTTCCCTCGCCTCCGCAAGCCTCCTACCGCAACCGCCTAGAGCGACGGCACCCTTTCCAAGCTCGCCCGGATCGCCTCCTCAGGATAGTCGAAATCCTCCAGCTTGTCGGCCAAATGCTGCTCGTAGGCGGCCAGGTCAAAGTGACCGTGCCCACACATGTTGAAGACGATCACCTTGCTCTCGCCTCTCTCCTTGCACGCCAGCGCCTCCTGCATCGCGCCCCAGATCGCATGGGCCGGCTCGGGCGCGGGCAGTATCCCCTCCGCACGCGTAAAGGAAAGCGCAGCATCAAAAATCGCCCGCTGCTGAATGCTGACCGCCTCGATCAACCCCGCTTCATGCAGCGCGCTGACCTGTGCGCTCATCCCATGGTAGCGAAGGCCGCCTGCGTGGATCGGCGCCGGCACAAAGTCGTGACCCAGCGTGTGCATCTTGATCAGCGGCGTCATCTGAGCCGTATCGCCAAAGTCATACGTGTACGCGCCGCGCGTCAAACTCGGCGCAGCCGCCGGCTCGACAGCCACAACTCGCGTCTTCTTGCCGCCGCTGATGTTCTCCTTCAAAAACGGAAACGCAAATCCCCCGAAGTTGCTGCCGCCCCCAGTGCATCCAACCAGAACGTCCGGCCAGTCCTCCCCGAAAGCCTCCAACCCCCTGATCACCTCCTGGCCCACCACCGTCTGGTGCAGCAGGACATGATTCAGAACCGAACCGAGCGAGTATTTCGTATCCTCTCGCGTCGCGGCATCCTCAACCGCCTCCGAAATGGCAATGCCCAGGCTGCCCGTACTGTCCGGATCCCCCGCCAGAATCTGGCGCCCCGCGTTCGTGTCCGAGCTCGGGCTGGCGACCACTTCCGCCCCCATGGTCTCCATCAAAACCTTCCTGTACGGCTTCTGCTCATAGCTGACGCGAACCATATAGACCTTGCACGCCATCCCGAACACCTGGCACGCGAAACTGAGCGCGCTGCCCCACTGGCCCGCCCCCGTCTCCGTCGCCAGCCGCGCAACACCCTCCTCCTTATTGTAGAAGACCTGCGGCACTGCCGTATTCGGCTTATGGCTGCCGGACGGGCTGACGCCCTCGTACTTATAGTAGATGCGGGCCGGTGTTTCCAGCGCCTTCTCCCATTCATGCGCCCGGATCAGTGGCGTCGGCCTCCAAATTCGGTAAACGTCCTGCACGGGCTCGGGAATCTCGATATATCGCTCCGCGCTGACTTCCTGCAATATCAATGACATGGGAAAGAGCGGCGCCAAATCGTCCGGCCCAATCGGCTGCCCTGTGCCCGGATGCAGGGGCGGCGGCAGCTCGACCCCGGCAGCGGGCAAATCGGCGTTTATGTTATACCAGTGGGTCGGCATCTCCGACTCATTCAATATCACCTTCTTCTGTCTTGCCATTTGCTTGCCTTCCTTTCGTGGGAATCAATCGGATCGAAGCCGAAACTTCGCTGCAGAGCGTCTGCCCATTGCCGCGATCGGCTACCGGATCAAAAAGACCTGCCGCGATCGCAGCAGGCCTTCGTATCGGTCCAATTCAACTTGACGTCAATTCAGATGCGCCTGAATCTTTCCCAGCAGCTGAGCCTTCTGCTGAAATCCAACGATCGTCTCCACCTGCTGACCGTCCTTGAACAGCATCAGCGTTGGAATGCTCATCACACCGAAAGCCATCGCTGTGCTCTGATTCTCGTCCACGTCCAGTTTGCCGATCGTCAGCTTGCCGTCCAGCTCGGTGGCTATCTCATCCAACACCGGCGCAATCATCTTGCAAGGACCGCACCATTCCGCCCAAAAGTCAACCAGGACCGGCAACTCCGACTGGATGACCTCATCCTCAAAATTCGCGTCTGTGACAACAACCGTGTTCTCGCCCATTTCCTTGTCTCCTACTCCTGTATGCGAGCGTCAAAATGCAACGTTACCGCGACTCCTTCCTGTACCTGCAAGACACGTCCAATCCTATCAAATAATGACCGGGTTCGCTGTAAACGAACCTACAAAATATACTACGTCCAAAGGAAGGCAAAAGTCAAAATGAAGGCCCATCCGATTCCTGTCGTCAGCAATGCCCCGCCTTCGCAACTGCTCACGCATCCTCCTGCCTCCGTTGCAGAAATGCGGCAAATTCCTCCCTGTCCAGACCTTTGGATTCCGGTTGTGAATCCGTTTGCGCCGGTTCAGGCGGAGCCAGATTCGCGCCAGCCTCTCCTCCATCCGCCGCAAGCCGCGCCGCAACATGCGGGATCACGTCCAGGATACTTTCCAGAAAAACCGCCGTCAACCCCTCCTCGCCTGGCAGATTGACGATCAACGTGCGTCCCCGGATGCCCGCAACCCCTCTATCCAACAGCGCCGCCGGATTCGTTGCCGCCGCCCTGCTCCGCATCCGCTCCGGCAGCGAAGGCATCAGCCGCTCCAACACCTCCGCCGTGGCTTCCGGCACAATCTCCCCCGCCGACGGGCCAGGCGCCGGAAAGGTACCGCCCACCGTTAAGATCAAGTCCAGCTCCTCTTCATCACTCCACTGCCGCAGCGTCTCCTCCACCTGGTAGCGAGGCGGCTCCAGATAAACGCGACGCGCCAGCGGGAGGAAACTGCCCCCTCCACCGCCCAGCAGCCTGGGCAACGCCTCCAGAACTGCATCGGCCTTCTCCGAATCAGCCGGATCGGCAATGACAAGAAACCCGCATCGTAAATACATGAATGTCGGATTCTCCTTCCACGGCCTGGCGCCTGGCCTGCTGCCCATCAGCCCGCAGGACGGCCGCGATTTCCGCCTGCACGATTCCTTCTCCGGTGACCGGCGCCGCCCGGGCGCCAACCCCGCGCCTGGGTCCGATCAGAGAGGCTGGTACAAACAAAAAGCGATGGCTTTGCCACCGCTCTTCTTCCTTCGTAAACTCGCGACCAGCCTGTCTCAGCGCTTCGTGTACTGCGGAGCCTTTCGCGCCCGTTTCAAACCCGGCTTCATCCGCTCCTTCACGCGGGCGTCGCGCGTGAGAAATCCCGCCGCCTTCAAAGTGGGCCGGAGATTCGGATCCGCCGCCACGAGGGCCCGCGCCAACCCGTGCCGCGCCGCGTGGGCCTGGCCGCCTTCCCCGCCCCCATGGACCTTGATACTGATGTTGTAGCTGTTCTCAGTGCCGGTCAGTGTCAGCGGCTGAAGAATAACCATCTGGTCCAGCGCACGCCCAAAATAACCATTCATCGGCAGGCTGTTTACGATGATCTCGCCCTCTCCCTCATACAGCCGAACGCGCGCCGTAGCGCTCTTGCGCCGTCCAACTGCTTCAATATACTCACTCATATCTTCTCCCCTGCAGTTCCAGCGCCTTTGGTTTCTGGGCCTTATGCGGATGATCCGGGCCGGCATAGACTTTCAGCTTTTTCATCTGCGCGCGGCCCAGCTTGGTCTTGGGAACCATGCCCTTCACCGCATCAAAAATCACCTTCTGCGGCTGTCGCTCCAGCTGCTCGCGCATCGTCCGACTCTTCAAGCCGCCGGGATAGCGCGAATGCCGGTAATAGCGCTTATCATCCAGGCGGTTCCCGGTCACGTGAAACTTTTCGCAGTTGACGACGATTACGAAATCGCCGCAGTCCACGTGCGGCGTAAAACTCGGCTTGTGCTTGCCCCGCAAGACCTGCGCGATCTCCGACGCCAGCCGGCCAAGCGTCTTGTCCGTCGCATCCACCACCCACCATTCACGTCCGCTCTTCGCCTCGTCATAGCTCAGGCTCAGTGTCTTCACGCTCTAATCTCCTCATTCACAACAACTGACATCCCATCTGCCGTCTACGCCTACGCATTCAACGCGCAGAAAACAGATCAGAAAACTCTGCATACCGTACCCGCTCCAGAACAAGCCCGTTGGGGGGGAGCGGCGGGGCGCTGCGGCCGCGGTCTCTTGCCTTCAACGCCGCCGCCAGTTCATCGGCCTGCCACGCACCCAGCCCAACCGCCAGCAGCGAACCGGCCACATTACGCGCCATGCGGCGCAAAAAAGCATTGGCCGTCATCGTCAGAACCAGCCGCTCCACCGGAAACGGGTCCAGCGCCGGCAACGACTCTTCTACACGCTCCCAAAAGAGCGAGATGATCCGGCGAACGGTATTTTCACCCTGTGGCGCCTGCCCAAACGTTGCGAAATCGTGCGTCCCAATCAACTGCCGGGCCGCCCCGTTCATGGCTTCCACATCCGGGCGCCTCGGCGACATCATCGCAAACCGGTCAACCAGAGGAAATCGTCTCTCGCTTTCCCCTCCGCACGCCGGCGCCCATATCGTATAGCGATACGTACGCGCCGCGGCGCTGAAACGCGGGTGAAAGCCGGGCGGCGCTTCCGTCAATCGGCGGACCAGTATCGAAGCCGGCAACCGCTGATTCCAGGCTCGCCGCAGCGCTGTCAGCGAATGGCGCCATGGCGCCTCAACCGCAATGACCTGCCCCCTGGCGTGAACGCCGGTGTCCGTCCTGCCTGCCCCGCTGACCCGGCAAAATGCCCCGGTCAAATCCGCCAGCGTCTCTTCCAGCGCCCCCTGGACGGTCGGCTCCTGCCGCTGCACCTGAAAGCCGCAAAAATCTGTCCCGTCATACGCGACCAGGCCGGCGACCCTGCGCATCCGCGCCCCTCACCAGTGCGGCAATCGCCGCCGCGATCCAAATCTCAATCCTGCCGCAGCCTTGCGCTCAACTCCCATTTCCGGCCGGCAAGATGCCAACCTACTCGCTACTGCCGTCCGTCACCAACTCGATTACAGCCATGTCGGCCGCGTCGCCAAAACGTTTGCCCAACTTCACAATCCGAGTGTAGCCGCCGTTCCGTTCCTCATAGCGGGGGGCCAGCTCGTCAAAAACCTTCTTCGCAACCGCCTTGTCATTGAGGTACGCCACAACCTGCCGCTGCGCATGCACCCGGTCGACCTTGCCGGCAAGACCGTGCTTGGCCTTGGTAATCAGCTTCTCCGCATCGCCCCGCATGGCGCGTGCCTTGGCCTGCGTCGTGGTTATCCGTTCGTGAATGTACAGCTCTCGAATTAAACTGCGAAACAGGGCCTTGCGCTGCGCCGCATTGCGGCTCAACTTTCGCCCCGCGATCTGGTGTCGCATCGTCCTATTCCTCCGCTAGCGGCGAAAGACTCGCTTCGTCGACGATTTCAATCGCCTCTGCCGCTTCGGTCAATATCTCCTCGCCTTCCGTACCGTTCCCTCCACCCAGATAAGCGCTGAGATCGACGCCTATCACATTCATGTATCCCTTCTCGCTCAACTTCTCGACCAACTCATCCAGCGACTTCTTGCCAAAGTTGCGAATGGCGAGCATCTCATCTTCGCCCTTCTCCATCCGCTTCAGGATCTCCCCAACCTTCGTGATGCCAGCGCGCTTCAGACAGTTGTAAGCCCGCACCGTCAACTCCAACTCCTCGATCGGCGCCTCGGCAACGCGGCTTGGAATGCTCTCCTCCTCCTCCTCCGGCATCTCGATAATCGTCGTCCGTTCCCCGACAAACAGGCTCAAATGCTGGACAAGGATGTCCGCTGCCTGCCGCATCGAATCCTCAGGCGAAATCGTGCCGTCGGTCCACACCTCCAAATTCAGCCTGTCATAGTCGGTCTGCTGGCCAATACGCGTCCGTTCCACCCGGTAGGACGCCTTCTTCACCGGGCTGAAGATCGCATCCACAGGGATCTCCCCCAGCGGCAGCTGCACCCGCTCCTCAGCCGGACTGTAGCCCCGACCCTGCTCCACCACCATCTCGATGTCAAGGTCCACATCATTCGAGTCGGCAAACAAAAGATACAGATCCGGGTTGACAATCTCTATCTCCGGCGGGCAGTTCAAATCCCCCGCCGTCACCGGACCTTCATGGTATACCTCAACCGAAACGCGCACAGGTTCCGGGCTCTCGCTCCGAAATCTGATCTGTTTCACATTCAATATCAGTCGAGTGGCGTCCTCCAGCACGTTGTCAATCGTCGAAAACTCATGATGCACACCACTCACCGAAATCGACGTTACCGCCGCGCCCGGCAAACTCGACAACAAGACCCGGCGCAACGAGTTTCCCAGCGTAATCCCATATCCGCTTTCCAGCGGGCTGATCACAAAATGACCGTAGTTCTGAGAACTGGCCTCTACTTCTATCTTCGGCAAAACTAGATTGTTAAGCAACGGCTACCCCTCCCGGCTGTAATGCAGTCTCAACCAAACATCGTGTGGCGACAGACAATCGTCGCAGCCCCACCAAGTACACGTCCAACCGACTCGGCAAGGCAACGAACCTGTACCGTGTCAGCTAACGACTGTAGTACTCAACGATCAACTGTTCATTAAGGAGAACGCCTATCTCATCCCGGTCCGGCGCCGAAGTCACCGTTCCACTGAGATTGGACGCATCCAGACTAAGCCACGTAGGGGGGGACGCACTGCCGAGAATCTGGGCTCGTTCACGAAAATAGGTCTTGCCTCGACTCGTTTCCCGAACGGAAATCTGGTCGTTCGGCGACACCAAATAGGATGGTATATCCGTCTTGCGCTCGTTTACCGCAAAATGGCCGTGACGCACCAACTGTCGCGCCTGCGCCCGGCTATCGGCAAATCCTAACCGGTACACAACATTGTCCAGCCTGCTTTCCAGCAGCTCCAATAACGTGCCGCCGGTCAGCCCTTTGCGCCGCGACGCCTCCTTGAAATAACGCCGGAACTGCCGCTCCATTACCCCATACATGCGGCGCGCCTTCTGCTTCTCGCGCAACTGTATACCGAAATCCGAAACACGCCGCCGCATCACATTGCGCCGCCCTGCCTCTCCCGGTGGAAATGGACGCCGATCAACCGCGCACTTGGGGCTGACACAGCGTTCGCCTTTCAAAAATAACTTCTGCCCTTCTCTTCGACAGAGCTTACAAACCGCATCTGTGTATCGTGCCATCTTTCCTCCCAGTCGCCTATCGCCCGCAACCTTCTGCCCCTTTCAAGGCCGCGCCGTGGCTCGTTATCCCTATGTCTCCGCCGAAAGGGCAATCGCGTCCCCTCGTTCGCGCGGCCCGCATCCTCTCCTCCAGGCGAACCGCCGCAAATGACTTCGATCACCCCCGCGAAATCCCGCGGCTATGCAAAACAAGCGGCATCGCGCCGAAACACGATGCCTCTCTTCTTCCGGCAGGTCAATCCCTTTGTCGCGCAACCCCCTCCAACCGAGATACCCGAGGCAACGCGTATTCCGCCCCTCTAAACTCTTCGCTTACTCGGCGGCCGTACACCGTTGTGTGGGATCGGTGTAATGTCCGCTATCGATTTCACAGTCAAGCCAGCCGGGTTCAATGCCCTCAATGCGCTCTCGCGGCCCGGGCCCGGCCCCTTGATAAATACCTCCACTTCACGCATATTAAACTCGCTCACAGCCTGCCGAGCCGCCGCCGAAGCCGCAAGCTGGGCCGCAAACGGCGTACTCTTGCGGCTCCCCTTGAACCCGGCAGTGCCCGAACTCGCCCAACACAGGACTGCCCCCTGGGGATCCGTTACCGTGATAATCGTATTGTTAAATGTTGCGCGAACATGGATCTGCCCGCTCGGTACGTGCTTCCGCTCCCCCCGGCCCGATCGACCGCCCCGCCGACGTTGTGTTCGAGGCATCGTTTCTCCTTAACCTGGTGCTCCTGTTTGTAGACCGTTCAATGCGCCCGTCAGCCGCTACTTGCGCGCCTGCTTCTTACCGGCGACCGTCTTCTTTACCCCCCTCCGCGTGCGAGCATTCGTGCGCGTCCGCTGCCCGCGGCTCGGTAAATTGCGGCGATGGCGCAGACCGCGATAGCTGCCAATCTCCATCAGGCGCTTGATGTTCATGTTTACTTCGCGCCGCAAATCGCCTTCCACTCTGCAATTGCGCTCAATGTAGTCACGCAAGGCCACCAACTCATTCGTGTCCAAGTCTTTGACCCGCTTGTCCACGTCAATTCCGGTCGCCTCCAGAATCTCCTCACTGACCGACCGACCAATCCCATAGATGTAGGTAAGTGCGATGACGACCCGCTTGTCTCGAGGAATGTCCACGCCTGCGATACGTGCCATGGCTTTTTGCCCCCTTGGGTTCTTATCCCTGCCGCTGTTTGTGTTTCGGGTTCTGACAAATCACGTACACAACGCCTCGCCGGCGTACCACCGTACACTTTTCACACATTTTCTTGACCGAAGGCCGCACTTTCATCCTTCACCCCTTCTCTACATAGTCGTAACGCAATTCTACAAGTGTATCACAAGGCTATAGGCGCGTCAAGATCTCCGGCCCTCTGTTGGTAACCGCTACCGTATGCTCAAAGTGCGCGCTCAGGCTATGGTCCTCGCTGATCACCGTCCACTTGTCGCGCAACGTCTCGGTCCGCCAAGTGCCCATCTGGACCATCGGCTCGATCGCAATCACCAGCCCCGGACGCAATCCTACCCTTCCGTCACTGTCGTCCGATACATAGTTCAAGACCTGCGGCCCCTCGTGCATCGCCCGGCCCACACCGTGGCCGGTGTATTCCCGCACGACGTGAAATCCGCTCGGCTCGACGCTCCCCTGCACGGCCGCGCTGATGTCCAGGACGCGATTGCCCGCACGAGTCGCTTCGATTCCGGCGTAAAGGCTCTCCTCCGTTACCTGCAACAATCGCTCAGCCGCCGGCTCGATCGCGCCCACAGGATACGTCCAACCGCTGTCCCCCACAAAGCCGCGGTAAAAGACGCCGACATCGATGCTGACAATGTCACCCTCCCGCAGCACCCGCGCCCGGTCCGGGATGCCATGCACCAACTCTTCATTGATGCTCGTGCATATATTCGCCGGATAGCCGCGGTAGCCTAGAAAGCTGGACTTTGCGTTGTGGCTGTGAATGATCGACGAAGCCAGCTCGTCCAACTCCCACGTGCTGACACCCGGCCTGACAGCCTCTCGAAACGCCTGGTGCACCCTGGCAACAATGCGGCCCGCCTCCCGCATTATCTGTATCTCTCGCGGGCTCTTGTATACCGGCGCAGGACGCTCCTGCTCCTGTCTTCCCCGAAGACGCCGCTGCCCGTTTCGATGCAGCCGCCGGCGCAGTCTCGTCATCATACTCTCGTCGTTCATCTCGCACCCGCCGCCAACGACTCCCGCGCCGCGCACTGATCAGACACGGACCGAACGCCCCGCCGCCTCGATATTCCGGGCTGCCAGCCGCCCCAGCAGCTGCTCCTGTATCTCCTGGATCGAACCCGCGCCGTCCACCTCTACCAGCAGTCCCTTCGCGAAATAGTATCCAATCAGCGGTGATGTCTGCTTGTAATAGACATATAGACGGTTCTGGACCGTCTCCGGCTTGTCATCATTGCGTTGGTAAAGCTCGCCCCCGCAGCTGTCGCACTTCTCGCCCCGGGGAGGATTGAACATAATGTGATAGACCCTGTCGCAGCTGCGGCACAGCCGCCGGCCCGTGATCCGCATCGTAACAACATCGTCGTCCAACTGGATCATCGGCACAACGTCGACACCGCCATGGCCAGCCGTCATCTCGTCCAGCGCCTGGGCCTGAACCAGATTGCGCGGAAAGCCATCCAGAATCGCGCCCTGGGCCGCATCCTCCTGCTCCAAACGCGCCTCCACCATCCGAATCGTCACCTCATCGGGAACCAGTTCGCCTTTGTCATAATAGCTCTGCGCCAGCTTACCGAGCTCCGTCTGGTTCTTCAGGTTGTACCGGAAAATTTCCCCCGTCGATACCTGGGGAAGGCCCAATTTCTCCTGCAACAACTGCGCCTGCGTTCCCTTGCCCGCGCCGGGCGCCCCCAAAAGAACCAGATAATTTCGGTCGCTCATCAGCACCCTTTCCTCGCGCTGTGAATCCTGCGAGCCAATCAACGCAGCAGCGGGCTACCGGATAAAGCCCTCGTAATTGCGCATCATCAACTGCGCCTCGATCTGCTTCATCGTATCCAACACAACGCCAACCACAATCAACAAACCAGTGCTGCTGATGATCAACGTATTGAAGCTGCCAACGCCTCCACCGAATACCACGCCCGCCAGGAAGGGCAGCACCGCGACCAGGCCCAGGAAGAGCGCGCCGACTAACGTGATTCGCCCCAACACGCCGTTCAGATACTGTTCCGTACGCGGCCCCGGCCGAATACCGGGGATAAAACCCCCCTGCTTCTGCAACGTGTCGGGCAGATTCTGCTGCCGAAACATGATGTCCGTATAGAAATAGGTAAAGGCAACGGTCAGCATGAAGTAGATCAGCCAGTAAAGGAAATTCTGTGGACTGAACGAAGTGAAAAAGAAATTCGCCACAGAGCCGATCCAGTCACTGCGAAGAATGAAGTAGGATGCCAGTGTGTTTGGCAGAATGAGCAAACTCTGAGCAAAGATCAGCGGAATCATTCCCGCAGTGTTCACCCGCATCGGCACGTAGGTGCTCTGTCCGCCCACCATCATCAGCCGGTTGCCCCGCATTGTGCGCACCCGCTTGCCATACTGCACCGGGATGCGCCGCTGGCCCTCCTGCACCCATACGATCAAGGCGACCGTCAGAACCGTAATCACACTGAATATCAAGAGCTGCGTGATGCCCTGCTGCGCCAGCAGCCGCACCTGGCTCGGCGCCGATGCCACGATGCCGGCGAATATAATCAACGAGACGCCGTTGCCAATGCCCTGCTCGGTAAGCAACTCCCCCATCCACATGGCCAGCATCGTGCCGGCGGTCAAGCTGATCAGAATCGTCAGAGAGGGAAGCAGCGCTTCTCCCGTGAAGCCCCATTGCTCAAGCACAGCGCCTGTCGCCGCGCCGCCTACAGGACGGCTCAGCAGCGTCGCCTGCCCGAACGCCTGCAGGAGCGCCAACGGAACGGTCATGTAATGCGTATACCGGTTCAGCTGCTGCCGCCCCTGTTCCCCCTCCCGGCTCAACTCCTCCAGTTGGGGAACGATCGGTGTCAGCAACTGCATGATAATCGTGGCGGTAATGTATGGGTATACACCCATCGCCATCACGCTGAACTGCGCCAGCGCCCCGCCGCTGAAAAAATTCAACAAACTCAGAAGGATATTCTGATCCGTCGAACGAAATATCTGATCCAATACCTCCCGATTCACCCCGGGAAGCGGGATATGCGCGGCGAGCCGGTAGGCCACCAGAATCAGAAACGTATAGAGCAGCTTCTGACGCAAATCTGGCAATCTAAAGGCATTGCGTACGGCTTCAAGCATGAAAACTCTCCGGTAGAGATCCGGCCCGGCCCGGCCGCCCGTTCGGCAGCCAACCCGACCACTCTACAGTTTGGACGATAGCAGTTAGGACCGCGGCAAATTCCTGTTCACCTCAAAGGGCAGAATCTCGACCGTACCGCCGGCAGCCTCGACCTTCTCCCTCGCGCTCCTGCTGATTCGATGAACCTGCAAGTGGAGCGGCTTATCTACCTCGCCCCGCGCCAGAACAACCACCGGCTGCTTCGCGTCCCCCAACAACCCCGTGTCAAAAAGCGACGCAGGCGTCACCTGCGCTTCAGCCTCAAAACGCTCGCCCATTTTGTCAAGATTCACCGGCGTATAGGTCACTTTGAAGCGGTTATTGAATCCCCGCATCCTGGGCAGCCGGCGAAGAAAACTGAACTGGCCCCCTTCAAAGCCGGCCCTGCCTCCCTTGGCGGAACGGGCATTCTGGCCCTTCGTGCCGCGTCCGGCCGTCTTGCCCCGTCCGGAACCTGTGCCCCGTCCGATTCGCTTTCGGTTTCGCGTCGCGCCCTCGTTCGGACGCAGTTCGTGCAATTTCATATTCCCCTTACTCCAGCCACTTGGAAAAGGTCCCGAGTGCTTGCGACAGCTCCGAACGGGCTGCTGCGCCCGCTCATCCCTCCGTCTCCTCCACCACCTCTACAAGATGAGAGACCTTGGCAATCATGCCCCGCACCGTCGGACTGTCAGCCTTCTCAACCGCCTGATTCATCTTCCTCAGGCCCAATGCCTGAACTGTCGCCTTCTGCCGTTTGCTGTAACCTATCGGACTCTTGACCAGCTTCACAGTGATCTTCTTTTCCATGGGTCTAATCTTCCTGATACCAGAACGGGCGCAATTTCTCAGGATCAACACCCCGGCGCCTCGCCTCGACTCTGTAGTCCTGCAACTGCCTCAACGAAGCGAAAGTCGCCTGCACCACATTCAATATGTTGTCGCTCCCCAGCGACTTGGACAAAATGTCCTTGACCCCGGCAGCCTCGACCACAGCGCGCACACCGCCGCCTGCGATTACTCCGGTTCCCGGGCTGGCAGGCCTCAACAAGACTTCGCCGGCGCCAAATCGGGCCTGGCTCGCATGAGGTATCGTCGTACCCAGCAGATTCACGTCGACCATCGTCTTGCGGGCCGTGTCACTCGCCTTGCGAATCGCATCCGGAACCTCGCGCGCCTTCCCTACGCCCACGCCCACGCGCCCGTTGTTGTCGCCTACCACAACCACGGCGCGAAAAGCGAACCTGCGTCCACCCTTCACTACCTTTGCCGTGCGCGCGATATGGACGACCTTCTCATCAAGTTCATCCTTCTCTTCTTCCTGCTCGCGGTTCCGTCGACGATCCCGACGTCCCATTTCCTTCTCTCCTTGCTCTCTTAAAAGACGAGGCCGCCCTCTCGACTGCCGTCGGCAACTGCCTTCACGCGGCCGTGATAACGGTACCCGCCGCGATCAAATACCACCTGCTCAATTCCAGCTGCCTTGGCGCGCTCAGCAACGACCTTGCCGATCTCCTTCGCCTGGTCCACCTTCAGCTTGTCGGCCAAAACATCCCGCAGGTCAGCTTCCAAAGTAGAAGCGGAAACAATCGTATGGCCGGCCTGGTCATCGATCACCTGCACATTAACGTGCTTCAGGCTGCGAAATACATTCAATCGCGGCCGCGCCGCCGTGCCTGAAACCTTGCGCCGTACACGCATGTGCCGGCGCTTTCGCGCTCTCGCTCGTGACACTCTTGCCATGGTTCACCATCCCTCATCCGTCTATACCGCAGCCGCTCCAGCCTTGCCTGCCTTGGAACGCACATATTCGCCCTGGTAGCGGATACCCTTGCCCTTGTACGGCTCCGGCGGCCGCTCCTTGCGAATCTTCGCTGCCAGTTCACCAATCTTCTGCTTGTTGATTCCCGATATCGTCACCGTGCGCCCATCTCGCGACACCTCAAACTCCACATCCGGGCTCGGCGGCGCATACTCAACAGGATGACTCTTCCCAAGCTGCAAAACCAGGTTCTTCCCCTCCTGCTGAGCCCGATATCCAACGCCGTGTATCTCCAGAATCCTCTTGAAACCGTCAGTTACACCGACCACCATGTTGTTGAGCAGCGATCTCGTAAGGCCGTGCATCGCGCGATGGTGACGTTGGTCCGTAGGCCGGTTGACGACGATCTCGCCATTCTCCCGCGAAATCCTCATATCCCGATTGAACTTCTGGCTGAGCTCCCCTTTGGGGCCCTTCACTGTGACCACGTTGCCTGTCACAATATCAACCGTGACACCGGCAGGCACAGGAATCGGCGCCTTCCCGACTCGTGACATGTTCTCCTCCCAACTCTACCAAACGTTGCACATTATCTCGCCGCCAACCCGCTCGCGCCGTGCCTGGCTGCCGCTCATCACTCCCTTCGGCGTCGAAACGATGTTTATCCCCAGGCCGCTCCGCACAAGCGGAATGTTGCGATAGCCCGTATAGGTGCGCCGGCCAGGTCGGCTCACCCGCTCTATGCCGGTAATGACCGGTTGGCCCTTCTCGGAATACTTCATCCCCACAATCAGATTCGGCCGCGACTTCTCACCCGTCACCGAATACCCGCTGATAAAGCCCTCCTCCGCCAATATCTTGGCAAGAGCGACCTTTACCTTGGAGCTGGGCATCACCGCACGCCGATGCCGGGAGTTTGACGAGTTGCGGACCCGCGTCAGAAAGTCCGCGATTGGATCGGTCATCATAACCAGTGCTTCCTCTTGTATCTTGCAGCGCAACCTGTGCCGCCAATCTCTACGACAGCGATCACGCCGTTATCGGGTCGGCTACCAGCTGGACTTGACTACGCCCGGCAAATTGCCCAACAGGGCTTCCCGTCGAAAACAGATGCGGCACAGGCCAAAACGGCGCATGTACGCCCGCGGACGCCCACACTTCGCGCAACGGTTCCGCACGCGCACTTCGTATTTCCGCTTCGACTCCCGCAAAACAATACTTTTCTTAGCCACAGACCGTCTTCTCCTTCATTCTCGTAGCCGATTTATCTTCGTTTCCGCCGCCCCTATCGCCGCTGGAACGGCATGTCCATCATCGCCAGCAGCCGGCGGCCCTCTTCATCTGTTGCCGCCGTCGTGACGACCGTTACTTCCATCCCCCGCACCTTGTCAATCTCATCGTAGTCAATCTCCGGAAAGACCAGCTGCTCACGCAGGCCCAGGCTGTAATTGCCCCGGCCGTCGAAAGAATCCGGCGATATACCGCGAAAATCCCGCTGGGCCGGCAACGCGATGCTGATCAAACGGTCCAGAAAATCCCACATCCGCCGGCCGCGCAACGTAACCTTTACGCCGATCGGCATCCCTTCCCGCAGCTTGAACGTGGCGATCGACTTGCGGGCCCGCGTCACAATCGGCCTCTGACCCGTGATTATCGTCAGATCATGGCTGGCGCGCTCGATCGTCTTGCCATCCGTGATCGCCTCTCCCATGCCAATATTGACGCTGATCTTCTCAACCCGCGGCACCTGCATGATGTTCGTATAACCAAATTCCGTCATCAGCGCCGGCGCAATCTCACTCTCAAATCGTTCTTTCAACCGCGGCTTCGGCGCCGAAATTCCGGTCGCTTCGCTCATTGCTCTCCACTCCTCGCCCGCAATGGCCGCACGCAGCGGCTTCAGGCCCTCTGTCTATCCCGTGTCCCAACTCTCGTTCTAACTCTCGCTTGCTGTGGGCAGCGGCTCCTTGGTGCGCCTGTCAATCCGCAGCTTGTCTTCGCCTTCAAAACGGTACCCGGCGCGAGTCGCCTCGTTGTCCGTACCCACCAGCGCCACATTGCTTATATGTACCGGCGCCTCAAGCTCGATGCGGCCCGTCTGCGTCCGCACTGTCGGGCTCCGACGCTGGTGCTTCGTAACAAAGTTCGCCCCCGCCACAACAACATACACCCGATTGGGATCGTAGCGGCCCTTTTTGTCTTTCCTGCGGATTACGCTCTGCACTTCACCACGGTGCCCCTTGTCATTGCCGGCGATCACTTCAACGAGGTCACCCTTCCTGATCTTTACACTCATCCCTCATCTCCTCAATTCCTGAACGACCCGTCCGCCGGCTCGCCCTTCCTGAAGCCTGTCCGCCAGCCGCTCTCAAAGCACCTCCGGCGCCAGCGACACAATCTTCATATAACCGTGGTCCCGTAACTCCCGCGCAACCGGGCCAAAAATGCGAGTGCCCCGTGGATTCCTGTTGTCATCTATCAGTACAGCCGCGTTCTCATCAAACCGAATGTAGCTGCCGTCCTTCCGCCGGACCGGACGCCTTGTGCGCACGATGACCGCCCGCACAATCTCGCCCTTCTTCACCGACGCCGTCGGGCTGGAAGATTTTACCGTCGCCACGATGACGTCTCCTATGCCGCCGTAACGGCGCGTACTCCCCCCTCGAACTCGTATCGTCAACAGCTCTTTCGCGCCTGTATTGTCGGCCACCCGCAGCCGGCTCTCCTGTTGAATCATAGCTCCATACCTCTTCTCTTGCCGCCCCGCCTTGTCTTAGACGACAACCGCACGGTCAAGTATTTCAGAAACGTAAAATCTCTTGTCTTTGCTCAGCGGCCGGCATTCACGAATCTGGACCGTGTCTCCCACCCGACAAGAATTTTCCTGATCGTGGGCCTTGTATTTCTTGTGCGACTTGACAACCTTGCCATACAGGGCATGGCGCGCCGTGCGCCCCACTTCGACAACCACAGTCTTGTCCATCTTGTCGCTGGTGACCACGCCAACCAACACCCGTCTTCGCTCGCGCATTCCCCTTACTCCTCTTCCTCTTCGGCCATCAACTCCCGCTCACGCAATATCGTCTTGATCCGCGCGATCTCTCGCCGAACCTGACCCTTGCGCGCCGTGTTTGTCAACTGCCCGGTCGCTTTCTGAAAGCGCAAATTGAACAACTCCTGATACCCCTCGTCCAACCGGGTATATAGTTCACTCTCCGTCAGCGGGCGCAACTCATGTGCTTTCATCTCTCTATCCTCCTCGCCTCCGCGTCAAATATCCTGTCGGGCAACAAACTGCGTGCCCATCGGCAACTTGTGCGCGGCCAGGCGGAAGGCCTCACGCGCCTGATCTTCATCTACACCGGCAATCTCAAAGACCATCCGGCCCGGCTTCACCACCGCAACCCAATGGTCGACATTCCCCTTGCCAGAACCCATACGGGTCTCGGCCGCCCGCTCCGTTACCGGCTTGTCCGGAAAGATGCGAATCCACACCTTGCCGCCGCGCCGCACATAACGAACAATCGCCCGGCGGGCCGCCTCAATCTGGCGGCTCGTAACCCAACACGGCTCGGTTGCCTGCAGGCCATATGTGCCAAAATCAATCCGATTGCCCCGCGACGCCATTCCTCGCATCCGGCCGCGGTGCATCTTGCGATATTTAACCCGCTTTGGCATCAACATTGTCTACTCTCCATCCCGCTTCCTATTGGTCCGGCCGCCGCCTGTCTGGGGCAGTTGCCTCTATTCGCTCGCAGTCATCTCCGCATACCGTGCATGGTACTCCTCACCCGGCAACACTTCCCCGTGGTAGACCCATGCCTTCACGCCAATCAAACCGTATGTCGTGTTCGCCTCGGCAGTCCCGTAATCGATCGACGCCCGCAACGTATGGCGCGGCACCTGCCCGTCGCGAATCGTGTCCACGCGCCCCATCTCGCTGCCGCCCAGACGCCCGGCCACCTGGATCATGATCCCTTCGGCCCCGGTCCGCATCGCACGTCCCGCCGCCTGCTTCATCGCACGCTTCCAGCTGATGCGGCGCTCCAGCTGCTCTGCCACATTCTCCGAAACCAGCTGGGCGTCCGTCTCCGGCTTGTCAATCTCGCGCACGTCGATCTTCACCTTCTTGTTCGTCAACTCCTGCAGATTCACCCGCAGCACATTCACATTCGCGCCCTTGCGCCCAATGATGATCCCGGGCTTGGCCGTATTGATGATCACGTGAACCTGGTTGGGCTGACGTTCTATCTCGATAAAACTGATGCCCGCTCGCGGGGCATCCCGGTGAATCATCGACCGGATCTCCCGATCCTCGCCAAGCTGATTCACATAATCATGCCCCGTGGCAAACCATCGACTCTTGTGTTCCTTGATGATGCCCAGGCGAAAACCGGTCGGATGTACTTTGCGTCCCATTGGGCCTCCTTGCGCGGCGCCGGTTGCCCCGTCAGACCACCCCGCCGCTGTTCGTCGACTACTCGTCGTCCAAACGCTCTTCCAGAACTACCGTAATATGGGAGGAGCGGCGAATCCACGGCTTGAACCGGCCACGCGCCCCAAATCGCCGCCAGCGCCGGTTCGGCGCCTGATCGGCATAGATCCTGCTGATGTACAACTCATCAGCTTCCAGGCCGAAATTCTCAACGCCGTTGGCGATCGCGCTCTTCAACGTTTTCGCAACCACCCTCGCCGCCTGTTGAGGCATGAACTGCAACAACGTCAACGCCTCCTCGGCCGGCCGCCCACGCATCTCATCCAATACCAGGCGCGCCTTCTGGGGGCTTATCCCGGTATACTTGGTAACTGCTCGAACTTCCATCGTACGCGCTCCCCAATCTCCAGGACGGAGGAAAATGCAACTATCGACTCAATACCGAATCCCTACAGCTGGCGGGTGCTTCTTTCCGACCTGATATGGCCGCGGAAGAACCGTGTCGGCGCAAACTCACCCAACTTGTGCCCCACCATGTTCTCCGTAATGTAAATCGGCACATGCCGCCGCCCATCGTGAATCGCCAGCGTATGCCCGACAAATTGCGGAAAAATCGTCGATGACCGCGACCACGTCTTGAGCACCTTCCGCTCACCGGCCCGGTTCATATCCTCAATCTTCTTCAGTAACCGCGGCTCAACAAAAGGTCCCTTCTTCAGGCTGCGTCCCATCGATTCCCCTCCACTTCTCCAGGTTTTCCCCTATCGACGCTCACTGCCGCGCCGCACAATGAACTTGCCCGTCCTCTTGTTGCGCCGCGTTCGCTTGCCGCGCGCAGGCTGACCCCAAGGCGTCTTCGGCCCTGGCATCCCAATCGGCGACCGTCCCTCGCCGCCGCCGTGCGGATGGGAGGCCGGATCCATCGCAACACCCCGCACCGACGGCCGGAATCCCAGCCAGCGCCGGCGTCCTGCCTTGCCCATCGATATGTTGCTGTGGTCCGGATTCGACACCTGTCCAATCGTCGCCAAACAGTCCATCTCAATGTAGCGAACCTCGCCGCTCGGCAGCCGTACCTGCGCACGCGGGCCCTCTTTGGCAACCAGCTGCGCCGAAACGCCCGCGCTGCGCACCAACTGCGCGCCGCGCCCAGGATACAACTCAATGTTGTGTATCTGCGTTCCCGGCGGAATGTTGCGTATCGGCAACGCATTGCCCGGCCGTATGTCCGCGTTCGGGCCCGACTCCAATTCGTCGCCCACCTGAACGCCCAACGGCGCAACAATGTAACGCTTTTCGCCGTCCTCATAGGTCAACAGAGCGATGCGGGCGCTGCGATTTGGATCGTATTCGATCGACGTGACCCGCGCCGGAGCCCCCCATCTGTCCCGCCTGAAGTCGATGATGCGGTAAAGCCGCTTATGGCCGCCCCCGCGATGTCGGACAGTGATCCGCCCCTGGCTGTTACGCCCGCCTGTCCTGTGCAAAGTTTCCGTCAACGACCGCTCCGGCTTCTTCCGCGTGATCGTCTCAAATGTCGAGACACTCATGTCCCGTCGCCCCGGAGACGTGGGACGGTATATCTTCACTGGCATAAAATCAATCTCCGTTCGACAAAAGTTTGAAGAGAGAAACCATCGCGCCCGTTTCTCATCTCCCATCCCGACCGCTAAACACCCTCAAAGAACTGGATGCTGTCCCCTTCACCTAACGTCACAATCGCCTTCTTCCACGGTGACTTCCGCACCACCTTGCGTCGACCCCGCATCCCCGTCTTGGCCGGCATCATCATTACCCGAACGTCCACGACGCTCACCCTGAACGCGGTTTCCACCGCATCGCGTATCTGAAGCTTATTGGCGCGCGTATCGACCTCAAATGTGTACTGATTGTAAAAATCAGCCGCATCGTATGACTTCTCCGTAATGACCGGACGCTTTATCACTTCATAAACGTGCATCTTCTTCTCCTCGTATCGGACACCGACCCGCACTCGCGAAACGCCGCCAACTGCCCGTCGCGCCGTATCCCGCGCAGCTAAGCAAGCCAGTCGTGAATCATCTCGACCGAAGACTGCGGCAAGAGAAGCGTGTCATGGCCCAGCAGATCCTGTATACTCAGATTGCCGCTGAGAACTGTTTTCGCCTGCGGCAGATTGCTGATCGACTTCTCCACAGCCATGTCCCGCGCCGGCAATACAACCAGCACACTCCCGCTGTCCAAACCCAAATCGGCCAGCGTCCGCACGAAATCCTTCGTCTTCGGCGCTTCCATCGCCAGCTGCTCCAGCACCACGATCTGCTCCGCGCCCGCCTTGACGCTCAGCGCGCTCCGCAACGCCGCCCTGCGCATCTTCTTCGGCATCTTCTTGGTATATTTGCGCGGCGTCGGCCCAAACGCCGTCCCGCCGCCAACCCAAATCGGTGACCGGATCGAGCCATGCCGCGCCCGCCCCGTCCCCTTCTGACGCCAGGGCTTGCGCCCGCCCCCGCGAACCTCGCTCCGAGACTTCGTCTTGTGCGTTCCCGCCCGGGCGTTCGCCAACTGCCTCACCAGCGCCTGGTGCATCAGTCCCCGGTTGACCGGAGCGGCAAATACCGTGTCCTCCAACTCCATCTGACCGACCTCTTCACCGGCCATATTCTTGATTGGCACTTCCACCGTTTCGCCTCCGTACCAGTAGCTGCCGGCTCGCCTATCGACGAACCACCCGCAACAATCTTACGCCTTTACCGCCGTCCGAACCATCACCAACCCCTGATTCGGACCAGGTATCGAACCTTGAACGGCAATCAGATTCCGCTCCGCATCAACCAGGGCAACCTTCAGATTCTGCACGGTTACCCGCTCATTTCCCATCTGTCCCGCGCCCTTGCTGCCCGGAAATGTATGCCCCGGGTACGTGCCCGCTCCGCGCGAGCCGGGCGCCCGGTGCCGGTCCGACTGACCATGCGTCTTGGGACCGCCGCGGAACCCGTGCCGCTTGACGCCGCCGGCAAAACCTTTCCCCTTCGACGTGCCGGTCACATCCACCAGCTCGCCCTCGGCAAAGACGTCCGCCTTGATCACATCGCCCAGCGTATGGCCGGCTTCGTCCTGCAAGCGAAACTCACGCACAAATCGCAGCTTCGGCACGTTCGCCTTCCTCAAATGACCGAGCTGACCCTGCGTCAACTTGCGTTCCGGCAACTCCTCAAAGCCAACCTGAATCGCATTGTACCCATCACTGTCTTCAGCCTTCACCTGTGTCACATAACAGGGACCGGCCTCAATGACCGTAACCGGCACCACCTCGCCGCTCTCATCAAACAGCTGGGTCATTCCTACCTTGCGGCCCAATATACCTTTCACTTGCTCCTCCAGAATCGGCAGCGCGCCCAATTACGCTCGACCGGCTGCCGCATCGCCCAACCAGGCCCATCGTCCGCCGACCGGCCCAATGCCGTCGCGAACGGTCCTCGCCGCACGCAGCTGCAATGTGAGCCCTATAGCTTAATCTCAATATCGACACCGGCGGGCAAATTCAGACGAGTCAGATTCTCAATCGTCTTGTTGCCTGGATCCACCACATCGATCAAACGCTTGTGAGTTCGAATCTCGAACTGCTCACGGCTGTCCTTGTCAATGAACGGCGACCGCATCACCGTGAACTTCTCGATCCTCGTAGGCAGAGGCACAGGCCCTACCACCTGGGCGCCCGTCTGCTCGGCAGCAGTGACGATCTGCTGTGCCGACGCATCCAGGACGCGGTGATCGTATGCCTTGAGCTTGATCCGGATCTTCTGCTTTGCCATGTATTCTTCTCTCTTGTCGTGGCCCAGGAACAAAAAACTGTGGCGAGTGCCTCCACTCGCCACCTACCACTCTATGCTAATCAATGATCTCGGTAATTGCGCCGGCAGCGACGGTGCGGCCGCCTTCGCGGATGGCAAAACGGCCGCCGGTCTCAATGGCAACCGGCGAAATCAACTCCACGTCCATCGTCACATTATCGCCGGGCATCACCATCTCCACGCCCGCAGGCAGGTCGATCGAACCGGTGATGTCCATGGTGCGAATGTAGAACTGAGGACGGTACCCCTTGAAGAAGGGCGTATGGCGTCCACCCTCCTCCTTGCGCAAGACATAGACCTCCGCCTTGAAATGCGTGTGCGGGGTGATGCTGCCCGGCTTGGCCAGCACCTGGCCGCGGTCCACCTCTTCCCGGTCGATGCCGCGCAGCAGACAACCGACGTTGTCTCCCGCCTGCCCCTCATCAAGCAGCTTGCGGAACATCTCGACGCCCGTGACCGTCGTCCTGTGGGTCTCCTTCACCCCCACAATCTCGACCTCTTCCATCGGATGGATGACACCGCGCTCGACGCGGCCGGTCACCACCGTGCCCCGGCCCTTGATCGAAAAAACATCCTCAATCGGCATCAGGAAGGGCTTGTCGATCTCGCGCACAGGAGTGGGAATATACTCATCCACCGCACGCATCAACTCCCATATCGGCTCATATTCGGGC
>JAJDXQ010000012.1 GCA_022823185.1 Caldilineaceae bacterium
GGGCTGGGGGTTAGGGGGGAGGGAAGGGGCTGGGGGTTAGGGGGGAGGGAAGGGGCTGGGGGTTAGGGGGGAGGGAAGGGGCTGGGGGTTAGGGGGGAGGGAAGGGCGCCCGCGGGGGGCGCCCTTGTCGGGGGTTAGGGATGGCGGGTTGCTAGTTTTGCTTGAAGGTGATGTTGTTGCAGCCTACGCTATTGGTGATGGTCATGGACCATTTGGGCGAGAGTGGTGTCAGGTTGGAGAAGTCCTTTGAGTTGTGGCTGCCGTCGGTGTTTACGCCGGCGGGGCAGTTCACGACCCAGATTTCAACGAAGGTACCGGAAGAGGCCGGGCCTCCGAAGGGCGAAAAGCCCCATTTGCCGGTTGGTTTGCCGCAGCCGGAGCATTTGGTGTTGCGGGGCCCGTTGAAGGCGACATGTACGCAAACATTGTTGAGCACATTGTTGTTTCTGTCATGGATCAGGCCCTCGAAGAAGGTCTGCTGGGAGTTGCCGGGGCAGCTGCCGCTGTCGACGAGCGAGTAGGCGAAGGCAGGCGGGGGCGGGATTGGGGTCGCGGTGGGGACTGGGGTTGCCGCGGGGGTTGGAATGGCAGGGGCAACCTGGACCAGTTCGGGATTGGTCGCGGTAACCAGCGGGGCGTAGATCCAGCCGTACTGCCCGCCGTATATGATCTGCCACCAGCCTCCTGCCGGGTTCTTGCCGGCGATTGGGTACTCGCTGCCGGCGTTAGCCTGGCCAATGACGGCGTAGTTGGTGCCTGGACCGGCGCGCACATTCATAGCGCGCGTGATCGACGCGGTGGGTGAAGTGGAGGTTGGGGTGGCGGTTGGCGTCAGAGTTGGGGTAAGTGTCGGCGTCTCTGTCGGCGCGGGTGTAGGCGTAACGGTTGGCGTATCGGTTGCTTCGAGGGCGGCGAGCCTGACTTCGAAGGCGTTCATTCGATCCGACAGCGAGGTTACGAGTTCAACCATTGCCTCTACTTTTTCGGCCAGATCGTCAAGCGTCAGTGGTTCGTCCTGGGCGTAAAGCGGCGCGCCAAGCCCAGCAAGGCAGAGGACGATGAGCAGAATGAGGAATCGTTTTTTCATAGTGTCTTCCTTGGCTTCTTTCCACTTTCAGAATGGTTTTTGAGGAGTGACGCCTTATGCAGTGCGCCAGGACAGGCGTGATCACCGTGTAATAGATGTCTTGCAAGGGAGAGCGACATAACATGGAGCGCGGCAAGTGGGGCTCCGATCCGCCAATCGCCGTCGTTCAGTACAGCGGTATTTTCCGGCTCAGGCACTTCAACTATATGGTCAGCAAATGCCAGTGTCAATACAGTTGCCCGCTTTTGGCTGGCGCCTTTGATGGTTTTGGGGAGGATTGTATGATTCGTGTGCAAGTCGGCAGCGGATCGGCTGGAAATAGTCTGACTTGCAGATTTGGAGATGGGTCGGAACGAATGGTTCGACGCGGATTGCTGAGGCAGCCGGCGGAAGCTGGCTTCGTGCGGCAGTTCGGCGCTGATAAGATAGTGGAGGAGGGGATCGAGGAGTTCGCTGGAGGATTGCCTGCAGACGCGATCGGGGGCCGTTCCAACACCGCACGGGCAACGGCGACGTTCGACGGATGAAGGATAAGGGGGGTCCAGAGAGATGCCTACTTACGATTAGATAGTCGTGGGGGCGGGATCGGCGGGTGCGGTGATGGCTGCGCGGCTGTCGGAGGATCCAAGGGTGACGGTTTTGCTGCTGGAGGCGGGTCCTGACTACCGGTCGCGGGAGGCGCCGGCGGCGATGCGGAGCCATAATCACGGCGAGATTTTGCTGGCTGAGGCATACAGGGGACAGTACCAGTGGCCGGGGCTGAAGGCGCGGCGCAGCGAGGCGCAGGAGGCGACGGCTTTTGTGCGGGGCCGGGGCGCGGGCGGCAGCTCGGCGATAAACGGCTTGATCGGCCTGCGGGGCGAGATTGACGATTTTGACCGGTGGGCGGCGTTGGGCTGCGCCGGGTGGTCGGGTCGTGAGGTTCTGCCTACTTTTGTCCGGATGGAGGATGACCTGAACTTTGGCGATGCGCCGTATCACGGGCTGGGCGGGCCGACGCCGCTCTGTCGCGTGCCGCTGGGGCAATGGGGCGCGGTGGATTTGGCGCTTCGAGAGGCGGCGGTCGGGATGGGGTACGGATGGGCGGAGGACTATCACGCGCCGGGGAGCAGCGGCGTATCGCCGGTGGCGCTGACGATGCGGGAGGACCGGCGCGTTTCGACGAATGACGGTTACCTGGAACCGGCGCGGGGGCGAGAGAATCTGACAGTTGTTGGCGGGGCCCTGGTTGACCGGGTGGAGTTTAGGGAGGTCGCGGAAAAGGGAGGCGCCGGTGGACGCGTGCGCGCGGTGGGCGTGCGGGCGGCGGGCGCTGACGGTTTCGGGGACGGGGCGCGCGTAGCGCGGGGCAAGGAGATTCTGCTGTGCGCAGGGGCGGTTCATTCGCCGGCTATCCTGATGCGTTCGGGAATCGGGCCTGCGTGTGTTTTGGAGGCGGCTGGCGTTCGGCAGGTGGTTGAGTTGACCGGTGTCGGTCAGAATTTGCAGGACCATCCGACGGTGGGGCTGCATCTGAAGTTGGTTGCTGGGGCACGCGCGCGGGGCGCGCACGCCCGGCGGACCAGCTGCTGCGTGCGTTACAGTTCAGGGTTGGCGGGGGCGGGGCGCAATGACATGTTTATGGCGAGTTGCAATGTGTTTGGGATCGAGGGGGAGGCGTTGGAGCGGGGCGTGATCGTTGCGTCGGTGTTTCAGGCGTTTTCGAAGGGGGAGCTGCGCGTTGTATCGACAGATCCACGGGTTGAACCGGTGATCGAGGAGCGGATGTTGTCGGACCGGCGGGACCTTGTTCGGCTGCGAGATGGAGTGCGGCGTCTGTTCGCGCTTGCGGGTCATGCCGCGATTGCGGGGATTGCGGAAGAGACTGCTCTGGGCGATCTTTACGGCGCGGGAGGGAGCGGGGTCGACAGCTCGGCGGGTGACGAGGAGCTGGACAGGTGGCTGCTGGAAGAGTGCATTGATTGCTTCCATATTGCGGGGACGTGCCGCATGGGGGCTGTGGGCGACCCGGCCACGGTCGTTGATCCGGATTGCCGGGTGGTTGGCGTGGATGGGTTGCGGGTCGTTGACGCTTCGGTCATGCCTGAGATTCCGCGGGCGAATACGCATTTGACGACCGTGATGATCGCAGAGCATGTGGCGGGAAGGATGTAAGGCAGAGGGCGGAACTGCAGAGGTCAGTGGTCAGGGCTGCTGTGGTCAGAGGGTGGGGATGCGGGAGTGGGCGAGAAGGCACTTTGGAAAGGCGATGGCGGTGAAGAAGGGAGGGGGTTCAAATGGGAAAGGTGAATCTTGCGTTGCGCGAGAAGTTCATTCGGGACGGTTATGCGCTGTTCAGAGGCGTTCTGGAGCCGGAGCTGGTGGAGTCATTGCAGGCCTGGAGCGACGGCGTGCTCGAGCAGCAGGATGAGGCGCATTTCGCCCGGAACCGGACGACGGGGAGCATGGTGCTGATCGACTGGGCGATGGCGTATCGGTATGATGCGCTGGCGGAGCTGATCGCGCACAGGAGGGTGCTGGCGGCAGTGGCTGAGCTGGGGTTTGCGGAGCCGAAGTTCGGGCACGGGCGGATTATCAGCAAGCCTCCGCAAAGCCCGCCGCTTTTCTGGCATGAGGACGGTCGGTTTTGGGGCGACCCGGTGAGCTATACGTGGCAGCCGATCCAGTGTTTTCTGATGTACTATCTGACGGATACTGATGCGCGGAACGGCTGTTTGCGAGTGATTCCGGGGTCGCATCGGAAGCGGCATGCGTTGCATGATCAGGCGGCGCCGATGCATACGGATGAACTGAGGACGTATGCGAACCCGGGGGACGCGGCCTTCCAGCGGGCCGAGGGGGAGGTAGACGTACCGGTGGAGGCCGGCGACCTGGTGATGGGGTACGGCAGGCTGTTTCACGCGTCACACGCCAACCTGAGCGACGAACGAAGGACGGTGTTGACGATGTGGTACTACCCGCACTTTGTCGACCTGCCGGAGCGGACGCAGGCGACGATATTCTCGTTGGAGCGCGGCAACGGCGAGACCGGGACGGGTCCGAGTACTGGGCTACAGGCGCGGCTGGAGCCGCTGAGGATCGTCTACGAGGGCAGCGCCGAACCGATCGCGACGCAGTGGGCGCCTGGTCCGGCACTGGCGTAGCGGGCTGGGCGGATCCAAGTCAGATTTTGCCCTTGGCTTTCATTTCGGCGGCGAGGCGTTTCTGGTAGGCGGCGTGGGCCTCTTCGTCTTCTCTGGCGCGTTCGGAGTAGTAGATGAAGCCGAGAGCCTGGCGTGTGCGGTTCTGGCTTTTGTTGCCGTCGGCACGATGGATGGTCAAGGCGTTGTGGATGAGGAGGTCGCCGGGTTGGGCGGGGAAGGCGACTTCGCTGGCGAGGTCCTGGGGTGTGCCGTAGTCGGTGACGCCCTGTGAGAAGCCGAGGGTTTGGGTGCGGCCGTGGGGGCGAAGAGGGAGAAGGTGTGAGCCGCGCACGTAACGGACGCAACCGTTTTCTTCGTCTACTTCTTCGAGGGCGAGCCACATTGTGAGGGCTTCGCAGGGGTCGAGCATAAAGTAGTAGCCATCCTGGTGGGGCGGGGTGGCTTTGCCGATGCGGGGCGGCTTGTTGAAGTACTGCATGTTTTTGCCGACGACGGGGCCCTGGAGGAGGAGTTCGGCAAGTTTTTCGAAACGGCTGCCGAACATGAGGCGGTGGAAGAAGGTGTCGTGGTTGAAGAGCCCGATTATCTGTTTGAGGGTATCGGCCTGGCCGAGCGTTTCGTAGAAGACCTGTTCGCGGGGGAGATTGGGTACGGTGTCGGAGATGAAGCGGGTGACGCTTTGACGCGTTTCGGCTACCTGGTCGGGTGTGAGGAAACCGGTGAGGGCGAGGTAGCCGTCGCGTGTGAATGAGTCGAGGGCCTGTTGGGGTTGGTCCTGCCAGTGTTGTCCGCTGAGGGTGTCGGCCATTCTTGGGGCTCCGGTGTGTGGTTATGTCTGATTCGGCTGGGAGTTTGTGTGTGGGAATTATACGTGGTTCAGCCGGGAAGGGCTATTTGGGACAGGTGATAGATTCGGGGAGGGGGCACGGAGGGGGATTGATCCGCGAAGGGACGCGAAGGGGCGCGAAGAACGGCAACGGCGGAGGGCAACGGCGAAGGGGCGCGAAGAACGGCAACGGCGGAGGGCAACGGCGAAGGGGCGGAATCTTTTTTGGGGCAGGGAGGGGCATGGGGCGGGTCGGATTTGGGTTTGGCGTTTATTCGAGTAGGCCAAGGTGGCCGAGGTTCATGCCGACGCGGCCGCCGTCTACGTGGAGGGTTGTTCCGGTGATGTAGGAGGCGTCATCGCTGAGAAGAAAGGCGATGGCGCTGGCAACCTCCTCAGCCCCGCCGCGACGTTGCATAAGGCAGGAGTCGATGGGCGTTCGTTCGAGTTCTCTCTTGTAGGCGGCGGGGTCGGGGTGGTGGGCGAAGTGCATTTCGGTCACGATCCAGCCGGGCGCGACGGCGTTGACGCGGATGCCGTAGGGGGTGAACTCCTGGGCCATTGTCTTTGTGGTGGAAACGACGGCGGCTTTGATGGCGTCGTAGACCCACATGCCGGGCCGGCCGAGGTAGCCGCCTTCGGATGAGAGGTTTACGATGGCTCCGCCTTCCGCTTTGAGGAGGGGGAGCAGCTTCTGGGTCAACATGACCCAGCCCCGCAGTCCGATACGGGTTTCAATTTCCCAGTTTTCAATCCAGCCGCCGTCCTCGATGCGGCCTTGACGGAGAATGGCGGCGTTGTTGACGAGAAGGTGGAGGGCTGGAATCTCCGCTGCGACTTCGCGCGCGCAATGTTCTACGGAGTCATCGTCTGCGAGGTCTACGTGAACGCGGGCGGCGCTGCCTCCGGCTGCGCGGATTTGGGCAACGGTCTGGTCTGCCATGGACTCGTTCAGGTCGGCGATGAAGACGCGGGCGCCTTCGGCGGCGAGGCGCTCCGCTGTGGCTCGCCCGATGCCTGAGGCTCCGCCGGAGACGAGAGCTGTTTTGCCTTCGAAGCGGGAAGACGTGTTGGGATTGAGGGCCATCGCTAAGTTCCTGAGAGATCCTGGAGGAGGGTGAGGGCGGCCTTGGCCGAACGTTTTGCGTCGTTGAACTTGCCGGTTTCGAGGACGATGTAGCTGTCATAGCCGACTTCCTGGAGGGCGGAGAGTACGGCTGGAACGGGCACATCGCCCTGGCCGAAGGGCTTGGTGTTGAGGCCGTCGAAGTGGGGCTGATCTGGCGTGCCGGGGGCGGCGCCGCCGCGGTGGTATTCCTTGGCGTGGACGCGGACGATGTGACGGCCAAGCTGGGCGATCTCTTCAAGGGGGTCGAAGCCGAGGCCCATGCAGTTGGCCATGTCCCAGTAGTTGCCGATGAAGGGGGAATCGACGCGTTCGAGGAGGGCGGCGGTGCGGTCGCCTCTTAGGGTATGCTCGATGGCGAGGGTGACGCAGGCCTGTTCGGCTTCGGGGGCGAGAAGGCGCAGGTTGGCTTCGAGGCGGGCGACGGCCTGGTCGTTGCGCATCATGGCGGGGCCGAAGAAGGGAACGAGCAGATAGGGCGCGCCGAGGTCTGCGCAGAGGCGGATGCCGGCGCGGACGGCGTCGAGGCCGAAGGCTTCCATGGCCGGGTCGGCGAGGCCGCCCTGGTTGAGGAAATGGGCGGCTACACAGGGAATTTCGATGCCTGCCCGGCTGGCGGCGCTGCGGATCTGTTCGCGGTTTTGCGGGGCGAGAAGGCCGTCCGGCTGGGCTTCGGCGAAGTCGTACCAGTCGAGCTCGACGCCTGCGAAGCCGAGCTCGGCGGCGACTGAGAAGACGGTTGAGAGGGGCTGTTCGATTACGTTTTGGAGTGTTCCGAATTTCATGGTTTATTCCACTGTTTCGACGCGGCCGGATTCAAGTGCGCGGTTTGCGGCCAGAGTGACTGAAAGGGATTTGACGGCGTCGGCGTAGGAGGAGCGGACGAGGCTCTGGTCCTGGGCCTCGACGGCGGCGATGAACTTCTCGATTTGGCGGAAGTAGCCGCGTTCCTGGCCGTGGAAGTCGATTTCCTCCTGGTCGATGTAGCCGGAGAGATGTGTGTCCATGGCGAGGCGGAGGTAGAGGTCGCGGCCGCAGAGTTCGCCCATGAAGCCGTCGCGGACGCGTGCTGAGCAGGTGCTGAGGACGCTGCCGACGGCGCCGCTTGCGAATCTGAGATTCACGGCGGTGCTGTCCTCGAAGTCGGCGATTGTGTCGTCGGGCCCGGCGTGGCCGAAGGCCTGGACGGATTCGATTTCGCCGAGGAAGTAGCGCAGCCAGTCGAAGACGTGTGTGCTCTGCTCCAGGAGCTGGCCGCCGCTGACGGAGAATTTGCCCCACCAGGGATGGGAGGGGGACATGCGGGTAAGGAAGCGGCCCATGCCCATACCGAGGTCGCGGCCCTTCACAAGCTTTTTGGTGCGCTCCGTAATGTCGGAATAGCGGGCCATGTAACCGACCTGGTTGATGCGTCCGCTGGCGGCGATGGCGTCCTGCGTTCGGCGGGCAACGTCGATGTCCATGGCGACCGGTTTGGCGACGAAGAGGTTGGCGCCGGCCTGGGCGGCGTCGATCGTCTGGGTGTCGTGGGCGGCGGGCGGGATGGCGACGAAGACCACGTCCGGGTTTTCGCGTTCGAGCATGTCGCGGTGGTCGGTGTAGCCGTTGCAGTTTAGTTCGCCGGCGACGCGGGCGGCTGTCTGTTCGTTGATGTCGCAGACAGCGGCTACGGGCCGGTTCAGTTTCTTAAGGCTGGCGAGATAATTTTGGGCGATTCCGCCTACTCCGATAAAGGCGATCTGCATCGTGAGGGTTCCTTGGTTGTTGAGAGAGATGGTTGCAAAAAGCAGGTTGGGCGGTCGTGCAAGGGTCAGCCGAGGCGGACGAAGAGCGAGCTGCCGCGGCGTTCGACGGGATAGGTTTCGAGGTGGTCGCAGGCGGGGGCGCGCAGGGCACGCCCGGTGGCGATGTCAAACTGCCCGTTGTGAAGCGGGCATTCGATGACGCCGTCGATTACGAGGCCATCGGCGAGGTAGGCGTATTCGTGGGTGCAGAGGCCGTCTGTGGCGTAGAAGCGATCGCCTTTGAGCCGGTAGACGGCGAGCGTGCGGCTGCCGTGATCGAGGCGGATGACGTCCTCTTCTTCGATGTCTTCGACGGAGCCAACTTCAATCCATTCGCCGGTCGTTTCAGCTGCGGAACGCGCCCCGGAGGTCTCAATTTCGGGGTCTTGAGGAATCGGTCGGATGACTTTGTAGTCGGGATCTCCGGTGGCCTGCTTGATTAGGGCGGGTATGAGCTCCTTGTAGGCTTGCCAGAGGCTAGTGTACGGGGGCGGCATCTGATCCTTGACTGCTTCATGCAGTTTGGGCAGGGCATGGAAGGGCGTCATGGGCATGGCGTGATGCTCTAGGTGGTACTGCATGTTGACGTAGAGGAAAGCGAAGACGGGATTGACGTAGATTGTGCGCGTGTTTTCACGGTGATCGTAGGTGTCTTCGCCGAGGCCGGCGTGTTGGGGAAGGCTGAGGAGCTGCTGGAGCCAGCCGCCGTAGAAGCGGGGCAGGAGGACGAACATCATGGGCAGGAAGCTGCCGATGGCGATTGCCCAGACGGCGAAGGCGGCGTAGATGGCGAGATGGACGCGACTTGACCAATACATTTTGGGAAGGTCGCGTTCCGGTACGAAATCGAGCACATCGGCGTTGGGGCGACCAAAGGCGTTGCGGATCAGGCGCCAGACTTCGGGCGGCCCGCTGCGCAGGTAAAAGAAGTCCATCAGGAGCTTGACCAGGTCGGCAGGGCGTTGGACCTGGATTTCCGGGTCGCGGCCGACGAAGTATGTGTGCGTGTGGTGTCGTGAATGGCTCCAGCGCCAGAGGTAGGCCTCGCGAATGCCGAGAAATGAGGCGATTGCGTAGACAGATTCGTTCAGCCAGCGTGTGCGGAATGGTGTGCCGTGCCCTGTTTCGTGCCAGCGGGAGTCGGCGGAAGTGTAGATGGTCCCATAGACGAGGAAGGCGGGGACGGCCCACCAAGTTCCCCATGAGATGGCGGCGAGGTAGGCGCTGACGCCGAGAAGGAGGAACCAGAGGCCAAAGTGCCAGATGGCTGGACCGTCGCGGCGCTGCATGATTTCGCGCATCTGCCGGCGGGTCAGTTTGGGTTTCCACCACCGTTCTTCGAGGCGGCCCTGGATGCGGTCGCCATCGAGTTCGACGGCGTCGCGGTTGCCGCCAGCGAGGCTGTAGTCTCTGCGGATCGCTTGGACGCTCATGGCTGTTCTCCTTCGGAAAACCGTCCCCATTGGGAGCCAATGCGCATTCTGTCAAGTCAGGCGACGCGAACGTAGAGCGTATTGCCGCGGCGTTCGACGGGATAGGTTTCGAGGTGGTCGCAGGCAGGGGCGCGCAGGGCGCGTCCGGTGGCGATGTCGAAACGGCCGTTGTGGAGCGGGCATTCGATGACGCTGTCGATGACGAGGCCATCGGCGAGATAGGCGTACTCGTGGGTGCAGAGGCCGTCGGTGGCGTAGAAGCGGTCGCCTTTGAGGCGGTAGACGGCGAGCGTGCGGCTGCCGTGATCGAGGCGGATGACATCTTCTTCTTCGAGGTCTTCGACGGGGCAGACTTCGACCCATTCGCCAGAGGCCTCGGACGCGGTCTGCTGTTCGGGCGCTTCGATCTCGGGGTCCTGGGGGATGGGGCGCATGATCTGATAGCCGGGATCGCCGGTGGCCTGTTTGATAAGTGCGGGGATCATCTCCTTATAGCACTCCCAGAGGCTCTTGTAGGGGGGCGGCATCTGGTCCTTGACTGCTTCATGCAGTTTGGGCAAGGCGTGGTAGGGCGTCATCGGCATTGAGTGGTGCTCGATGTGGTACTGCATATTCATATAAAGGAAGGCGAATACAGGGTTGATGAAGACGGTGCGCGTGTTTTCGCGGTGGTCGTAGGTATCTTCGCCGAGGCCGGCGTGTTGGGTGAGACCGAGAAGCTGGTGCAGCCAGCCGCCGTAGAAGCGGGGCAGGAGCACGAACATCATGGGCAGGAAGCTGCCGACGGCGATGGACCAGATTGCAAATGCCGCGATGATTGCCATGTAGATGCGGCTGGACCAGTACATTTTGGGCAGTTCACGCTCCGGCATGAAGTCGAGCACGTCCGAATTGGGCCGGCCCAAGGCGTTGCGGAATACGCGCCAGACTTCCGGCGGGCCGCTGCGCAGGTAGAAGAAGTCCATCGCGATTTTGAGGAGGTCGGCGGGGCGCTGGACCTGGATTTCCGGGTCGCGGCCGACGATGTAGGTGTGCGTGTGGTGGCGGGAGTGGCTCCAGCGCCACATATAGGCTTCGCGCATGGTCATGAAGGAGGTGATGTGGTAGAGGACTTCGTTGAGCCAGTGTGTGCGGAAGGGCGTTCCGTGGCCGCATTCGTGCCAGCTGGCGTCGGAGGAGGAGTATATCGTGCCGTAGATGAGGAAGGCGGGGATGGCCCACCAGGATCCCCAGGAGATTACGGCGAGGTAGGCGCTGGCGGCCAGGAGAGCAAACCAGAGGGTGTAGTGCCAGATGGCGGGGCCGTTGCGGCGCTGCATGATTTCACGCATCTGCTGGCGGGACAGCTTTGGCTTCCACCAAGTCTCGTCCATGCGCTCGACGAGGCGGTCGTTGTCGAGTTCGACGGCGTCCTGGTGGCCGCCGGAGAGGCTGTAGTCTCTGGGGATGGCTTGGACACTCACGGGAGGACTCCTTTCTGGTCTCCGAGGGAAAGGGGCGTTGACGTGTGACCGGGCGCGGAAGTCGGGAGGGATGGGCCGCGTCTTGCGGACGTAATCTGTCAGTTACAAGCTGGCCGGGGCAAGTGAAGATGGCGGGCTTGCCAAGGCTCAAAGGGACAGAGAGGGTGGGGGCGCGTCCTCCCGGTGGCAAATTATACATTAAATGTAGGAATATCGCATGTTGCGGGGAGAAGGGGAAATGGCCAGTCCGAACAGGGGATTCTGCTACAAGGGAGAGATGCCTGCCAGGCTTTGTCCGGATGCCGGGCAGCCACCGGAAACGTGGAGTACGTTCAAACTTTGGGGCAATTTTCCTGCTCTAAAGGGCCAAAAAAGTGGGTGAATTCAGTATGTCAGTCAGAGAGACATTTCGTGCCGGTTGGCTTGCCCGTATCGACAGAAAACAGAGTGTTACGACAGCATTCAGAGGCCGAACTGCCTGTCTACCCCGCGTTTCAGGGGAGTAAGGGTGCGTTGATAAACTTGATGTTGTGGAAAAGGGAGTTGGATTTTCGCTTACGTTCTTGGGATGTCTTAGCGGTGGTCTTAATCTTCCCTGACTGGGTGAGGTAATCAGGACAATGCTGGCAGGCATGTCAGGGATGATTCTCGCCTGCATTTTGAGAAAGACAGAAGTGATCGATCCGCGAAGTCACGCGAAGTGCCGCGAAGAACACCAGAGGCGTATCGGTTGTTCTTCGCGAAGGCGCAGGGCCCGTCGAGGAAAGGTGTTTCCCCCCTCAGAACACTGTCATGACGGAATTAATGGGCGCCTATTAGTGGGGACATCCATATGAGAGAGCATATTCGTACCTTATCCCGCGGGAAACTGGCGCTGATTTTGGCAGTTGTGGCTGTCATGTCATTTGCCGGCGCCGTCCACGCCTATGAAGAGCACATCGTCCAACCGGGTGAAACGCTGAGCCAGATCGCCAGACAGTATGGCACATCGGTTGAGAGCCTGCAGGAACTGAACGGCCTGCCGGATGCCAACTATGTCTGGTACGGCCAGCGCCTATTGGTCGATACAGAGGAGACTGCGGCTCCGGCACGGCATCGTGAAGAAGCGTTTCAGACTTACACGGTCCAGCCGGGAGACACACTGTTTCGACTGGCCGGAAAGCATGGAATCAGCCTGACGAGGCTCATGACCATCAATGGATTCACCTCCGAGGAATGGCTCAGCCTGGGGCAGGAACTGCTGGTGCCCCATGCGCTCGCGCCCGCTCCTCAGCCTGTTTCTTCGGTCTCTGACGTGCAGGCGGCGACGCCGATACCGGAGATGCAGCCTGGGCGGACCCGTCTCGCTGTTCATACTGTGCAGGCGGGAGAGTCACTCTCGGACATCGCGGGGCGGTACGGTGTCAATCCTGGCGCGCTGGCCCGTTTGAATGGCCTGCAGAACAGCAGCATTCCTGAACCGGGCCGGACTCTGCGCATGCCATCCGCCAACTCGCTCGAGCTTCTGGAAGGCATGAGTCATAGGCTTGACCGGGCCTCTTACCCCACGCTCACCGAGCGCTGGGTTGAGGTCGACCTCAATGAACAGATGGCAATTGCTTATGAGGGCGCCAGACCGGTGAGGGCGTTCGTCATCTCATCCGGGGTGGGCAACTCGCCCACAGTTACGGGGACGTACCGCATCTGGGTCAAGATTGCCATGCAGGACATGCGGGGCGGCAGTCGCGCCGCGGGCGACTCGTACCATGTGACCGAGGTCAAGAATGTCCAGTACTTTTTTGAGGACTACGCCTTTCACGGCACGTACTGGCACAGCAACTTCGGCACGCCCATGAGCCGCGGTTGCATAAATCTGACCGAAGATGACGCCGAGTGGCTCTTCGATTGGGCGTCTCCCTTCATGTACGATGACAGCGATGACGGCTGGATGTTCAGCACCGATGTCAACCCGGGCACGCTGGTGTTGATTCATGATTGAAAGCAAGCGCATTCACCGGACCCGTCTGCAGGTCCGGACTCCTTCGCATGACCCCCTCCTCGTGTGCGTTCAGTTTTCCGGCCGGCTCTCATTCCTATGAGCCTGGCCTCAGGAAATGGACTACAGGCTAAGGTTCAAAATGGAGCCATTCACTAAACCTGCAGGGCGTGCATCGATGGCCGGACGGGAGCCGATGTCCAGCGTGGATCGCGCTTGGCTCTTGATGGACGATCCAACCAATCCGATGGTGATCAACGGCTTCTGGATATTCAGGGAGCGGCTGCGATATGAGCATGTGCTGGCTGTGCTGCGGGAGCGACTACTGGTCCACGAGCGCTTTCGCCAGCGCGTGGTCGCGGAACGAGGCGCGTTCAGACCGCGTTCCTTTTGGCAGACCGATCCGGAGTTCGACCTGCGCGCGCACGTTGGGCGCATTGTTCTCCCTTCGCCTGGGGATATGAAAGCGCTCAACAGTACCGTGGCGCAGCTTCTCACCGTTCCCCTGGACTTGAACCGGCCCCTGTGGCGGTTCACTCTCATCGAAGGCTTTGGGGACGGCAGCGTCTTCTTCGGGCGTATTCACCATTGCATCGGTGACGGCGCGGCGCTCGTAAGGGTGCTCCTCTCCCTGACTGACGAGTCTGCCGAGGGAGCGCGCCCTGTACCGGATCCGGCTGCCGGGCCTCTTCCAGACAGGGATACTCTGCCCCCGCCGACTCAGGCCGGCGCGCGTCCGGGGGCAGCGAAACTACCCGCAGACCGCGAGGGGGCCGGAGAACGCGCGAATCCGCTGGCTCTAGCGGTGCGGGGCGGACAGATGGCCGGAAGGTTCATCGCTGTGTTGGCCAAGCTGGCGCTCATGAAGACTGACGACAAGACGGCTTTCAAAGGCGAGGTTGGGGTTGGCAAAGTGGTCGCCTGGTCCAAGGGCATTCCCTTGGATGATGTGAAGTTCGTGAAGGATATAATGGGGGCAACCGTGAACGATGTCCTGGTCGCTGCGATGGCCGGGGCTTTGCGCCGGTATGTTGCAGCTCGCGGCGACGAACCGGAGGGCAAGGAGATTCGGGCGATGGTGCCGGTGGACATCCGGTCGCCCGATGACACCAAGCTGACGAATCGCTTCGCACTCGTCTATCTTCCGCTGCCGATCGGCATCGCCGATCCCATCGATCGGCTTTTTGCGACGAAGCGCAGCATGGATGCCATCAAAAGGTCGCCTGAAGCATTGGTGACCTATCAGGCTATCGCTGGCTTAGGCGTGGTGTCGGACGGAGTCGCAAGGAGCGTGCGCGGCTACTATGCCGACAAGGTGAGTGTGGTCCTGACCAATGTGCCTGGACCGTCCCAGAAGCTTTACTTTGCCGGCAAGCTTCTGGACTCTATTGTTTTCTGGGTGCCGCAGTCGGGCTCAATCGGCGTGGGGATCAGCATATTCAGCTACGCCGGGCAGGTGAATATCGGACTTATCACCGACCGGGGACTGGCGCCGGATCCGGACACGATTATTGCGGCATTTCAGGAGGAGTTCGACAGATTACTGTGTTTGGCGCGCCTGCGGGAAGAGCAGGGGGATGGAAGCGCGGAATCCGCCGCGCACGGTGGCTCAGGCTCCAATTAGGCTTAGGAATCTCTGACATTTTGGGAAGGCCGCTACGAGTTCGACAGAAGCGGAAAGACTGCAGGTCTGGTGGGGATAGCTCTTGCCAGGATGTTGTGATCAACAGAACCGATTGAACCGCGAAGTTACGCGAAGAGTCGCGAAGGACACTAGAGGCGTAGCGGTTCTTATTGCATAACTGCAAGGTCCTTCGAGGATAAGTGCCTTGCACAGTCAAATCCTCTTTTTTCAGAGGTTAATGAGCCCTAGTATTTCGCTGCTCTGTCGGGCAGCGTTTTGGGTTTGAGAGGATGCGTGGGCTGGTTAAACCCTTTTTTGGTGGGAAGTGTCAGCGATCCTGGAGGGGGGTCCAGCCGCGACCGGGGGTGTTGGGGCGGGATGTTTCGTAGCGCTGGCGGAGTTGGCGGAACCGGTCGGCGGAGAGGACTTCGCGGGTGGGGTTTTTGGGATCGCGGATGACGAAGTCAGCTTCGGGGGGGTAGCAAGCCATGGTGACGGGATCGCGTTCGGGTGTATAGGCGGCGGGGTCTTCTTCGACGTTGTTGGGTACGTTGGCGCTCTGGTAGCGCAGGTCGATACTCCAGCGGACCTGGTTGGTCTTGTTTTCGAAGGAGGCGTGGGGGGTGAGGTTGGTGAGGAGGAGGGCGTCGCCGGCCTTCATGGGGACGGGGACGGGTTCGACCTGTGGCAACTCTTCGTGCGGGACTTCGAGGAAGCCGGCGTGGCCGCCGGTGTAGTGGCGGAGGATTCCGGTCCTGTGCACGGTTGGGATGACGTGGAGGCAGCCGTTTTCAAGTGTGGCGTCAACGAGGGGAACCCAGCAGGTGACAATGAGATGGCGGTCGCAGTGGGCGAGGGTATAGCCGGCGTCCTGGTGCCATGGGACTTCGCCGCGGTCCCAGCCTGGTAGCTTTGGCCGGATGCGGTAGACGGAGGAGCCGACGATGTCGGGGCCGATCAGGCTTTCGATGCAGGAAAGGAGAGCCGGGTGGCGAATGGTCTGCAGCATGGCAGAGCCGTTGTAGCCTCCGCCGCCTTTGCCCATAACGATGCCGGTTATCTCTTCGCCGGCTTCTTTGTTGTCAAGGTAGATGCTGGACAAGCGGCGGCCGAAGGGTTTATCGGCGTGGATGTCGGTCAGCTTGCCTTGTGCCTGGAGGTCGCGGGCACCTTGATCGATGATCTCGGTGAGGGAGTCCTGAAGGGGCTTGAGGTCTGCCGCAGAGTAGAGGCCGGGCTTGACGAGGTAGCCCTGGCGGTGGAATTGGGCGAGTTCGGTCGGTGTCAGGCTCATGGTGGCGGATCCGGGTAGTGTCGCTTCCTGCAAGCGCGGGCAGTCGCGGTCGGTCGGTTTCGTGGAATTATACCGCCCCAGGCGGGGATAGAGAAACGCTCGGTCAGTAGCTTCCTGAAGGGATCTCCTCCCACTTTTTCAGCCATTGCTCATAGGCGGGGACGGCGCTGGGATCTGCCGGGCTGTGGGCGACGAAGCCCTGCTTCTGGCCGGCGGCGGTGGCCTGGGCGGTGGGCTCGTAGCGTACGTCGATGGACCAACGGACCTGGTTGGAGCGGTTGGGGAGGGCGCGGTGGGGGGTGATCTGTGTGAAGCAGAGGGCGTCGCCGGGTTGCATTTCGACCGATACGCCCTTCAGGGCATCGCGCACTTCGGGGGCGATGCCTAGGAAGCCGGTTTCGGGGTCGTTCCAGCCTTCGTGGAGGGGTCCGCGGTGGAGGCCGGGGGCGACCTGCAGGCAGCTGTTGTGCTCGGTGACTGGCTGAATGGGCATCCAGATTGAGGTTACGTGGACCTGTTCGGCGTCGCGATAGTATTGTGCGTCCTGGTGCCAGGGGGTCTGGGTCCAGATCTGGTCGGGGAGCTTGGGACGGGCGTTGAAGATGCCGTGGACTGAGATTTCGGTGGTGCCGAGGAGGTCCTGCGCGAGGGCGAGGAGGGCGGGGTGGAGGAGGATGTCGAACATTTCGCGGCTGACGAGGTCGCGGCGGGGGCTGCGGATGTATTGTGGTCTGCCGGCGGCCTCCCAGAGGTGGGCTAGGCGGTGCTGGAGGTCGAGGTCGAGTCGGGGGTCGTCGATCAGGCCCTGGGTCAGCCAGTTGTTGATGGTGTCGTCGGCCCAGCGGGAAAGGACGGTTTGCATGAGGGACAGGAGGTCCGGCGGGATGACAGAGGGGGCATGGAGGTAGCCGTTGGCGTGGTAGAAGGCGCATTGGTCGGGTGTGAGGACAGTTGTCATGGGCGGGATCTTATAGGTGAAGTCATGTGGGCTAAGAGACGCAGGTCTTGCTAAGCGTCTTCTGATCTTTTCAGACGGCGTTCCAGATCTGGACCTGTTGCATCAGACCTGTCCGGTCCAGGAGGCCGATGCGGCCTGTGGCCTCGGCAGGCAGGCTGTAGGATTGAATCAGGAGGTCGTCCAGATAGAATTCAAGGACCGATTCTTTGAGAAGTGTGCGGAAGCGGGCTGTACTGGCGAACGGCCAGGAGCGGGCCATGACATCCTCACGGTGGGAACTGTCTGCAGACTCGGAGATCAGACCGAAGTGGGTGACACCTGCGGGGCCAACCTGGATGTAACTGCCTTTGCCGGCTTCATACTCGATGTAGAGGCCGGGCCAGTCTGATTCGGGCAGGTTGGATTCAGGGAGAGTGACGCTGCCTTCGATTACTACGCCACCCGCGGTGTCTACCGATTCTTCTGCAATCTGGACGCGTCGGTTGGAGGCGGGGAATTGGGTGGAGACAGGGTTCTTCTTCAGGGCTTCGTTGCCCTGCCAGTAGCCGAACCAGAGGGCGCCGGCGTCGTCGACGAAGGCTCTTTTAAGGGGGGCCCAGTAGCAGATGTCGCGACCAGTGTCGAGCTGAAAGCGGGTTACGGCGTGGTGGTTGACAAGGATGTCGTCGTGCGTTCGGAGGAAGCGAGCGAAGTAGGTGTGCTTGTGTTCGCCTGAGTTTTCGAGGAGGGCGTAGTTTACAGGGGCGACGCTAAAGGGTCCGGCGGGGTTGTCGGCGATCATGGTCTTCATGGTCCTGGAGCCCTGCCCGACGATGGCGTAGTATTTGCCGTTGAATTCGGCGACAGCGCCGGCCTCCATGCTGTGGGGCGGGTCGGCGCCTTCCCAGATTAACTCAGGAGAAGGGAGCGCCTCCCAGTGGACGCCGTCGTCGCTCTGTCCGAAGCCGAAACCGACGGCGTCCTTGGGCGTTGCAGTCCAGTAGCCATAGTAGCCGCCCTCGGGGCGGGGGAAAGGGAAGATGCAGTCCCAGCGGCCGTGCTGCTCGTAGTATCGGGTGTCGACTTTGAAGATATGATCGTCGCCGAATTTGTTCCAGGTCATGAGGTCTTCGCTCCAGGCGAAGAGGATGTTCTGTGTCTGGCGGCCGTCGTCTTCGACGCGCCATTCGGAGTAGTTGCAGATGAAGAGGCCGCCGCTGTCGAAGTCGGGTGATTTCCAGACGGCGCCGGTGCCGAGGTAGGTGACCATTTTGTCGGATGCTTTGATGGCCCAGCCGTGGTCGGTCCAGGTGACGCCGTCGGGGGAGGTTGCGAGGCCGAAGCCTTCGCCGGGGCTGTATTCGGTGATGAGGTAGAATAGGTAGTAGGTTCCCTCGTGGAAGAACATCCAGGTGTCCCAGTGGGCATCGACGCCATTGGATTTGAAGAACATGGACTGGGTTGCGTGTTTCATTTTAGGTGGTTTCCCTGACAGTATTGCAGCGGCAGGCTCGTCGGGATTCGAAGTTCGCCTGGCTGCCAGGAGGAATTGTGATTGTTTCAGACTTTTAGCCCGGAGTCGACCAGTCCTTCGACGTAGAATTTTCCGAGGAGGATAAACAGGAGAACGAGGGGGAGCGAAGCGATCACGTAGCCGGCATAGAGGGGGCCCCAGACGCTGAAGTCCTGGCTGGTCCAGCCGGGGACGCCGCCGGAGGTGGCGGACCGGGCCAGCTTATAGAGTCCGACCGCGATCATCTGTTTTTCGTCGTCCTGGATCATGACCAGCGGCCAGAGGAAGGAGTTCCAGACGCCGATAAAGTTGAGGACGGCGAGGGTGGCGAGCCCGGGCAGTGACAGCGGCAGGGTGATGCGGCCGATGAGATCGAGGACGCCGGCTCCGTCACAGCGGGCGGACTCGTAGAGTTCCTCCGGGATTCCTGAGATGAAGGCGCGCATGAGGAAGATGCCGAAGATAGGGCCGCCGGCGAGTTCGGGGATAATCAAAGCCAAGCGGTTGTTCAGCAGGCCGAGGCGCACGTAGACCATGTAAGCGGGGATGAAGGAGAGAACCCAGGGGACCATCAGGAGGGCGATGATAGCGTAGTAGAGCGTTTCGCGGAAGGGAAAGTCCATGCGGGCGAAGACGTAGCCGCCGATGAGCGAGAGCAGCAGCATTCCCATGAGGCCGAAGATGGCTACGATGATGGTGTTGATCATGTAGTCGCCGACGATGTCCCAGGCGGCGACATAGTTGCGCCAGCGCAGCGGGAAGCTGATGGCCCATCGTTCCCAACGGTATTGGAGGCCGTTTTTGAAGGACCAGGTGATCAGGAGGTAGGTGGGGATCAGAGAGAGCAGCAGCATCACGGCGATGAACAGGTGCGATCCAATCTGGTAGTAACGGAGAGGCCGCCTGGCGGGCGGTGCGGCCTGGGTGGAGGTTGTGGTGCTCAATTGCGGATCTCCTTGCAGTGCCTTTGCTTTCTCAGAGAGCGCTAGTGACGGACGTCTTCCACGGCGGGATGGACAGTGCGGTTGACCGCCAGGGTCGCGGCGAAGGTAATGACAAACAGTACCATGCCGATGGAAGCGGCGTAGCCGAATTGCTGTGTTCGGAAGGCCTTGTGGAACATGGTCAGGCCCGGCACCATGGTGGCGAATCCGGGTCCGCCGTCGGTCAGCACCAGAATCTGCTGAAATGAGGTGACGCCGGCGATGACGGCGAGAATCGTCATGAGGCGCACCTGGCCCAGTACGAGAGGCAGATCGATCTGCAGGGTGCGGCGGAGGCCGGTGCAGCCATCGACTTCGCAGGCGTCGAAGATCGATTCGGAGATCTGGCCGAGGCCTCCCAGATAGATGAGCGTGCCGACGCCTGAGACCCAGGGGAAGCCCATAAACATAATCGAGTAAAGGGCCGTGGCAGTGTCGCCAAGCCAGTTGCGTGCCAGGAATCCGAGCCCGAACTGTTCCAACAGGCCGTTAATGACGCCGAGGTTGGGGTCGTAGATCTGTTTCCAGAGGAGAATGACGACGATGAGCGGGACGAGCATGGGGATGATGAGAAAGAGGCGATAGAGCTCCTTGGACTCAGTGTCACGGATGCGGAAGATGAGAACGGCCATGATGAAGGGGACGACTGCGCCTGAGAAAAAGAAGAAGGCGAGCAGTTTGAACATATTGAGGAGTTCACGGCCCGTTTCGGGGGAGGTGAAGTAGACACCAAAATGCTGGAGGCCGACGAAACTGGCTTCGACGCCGGGTCGCCAGCGGTAGAAGGCGCGCAGCAGGCCGAGGATAGGAGGGTAGTAGTTAAAGATTAGGAGGAGGATGAAGATGGGGGCAAGCAGGGCGTAGGCCTGCCAGGAGCGGCGCATTGCCTGCCAGGTAGAGAGCTCCCTCGACCTGGAGGGAATCCCTTTGCCGGCTTCGGCGGCACTGCCCTGTTGTACAGTTCCGGTACCTTCTGTCATGCTATCTCCCTGAACTTCTCCAACAGCAGGACCTCGAATCCAAGAGGAAATCCAGGATCGCTTTTTCAGACTGAGCTGAGTTTACGTCCATGCTTCAGGCTGCAGCCTGCAGCCTGAGTTTTATGTTGGCGAGCCCAGATTCAGTCTGAATAAAGCGGGATCTCGACTGGCACTTCAATGGAGAAGCTCTTGTCTACTTCGAGCCAGCGCCCGATGTTGATATCGATAACGTTGATAATTGAGTCCGTCTTGAGGTCGTAGGCCGTAGCCGGATTTGGGGTAAAGGTGATTTCGACTTCGCCGTTTTCGTCGGTGTAGGACCACTCCGGGATCATGAGGCCATTGCCGGGTTGCAGCCAAGCCTGGAGGGTGTCATTGACTCGCGGTTTCCCGTTTTCGGTGACACGGACGGTGAGAACAATCGAGTCTTCTCCATCTGAGACGACCTTTTCCTTGTTGAACTCGCCCTCAATCAACACATTGTTGAGCCGCACCATTGACTGGATGAAGTCCGCGGCAAGAAGGGCGAGTATCAGGAGGAGCAGGCCGACTGCGGCCAAACGGATTTTGCGTAGCATATTTGCGGCAGCAGGAGGAGGAAGTGTGGTGAGCGGACGGGCGTGAAGGGCCGCAGTCCGCTCACCAAGATCTTGAACCTTTTAGCTGTCTGCTTCCTGGTCGGCGAGCAGTGCTTCGTAGCGGGCGACGCCTTCATCCCAGGAGCGCTGCTGGCGCTCGAAGAATTCGGCTCTGTCCATGTCTCCGATCACCCAGGCGACGAAGATGCGCCGCCACTCGGTGAAGTAGTCCCAGTCCCACAGGAGCCCCATGCCCCACCAGGCGATGGTGTAGGTGTAAAGGGGAAGTTTGTATCCGCCGATGGTGGACCACAACGGTCCGAGCTTGGCATCCCTGGCAGACGGGATATACTGCTGATTTTCGTTGTTGAGGAAAGCGTTGTTCTCGGGCTCGGTGATGAACTGCCACCAGTTGATAACCTGGTCACGGTTGCCGCGCATTTCGGTTGAGGACTTGAGCATCACGTCCTGTGGGCCGCGGATGGCCTGCACGTGTTCGCCTGGCACATTGCCGTCTCCGGCTGTATAGTCATTGGGGTCGACTGCGCCGGGCATGCTGACCGTGGGGGGAATGTCGGCAGCGGCGGGCATTGGAGACGGAACGAAAGTGCGCTCGAAGTCCACGTTGGGGTCGTTGGCCAAAGTCGCGAATTCCCAAGTGGCCCGGTACTGCATACCGACCGAGCCTTCGCGCCAGAGGAGGTCGAGATCGGTGGTGTTGAAGCCGTCCACCCAGGTCAGAGCGAGGGCGTACATTTCGTCCCAAGCGCGCTGGTAGATGGGCGTGTAGGGGCCGATCAGCTCGGCCTTGTGTGCGGGCAGAGCTTCCTCGATGCCAACGAAGAAATCGTTGTCGGCGTCCATATCGATGCAGACTTCCTGCATCATGGGGGGGAGGATCTGGAGGGCAAGGGGCCAGCAGTTGCCGGTCTCGCCTTCGCGGGGCCAGGGGGAGAGGCCAAGGCCGGCCTGCTTGAGGGCCTGGGAGACCTCCATCTGTTCAGTCCAGGTGGCGGGCGGCGTGAGTCCGTGCTCGTTGAAGATTTCCATGTTGCAGGCGAGTCCAACTTCGAGGTAGGGCCAGATAGCGCGGATGGGGGCGCAGTAATCGAGGCCGTCAGACCAGGTCAAGGACTCCATCATGGAAGGATAGAAGCTTTCGGACCAGGTGTCGTATTGGATTGCGTAGGGGCTGGGGGCGTCGAGCCAGTCATCGATGGGGACGCACCAGCCGCGTTGCACGAGGTCCAGGCGGGCCATCAGGTCGGGGGATTCACCGGAGCTTACGGCGGCAGTGAGCCAGGCGTCATCCCCGGCTTCGTCGAAAACGATGGCGATGTCGGGGTTGATTTCTTCAAAGCGCTCAGCGAGAATGCGCGCTGCGTTTCCGACCAAGGGGTGTTCGGCAGAGCGGGTGGTCCACTCGGTGGGGTGGAGGAGGCCGAGGGTACAGTGGACATCCACCCTGTCCATCGCTGCCGATTCGCCGCCTGATTCTTCAGCCATCTCTTCACCGGCTGGTGCGCCGGGCGCAGCGCAGGCGGCCATCAAACCGACGCCGACCGCGCCGGCGGAGGCCTTCAAAAAGCTTCGTCTACTCAGTCCGTTGCCAGTCATTTTCTGCCTCTTCTCCTTGTCCTTGATTGTCGAAAGATCAGGGTAAAGTACGAGCCTCGGATGGCTCCGCCGTCAGGATGAGCAGGACCTAGCGTCTTCACCTCCTTCAAGTTGGACTTTTGTCGCGCGGCAAGGCGAGAATTGGCGCCTGCATGCGGGTTTGACGGGTAAAGCAGTACATTGCCAGGTGGGCAGCTTCGCCTCCTCGCGCTATCTGCCTACGCAACGATGCCGGCTTCGGCCAGGACTTCCTTGGCGGTGAGGGCGGCTTCGGAGTCGGGATCGAATTTGATGGCCCGTTGCAGGGCGATAACGGCGTGTTCGTCGCCGGCGCGGGCGAGTTCGAGGGCTTCGGCGAAGCCTCTTTCGCCGAAGCTGAGATCGCGGGCCACAACCGGGTTGTCGTAGTCTTCCCAGTAGTATTTGTAATCGTCCGATTCCCAGTCTTCGTAGACTTCCTCCCATTCGAGTCCGCTGGGGCCGTGGGGGGTGAGCATCTGCTCTGCGATGAGATCGCCTATGGCCTGGTAGCGGTTGTCGAGAGAGAGACGCAGTCGGTCCTCAGTGCAGTTGGGCAGGGCCTGGTGAATTGTAAGGGCTGGGAAGATCAGTGTGTCGCCGATTTCGAAGTCTGTGGAGTGCCAGTCCGGTTCGATCTCTTCCTCGGCGTCGACATCGACTTTCAGGGCTCCGGCGCCGAGGGAGAAGTGGTGGTCGAGCACGCGTCCGACTTTGTGGGAGCCTGGGATGACGGCGAGGGGGCCCAGCTCGATGGGGCAGTCGCCGATGGGGGCCCAGCTGGTCAGGGTTTCAAAGTTGCCCTGGAAGTGGACGAAATCCTGATGCATTGGGGTGGTGTGTTCCGTGTATTTGGGGAACCAGAGACGAGCGATCTGGTTGGGATGGGGCATGATGGGACGGCCCATGATTTTTTCGATCATGGATGTGACTTCAGGCCAGTGGGCGGAGCGGTGGAAGGGCTCCAGCTTGTAGACCTGGCTGTAGCCGGCGGTATAGTCACGATCGCCTTCGGTGCATTGTTTGGTCGTGTCGGCGATGCCGTCGTCGGGGTCGGTGCCGGGCAGGAGCCAGCCAACTTCCTGGATTTTGGTCATCATGACGCGGCGCAGCTCGCGCATTTTGTCGGGGTTCTGGAGTTGTCTGAAGAATAGATAGCCCTCGTCGGCGAGACGGCGCTGAAGTTCGGCGGGATCATCGAAGGCGTCGTTGGAGACGCGGAACTCGCGGATTTCCTCAGGCATTGGACCTTCCTTTCGTCGGCATGGGCGCCGGTCGGGTCTAAATTGTGTTTTTTTGAGGTCAGGTACGGGTACAAGGATACAGATTGTGATTTGTGATGTCAAGTGGTCTGCGACGGACGACGGGGCTGCAGCGGACATTGGATGACGGGGGGAACGGGCTGTTGTCTGGACGGGGATTTGGGGGGATTTATGGGATTCAGGGGATGGGTTGGTGGCGGGACGGGGATTGGGGGGAGCGAGGGAGCACGGAGG
>JAJDXQ010000011.1 GCA_022823185.1 Caldilineaceae bacterium
CGAAAACTCAGCCCACTGGCTCTTGGATATCGCCTTTGGCGAGGACGACACCCGCATCCGCCAGGGCCATGCACAGCACAACTTGGAAATCGTGCGACGCCTGGCTCTTGACCTCCTACGCAAAGAGAAAAGCGCCAAAGTTGGTATTGCCGCCAAACGTAAACGAGCTGGTTGGAAAACTGACTATCTGCTAAGAGTTCACTCCCAACAAGATTCGATTGCCCTGCCCCCATCTTTGTTTCGAGCCGCGCCCTGGGGTAGAATTCTCCACCAAATCCGGCAGGCTTTGAATTCACCCTAAGCAGAAAATGTGATGCCACAACCCCAGGAATGTCAGACCCTGGCAGAGGTGCGATCTGAAATAGACCGGCTGGACCGGTCGCTCATCGCAACGATCAGCCGGTGCCAGCAATATGTGCACGCGGCAGCCCGTTTCAAGCGCGATGCCGCCCACGTGCATGCGCATGAACGCCAGCGCCGCATGATCGCGGCGCGGCGGGACTGGGCCGACGCTGCCGGCGTGGACCCAGACTTCGTCGAAAGGCTCTTCACAGCAGTCGTCGACCACTTCATCCAGGCAGAACTGGCTGTATTCGCCGAGAAGAATCAGCCAGAACCCGGCGGCAAGTCGATTTCGCCAACTTCAGCGGCAGGCGCAAGTGGACGGCAAGAAGAAGACGGAAGCTGAAGGGGGAGCCGGGTCAGCCTCTGCGCAAGGCGGCCGCGACTGGCAACAGAGCCTGCGCGTGGCCCTGGTTCATGACTGGCTTAATCAGATGGGCGGCGCCGAAAACGTCCTGGAGGAGTTTGTTGAGATGTTTCCCGGGGCGCCGATCTTTACCAGCATGTACGGACCGGACAAGATGCCGGATCTGTACCGGGCCTTGCCGATTCGCACGACTTTCATGCAGCGCCTTCCGGGCATACTGGACCGCCACCAGGTCTATCTTGCCCTTTACCCGGCCGCATTTCAATCCACGGATCTGAGCGAGTTCGACCTGATTCTGAGCAACAAGAGCGGCTTCTGCCACGGGGTCCGTTCACGCAGAGGCGAGCGAAGGGCCGTGCATGTCTGTTACTGTCTGACCCCCACTCGCTTTCTCTGGCTCTACGAGCAGTATCGGGAGCGAGAGCGAATTGGCTGCCTGCTGGATCTGGGTCTGAAGCCGCTGTTGGCGATGCTGCGCCGTTGGGACTATGCCGCTGCCCAGAGAGTCGATTATTTCATCGCCATCAGCACCGTTGTCCAGGCGCGCATACGAAGGATCTACGATCGCGAGAGTGTGGTCGTCCATCCTCCGGTCGACACGCGCCGTTTCGCTCCGGACCCCTCGGCGCCGGTGGGGGATTACTATCTGGTCGTGAGCCGCCTGATTCCCTACAAACGCATCGATCTGGCAGTTCGGGCCTTCCGCGAGCTGCCCGACGAACGGCTCATCGTCGTCGGCAGCGGCCGAGCAAGACAGGCGCTCGAAGACGTGGCGGGGCCAAATGTCTCCTTTCTCGGCTGGCAGCCCGGCGAACGGATCCTGGAACTGATGCGAAGCTGCAAGGCGTTCATCTTTCCGGGTCTGGAAGACTTTGGAATCACGCCGGTTGAGGCGATGAGCGCAGGCCGCCCGGTGATCGCCTTTCGCGGGGGCGGCGCCCTGGATACGGTCGTTCCCGGCGAGACGGGCGAGTTTTTCGACCGGCAGACGCCGGAAATGTTGAAGCAGACCTTGGAGGCTTTCGATCCCCAGGCATACGATCCGGCCAGATGCCGCGCGCAGGCTGAGCAGTTCAGCCAGGAGGCGTTCCGCACGCGTCTGCTCGAGAGCCTGGAAAAGTTTGTCAACCGGAACCAACTCAATTCCAACCAGTAACAGCCGGTCAACTGGCAGTAGCGCCCCCAACCATGGACAATGCGCACAGCAAGGGTACACAGAACGACACACCTCGCGAAGATACCGCGCGCCTGCTCTACACAGCCGGCGACGCCGCCCACGACTTTGACCACGTCTTGAGAGTGACCAACATGGGAGTCCGCCTTGCGCAGGCCGAAGGCGCGGACATCGCAGTCGTGCGCGCGGCCGCGCTGCTTCACGATGTGCCTGTCGCTGGACGCGGCCGCATCGACCATCACCTCGCCGCGGCCAGTTTTGCCGCCGAGCATCTGCGCGCCGAGGGCTGGGACGACGCCCGCATCGCCAGCGTCGTCCACTGCATTCAGGCCCACCGCTACCGCGACCAATCAATCCAGCCGCAGACGTTGGAAGCGAAATGTCTCTATGACGCCGATAAGCTGGACAGTATCGGCGCGATCGGGGTCGCACGCGCCTTTTCCCATTCCGGCAGCCACAACACCCGGATCTGGAATCAGACTGTGGATGAAGCGCTCTCGCAGGATGCCCGGCCAAGCGGGGCCGACTACACGCCGGTGCACGAGTATGTCTACAAGCTGCGCCACGTTCTGTCCTCGCTCTACACTGCGACGGCGCGGCGGATGGGCGCCCAGCGGCACGATTTCATGACCCTCTTCTACGAGCAGCTGGACGCGGAGATGACAGGTAACCGCTGACAAGGCAAATCCAGGCTCGTCCAGTGCGCCCCCGGCGCCGAAGGAGTCTCTGCAATAAGACCCGAACCTGTGAATTTCCAGCTTCTGTGTTAGGCTATCCCGGTTGGCAGATCCGTCTCCGCACAGCGAAGGTGAACCAATGACTCCAACACACGAATCCCGCGCCTCTTCTCCCTTGCCCTTCCATGACGTCGCCCGCCTGCCCCTTCCCGGCGACAACGTGGCCATCGCCACGCGTACGCTGCCGGCAGGCTCTCAGATCGCCTATGGGGACGCGACTCTCACATTGGACTATACAACGATGGAAGGTCACCGGTTCGCGGTGGCCCCAATCGCGGCAGGGGGTCCGTTGCTTTCCTGGGAGCTCCCCTTTGGCCTGGCGACGCGGGAGATTGCACCGGGCCAGTACATTCGAAATGAAGAGATGCTCGACGCCCTCGGTGTACGCGCGCTCGACTTTGAGCTTCCCAGCGAACCCAATTTTGCCGATCACGTTGAGGCCTATGAGCTTGAGGCGGCCAGATTTCAGGCTGGCAGGCAGGTCCCTCGCCATGAAGTGGACAGATTCTTTGAGGGGTATGCCCGTCCTGCAGGCCGCGGCGTCGGGACCCGCAATATGATTGTTCTGCTGGGAACTTCCTCGCGCACAGGAGGATTTGTCCGGCAGCTGGAGTCCAGATTCGCTGGCGTTGCCGACCGATACGGCGGCATCGACGGCATCGTCGCCGTTGCCCATACCGAGGGCGGCCACGACAACCCCAACAACACCGAGACCACGCTGCGTACGCTGGCCGGATTCATTACCCACCCCAATGTTGGGGCAGCGCTCTGCGTGGACTACGGACCGGAACCCTTGAATAACAGTTTGTTGGCCGCATACCTGGAGGATAACAACTACCCGGTTGAGGCCGTTCCTCACGCCTTTCTGACGCTGAATGAGGGATTTCAGGCCGGTTTAGGGCAGGCAGAGACGATCGTAAAGGGCTGGCTGGAAGAGGTAAACGCAACCCCGCGAACGGCCCAACCCCTTTCCGAAATGAAACTGGCCCTTCAGTGCGGCGGTTCCGACGCCTTTTCCGGCATTTCCGGCAATCCCCTTGCCTCGTGGGTGGCCAGAGAGCTGGTTCGCTACGGCGGGGCAGCCAACCTCGCCGAAACCGACGAGCTGATCGGCGCCGAGCCATACATGATGCTCAATGTGCGCGACGTCGGGACGGCAGCCGAGTTTCTCCACACGATTGAACGCTTCCAGGAAAGGGTAGCCTGGCACGGCCACTCCGCGGCGGGCAATCCTTCCGGCGGCAACAAGTATCGCGGGCTGTACAACATCGTTCTCAAATCGATCGGCGCGGCCATGAAGAGACATCCGGACGTGCGCCTAGACCACGTTATTCCCTATAGCGGGTCGATGAAAGAGCCCGGTTACTACTTCATGGACAGCCCGGGCAACGACTTGGAAAGCATTGCCGGCCAGGTGGCATCCGGCTGCAACATGATCTATTTCGTCACGGGAAACGGTTCGATCACCAACTTCCCGTTTGTGCCCACCATCAAGATCGTGACCACAACCCGCCGCTACGAGCTGCTCAGCCGCGACATGGACGTCAATGCAGGACGGTATCTGGATGGCATACCGATGGACGAGCTTGGCGCAGAGACGCTGGACGTGACCGTGCGCGCGGCTTCGGGCGAGAGAACGGTGGGGGAAAAGGCGGGCCATGCCCAGGTGCAACTGTGGCGGGACTGGCGCCAGACAGGGCCGGGCCAGGTTGAAAGAATCAGCAGCCGGCCCAAGCCCGGCGGACGGGCGCTCCCGCTGAAGCGTGCGACGCCGGCTCCTGCCCTTGAATTTGCCTACAGCGCATTTGCCACTCCGAGCGGTCCAGCCGCCGATCGCATTGGCCTGATCCTTCCAACCAGTCTCTGCTCCGGGCAGATCGGCCAGATCGCGGCCGCACGATTGAACAGCAGATACGGGTCTGGCGCGCAGGCCGCGCCGAAGCTGAGGCGGTACGTGGCGCTTGCCCACACGGAAGGGTGCGGCTTCTCCGGCGGGCATACCGGTGATCTGTATGTCCGAACCGTCCTTGGCTATCTGCGTCATCCCCATGCAGCCGAAACTTTGCTCCTGGAACATGGCTGCGAAAAGACGCACAACGACTATTTCCGCCGCGAGCTGGAACTGAACGGAATGGACCTGGACCGCTTCGGGTGGGCCAGCATCCAGCTGGACGGCGGAATCGACAAAGTCCTGGATAAGGTAGATGCCTGGTTTGATGAGCGGCTGGCCGCGGCGGAAGCGCCCGAGCCGACGCAAGCCAACGTATCCAATCTCCGCATCGGGCTTGTCAGCGCCGGCGAGCCAGCAGCCGCAGTTTCCCGGCAGTTCGGCCGGCTGGCCGCGGCGATCGCAGCCGGCGGCGGAGCCGTTGTCGTGCCGGAGAACAGCCCGCTTCTTTCGGCGCGCGCCTTTCTGGATGAGTGCATCGGGGCGGGGCCCCACTTGCCTACGCTCGCTTACGGCCAGTCGCTGGCAGATGCCGCTGAAACAGGCGGTCTGCATGTGATGGAAACGCCCACCGAGCACTGGGCGGAGACGCTGACCGGCCTTGGCGGTGTGGGCGTTGAGGCGATCCTGGCCTATGCCGGCATTCACCCCGTTGAAGGTCATCCACTGGTGCCTGTGCTTCAGGTAACCGCCGCAGGCAGCCTCGCCCACCAATTCGCCGAAGATATGGACGCCATTCTCGACAACGAACCTGATTACTGGCCCCAGGACCTCGCGCATCTGCTGACCGAGACGCTCGGGGGGCAGCGCCAGCCCAAGGCGATGCGGGCAGGGAACATTGAATTCCAGTTTACGCGCGGCCTGTTAGGCGTCTCGCTGTAAGAGAAGGCCGCTGGGAGAGACCGGCACATGCCACAGGAACGCCCCAACATTGTCTATGTCTTCGCCGATCAGTGGCGGGCGCAGGATACCGGCTACAACGGCAATCGACAGGTTCAGACGCCCCACCTGGATAGGCTGGCCGCGCAAAGCGTCAATTTCACCAACGCTGTCGCCGGCATTTCCGTCTGCTGCCCAGCGCGCGCCTGCCTGCTGACAGGCCAGCACGCGTTGACGCACGGCGTCTTCGTCAATGACGTGCACCTGGCCGACGATGCCGTTTCCATGGCCAAGCTGTTCAAGGCGGCGGGGTATGATACGGCCTACGTGGGCAAATGGCATGTGGACGGCCGCGGGCGCAGCAGCTACATTCCGCCTGAAAGCCGCCAGGGCTTTGACTACTGGATGACCCTGGAATGCACGCACGATTACAACAGTTCGAAATACTACGCGGGCGATTCCGACCAGGCGCTGACTTGGGAGGGTTACGACGCCATCGAACAGACCATGGACGTGCAAGCGTATCTGCGCGCACGCGGCTCGTCCGGCGGTGCGCCGTCCGAATCTCCCTTCCTGCTCGTCCTTTCGTGGGGACCGCCCCATGCGCCGTACGAAACTGCGCCGGAGTCCTATCGCGCCATGTATGATCCGGCCGCGATTGAGCTGCGTCCAAACGTGACGCCAGAGATGGCCAGTGAAGCGAGTGAATGGATTGCCGGATACTATGCACACTGCACGGCCCTGGACGATTGCCTCGGCGCCCTGATGCAAACGCTTGACGAAGAGGGCCTGGCCGACGATACGATCTTTGTCTTCACGTCTGACCACGGTGACATGCTCGGTTCGCAGGGTGAGGTAAAGAAGCAACGCCCTTGGGAGGAATCGATTCGGGTCCCATTTCTTCTCCGGTGGCCCGAACGTTTCGGGCTGAAAGGAAGAGAGGTCGACGCGCTTCTGGACACGCCCGACATTCTGCCCACTCTGCTGTCGCTCTGCAGTCTTCCCGTTCCAGAAACGGTTGAGGGCCGCGACTTTTCCGGAACGATCGAGGGAGGCCAGGACCCTTCGGGCGGCGCCGCGCTCATCTACTGTCCCCATCCCTTTGGACAGTTCCTGCGCCAGGACGGCGGCCGCGAGTACCGGGGCGTGCGCACGCGGACTCATACGTATGTACGCGATCTGAACGGGCCTTGGCTGCTCTACGACAATGCGGCCGATCCCTTCCAATTGGAAAACCTTGTCGACAGACCCTCTTCCAAAACAGTGCAGGCCGAACTGGACGCGACGCTCCGGGAAAAGCTGGTTGAGAGGGGCGATGAATTCCTGCCCGGCGAGACCTATATCGAGAAGTGGGGCTATCCGCTGGACAAGACTGGGACGGTTCCGTTTACCTGGTGAGTCGCAAGGAAGTCAACACGAGAAGACGGAAGGGTCGCCTGCAACGAAGCACGACAAGGAGGCATAGGACAGAGTTGAATCCAGCAACCGCTTATCTGACGGAAGCGCAGGCCATTTTGGACAGAATCGCCTCGACGCAAGGCGAGAACATTCAACGCGCCGCGGAAATCTGCGTAAACACGATTGCCGAAGAAGGGCTCGTGCATCTGTTCGGAACAGGCCATTCCCGCATGTTCATCGAGGAAATGTATCCCCGCCACGGTTCGTTTCCCGGTTTTCATCCCATTGTGGAGCTGTCGCTCACCTTTCACAATCAGGTCGTCGGCGCCAACGGCCAGCGGCAGGCGATGTTCATTGAGCATGTGGAAGGATTCGCCCGGCAGATACTGCGCAATTTCGTTCTGCGGCCGCCGGACAGCTTCATGATCTTTTCCAATAGCGGCGTCAACGAGGTGATCGTGGAAATGGCCTTGGAGGCGAAGTCGCTTGGCCTACCGGTCATCGCGGTCGTATCGGTCGACCACTGCAACGCGTCCGCGCCCAAACACAGCAGCGGCAAGAAACTCCTGGATATCGCCGACGTAACGATCGACAACGGAACACCGGCCGGCGACGCGATGGTCTCGATAGACGGTCTTGAGGACCCGGTTGGGCCGGGGTCGACGGTCGGCGCCGCCGCGGTCGTCAATGCAATCAAGTGCATGGTGGCCGAAGGCCTGACCCGGCGCGGCAAGCCGCCCCTGGTGCTTTCGAGCAGCGTCTTTTCCGGAGAGGCTTCCGCCGCCAAGTTTGACGCCTCCTACGACGATTACAGGCGCCGCATTCGCCGGGTCTACGGCGGCTGATTCGCGAGCCCCATTGCCCGTCCGCACTGTCGGAATCGGTATTTTGCCGAGTCAACACCGATTAACCTGAAGAGACAATGCAACCCATTCCTCTGCGCACAACCGTCATAGGCAGCTACCCGTTTCCCGCCTGGCTCGAGTTTGCCAGTGCCCACCTGGACCAGTTCGGGAGTGAAGACATCGCTGAAATGGTGGACGACGCGGTCGTGGCCGCCATCCACGACCAGCTCGAATCCGGGACCGACGTCATCACCGATGGAGAACAGACCCGGCTGGACTTCAACCTGTCCTTTTACGGTTTTCTGGATGGCATCGAGCCGGAGCAGGAATCACCGCGGCGGTGGGGCCCCCCGGCGCACGACCAGCGCGGAAAGCACTCCATTACTGGAGACCTCTGTGCGCCTGAAGGGCTCGGCGCGGTGGAGGAGTTCCAGCGCCTGCAGCGGCTGGCGCCGGATTCGCGCGATGCGCCCACCTTGAAGGCCAGCGTACCTGGGCCCTATACACTGAGCGGCCGCCTGCTGCCCAATGCGCAGTATCCCGACCGCTATGCCGTGACAGAAGCGCTGCTGCCGATCGTGCGCAGGGAGCTGGAGGCCCTGGTCGAGGCTGGATGCGGTGAGATCACCGTGGATGAGCCTTCGATGAGCTGCTACGCATATCGCGAAGATCCGGCCCGATTCGTCGACATTTTCAACCGCACGGTAGAGCCTGTGGCGGGCAGATGCAGACTCTCAACGCATCTCTGCTTCGGCAACTATAAAGGGCATCCGGTCGGCTATCGCCGCTACGCACCGATGTTCCCTGCCTTCCTGGAGATGGCCGTTGATGAGATCCACGTGGAGATGGCAAACCGGGAGTATGCAGAGCTTGCCTTAATTGGCGAGATTGCAGCCAGGAAGGACGTGGCGGTCGGTATCATCGACGTGAAGAGCTACTTCATCGAGTCTGCTGAGCACGTAGCCAGAACTGTGCGCCGCTGCCTGGACTTTGCTCCCGCCGACAGGCTGGCCTTCGCGCCGGACTGCGGGCTCAGCCAGACTGCCCGCTGGGCCGCCCGGCAGAAGCTGAAGAACATGGTAGATGGGGTCCACATCGTTCGCGCTGAACTGTAGGAAAAATTTGGAGATGACCTGGTTTGGCTGGTATACTGCGAGGCTGTGCGTCAGTGAGGTCCCAGGGTGAAAGCGAGCCCCGGCGGCGTCTCTTCTGTGGAGCGCTGTTTGCAGGCGCAACTGGGGCAGGCGTTGGACAAGTGAAGTCGCAACCGGCGCCGAAGCTGAAAAGACAGCGTGCCGAAAGAGACTGTAAATCAGAGAACGGAGAAGGCGGTCTACGATGACAAACGCATTGATGGCTTCACTGCAACCGGAGATTTCAGCGGACGTAGCCCAAATCGACCCGGGCGATACAGTGCGAGTCCACCAGCGAATTACCGAAGGACGCAACGAACGCATTCAGGTATTTCAAGGGGTCGTGATCGCGATGCGCGGCGGGAAAGGCGCGGGCGCGAGCTACACGGTGCGCCGAACCGGTTCACACGGCGTCGGCGTTGAGCGGACCTTTCCCCTGCACAGCACGAGCGTGGACAAAGTCGAGGTCCTGCGCAAAACCAAGGTCCGACGTGCGCAGCTGTACTACCTGCGGGACCGTCAGGGTAAGTCGGCCCGCCTGAAGGAAAAGCGCTTCATCAGAGTGTAGGAATCGTCTGCCTCACTGTTCCTGAGGGCGATTTACAGCAGCATAGCAGGGTCGATAGTCTCCAACCTGGGGCGCCGAAACACCACTGAGGTGTGCGGCGCTTTTTGTTTGTCCGCCACCCGACAGGCTCCGATCTGCCTGGGCGGCGTGCAAACAAGGGGGCTTCAGCTGGGTGGATGATCGCTGGGATGGAGGATGCGGGGAGATGGTGGACGCAAACAGCTAGGCCCACCGCGTTTCACTGTGCAAAGCGGCGGGCTGACAGGGGTGAGGCAGTGTGATGGGGAATTCCTTAGCACAGTCGAGGCCGCTCAAGGCCGAACGCCTCGAAGAGGGAAAAAGGAGGCACAGGACCAGCAACAATGAAGCCGCTGGCCCTGTGGCTCCAAGAACTGCGGCGGGACAAGGTCTTTCGCCGCCCGTCGTCAGCCTAAGCGGCGACAGGAACAGCCAGTCCGAGCCGTTCGAACTGCTCGGGGGGAGCGTCATTGGCCTGCATCAGCTCCGCCATGCGGGCCGACAATCTGGCTTCTTCGGCAACGTTGTCGATCGGGCTTTCCTGGCCCGGGTCCGTCTTCAGATCAAACAACATCGTATAGCGAGGGACAGCGCCGAATACCTGGCGTGAAGCGACTTTCATCGTGCGGCATCCCTTCGTAAACGGAAATGGTTCGGCCAGCTGGATGTCCTGCAGCTCGTCCGCGGAGAAGAGCCCCCGCATATGCGTTGGCATCAGAGTATACTCGTTCAGCGGTTTGTTATGCGCCGGGTCGACGGGCCCGCGCATGTAGACAAAGCGGCCGTCAGTAATATTCACGTGACCCCCGTGCACGCCGTACAGAACAGCGTCGCGGGTCGGTTCGTCGGCTGAGATGACCTCCCCGAGCGGGATTCCCTGCATGTCCGCCGGGCGATCGACGCCGAAATACTCAAGCAGCGTCGCCGGCAAGTCGATCATCTGGGCCAGCTGGGCGCGGCGGGCCCCTGCCACCTGACTGCGGGGGTCCCAGATGAAGAGCGGCGTGTGCGCGACCTCATTGTAGAATGGCGGTACGAGCTTGGCCCACCAGTCGTGCTCGCCCAGCAGAAAGCCGTGGTCCGTACAGACGATCAGCATCGTATCGTTCCACATCTCGTATGAATCCATCAGGTCCAACACCTTGCCCAGATATTCGTCGCACATGCTTAACAGCGCCGCGTACTCGTAGCGAAGGTGCTGTACCTCCTCCGGAGACTCCTCTACCTTCCTGTATGGCGGCCAGTCAAACAGCTTGCCATTGTATTCGTGCGGATAGAGGTCTTTGTACTTCTGCTGCGTGAAAAAGGGCTCGTGCGGGTCGAACGTCTCTACCTGGAGGAACCAGTTGTCCTCATCCTTGTTGCGGCGGATGAAGTCCAGCCCTGCGGAGAAGGTCTTTGCTTGCGGTTGCTTTTCCTCGCTATCCAAAACAGCCCGGTTGACCCAGTCCTGGCGCGATGTGTCCCCGCCGCGCCTCTTGGTGGCCACCTGAGAGGGCCGGGCCGTGGAGGGCGTCGTGCGGTTGATGTTGTCAGGTACGTCGGGGTCTCCCACCTGCCCGATCCAGGGGTCCCCCTCCTGACCGCGATGGAACTCCCAGCTGTCGTAGCGCGTGTGGTATGTTGCCCCGCCGTCCTCGAAATAATGTTGGTGGTCCGTGCTCAGGTGCGTGTAGACGCCGTGATGCGACAGCAGTTCAGGCATCGAATCGTCAAAGGGCTCAAGCGGCCCCCAGCTGCGGTGCAGGAAATTATAGCGGCCGGTGTGCAACTCCCGGCGGGCAGGCATGCACGGCATACTGCCCACATAGCAGTTTTCAAACGTGACCGTCCGCTCCGCCAGGCGCGTGAAGTTCGGCGCGTGGGTCCAATCGCAACCGTAGGGAGGCAACATGTGCCGGTTCAGCGTGTCGAACATGACCATCACAGCTTTCATAGGTCTACAAGCTCCTGTCATCTAATCCCAGCCAAAAAAAGCGAGTTCCTTCGCAAGTTCGAACGTCCTGCAGCGCCCAACCTGCCCGCGGCAGGCCGGCAGTCCAACCTGAAAACGCGTCAGGCATCTCCGATTTCCATGACCACCTGGCCAGTGTTCTGTCTGCGCAGAAGAGCAACCAGGGAGACGAATGCGACCATCCAGTGGTACTTTCGCCTGAGCAGGGCCCCCATCATCTTCTTGGTGTCCGGATCATCGGAAATGGAGGTGACAGTCCCCTCAGCCCAAGGTCCCAAAACGTTTCCGCGCATGTCACACTCGGCGACGCGGACGCGAGGGTTGTTGCGCGCGCGTTTCACCTTCCAGCTGTCCCCTTGCGTCCATACCAGCAATCTGTCGTCACGGCGTACGGTCCACACAGGCGTCTTGACGGCCTGTCCGTTTCTCCGGAAAGTCTCCAGGGCGATGTATTTGGGATTGCCAAGGTCCGCCAGCTTCATATCGCATTCTTCTCCACTTCAGCATTCAAACAACTGCTCTAGTCGCATTCCATCCCCAACTTTCGATGGCCCCGCCAGAAGGCTCCCCATCATAGTCCATTGCAGTTCCGACCGCTTCCGTTCCGACCAAAACGCAGGTATCACGTAAACATCTTGCCTCGCCTTGGCCCATCAGTTCGATCTGGCGCACCGGATTGGGCTTCAGTCGAAGAGCATCCGATTACTCTGTAATCGCGCTGCGAAGCACGATGTCGCGTCTGCCAGTCAACGCCTGGTTTCCTTCAAAGTCAACGCCTTCCCGCACCTCCATGATCAGCGCCTCAACATCCGCCCCTGCTCCGGCGAAGATGCGGTCTCTGGACGCTTCCGCGTCGTTACTGAAGTAGAACTGCGTTGTCAGCAACTCCTCCCCTCCAGACTTCACCTTTACATGAATGTGCCGCGGCCGCCGCTCGTATGCGGCCGGCAGAATCGTGCGAAAGCTGTAGCGCCCATTCTCGTCAGTGACCGACTCCCCATAGGACTGGAAATTCACATCCCGTCGAGAACTGGCAGAATCTGCGGGATGGAGATAGGCGCCGTTGTTGTCGGTCTGCCAGATTTCGATGACCGCGCCTGGAACAGGCATCCCCCCGCCATCATACAGGCTGCCGTCAAACGCCAGGATGGTTCCGGCCGGCCTTGCTGGGGCGCCTTCCAGCAAGTACAGGTCGCTGTCCCGGTCCTCCGGTTTACTGACGGGATAGTAAGGTCCTTCAGTCTGGGCAGGCGTGAAGTAGGTGACTTCAATCGGGAAGTCCTCCTCATTCGCCTCTCCCACCTCCGCGCCATCCCCCTCTGTCTGGGGCATGTCAGGCGTCGTCAACGCGCCCTCACCACCCTCTTCATCTGACCGAGTTTCGCCTTCCCCGGAAGCGTTTCCTGCATTTTGCCCCAAAGGCTCCGTCACGCCCCCGCCCGACGACGGCCCCGTCTGCTCATCTGCAGAAGGCGGCGCTATGCCCCCACAGCCACTGACCAACAAGGCAAGCAGAAGCAAAGCAGCCAAGCAAAACCTGCTTTCTGCCGGTTTCGACCGGCCAAGGGCCACAAACGTGGAGTGTCGACTGGTCTGCCTGCCGGAAGCATTCTCTGTGTTTACCATTGAACTCTCCTTGAAACTCTTTTACTTGCATCTGAACACACACTACATCAAAGAGTATCAAAGGAGTGTGTATTTCCTGTGGCTCTCAAGTGAAGGTTTCTTAACCTATAATCACCGTCTCCCGACCTCTTTGGGCGCCAGGCGATGGTTGCAGTCCAGACTTGGGGCTGTCAAAGGAAGCTGGCAGCGGCATTCCGGCGAATTGCGCCGGACGCAAACTGAAGGTCGCCACCGCACTGCCCTGCCCTGCCCCCATTCAACTGCAAAACCATGCCAGTGCATTGAAGTCGCATAGGCGGCGCAACCGGAATTCCGCCCCAATGTTCAGTGTCCCGCGGCGCGAACCGGGGCGCAGCCCAAACCAGGACGGGGCCGCGTAAATCAATCTGTCAACGCGACCTCAAACTTCGCATCCGTCCTCGCCTGCGCCTCCTCCAGAGTCACCCCTTCCATCAGCTCGGTCAGCGTCAACCGGCCATCTCGGAAGCGAAATAGGGCCAGCTCCGTGATGGCCACGTCAACTGAGCCGGTCGCGGTCAGCGGCAGCGTACAGGCTGGAACGAGCTTGGAGCGGCCGTCGCGGGTGGAGTGGGTCATCGTTACGATCAGACGCTTGGCCCCGGACGCCAAGTCCATCGCCCCGCCCACCCCCAGCAAGGGCCTTCCCGGCGCCGCCCAATTGGCCAGGTTGGCACTCTCGTCAACCTGCAGGCCGCCCATGATCGCTACATCTACATGCCCCCCGCGAATCATGGCAAAGGAGTCCGCGCTGTCGAAGTAACTGCTGCCGGGCAGCGCGGTCACGGGTATTTTGCTGGCATTGATCGGGTACTCCAGTGCGCCGCCTCTCTCCGGGGCGGGGCCAACACCCAACATACCGTTTTCCGTATGCAGGATGATGCCGTGCGCCGGTGTGATCAGGTCAGCCACCAGCGTCGGAATGCCGACGCCCAAATTGACGATGTCTCCCGGCTTCAGCTCGGCCAGCGCCCGCCGCGCCAGGTTCATACGCATGTCCCCGGCTCTTTTGCCGCTGTCAGCAATCGACGCCGAGGTACCCAGGTCAGCCGCCGTTGTCCGCGCCGGCGCCAGGTAGTCCACGTAGCAGCCGGGCGTGTGGATGTCCTCCGGGCCCAATTCGCCTGCCGGCAGGCACTCCTCAACCTCGGCAATGACCAGATCGGCGGCCGTCGCCATCGCCCGGTTAAAGTTCTGCTCTGTCATCCGGTAAACGAGGTTCCCCGCCGTGTCCCCGCGCCAGGCGCGGATCAGCGCGACATTGGCGCGAATGGCGGGTTGGAAAACATACGCTCGGCCGTTGATTTCCCTGGTTTCACGCCCTTCGGCCAGCACGGTGCCCGCGGCCGTCGGCGTATAGAATCCGCCCAATCCCGCGCCGCCCGCCCGTATCGCTTCCGCCATCGTTCCCTGCGGCATCAGCTCAAACTCGATCGCCCCCGACTGCGCCGCAGCCACCGCCTCCGGGTTGCTGGTGAAAAAAGAGCCGATCGCCTTCCTGATCTGCCCGTTGCGCAGCAGCCTCCCCCCGCCAAGGCCCGGCTCGCCAACGTTGTTGGCGATGTAGGTCAACTCGCGCACGTCGCTATCCGCCAAGGCATGCAGAACCTGGGTGGGATTGCCTGTCATGCCGAATCCGCCAACCAGAACTGTGTCACCGGTCTTGACTAAGGCGGCCGCTTCTTGCGGCGTAATCTGCGGTAACTGCTTCACCCGTCCACTCTCTCCACAACTGTCGACTCGCCCTGGCCCACGCCCACGCAGAGCGTTGCCAGGCCATAGCGGCACGTCTCCCCAGCCGCTGCCCGCCTCTGCATCTCGTGAAGAAGCGTGGTCAGGATGCGGGCGCCGGAGCAGCCCAAAGGATGGCCCAGAGCGATCGCCCCGCCGTTTACGTTGGTTATCTCTTCGGCCAGGCCGAGCTCCCGCATGACGGCCAGCGTCTGGACGGCGAACGCTTCGTTGACTTCCGCCAGGTCGATGTCATCGATCCGGATCCCGGCCCGATCCAGCGCCTTACGCGTCGCGGCCACTGGTCCCAGTCCCATGACGCGCGGGTCGACGCCGGCCGCGGCTGAGGCCGCCCAGCGTGCCAGCGGCGGGATTCCCAGGGCCGCCGCTCTTTCACGCGACATCAGCACCAGGGCGCTCGCGCCGTCATTGAGGCCGCTGGCGTTGCCGGCGGTGACGGTCCCTCCTTTACGGAAGACGGGCCGAAGGCTGCCCAGTGCTTCCATGCTGGTCGCGAGCCGAAAGCCGTCCTCCGTCCTCGTGTAACGCGGGTGTTCGTCGGTATCGAATCTGACGGAGCCTCCTCGCCTCTGTGGAATCTCCACCGGCGCGATCTCCCGCTCGAAGCGGCCCTCGTTCATGGCATGAACAGCCCGGGTCTGGCTCTGCAACGCGAACCGGTTCTGCTCCTCGCGGCCTATCTCCCCCCCGGCAAACTCGGACGCGCAGCTCAAGTCGTATATGTTCTCTGCAGTCTCCCCCATCGCTTCCAGCGGAAAAAGCGCCTCCATCGCCGGGTTGGGGTAACGCCAACCGAGCGTGGTGTCATAACCCGTGATGTTTCCTGACGGGCCAAATCCGGTCGGATTCTTCGGTAGAGAATAGGGCGCGCGCGTCATGCTCTCGACCCCGCCGGCGACAAAGACCTCGCCCTCGCCGCACACGATCGCGCGCGCAGCCTGGTTCACCGCGGTCAACCCGCTTGCGCATAGCCGGTTCACAGTTACGCCCGCGACCTCCTGCGGCAGCCCCGCCAGCAAGGCCGCCATGCGGGCAATGTTGCGATTGTCTTCGCCGGCCTGGTTGGCGCAACCAAGGTAGACCTCCTCAATCTCGGCGGGCTCCATCCCCGCCCGCGCCACCGCCTCGCGGATGACGGTGGCCGCCAGGTCGTCCGGCCGCACAGCGGCCAGCGCGCCGCGAATCCTGCCTATCGGCGTACGCGCCGCGCTGACGATGACAGCCTCGTACATTGCAATCAGCCTACCAGGTTGATCAACGCGAGGACGAAGCCGTAGTGCTGAGACTCGTGATAGATGTTGAAATCCAGGAGCCCGTCAAGGTCGTCAAGAGTCAGGCCCGGCCTGGTAAGCCCTTTGAACTCGCCTTCGCTGAAACGTCCCGCAGCGTAATCCGCCTCTAGTTGCTCCTGCTGCGGCATCAACATCGCCACCAGGGCCTCGGCATCCGGCTCCGATTCCCAGTCCGCAGGCGAACTGCCCGGCAGATACATCGGGATCATATCTTCCGGTATCGTCACTGGCAGTCCGCTGGAACGGTAAATTATCCATTGCTGAACCATCAAAATGTGGCCCAGGTTCCACGCGATGTTGTTGTCGAATCGAGCCGGTATCGCGTGTAACTGCTGAGCGGAAAGGCCCTCCACTGCGTCTAATATCGAAGTTCGAATCCTTCGGTGCATCCCGATCGCTGCCTGTGACATCACATTCGTCCTTTCAGATTCTGTGTAGGTAGGACTGGTGACATGCCGAGCTGTAAGCCGATTGGAACAGTGAGTAAGTTCCGTGGGCTGCCAGCATTGTACCACAGCGAAATTGCGCCCACATACGGGGACTCAGTTGTCTGTACGACGGAGGAACGTCAAGCGGTCAACTAAAACTGCCAGCTTTCGCCCAGATTCCGGCAAAGTCAACGCGGAGGCCGGTCTCCTCCCCGGCCTTGTTGAATCTTCAACCCTCCTTCATACTTTCTGAACATCCAGGCGCGATAATAGGGTCAGAAGCGACGAATGCCAGTGGCAGGGCCGCAGTCGCGACTGCGGTATCACATCGCATTGAAGCCTGACTGATGATTCCAATGCCAAGGGAGTGTTCATCTCGTGGCGCAAACCATCCTCGTTGTAGATGATGACACCAAGCTGCGCCAAATGGTTCGACTCTACTTGGAGCGTGAGGGATATAGGGTAGTGCAGGCGGCCAACGGGCGCGACGCGCTGTTTACGGCGCGCTTCGAAAAGCCGGACCTTGTTCTCCTTGACCTGATGATGCCGGAGATGGGCGGCTTTGACTTCATCCGAAACTTCACCAGGGAATCGGACGCGCCGATCATCGTCCTCACCGCCAGAGTCGAGGAAAGCGACAAAGTTGTCGGACTCGAGCTGGGCGCCGACGATTATGTTACCAAGCCCTTCGGCGTTCAGGAGTTGGTGGCGCGTGTCCGCGCCGTTCTCCGAAGAGCGGGCCAGCAAAGCCGGCAGCCGGAAATACTCCGCTCCGGGGCGCTTTCCCTTGACCGTGCCGGCCGCACGGTAACCATAAGCGGTACACCGGTCTCCCTGACGCCCTCTGAATTCGATCTGCTGGAGACATTCATGCTCTCCCCCGGGCGGGCCTTCTCCCGCCTCGATCTGTTGGAAACCGTCAGCGGGGACGCCTACGAGGGTTACGAACGCACCATCGACGTACACATTAGAAATCTCCGGACGAAGATCGAACCGGTCCCGAGCCAACCTCGTTACATCCAAACCGTTTACGGCATGGGCTACAGATTCGCCGCGGAGGCCCGATAGATGATTCGGATGATTCGGTCTCTCGCTGTGAAACTGACGCTGGCGTTTCTCGCTGTAGGGGTTTCAGGCGCGCTCCTGGTCGCCTTCATCAGCGGTCAACGCACGCGCCTGGAATTCAACCGCTTCGTCTCGCAACAGAGCGACAGCTCGGTCGTTGCCGTCCTGCTTCTGGGCTTCTACGAGGAAAATGAATACAGCTGGGAAGGGATCAAACAATGGCTAACGAGTGAACCCTCTCTGAGCTTTCTAAGCAGACTGATTGTGCTGGCCGACAGTGAACAGATGATCATCTACGCGCCCCGCGCCGGCCAGGCGGGCCTGGACGTTGAGTCGGCAGGACTGAGCGGCGGCATCCCCGTAATTCATGACAATGAGCTGGTGGCGACCGCCTATTTGCGGGATCGGATCATTCCGGAGGAAGGGCTGCCCGGCTTCTCGCCCGAGAGCTTCTTTCTCTACAGTGTGAGCCAGGCGACGGCGCTGGCAGCCGCAGTTGCGGCGGCGCTGGCGCTGGCGCTCGGCATTCTCCTCTCACGTGCGCTGACACGGCCTCTCCGTGACCTCACCACGGCCACAGAGGAGATGGCTGCAGGCCAACTGGGCAGGCAGGTTGAAGCACACTCTCGGGACGAGATAGGCAAGCTGGCGACTGCTTTTAACAAAATGAGCCGAGACTTGGCGCAGGCCAGCCGCCTTCGCCGGCAGATGACCGCAGACATTGCCCACGACCTGCGTACGCCCCTTACCATACTGCGCGGCTACACCGAAGGTCTCAGCGAAGGCTCAATCGAAGACGGGAAAGAGCTCTATGATCTGCTTCACCAGGAGGTCGTTCATATCCAGCACCTGGTGGAAGATCTCCGAACGCTTTCTCTGGCGGATGCTGGTGAACTGGCGCTTGATCGCCGGGTAATCGATCCAAAAGCGCTTCTGGAACGCGCCGGCTTGGCGCACGTCGTCGCCGCCCGTCAGAAAGGCATTGCGCTGCGCGTCGAAGCGCCTGACACGCTGCCTTCCGTCTCAGTCGATGTAGAGCGCATGACACAGGTCCTGGACAATCTGGTCACCAACGCCCTTCAATTCACTTCCGAAGGTGAGATCGTCCTTGGCGGAGCCAGCAATGACGGTTCAGTTTCCCTCCAGGTCTCGGACACAGGGTCGGGCATCAACCCCGAAGAAATCAACTTCATTTTCGACCGCTTCTACAAGGTGGACAGGTCCCGGCATCGAAACGGGCAGGCGCAATCCGGGCTCGGACTTGCAATTGCCAAGGCGATCGTCGAAGCCCACGACGGCGTCATTTCTGCCGATTCAACCCCTGGCAAGGGCACAAGCTTTACCATTCTTCTTCCGAAGTCCTCCAACTGAAACAACTTCAAAACAACTCCTTCATATTTTCTGAACGAGTCGAATGTAAGATTTAGGGAAGAGTACGATTTTCCTAACCGCTTTGGCCGTCCGGTTGCGCCGAGATTACAACGGTTCAGTAAAGAAATTGAAGGCAGGACTCTATGTCGCAATTTGATTCCCAGGCGTATGGAGAAAAAACCGTCGCCTTTCTCTCGCGCCGCAGACTTTCCGGGCGAACGACCACGGAGTCATACCTCGCAAGTGTTCTGCGCCACGAAGGATTGTATCGAACACGCGCGCTTGAATCTACTACCTGGGCTGACTTAAAGCAGGAAAGGGGATTTGATGCCCTTCCTGAGCCTGGAGGCCAATCATGTACAAGCTGCTTCGCTTAGTCGGAACCTTTCTGATCGCAGTTGCCTTGACCTGTCGCGGCCTGGGCCCAGTACTGGCAAGTGGCTACGACAGAAAAACTGAACCGGTTGCGCTGCTCTCTCGGGCGGCCCCCGATTCATTCGAGGAGGAAAGCGGCGACGACAACGACGACGGTGATACGCCCCCCACAGACGATGACGGCTTCGACACACCCGAAACGGACTACGATGGCATCGACACGCCCACAACGGACAACGATGGCGTAGATACGCCTCTCTCAACCGACGATGACGGGGTAAACACACCCTATACTGACTATGATGGCGTGGACGCGCCGGGCGTTCCAACTCTTCGAGCGGCAGCGAATGGCGCCGCCATCAAGCTGTCCTGGAATGCAACCGCGGCCTCCAATTCCTATGACCTGTGGGCATGGGAAAAGTCTGGAGGCTGGCGAGAACTCGGCGGAGAGAGTCTAAACGCCACGACGTACACTGACACCGGAGTCGTACCCGCAAGGACTTACTATTACACCATTCGCGGGGTGGCCGGGCCCGCGGAGAAGAGCGCGTGGTCGTCCTATGTATCCGCGTCAGCGGAAAGTCCAGGTTCGGTAACGGTCGCCCCGGCGCTTTCGGCGGCTTCGGGCGAAAGCTACGTGGATCTCAGCTGGAACAGCATAGCAGGCGCGGCTCGCTACGAGCTCTGGGCCTGGGACGAAGTGAATGAGTGGCAAGAGATTGGTGGTAATCGCCTGACGCAAACAAGCTACAAACACGCGGGTCTGTCTACTGGCATAACCTTCTATTACGTTGTCCGCGCCGTGGATGCGTCAGGCAATTCGGGACCCTGGTCCGAATACGTCAATGCAACAGTGGGAGCAGCGTCGTCCCAATCGACCGCAACGCCCACGTCCACTTCCACCACCACACCGACCCCAACCTCGACCTCAACCGGGAGCGCGTCCCCCCGATCTCTGCCAGGAAACAGCCAGAGATCGGATCTCGTGACCGCAACGCCAACCCTTACCCCTACAGCCACTACAGCCGTCACCCCTACGCCAACAGCGACCCCCGGCGCAAGCCTCCAACAGCTCCTACCCCCGGTCACCGACTATGACGGATACGACACGCCCGCGACCGACAATGATGGCATCTCAACGCCGTTTACCACCGACAACGATGGGTTTCATACACCTTACACTGACTACGACGGCACCAGCAGCGACGGCACCGACAGCGACGGCATCGACACACCCACGCCGACGGACAATGACGGCACCGACAGCGACGGCATCGACACGCCCACGCCGACGGACAACGACGGCACCGACAGCGACGGCATCGACACGCCCACGCCGTCGCCCGCAAGTTCTGTAAGCGGAGCGAGCAGTGTTAGCAGCTAGGAAACAGGCGGGCAACCAGGCGGGCAACCAGGCGGCAACCATCCCTCTCCATCCTCGGGTGGACTTCCCCGAAGACCCGAACCTGCCTGAGTTGCCACGACTCTTTGACGGCGACTGGGTCTGGCAAGCCGCTCGCGAACACTTCCCGGACCTGGACACAGCGCCAGGCCAGTTCCGTATACGCCAATTCAGCCATATTCCTGGAAGATCTGCCGTTGTCAGCTACTTTGCCGACTGGGATCCCGACTCTTACATTCCGTCTGAGATAATTAATTTCAGGCTGGAAAGAGGAAAGCCTCCCGAATTCTCCCGCTATCCGCAAGACCGCCAGCTGCCAGGGCTCGAACCGGCGGCTCATCCCGATACGGCTCTGGGACTGCTAAACAAACATGCCTTCGCGTTTCCCCGCCGCAGGCTTCGCGTCAACATGATTCGTTACCGCCCTGGCAGCCGCGCCGTTCTCCGACACAGGACCGGGGGAATTAAACTCTATGCTCGCGTCGTCCGGCCCACCGCGCTGCCAAACCTGCTGGAGGCCTACGAACTCCTGGAAAGCTCAGGCTTCGTAGTGCCTCGTATCGTTGGATGCTGGCATGAGGGCGGCCTTGTCTGGCTGTCCGAAATCCCGGGAAAAAACCTTCGACAGCTCATGCGTCGCGGTAGGCCACCAAGTCCCACAGGGATTCTTGACAGCCTGGAAGGCCTATGGGACGCACCTGTCGGGACGGATCGGCGCGCGTTTGACCTCAGGGGAGCGTTCCGAAGAGCCATGCGAACTTTCCGGCACGCGCTACGAAACGACGACCTCGCCCTACGGCTCTTGGAGGATGTCATCCAGCGGCTGGATCCTTTCGTTCGTTCCTGGCAGCCTTCAACTGTCGCACATAATGACCTCTACGATGACCAGCTCCTGGTCCTGCCCGACGGGCGCGTGGCAGTAGTCGACTTTGAAGAGACCGGTCCTGGAGACCCAATGTTGGACATTGGAAACTTCCTCGCCCACCTGAAATGGACCTCCTGCATAGGAGGCAGTCGCAAAAGGGACGTGAGCGGCGCATATTACGATCAACTCCGGACCGCGGCATTGGACCGCTTCCGCTGGAGCGAATACGACCTCAACCTGCGGGAGGCCATATGCCTGTTCCGCGTCACAACCAACACAGTCCGCAGACCTTCGCAAGACTGGCTCAAGCGCACACTGGACAGCTTCAGACTGGTGGCCGAACGCCTTGAATAGTCGCCTGCCCTCCGGATTTGTGGGCGTCGCGATGAGCGGCAGCAGGTCTCAACACGACTTCCCAAGGGCAGCTCGAAATGTGCGCCTCCTTTGCCCTGTGTCCCTTCCCCTTGCCCCCTCCTCTCACGCCTGAGCCTCCGCCCCGCCATTGATCGCAGCAGTTCTGAACGCTGACATCTGCGGTTCGAATGATCCTGCTTCGATTCCCCGTTGTCGCGTATCCTTTCCGTTATCCCATGAGCCGCGCCGGCAAAGGTTGTTTCCCAACGAGGTCAGTATGCGGTTGAGGGCCAATTGGAGAGACACGCGGCTGAATTCCACGCAGGAAAAGACCTTCTGATAAGGCCGCCTCAACCAATTGAGGCCGCGGATCTCCTGTGTTGTGGCATCTCAATATCATGTTAATATCATGTTAACAAGCACCCAATAGAATAGATATCAGAATCTGGCCCCAAGACAGCGTCAGTGTCGCGACATGCCGCCACTGACGCGCTTTCTGCTGAAAGGAAGCTGAGCACATGAACCGAGCCTATGCCCTCTTTCTCATCGCTATAGCTGTCCTGGCGCTTTCCGCATGTAACCGAAACAACGATCCCCCGGCTGCAAGCGCTGGCGAGGTCAGCGCCGGCCCATCGCAAGAAAGTGAATCTGTAAACACAAACGGAGGCCAGTCAACTTCCCAACTGGACAACTCCTTTGAGGGAGCCCTACCGCCGACAAACCAGCTCATTCTGGGGATCATGCTCTTGGAAGAGACCGACGACGCTGTCACCGGGGCGCAGGCTGCCTCAATGCTGGTTCTGTGGCAAGCTCTTCAGAGTGGAACCATTCAGAACCAGACTGAGCGGGCCGCGATTCTCCGCCAGATTGAAGGAGTCCTGACCGACGCGCAGATTGAAGCCATAGCGGCCATGCAGCTGACCTTCACCGATTTGAATGACTGGGCGCAAGCGAATGGCATAGAGCTGCCCCAGCTTGGCCAGGGAGGACAGGGCAGGCAGGGAGGACAAGGGGGCCAGGGCGGGGCCGGCGGCATTTTTGCGGACATGTCTGCAGAAGAGCGCGCCGCCTTCCGTCAGGAGATGCAGAATCTCTCTCCCGAAGAACGCCAGGAGCGCCTGCAGGAAATGGGAGTTGAAGTTCCCGAAGGGGGCTTTCAAGGCGGAGGCGGGCAAGGAGGCCCTGGCGGAGCCGGCGGCCGCTTCGGTCAACTGATGGCCTCCCTGATCGAGCTTCTTGAGTCCAAGGCTTCACTCTAACAACGTCGCCGCGCCATGTAGCCAAGCGGTTGGGAACGGAGACGAAAAATGAAGACTTTCCTTCTGAGTCTCGCAGCGCTTCTCATTTTTGGAACGGGAGCCTACTACGGCTACAACACCTATTTCGTAACCGCGCCAGCGGAAGTTGCAGAACCTGAACTGCAGACCGCCCAGGTCCGCCGCGGCGACCTTGTCCTGACCGCAGGGGGAATCGGCACGCTCTTCGCCGGCGAGGAGACGAAGGTAGGTTTTCGCAGCAGCGGAATCGTCAGCAGCGTGGCGGCCCAGGTCGGAGACCACGTTGACGCGGACCAGATTCTGGCGACCCTTGCGTACGATTCGGACCTGAATTCGCAACTCATTTCGGCCCAAATCAATCTGCGTTTGGCAGAGATCGAGCTGATCGAACTGACCGGTGAGGCGGGCGGCGCGGAGCTGGCAGCCGCGCAGTCCAGTCTGGCCTCGGCGCAGGCGGAATATGACCGCCTGGTCGCGCCTCCCACCGCGGAAGAGGTCAATGCGGCCCGCAGCGAGCTTGTCAGCGCGCAAAGCGCCCTGAACACGTTGCAGGCGGGCCCGTCGCAGGACACGATGACGAGCCTTCAGGCCGATCTGAAATCCGCGGAGGTCGCGCTCGCCGAGGCCCAGTCTGCCTACGACAAGGTGGCGTGGCGCAACGATGTCGGCACAACTTCGCAAGCGGCTGACCTGCAGGCCGCGACACTTGCCTATGAAAAAGCGCTGGCCCAGTACAACATAGGCGTCGCCGGCGCGTCGGAAGACGAGATCGAATCAGCCAGGGCCAGGGTGCTGCAAGCCCAAAATACGCTTAACTTGCTTCTTCAGGGCGCAGACGACCTGGATGTCGCCGCGGCGCGGGCGAAGGTGGAACAGAATCGCGCCGCGCTGGAGGACCTCCTTGACGGGCCCAGCGCGGAAGAGTTGGAGAGGGCCGAACTTGCGGTGGAACAGGCCCGCCTGGCCGCGGCTGATGTCGAACGCGAGATCGAGGGCGGAACGATTCGGGCTCCCCTTGCCGGCGTCGTCACTGCCGTCGACATTCAGCAAGGAGATTCCGTTTCAGGCGGACCAATCATCGGGCTGGCAGATAACAACGTCGCCCAGGTCCGTTTCTGGGTCGAGGAGCTGGACATCGCCGCGGCCGTGCCTGGATTCCCTGTCAGCATCGTGTTTGAGGCGTTTCCCGAATACGAGTTCACCGGCGAAATCACCCGAGTCGAACCGGCGCTGGTTGACGTTGAAGGCGCCTCCGCAATCCAGGCCTGGGCCAGCATCGACATGACACAGCACGCCGCGCCGCTGCTGTTCGGCATGAACGCGGAAGTTGAGATTATCGCCGGCGAAGCGCGCAACGCCCTCCTCATCCCCGTCCAGGCATTGCGCGAGATCAGCCCCGGACAGCACGCGGTATTCGTTGTCGGCGCGAATGAGGAACTTGAGTTTCGGCCCGTGCAAGTGGGGCTGAGAAATTTCGTGAACGCCGAAATCCTGACAGGCCTGGAGGAAGGGGAGACAATCAGTACTGGGGATGCGCAAGTGGGGAGCAACTGAGCGTTGTGATGCGCAAAAGACCTGGCCACCATTTCAAGGCGGCGCCGCCATGAGCGAATTCGTAATTGAAATTCACAGGATGACGAAGACCTACGGTGAAGGCGATATCGCAGTTCATGCGCTGACTGAGTTGGATCTGCAGGTGGAAAGAGGGGAATTTGTCGCAATCATGGGTCCTTCCGGCTCAGGCAAGTCCACCCTGATGAACATTATCGGATGTCTCGACCGGGCCACGAGCGGCCTCTATATCCTTGACGGCGAGGATGTCAGCCAGATGAACCGCGATCAACTGGCCTCAGTTCGCAACCGCAAGGTTGGCTTCGTCTTCCAGTCATACAACCTGCTGCCCCGCTTGAGCGCCCGCAAAAACGTGATGTTGCCGATGATGTATAACGGTTTTCAGAATTGGAGCGAGGAGAAGCGGAGCGACAGGGCCGCCGAGCTGCTGGAGCTTGTCGGCCTTGGCGACCGGTTGCATCACCTGCCCACGGAGCTGTCGGGCGGCCAGCAGCAGAGAGTGGCAATTGCCAGGGCGCTCATCAACGATCCCTCGCTGATCCTTGCAGACGAGCCCACGGGAAACCTTGACACCCGCTCAAGCGCGGAAATCATGGCGATATTTCATCGACTTCATCAGCAAGGCGCGACCATCGTGATGGTGACGCATGAACACGACCGAGCGTTGGAGGCGCAACGCACTGTGAACGTACTTGATGGGCGTGTCGTGTCCCCTGAGAGTGAAATGGACCGGCTCGTGGTATCCTGACCTGTACTCATCTGTGTCTGGGCCAGGCGGGTCCTTGTAACTGTTGCGATGGCTTCACAGAGATGATAAGGAGATGGACAGCAGATGCTTCAAGACACTGTTCGACAGGTTGCCCCTGGCAGAACCAGTTCCGGAGAAGAGTCGTTCAAGGACCTTCATGGGATGACGCTGCTCAACTCCTTCCGCGTGGCGTGGGAGGGGGTGATGCTCAACAAGCTGCGTTCATTCCTCACCACCTTGGGCATCATCATTGGCGTGGCCGCAGTGATCATCATGCTGGCTGTCAGCGCAGGCGCGGAGGCTGCGATCGAGGACCAGATCAGCGGGCTGGGCGCCAACCTGATCATGGTGACGCCGTTCCGCAGTTTCGGCGGTGTGCGCGGCGGTCCCGGGGGCGGAGGACCTGGAAGCATCACCACCTTTACATATGACGAAGTTCTGTTTCTTTCACAGAATCTGAACAATGTCAGCGGCGTTTCCTTGGAGCAGAGCACGACGCAAACGGTAAAGGGCGGCGCCGCAACGCTGAACAGTGTCTCAATCGTCGGCGTTACCGCTGACTTTCTGGAGGTGCGAGATTACGAAGTCGGCACGGGGCGGTTCTTTACGCACGCTGAAAACGATGCGACGCAACGGGTGGCGGTGCTCGGCGCCGGCATCGCTGAGGACCTGTTCAGCAATGCAGACCCAATCGGCCAGCAGGTGCGCATCGGCTCCTCTCGATTCACCGTTATCGGCGTGATGGCTGAGCAGGGCGTCGTCGGCGCAACCGACAATGACGGCCGCATCTACATTCCCGCATCGGTTGTTTTCAAAAAGTTTGGCGGAACCGGGTTCGGAGGCGATCGCGTACGCATGATTCTGGTAAAGGCGGAGGACGGCGACGCGTTGGAAATCGTGATGGACCAGATTACGGCGCTTCTTGCCGGTCGCCGGCAGATCGATCCCAACGAACCCAACTTCGGTGTGCGGACTCAGCAGGATATTGTCGACGCCCGTGCCTCAACAACGGCTGCCTTCCGCAGCCTGCTGGCATGGGTTGCCGCCGTCTCGCTCGTCGTAGGCGGGATCGGCATTATGAATATCATGCTGGTGAGCGTCACCGAAAGAACGCGCGAAATCGGCCTCCGCCAGGCCCTTGGCGCGCGCCCGCGCGATGTCCAGCGGCAGTTTCTGCTCGAAGCTGTGATGCTCAGCCTCGTAGGCGGCCTTGCCGGTCTGGTATTTGGCGTGGCCGGCTCATTCATTTTCGGAGAACTCGGGGGCATGCGCACTGAACTGGTGCCGCTCTCGCTCCCCCTGGCCTTTGGCGCATCCGCCGCCGTAGGCATCTTTTTCGGGTATTACCCGGCTACGCAGGCGGCTCAATTGGACCCAATTGAAGCCCTGCGCCGGGAGTGATTTTCATTAGGACCGTGATTGGTCAAACTTTTGGGCTATCGAAATCTCAGCCCCCAAGACTTCGGGAGTAACTGTAGATGGAGCGCTATTTGAGAAATGCAGCACGAGCTGTTGCGCCGATGGTTCTCGCTTTGACGCTGGGCGCCTGTATGACGCTTTCCTCGCCGGAGGAACCTTCCGCGCCGGCCCAGGAAGCTTCGGTTTCTGCAGAATCATCAGAAGGCGCCGCCTCTGAAAGCCCAGGTTCGAGTGAGGAGATTGTTCTGGACCGGATCAATCTGAACGACATGACACGCGAACAACTGCTGGAAACGATTCCCGATTTCGGCAGCCGCATGGTCCGCGAGTTCTTCGAATATCAGCCCTATGTCAGCATCCAACAGTTTCGCAGAGAAATCGGGAAGTATGTCGATGACGAGCAAGTTGCGTTTTACGAAGCGTATATCTACGTTCCCGTCGATGTCAACGACTCAGACGCGGAAACTCTGAAGCAGATTCCGGGACTGGATGACGACGGCGCACAGGCGCTTATGGCCGCCCGGCCATTTGACTCCAACGAAGCCTTTCTGGAAGGGCTTTCGGCGTTTGTCGATGCCGAACAGCTTCAAGCGGCAGCCTCGTACCTGAACGAGTGATTTCATGAATTCGGATACGTTGGTCAGCCGTTATCGCAAATTTCTACTCGCTGTTTCCGGTTTCAGCTGCCTCTTTACCGTTGTCGAGCTTTGGTTGGAGGAGCACACGGGCAGCCCCTCCCAACTGCTGCCGTTCATCCTTTGCGCGTTGGGCGCGGCCGTAGTTGCGGTCGCGCTCTTCCGTCCGGGGCGCAACGCCATCCGGGCGCTGCGAATCGTAATGGGCGTCACGTTGTTCGGGAGTCTCTTTGGCCTCTATGAACACATAGAGCACAACTGGGAGTTTGCCCGGGAGATCCGCCCCAACGCGACTTTCTCAGTCCTGCTCAATGACACGCTGCACGGCGGGAATCCACTACTTGCTCCAGGAATTCTGGCCCTGGCAGCGGTCCTGGCCATCGCCGCCACCTACTTCCATCCTGCCCTGCAGACGCAGAGCCCTGAAGCCTGAGTAAATCCACTTTGGGCATGTCCTCAGGGTTGTGCGTGTATTGAACACGCCTCTACAGAGTTCAATCAAGTCCAAAAACTCCCAAGGCGCGGGAAGTGATCCCGCGAATGTAGTCCCTGTATATTGAAACACTGCTAAGAGTTCCGGCCGGATTCGTAGCATCAGTATCCGGTCCAAATTCCTACTTCAAGTTTTCTCCTCTTCTTCCTTCAGTTATACTGCCCCATAGTGAATACCCGGCAGCCGCCAACTGAAGGACTTTCCTCATGGACCGACGCATCGTCGCGCCGACCGCAGCCGTCTGGCTTGCATTCGTCTTCCTCATCGGCCTTGCCCGGCCGGAACCCGCGCCCCGTGTCCAGGTTCTCACGGCAGAAGAGTACCTCGACAAGGTGTACGGCGCCTGGCAGGCAACCATGTTCGGCAACCATTCGGGCCTCCACCTGCAGGGCGTGTACATCGAAGAGCCAGGCCCTCCAGGGTCTTTCTCCCCCGTGCATTTTGAAGAGTGGTCCACCGACGATGACACGCACGTCGAATGGGTGGACCTCCACATTCTCGAAACGCACGGCCTCCAACCCACAGCCGAAGAGATTCGCCTGGAATGGGTCGATCATCTGAACCACGACATCTGGGTGTCGACGCGCCGGGCGCGCGACCTGATGGACGAAGGACTCCTTCCCCCCGAGACTGGGAATGCCGAAAACAACCCCGACGGCGCTTGGTCCATCGACGCCCAGCTGCAGACCGAGCTCTTCGGGATGTTGACGCCGGGTATGCCCGGTCTGGCCGCTCTGTATGCAAAGCGCTTTGCCCGCGTCACGAACAGCGGCCCCGCGGTGGAGGCCAGTGTCTTCTTCGCAACTCTCTACAGCCTGGCCTTCTTCGAAGATGACGTGCCTGCCCTGATCGCCGCCGCACGGCAGCTGACCCCGGACGAAACCATTATCGCCCCCATCGTGGACAGCGTCGTGCAATGGCATCAGGAGAGTCCTGACGACTGGCGCATTACGCGTCGACTGATCCGGGACGAGTACGACACCGACCCGATGTGGTGGGCCTCGCGTGTGAACTTCGCGGTGACCATTATGGCGCTGCTGTACGGCGAGAGCGATATACTGCGTACGATCGAGATCGCGGCGCTGGCGGGATGGGATGCCGACAACACGATGGCCACCGCCGCCGGTCTGCTCGGGCTGATCCACGGCTATGGCGGTCTGCCGCCTGCGATCGCCAACAGTACGGACATCTACTTCAATGAGGACGTCACCGGAGACCTGCCCCGCTACGACACAGTGTCGGAGTTCGCCCGGCGCACGCAAAGTCTGGCGGAGACGATGATCTCACAGGCCGGCGGAACGACAGGACAGGGCGAATACCGGATCTTGACTGAAATGACGCCAGGGGGAGGGCGTTAAGCGGCATGGTCGGTCTGACGTCCTGGTCTGCGCCCATTCTGATCTCCATCGTCTCGCTGGCCGCCTATGGCGGCATGGTCTCCATGCAGTTTCGTCACGGCAACCTGGGAACGACCGAAGTGGACGAATTCCTTGCGTGGTATGCCGCGGCATTTGCGGTGTACGCGTTTGCGCTATTCTGGTTTGAACGATGGTGGCGAGACAGGCGATGCGCTCATTCCGCCTCCAGCTCCGTTATCAAGAGAGCCCATCTGCTTCTGTGGATCTGGGGCGGGGGATGCCTTTTCAGATGGATGCTCCTGCAGACGTATCCCACCCTCTCATCAGACGTATTCCGTTACATGTGGGACGGTTATGTGACCGCCAACGGGGTGAGCCCCTATGCCTATCCCATCGAAGCCTCCCAGCTGGACTGGCTGAACGTTCCGTTTCGTGCCCAGGCGAATCATGCCTGGATGGCGAGTCCGTACATGCCCGCGGCCCAGTGGTTCTTCGCCGTCATCGCCATCTTCTACCCGCTTGATGCGCTCTCCTTCCAGGTTTCCGCGGTGCTCTTCGACCTGGGAACGGCTTTCATCGTGTCCAGGCTGCTTTCATACGTCGGGCTGCCCTCCCATCGACTGTTCATCTACCTGTGGAATCCGCTCGTAATCGTCGAGACCGCCCAGGGGGCGCACTTGGATGCCCTGATGGTCATCCTGACGGTTTCAGCAGTCTTTGTGCTGCTCCGCCTAAAACGAACGGGGGACCGGGCAGCGCAGGCCTCGCTTCCTGGAGCCGAGGCCGGAGGCATTGGGTTTTCCCTGCTGTCACCGACTCTGCTCGCGCTGGCGACCTTGACGAAGCTGATTCCGCTGTTCGTTACGCCGATATTCTGGTGGCGGTGGAACTGGGGAAGCCGTCTGCTTTACGGCTATCTCACGATTGGAATGCTGGTTTCCCCGGCGCTGCGGGCCGGCTGGGGACTGACGGGCGAGTTGGACGGGCGGGGCCTGTTCGGAGCCTTGCGCATCTACAACGCGCAGTGGAACTTCAACAGCGGGCTGTTCCGCTGGCTGGAGAACTGGCTGCGGGACATGGGAATCGGCGACGCGATGTCCCAAGCCCAGGAGATCGCCTACTTCCTGCTATTTGTTCTTCTGCTGGGCGTGTGGTTGCTCTCACGCAATGACAGATTGGACGCGAGGGCGACGATGCGATGGTTCGCGGTCCCCATTGGCGGATACCTCCTGCTGGCGACCACCATACATCCCTGGTATCTGCTCATTCTGATGCCCTTCCTCCCCTTCCTCGCGCCCGGCGACGATGAGCCTGTTCACACATGGCTGTGGCCGCTGCCCTGGCTCTGGCTGAGCGGCATCGTAGCGCTCTCGTATATCACCTACGTCGATCCGGCGAACTTGCGGGACCTGAACTGGGTACGACTGTTGGAGTGGGCGCCGACATTGGTTTTGGTGGGGATCGCGCTGGTGTGGGGAGCCAGAAAGGGCGTGGGATTGGCCGGCATTCTTGCAAAAACAGAGCCAAATGATGCAACCGAAAGATAGACTGCGGCCTACACGGCCCATGTCGCTGTTCCTGCGTTCGCGCGTCCTGACCCTACTTTCTGCCTGAGAAGTGAATGATCTGAATCCCCACGAACTCGGCCTGCCGGGACTCTGCGAAGATTCTTGCCAATTCGCGGGGAATGATGCCGTCCGGATCGGAATACCAGTTGTGCGAATACACCAGCCAGACCCGGTCCCGTCCGGCGAGCAGTTCCTCGATATGGGGAACGTCATCCTCCTCCATCCTGGGTTCCAACTCACCCCGTTCAAACAGATCAACAGGCAGTCCTCTCAGCGGCACGTCGATTCCATAGCGTTCGAAGTAATACGCAAAGGGGATTTGAACCCAGGTGGCGTTGAACACGATCATGTCCCCCGGTTGCGCCTGCTGCGCGATATGAGCGGCGGCGTCGTCCCAAGCCTCCTTCTGGAACCAGAAATAATAGCCGTTCAGAGAAAGCGCGCTCAGACCGATGATCGCGGCAAGGCAGAAAGTCTGTAAGCCCAGGCCAGCAGTCGACGCGAGGGCGGCTACCCTGGGCGCTCGCGTGTAGGCAACGAGCTCTGACAGACGCCCCCACAGCAAACCGCCCAGAGCGCGCATTCCAGCTGCGATCAGCGCAAAGTAAGGCAGCGTCGTCCAAATCAGTGGACGCTCCGCATAAATCGGGCTGCGAAGGCTGACCAGCAGGGCAACGACATGGGGGACGGCAAAGAGGCAGAATAGCAGGATGGCCGCTCTGTCGCTGTCCGCGGACGGCGTTTCGGGCCGGAGACGCCCGCGAGGCATCTCCTGGCCATGCAGACGATGCTTCTGCGAAACTCGCGACGACCATCCGGCCTTGGCGAATAGAGCCACCAGTCCGGCAGCGGCCAGAACGCCATAGCCCCACATCCAGATAGGACGCAACGGGAGATCAGAGGGTAGAAACGCGAAGTGGAAGTTACGGAATGTGTCGAGCACCAGGCCGGGCCAGGGCGGCGGCAGCCAAAATCCTGAGCCTACGTCGATGACCTGTATGATGAACGGCACGGCCCAGGGCAGCCACAGCAACAGGGCTAGAGCCTGAAACCGGATCCAGTTGCGCCAGAAGGACTCAATGTCGGGCTCCAAGCGATCTGAACGGCTTCCTGTTTGGGCTTGCGCCTGCCCCGCAGTGGTCGGATCTTCCCGGGAAGGATCACCTTCCTCCTGTTCGTCCAGCTGGCTGCTGCCCCGCTGACGAACATGCTGCCCATTCCCCAATCCTCGCCCAACGCCTGAGGGGAAGAGGAGGAAGATCAACGCGGCCGCCGCATTCAGCGCCGCCGGCAGAAATACAACTGCTGTGTTATGGGTCAACATCACCAGGGCCTGCGACACCGAAAGCCCGACCCAATCCCTGCTCTCTGGCACAGGGCTGGTCGCCAGCCGCGCCAGGAAGTAGAACACGAATGCCACGCCAAGTGTCAGAAGCGCGTACATGCGCGTTTCCTGGGCGAACTGCACGTGGAACGGCGATAATGCCAGGATGACAACAGCCAATGTGGCGGTCGGCCGGTCAAGCAGCCGTCTGCAAGCTGCGTAGAAGACCGGGATGGTCAGGGTCGAGGCAAGGGCGGAAAGTGCGCGGACCGGGCCTTCCAGCGAACCGAAAAGCCTGATCCACAGGTGGAGAAGGCTGTAATAGAGCGGCGGATGCTGGTCCACCTCGATCAGCCAGCGCCAACCGTCCCAAAGTGAGTGGCCCGCGATCCACAAGCTGAACGACTCATCCAGCCAGATGCTCTTTTCGTCAATACGGTAGAAGCGGAGAAGACCGGCGGCGACGGTGATCGCGAACACAACTGAAAGTTCGCCCCGTTGCGCTCGTATCGCTGCGATGGCCCTTGAACCGAGTTTCTCATTCATTCTTCCCATTATGGCATCTGCACCGCCATGCATCAACTGGAGGAGACGGGTCAGTTCCCCTTCGTTGCGCCGGCGGCATAGCCCATGTACAATTCACCCTAAGCCCTGCCCTTCACTACACTGGCGACAATCCCTATGCTGAGAGAACGTGCGGCGGCCTGCCGCGGCAAACGGGGCATCCGGGAAGCGCAGGGCGCAACATCCCTCCCCGCATTCTGAGAACAACCATGGTCACACCACTGCAACTCGATAGCGACGCCCCGTGGCGGCAGCGTTTCCACTGCAACACGTTGGGCTATACCTATCTTGCGCCCGAAAACAACGACCGCGGCATCGTACACGCCAGCCTGGATGGTCCGGCGAAGAGGTTCTACGCTTGGGATACGAGGGACAATTCCCTGAACCCCTTGACTGCGGCCGATGATTCGCCTTCATACGCCTGGTTAGGACCGACCGGCGACTTCCTCTACTACCTGCAGGACGACCGGGGCAGCGAGATCGGACACATTGTTCGGGTCCCGTTCGGCGGCGGCCCGCCCGTGGATCTGACCCCCGATCTGCCCTCCTATACCCTGCGCGGCTTTGATATCAGCCGCAGCGGGAACCTTCTGGCCTTTGACGCCGTTTACGAGAATCAATACTGGTTCTATTGCCTGGATTTGGATTCTAATGGTTCCGTATCAGGGCCGCGCCTGGTATACAGCGCCAGCGAGGAAACATGGGCGTGTCATCTCTCTTGCGACGGCAGCCTGCTGGCGGTCAAGTCAACGAAGCGGGCGCCCCGCAGCCGGCGATACGCGGTCCTGGTTTTCGACGCGGGGTCTGGGGAACAGGTAGCGGAACTCTGGGACGGGGCCGAACACAGTGTGGAACCCATCCAGTTCTCGCCTGTAGCAGGAGATGCCCGGCTGCTCGCTACGACCACCGCTGGCGGCTTTACGCAGCCCTTGATATGGGACGCGCGCGCAGACGAGAGAACTGGACTGAACATACCCCAGGCGGCAGGAGACATTCTGCCGTTGGACTGGTCCCATGACGGCAGCAAGCTTCTTGTCCAATTGAAGACGACTGAAGAAGAGCAAGGTTTGTTCGTCTATCGATTGAGCGATGGCGATCTGTCTCCTCTTTTTCACGAGCCCGGGACATTTCGCGGGCGCGCAGGGACCTTTCATACGGGCGCCGCGGCCACCTTTTTCGCGCCGGACGGAACCGTTTGGGCGCAGTGGAGCGACGCTGCCCATCCCGCCAGGCTCCTCTCATTGACTGCAACTGAGCCGCCCAAGCCCGTGTTGCCCGTCCCTGACTGTCCCCCCGGCAGGCCGTGGCAGTCGGTCAGCTTTCCCAGCTCGGACGGCGTTGCCATCCAGGCCTGGCTGGGCTTGCCAGAGACGCCGCAAGAAATGGGAGGTCCCTATCCCACGATTCTGCACGTCCACGGCGGCCCGACCGGGGCAGTGTCCAACTCCTTCGATGCAACGAGCCAGGCCTGGCTCGACCATGGCTTTGCCTTCCTCAGCGTGAACTACCGCGGGTCCACAACCTTCGGCCGCGAGTTTCAGGACAAGATAAACGGCGACGTAGGCCGTTGGGAACTGGAGGATATGCTTGCCGCGCGGCGCTGGTTGATCCGGCAGGGGATTTCTGCGCCGGACAAGATTGTGCTGGAAGGAGGCTCCTACGGGGGATTCCTGACGGCGTGGGCGCTCTCGCAAGCGCCCGATCTGTGGGCGGGCGGCGTGGCTCCGGTGGCAATTGTAGACTGGACGATGAACTACGAGGACTCTTCAGCGGCTATGAAGGGTTGGGCGCAGATGCTATTCGGCGGAACGCCACAGGAAAAGCCCGATCTGTACCGGGACCGTTCCCCGCTTACGCACGCGGCCGCAATCACGGCGCCTTTGCTGATCTTTCAGGGGAAACATGACAGCCGCGCCACACCCCGCCAGATGGCGCGCTTCGCCGCTGAGATGGAGGCGATGCAAAAAGACTTCACACTGGTTTGGCTTGACAGCGGCCATGGGTTTGGCGACGCAGCCACTGCCGAACGCATTCAGGAGACCCACCTGAAATTCGCCTACCGAGTGCTGGGGCTGCCAGGACCAGATGTGGACTGAACTTCTGGGGCGTATCCGGGGCCAATTCCAAACGGAATCGGGCATCCGCGCCGCCCTCGCCAGCACCGACTATCGGCTCCTCGTGGGCTCAAGCACACTCTGGTGGCTTGCCCATTACATGGAGATGATCGTACTGGGTTGGCTGGTGCTGGAGCTGACCGATTCAGCCAGCCTGGTCGGCCTGGTCGGGTTCTGCCGTTCAATTCCTTCGCTGATTGTTGGCGGCTTCGGCGGCCTTTTGTCCGACCGTATGGGCCGGCGCCCACTGATCCTCGCGGCCCAGACGCTTACCTTCTGCATGTACGGGACGGTTGCGCTCCTTCTGGCAACGGGCCTGCTCGCTCTCTGGCATCTCGTTGCCATTGCGCTGACGCTCGGCTGCGCATGGGCGATGGACTGGCCGACAAGACGGGCGCTGATTCCAGACCTGGTGGGCCGGCCTCGTGTTGTCGATGCACTGATGCTGGAAAACTTTGGCATGAGCATCGCACGCGCCCTCGGGCCGCTGCTTGCCGGCGTGGTCCTGGACGCATTCGATGTGCTGGGCTGTTTCCTGACTCTGAGTGGACTTTCGGCCATCTCCCTGCTGCTCCTGCGGGCCCTGTCCAGACAGCCGATACCCCAAACTTCCTCCCCATCCAGCGCCTCCCCTCTGGCCCAAATCCAGGACAGCGTTCGCTATGTTCGTCAGAATCAGTCCATCCTGGCCGTGACCCTGATCACGATGATCATGAACATGCTGGCGTTTCCCTACATGAACTTTCTTCCCGTCTTCGCTCGCGATGTGCTGGGCCAAGGGCCGGTCGGCTTGGGCTACCTCGGCGCGGCTGTGGGAATTGGCAATGTCCTCGGACTCTTCCTGGTGAACTTCTCCAGGCGATTTGCCAGCGCGGGGTGGATTTTTGTGGCGGGCACACTGTTGCACTGTTTTGCGCTGTTTTCCTTTACCACGAGCGCCGTTTTCGTCCTGTCCTGGGCGTTCCTGCTCGTGGTAGGGATCGGCCACGCCTGCTTCGGCATTATGCAAAGCTCGATCGTACTGCTTTCCGCGGCAGACGAGAGGCGGGGCCAGGCGATGGGAGCCATTGCCGTTGCCATCGGCGCGGGCCCGTTTGGCCGCTTGCAGACGGGCGTGCTCGCGGACGCGATCGGTGCGCCCCTGGCTGTAGGAGGGGAGGTAGCGCTGGCCGCGGTACTGGTGGCGACTGTCGCGATTACGCTTCCGGCCATCCGTCAAGTGAGCGACAGCCAGGAGCAGACAGCCGGTTCCTGATTGGCGCGCCTCCGGCTGCCGCTGGCTATCCGATCGCCTCCTTCATGGCCTCAACAGCCACTTCCTCAATTGCGCTGATCTTAAGCGCCTGTTCGGCAATTGCCTCTCTGAAGTTGACAACCTCGGCCTCGGACAGCGGGAATTCGGTCTCCATCTCACGGCGAATCGCGATCAAGCGGTCCGCGTTGGCCTTGCCCTTTTCGTACGAACCGGCGCCTTGTTCCAGGAAGATGCGCTGGTTTTCCAACATCAGCCTGCGCGCCTCGCCCCAAGGTGCAATCGCGTCCGGCAACAGGAGCTCGCCAAGATCCCGCCATGCCAGCCCGCTCGTTCTGAATTGCGTAGCCGCCTCCCGCAAAGACGGGCGATCCAGGATGCGCGCGGCCTCATCCAGGAAATCCGCGAATACATCTCTTTCGGCGTTGCCTTCCTTGCCGTATGTATGGGTATCGCTGAAGACTGATTCAAGACCGGCATACATCTTTCGGCCAGGAGGGAACTCCTTTCCCCAGCTGCCCCTCATCTTGGGTTTTCTCAGGGCGTCGGCCCAGCGCTGGTATGCGGCAAAGCCGAAATTGTGGCGTGCGCCCTTGGGGGGCCTTTCCGTGTACAGTTGAACGCTGTCCTGAATGCCGGCGAGGACTGCATCCCCTATCTTGTCATCGTCAGGCATCCCCAACGTCAAGACTCGATGCCGGAACTTTTTGACTTTGGCTCGGGCTGCTGCCAGCTCACCGGTCGAGACATGAAGAGGCACGCGCGCCCGGTCGGCGATCGAGACGCGCTCGGCTTCTTCGTCAAATCCGAATACCACGACCGGAAGCATGTGAGGAATCTCAAACTCCATGGGCTGTGGGTCGTAGGGAAAGCTGTAGGCGTCGACCCAGGTGATGGCTGGCGTGCCCTGCTCCAACGTGTCGACCAGGTTGCTGACCGCCCTGGCATCGCTCGCTGTCTGACGCGCGTTCTGTTCAGTTCCCAGGCGCTGCAACAGCGTCTCCAATGGGTCAAAAGTGTTGCGCGTCAGGATGCGGGCGTGTGGGTCGATGCCCTGGTAGGCGAAGACAAAGTAGCCCATCACCGCGCCGCCGCTGATCCCCATGAGCAGCGCTTCAGAGTATGGTTCTCCTGTATGGGCGGCCTTGGCCCCGCAGTAGTCGAGATAGTTGCGGACGGTACCGGTCTCCCAGTGGAGACCTGTGAACTGACAATAATCGGCTAGTATTGGCATTGTGATGTCTCTTCGTGGAATGTTGTCCTTAGCCCCCCCGAGCGACTGATTCTGGGCGAATCACTGGGCTATGGGAAGATGCGGCTAGGATCTGCACCGGAAGCGCCAGCGGGTGGCATCGCTGGCGAAGCCACTCCAGGCAATGACCTTTTCCGGATGGACAACGAAGAGGCCTCCGGGTGGAAGCCTGCTGTCGCCATCCAGCTGCAACTGTTCGCTTGGACGAAAGTCCGGGTATTTTCGCAGGAATTCATCATCCACCCGACTCAACAGTTCCCTGCTGGGGGCTGTGATTTCTGTACACTGTCCTTCGATGAGGACAACCTCGTTTCCGCTCTCCAGGTGTACGACGGCGTGTGGATTGGCGCGTAGATTCCTGACTTTGCGTCCCCCGCCGACGAAAAAGAATCGGCCCTCAAGCCACGCGCCCCAGATGGGCACTGTGTGCGGTCTACCCTCAACGGACGCGCTGGCGATCCAGTAGTTGACGGCTGAACGCATGCGGTCATCGACAAACGACCAGGACAGCAGCCCTTCTTTGAATTCCGGGGGACTGGGCCCGCTTAACTCTGGCCGGCTGCGTTCGATGCAGGAGTTGTTCTCCATGGAATTACATGTTAGAGAGAGGCAAAACGCGTGCGCCTGAACTGGGGGGACTGATATAGACCTCCGGCCAGATGTTCATCGTCTTGGCGTATTTGTCCTGAATTGACTCGCGTACCTCTGTCTGCGAGCCCGTCTGAACCAGCGCAACCGCGCAGCCGCCGAAACCCGCTCCCGTTAACCGGGCGCCCAGACAAGCGGAATGGCTTCGCATCGCATCAACCATCCTGTCCAGGGCCTCGCTGCTAACCTCGTAATCATCCCTCAGGCTGGCATGGCTAGCATTCATCAACTGACCCACTCTGAGAAAGTCGCCCCCTTCCAGGGCGTCAACCGCAGCCACGACGCGTTCGTTCTCGCTGACAACATGGCGGCAGCGGCGGTAGACGGTCTCTGAGAGCAGACTGCTGTGTGCCTGCAACTCTTCACTGCTCACATCGCGCAGCGCCGCAATGGATGGAAGCGCCGTCTGCAACCTGGCAACGCCGTCTTCGCACTGGGCCCTGCGTTCATTGTACGCGCTGCCGGCGAGCGAACGGCTTGCCTTTGTATTGCCGATCACCAGGGACACACCATCGGGAATCGGTACGCGCCGGTAGTCAAGAGTGCGGCAGTCGATCAGGAGGGCATGGCCCTCCTCGCCGAGCGTGCTGATAAATTGGTCCATGATGCCGCAGTTGACGCCGACAAATTCGTTCTCTGCCTTTTGGGCCGCCCGCGCCAGTTGGGGGCCGGTCAGTGCGTGAATCTGGTCGGCCGCGGTCAGGAATGCCTTGGCGGAAGCGATTTCCAGCGCCGCGGAGCTGCTCAGACCGCTTCCACGCGGCACGTTGCCGCTGACAACCCCCTCAAATCCCTGCAAACGGAGCCCCAACTCTGCCAGTTCTAAACCGACGCCTTGCACATAGTTGGGCCACAAGTCATTCCTGTTTCTTTCCCTCGACCCGACTTCAAAATCCGCCCACGAGTCGAACTCCAGGGCGTACAGCCGGATCCGACCGTCGCTGCGCGGCCGGAACAGCACGCGAACGTCACGGTCAAGAGCGACAGGCAAGACGAACCCGTCATTATAGTCGGTGTGTTCACCGATCAGATTGACTCGGCCCGGCGCGATGGCAAGATGGGTCGGACTCCCTTCAAAGAAGGTATTGAATCCGTCGAATATGTTCTTCGTTCGTTTGTCCGGTTGCATCGTTCCACCAGTATGGGTAAAAGGTATCAAGCCTCTTGATCCTGAAGCGCCGAATCAGCGCAAGGTCCTGCTCTTCATGTTCGCCTAGCGTGTGCACGCAAGCACTGCATAGAGATTCAGGTTGGCTTCCTTGCCGTCGGCGCGAAACGTCTGTAAAACGGACATGCTGGCGTCTGCGGCCAACTGCCCTAACTCGGCTTCATCGACCTGGTGAACGTAACGCACGGCCTCGACGCCTTGCCGCCAGGGGAGGAACGCGTCCCCCGTCTCCAGCGTGGAAGAATCAACTCCAGCTTCCTTCGGCTCGATTAACTTGGATCGAAATCTCTCGCTGCTGAGGAACTGCCAGAATGAGAGAATGACAGGACCTGCGCTCAGAAGGCACAACTCTGTCAGCAGTCGCAGTCGCATCGCATAGCCCGGCAGGTGTTGCATTGTTGCCAGGCACAAGACGACGTCAAACCGGGGCGGCTCAACTGTCGTCGAGACGCCGGCGTCTGTGTCGCGCCGGACCGTCAACGTGTCCGTCCAGAACGGGTCTGCCAGGTCGGCCTCGACAAAGTGACAGTCGACCCCCGCCAGGTTTTTGGCGGCTTTCCTGCCCAGCTGGAGCAGGGCCTGATTTCCGTCAACTCCTGTGTAGCGGGCGGATATTCCCTCGTGCGCCAGCAGCCTGGCGAAACGGCCGTTGCCGCAACCAACGTCCAGTACAGCCAGCTTCTCCTTTCCGAGGGCTCTGAGATGAGGTAGAATAACGCAGAGTCCTGGCGTCCAACCTCGGCGCGTCGCGTCGAAATGCGGCGCGACTCTTTCGTAGAATTCGCGGTTCAACGCAAGCAACGTTGCCTGAGTCTTCCTGTTCATCAGACAGTGGTAAGACCGCTGAACAACCGCAACGACAATTCGGCAGGATTGCCCAAAATCATGAGACGAATCTTGACTCCGGAAGAGATTCCGGTGGAAGTCGTGCAGATTTCCCGAGAATGGCAGAAGAAGCGAAGCTTCGATCCGGCAGAACACCGCTCCGCGCTGGCCGCGATCTTCCGCGAGGTTCTTGCCGTTCAGGATGCGGACTGGGATGCCAGTCGTACCCTGCGATCCATTCTAGCCCGATACCCAAAAGACGGCAAAGGATTCTATGCCAAGTCCGACCTGGTTGCCGGCTTCCGCTTCCTGATCGAAGAGGGGGAGCTCGTTCCCGACCCCACTCTTCTGGACAGAATCCGCATGAAGCCGGTGCGAACGTCCAGCGGCGTGGCGCCGGTGACGGTTCTGACGGCGCCGGCCGGCTGTCCGGGAAAGTGCATCTTCTGCCCCGACGATTGGCGGATGCCCAAAAGCTACATCTTCGATGAGCCAGGGGCGCAGAGGGCCGAACGCGACGGATTTGACCCCTTCAAACAGACGTACGGCCGCATCGAAGCGTTTGAGAGTATCGGGCACGACGCGAGCAAGGTGGAGCTGCTGATCCTGGGAGGCACATGGGGTGCCTACGGCCAGGACTACCGCGAGTGGTTTGTGCGTCGCTGCTACGACGCGATGAATGCATACGGAAATCGTGAATGGGAACCGTCTTCCAACCTGGAAGAAGCCAAACGGGAAAACGTCCTCTCCGCGCACCGCAACGTTGGCCTGGTGGTGGAGACAAGGCCGGACTGGATCACGCCGGACGAAATCATGCAGATGCGCCGGTTGGGGGTGACCAAGGTACAAATCGGCGTCCAAAGTCTCGAGGACCACGTACTTGAACTGAACAAACGCGGACACTCCGTGGCCGAGGTCAAGCATGCCCTGGGCCTTCTGCGCACTGCCGGCTTCAAACTTCATCTGCACTGGATGCCCAACCTCTTCGGAGCAACCTTGGATTCGGATAGGGATTCGTTTCGCCGCTTCTTCGACGATGAGTCAATCCGGCCGGACGAGCTCAAAATCTATCCATGCTCACTGATCGCCGGAACCAAGCTCTACGAGGAGTGGCTGGCAGGCAACTATCATCCCTATACCGAACAGGAGCTGGTCGGGCTGCTTGCGGATATCAAACCGTTCGTGCCGCAGTACACGCGCATAAACCGCCTCTTTCGCGACATCCCGGCCCATCATATCGAGGCCGGTGTCAAGACAAGCAACCTGCGCGAGGTCGTCCACAGGGAGCTGGCGCGGCGGGGCGACCGCTGCAGCTGCATCCGTTGCCGCGAGGTGCGCCGCAAGCAGATACGGGAGGACTCGCTGCAGTTTTCGGTTACTACCTACACCACGGATCTGACTGTCGAGCATTTCCTGCAGTTCGTCTCGGTCGACGGCGAGGAGAACGGCTCACGCGTGGACCCGGAGCGCGCCCCTCTCGCGGGGTTTCTCAGATTGAGTCTTCCCAAGACGGCAACCGCGGGAAGCCGGGCCTTTCTGGAGGAGATCCAAGGGGCAGCCATGATACGCGAGGTGCATGTGTACGGTCCGGCCCTGGCGATCGGCCATTCTGAAGAGGGGGCGGCGCAGCATGCCGGCGTCGGCACGCGTCTCCTGCAAGAGGCCCGGCGGCTCAGCCGCGCAGCCGGCTTTGAACGGATCAGTGTGATCGCCGCGACCGGTACGCAAGCCTACTACGCTGCGCGGGGATTCGAACCTGGGGATCTGTACATGACGGGTTTAACCTGAGTCATCTGCGCCGTCCGGGCGGTCTACTGCCACTATTTGTCGTGTTCTGGTGGCGCAGGTCATCAAGTTCCCCCTGCTCTGAAGGATTATGAGGGACAGTCGCACTCGACCTGCAGTTGACCAGAGAATGAAGGGATGTTCTTTCTGCAGGGTCTCCACACTGCAGGACATGCAGCAATGAAGGGCGCCACAGACAAGAAAAGGGTTGCGGCACAGACGCCGCAACCCTTTTTCGTCAGTCTGGAAAAACTGAGCTTCCTTGAGCCCCGCCGGGAGGCCGGCGCGGCCCAATCCTGCTGCCTCAACCTAGAAGTGCAAGGTCAGGTCAAACTCCGTCGCCTGGACCAGCGGCAGAATCTGGTTGATTGTCGGCAGCATGGAGCCCATGCCAGGCATGGCCATGTCCAGCACCGGAATCGTTGTGATCAGCTCCAGCAGGTTGCTGGCCTTGCCGTCGGACCAGTCCAATGTCGGCAGAGCATTTCCGTCAATTGAAATCGAGATGCCGTCCACATTGGTGCTGATGCCCAACTCGGAAATGCCGAGCATTCTTGCCATACCGATCTGTGACAATGTCAAGGCCAGTGGGGCCAGAGCATAGTCGGTCATGGCGTTCAATTCTGCGATTGAGAGGTCGCCGATATTGAAGCTGCCGTCGGCATTGTAGAAGATTGGCAGATTGATACGCGGGGGCGTGCCTACTGCGGCCAGGAACTCTTCCTGTGCGGCTTGAGCAGCCATCGCGGCTTCGCTGTCACCCTCTACGTAAAGGGGAATCTCCTCGGCGCCAGGCGCAACCGGGAAGCGGGCAATGACGCCGATGCCCAACTGATCGACCAGGGCAAACAGCAGGTCAGCCATCGGCAGGACCATGCCGAAGGTGTTCAGCGCGCCCGGCAGGGCAGCCAGTGAATCGCCTTCGTAGCTGATCGATGGAATGCTGCGGCCGTTCACCAGGAGCAGCAACCCATCAGGTGTATTGCTCACCTGGATGTGCTGGATGTTGCTGGCTTCCATCAGAAAGACCATTTCCGGCGGTACGGGCAGGTCCAGCGGTACGCCAAGCGTTGCCACGAGATCAGAAAGAGCGGCGTTCTGAATCGCAGGCGTGCCATCCATACCGAAATCAAGCACAAGCGCGGGCAGATCGATGACCAGCTGGTCTGCATCTGCGGCGACGCTGCCCTGACCGGCGCGGGGTGCACAACCCGACAACGCAAGAACTGTAATAAGCATGATGACGGCCCAGAACGTCAAACGTCGGTTGAGCATTTCATACCTCCTAAGGGCGGACTAGGTAAGAGTGGGAAAATGATTGAGTTCTGCAACAACAGGGAAAGCGAGACACCTTATGGTGAATCCTGAAAGTTTCCGCTTTCAGGAATTATACCCTTTCTTCCTTACTGAGACAACGCTTGCGAGAATCCATTTATGCTGGAAAACGCGCTGATGCGTTTCAGATGATACGCAAGAATGGTCAAAAGCGCAAACTCTTGAATCGACAGGGAAGAAAGATCGAATTGCGCGGTCCGAGCCGGATTCTAACTGAAGACAATCATTTCGTCAAGCTGTCCTTCAGCGGAGCGGATGCGACGCGGCGCGCTGTGCGGGACAGCGTTCATCACGTCCATGGGCAACACTTCGCGGGCAGTCTCAGACGGGCATCCATTCCGACGAGGCCAGAGAGGCAGGGCGCTGCTTCGCGCCCGGCCAGAGTGGAGGATCGAGGTGGATTTTCTCAGGGCCAGGGAGAGCGATAGGTGAAAACTCTTGCATTCCAATCGGAATGCAAGAGTCGGTCCTGCCGAGGCGGGCGTCAATTCATGTCAAACTCGAAAAACTCGCCCGTCACAGTAAAGATGATCCGTTCGCAAATGTTGGAGACCCTGTCGGCCGCCCTCTCCAGGTTATGGGCAGCCCAAAGCAGGTAGTTGCAGCGGTCGATTAAGGACGTATCCTCCAGGATCATTTCGATCAAGTCGCGATGCACTCGATTGTACAGATCGTCGACCTCATCATCACGGAGCGGTATGGCGCGGGCCGCTTCCAGGTCCTGGTGCAGGAAGGCGTCGAGGGACTGTTGTAGCATCTCCGTAGCGATGTCGCACATTTTGGGTATATCGACCAGCGGCTTGATCAACACCTCTGTGCCAATCAGCAAAATGATGCGGCCAATTCCCTTCGCGTAGTCACCAATGCGTTCCAGTTCTGTGCTGATTTCGAGGACCGCGGCTATCAGTCGAAGGTCCCCTGCCATTGGCTGTTGGGTTGCAATCAAGCGAAGACAGTCGGCTTCGATTTGGAAGCGCTTCTTATTGATGATCTCATCCTCTTTTATCAGACGCCTGGCCACGTCCATATCCCGGCGTCTGAGAGCTTCGACGGATTCCTTCAGGGCCTGGATCACCATGCTGCCGAGCATCAGTGTGTCGGTCTGAAGCGTTTCCAACTCTCTGGCAAACGAGGTGCGCAATAGCTGACCCATCGATGGCCTCCTTTTTTGCCGGAACGTTAACGGCTCTGTAGGGACGCGAGCAGCTTTTCCTGCATCAAATCCCTTACCTGCCGGCAGGCATCCATTCTCACGGCATCGTTGCCCAGCACTTTGGTGGGATCATCAAAGGGCATATGGACAACCTCCTCCTCCCCCAGCCAGGCAGGGCAGTTCTGCGCGGCGCTGTCGCAGACGGTCACAACCAGGTCAGGGCTAAGCTCCTGAAACTCGTCAACGGACTGCGTAACGCCTTCGCTAATGTCGACATCGATTTCCGACATCGCTCTCACGGCTAGCGGGTGAACCATGCCAGAGGGGGCCGTACCTGCCGAAAATGCTTTCCACTCATCGCCCAGATACGCATTGACGAGGCCTTCCGCCATCTGACTTCGGCAGGAGTTGCCAGTGCACAATATGAGTACCTGCTTCTTTTCTTTGCTCATTTTGTCCTCATCGAGCGTTCGGATTCTATCCGAACCGCCCAGTAATGTAATCCTCTGTGCTCTTCTGGCTGGGATTGGTAAAAATCTTCTCTGTTTCGTCAAACTCAATCAGATTGCCGGTGCGGTATTCGTCGACGCTGAAGAAGGCGGTGAAATCTGAGATACGCGCGGCCTGCTGCATGTTATGGGTGACGACGATGATTGTGTACTTCTCCGAGAGCTCTTTCATCAGATCTTCGATGCGTAAAGTGGCGATCGGGTCCAAGGCGGAGGCGGGTTCGTCCATGAGGATGATTTCAGGCTCAACCGCAATGGCCCTGGCGATGCAAAGCCGCTGCTGCTGCCCGCCGGAAAGGCCGAGGGCGCTCTGTTGCAGCTTGTCCTTCACTTCATCCCACAGCGCGGCCGAGCGGAGAGCTTTCTCGACCATCTCGTCCATGTCGCCGCGGAAGCCGTTGATGCGCGTGCCCCAGGCGACGTTTTCATAGATCGTCTTCGGAAAAGGGTTAGCCTTTTGGAAGACCATTCCAATACGGCGTCGGACTTCCACGGGGTCGACACTGTCGTCGTAGATGTTCTGACCCTGAAACAGGACCTCTCCTTCGATCCGAGCGCTGTTGATCAGATCGTTCATGCGATTGAAGCAGCGCAGGACCGTGCTCTTGCCGCAACCGGAAGGCCCAATGATGGCGGTAATCTTGTTTGTCGGGACGCGCATGTCTACATCGCGGACTGCGCAGAAGTTGCCGTAGTAAACACCCATTCCTCCTGCTTCGATGGCAAAACTACCGGTCCCATTGGCGTACGCTGCGGATTGGCTTGACTGGGTCTGGGCGGGTCGTTCGAGGGCGACTGTCATGTTGGTTAGCGCTCCACTATGCGTTGGCCTGGCCGCGGTCAAAATGATTTCGCAGAAGAACGGCAGAGGCATTCATGGTCAGGAGTAGAACAAGCAAGACGAGAATGGCAGCGGCTGCCAGGTTCCGAAATTCGTCTTGCGGCCGCGAAGTCCACTGGTAAATCTGGATCGGCAGGACCGTGAACTTCGAGAACGGGCCGCTCGGATCCAAGGCGATGAATGTTGAAGCGCCCACAACGACCAGCGGCGCGGTTTCACCGATGGCCCGGCTTATCGCCAGGATCGTCCCTGTGAGGATGCCGGGCATGGCGCTGGGCAAGACGTGATGCCAGATCACCTGCCAGTGGGTCGCGCCGAGGCCGAAGCCGGCCTGACGCAAGGAGTTGGGGACCGCCCGGATCGCCTCCTGGCCGTTGATGATGATGAGGGGAAGAATCAACAGCCCAAGCGTGAGACCTGCAGAGATAATCGTGCGGCCGTTGGCGGTGGATTGATCGCCTATGCCAAGGAACGCTCCACTGGTAAACACCTCCAGTATGCGGACAAAAATCGCCAACCCTAACATGCCGTAGATGATTGAAGGAACGCCGGCGAGGTTGTTAATGTTCGTCTGAATTAACCGGTTGATCAGCCGCTCCTTGTGTGCGTACTCTTCCAGGTAGATCGCGGCGCCGACGCCGATTGGGAAGGAGAAGAGTATCGTGATTGCGACAACCCAAAGCGATCCGAAAATCGCGGTTCGAACACCGGCGCGAAGCGGCTCGCTCGACTGCGACTTGCTGATGAAGCTGGTTGTGAGCCAGCTGCGGAAGTAGACATCGGAACCGGGGAACCGTTCTTCAGCTTCAGCGAAAACACTGCCGCGAGCGAATACGGATTCGAAAAGTCCCCAGGTTGCCTGCACTTGCGGCTCGACAACGCGCTCCAGGATCAGTTCATGGACATTTTCGCTGGTTCGTTGGGCGAAAGGCATATCGTGTTCATAGCGCCGCATCAGGCCCGCGGAAACATTCGCTTCCAGAATCCCTACCAGCTGGTCTTTGGTCAGCTCATCTAGAGGAACGCCGTCAATTGCAAGTTCAGCAGGGTCAATGTTGTTGATGATTGCAACGTAGCCGAACGACTGGTTGAGAATATTGAAGAGGAGCGCGCACAACGCGATGATGCCGGAAAGCATGGCCGCCTGAAAGATGATCGCCCAGCGCCGACCCCGGCGCTGCCTTGTTACCACCTGTTCGCGGTAGGCGGGACCGGAGGGCATAAGCCCGCCCGCGGGCTGGGTTGCGGTCTGCCGCTGATCAAGTGCCATCACTCGTACTCCTCTCGGAAGCGCCGTACAATCCACTGGCTCAGAATGTTCAGACTGAGAGTCATCAAGAAGAGAAGCAGGCCGATGGCGAAGATGCTGTTGTAGTCGATCGAGTCGTAGCTGAGGTCGCCGCCGCTGATTCGGACGATGTGTCCGGTCATCGTCTCGGCGGCGCGGAAGGGAGAAAACGTAAAGTTCGGCCCGGCGCCGGCAGCGATGGCCACGATCATCGTCTCTCCGATCGCCCGGGAAATCGCGACGATAAATGCCGCCGCGACGCCGGAAAGCGCGGCCGGCAACACGATCCGTACGGCTGTTTCCAATCTCGTCGCGCCCAGGCCATAGGAAGCCTGGCGCAGAGAGCCGGGCACAGCGCTCAAGGCATCTTCGCTCATGGAGCTGACAAGCGGTATGACCAGGATGCCGATCACGATGCCGGCGGAGGCAGTGTTGTAGATTTCGACGATGTCCCGGCCAAGAATGCCGCGCAGAAATGGGGTCATGAAAGTCAAGGCAAAGTAGCCGTAAACGACCGTAGGAATCCCTGCGAGGACTTCGAGAATCGGCTTCAAGACGCTTCGCGTTCTCTGACCGGCATATTCGCTAAGATAAATCGCGATACACAGGCCCATCGGCAGCGCCACAGCCATAGCAATCAGGCTTGCCATCAGTGTGGCGGTTACCAGAGGCCAAATGCCAAATCTGCTGATGGCCGGCTGCCACTCCGTGCCGCCAAAGAACTTGAGCAGGTTCACTTCCTCATTTGCGAAGAAGAGCAGCGACTCTCGACCCAGGACGTAGACGATGCCCAAAGTCGTCAGGATCGAGATTGCGCCGCATAGGAACAGGAAGCCCTGGATTAAGGATTCGGCGACCCTTGGCCTGCGTCTCAGATCATATTTGGGGCCCCCGCCCAAGACCGTTTCGCCCGTGCTTTCAGCGCCTGCCACCGGGCCTCGCATCGACTCGGCAGAAATGGCGGCTTCCGCAACTGGCGCCGACTGTGTCATGATTTCTCCTTGCTCTTTAGTCACTTCTGCTGGCAGCCCGGCAAAAGTCTGCGTGGCGGGCCGTAGGCCCAAGGATTCTCCACGGTTCGCTGTGAGAAGCTCCCAATTCCTTGCAGCCTCTTCGCCGGCTTTCTGCCAGCGCCCGGTCTCCTTCTTGCAGGCGCTGACCCTGCTTTTGGGGCCCATTCTAAACCTACCGCTAACGATTAGGAAAGTTGGGGACTGGGCTACGCCCCAGTCCCCAACTCATGACACTGCGCTTCAAGAGTCGCGGCTCGTGCAGCGAGCTGCGCGACCGGCTACCGTTCGATGGCCTTCATGGCATTCAGGAGGCTCTGCTTGGCGGCTTCGAGAACAGAAGCTTCGGCAGGGAAGTAGCCGACGCGTTCGATCTCCTCGTTTACGTAGGTCAGGTAGAAGTTGACGAAGGCGGCGACCTGCGGCTTTTCGGCCATGATGCCGGCATCGGAGTAGATGTACAGCGGCCGCGCGAGCGGGTAGCTGCCGTTGTCAACGTTGGCGGCGGTGGCGTCGACACCGTTGATGGCGACGATCTTCAGCGTATCGGTGTTTTCCTGGTAGTAGGCGTAGCCGAAGTAGCCGACCGCGTAGGGGCTGCCGGTGACGCCCTGAACGAGGACGTTGTCATCCTCGGACAGCTGAATGGCGTCAGCGCTCAGGATGGGCTCCTTGTCCTCGTCGAAAACCTCTTCGACGAAGTAGTCGAAGGTGCCGCTGTCAGTGCCGGGGCTGAAGCGCTGGATCGGCTCTGCCGGCCAGTCCGGGTTGACGTCGGCCCAGGTGGCGGCGGTGGAGAAGACGAGAGCGAGCTCATCGAGGGAGAGGTTGTCGACGAAGTCATTGTCCTTGCTGACGGTCACGGCAAGGGCATCGGTGCCGACGCGGAACTCGATTGGGATGCGGTCGATAGCGGCGCAGGATTCCCGTTCGGAGTCTTTGATCGCTCTGCTGGCGTTGGAGACGTCAGATTCGCCGGCGACGCAGAATCGCTCGAACCCGGCGCCGCTGCCGATGCTGTCGATGGTGATATTGTCGGCGTAGCCTTCGTCCTTGAAGCGCTCGGCCATGGCCTCGGACAAGGGGAAGACAGTGGAGCTGCCCGCGGTGATGATGTCACCGGTCACTTCCAGAGGATTTACCTCAGGCAGCCCATCAGATGTATCGGCGGCAGCCATCGCACTCTCGTTTATGGCAGACTCATCAGCTGAAGCTTCCTCTTCTGATGAGCCCCCGCACGCAGCAAGCGCGAGTCCTGCGATAAGGAACCATACAAGCAGTATACGACGCATCTTCACTCCTTTGACGAATGTCAATTTGGTTCACCTGCTGTGGAGGGTTGGGCACTGAAAATCGGGGGCGATCTGCCCCCGCGAATGCCTCTCAATGGAACCAGAAACGACCGTCCAATTCCAGAGCAGCTATAAACTTAACCCAACGAAGTTAATGACATGTGATGAAACTCAGGCCGGGCGTTAACAGCCCTTATTGGTTATGTTAAAAACTGTTTAACGGCGGGTCTGGCATTGCTTCGACTGGGGATCATGCCAGCGGCAGAAAGCGGAACTTTCTGACTGCCCAATCAAGGTTCTGTGGGGCCAACCGCAAACATCCTGCCCGGCGATGGCCCTCTCCTGCAGTGCAGCTGTCACGGGGGCCCTCTGTGTAACGACTGCCCTATAGTGGAACTGAGGCGTGCCGGTAAAGTCTTTGCAACAGTTCCTGTCGGCCCGACGGATCTTCAAAGACATGGGCCATTGTGTCCAGGTCTGTGCGTACTTCTGGTGAATCCTCAAGCCTCAGGACCTCGTTGGAGGACGTCAAGAGGCCAGACTCCTTCAGCTCTTCTATCAATTCATCCAGAGTCGGCGCGTCTGTGAAGGTCACTTGGCGTACGTATTCACGATTGATCCTGTCCCGCTGCGAATGCTTGTGCATAAAGAGCAGGAACCAGATCTTGTGAAACGAGTCAATCCTTCGATGCAGTATGAACTTTTCCAGTGAGTCCGGCAGCATATGCCACCCTTTCTTTTCTTGAGGCCCGGATCGCGTTGCCTGCCGGATTTTCCTCCTTTTCAAATTCACATCAGGTGGTACGTCAGGCTGTTCCGGGCGAGTTTTCTTTGTTGTTTTTTTCATCTCGCCTTGTATCTTAGAGGGATTCGATTAACGTGTCGTAGAGAAGATGTAAAGGGGGAGTTAGGAGTCGGTAAAAATGGCGTGTGCCTCAGCAAAGCCCGGTTGAGTGAGTTGCCTCAGATGGGGTACAGCTGGCTCGCGAGGCTCCGCAATCCCCGCTCGACGCGGGCCGCGAGCCGCCCTGAAGAAGCTCCCGTCATTCGCCGTTCTGGACCTTGACAATTGAACTGAGGATAGGGTCCGAAATTGGGAGTGAGAAGCCGGGAACGCGACAAGCTCTGTCGTATTCTGAAGCGCCGTGATCAGGCATGCACAGAACTGTAACCCGGTTTGGCCCATACCCGGTGCTGGGAATCGGTCTGTGCGCCAAATCCCCTGTGGCGCGTGCCCCTGTCTTCTTCGACCAGTTAAGCGAGAGTCGGCGGAATTGTGCGAGGGAGAAGAGATTGAAGGTGATGCGGAGGGTAGTCTCCCGCCAAGGGGAGGCCGCTTGCGCCGACCCCATGGAAGGGCGGGCTCGACGGATTAGAGCTCTGGATCGTCAGAAACCGGTCGGCAGTCGCGGCTCTAGAGGATATGGTCGCTCTCGCCGATCGGGCCGGGCATCCAAATCTAGGTGACAAACGGGCCCTGATCACCGTTCGCGGCGGCTGAGAGCGTAAACGAAAAGGTGCTGCCGCGATTCTCGATGCTGTCAACCCAAATCCGGCCGTTATGTGCCTGGACAATATGCTTGGCAATCGCCAGGCCCAACCCGGTGCCGCCGCCGGCACGGGCCCGGTCGGTCTTGTAGAATCGCTCGAAAATACGGTCGGTGTCCTCAAAGGGGACGCCGATCCCGGTGTCGTTGACGGAAATCGTTACCCGGCGGGAGTCCGGCTCAGCGACTGCGGAGATCCTGACCGAGCCACCTTCAGAGGAGAATTTCAACGCATTGTGGACGAGATTTGTAATCACCTGGTGGATACGTTCGGCATCGGCATAGACATGGGGGAGGCGGTGCGGCAGATCGACGATCAGGTCGATTTGGCTGCGGGCCGCAAGCGGTTGCAGTCGCTCCACGGGAGTCAAGACAGTCTCGCTGACCGGGACAGGCCGGAAGCGAAAAGGTACCTGGCCCGACTCAATGCGCGAGAGCTCAAGTAACTCCCGGACCATTTGGGCAAGCGAATCAACCTCAGTCTCGATGCGGTCGAGAAAATGGGGCGCGGCATCCGGATCGTCGATCGCGCCGTCGCGCAGCGTCTCGGTCAGTGCCTGCAACGAGGCAAGAGGCGTACGCAGTTCGTGGGAGATGTTGCTAACGAAATCGCGCCGGATTCTCTCCAGCCGGTGAACCTTGGTCATGTCCTGGAGAAGAACGATGTAGCCGTCACTTCCGCCGGCGGCAAATGGCAGGGCTATGACGCGCAGAGTGCGGTTTCCCCATTGAAAGATGTTCTCCGCCTGCCGCCCGTCATTGCGGCAATCCTGCCATGTTTCAACGATTCGGTGATCCTTCACAATCTGGGCGAAAGGAAGCCCTCGAAAACCCTGCCTGCGGCCATGCAGGTGAAGGGAGCCAGCCTCAGTGGGACGCGGCGTGGTCTCATTCATCGTTCCTGGTGTTTCGTGTTCGACGTCCGCCTGGGAATGGGCTTCTCCTACACCGTCCGACCCGACCATGTGGGCTGCGACCAGGTTGCACAGCCGAACCCGCCCCTCGCTGTCCAGGATGAAGACGCCGTCAACCAGGTTATCCAGGACAGAGTTGAGCCGTTCCCGTTCACGTGAGACAGTCGAGACCTGTGAACGCAGTCGTTCGCCCAGACGGATGAAGACCCTGGAAAGCTGGCCAGCCTCGTCGGATACCCGCGGTTCAAGCCGGATGCCGAGTTCACGTTGGGCCAGCCCGGCTGCTACGCGCGCCAAATCCCGGAAGGGGCGCGCCATCCGTTGGGCAACGAAATAGGCGGCGCCGCCGGCAATGGCCAGAGCCAGCAGGGTTGCGAGCAGGATGGTTCTTCGCAGTTGGTTAGGCGCAATGGCACCTTCCGAACTCGGGACCGAGAGGCGCAGGACGCCCACGACGCGATCGAGTTCCATGCTGTCGCCGTCGACAGGTTCTACTGAAAAGGGGGGTACCGCCGCGGCCGCGTAGATCATCTCGGAGCCCAGCGTCCTGCTTCTGCGAATGGTGTGCCCTGTCCCCTCGGCAAGGGCGGCACGGAATTCAGGCTGCAGGGCTACCCCCGTCATGGTCAAAGGATTGGCGTGCGAGTCCGCCAGGACTTTGCCGTCTGTAAGGGACACGGTGACCCGCGCGTCCAGCTGTTGGCTCCAGGCAATCGCCTGGCGCGCCAGCTCCCTGTCACCCGCTTGCCAGCGCGACTCGGCCAACCCCTGTCGCAGTTGGGCGTCACTGGAAAGCAGTTGGGCATGGGTCGTCAGGCTCTCAAGTGCCTGGGAGGCTTGGTATTGATTGAACTGATAGAGGGCAAAGAAAGAGAGGGCCGCAAGCAGGGCAGCGGTCAAGAAGAAGAACTGTATGGTGATTCGCCAGCGGATTGAGCGAAACCGGGGCATCTGTTTGTACAGGTAGTGCGGGACGCTCTTGGGGGAATGCGGGGATTGAGGTCCTGCAGCGGAAGCGGAGGGGCTATCCGTCAAAGCGATATCCAATGCCCCGCACAGTCAGAATGCGCTGCGGGTTAGCAGGATCGAACTCAATCTTCTCTCTCAGCCAGCGAATGTGGACATCGACAGTCCGGCTGCCGCCGTCGAAGTCCCAACCCCAAACTCGTTCGAGAATCAAGCTCCGGCCCAAGGCGATACCCCGGTTGCGCGCCAGGAAGATGAGCAGCTCAAACTCCTTCGGTTTCACCGCCAGCACTTGCCCACCGCGACGGATTTCTCTTCTGCCTTCGTCGATCACCAGGTCGTCAAAGGTGAAGACAATACCCACGTCTTGCTTGGCGGGAACTGCCTGTCCTGAACTTTCAATCTCTTCGCGCAGCAGTCGTACCCGGCGCAAGTGCGCCCTGACTCTTGCCTGAAGTTCCCTCATGCTGAACGGTTTTGTCAGATAGTCGTCTGCGCCTACTTCGAGGCCGACAATCTTGTCTACCTCTTCATCCTTCGCCGTCAACATGATAATTGGGAGGCTCATCTCCTGCCGCAAAATTCGGCAAATCTCGAAGCCATCCAACCCCGGCAACATGACATCGAGGATTACCAGGTCCGGTTTCTCTCTTCTCGCCGTCGGCAGCGCCATGGCGCCGTCTGACGCAGTGAATACCTCATATCCTTGTCGCACCAGATTGTATTTGAGCGTTTCAAGCAGCGTTGGCTCGTCTTCAACAATCAACAATTTTGTTTTACTCAAGGAACGAGCCCTCTCGAAGTCCTAGCCCAAAAGATGCGGATTGCCGATCCAAAGCCGCCTAAACGGGTCTAAGTTCCCTGGCAACGCCTTCCCAGTGGACATTCGGCCGGCGCTGCCTCCCCGACCTTACTCCAGCAAGACGCTATCGTGCAAAGAACCGGCGCGGTCGCTGAAAATGTTGAGTTTGACCTCTGCTCCGGCGGGGCCCCGCAAAATCCATTCGGCCCAAGCGCGATTGTCGGTCGGGCTTGCGGCGTAGATCGGCGTTACCGAGAGCTTACTGCTTCGTCCCTCTAGGTGTCCGATCTCCAGTTTCTTGTGTCCGCTCGTAACTTGAACATCCGGGGGAACTTCGAGTTCCACGCGAATGGGCCTCATTGCTTTGCGGTTTCGCCCCTGGACGCTTGTATAGGTTGGGAAGAAGCCGCTGTTTTCTACAACCAGCCGCAATCGATAGACCCCCTCCGTTGCGAGTCGTTCCAATTGGAGAGTATGGAGGGTCAATCGCGGCAGCATATCGGCCAGAGACAGGACGAAGGCTGTGTTCGCTTTCGCCTCTTCTCCCATGAAGCTGGCAGGCGGGTTCCGCCACGTAAACATCCTGTCGTACCCTCCGATCTCAACCGGCCCTAGTTGCGGATGCTCGAATGGGTACCACTCCACCAAAGATGAGTCTTCACAGTTCTCCTCCAACCATTTCAGGATTTTCAGGTCATCCTGATGGGGATGCTTCCGAAACCACTCGATGAAATCCCGGTCCTTTATCCCTGCTCGCCCAGGCAGATCCCACAGTTCGATCGTGAACGAATACATCCCCAGGTGGTCATAGACCCAGTCATCGAAACCTCCTGTTGTCACTTCCTTGGGATGATAGCGAAAGCCGTGAAAGACCGACAGACAGGGGTACCCGGTCGCCTCCTTCCCCCTTTCGCCCATCATCTCATAGACCCAGAGGTCGCCCGTCTCCATCTTTTCATCCGGCCTTGTGCTGAATGGCCGCAGGATGACGCCGCTTTGCGTGTGGTAGGTGAGGGCTACATTGATGTTGTTGCGCCGGCTGATAAAGTCTACGACCGCCCGTATCTCCTCTTCAGAGCCGGGAAACGGGCCTGCCCCCGCCTGGGTCGATTCAGGCTGCCATTCAAAGGGGAAGTTCCGGTTGAAATCCAGCCCTCGCCACGGCTTGGCCACGCTGAATGTCACACCGTCATAGTCTTCAATCTTTCCCTCAGGCAAGAGGCGATAGAAGCTGCCATCATGTTCGTCCGGACCTCGCTTCTCCATCAGCCGCGGGTCCAGCGAACTGACTTTCCAGTCGCCGTTGGGATCAGAAACTCGCATCTGCAAAATGCGCCCGTCGCCGTCAATATCCTCTTCGTGCAGGCCAGCCAGGGGCTCTGGAAATGGGTAAGGACGCGTTCCGGACCGAACATACTGAGGTCGGTCTGCGAGCGCAAGGGAGGCGCCGTCTGGATTCAGACGGGGCACAATGTAGAGTGCAACATTGTCGAGCAGCCGCGTGCACTGCGCGTCAGTTCCGAAGCCAGAAAGAAGAGTGTAAGCGATACGAAGGGCTACAGTCGTGCCGGCAACTTCGGTTGCATGAATGTTTGCGTCGACCCAAAGGGCGGGCTTTTCCTTGTCTGATCCTGTTTCACGATTGGTCAGAGTCAACAGATGGATGGGTCTGCTTTCGTGGCTTCTGCCGAGTTCTGAAAGCCGGGCCAGACGGGGATAGCTCTCCACCCACTCCTGCAGAATGGAGGCCAACTCCGTATTGTTGAAATAGCGGCAAAAATCCATGACTCGATTATTCTCCAGGCTGATTTGAAAAGGGCCGACGCCACCTCTCTACCCCTTTGGCGGGGGCTGTGACGCAGGAAATCAAGGAGAGAGTTCCTGCAGGAGCAATGTCAGAATAGCCGCCCTTTCCGCGATCTTATCGACCTCGATATGTTCGTGGTCGGCATGGGCGCCGTCCCCCGGAATACCGAGCCCGTCCAACGTTGGGACGCCCATGGCGCCGGTCAGGTTGCCGTCGCTGCCGCCGCCTGTCCCGGCCTCCTGCAGGTCAATGCCAAGCGGACGCGCGATCCGCCGCGCTTGTTCGAAGAGCCCTCCAGTAACGCTTCTCTCCAACGGAGGGCGGTTCTCTCCGCCTGTCACCACCAGTTCCGTGCCGCTCAAAGTCGGCTGAAGATCCATGATGGCTTCGCTTACCCGGCGCATCTCCTGTGCAGTCCAAGCGCGAACATCGATGTACGCCTCGGCATGGGCGGCCACGACGTTGGGCCGCGTGCCCGCGGCGACGACCCCAACATTCACTGTCGTGCCGGCCGCAAGGTCCGTAAGGTCGTGGAGGGCTAGGATTTGATGGGCCAATTCCTGAATGGCGCTGATGCCCTTTTCCGGTTCCACTCCCGCGTGGGCGGCCCTGCCCTGTATCTTCAGGGAAAAGTGGGCACCGCCTTTGCGGGTTGTTTTCAGTTTGCCGCCGGGAAGAGGCGGCTCCAGCACCAAGACGTAAGCGGAGCGGCTCGCCTCCTCCTCGATCAATTCACGGGAAGTTTGGCTGCCGACCTCCTCGTCTGAAGTCGCCAACAGAGTCACCGGCCGGGGCAGGCGCAGGTCCAGACTTTGAATCCCCCGCAATACAGTTTCGGCCAGAGCCAGGCTCGACTGCATGTCGAAGATGCCGGGCCCGTAGGCCCATCCCTGGTCGTCCACGCGAAATGGATGGGTCGCCAAAGAGCCGACCGGCCACACAGTGTCATAATGGCAGAGAATCAGGGCCGGCGCCGCGTCCGGATTCTCCACAAATCGCCCATTCTCAAAGCGGCCTCGCAAGTGGTTGCCTCTTGTTGGACTGGAAATGATCTCTGTCTCTAAGCCGGCTCCGGAAAAGCGATCCGCAAGGCGTTCGACAAAGATGTCCAGCCGCTCCTTGTCGTTGGAGGGCGTCTCCTCCCTTACCATCTCGCCGATGGTCTGCAGGATCTGATTCTCCTGTTCCTGATAGAAGCCGATCAGTTCAGTGGGATTCATTCGTCGCTCCTGCTGGAATTGTTGTAGCTTTCGGCGTCGCACTGCCGCTCCAAACGACTCAGGCTTCTCTATCTTCCGAAGCCAAATTCAACCGCGCTGAAGAAGAGGGGAATCATTCCGACAGCGCCAAAGAGAATCGCCATGATTTCGAGGTACACCCAACCCTGTGCCGCCCGCAGCAAAACTCGTTTTGTGTCCGTGGCTGCTCGCTCCTTTGTGCGTGCAATATATCTGACGACGTGCTGCTCCGACGGCTCGACCTTCTCGAGGGGCATGACCGTCCAGCCAGCCTGCTGGAAGATGCCCGGGAAGGCGGTCACTAATCGATGCGCGCCATAGCCGAAGGGAAGTACAATGATCGCGACATAGACAGCGGAACCGATGAGAAGCTCAACTGGCCGCGGCTCGACCGGGCTGAAGAGTGAAAAAAGATCAAGCCACATCCATCCCAGAAAACTGATTCCTGGCGCCGCCAGAATCCAGTGGCCCAAGCCGCCCGCGCTTGGCGTGGCCTCGACAAGGTGCGCTTGTACCTTCCGCCGCTCTTTTCGCTTCGATTTGGCGTCAAGAGTCAACTGGTCGCTCCGTGCGTTAGAGCAGAAATAGTCGGTGCTTCCCTTGGGTAGACTGATGGATGTGGGAAAAGCGACTTGTTCGACACCACTTCGACAATCGCGGCGGAAGCCTCAGCGTTTGCGCCGTTTACCCTGCAACCTCTTGCGCAAAGCCTCCTGGTCGCGGGAAAACGCGTTCCGGCTCCGGGTCTGCGGCTTGCGCGGCGCAGGGCTCTGCCGCTTTGGGGCCGGCTTCGGCGGGCCAAAGAGGTCCATCCATTCATTCACTTCCTGACCGGACAGGTTGACGTGACTTTCGGCGCCCTCTTCGTCAAGAGGGGCGGTCGATTCCCCTGGCGCGAAGGACCCACCAGCATTCCGCGTGCCGTCCTCGCGGCCGGGCGCGGCGCGTCGCTGCAAGCGTTCCATGCGCTGTACGAACTCCTCCGCCTGCCAGGTCTCGACGTCGTACAGCTTCGCTTCCTTACGGAGGGCCCAGTCATTCGTTGCGACAACCAACCCCGGTTGGCGTCTGTGAATGCGCCGCCTGATCAGATCATCCGCTTCCTGGGGATCGCGGGCAAAAATGACGTCCACACCGGCCCCGCTCAACTCTCGGGAGGAACCGCCGACAATTCCCCGGTCGAAGACGACCGTTATGTTGCCCCGGTAATTGCTCCGCCAAACGCGTAGTCGTGAAACGAATCGTTGCTCGTCATCCTCGTCCTCCAGGCTGATATCCTGTAGAACGCCAGACCCGATTATGTTGTGACCGTCAATGAGTAGCGGCGCCATTCAACACGCAGTCCTTTACGGCAGACGTTTCAGCCCTGAATTCAGTTGTCCCGCCATCGTACCTCTGCCCTGTGTCGATTTCGTCTGCGCCAGAGCAACCCGCATGGATAGCCGACCATCTTCGCCGTGTCGCCTACCAAACGGATCACCGGCACCAACATGGCGGATTGCACTAAGTCGACAATGTGACCACCCTTTGCCAGGTGACAGAGGCGGCGCCAGGGTCTCGCGCAATTGACGATACCACCGGCAAACAGCCCAAGCCAGCCCAACCAGCGCGCTTCCTGGCCCCACAGCGCGTGGCCCAACAACGCCGGGATCAGGAGGAGATAGGTGGCATAGCGGATGGCGTGCCGCCTCCTCCAAAGGTCAGCTTTCCCGTCCCCCCTGGCGTAACGGAAATACTGCTGCCAGAATGACCTCAGGCTGGTGCGGGGCCGAAAATAGGCAATCGCCTCAGGAGCCCAGGCAAAGGCGGCCCGCTCCTTCTCTTTGATGCACAGGTCGAAGACCAGGTCTTCGCTGTAGTCGAGCCATTCAGGATAGCCGCCAACCCGTTTCCATAGCTCCTTATTGAAAGCCAGTGAACGGCTGCTGGGAAGAAAGCTGGCCGGGACGATCTCCGTAATGTGGGGCAGTACGGTCGCCCCCATGGCCAGTTGAAATGGCCCCGAAACGTCTGGCAGAAAGAACCCGGCCACTGCGCGCACGCCAGATTCTCCGGGCCCGGCGTCCTGTTCAAATGGCGCGATCAGCCTTTCCAGCCAGCGCGGATCCAGGCGGACCCCGGCGTCGGTGGTGGCGACTATCGGGCCAGACGCCTCGGCAATTGCCTGATTGCGTCCCTGGCTGATGTTTGCGCCGGCCGCGATCAGAATCCGCAACCCGGCGACTCTACCGCTGTACTCTCTCAGCGTCGCGACGGTTCCGTCACTGCTGCCCCCGTCACAGATGACCACCTCGTCTGGCTGACGAGTCTGTTTCAGGAGGGAGTCCATCAGAGAACGGATGCTCTCCGCTTCATTATAGACGGTTGCAACGACCGAGACGCGCATCGAGAATTGGAATTCCACCGGTACACCAGACGACAGAGACCGCCCGGTTGCGCAAAGAGAGACGCGCCTCTGCCGGGCGCGCCCAACACTCGCCATGTCCTCTGAACCGAGACGGTTCCCCCCATCGACAAATGCTCGGCTTCGTCGCGCTCACATTGCGCGGGGCAGGACCACCTTTCACCACGCAAACAGACTGTCCCGCGGACCGAGGTGAAGCCCCTTAAGGACGGTTTCGGGCCCGGCCCGCCTCAGCCCTGTCACCCCGGTGCCTAGTTTACTCTGGGCTGGAGCAGCCCGTAGTTGCCGTCACGTCTGCCGTATACGATGTTCAGGGAACGTGTGTCGATGTTGTAGAAAACGAAGAAGTCGTGGCCTAGCAACTCCATCTGTTCGACCGCTTCCTCCGGCAACATCGGTTCCGCGACAAATTGCTTTGTGCGAACGATATGAACGGGATCCTCTTGCAGCTGAGTCGCCGACATTTCCACAGCGGCCGCAGCGGCCGCCGCGTTGCGCCTCTTTCTCTCGAACCGCCTCCCTTTATACCGCTCAATCTGGCGGTACATCTTATCGGCAATCGCATCAATCGAGGCAAAGAGGTCTTCGCTCGACTCTTCCGCGCGCAAGATCTGCCCGCTCGTCCAAATCGTCAGCTGGGCCGTATAACGGTCGGCGGCGGCCCGCGTCTCGCTCCTGACCAACTCCGCCCTGGCCTCGCGGATCTGCGGAAGATATTTCTCAAGCCTGCCTACCTTCGTTTCAACGTAATCTTGAACTCTGTCAGAGACCGCCACATTCCTTCCGTGTACCGTCAGGTTCATTCTCACCTCTCCCTTCTTTCCAATCTCAGTTCGCTATCTTTTGATCCACCGGCGAGACCAGACAGTTGCAGCCCAGCCGCGGTCTACCGGAAACCCAGAGAACGGACAAGACCCTGGATCACGGCCCCATGGTCGGTCTTGCCAGTGCAAGGCCAAAAACAGCTGCGGCCCCCTGGCTCCGTAAGACCGCAGCGCACTCGCGCATCGTCGCGCCGGTCGTCAGAACGTCGTCCACCAGCAACAGGGCCAATCCTGATACGGTCTGCGAATCAGCCCGGAACTTTCCCGATACATTGTCGGCGCGTTCCGCGCGTGTAAGGCCCACCTGGGAACGGGTTGCCTCGGTCCGCAGAATGGCCTCTCTCAGAACTGGCTTGTCTGCGCGTGAGGCAAGTGACCTGGTCAGCAGTTCCGCCTGATTGTATCCCCTCTCGCGGAATCTGTCCGAATGGAGCGGAACTGGCGCCATGGCATCAAACTGGCGAAAAATAGCGGTCCATGGCGTCTCTGCAGCAACGGCATACAGATAACGGGCCAGGTTCGGAGCCAGTTCAACCCGCCCTTCGTACTTGAATGCGTGAATTGCCTGTTGCATTGGGCCTTCGTGCAGCGCAGCTGCGCCCACCCAACCCCAACTCTCGCCGCAAGCCGGGCACGGGACTCCGCCCGCATTCACGGCTTCCGGTAGTTCTTCGCCGCATTGCAGACACTCCGGCCGTCCAGGCGCCGGGAGGACTGCCTGGGCGCATGCGTCGCAGAACCAGTGCCCGAAGCGAAGGCAGCCGGCGCAACGGGGAGGAAAGACCAGGTCTAGCAGGTAGGAACTGAGGCTCTGGAGCAAGATGAAGGCGCTCTTCCGGTCAGGTCTTAGGAACGCGGCCAAATGGCTGCGCCAAAGCCAATGACAGGATCTGCAGTTCCTGCGAAGCCTCTTCCGTTGCGGGGAACCAGCGCTGAAGTATGTCACTGATCAGGGTCCGCAGGTCGTTGCCCAATATCAACAAGATTGACAGTAGGACAATCGACACCAGGATTAACAGCAAGGCATACTCAATGAAACTCTGGCCACCGCGGCCCGGCGAAGATCTGAACATCGACATGGGAGCATCCTTCCTCTTTGCGCCCAGAAAGAGATGCAAACATTCGACCTACCCCTTTCTCGCGCCCCTTTTTCCAATGCTATTCTTGCGGAAAATCGGAAGAAACGCAATTTAGACCCGGCGCGGGTACGGTTCACGCACCAGGATCCGCTCCGGCAGACTGGCTCGGTGACGCTCTCCGGCACTGATTTGCGGGCTCTTCAGGCGAACGCTCCCGGTTCCTCCGCCCCCTTGCTTCAACAGATACGAACTTCAGACCGTCATCGTCGGTCAGAATGCTCTGGCAATGTCTATCCGACGCCCCCCGCCGCGCTTGGCCCCAGCCTCATCAATTCAGATCCCGTCGCTTGCATAACAAAGCCCATCCCCCAATACCCCGTCCAAGTCCCCGTTCAGACAACGTACCGCTGACCACTGCATTGCAATTTTTGCAATCCAATGGCAACCCAAAACTCTTTTCAAACTTGAACGCGCCCCATTTCCGGGGCTTCTTTGCTCCATGTGACAAATGAATGATATGATAGACTGAGGAGGAAAGCCCCCGGTAGCAAGATGGCTGCATGGCAAACACCTGCTGTCACTGGCCCTGCGTGCAACATAAAGGGTTCAGAAACTGCGGCGCAACGCTGAGTCAAACCGTCCCCAATGGGACCCGCCCTTCAGCTTGCAGCGTCAAGCTGAGATAAGAAACGTCTTTCTGACGTTCCGGTTACCTGGCAAGAATGTCTCCCTTTGAGGCAGGAAGCGGGCGGACAGTCTGCCACTCTCGCGGCCGCGCACCAGAAAAACTCTTAGCGGATTGGGGAAAAATGTGAAGGCTAAAGTCGCATTGCTAAAAATGCACGAAATCGATTCACTCTATGACAAGGTTCGACGACGGATACTCCTTCTCAACCGGGCTGTCGAGGGATCGACGGAACTGACTGCGTTGCGCGAGGAAGTCGAAGCCCTGGATCAGGAACTGCAGACCACCCGCACTGAACAGCAGGACCTGGAGCTTGAATCACGTTCGCTGACCGAAAGAATACGTGAATCGGAACAGAACTTGATGAGCGGCGAGCTTCATAACCCAAGGGAGCTGGAGGCTCTGCAGGCCAGCATTGACGCGATGAAGGGCCAGAGAACCGATTTGGAGAACAGAAGCGTTGAGCGCTTGGTCATGTCAGATTCTCTTCAGGGCGCATTGGAGCGGAAGCAAGCGGCGCTTGCTGAAATTGAGGAAGAATGGACCATTCGTCAGGCAGCTCTCGAAAAAGAGATTGACCAACGCAAGAAAGAGTATGTCTATCTCACAAGGGCCCGTGAACAGGTGGCGGAAACGCTGTCCGACGCAAACCTCGAATTGTACGAACACCTGCGCCGCCGCAAGAACGGCGTGGCAGTAGCCCTGTTGGAAGACGAAAACTGCGGCGCCTGCCACACACAGGTTGCGGTCGGAATCCTCGACAACATTCGCTATCGCGATGAGCTTCTCAACTGCCCCTCTTGCGGCCGCATCTTACTGACCGAAGACTGAGCCCATCCGATCTGAAATAGACGAACTGCCAGGACTCCGCTGCCTGAAGCGGCTGCAGCGAATTTCTGGATAGCTTCATCGACTGGCAGCGCTCGTCCTTCATCATTCCGCCTGGAGCAATTCCATGTCCAAACGAATCCTGGTGACCGGTATGAGCGGCTTGATTGGCGGAGCCGTGCGCAGGCATCTTGAAGGACGCTACGAACTGACCGCTCTCAACCGCAGCAAAGTGGAGGGCGTGCCTACCGTTCAGGCGGACATCGCCGACTTTGCTTCCATCAGGCCCGCGTTCGAAGACCAGCACACCGTGGTCCACCTTGCCGCCTCCGCGCGCGGGGGAGACCCTTGGGAACGAGTGCGAGATCCCAATCTGATCGGTGTGCATAACGTTTTTGAGGCCGCCCGCCAGGCCGGGGTCTCCAGGGTAGTCTTCGCCAGCAGCGGTTCGACGATTTCCGGCTGGGAACAGGAACACCCATACAGCGCCCTTGTGAATGGCGAATACGACAATATCCGGTCTCCCTGGCCGATGATTACCCACGAGACGCCCGTCCGACCGGCAGGCGTTTACGGCGCAACGAAAGTGTGGGGCGAGGCCCTTGCCCGGCATTTTACAGACAGCTCTGAGCTATCGATCATTTGCCTTCGCATCGGGCTCGTTAACGCCGAAGATCGACCGACTGATTCGCGTCAGTTTTCCGTCTGGTGCAGCCAGAGAGACATCAGCCAGATGGTAGAGAATTGCATCGTGGCGCCGCCTGAACTCAAGTTTGACATCTTCTACGCCCTCTCCAGGAACAAGTGGGGCTACCGCGACCTCTCGCATGCCCGGGAGGTGGTCGGATTCGAGCCTCAAGACGAGGCTGAATCCTTCCGATGAACGTTTCCAGAGGTCAGCACAGGTAGCAGTTCAGTTGATCCTTCCCGCGGGGGCTGGCAATTCCCCACTCGCACATGACCTGCGCCCATCCCGCTCACAGTTTGGCATACTGCGAAGAAAGTGGAGATAAGCCCCATGGACCCTCTTGTGGAACACCGCTACAACCGCCTTACCTGGGCCGAAATGAACGATGCCATCGCAGCGCAGAAGGTTGTTCTGCTCCCGGTGGCCTCGACTGAGCAGCATGGCCGCCATCTGCCGCTGGACGTGGACGTGTTTCTCTGTGAATCCGTCTGCTTGGAGGCCGGCCGGCGGGCGCCGGAGTCGATTCTGGTACTCCCGCCAATCTCCTACGGCCTGAATCTCCACCACATCGACTTTCCTGGGACGATCCACATTGAGCCCGACGTCTTCATTTCCTTTTGCCTCAACATCACGAAGAGCGTCGCCTACCATGGCTTCGAGAAGATTCTCCTCGTCAATGGCCATGGTTCCAACACGCCCTTGATCGATCTGGTCGCTCGCAAAACAGTGCTGGAGACCGACTCACTTTGCGGAGCTCTTGGTTATTTCGGGCTCGCAATGGAGGCGTTTAACCGGGTCAAGGAGACGGAAGTGATGGCGCACGCTGACGAATTTGAAACCTCGCTCTATCTCCATCTGGCGCCTGAGCGGGTTCAGATGGATAAAGCCGAGGCCGACGACGACGTGCGCGGCAAATACGTCAGTTCCGACAGTGTCTATACCAATCCCGTTCGATTCAATGACTTCTGGGGCCGCTGGACCCGTCTGGGCGTCCATGGCGACCCGACTTCTGCGACGCCGGAAAAGGGAGAAGCGACTTTTGAGGCTGCTGTGACGGGGTTGATCGAGGTTGTCAAGGAGTGGCGCACATGGCCGATCGCCGAGCGCTCTGATCAACATACGGGCCCCGTTCAGAACCACATTCGCTGGTGAATCTGATTGCCCGCTGCCCGATCCCCTTTCGTCGAATGGAGAACGGCTCGGCCAGGCGCCAAATCAGCCCGCCTTCGTCAACTGTTGGCCTGCTTCATACGGCCTGGCCACGCTTCCGGGTTTGCGATCCACGTCGGCCTTTCGCCCTTCAACACCTTAACCATGTTCTCGACTGTGCCGGCCTGCATCGCGGCCACGCCGGCATCCGTGTTGGATGCGATATGGGGCGTTAAGACGACATTCCGCATTTTGAGAAGCGGGTTGTTCGGCAACGGGGGCTCCGGATCGAAAACATCCAGCCCCGCCCCCGCCAAGTGCCCCTCCTCGAGCACCCGAATAAGGGCCGCTTCATCAACGACACCTCCGCGGGAGGCGTTTATCAGATAGCTGCCCGGCTGCATCATCCGCATCCGCTTTTCATTGGCCAGGTGGCGGGTCTCCGGCAGAAGGGGGGTGTGCAGCGTGACAAACTGGTTTTGGGCAAAAATCTGGTCGAGATCGTGAATTCGGTCCACCCCCGGAGGAAGTTGGGCATCGCCGGGCAAGAGAGGATCATATATCGTTACTTTCATCCTGACGCCAAGAGCGCACATCTCGGCCACTCGCCGGCCAATTCGTCCGTAGCCAACGATGCCGAGCGTACTGCCCAGCAGCTCAGTGCCGCGCATTTCGTCCCGCCCGATATCGGCGGCGCCGCGTACCTGCTTGTCTCCGACCATGACGCGCTTGGCAACCGCCATCAGGAGGGCGACCGCGTGCTCTGCTGTTGACTCGGAAGGCGCGTCAGGCGTGTTGCAAACGAGAATTCCGCGCGAAGTGGCGGCTTCCATGTCGATATTGTCGACGCCGATTCCAGGCTTGGCGATCTGTATCAGACTTGGGCCCACGTGGTCCATGAATTCACCGTCGTAGAAGCGGCGAATCCCGGTAATCACCATGGATCCAGGCAGTTTTTCCATATCGCCGTCGTCGACAACTTCAGCATATTCTGTGAGCCGCGCATGGAGACTTGGCGCCAGCGGCCATTCCATCCAAACTCTTCTGGTCATTGCTTTCTTTGCCTTTCGGGAGGGGTTGAGAGATTAGCGCTCCGCCAACATAACATCTGTCCGCGCATTCGCACAAACCATCGGTCTGACAGCGGTCATCGACAGACCGACGGCAGGACAATTCGACAGGTCGCGGGTCAATTTCCCTAATAGCGGCCACTTTCTACATTTGAATTTGAGGACCCCGCGCTGCCATCAAACTGTATAAGGAGAGGTCCGAATGACCACACTCGTCTATATTTCCCTTGCAGAGGACGAAACGATCCGCTCGTATGCAATGGATAGGGATGGCCACCTGCAACTTCGTCAGCGTGTCCCCTTGGCAGGCGGGCCGTCCGCACTCGCCGCCTCGCCGGATGGGCAGACACTTTACTGTTCGCTGCGGGGAAGCAAGGCGGCGGCGGCGCTGCGCTTCGAAAAGGACGGCGGACTGCAGCTTCTGGGGTCGAGACAACTCTCAGCCGACGCCTGTTACCTCGCCCCGGACAAGACTGGCAGGTACCTGTTGAGCGCCTACTACGGCGCGGGAATGGCGACAGTACACCGGCTTGAATCCGACGGTTCAGTTGGGCCTGAAGTGTGCAGTGTGAACACGGCACAGCGCGCCCATTGCATCGAAACGGACCGGTCCAACCGGTTCGCCCTGATTCCTCACCCACTGGATGCCAACAGCATCTTCCTGTTCCGGTTTGACTAAAGGACCGGTCAACTGTCTCCCAATCCGGAACTGCCCCGCTTCGTCGCCGCAAATGGGCTCGGTCCCCGCCACTTCGTCTTTTCGCAGGACCAGAGATTCGTATACACATCCGACGAGGACGGGTCGAGCGTGAGCGCCTACTATTTCGAGAGACCGGCCATGGATTCAGAGCAATCAGAAAATAGAGGTTGCTCGCTCCGCCATCTTCAGACGATTTCGTCTCTGCCTGACGGGTTCCATGGCGCGAATACCTGTGCCCAGACTCATTTGCACCCTTCGGGACGTACCTTGTATGTATCAAACCGGGGTCACGAAAGCATCGCGATGTTTTCGGTGGATGTCGAAAGCGGGCGGCTTAGCCAGCTTGGCTGGAAATACTCGGAGCCAGTTCCGCGTGTATTCAACATCGACCCATCAGGCCGATTTCTCGTGGCCGCGGGACAGGGGTCAGGCAACGCAATATCATATGCCATCGACCCGGACAACGGGATGTTGACCCCGCTTGATCTGTACGAGGTGGGCAACAGGCCGATGTGGGTCCTGTTTCGAGAGGAATGACCGGGCGGCTGAAGATTCTCAACGACGCCGTTGCCGGCGCTGAACGCCATGACGGAGCGTGCGGCTAATGCGAATCGCCCTCTGCGGTCCCCTCTTCGAAGCGCCTCCGCCGGTACCGGGTTACATAGACCAGGGCCCAATGGAAAAACGCGGGCAGATGTATGGCGGTCCAGACGAGGGCGCGGTCAAAGAGGGTAATGTACACTTCCCTTTCTCCCCGCTTGATCGCCTTGACGGTGCGCCGTCCTACTCTCCCGGGTTCGACGCCCTGGCCGAGTGAGTGCCGCTCGCCTTGGCGGTGTTCGGCGCCGGGAACACTGATCCGGCTGTGCTCGGAAAACTCGGTGTCTGTCAATCCTGGGCAAATCAAGACCACGTCGATGTTGTCGCGCTTCAATTCGGCTCTGGCAGCCCCGCTCGCGCCCTGAAGTGCAAATTTCGTTGCGGTGTAGCCTCCTCCCAAGGGCTGAGGAAACTTTCCGACGATACTGCTTACGTTGACGAGCGTTCCACCGCCATTCCGCCGCATCACGCGTACTGCCTCCTGCAGAGCCGCCATCGGCCCAAAAAAGTTGACCTCAAAGACATGACGCAGGTCATCCAGATGCAGTTCGTCCACGGCGCCGTAGATGCCGACGCCGGCATTGTTTACCAGAATATCGAGGGAGCCAAAATGGTCCGCCGCGCTCTCGATGAGCCTTCGGGCCTGGCTCTCGTCGCCGATATCGGTTGGGATGGTCACTACTTCGACACCGTGCCGTCGAGTCAGGTTCGCAGCGACCTCCTCTAACCGGTCAACACTACGCGCCGCCAGAACCAGCCGGCACCCCTCCTCTGCAAGCGCTTCGGCAATTGCTGTGCCAATGCCCCTGCTTGCCCCGGTCACGACGGCCACCCTTCCCTTGAGTGAATTGTCTTCCAAGCGTTTAGCGGGTCTTCTGCTGTCTGTCATCATTTGAATCCTATTGATGAGTGGCCTTAGGGCGTCGCGTTCGGCGCTGCCCACCCCCTCGACGAGGATGGCAACCGGAAGTCTTCACAACTGAAGTCATGCTACCATGCTGACCCCTTGGCCCTTTATTCTGACTGTGCCCCTTCTCACCCATTTGGAGAAAATGGCGTAAGGGTCATTCAAGGGCGAAAGCCGCATTCCGGCCGTCTTCCGCGCTAGCTTACTGCGGAACCGTCTGAGGCGAAAGATCTTCCTACCGCAGGTGAGAAATATAAGGCGTTTTTGTGAACAACTGAAATCGGTGCTATATTCAAATATTAGGGCATGATCGCGGCGGGGCGCCTGAATGTGCAATAATTCGGCTCTTCCCGTCAGGCGCATCACAAGCCCCTTGCGTGAGTCACTTTGCCGAAGCAGGGGAACATGACTCGATCAAACAGGAACCGACAGAAAGAAAAACAGGACTCGCGCCGAAGATTAACCAGGCTGGGTCTGTACCTGATCGCCGGCCTGGTCGTTCTGGCCGGTGTAATCACCGTCGTCTTGGCAGGGACAGCGAATGAACAGGAGCCCGCGGAGCAGGCGCTCGACTATTCTGGCATCCCCGCGGCATGGCAGAACCGAAACGTTTTGGGTGACCCCGATGCCCCTGTAACTGTGCAGGCATGGGAGGATTTCCGCTGTCCCGCTTGCGCCGCATTCAATCAGCGGGTCAAGCCGGGACTTGTGGAAAACTACATCGCCAGCGGCCAGATTAAGTTGGAATATCGTCACTTCCCTCTGCAGCAACATGAGCCGGGCGCCTCTCTGGCGGCGCAAGCGAGTGAGTGCGCCGCCGACCAAGGGCAGTTCTGGGTCTATCATGATCGAGTTTTCGAAGCGACCGCCTCGGGGCCTGGCGCCTTCCTGATGGAAAAACTGATCGACTATGCCACTGAACTGGATCTGGACGAGGCTTCTTTCACCTCCTGCCTTACGAGCCAGTCACACCTTATAGCCGTATCGGAAAGCCTCCAACAGGCTCGGACTGCTGGCCATAACAGCACACCAACTGTTCTCGTGGACGGCGTCCGCGTTGACAACCCGCTGGACTACGAGGTTGTCTCCGCGGCCATTGACGAACGGCTGTCTACGGGACAGTAAAGGCCAAAATCCACTTTCTATGAAAAGCGCACGCTTCTGGTCCAAGCTAGGACTCTTCGGGTCCCTCATCGCTGCATGGACTGCGATGATGGGCAGTCTCTACTTCAGCGAGGTGAGCGGCTTCACGCCCTGTACGCTATGCTGGTATCAGCGCATCCTGATGTATCCTCTCGCCGGCCTGCTGGCCTTCGGCATCCTGCGTCGGGACAGCCACCTTCCTCACCTTGTGCTGCCGTTTTCACTGTTGGGGCAAGGCGTCTCCATATACCATTTTTTGCTGCAGAAGACGCCCTACCTCGGGGCTCCCTCGTCCTGCGGCATCGGCGTAACTTGTGCAACCGTATGGATCAACTGGTTCGGGGTCGTGACAATTCCTCTCCTGGCCATGGCCGGATTCATGATAATCACGACCGGCATGCTGATCGTCATCGCAGCCGATTCGGGAGGAGCCGGGACGATCGGGCCGTATAGGTGGCCGCGCTGGCCGGTGCCTCTAATCGTGCTGATCGCTGTCGGGCTCTACCTGGCTGGCTCCTATCGCGCCGGAAAGGTCTACTTTTCGCTGCCTGCGATGGAAGTCCCCATGCTCGAAGATCTTCCCTTTATTGACTTCATGGCCGACCCCACCGCGACGCCCGGACCGACCCCTACGCCCACAAGCATGGAAAATGGCGAAGCCTTATACTCTCAACTGTGCGCATCCTGCCACGGTGAAAATGGCGAAGGCGAAGATGGGTTGGGTACCGCTCTGACAAATTCTCCTTTCGTTTCAGGCTTGACGGACAGCGAACTGATAGCACTGATCCGGAACGGTCGCGCAGCCGGGGCGCCGGACAACCGAACGGGCATCGCCATGCCGGGCAGCGGGGGCTCCGCTAATCTGACTGATGAACAGATTGTTGACATAATAAACTACGTAAAATCCTGGCAATAAGATACTTCGCCGCGACCTGCCGGCATTCAACCAGAATGGCACTGGCCGGAGTCCCCAGAAATGCAGGCGCCGCCTGGAAACACTCTAAAGGACCAAGTTGCGCATGACGGGTCGAAGTCTTTTTCTCCTTACAATGCAGAGCTGTTCCATGCGAACTGCGTTATTACCTCTATTCCTCATCATTGCGCTGGCCCTGGTCGGGCTTGGGCTTGCAGCAGGCACATCAAATGCGGCCGGGTTGCAGACCAGCGGTCAAATTCTTGGCGATCACGGTCCGGGATTCCGGTTGGACAGCGTGCAGGCTCCCGTTGGTCAAACGGGCCAGTCGGGCATTACTTCACCCGCGCCCGGCAGCACCGTAGCCGGACCTGTCCCCATCATTGGAACGGCTACGGGCTCATCGTTCGCCCGCTATGAGCTCTATTTCAAGCAGGAGCCGAGCGGAGACGAAGCCTATTCATATTTTGCCGGCGAGACCCGTCAGATCGTAAACGGTCAACTGGGTATCTGGCAGACCGATGTACTCCAGCCCGGCACGTATACGCTGCGTATGCGGGTCGTGCGCCCGGATGGAAATTACGGGGAATTCTTCGTTCCGAACATCACCGTTGGCCGTGACGCCGCAACGCCAACCCCTGACGCGCCTACTGCTACACCGATACCGATCGACACGCCCACGCCATACCCGCAGCCTACAGTTCCAACTGTCCAGGTCGAGCAACCGAATATCGGCGGAACAGCCAGCGAACCGACAGTAACGCCTCCGCCTCCCTCCCAGAATACGGGAGGCAACGCCTCCGAGGAACAGGACACAACGTCCGGCCAAGGAGCGATCGCGCCCCAACCAGGCATTCTCGGGGACCTGGGGGAATCGTTATCCCTGGATAGGCTGCGGGCGCACTTTTTCACCGGTGTACGTTGGAGCGCCGGCCTCTTCTTGTTGCTCGTAGCGGTTTTCGCCGCCAAGCGCCTCCTGGAGTGGGCTGTCGCCAAGAACGAATAGAATCGACCAGGCCGGGAGACTGATTCTGGGGTCTCGTCAATTCGGCCACTCCTGCGAGCCAGATCGCGGACGCTGAATTCTCGCTCGGGAAGTCTGGCGCGTCGCAGCGGCTATGATGTCAGGCTGGAACCAGTCAGCGCCTGGCTCCGAGAACCACGTCTGTATGCGGCGCCGTTCAGGGATTAATGGAAACTGACCCCCTTCAGATCAGATTGACGGCTTGTGCCACTGGCTGCCGCCGCCGCCGCAGACGTACTCTGAAGACTGACAGCGATGGTCGGTCAACCGGCTAACCTCGTTCAGCTGCGTTGGCGTACGACCTGTCCGTTCAGATACCCAGAGTTCAGCCAGGAAGTTCAAAGCAAGAAACGTGATCAAGTCGGCCTTGCGGATTCATCCCGCTTTTCTTCTTGTTGTAGTAATGGTCTCCTGGTCTATGCCATCAGGGGAAACGGTTCGCGCGCAGCCGCTGCAACAGGAAGCTCTGGAGTCACCAACTCTGACTGCCGCTGCAGCGGGAGCGACTGCAATCGATGCCAGTTGGACGCCTGTCACAGGCGCCGTAAGGTATGAGCTTTGGGTGTGGTGGGGCGACGAGACCGGCTGGCAGCAGCTGGACGAGGGCGACCTTTCTGGGACGTCTTTTACCCAGTCCGGCCTGACGGCCGGGAGAACCTACTACTACGTTGTCGCCGGAATCGACCAAAACGGCGTAAGGGGCGCATGGTCAGAGCAAGTGTCTGTAACTCTGCCGTCGACCTCGCAGGCTCTTCCAGCGCCGAATATCGCGGCGACGTCATCGGGGGCAAACTCAATCGTTGTCTCCTGGAATCAGGTTACCGGGGCATCCAGGTACGAACTTTGGGTTTGGGTGAACAGGGAAAGCGGATGGCAGCAACTAGATGACGGCAGCCTGACAGATACGAGTTTTTCCCACATTGGGCTTTCGGCAGGCAGCACGTACTACTACGCGGCTGCCGCTGTGGACGCGAACGCGCTGCGCGGCGCCTGGTCGACCCTGGTTTCGGCCACCGTTCCCGGAGCTTCAGAAGCTTTGGACGCCCCGGCGCTGACCGCGACATCCCTGTTGACATTCACGGTCGAACTCAACTGGACAGCCGTGCCCAATGCCTCCCGGTACGTGCTCTATTCTTGGTGGGACCCTTCCATCGGCTGGCAGAAGCTCGATGGAGGCAATCTGACAGCGACAGTGTACCTTCACAGCAGTGTGACCACCGGACAGACCTACTACTACACTGTAGCGGCCTTGGATAGCAACGGTGTCCTGGGGGCGTGGGCGCAGAATGCATCAGTCACCGTGCCTGAACCCCCGGCGAATCCGGATCTTCCGGCGGAAAGGGCGGCCCTTTCGGCTCTCTACAACGCGACGGATGGACCGAACTGGGCTCGGAGCGCCAATTGGCTGAGCGAATCTTCGATCGCAACCTGGCACGGAGTCGTCACAGATGAAGAGGGCCGCGTAATCGAGCTTGCGCTCGCGAGCAACGGTTTGGAGGGGACGATTCCAGCCTTAAGCGCGCTCACGCAACTCAGAATCCTCTCACTCGGTTCAAACCGCCTGAGTGGGTCAGTTCCTGATCTGAGCCATTTCCCCAACCTATTGGCCCTTGATCTCGATTCCAATCAGATCACCGGGCCAATACCCGACCTGGACGCATTGACTGCGTTGGAGTGGTTGTCCCTTAGCAATAACCAGCTCACAGGCCAGATCCCGGCACTGCGTTCTCTCGCAAGCCTTACGGTTCTCGACCTCAGCAACAACCAGCTGACAGGGTCCATCCCTCCTGTGAACGCGCTTACCAGACTTGGCAGCCTATCCCTGTCTGGCAACGAACTGAGCGGCTCCATCCCAGACCTGAGCGCGCTGACTGACCTGACCGACCTTCACCTGGGCGCCAACCAGTTGAGCGGCTCGATTCCGGATTTGAGTGCGCTGACAGGTCTGAGATCGCTTTCTCTGTCTGACAACGAACTGAGCGGCTCGATTCCGGACCTTGGCAACCTCACCAATCTGACGGTGTTGGAGATTGGCAACAACCAGCTGAGCGGCAGCGCGCCCGACCTGAGCGCCCATGTCAGTCTCAGAGTGTTGAATCTGGGTCATAACCAGCTGAGCGGGACACTCCCTGATCTGCGCGCGCTAGCCAACTTGACTGAACTGTCCATGCCAAACAACCAGTTTAGCGGCGCGGTCACGAATATCAGTTCCCTTTCCAAACTTACCTGGCTCGATCTGAGCAACAACCAGCTGACCGGCAGCCTTCCCGCTCCCGGATCTCTGACCGAACTCTCGCGCATGGACCTTGGCCACAATCGCTTTTCCGGAACGATCCCCGATCTGAGCCCCTTCTCGAAACTGATCCATCTGGACCTCGGCTCGAACCAGTTGACAGGCACTGTGCCGGATGTCAGCCCGCTCACCGGCTTGACCAGCCTGATTCTTGCGTCCAACCGGTTGTCAGGGCCGGTTCCGGACCTGAGCGACCTTACCAGGTTGGCGGCCCTGGACCTGTCCGCAAATCAGTTCTGTCTGCCCGCAGACTACGACGTGACGAACCTGGACCCGGGTGTGGCCGCCCACCTGGCCGGCCTGAACCTGCCGGCCTGCCTGACAGGACGAATCCTCGGACCATCCGAAGGATAAGCCAGGTTGACTTTCCCAGGACGTGTACCGGTTGGCTTTCTCTCCCGGAAGTGGGACGCTCATCGAATAGGCAAGGCCTTCTCAGGGGATCAATTTGCAGTGCAGGCGGATGCAACGCGACTGAGCCCTCCAGAGCAATGAGCTGGCTGCTTCACTCTAACTCAAAGTTGAGGGACGCCCCTTTCGGTTTTGAGTGAAGGCCCAGATGCGAGATAATCAAATGCTGGGGGTCGACCGGACATGCGTAGATCTCACTGCGCATCTTGCGCCGGAGGCACAATCGGACTTTAGCGGAACCCCCATCGCAATGCTGCGTCACATACGCTCCGCCGCATTTTGCTTTAGAGCAGTTGGCGAGAGCGGTTAGCGCCGGTTACCGGCGGGCAAGTCCACAGTGAAAATGATCGTGGGCCTGGGCAATCCCGGGCCCAAATATGCGCGCAATCGACACAATATAGGCTTTCAGGTCGTGGACATTTTGGCCCGACGCCATGGCATTTCACTGTCCCGGTCCAAATTCAACGCCCTGTATGGGCTCGGTCCCATTGGTTCTGCGCGAAGGGCGGAGTATGGTCGACTGGCGAGTGCGAATGCGGCCAGCCAGAAAACGCTGATCGTGCGGCCGCTCACTTTCATGAACCTGTGCGGAAACGCAATTGCGCCGCTGGCGGATTTCCATCGAATTGAACCGCCAGATATCTTCGTGATCTATGACGAACTCGACCTGCCCAGCGGGCAACTGCGGCTTCGCCCTTTCGGCGGAAGCGGCGGCCACAATGGCATGAAATCGCTCATCGCCAGGCTGGGCACTGACCGGTTTCCAAGGGCCAGGGTTGGCATTGGAAGGCCCCAAGGTCCGATGAGGCCGGCAGACTATGTGTTGCAGAACTTCAGCGCCAGTGAAGAGATCGTATTCGAAACGCTGCGTCCGCAGATCGCTGATGCCGCCGAGCGCTGGCTCTCATTCGGAATCGACCTGGCCATGAATCAGTACAACGTAGCTCATAAGGCTTCGACCTCGAACCAGGATCGACCCGACCATGGCACAGAGAGTCAAAAAGCTCCCAGGAGACGAGCTCCATGATTCTGATCCAGCCAAAAAACGGCGTCTGACAAAATGAATCTTTCCGGCCTTCTTCCTCTGCTAAAGAACCTGCCATCCTTTCAGGAACTCCTCAAAGGACATGACTCAACCCCCCAGAAAATGTATGAGGCCGCGCGCGCCTTCGTTGTCGCCGGTCTCGCGACTGAAATTGAAGGGCCGGTTCTGGTGATCACGGGAACCGCGGAGCAGGCCCAGAGATGGGTGGAACGTCTTGAGATCTTTTTGCCTCCTGCGCAAGGCGCGCCGCATGTATCCCTCTACGCTGAACCTGACGCCCTGCCCTATGAGCGCATTCCCTGGACAGGCAAGACGCGTCAACTCAGGTTGACGGGGCTGGCTGCCTTGCAGCAGAAGGGAGGCGGGTCGGCGGTCGTCGTCTCTACGGCACGGGCGGCGATGCAGAAAACGCTTCCCGCCAGGGCCTTCCGCATCGCCCTGCGGCCCCTGCGAGTCGGCAGCTTCGTTCAGCTGGATGACCTGACCGGGCGATGGGCGCAGAGCGGCTACGAACCTGTTCAGGTCGTGGAGGAGCCGGGAACGTTCGCACGTCGCGGCGGCATTGTCGACATCTGGCCGCCGAACCTGCCGCACCCTGTTCGAGTCGATCTTTTTGGCGACGAAGTTGACACGCTACGGTCCTTCGACCCGGCAACCCAACGCAGTGAACGGCAGCTGCAACGAGTTCTGATTGGGCCGGGAAGCGAAGCCCTTGGCGGCTCAATGGCTCTGAACGCCCAACCACAACACGACCCGGAAATACCTGGCGCCTCGCTGGCAGGCAGACAGGAGGGCGCCGCTCTGACAGACCAGTCCGCTCGCGGAGCGGCTGCCTTAACAGCGACGAAATCCAATTCCTCCTCCGCCTCTACCGGCGGTGTCAACGGACTTAGGGAGACACTGCTAGGAGAGCCCAACCTGCTCCTTGCCATCAGGGAGGAAATTGCCCAGGAGCTGGAAGACCTGGACTCCGGCCGCACTTTCCGTGGAATCGAATGGTATCTCCCTTATCTGTTCGGCCGGCCTGCTTCGCTGTTGGACCACTTGCCCGCAGACGGCAAACTGGTCATTGATGACGGAGAGCAGGTGGCAGCTGGCCTGAACGAGGCCGAAGAAGAAGCGGCAAGGACCTATCAGGATCTGTTGCGGGGCCACGAAATACCATCAAAATCCGTCTCGAGTTTTTTCGAGCCGGAAACATTGGTAACGCAGATTGAAGCCCGCGGGCCGCTTGTGCTTGGTTCCAGCGGTCTGCCTGGGGCCGCGATCGAAAGCGAGGGCTCCGCGCTTTCGCGCCATTTTGTGCCCAGCCCCCACTATGCCGGTCAAACCAAACGCATCCTGCAGGAGATGCGCAAATTCGCTGACTCTCCTGATTCGGTCGTGCTCATTTCGCGGCAGTGCGCTCGGCTCGAAGAGGAGTTGCGGGAAGCCCAACTGCCCTCCCAGCTCATCGCCGACCTGGACAGGCCCCCTCGCAAGGGCATCTCGCTCCTGCAGGGCGCCTTGACGGAAGGGTTTGCCATGGCCGGTTCCGAGGCGGCCGCGCCTGCATACAACGGTACGCGGGCCCAGGGACTGCGGCTCTTGACCGATTCCGAGCTGTTCGGTTGGAACCGGCAGGCGCGCCAACGGCAGCGCAGTTCCCAATCGAAGGTAGCGCCGGAGCTGTTTTTTGCCGATGTCAACCCCAATGACTATGTCGTCCACATGGAGCACGGCATAGGCGTCTACGAAGGTCTGATCAGACTCAAGCTGGGAGGCGTTGAACGGGAATACCTGCAGGTGAACTATGCCAGGGGAGACAAACTCTACGTGCCGGTTCACCAGGCCGACCGGCTCAGCCGCTACGTAGGGGCGGGAGACGCCGGCATTCCTCCGTCCGTGACCCGCCTGGGGACTAGCGACTGGCAAACGGTAAAGGCCCGCGCCAAGAAGGCTGTTGAAGACATTGCCGAGGATCTTCTCAAGCTGTACGCCGAGAGAGAGGTCGTCCCTGGCTATGCCTTCAGCCCGGATGGTCCATGGCAGGAGGAGATGGAGGGCGCCTTCCCCTTCCGCGAAACGGCGGATCAGATGGACGCGATCGTCGACGTGAAACGGGATATGGAGACCGACCGGCCGATGGACCGCATCATAATCGGTGATGTCGGCTACGGAAAAACCGAAGTCGCCATCCGCGCCGCATTCAAGGCTGTCATGGACGGCAAGCAGGCGGCCGTGCTCGTTCCGACAACGGTGCTTGCGCAACAACATTTTCGAGTTTTCAGTGAGCGGCTGAGTCAGTTTCCCATCCTGGTGGAGATGCTCTCCCGCTTCAGGACGCAGTCTCAGCAGGAGAAGGTGCTGCAGAAGATGCAGCAGGGCGCAGTTGACATCGTGATTGGGACGCACAGATTGCTGTCGCAGGATGTCCAATTCAAGTCGCTGGGGCTCCTTGTAATCGACGAAGAGCAGCGGTTCGGGGTCAGTCATAAGGAGCGGCTCAAGCAGCTGCGGACGCAAATGGACGTGCTCACGTTGAGCGCAACGCCGATTCCCCGCACTCTGCACATGAGTCTCAGCGGCGTCCGCGACATGAGTACGATCAATACGCCGCCGAGAGAGCGCCTGCCGGTGCGAACCATCCTATCGGAATTTGACAACACTCTGTTGCGCCAGGCAGTGGAGAGAGAGTTGGAAAGAAACGGTCAGGTGTTCTTCGTCCACAACCGCGTTCGAGGCCTGCAAACGCTTGCATCAAGACTCCAGCGAGAGGTTCCGGAGGCGGTAGTTGCCATCGCCCACGGCCAGATGGCCGAGCGCGAGTTGGAGGACACGATGATCCGTTTTGCGGACGGAGAAATCGATGTTCTCGTTTGCACAACGATTGTCGAGAATGGGCTGGACATACGCCGGGCCAATACGATAATCGTTAACCGGGCCGACCACTTCGGACTGGCTCAGCTTTATCAGTTGCGGGGGCGGGTGGGCCGCGGCGCGGTCAGAGGCTACTGCTATCTCTTCTATGATCGGCATACCACCCTGTCCTTCGATGCCCGGCGCCGTTTGGAAGCCCTGCTTGAAAGCAGCGACGAGCTGGGCGCGGGCTTTCGCATTGCCATGCGCGACCTCGAAATTCGCGGCGCGGGGGAGCTGCTTGGTTCCCGCCAGCATGGTCAAATCGCCAGCGTCGGCTTCGATCTCTATACCCGATTGCTGGCGCAGTCTGTCAATGAGCTGAGAGAGAAGAGGGATCGTCTGGCCGGAAGCCAGGAAAACGGCGCGATGGGCGACTTTGCGGTATCAAAGAACGGGGACAGCGCCGCCCAGGGCCCTCAACAGCTGCCCAATGACCTGCCCTTCCCGGGCGCCATGGACGATCCGCTTGCCCCACCGGTGACGCTCGACCTCCCGTTACGCGCCGAGATTCCGGCGGAATTCGTAAAGGAAGAGGCGTTGCGTCTGCAACTGTATAGGCGCATTGCCGGTCTGAATTCACAACAGGACCTGGATGAAATGCGGCAGGAAGTAGAGGACCGCTTTGGCAAAGACCTGGAGACAGGGTCTCTGCCTCCCGAGATGGAGAATCTGTTCTACCAGATCAGAGTAAAGATGGAAGCGCTGCGAATCGGAATCCTTAACATTGGCCGCCGCCGCGACCAGATTGCTATCCGGATTCCGCAGGGCTTTCCGTTGCACGCAATTGGCAGGGAGGAAGTGGTCAAAGGGGAGATTGCGGTCGGCCACAGGCGAAGACTTCAGGAGTTCCTGCGCATGGCGTTGGGCGGCACGACCGACGAAGGTGAATTCATACCGAACAACGCGATCCACGTTGGGCGGGAAGCTGTCTATATTCCGATTGACGAAGAGGGCCGGTGGCGGACCGATCTGCTGCATTCGCTGAAAGCGTTAGCGGGGAACAAATCGAGCTAGTCCAGCATGCTCGCTTTTCCGAACGGGCAAAAGTTGCCGTTTGCGGACCAAGGCCGACCTCAAGTTTGAGGAGTGACTGCGGCGCTAAATACCTATACTGAAACATGCCAAAATTGAAATCTACGACTTGACCGCGCTTTGATCAACACGGCATTTCAACTTGCGGCTGGATACAAGAGGGTAGCCCAGAGAGTTTATGTCTGCGCTAATTTGCATCCCGATCAGTTGGTTGAAAGTTTCCCCCGGAGCCGTACGTACTGCGCATAGTCGATCTCGACCCGGCGATCGATGTACTCCTGCGTTCGAGGAGCCCGCCTTTGGACGCCGCCAATCAGACTGGTCGTGCGCAGAAGGAAAGCGTCAGAGCCTGCCCCGCTGCCATAGCTCACCACCAAAACCAGCTGTTCTTCGGCAGCGACGTCGAGAACCGCGGTGAGGCCGATGAGCGCAGACCCGGCATAGGTGTTGCCGATGTCTGCGACGACCATTCCGATCTTCCACTGGTCCTCACAGTATCCCAGCGCGCGCATCGCACGAACTGGAAATTTTACGTTTGGCTGGTGAACGACAACGTGGTCGATTTCCGCGGCTGTCACACCCGATTCCCGCAACAACTGCTCGGCTGCGGGGATGACGTGGCCGAAGTACCCGGGATCTCCGCTGAAACGCTCCGCATGGCTGGGATATTGCGCGCCTGGCCGGCGCCAGAAGTCGGTCGTATCTGAGACATAGCTAAGGCTTCGTTCCATTACGGCGACAGATCGGTCCGCTGCCCCTAGCAGCACTGCGGCGCCGCCCGCCCCGGCTGTGTATTCAAGCGCATCGCCCGGACGGCTCTGCGCGGTGTCCATCCCGATCGCCATTGCGTACGGGGCCATTCCGCTGCCCACGAGTCCGATTGCGCCCTGCAACGCTTCCGTTCCCGCTTTGCACGCGAACTGCCAATCTCCTGCCTGGGTGGCGGGCGTCGCGCCGATCGCCTCCGCAACAATTGTGCCGGTGGGCTTCACGGCGTAGGGGTGGCTTTCACTACCCACCCACACTGCCCGGATGTCTTTCGGATCGACCTGTGACCGCGCAAGCGCATTGCGGGCCGCCTCGATGCTCATCGTCGCAGTGTCCTCGTCAAGCCCTGGCACCGCCTTCTCCTTTACCGGGCTGGCTTCGGACTCCGCTCGGTGATCTGCTCCCTTCACGCCGGTCTCACGGTCCTCTATGCCGATCTCGCCCATCCAGATCCGGCTAATCTCTGTGCCTGGCAGACGGAAACGCGGCACATAGGCTCCGTATCCGACAATCCCTACTTGCTTTATCGGTTGATTTAACATTCGTATGCCTCTTGGGGGATGGTTTGGCTGGCCGCGCTGCGCGTCAGTTGCCGGTACTTCGCAGCAGTTCCCTGGCTCGTTCCACTCGGATGTTTCCTTCCGACACCAGCGTGCCGGCGATCACGCCGACCGCCTTTCCTTGTGCGCCCGCGGACACGGCCACTTGCCGCGCATGAAGACGCATATGTCCCTTCTGTATGCCCGTGGTCGCCAGCGCTCGAAGGGCAGCCAGATTCTGCGCCAGGCCCACAGCGGCCACGATTTTGCTCAGCTTGCCAGCGGCGCCTTTGTACGAGAGCGCGACTTCGCCCCCGCGTGAACCTGGCCTGCCCCGGTCCCCCCCATCGTTCACACCGGAGTCCAGCCCCAGGATCTTCAGCGCGACACGGGCCGAAGGATGGCTCCGCGTCGCCCCCCCCACAGTGCCGACCGCCAGCGGCATTTCCAGGCGGCCATGCAACAGTTCGGAACCGGCCGCGCCCTGCACCCGCCAGCTGGTGAGGGCGCGGTACTGCCCATCCCGTGCTGCCCAGGCGTGAGCCCCGGCCTCCACCGCCCGCCAATCGTTGCCGGTCGCCAGAAGCACGGCGTCCACACCGTTGAAAATGCCCTTATTGTGTGTTGCAGCTCGGTATGGGTCCGCGTACGCGAAGGCGCTCGCTTCCGCGATCTGATGAACCACATCGCGACCGGGATATTCGTCGCCGTCAAACGCGCTGGCGGGTATCTTAACCTCTGCCCAGGCGCGCCGCCTATCGCTCAAATTCGAGAGAATCCGCAATCCAGCCCGGCCCCCTGTGACCCGCTCCAGCAGCGGCGCGACAGCTTCTGCGGCCGTGTTGGCAGCGTTTGCGCCCATTGCGTCGCGGCAATCGATGAGTATGTGAACGACTAACATAGGGCCTGCTGGCGTGTCGGGCAGATGCCGCACCTCCAGGCCCTGCGGACCACCGCCCAGGCGCGTCAGCGATGGGCTGGTTTCGGCGCATGCCAGAATCTGTTCACTTGCCGCAAGGATCTCTTTCTCTGCCTTGCTAGGATCACGCACATCCAGTAGCTGGATTTGGGCGATCATGACAGGCTGCGTGCTGCCTGCCGAGAAGCCCCCGCCTGCCCTGGCAAGCAGGGCCCCAAAGCTGACGGCCGCCACCACTGACGGCTCTTCCACCGCCATGGGAACCAGGTAATTCCTGCCGTTAATCAGAAAATTGGCGCCGATTCCCAACGGCAGAGCAAACCGCCCGACGGCGTTTTCAATCATCGCGTCTGCCTGCTCGGCGCCAATGCTCTCAGCCAGGAGCGCAGTTTCGGCCGCGCTTAGCTCCGCCCAATCAGCAAGAATCTCCACGCGGTCATTCAGACCGCGCCGGTAGAAGCCCTCGAGTCTGGAAGAATGACGCTCCTTGTTAAGAATAATTACTGGCCTCCTCATGTGGGGGCAGCGTCAGGACACTATGCAACACAGATGTAAAGGTCTCAACCCGGCCCCGGCTTCGCAATGCTGCCGCGGATGCTATCCAAACAATAGCAGGACAGGGCTGTCAATCTCTATCAGATGTCTGTGGGAAAGGTTCTGACAGCTTCTGGTTAGTCAAATGCCAGAAGTGTTTTGGCGATTGGGCCTTCGAAGAGCTGAGGGGCGATTGCCATGCTGGTGACCAATACGATCGCGATCACGGCAAAGACAACTCCGATAGGCCTTTCACGCGGGAGCAATGGATTGCTCAGAGGGCCGAAAAAGATGCCGACCATGCGCACAAAACCGAGAATGACGCTTGCGCTTGCCACCAGGACAACCGCCGCGAACCGCCAATCGCCTTCTGCCAAGGCCTGAATCGCCGACCAGTGCCCGGAGAACCCGGCGGTCAGAGGGAAACCGGCCAGGCCAAGGCTGCCCAAGAGAAACGCCGCCGTACTCCACGGCAGTCGTGCGCCTACCCCATGCAGGTGGTCGGGATTCAGACTGCCTGCCGCCTGTCGAATCTGGGCAAGCCCGGTCGCCGCGCTCATCGTGCTTAAAATGCGGAGCGCGAAGAGAGAGATGACTAGAGGCCGACTGCGCTCGTCGGTCCCGGTGAGGAGCAAAAGAATCAGGCCCCAATCGTGCAGCATTGCGTAGCCCAACAGGCGGCCTGGATGACTGGCCGCGGCCGCGGCTACACCGCCCCAGACCAGAGTGATGGCAGCCGTTGAAGTCAACCAGACGTTGAAAACGTTGCTATCAAGTAACAGTGGGAAACTTGAAGTCGCGAGGTAGAAGATATAGAGAGCGAGCGACTGGTAAAGCAGTATCGCCAACGCCATCGCGATCGGAGGAGAAGATTCGGCCAGCTGCGGCTGGGCGCTATGCAAAGGGACCGGCGCCAGGAGCAGAAGCAGTCCTACGCCGAGCAGCTGAGCTCCGGCGGCGGCCAGGCGAATGTCCTGTGGATTGAGAGGCAACTGTTCCATATTCCAAGCGGCGAGCAATACAAACGGAGTCGCCAAAATGGGCGGCAGTATCGCCCGCAAGGAGCTCATCGCCTCCCCGGGAATCCCGACCTGAATGGGAAAGACGCTTACCGTCATCAGAATGGCCAGCATGGCAGGGGCAAGAAAGACGGGAGAAATAGGGGCGTCCGTAACCAGTGCCATGCCAATGTAGCCTGCCCCCACGAGCAGCATCGACGGCGGGAAAACCCTTCCCTGGCTCGCCGCGGCCGCCAGAACCATGCCGGAGCCCAGCAGAATGAGCGCGATGACAACGATCGGTTCATTGGTCTGGGTAAGCTGCAGGCGAAAACCGAATTGCCAAATCCCTGCGCGCAGATTCAGCTCGGCAGGAATGAAGGGAATGGCAAGAGACGTTGCGTCCAAGGGAAACCGCCAGAGCAACACGCCCACGAGACTCAGCGCAACGCCATTGGCTAACAGGACGCCTCGCTCCCATATCCGCAGGAAGTAGCTCGACAGAATGGATAACAGAAGGAGACTGAACAGGAAGGAGGGTAAGGCAAGTTGGATCATGTAACGCAGCGCTTCATTCTATGTTACTCGCACTCAGACACTTTCTGATCTTTGCGCAGTTACGGAGCAACCAACTCGATCCACTATCGCGTCGCCTGTCGGCCCCAGGGAAAGTGCGCAAGGGGCAGAAAAGGCGCGTTTCGTCACCCATTGCGAGGATCAGTGTTCTGGCGACGACTGATCTGAGAATACAACCAGTATCCGAATCCATAGCCGAGGACTCTCGCGCCCGAAACAATCGTATGACGGGGCTGGACGCCAGGGTTCAAATCCGGATCAGTAGCCGAAACTTCGACCAGGGTAAGGGCGTCGTCCTCGGCCAGCACCAGATAGCTGCATGCCAGAGCGACCAGTATTTGCAGGACACCCAATATCACAATGACGGCGGGCAGAGGAAACAATATCGATAGGAAAGCCTGAACCGGAATGAGCCACAAGAGCAGGCCAAAGGCGCCAAAAAGAGCGGTCTCAGTCATTCCCAAGGTGATCAGCGCCACGGCTGCCAGCCAGAGAAAGAGTGCCTTGCTCGCGCCCGACAGGAGAGGCAACTCGACGACTTCGCTTGCATTCCAAACCAAAAGGCTGGCGATGCCCAGGACTAGCAGGCGAAACAGTCTGGAACTGAATTCGCCGGTATTCCGGACCTGGACATTGCTGGTCTGCAGAATCGATAGCAGGAGAATGAGGCAGGCCAAGACCTGGACACCGAAATGCACGGTGGGCCAAGGCTCCGGCAGCCCGTAGACGGCGCGAATCAAAGCGCTCATGCCAATCTGAACGACAAGCAAACCGGGCAACGCGATCCGCCAATCCCACAGGACGACGGGAATAACCGCGGCCAGACCCAACAGGATATGAATGGGAACTGATGCCCACAATGCAGCCATGTTCTGCGCTCTTCAGGTCCTAAAGTCTGGTTCTAATGCCACATGCCAATGCTGGCGGCCCTGGCCTGTTCACGAGCCCCGGCAGAACGCCAGTAAATCACTGTACCGATTCCGAACCTCCCTGGAGAAAGGCTTTCCTTGTGACGGGCGGCTCGAATCGAGTCCTCCTGTTCAAAATCGTTCGTGTGCAACCGCAGGGACCTGTCCTCAGACAGCGACCGGCGCGAGGCGAACGATCCTTGCAGAACCTTCACTCAGACTGTCAGAAGAAGATAGCCGATGATGCCGAAGACAACCACCCAGCCCATGTGCCCCGTGCCTTCGACAATCTCCAAACCAACATCCCAAACGTTGCCCATTCGATGCGTGCTCCACCTGGTCAGGCCCGATAGCCAGTCGAGCGTCGCGAGGCGGGCGATTCGACTGAACCATGACCGGATAGATGGCAACGTTTCGGCCCTGTTGCCGCTTGCGCTAAGCATCTCTCTGACCTGAGACCGGGCGATAGCCAGCCCAATACCCAAGGTGAGCGGGCCAGCCAAAGTCAGCCAGACTTGCCAGCTGGCGACCGCGCTGGGAGGGTTCCCCGCGCCGCGGGGAATGGCGTCCGGGAGATTGACCAGGCTGGTCATCATCTCAGGAAAGACTCCAGCTATCGCCAGCGGGATGGCGAGAATCACCACGTAAACCAGAAGCCTGCCGACGATCCAGGTGTCCGGTTTCAGTTCCAAAACTGAGCTGCCGGGTTCGCCGTCCCAGCTTCGCAGCAGCGAGGAGACGTAAATCATCTGGGTGATGATGTAAGCCGAAAAAAGCGGCCACATCAGCCCCCCCAAACTTTGGCAAAGGCTGCCTTCGTCGGCGCAGTTTCCAACCATCAGCAGCTGAGCCACGACAGACTGCGTGAGAAAGCCCGGCGTAAACGGCACGCCCACAATCGCAAGCACGCCCACACTTATCGGTATCTGCCAGTGCCAGGCGCGCCAGATGCGTTCTCCAATCAGCCAAAGGCCCCCGCCTAAGGCAAAGGTTGTGGTCGGCCAGAGTACCGCAGCCGGGCCCCGAATCTCAGACAGGATGCTCGTCAAGCCAGCGATTCCCACAGCCGTGACCAGCACGAATGTCGTATGCTCTTGCCGTGTCGTCGTCGTAAACGTCGCGATGGCGGAGCCAAGCAGGCCAAGCAGAGCCAGAGCCACAATCTCAGGACGCGCGAGAAGTTCCTCCCCGGCCAGGCCGCTCGACCATCCAAGCAGCCAAAGCCCGCACAGCGCCGGCGGCATCTGGTCGATGAGCCGATCCGGCACATACATGCGTTCTCCGCTCTGAGGCAGGAGCCACAGATGAAGTGGATAGACGCCGGCTCGTATAACACCGGCAACCAGCATCAGGATCACCGTTTCCTGGGGCAGATGGCCCCCGGCCAACAGCTCCGCGGGCCCGCTCTGACCTGCCGGCAACAGTCCTATCAGGAGCAGAAGCGCTCCCATCATACTCAAGCCCTGAAACTGGCGCGTGGTTGACAGGCCGGGACCTTCCGGCACGACAGTGCTGCGGGCAATGACAAAGAGATCCATCACGACCCACATAAGGGTAACCGTGAGGAGGTTTCCACTGCTGACGAGGAGCAGCGCGCTGGCTATCGCTGTCAGCGACAGCGCCAGCGTCAGCGCCCGAAAGTGCCAGTTCTCGTCAGCGTTCAGTTCGCGGGTTGGCCCGGAAACGCCGCTGAAAAGCAGGCCGCCCCCTCCAAGCAATAGGATCAGGCACGAAATATACCAGTTCCAACCATTGCTTATCCAGAGAAGATCGGCGCCCTGCGAGAAAAAGGGGCGCCACGGAATGCTGAAAGCAGGGGCGACAGGTTGAACGCGCAGCGCCACAGTCAGGCCGGCGGCAAGACACCAGAAGAGCAAGGCAACGCCACTGAGGACCCCGGTCGCGCTCCCAAAACTCTTCCACCGTTCGCCGGGCCGGACAAATCGACCCAATACCCAGAGAACCAGGCTTCCAAAAGTCAGGAAGAGCGGAGGCGCGACCGGCGCAATCATCGCTGACCAGGGCGCAAGAAAACTGTCCATAGCTGACAATTCTAGCATAGCCCTACCAGCGCCCGAAACAGTCCGGCCCAATCGGGCGCAGTCCAATCGTTCGATGACCAGGACAATCGGGACGCTAGTTTCAGTGGAATCTCCCAGCCATAGCCTGTAGCCCGCACAGCTCAGGACTGCCCCCTGCTCTGGCTAGCCTGACTCACTCCACAACTCTCTCCCCTGTCTCCTTGATTTAGGGCGGTCAGCCGCAAGCGGCTTCCCTTGTGCGGGGGGACACCCTCCGAAACGCCCCCTGCAAAAACGCGCCCCGCCTGCGTTGTGTGGACATTGGCCAGGGCTGAGCAGCCCAACGCTTCCCGCCAAGGCCCGAAGCGCGACGAGCTGCGACCGCCTCTCGCCGGCTCCCTCCCCCCATTTTTGGACCGCACGCATTCCAGGCACTTTCGTGATGGTGCGCTCTCTATGCTATACTCGCAATGAAGTGAATCCTGTTTTGCAAGGAGATGATGTGAGCGGAAATTGGACAAGAAACGCCTTTGTATATTTGCTGATACTGGTGGCGGCTGCCGCTCTGTTTCTGAACGTTTACGGCCCCAATGAGAGGCCGCAAAACATAAGTTTGAGCGATGTCGCCCAGCAGATCGAGCGCGGGGAAGTCGCGCGCATTGACGTACGCGGCGAGAGGCTGCAGATTTTCTCACAGGGAAGTAACCAGCCGCTTGCCAGTCGGAAGGAGGAGGGCGTCGCACTGACGCGGACGCTGCAGGGCATGGGCGTTTCCGAAGAACGGCTGTCCCAGGTCAAGATCAACGTTCAGCCACCGTCAAATTCGGGCAACTGGTTTGCCCTGATCATCAACCTGCTTCCCCTCATTCTGATCGCGGGCCTGTTCCTGTTCCTGTTCCGCCAGAGCCAGAGTGGGAACAACCAGGCCCTTTCGTTCGGAAAGAGCAAAGCGCGCATGTTTGTAGGAGACCGGCCCACCGTCGGATTTGGCGACGTTGCCGGCGCCGACGAGGCCAAACAGGAACTGGAAGAAATCGTTGAGTTCCTGAAGGAACCGCAGAAGTTTGTTGCCTTGGGCGCCAGAATTCCCAAGGGAGTTCTCCTGGTGGGGCCCCCCGGAACCGGCAAAACGCTGATGGCCAAGGCTGTATCCGGCGAAGCCGGCGTGCCCTTCTTCAGCATCAGCGGCTCGGAATTTGTCGAGATGTTTGTCGGCGTTGGCGCCAGTCGCGTGCGCGATCTCTTCGAGCAGGCAAAACGCAACAGCCCCTGCATTGTCTTCATCGATGAGATCGATGCAGTTGGCCGCTACCGAGGCACCGGTCTGGGCGGTTCCCACGACGAGCGCGAACAGACGCTGAATCAGATCCTGGTGGAGATGGACGGCTTTGGCACCGATACGAATGTGATCCTGGTGGCCGCGACCAACCGGCCGGACATTTTGGATCCCGCTCTGCTGCGCCCCGGGCGCTTTGACCGGCGCGTTACCATGGATCGCCCAGACCTGCAGGGACGGCGGGCCATCCTTGATGTGCATGTCAAGGGAAAGCCTTTGGACTCCGACGTAAACCTGGATCTGATTGCCCGCCAGACGCCCGGCTTTGTAGGCGCGGATCTCGAAAACCTGGTCAATGAGGCCGCCATTCTTGCCGCGAGACGCAACAGGCGCACGATCGCAATGTCCGAGATGCAGGAGTCGATTGAGCGGATCGCGATGGGCGGACCGGAGCGCCGCAGCCGCCTTATCACCGATCGTGAGCGCAGGGTGGTGGCGTACCACGAGGCCGGCCACGCCATCATCGCCCATGTTGTCAGAGGCGCTGACCCGCTGCGGAAAGTGACCATCATTCCGCGCGGCATGGCCGGCGGGGTCACGCTGACCGTGCCGGAGCGGGATAGGTATCTCCTGCCCCGGTCCTACTTCCTCGACCGCATTGCAGTGGGTCTGGGAGGACGGGTTGCCGAAGAGATTGTCTTTTCTGACATCTCTAATGGCGCCAGCAACGACATTCAGGGTATCACGCGGATGGCGCGGGCAATGGTCATGAAATATGGAATGAGCGACAAGATGGGACCTCTTCAGATTGGAAGCCAGGAGGAGAACCCTTTCCTGGGCCGGGAGCTTACCGAACAGAGGGACTATAGTGAGGAAGTTGCCGAGGCGTTGGACAGCGAAGTTCAGACGATCGTGAAGGAGCAGCATGATCGCGTTCGGAACATACTTCGGATTCACCGTCTTCGATTGGATGCGGTGGCCGAAGCGCTGCTTGCTCGCGAAACGCTCGACGATGTTGAGTTTGTGGAAGTCTTCGAAGGAAGGGTCAGCCCGGACAGTCTTCCGAATCCGCTGGCCGGCCAGCCGGCCTGACCGATTGCCCGCTCAGATTTCGAACTTGGGGCCCGTCTTCTACTGGGGGAGAAAGCAGGAACCAGTTGCAGAGGGGCTCTCTCGCGCCGCCCCTCAGCGCTTCCCGTCTGGCATGAGCACGCGGAGGAGAGCCTGCCCGTAAGCCTGCGCCTTCCATGGACTGACGGTTGGAATCTCAAGCAGATCTTCAACTGTGGCAGGCTGGCAAGCCGCAATTCGCAGAAGCGTGTCATTGCTGAAGACGATGTCCGGATCAACGCCGCGGGCGCTTGCTGTTTCAGTACGCCAGCGCCGCAACTGGTCGAACTGCCTCCTTCCGGCAGCCGTGCGCAAAGTATCAGACTTTCTGGCGGGGGCGGGACGCTGAGGCGAATCCTGGTGCTTCCCCTTTTGAACGGCAGCGAGAAGCTCTCCGCCAAACCTCTCAATCTGCCATGCGCCGAGTTGCGGGATTTCCTCCAGGGATGCCAGCGTCTGCGGACGCCGTTGAGCCAGAGCCACCAGGACACTCTCCCCCAGGACCTTGAATGGTGGCCTGTCCAACTGCTTTGACGCGCTCTCCCGCCAGTCCCACACTGCCTGCAAAACGCCCAGATCATTCTCATCGACAGAGCGAATCTGTTTCATCTGCCAGACGGTCCGCGGTTCCGGCTCTTTGTACCTGATCGTCTCCAGCATTCGAAATGCGTCCTGAGCCTCTTCCCAACGACCGTCCTCCTTCAATGCGCTGATCTGACGTTGTCGCAGCGCGGGCAGATAATGCGTGTCAATCTGGGCGTAGGTCAACTGTTTCGATGTCAGCGGGCGTTGCCCCCAATTGGTGCGCTGCATTCTTTTGTCGCTGACGACACCGAATTCCTCCTGCAGGACATGCGCCAGGCCGACGCCCTTTCTCCCCAGGATACGCGCGCCCAATTGCGTGTCATACAGCCGCCGGATTCTGAAGCCAAAGTCCCTCTGCAGAGTCAAGATATCATTCTCCGCGGCATGTAAAATGACTTCTGTCTTGTCATCGGCCAGAATACTGCCCAGTCCTGTGAGATCACTTACCCGCAGAGGGTCGATGAGGAAATCGACAACGTCGGAAGGATTTCCGGACCAAGCCCTGTCCGGGGCCGTGTCAGGAACGGTAATCTGGACGAGGCAAACCCGCGCCGTGTAGCGAAAGAGGCTGTCGCTCTCCGTATCCAGCGCAAGCCACGGCTGGCCGGAAAGATAGGCCAAAAAGCGTCGATACGCCGCGGCGGACTGAACGAGTGTAGGCGGATGAATGGCCGCCGGCCTTCCTGCTTTCTGCCGTGAACCTTGCCGATTGTTTCTCTTCCGTGATCGCGCCATTCTTTCGCGTTTCTCCCATTTACCTGGACTCAACCTCCGCTGAAACAGCGGCTGAATCATACCCTAAGAACGCCTGCGCTACAATTTCAGCTGCCTGCCTTCCCGCGCTCGAAGAACCGGTCCTTCAGTCAGGGGCCGCTCTGGATGGGCCTATCGTATTAGGCGCGCAGTCCAATCAGGCACAATTCGCGAAGTGTCGCCGTACGCTCGGGTAGGGCGTCAAGCCATACAAGACAACTGACGGACAAGCATGCTCACATATGATCGAGACGCCATCCGGGGAGGTCATACAGCCGGACCCGCCCACCGGAGGAAGCGCAAATCCAAGGCGATCAGATACCGGATTTCCAACGAAGAGGTGGTGCGCCAGAGAGGGATCCGACCCGCGACGACACGTACTCGTGGCGCCTACTGGTCTGCCCTTTTTGCCCGTATGTGATATGATTTGTACCGATCCGATATCCCAGTTGACGAGGAACCCGCGCAACTTTCAGCACCCGGAACTGCAGTCCGATGGCATGTGAAGGGGGTCCATTCGGGCAAGATGGATTCAGTCCGTCCCGGGGAAACTGTGAAGGTCCGGTCTCCTCGGCAGTAGTAGCCAGGTTGTTCCAGGAGAGGACTTCAGAGCGATGGCAATCGCCAGGTGGTACTGGTACGACGACGAAAGCAATCTGATGGCTTCGTACAGCCATCCGCCTGGCAGCCGCCCTATAGCCACGGCCGTGGAGTGGCTCAATCCGGAACTGGTATCCAAACTGCACCGGCAGTTCTCGCGCTGGACCGCGGCAAGCATGTCACCAGGGCCGGTGATTCCCCACAGGCTGTGGATTGACCAGTCGGGGGGCGTGGCTGTTCGTTTCCCATCAGAAGAGCCGGTCCCCCAGCCTGAGGTAGGCGCCGGTGAAGGCCTGGCGCAGTGGCTTGTGCTTCTGTCGAAGTGGATGGAGATTCACGTAGTTCTGGCACGCGCCCGCCCTGTATGGACAGTTGCCGAAATCGCGGCCGCCCTACCCTTCACCTCGCCTTCCATGCTGCCCCGTTCTCTCGTCCAATTCCCGCCGAACAACTGGGACCAGGTAGCCCAAGGCATGGCGGCAATCGTAGCCGACGGGGCCTTGCCCGAGGAACGGCAGGAAAAGCGCGAAGCTGGGTGACGGAATTTCTTGCCGTCAGCCGTGCCCGATAGGGCCTTGGGGAAAGCTATCCGGGCGAGCCTAAAGGTAGGGTGAGCCCGGCGGGGTCATCGGTGGAACATTTTCTATGAGCGACAGAATGAAGTGTAGCAAGGAGAGTAACAGGAATTCGGCCTTCCAAGAGGATAGGGCAACAGAACATCCTGGGCGTCCTGACGCTGGCGATTGCGTGAACGCAAACGGTTATACGGAACGGCATATCCATTCCGCCGGCGGGATCGCCTATCGAATTCAACGGAAACATGACCACAGTCTCGTCCAGGTAGCCCTCATCGCAACCGACAGAGCGTGCCGGCGCTGGCAACTCCCCAAAGGCCGTCTCTGTCCGTCCGAGGAATCGCTTGCCGCTGCCCTTCGCGAGGTGGAGGAGGAGACAGGGCTGGAAACAGAGTTTGAAACTTTTCTCAAAACTGTAAACTACCAGTATTTTGATACTTATGCGCGCTCGGTTCCGGAGAAAGTTCACAAGAAAGTGGACTTCTACCTGCTGCGAGTCATAGGCGGCCGCCTCTCTGACCAGAGTGTGGAGGTACAAAAGGTCGAGTGGACCACAGCGGAAGAAGCGCTGGCTCGGCTTGCATACGATGGAGAGAGGGACTGCTTGGCGCTGGCATTGGATTATCTGTATGGTCACTGAAATCGGAAAGGCCACTTCTGAACAGGTCCGCGAGGTCCTGAAGCTGCTCGTTTCGGGCACAACGAGTGACGTAAGCAGTATGGAGGAAATTGCCGGTAGCTGGTGGCGGCGATTCCTGTTCATGCGCTGGTTCGGGCCGAGATTTTTGGGCAAACAGATGGATACCTTTGTGGCAACGGAGGGCGCCCGCATCAATGGATTCGTCATCATCCAATATGATGGCGATGCGGCCGGCACCTTTGATTGGGCCTTTCTAAAGCCCCTCGACGTCGAGGAAAACCGCGAAGAATTCGCGGATCTCATCGACACGACATTGGACTTCGTCGAAGACCAGGGGATTCACCCCTACTTCTATTTTGGATTTGCCACCGCATCGGCAAAGGAGGTCCGCCAGGTTCTCGAAGAGCTTGGCTTAGGCGCCGCCGACTATCAGAATGCCCAGATGGTCGCCGATCTGCCTCTGGCTGAGGATTCGGAATTGCCCGAGGGCATGAGAATAGCCCCCCAGATTTCGGCCCGATTTGGCGCGAAAATGTCCGAACTTCTGCCTGCAGTCTATCCTGAAGCTGAGGATGAAGAGACAGAAATGATTGCCTCCATCCACTCCAGTACGCTTCGTTCCTCAAAGGTCTTCCTGGTCCTGGAGGACGAAGCCGAGATTGGATTTGTGCAGCAGTTTCGCTGGCGCGATGAGCTGCGCCTTCTTTTCGCGCTTCCTCCCAGCCATTGGGGAACCGAAAACGAACGCCAGTTGATCGCCTACCTGGCGCGGACACTGCAGGGCAGGACGCGCCGCCTTAGGCTGAGAACCTTCAGCGCCGCGCACATGGATCAATCCCGACGGTCGTTGCAAAACCTCGGTCTAGTCTGGCAGACGGCCCCCTGGCAGCGCTGGGTGGTGGCGTTGGAGGGAGACCTGGAAGCGGGCAATTCATCTGAATCGGAACTGTCGACCAGAGATAAGCACTCCGTCTGGCCGCCGGAGGCGCCGCACGCGGTTCAGGACAACGATGTCGATTCGAACGATCGAGCTGCCGAGAGTGAAGAGCGCAAAACAGGACGAGGTGATGAACAGCCAGGCTGAGAGGACAGCCCACATTTCGGCAGTCCGGAACAACGAACGCCAACCCCAAAACAACCTGCAGAGCCTACATCCTTCTACAGCCGGCCGGGGCATTCAATTCTGCCCAACGGAAGAGGAATATCGCAAAACGGGCTCAGAAATGGATGACTCACTGTGGCAGAAAGCAGAACACGCCACAGGCTATCTAGGCAGTGAGAGCGGACTCCCGCTATTCTACAGCCGGTGGAAACCACACGGCACGATTCACGGAACTGTTCTGATTCTTCACGGGCTAGGCGAACATGGCGGACGCTATCGTCACCTGGTCAACGCGCTGCTTCAGGCCGGCTACAAGGTCTATGCGCACGATCACCAGGGATTTGGTCGGTCCGGCGGCGCCCGCTGCTATGTTCAGGGGTTTCACGACTACCTGAACGACATCACTCAGGTCGTGTCACTTGCCCGGCAACGCAATCCGGGTCTCCCCTGCTGTCTCTACGGCCATTCAATGGGCGGACTGATTGGGCTCCTCTACCTGATGGAGGCGCCGGGGGCGGTTGACCTGGCCGTGATCTCCTCGCCTTCGATTCAATCCCACGACCTCTCCTTCGTCAATCAGGTGCTCAAGCGGATCCTGGAGCTGGTCCATCGCGTCCGGCCCCAGCTTACATTCCGTCAACGCGGAAGTTTGGACATCCTGTCTCGAGATTGGGAGGAGGTGCAGCTGGCCCTGGCCGACTCCCTGGGCGTGCCATTGCGAAGCGCCCGTTGGGTCGTGGAATTCTTCGAGACGATGCAGGAGGTCCGCGAACGGGCCGCTGAAATCCAGCATCCCATTCTGATGATGCAAGGTTTAGCCGACGCCGTCGTTGTCCCCACGGCCACGCAGGAGTTCTTCGCAAGGATGGCCTCCGAGGATAAGAGCCTGAGGCTCTATGAGGGATACTACCACGAACTGCACAACGATCTGGGACGCGAGAGACCGATCGGCGCGGTGGTTGACTGGCTGAATAGCCGCTGCCTCGTCCGTGAGTGACCGACTAAGGGCAGCCGCTGACTCTTTGCAGATCGCTTCCGTCCGCCCCTGGGCAACGACACGCACTCTTATTGACCATCTGCGCGCCTGTGCCCACCCGGTGGGGCAGCCGCCCCGCGCGTCATCCCGCGCCGGCGTCCCTCGCGTAGATACCCCCCGATTGAAAATCTCCGACTTAGAGGTTCGGGGCCGATTCAGATGTGGACGCGGGATGGGAGTCCCACAGACCAGAATCGCCGCAACTCGAAGAGAATAGTCGAACAGCCCTGCGCAACCGAAATCCGTCAACACCTTCGAGGATGCGTTGACGAAAGGGTCAGCTCGGGAAAACTTGCGACAGAGGCTTGCCGGCGCAGCGCGCCAGCCGGTCGGTTCGCGTCAAGAGATCAGATCCGCGCGTATTTCCTGAGTACGCGCCAGTCCGTGGGTGTTGTTCCGTCCGGGTACGAGAACGCGACCTCTCCCACGTAAAGATCGCCGCGTGAATCGAAGGCGATATTGTGAGGACTAAAATAACGGCCGGCCCCATGAGGATCCTCCATTCCCCACTCGCTCAGAATCTTGCCGTCCAGATCGCGCACAGTGATTCGGGCCGGCGGATTCTCCAGGACCGGCGTCTTTGTTTCGCCCATGAAAATACCGCCTACCTCGGCCAAATACATGTTTTCGTCGGCGTCAATGCACATGTCGCAGGGCCACCAGACATCGTCCCATTGGCCGATGTAACCGCCCTGCGGATTGAAGAGTTGGACGCGTTGATTCTGCCGGTCGGCGACATAGACCGTGCCCTCACTGTCCACTCAGACGTTGTGCGGTGTGACGAACTGCCCGGCGCCTGTCCCTGGCTCGCCCCAGGAATTCAGAAGGTCACCCTCGGCCGTGAAGTGGTGTACGCGTGCGTTGCCGTAACCATCCGATACGTAAAGGGCGCCGTCAGGGGAGAGCGCGATTCCGGTTGGGTAGTTGAAAGGCCTCCCGGCGCGTAGAACCTCTTTCTGAACATCCCAAATGTACCCAGTGTCTGCCGGATTATCTGCCGTTTCGATTGACATGAGGAGTTCGCCTTCGGGCGTGAATTTGTGGACGGCGTGCCCCCAGTCGTCAACACAGTAGATCGAGTCATCCGGGCCAACGATGATGTCATGAGCCCGCTTAATCATCCCCTCGCCCCAAGAGCGCAGGAACTGACCTTCGCGGTCAAAGACGATAACAGGATGTTCGCTGCGGCAGAAGACATAGACCCTGTCCCGCGAGTCCACCGCCACGCCCGGCGCCTCAACGACATTCCAGCCTTCAGGAACCTCTCCCCAGCCGTCGACCTCTTCATAGACAAATTGGCCGCTGCCCAGTCGCATCTTCTCTTCTCCTCTTCCTCTCGGTCACGGGCCATGTGGGCCCGCATGTAATGGGATATGCTCTGCTATGCGGTCGGCTGACCGGCCATTGCGTCCCCTTGGGCGCACGCCTTATCAGGTGCGAGGCTTGGGCGGAATCTCGTCTCTTTCAGGTTCGAACCACATGCCTGCGATCGGCGGCGGCGCCGGATCCCGGGCGATCCGCATGTCGACAACGCACGGCTTGCCGCACGCCAAGGCATCGCGCAGAGCATCCCCGATTTCAGAATAACGATTGACCCGCAGCCCTTCCGCTCCGAGCGCGCGGCCCAGCGCCGCGTAATCCGTCTCTTCGCAAAACTCCGTGCCGATGACTTTGCCATCATAGCTGGCCAGCTGGCCGCCACGGATGGCGCCGAGCGTCTGGTTGTTAAACACGACCCACACCACCGGAAGCCCCCACTCAACCGCGGTAATCACCTCCTGGCAGACCATTAGAAAGCCGCCGTCCCCAGTCACGCATACTGCGGGCAGGTCTGGCCGGGCGAGCTTTGCGCCGATGATCGAGGTGGGCCCGAAACCCATCGGTGTCCAGCCGCCGGGGTAAAGCAGGCGGCGAGGCGCAAAGATTGGGAAAAACGCCCCAAAATAGTGATTGTGATCGCCCGTGTCCAGCGAAAAAAGAATGTCTCTCGGCAAGGCGCGCCGCAACGCCTCGACCACGCGCAGGGGCTCCATTCCTGTTTCGCCGCTTTCCTCATCCGGAATTTCCAAGCGGAAGTCGGCTTTGACGCTTGCAATGAGTTGTTCGTTTTCCCGCCGGCTCTTCGGGGCTTCGTCAACGGAAAGGGCGGCAAGCGTTTCCTGCAATGTTGCCTTGGCGTCGCCCAAGAGCCCGATTTCCACCGGATAGGTGCGGCCAATCTGGTTTGCGTCAATGTCGATCTGGATGAACCGGTTCTGCTCGACAAACGGCATGCCCTCCGTCCACCAGCATGTCGAGAGATCGGAAAAGCTGAAGCCCACTGCCAGGACGATGTCGGCATGCTGGCGAATCAGTTTGTGGGCGCTTGGATGTCCCAGCCAGCCCACGTTCCCTACACTGAGCGGATGATCCTCGGGCAGAATTCCCTTGGCGGCGTAGGAGGTGGCGACTGGCGCGCCGAGAAGCTCCGCCAGCTCCCGGATTTCCGGCCCGGCGCCGGAAAGAACAGCGCCGTAACCGGCCAGAATGACGGGATGGACAGCCCGACGCAGGGCATCGGCCGCCTTGGCGATCGCGCGTGCGTCCGCGCGGACGCGGCTTGCGTAACCGAAACGGCCCGGGTCGGGCAGATCGGCATAGTCGTGGAAAGTGGCCTGGAGGTCCCACGGTATTTCGATCGCGACCGGGCCGGGATTGCCAGCGCGTGCAAGGGCGCAGGCCCGGCGGACCACCTCAGGCACGAGATCAGGGTGCTGAACCTGCCACACCTTCTTGACGACCGGTTGCAGGACCTGCACAAAGCTCTGGTCCGGGGGCCCGTAAAACGGGCTGGTCTCCTGAAGCTGGCCCCGGCCAACCCAGCGGGAGATCACCCCGCCAAAGATGGCCGCGACCGGGCTGGACGCGGCCGCGGCTGAAGCAAGGCCCATCACCATGTTGGCGGGGCCCGGTCCGACCGACGCGCAGCACACGCCGATGTCGCCTGAAATGCGGGCATAACCGTCGGCAATATGGGCGGCGCCCTGTTCATGGCGCGTCAGCTTGAACTCAATCTGCGAGGAGTCGTAAATTGCATCCAGGATATTGGTGTTTCCGTGTCCGGGATGGCCGAAAACATGCCTCACCCCTTCCAACTCCAACGCCTTGACCAAGGCTTCGGCGCAGCGCATTCGAGCCATAGACTTGGACCCTTCCTGGTATTCGGGCGCCCTCACCCGTATGCCGGCGGAAACGTAAGAGCGTGCTCTACTTTACTTCACTGCGCAGAATGGGATGCCCCCGTGACTACTCTGGAACACCATACGGGTTGCCCATATACTTGCCGACATGTTGATTCAGCGGCCAGCCCTGGCCGCCTGAAACGGCAAATGAGTCTGACTTGCCCAGCAGCCAGAAAAACATTTCCGCGGCATCACTGCAGTCACGGAACTGCTCGCGAAAAGTCGGGTCCGGCAGCTTGTAATTCGCGCTCGCGATGTCAAAATCAGGCTCGCGAATCCAGTCCCTGTGCGGAGACTCTGTGCGCCAGTAGTTGTATTTGAGAAGATTGCGCAACCCGGTTCCTGATGCGGAGGAGCGGCGGTGCCAGATCGAATAGACGGTGAGAAAGATCGTGCCTGCCGGCGCGGCCGCGCGGTAGGCGCCCCGAATCCCTCCGTAGTGGCCCATCTGTTTGGACAAGGAGAACAGGAAGTGGGAGCCGGGCAACAGCTCGGTCGGGCCCAACTCGATCGGACAATCTTCGGGATAGTAGAAGACCTGGAGGTAGTTGAGGGCCGGACCGTGCTTGGAGTTGCCGTCGCGATGCCAGTTCTGGGCCGGCGAGGGGCACTGGACTCGGTGATTGCTCATGAGTATCGGCAAACCGAAATTCTGGCCCAGGAGAGAACGGACCGCCCCCGCCGCCTGTTCGTTCAGAATTACATTCTCGACAAACCAGTCCTCCTCCAATATTTCCGTGGGTTCAAGCCCAGGGCAATGGTCCAGAAAGTCGACAGTGCGGCGATTGATCGCATCCGGCACCACCCCCTCAAACACCATAAAGCCCTGTTTGCAGAATTCAAGTACCTGCGAATCTTTCAGTCCCGGTCGGCAAGAGTGTGTTTTCATAGACTTCTATCTCCTTTGGCCTGTACTGGGAATGGCGGGGAAGCGCACTGTTCGAACCTGGCTGCAGGTCAAAAAGCGACTCAGCGCTCGTAAATCTCCCCGCGATCGCGTGCGACCCTGGTCCGAGTCAGCCTCTGCAACGCAGGAGGCATGCGGTCGAATGTTTCGGGCCACACTGGCTGATGGCCTCCTTCACGCGCCAGATTCCACCAGGGCGGATAGTAGGCGATGTTAAGCGCCATTCTGTGCTGGTTTATCGTTGTGTTGGCGCCATTGGCGTGCCAAACGCCTCCGTGCCACAAGAAGACCGAGCCCCGCTGACCGGTTATTGGCAGGAGCCGTCTGTCGTCCGCCTTCATGCCCCTCGGGGGTCTGCGGCGTAAGCGGTGACTGGTCGGCATGATGCGTGTGGCCCCGATCTCTTCGGAAAAGTCTGTGATCATCCAGATTGAATTGATCATCCACGGCGTGTCGGGCAGAAGCTCGGGAAGATCCTGGGCGGAGTCCGTATGCACGCCCCCTGCCGGCGCGCCAGGCTTGACCCACTTGGAGCAGGCTTCCGCCAGGCGTATGTCCTCCCCCAGAAAATGCCTGACAACCGCCAGAACATCCGGATGGGCAGCGCAAGCCCAACTCGCCTCATCAAGGTTTAACAGTCCGAACAGGGTCTGGTAAAGATCGTCGTCTGGATCCTGGAAGTATTCGCGGTTCTCAGGGTCTTCATGCAAGGCAAACAGCTGCTCCGCCAATCTGTCTGCTTGTTCTACCGGGATCGCATTTTCCAGTACACAGTAGCCGAACAGGTCCAGGTGGTCGATGGCCTCTTGTACGCTCACGTTCCCTTTCCCCCTCATCGTCGTGGGTTGGCGGTTCACCGTTCAAGAATGAACTCGCATCCGAGTCCGTACGTCTTTTTCTCATCCAGGAGCAGCGCCAGGTTTGGAAACTGGACAACCCGCCACCCGACCCGGACGGCCTCCAGCACGGTCTGATACGGCCAGTCCCCGGCGTTGGGAATCTCGTCCGCAATTTCTCCATCCTGCATCAGCAACATTCCATGCACCTGGCTGGTCAGGGAGGTGCTCGCCGCTTGCAGGTAAAGGATATCCTGGTTTTTCGAGACCATCCCTTTGGCGGTAGCCAGCGCGTCTTGCAGCGCCTCCACCTTGAGCGTTCCCTTCTGAAAAGCCTCAATACAAGATTCCAATTGTTGCGTGAGTGGCTGTCCTGGCATCGGTTAACCTCCACGGGTATCGGAACAGCAAGACGGCTATTTATGTTTGCCTTGAACTGTCGACCGGCATGGCGCCGGTTCCTCCAAACCGTAAACGTGTTGCGCGTTCTCTCCCAGGACAAGGGCTTGATCGCGAGGAGAGAGGAAAGCCGTGTGGATTTTCGCCAACTCTACATATTGACGATAGGTCGCGTGGACGAGTGTCCCTGGCTGGTCCGTGCCCCACATAATTCTCCCGGCCCCGATACGCTCGGTCGCGAGCCGCAGATAGCGTTCCACGCTGGGGAATGGGTAGCCTTCCTCATGGACGAAAGCAACCAGCGAAGCGCAATCGAACCAGACGTTGTCCAAGAGGCCCAAATCGATCTGCGCCTCCCACTGCTCCCACTGATCCGGGTCTGCCTCGGCATCAGGTCTCGGTTGACCAAGATGGGCGATCACGATGCGCAGCTGGGGGTGCCTGAGGGCGATGTGGCGCACGGCCTCTGTCTGGTAGGAGCGGCTGCCGATTCCGCCCAGGTCAAGAACCAGAATCAGGCCTCGCTCCTCAAGTTCCTGCCAGAGCCAGAAAAGCTCGGACGCGTCAAGCTGCGCGTGTGGGTGAATGCCGAATAGCCCTGAAGGTACTGAGCACTCCAGTTTTACGGCGCAGAAAGAGGGCGATTCCAGGGTAGACTCGAAGGACTGAACGCAGTTGGAACTCCACGGGTCAAAGTAGGCGGCCCCGGCGAGCCGGTCCGGGTGACCTTGGAGCGCTTCGTGAACGTAATGGTTGCACTCTCCATAAAGAGGCCCCTGCAGCAGGACCGCTCTATCTACCCCGGCCCATTCCAAAGTGGCCAGGAGTTGCCCCGGGGAATAGGCGAGCCCTTCCCCCAGGGGGGGCGTTATCTGAACCTCATTCTCGCCGACCATTGCCTTCCCATACCCCAGGCCTCTCGTGGGGCCGGCCGCGTTCAGGCCATGGATGCGCGGGAATATATGGCAGTGGGCATCAATGATCATTGCAGGACCTGAGTGAACTCAACTTGACCAGCTGAATGCGCGGACCCGCCGAAACAGGCTAAGCCGCCGTATCGAGAGAACGCCGACCCGCCGGCGTAAGCAGCACGATTCTGCCAAGGTTTTCGCCCGATCGCAGGACCGCCAGCGCCTCATTGGCGTTTTCCATCGGAAAGGTCTGCGTGACGATAGAGCGGATCTTCCCTGACGCCATCAAACCAGCGACCTGAATCAAATCCTGCTTGCGGCCTGCCCGCGTGCCGAGTATTTCCAGTTCGTTCTGGGCCAGGTATTTTCCTTCAACAGGGTAATGATCAGGTGTGTAGCCGACGATCACCATTCTCCCGCCATGCCGCAACGAGTCGATCCCCGCGGCCATCGTGCCCGTCTGGCCGACGATATCGATTACGCAGTCAACGCCAATGCCTCGGGTCAGGTCCCGAACAGCATCCGGCAGCGCAACGTCGCCCGGGTCGAGAAGCGCATCCGCGCCAATTTGACGCGCCCATTCTCTCTTTGATTGGGAGAGCTCAACGGCAAGGACGCGCGCCCCGGCCGCCTTGGCCAGCTGGACCGCCATCGAGCCGACGCCCCCAACGCCAACGATCAACACAGTCTCGCCCAACCGCAGACGCGCCCGTTCCATGGCGTGGAAGGCGGTCATTCCGGCATCGCAACAGACCGCGCCGTCAGGCCACGAAACCTGGTCCGGCAGCCGCACGAGCTGGCGGGCGGGGACCGCTACATACTCGGCATAGCCTCCGCTCCGGTCTTTGGCGCCCAAAACGCCGCCCATGTTTACACAGATCTGCTCTCTGTTGGAGAGGCAGGCGAAGCAGGCGCCGCAGGTCGTGAAATTGTAGACAATGACCCGGTCTCCTTCCTCAAAACCGGTCACCCTGTACCCTGCTTCGGTGACGACGCCCGCAACTTCATGGCCCATGACGAATGGCAATTCAGGTGTGTAACCGAAACCGTCCAGGAGCTTGAGGTCGGTTCCGTCGATCCCGCAAGCCATCACCTTCACCAGCGCCTCGTCTGGCTCAGGGCTTGGTGTCGTCACCTCCTGCCACTCCAACGGCTGATTGAACGCACGCAAAACGGCCGCTTTCAATGAGGTACCTCCTGACTGCCTACAGGCGACAAGACTTGGCCGAATCGGATCGGGTTTATACCCCCTTAGACGGCATCCAGAATCGCATCTACGAAGGCCTTGCCGTCTTCCAAAACCTGCAGCGGATTATCCGGGTAGCCCCACGCCATTGCTTCGTACTCGATCGAAATATACCCGGAAAAGCCGCCTCTGACCATCGCGGTGATCAGGCCCGCGAAGTCAATCTCTCCTTCGCCCAGCGGAGGAAAGCCGAAGTTTTCGCTGTCTCCGCGCGCGTCCTTGGCGTGCATGTGCTTGACCCGGTCTCCCAAGGCTTGGTACGCCTCCAACACGTGATCGCCGCGGACATGGTAATGCGCCGGATCAAAGAGGACGCCCAGGCCCTCGAGCCCGGGGGTTGCCAGCAGACGCTGCAAACGGGACAAGTTGTGTACCAGCGAACCATAGGGGCTGGCCGCTTCGATCAGGAGCATGACGCCGAGACGGTCGGCCTCCGCGGCCAGGTCCTGCATCGCTTCCAGGCACCATTCCCAATAGGTGCTTTCCCACCCGTAAAACAGCTTGACGCCGCACCCGCTGATCACGTAAGGAACTTCCATGTCAGAGGCAAGCTGCAGCGCGCCGCGTATGAACTCGGTATTCTGTCTTCGTACTGCGGGTTCGCCGTGAATCACATTCGTGTGGGCGTTCAGCGCGCCGATGGCGACTCCCGCGGATCGGGCATAGTTTCGAACCGCCTGTCGTCTGGCGGCGTCCGCGCCCGAATCCATGTGAGGTTTGGGAGGCGGGATGAATGGGGGCGCCAGCTCCAGGCTGATGTCGATCGCCTGGTATCCTTTTCTCGCCAGGATATCGATCGACTCTTCCACAGTATAGGTGTGTAACAAGCCGGAATTGCAGCTCAGACCCTTCATGTCTCCTCCAGCTCCTGACTCTCTTCTGGCTTACTGGGTAGGCGGCAGTCCTACAATCTCCCTTGCTTCGGCGGGGTTGGCAATCTCTCTGCCTATCTCGCGGGCGAGACGAACCGCCTTCTCAACCAACTCCGCGTTTGTTCTCGCGTAGACGCCGTCCTCGATGAACGGAGAGTCTTCCATGCCGATTCTCACGTGGCCGCCGATCGCGATTGTATGTGCCACCATTGACCAGTAATTTGGGGGGTCCATGCAACTCATGCTGAAGTTTGCCCGCGGCGGCAGGTTGTCCACCATATATTGGAGGGCCTTCGCGTTGGGTGGCGTCCACCCCTGACCGGCCCATCCGAAAAACAGCGTCAACCATAGCGGCTCCGGCAGAAGGTCCTTCTCAAACTCGCGTACGCCCTCCTCCGTCCAGAAGTCTCCGCCGCGAATCTTTCCGATCGCCCAATAAGCCCCCGTATTGAAGCACTCGATCTCCTGCTTTACCCCATGTTCCTTCGCCAGACTTGAATACAGTCTTAACTCCGGTATGGGATGAATCGAGTAAATCGGAACGGGCGGGTGATCAGGATCGGGCTGAAAATACTCATCGTGTGAGTTGAAGTTGATCGAACTCATGTCCGGCTTGAGTTGCCGCCACAGCTCCAGTTTCTGCTCGAGACGCATGCTGGCCAGCCCAAACTGTACGATCGGCTTCCCGGCAGCGCGAACCCGCTCCGTTATATCCCGCCAGCCGTCAACGTTGGGTATCGACAGCTGCTTGCCGTCGGGCTGAATAACGGGGTCCGACTTGTACTGGCCATGAGTATGGACGATGGTGGCGCCGGCGTTCATGGCGCGTATATACTCTTCCGCGACCCCCTTGGTATCGTCGCAGTGCGTCAGATACGGGTTGCGTGGATAGGAACCCGCTGAATCGGTGGTCACGGTAATGACGAGCTTTTCCATGATAGTCCTCTCATTGAGTCAAACGCGGATTTGATGCCTGCGCTCAGGAGCTGGATGGACTGGCGCTGTCGATCCCCTGTAACTGCAACTGGTCGGCAAAGTGACAGGCAACGTGATGACCAGGCGAAAGTTCGGTGAGGGCGGGAACTTCGGTCTGGCAGATGTCTTCCATGTACCGGCAACGGGGATGGAAGACACAGCCGGGAGGGGCGTTCGCCGGATCGGCCGGCTCGCCCTCCAGGCTCAGGCGCTGCATGGCATGGTGTGGATTGGGGCGAGGCACCGCCGAGAGAAGCGTCTCGCTGTATGGGTGCTTGGGATTGCGCAACAACTCCTCCGACTCGGCCACCTCAACCAGCTTGCCGACGTACATGACGGCAATTCGGTTGCTTACCTGTCGCACAACGCTCATGTCGTGGGCGACGAAAAGGTAGGTCAAGTCCAGTTCCGACTGCAAATCCTGCAGCAAGTTGACAACCTGAGACTGCACCGACACGTCTAAGGCGGAAACCGGCTCATCGCAGACAACCAGCTTGGGACGCTGGACCAGGGCGCGCGCAATGCCGATGCGTTGCCGCTGCCCGCCGCTGAAACTGTGCGGATAGCGGGGCAGATGTTCAACTCTCAAGCCAACCGCGTTCACCATTTCCGCGACTCTGTCCTCCAGCTCCTGTCCGCGGGCAATGCCATGGGCCAGAAGCGGTTCGCCTACCAGTTCCAGTACGGTCATGCGAGGATTCAACGACGAGAAGGGATCCTGGAAGATCATCTGCATGTTGCGGCGGAACGCCTTCAGTTCCTGCCGCTCCAGGCGGTTCAGGTTTACTTCCTCGCCGTCGACGTGGAAGATGATTTCACCGCCGGTTGGCCGGTAAACGCGCACGATGCAACGCCCCGTCGTCGTCTTGCCGCAACCGCTTTCGCCGACCAGGCCAAGCGTTTCTCCTCTCTTGATCGAAAGGCTCACACCATCAACCGCTTTGACGTAGCCGGTCGTTCGTTTCATCAGCCCCTTCTGAATAGGGAAATACATTTTCAGGTCGTTGACTTCCAACAGTAGTTCGTTCTCAACGGCCATCGGCGACCTCGGTCAACTCGTCTTCGACTTCTGAAAACAGGAAGCAACGTACCCGATGCCCCGGACCTGTTTCGTCCAGGCCTGGCATGGCCCGGTCACAGGTTCCGGGCATAAAGCTGGGGCAACGGTCGCTGAAGGCGCAGCCGCGCGGTATTTCGTAGGGATCGGGTACGACGCCCTCAATGGCTCGCAGCCTGGGCAGCTTTTCTTCATCGATATGGGGAATTGAATTCAGCAGGCCCTGCGTGTAAGGATGCTGAGGATTGTCAAACAGCTCATTTACGTCCGACTGTTCGACGATACGTCCCAGGTACATGACCGCCACCTCGTCAGCGACCTCGGCGATCACGCCCAGATTATGGGTGATGAACATGACGGCCATGCCGAACTCTTCCTGCAAGGCAGTCAGCAGCTCCAGAATCTGCGCCTGGATCGTGACGTCGAGGGCCGTTGTCGGTTCGTCGGCAATCAGGAGTCGGGGGGAACAGGAGAGCGCCATCGCGATCATCGCCCGTTGCCTCATGCCCCCGCTCAACTGGTGGGGGTAGGCGTCAACAATCTGCTCGGCGCGCGGAATGCCGACTCTGCGAAGGTTTTCAATCGCCAGCTCCCGCGCGTCTGAAGCGGCCACGTCGCCCTGATGGAGCAGAATGCTCTCCATGATCTGGTTGCCGATGGTGTGCATCGGCCCGAACGAAGTCATCGGCTCCTGGAAGACCATGCTGATTTCAGCGCCCCGGATGGAACGTATCTCCGCCCCGCGGGGGTCCAGCCGGGCCAGGTCAACCGGTTCCTGGTCAGTACCTCTGTCTCCTCTGCGCAGAAGGATCTGACCGTTCACAATGTTGCCGGGCGGCGACGGCACCAGGCGCAAAATCGAGTGCGCCGTTACCGATTTTCCGCATCCGCTCTCGCCGATAATCCCCAGAGTCCGGCCCCGCCTGATCTCAAAAGAGACGCCGTCAACCGCCCGCACGATCCCTTCCTGCAGGTGGAAGTGTGTCATCAGATCTTTGATTTCAAGCAGCGTGTCGTGGGCCATACTTTCTCAGCTGAATCTGAAGAGATCCTGCCTCGACGTAACTCTCTTTACGTGATCGAATAGGGGTCTGCCGCATCCCTCAGTCCATCACCAAGGAAATTGAACATGAGGACGGTTATGATGACAAACAGGGCCGGAATCAGCAGCCATGGGTGGAGCGCGACGTTGGCGATCATCTGGGAATCCTGCAGAAGCGTTCCCCAGCTGACCGCAGGCGGCTGGATGCCCAACCCGATAAAGCTCAGACTCGTTTCACCGATGATCATGCCGGGAACCGACAACGTGATGGCGACGATAATGTAGCTTGCAAACAGCGGGAGAAGGTGCTTGGTGATGATGCGCCACTCACTTACACCGGAGACGCGGGCCGCGATCGTGAAGTCCTCTTCTCTCAACGAAAGCAGCCGGCCGCGCACCGTTCGGGCCAGCCCTGCCCAGCCCACGATCGAGAGGACGACGGTAATTGCGAAGTAGGTCTGGATCGAGTCCCAGTCCCGGGGAACGGCCGCGGCCAGCGCCATCCAAAGAGGGAGCTGAGGGATTGAGACGAGCAGGTCGATCAGCCTCTGAATGACCTCATCGACTATGCCGCCGAAATAGCCGGAGATGCCCCCGATGATCAGGCCAAAGACGAAGCTCAGAAAGACGCCGACCAGGCCGATTGTCAGCGAAATGCGTGTTCCGTGGATGACACGGGAGAAGAGGTCTCGGCCAAGACGGTCGGTCCCGAAAAGAAAGATCTGACCCTCCTCATCCACTCCGAATAGGTGGAGATCGGTTTCGAACAAGCCCCACAACTCATAGGCATCGCCGCGTACAAACAGGCGGACCGGGTAGCGCTCCTCCTTCACCTCCTCGAAGACGCGGTTGTAACTCTCGTCCCGGCCGCCTTCCAGTCCATAGACAAAGGGGCCGACGAACTGACCTTCGTGAAAGAGATGGATCCTGGCAGGCGGGGCATAGACAAACCCCTTGAAGTCCCGGCTGGTTTCGTAGGGGGCGAGAAACTCGGCCAGCGCCGCCACAAGGTAGAGGAGGGCCAGCATGACCATTGAAGCCTGCGCCAGTCTGTGCCTTTTGAACCTGCGCCAGATCAGCTGCGACTGTGACGCGGTGTAGAGGTCCTGCTTCTCTCTGCTGGGCAGGTCTTCTCGCGGCGCGTCGCCCTCAAGCGGACCGGACTCGGGCCGGACAGGCTCGTTCATCAGGCCACCCCTTCGTAGCGAATGCGGGGATCAAGCCACACAAGCAGAATGTCGGAGACCAGCGTGCCGATGACGGTCAGAACGCTCAGGATGAATACGATGCTTCCGGCCAAAAACATGTCCTGGTTCAAGAGAGCCTGCAACAGGACCGGGCCGGTCGTGGGGATGTTCAAGACCATCGAGACCAGCACCTCCCCGGAAATGATGCCCGGCAGCATCCAGCCGATCGTGCTGAACACAGGGTTCATCGAGGTCCGCACCGGGTACTTCACCAGCAGGCGGGTCTCGGTCAGGCCTTTTGACCGCGCCGTGATCACATACTGCTTGTTCAGCTCATCCAGCATCATACCCCGCATCGTTCGCATCATTCCTGCCGTGTTTGCCATGCCGATGATGACGATGGGGATCCAGATGTGCTGCAGCATATTCACGAACTTGGCCAAACTCCAGGGCGCGGCTTCAAACTCCTGAGAAAAAAGACCGATCGCGGAGATCCCGAATTGGACAAACGCGATCCAAAGGAAGATCAGCGCCAGCAAAAAACCGGGCGTCGCGACGCCGATGAACGAAACGAACGTCCAGAAATAGTCGACCGGGGAGTATTGGTGCGTCGCCGAATAGACGCCGATTGGCACTGCCGTGATCCACACGAAGATCGCGGTGAGGACAGATACCAGCGCGGTCAAAGGGACGCGCGCCGCCAGTATCTCGCTGACCGACTTCACATAGGTGAACGAGGTGCCGAAGTTTCCCTTGAGCAGGATGTTGGAAATCCACAGCCAGTACTGCTCGGGTAGAGACTTGTCCAACCCGTAAAGCTGGCGCAAGGCTTCCACCTGCTCTTCGGAGACCTGTGTGCCCGCAGAGCGCAGCCGCAGGACCTCCATGTTGAGAATATCGCCGGGAGGCAACTGGATGAGGGCAAAGGAGATAATGGAGATGAGCAGAAGCAGCGGGACTAAGAGCAGAAGCCGTCTGCCAATGTACTGAGTCAGCATTGACGCTGATTCCTGTCAAAAACTGTTGGGGAGAAGGTTCGAGAGCCCTGTTACGTCTAAGCCCAGCGCTCTCGTTATGTCGGGGGGAGCGGGCCGCGCCCGCCCCCCCTTGACCCGGAGCCTGACTTAGCGTCGGGTCTCATCCTGCCAGTAGTAGAACTCTGCCTCATTGGCAGACTGAATCTGGAATCCCAGCTTGGCCACGTTTCCAAGACCATCATTTACGATGAGAGGATTCTTCAGCGGGTCGGCTGCGGAGATCCAGAAGTGGTTGTCGCGGAAGATGGCGATCATCTCGCCCCAGATGCGCGCGTGGTCGGCCGCATTGGAGGTGGCGAAGAGCTCGGTCTGCAACGTTCGCAGATCCTTGTAGGCCTGCGGCGGCTCGACGCCTACGATCAAGGGATCGGTCTCGTCTGGATTGTCGGCCACTTCCTTGCCTCCGGCCAGGTTCCAGTCGTACCATGCCATCCAGAGCGGAGCATAGTGGCGCTGCCACGCCTGGCCGATGTAGTCGCCGGATTCATGCCATGGCCAGCGGGGATAGTGCGCCCACCAGACCATCGCCTGCGTCTCATTGGCTGCGGCTTGGGTCAGGAACAGATTCTGTTCCAGCTGCTTGACAGTTGTGCAGATTCCAATGTCGTTCCAGTTCTTCGCTACGATCTCGGCCGTCGGCAGTGATTCGCCCGTAAACGGCGTGAAGTTGAACTGAATTTCAATTGGCAGGCCGCCCGGGGTAAGACGGCAACCGTCGTCATTGCGCTGGTCCAGGCCCAGGGAATCGAGAATGGCCTCCGCCTGGGCAACGTCTGTCGTCGGGTCCATTGTTTGCGGGAGCTCGGCCAAGTCGGAGTAGACCGCGTCGATGATCGTGTCGCGGTCTACAGCGAAGGAGAGCGCCTTGCGAAATTCAACGTCGTTGATGACCTCCTGCCAGGCCTCATCGTCGTACGTCATATTCAGGTAGATTTCGCCAAGCGAGGCATGCATGTCGAGAATCACAACCTCATAGCCCTGTTCCTCAGCGTTCTGAATGTAGAGCGCCATGTCGGCGGCGTTGACGCCGCGGCGGGCCATGTCCACCTCGCCAGCGATGATCTTCAGCGTAGCCGCGTTGACATCAGGAACAATCGAGATCTCGAGGCGGTCGATATAGGGAAGCTGCTGACCCCACTCATCCACCTTGAAATAGTAGGGGTTGCGCTCCATGACGGCCAGGGTCTCGCCCATCTCCGTCAGGACGTAAGGGCCAAGCGAGGGCAGACCTGTCTCATGCTGACGATTTGTGCTGCCGTAGATGCCGAACAGCCGGTTCCACTCACCGGCCTCGAAGCCGTGCTGGTCGAGCAAAGCGGCCAGCTCGTCCGGATCAGCGAAATCTCCGTGGATCTTCTTCAGATAGTCGCTGTCGATGAAGCGGTGGGGGCCGCTCCCGTACGTGAACAGACCGGGCCAACCGCCGTACGGCTGGTCATAGGAGATCTTGAACGTATAGCGATCGATTACCTCCAACGTGCCCACGTTTCCTGTCGGAGAGTTGCCCGCACGCCACGTCGTGCCAATCACCGGCGTAAGCGTCTCGTTGTGCAGGATATGGTCCCAGAAGAACTGGACGTCTTCCGTGTCGAAATCGGCGCCGTTCGAGAACTTCATGCCCTTCCGCATGTGGAAGGTGAACTCCTGATCGTCGTCGCTGATCTCCAGTTCGAAAATGTTGCCTGACATCGTCGCGAAGTCGTGCGCGATATCCTCAGTTTCCACCCATGGCTCGTTGGAAATCCAGCCGGCGTCATGACCGATCGACCCAGCGTCAAAGTCCACCAATCTCAGGGTGCCGCCGTACTCGCCGCGTTCCATCACGGCCTGCCAGTCAGGAATGCGATTATTGCCGACTGCTGGATTGACGGGGAGGCGCTCATCAACAGGCGGCAGTTCACCCGCCTCGACCATTGCCGCCAGCATCGGCGCTTCACAGAAGCTCATTCCCGCGGCCTGGGCCTCGAGGCAACTCTCATAGGTGGAGGAAGGCATCGCCTCTTCAGACGTGTCCGCGGCCGCGGGGACGTCTGCGGCGGCCTCCTCCGCGTCTGGCTGCCCCGCGCATGCAGAAAGCAAGGCGACCGCGGCGATCGCGACGAGCAGATAAATAAGCGTTTTCCTCATCGTATTACTCCTTTGGTCTCGTTCTGTGGAAGGGAAACTGCTCTATTCCTGCCATTCAGTTTGGATTCGAATCGTCCTCCTTCGTTGGGCGTAAACCGGTTGCGAGAACCCCCATTTGGCTTTCCCCTGCCGCTCCCCGGTCACGCGCAAATGGGAGGCCGGCAGATTGCGCGTGAATAATACGCGCAACTTGTGTAAAATGCAAACATCTTAATTCCATCAGGTCGGGTTGTCAACCTCCAGAAAAATGGGATAATACAAAAAGGAGCAAGATGATCTTTCCTCCTGAAACTGTGGTTCTGGTTTGCAAAGAACGACTTCCGCGCCTGGACGTTTGTGCTGCGGTTGCGACCGTTTTGTCATCGACCTTACTGGGCTCAAAAGGGCCGCCGCGCACCTTCGCCTCAGCGCGAACCTGTCGTGAACTGGAATCCGTGGTATAGTTTCTGCGGAATGATGAAGTTAGGTGTATGGAAGGGAGTCCCGCGTGCCAGTTCTGGTCACGATAATCCTGTTTGCCTGCGCGATAGGAATCGCGCTCGCCCTCATTGCCCTCTCGATCCAGAGGGTCAGCGCACGCGTGATTGAATCGTATAAGGAAAGGTTGGATGACGCCAACACGATCATGAATCAGGGCTCTCCGCCTGAATCATGGGTCGAACCGTTTCGGGCGCAAATGCGGGGCGCCGAATCCGGGGATAGCTCTTCTGTCGGAAACGCGATGTTTGCCTTCCGGAGAAACCGGGAGGCATCAGCCGAGCAGATAGGTGAACAGGCCCGCAAGCAGTGCCTGAAAAGGCTCAAGGCCCTGACGTCATTCATGGAAAAAGGAAATTTCTACGACGAGGAGCGAACCAAAAAGACCGTTGTAAGGACGCTCCGCGAGGAATATGACAGATGGGCTTCCTGCCACTGGTCGGAACTCCTGGAAAGCAAGATCGGGGACAGCGCTGAGGAGTCGGATATCGCTTAGGTCGGGCCGGTTGATGAGAGGGAAGAACGTCCGCTTCAGGCCGCAGTGATCTCTACGGCAACAGCGTCCTTGGATTCAGTTTCGATTTCGGTTCGAAGCCAAGCGGACCCGTCCGATTCTACGCTCCCGCCTGGCTTGCCATCCACCCGCACATCGTATCGCCCCGGCTTCAGCCCGCTCAGGCTCAGTTCTGTTTTGTGATGGTCGCCAGTCCTGTTCTCCAACTGAAACGCGATCCTTCCGGGGGCGTCCGCGGAATCTGCCCACTCGCTGTGACCGTACTCCACTGTGATTGGTTGCCCTTCGGCAAAGCCGTCGCGATCGAGCAGGAAGTGGAGGCGCCCGCGCCCTCCCACGAGGTGAAGCCTCTGGCGGAGGCCGTCCTGCGGCAGGACTTCAAAGCCTCTGTCCATTACCTTGAGTTGACCGCCATAGGCAAACCAGCCGAAGATCGGGTCGTCGGCGACAATCGTAGCTGCTGTGCGCAGCGCGGCGCCGTATCCCAATTCGATTTCGCCGTCATACGGCCAGCTCCCTCTCCCGTTATCCTGCCTGATCCACATGCCGCTGTACTTCTCCGGGGTGATTGCCCAGCCTGACGCGCCGTCGTTTTCTTCGCCAGGATACCAGAACCCGTAGCCGGACTCCTCTGTCCCGGTATTCATCAAGCACCAGGAACTCAGAAACGAGGCATAGCCCAGTCTGAGGTATGGAAAGGGATCGTCCGCGAAATACAGCGCGAAGTCGACGATGGCCCAGCCGCCCAGCTGCGACATGTAACTCAGGCCGTAGCGGGACGAGTCTCCGCCGCGATTGTCGCCCCCCAACAGCGTGTAGGACGGCTCCAGCCATCCCCGCAGCGCGATATTGGCATCGAGTTGCTTGCCCAGAAACGCCTCGAAATCGGCCCTGCGCACCTCTGGATGCTCATACCATCTGTCGCTGTACTTGTCGTGCCACTGCCGCGTATCCGGCTCTAGCTGCCGGGTCAGGCCGTACCTAGCCACAGCATGTGAGGTCTCGAAGGCGGTGGTGTCAAAGGGGTATTCGGAGTCAAAGGGATAGGGGTCGTCGTACACGAAGTACTTGACCTTCTTTTCCCATTCGCCGCGCAGCCAATCGGCCCGCTCCTGCCATCCTTCCGCTTCCAGGGCGTCGATCAGGTCTACGATGAGCATCTCATTGTATAAACCCAGCCGGTAGGCCCAGTACCCCCGGGCCCCGTGGGGAAGATCGTCGAGACCGGCCAGAAGGAAGTGGGCCTCTGCCGTCCCAAACGCCCTTTCGAGGTAGCCATCGCCGTCCAGGTATCTCGTGGAACCGGGGTAGAGCCTGGCGATCTGATACATGTGAAAATAGAGCATGATGACGTGGGGATAGTCATAACTGCGCCAGAAATGTTCCAACCCTTCCCCATTTGAGCCAAAACCATGTTCACTGTGCCGGTTCTCGTACCAGTTGGGAACGCCGAATATGAAGTACGGGTACGGCGCCTCCTCATCGGTGCGCTGCAAGCCTCCCCAGACGAACTTCTCGATATAGTATTCGACGGCTTCGATTTCGCTCTGAACGGGAAAATGCACGTTCTTGGCCGCGATGAACGGCGCCTTCGGCAGGGCAGTGTCGTCGCACGCTAACGTGTATCCATACCAGCCGTCGAAGCCGCCAGTGTTATCCGGCCCCCGCAGGACAGCCTCGCGCATATCCCATACCGAGAACAGTCCTTCGTACCATTTCCCGGTATCGCGGTGTTGCTGCTTGTCCACCAGGAAGGCGGTTCTTTTCTTGATCAGGGTCTCCAGCGGCTCGGTGACGAAGAATTCAAGATTCATATAGCCGCCGTCGCCAAACCGCACTGTCAAGAGGTTCTCGCCCAGCCGCTCAAATTGGACCCGGTAACTTCGTGTATCCTCTTCCGGTTCGCCCACAAGATCCACGATGGTCTGTTCAGGAAACTCCGAAGATATCTCGTAGCCCTTATGCCGCGTACGAAGCGAGAATGTTGCGCTCAGATCGACGGGCACAGTCATGCCCGGCACGACATGAACGTCGAACAGGCCGTGTTGGTAAAGCGCATCGCGTACGCCGTCGTAGTCATCTGCCCACATCAGGCGGAAGCCGTATACGACGCGATCGCCTTCAGAGCCGCGGGGTTTGAGCGTAGTGCTTGTATGGGGCTGGCGCCAGCTGCCGCGCGTTTCGTTCCCTCCGCTCACGGCGGAGTGGATATAAACGCGGTAGGGGACGCTGGTAGTCGACGGGTGCGGATCGATCTCCTCGTAGTACTCAAGTTTCGTTCCAGCAAGCGGCGCCATCACCAGGTATGGACCGACGCCGTTGGGGCGCTGCCAGAACAGGAACGAGCCGTGCCCGGAGATGAAGCTGTGCCGGGCAACCACCTGCGTGTAATTTGCCAGGTTGTCGCGCACGAACCGCTTGTTGAAGGGCAACGGCAAGCCAATGTCACCGAATTCCAGGGGCTGCTCGGTCTCGTTGCGGAACGCCAATGTCCATATGACGTCGCGGCCTTCCAACCTGAACTCTTCTGTCAGCCCGATGCCGCGCAGGCCGTGCAGCAACTGGGCGTTTCCGCTGTATACGAAGGCGCGCGACCCGCTGCCGCGCTCTTCAACAGTTCGGATGTCCCCTGAGGCAAAGGTAGTCGCAGATCTCCACTCGCCGTTTCCGCTGCGAGTCGCAATCAGAACCTCACCGAGCGTTTCGCCGGGCGCAATATATTCGGTGTCGTAGGCATCGTCTTTCAGCTTCAGACTGCTGATGCCGCCGCGGTTGTATTCCAACAGAAACGTTCGTTCCGTCTGTCCTGAACCTACTGACATTGCATTGTGCCTCGGACTGCTTCCCAATCCTGCCCTACGGAGGAGTGGGTCGGAGGAATTCCTTAAGGGGAGGTGACAGAAGACGGGGCAACGCCTGTGCCATCACCGTTTCGCGAACCTGATCGTAGCGGGCAAAGGTGTATCTACTTCCTTACTCCTTGCCTTTGGGACGGTCCCACGCAGCCACTCTCCCTCCCCAACCTTCACTGCCCCCGTCAGAAGGGTCCCTACCACTCGCCACTGCAGTCACTGACCCCTGACCACCGACCACTGCAGTTCTGACCAACGCGCTTCAAGACTGCTGCACGCTCATTTTTCCCGTCCCATTACAGCGACGGAAACCCGCACGCAGGAACTGTCGTTGTCATATCGAGAAGGTTCCTGCCCCGGTTTCTGTCGCCGATGGCTGTTGCAGGGCCTCACCACATCACCCAACCCCCGGAATTGATGTCCTGACCCGTCATATTGGCAGCATCGTCCGATGCCAGAAATGCGGCGATCGCTGCAGCGTCATCCGACCCGGCGCCCTTCTCCGCGAAGCCTTCGTCTGCGCACCACCGTCCCGCCAGAATCGCGTTCGACCGGGCCTCCTTGAATCGCGTGCGAACCGCCTCTTCGTCAAAGGCCTCCTGACGGTATTCTGCACGGGCCCTCTCCAATTCGACTGTCCGTTCTTCATGAGCGCCAGGACAGATCGCATTGACGGTGATGTTGTAGCGGCCCACGTCCGCGGCCAGTGTGCGGGTAAATCCGATGATGCCCATCTTCGAAGTCGCGTAGGGTGTCCGATGGGAGAGGGGCTGCTTGCCGGTGCCCGAACTGAAGTTGATGATGCGGCCGCGGCGCTTGCGTATCATTTCAGGCAAGGCGTATTTGCAGCCGAGGAACGCAGAATCAAGATTCACCGCCAGCGTTTCCTGCCACTCCGCCAAATCCATTTCCCAGACATCCTTCGTCGGGCCGGCAATCCCGACGACATTGGCCAGGATGTCGATAGTGCCGAAGTGGTCCAACGCGCTGCGCACGAACCGTCTTACCTGATCTTCCTTCGAGACATCGGTTTGGCAGGCCAACGCGGCGCCGCCCGCGGCCCTGATACGAGCCCCGACTCTTGCGTCCAACTCATCGGCAGGAAGTACATCGCAAATCGCGACCGCGGCTCCTTCCTCCGCGAACCTGAGCGCGGTCGCCTCTCCGTGACCCCTCCCTGCGCCCGTGACCAGGGCCACCCTTCCCTTCAGTCTTTGCATAACTATATTCTCTGGAGACGGTCCGGGCTATGACTGTCTCTTGACGACAGACTCGTCCAGCTCCACACCCAGTCCAGGACCTGATGGCGGGACAATGTAGCCATTCTCAAAGCGGATGGGCTCTTTGAATATCTCCTGGTGAAGGGCCCCGCCGTTGTACTCCTGGATCAGGAAGTTGGGTGAACAGGTGTCAAGCTGTACGGCCGCGGCTGCGGCCACCGGCCCGCAATACATGTGGGGCGCGATCATGGCGTAGTGCGCCTCCGCAATCCCCGCGATCTTCTTTGACTCCAGAATTCCGCCGCACTGGCCGACGTCCAGCTGAATAACCTGCGCCGCCTGTTTCTCGAGCAGCTGGGCAAACTCGTACTTGCTGACAAGACGCTCGCCGGTGGCGATTGGAATGCTCGTATGAGCGGCCACACGGGCCATCTCGTCGATATTCTCGGGCGGCACCGGCTCTTCGAACCAGAACGGGTCGAACTCCTCCAGGATTTTGGCTACGCGGATGGCGCCAGCCGTACTGAACTGGCCGTGCGTTCCGATGCCGATTTCAAGGTCATCGCCCACCGCGTCTCGGATAGCCTGGAAGATTTTGGCGACGTGCCTGATCGTCTTCAGGGAGAAGTCGCGCGGGTTCGGAAAGATAGGGGTAAAGGGATCGAACTTGCAGGCCGTGTTTCCCTCCTCAACCAGTTTTGCGGCGATCTCTCCGGCCTTCTTCGGGTCTTCCCAGATGCCTTCGGTGGGCATATAGGCGTATGCCCGTAACTGTTCGTGGCAGCGCCCGCCCAGGAGATTGTAGATCGGTTGCCCGACGGCCTTGCCGATGATGTCCCAGCAGGCAATTTCAATCGCGCTCAGGGCGGGCGTCAAGTCCAGCCCGGGATGTCGGTAGTCGTGCCGCGAAGCAAAAATTGTCTGCCAGAGCATTTCCACGTTAAAGGGGTTGGCGCCGATGACGAACTGCTCTCCGAGATCTCTGATCAGACCTACCTGCGCGTCAAGGTTCACGGCATTTCCGGATGGACGTTCGCCGAGGCCGACGATGCCCTCATCCGTTCTGAGTTGCACAAACAGCCAGTGGCTCCCACCGCGAAACGGCGGGACGTTTCTGACGACGATGGTTTCTACCTCGACGATTTTCATAGCGTATCCCTCAGGTGATGTTCGATAGGAGTTTGCCTCAATCGGCAGCGATTGCCTCCCTGGCTCGCAGCGCAGGATCGTCTTGCACTGGCGTACTGGCGATGCCGTTGGCATCCCAGCCTGAAGGCCAGCGGAAATACTCGTCCATCTCCCTGTGGAATTCCTGACCCAGGATCGCATCCAGCGCTTCCTCGGCTTGCGCGTAGGAACGCGTCTCGTTCGCGTCCAGCAGTTCCCATAGCAGAAGCGACCTGTCCCCTGTTTTAATTGCCAGCAGCGTGCGTTCCAGCGAAAGGATCAGGGGAAGGATCTGGGTGAGCATGATCTTGGGCGGCAGGGGGTCGACAGGAATGCGGTGGATACCATCCTTGTTCACAACTGCGGGAATCTCGACAGCTATGTCGTCCGGCACGCCTGGAAGCGCGCCGCGATTTGGCACGTTTACCTGGAATCGCCCTTCATTGTCGTTTACCAGGGCGTCGATGATGGGTACCTGTTGCTCGATCGTCATGCTTCTTCCCAGGTTGTCGACCAGGCTTGCTTTCGGGTCTCGGGCAAGGCGGGCGATCTGTTCCACCCGTCTCTCCTGATTGTCCACATACATCGGCCAGGACAGGTGCGAACGCTGACCACCCCAGGGCTCCCCAAACCAGAAGCGCTTTGCAGCGAAGTCCTTGTGGTACCACCAACCCAAGTACTTCATCCAGACCGTGTCGCCCAGCGGCATCAGTCCGTAGAGTCTGTACATATGCACAGCCGCCCTTGACAGGTCAATCTCCCACGCCCGCCTCAACTCTTCGGACCAGCCGGACTTGCCGGCGGGCATATTTCTCGCAGCTGCAGTATCAGCCCAGTATTCCTCACCCTTGCTCTGTATCCATTCGTCGATCAGCGGGTATGCGTCCTTGCCCTCATACTCAAACTGCGTCAGCCAGATATTGTGGTTCAGCCCCGGAGCCTGCCACGTTACCCTGTTGTGGTCGATCTCAAGCATGTCGCAAATATCGCGATAGCCATAGTAGCCGTGGCACAGACCGCACACCTTGACGTCCGTCTCGCGGCCGATCAAAGTGCAGCCGTCATAGACCGGGTTGCCCGACTGAATGAGCCAGGCGTCTGGGCAGATCTCTTCGATGTCGCGGGCAACCTCCATAATGAAGGAGGTATTGTAGAAGGAGTATTCCAGCGAACTGGGGCCATCCCAATCGTAGCCGAACTTCTCTATCAATTCGCGCGTTTCAAGCCCCGAACGGTACGTTACGACCGAGGCCGTGTTGATCACGAAATCGGCATCCTGCATTGCCTCCTTGCGGTCCAGTGTCTGGTCGAAAGTAATATCCGCGCCTAATTCGTCCGCATATCGTTCGGCCAGTCTGTGGATCATCAGCAGGCGTTCAGCGTCCACGTCCATAAAGCTCACGTGGCTGCCGCTCAGGCTTGCCGTCAGGCACAGATCCTTAACCAGCCCCAAAGAAAACGTCGCGCTCCCTGCGCCAATCACGCCGATCTTGACTGATGACCCCATTTCACTGGCTCCTTTCTCGCTCGATCTGTAAATCCTGTGTTGCTGGGTCGCTTGCTATGTAGCGAAGGGGAAGGTTGGAGTCTCTGCGTAGGAATCCAAATATACAAGAGGCAGATTCCTCTGTCAATGTACTTTATTGGAGCGGGGCAGGCCAGCCTTGGGTCGTAAAGAACAGCGAGTAAGGGTATCTTTTGCTGTTTCGGTCAAATAGCCCATAACTCGTCCTCAATTTGGACTGCCCTCCGCGCCGGCCCCGCCGTGATCCCGCCCCCCGGCGCATCCTACGGATCACCGACCACTGCATTAGAGTGCAGCCCGTCTTGAGGAATGCCAGCAAAAGATGGATGCAGATTTCGCTGAAACTGGCCAGAGACAGGCTGTAACGCCCTCAATTTAGCACTGCGCCCAATTGAAGGGCCTGCCCGGCTCACGGATCTCAACTGATAGACCAGACGAAGAAAGGAGTGCGCTCAATGAGGAAACACCAGGCACTCGCCGCCACTTGCGACCGAACGCCAGCCAAGGCAAGGGCTGAGATTTCTCGATCGGAGGATGCCAGATGGTGACAGAGTTCTAAGCTATGCGGCTGATACGACAAGCGCTCCAGCGAATCCCGGGAAAGGATCACTGGAGCGCTCGGGTTCTCTTGGGATAGTGGCAGAAGATGCCGTTGAGCCCCCCAGAATTCGTCGCGCTTGACGGTGAACAGTTTCGACAGCTGCTAGGAGCCGTCGGACCTACTGCCCGCCCTCCTCCATCTCCCCGCTGACGGGCAGCTCGTCAAACGGCCCTTCAGTCGTAACGAAGGCGGCCGATACCCAACCATACCCGCTGGGAAGATCAGCGATGGCGACCTTGACCCAATCGCCCGACTCAGTTCGGCCGATGCCATTGAACGTAACCCCGCCTACCGCTTTGGCCACGATGTCGTATTCGGTGCCCGGACCGGCCCGCACATTCAGACGCTGTCCAAAACTGTTGACGGTTACAATCACCTTCTGCGGCGGGGACGCCGGTGTTGCTGTGGCGTCGGGCATTGCAGCGGCGTCGGGCGTTGCGGTTGCCTCCGGCATCGCGGTGGCCTCGGCCGTAGTCGTAGCCTCAGGCGTAGCAAGTTCAGTCGCCGTAGGTGTTACCGTGGCTTCGACAGCAACGATCCCCTCCTGTGGGATCACAAATTCCTTCACAGTCAGGAGGTGGCCCGTCACGACCAGGAGTTCATCTGCTGAGGCCCAACCGTGATCGCCTTCATCGTGGTATACGTAATACCACTCGTTATCCTCCGTGCGAAAGGCCGCGGTCAGCCGCGAGCCGGCTCTGTAATGTGCGACAAACGCTCCATCTTCGCCGTCCCAAAGGACCGCACCTCCAATCCGGGCCAGCGTCAGCGCAGTAGGTCCATCCGGAGGTTCAAAGGGAGTTGGCGTCGCTTCCGGCATTGCCTCAGAAGTAGCTTCCGGCATGGCTTCAGATGTCGGTTCCGGCATGGCCTCGGAAGTCGCTTCCGGCATGGCTTCAGTGGTCGACTCTGGCATCGCCTCTTCAGTAGGCTGCGCGGTGGACACTGCCATCGAATCTGGGGTGGTGGTAGCCTCCGGCGTCCCGGCCATCTGGTCGCCTGCCATGGCCTCAGGCGTAGCAGTCCCGGTAACCTCCATCGCGTCCGTTGCGGCTGCCTCAACCGTTGGCGATGGCGTAGGCGTGGCAGTCGGGGAAAGTGTCGGCGCAGGTGTGCTTGTCGGTGTTGGAGTAGGCTCCTCGATCGGAAGTCGTCCCAGACCGGCGGCCAGGAGAGTTCGCACTTCGACCCATCCCTCGGTCTCGTCCCGGGTCTCAACGAGTACCCAAAGGAGGTCGGTGGAGCGGAGTCGGGCCCTGATCAGTGAACCGCCCACCAGAGTTTGTATTTCTTCGCCGTTGGGCCGGTCGTAGAGCGTGGCGCCCTGGTTGCGAACAACGGCAAGGACAGTAGTCGTGATTGGCGTTGCCTGGGCGGCTTCCCTTTCCAGTCTGCCGCCCTGGACTGCTCCCGGTTGGACCATCGCCAGAAACACAAGGGCCGCGAACCCAAAGACGAGTCGAATCTTCATCATTGTCTCTCCAACACTCGAATGTTGCTCGTCAATGCGTTCTCCCCATGTTGCATAAGACGTAGACTTGGAAGCAAATAGGAACCTGGGCTACCGTTGCGCCCTCTTTGGCGCCTGGCAGCCGCGCAGTGGTTCCCATAGAAGTGATATGAGTGCCTGGCCGCAGCGGGACCTGATTTTTCTGGCTGCCGCCAAGCCGGGTCCGGCGCCGACCCGCGACTCCGGACTCCTTTTGACCTCAACAGTTATTCGAAAGTCGCCGAAACGAAAATGCCCGGATTGAACTGGGCCGTGCCCTCTTCTGGCAGTCGGATCGTTACGGGGAATGTCGAGTTGCCCTTGCCCGGCAAGCTTATGGGCGCAATCTTGGCAATTGTGGACAGAACCGTAATGTCATCGCTGCCGTAACGTGTGATCCTCACCGGATCGCCTACCGACATGGTCAACACCTGGTCCTGAGGAATCCCGACAACCAGCTCCAGTGATGAAGGATCGCCGATCACCGCCGAGGCCGAAGAGGAGCCGATAACCTGGCCTTCTTCCGCGTTCAGCGAAAGTACGACCCCCGTCATCGGCGCGCGCACGATTGCCTTATCCCTGCGCTGCTGCGACTCTTCCAGGCCAACCAAGGCCTGGCTTACCCGGAGCTCCGCCGATTTCTGGCTGTTGGTCAGCTCCATGATCCGCTGCACGGTCGCCTCGGCCGCCGCAACCCTTGCCCTGCCTACGGCCAAGTCCACCTCGGACACACCCTTCTCCAGTTCATTCACCGCGTGCTGTGCCCGGTGGGCCGCGGCCAGAGCGGACTGCAATTCGGAGGCGCGCGGCGGCTGGGTCGCCTCGTTGTAAGAGGCCTGCGCTACGTTCAAATCGATCGTGACCCGCTGCAAAGCCGCCGCCTGCGGTGTGCCCCCAACATCGCCTCGCCAGGCAATCTCGTTGTAGGCGCGCTGGGCCTGCGTTACGGATAGCTCCGCCCGCTCAACGTTTGCCCTCAACTGCTGCAGCCGCGCCTCGGTCGGGCCGGCGAGCAGCTCGTTGTAGCGTGCCCAGGCGGCCGCGGCGCTCGCTCGCGTGGCGGCCATTTCGTCTTCCGTAGCGCCCCCTGCCTCCAACTTCGCCAGATTTGTTTTCTCCAGCTCCAAATTAGCCATTGCCACGGCCAGATCGCTTTCCGACGACTGCTCGTTTATCTCAAGGAGGGCGATTCGAGCCAGCTCCAGCCCGATTTCAGCCCGTTGGACGGCCCACTCCAGCTGTGTGGCATCGAGGCGGAACAACTCTTGACCCTCTTCAACAAGATCGCCCACTTCGACGTAGACCTCCATGACTTCGCCGCCCACCCCAGGCGTTACAGCGCGTGACGTCGTAACCTCAAGAGAGCCGAAGTAGGTTGGTATGCTGACCTGGGCCTCAACAGCCCCTGGCTGTGCCCCGGTGACGAAGCCAACGCCCTCATTCAAACCTAGCCTGGTCGCGAATTGCCCGCCTTGAACAAAAAGAGCGCCGGCCGCAACCAGAGCGAGCAAGAGCAGAATGGGCGTTACCCGCCGAACGAAATGAAACATACTGGCCTCCTCTGAAGAATCCAGATCCTCCGGAGCCTGACATCATGAATTGGTAGGGGGAAGGGCCATGCCGCCAACGGAATTTCGCTCCGCTGGCCGGAATTTGTCTCACCAGCGCCTTCGGCCCAACCTTCTCACGCCGGCGCAACCAGAACAGTATACCAACCCCAAAAGATCAGCGCAAAGTGCTGTGAAGTCTGCCTTCAACGGCAAGCAAGCCGTGGTTGGCGCTCGTCACTTCACCGGGAGGCGCTGCTCCAACCCCGCTGAGGTCTGCCAGGAACTGAAACGCGCGACGGAATCCTGGCGTGATGGCTGACATCTGATGCGGACTCACTCAGATTACCCGTTCGTTTCCGCCGTCAATGGGAATCTGCGCACCGGTCGTCTTGGCAAAAACCGGCCCAGCCAGGGTCGCTGCCAGCGCGGCGACATCCGAGGAAGTAACCTCTACGCCCAGCAGGTTTCGGGATTTGTACGCATCGACGCTAATCCCATAGCTGGCCGCGCGCGCTTGCAGAAGGTCTTCTGACCAAAGGGCCGTATCGAACACTGCATTGGGGTGCAGCACATTGACCCGAATGCCGTCCTGCGCCATTTCGAGGGCTGCGACGCGAGCGAGTTGAGTCAGGCCCGCCTTCGCCACCGAGTACGCCCCCGCGCCGGGCCCTGGGGCCGGCGCATTCTTCGATCCGATGATGACGACCGCAGGGTCACATCCCAATGCCAAATAGGGCGCGCACGCCTGCAGGAGCCGCTGCTGACTCGTTAAGTTCACCCGGATACTACTGTCCCAGTGTTCAGAATCCATCTCGGACAGCGGCTGGCTGGCTGGAAAAACGCCGGCATTGCAGATGACCACGTCCAATCCGCCCCATCTACGTACAACCTCTTCCACGGCCGATTTGAGTCCCTCATCGTCAGTAACGTCGCAGCGGATTCCGAGGACATTTCCGTTGTCAAAGAGGTCCGATACAGCCGGGCTGATATCGAGCGCGGCCACCACCGCCCCCTGCTCGAGGAACGCCTCAACGCTGGCGCGGCCGATGCCGCTGGCGCCCCCCGTTACCAGAACAACCTTGCCTTGGAACTGCGGCGCAGTGCCCGAGTTCTTCAGCTTGGCTTGCTCCAGCTCCCAGTATTCGATTGCGAAAATCTCGGCTTCGTCCAACGGCTGCCAGCCGCCCAGCGCCTCGGCCCAGTCGATCGCTCGCAGCGTGTGCCGCCTGATGTCGTCAATAACGCCAATTTCTCCCGGCGTGGCGCCAAAGGCCGCGCTGCCCGTTCCAGGCCACAACGCCCAGCGCGGCGCCGCGTCGAGCTGGGTCAGACTGCCGTCCGTGTTGCGCGCAAAGTATTTACGATAGGCAGCGGCGTAGTCAGCCACATCACCTTGACTGCCCTTGCCCGAGACGACCATGGGAATCCGCCTCGTGCGAATTACATGGTCAGGTGTCAGGAGACCCCGTGTCGCAAGCTCGGGCGCGTTCGACAACTCCGAGAACGCCTTAACGGCTGCCGAAGTATCCAACGAAGCCAGCACGGCTTGCCCGCGCAGTTCTGAGACTGCCTTGCGCAGCTGCGCTAGCTCAAGCAGCGCATCGGCAGAAACAGGCTTCTCAACAGGAGCCGCTTGCCCGCCTGTCTCGCCCGCCCTATTTTCTATGTACTGTTCAGCGGCCGTCACGATTTCAATATGTTTCTCGTAACTTTCGCGGGCTTCGTCGTCGAAAGTGAAGACCCCGTGATTGAGCAGAATCATCCCGGACAGAGCATCCCAATTCGTCTCTCGCGTCATCTCATAGATGGTTCGTGCGAGTACGAATCCGGGCATCACATACGGGACGATCAGCATCTGCGGGCCGTAGAGGTCGCGGACGATAGCCTCGCCGTCGGGCGTGTTGGTCAGAGCCACGACGGCATCGGCGTGCGAGTGGTCGACGTATCGGAATGGAATGATGGCGTGGAGGATCGCCTCCACCGAAGGATTCGGCGCGTAGGGATCGGTTAACGCGGCTCTCTGCGCAGTCACCATGGCGCTGTCCGAGAGTGTCTCCAGCGTTGCCATGCGCTGCAGCGGCTCCAATCGAACTGGCGCGAAGCCCGGCGCCTCGATCGTTGCCAGGTCCCAACCGCTGCCTTTGACGTAGAGCGCCTCCTCTTCCTCGCCAAAGATGTTCGTAGCGGTCGCCTTCACCGAGGTGTTGCCGCCGCCGTGGAGAACGAGCGACGGATCGCTTCCCAGCAGGCGCGAGGTATACACGCGCAACGCCAGCGGGTCACCGAAGAATCTGGCCGCATCCTGGTCATTCCACCTGCTCTGCATCTGTCAACGCCCCCAAGCCTCTCGCTGGCCTAATCGGACAGCCGTCCGAGTGATTCCTGGACGGTGGGGCGCTTGCCCGCCGCCACGTCCTCGCGCCGCCGTTCATGAAATACGGTCAGGATTTCATTCGACTTGGCCAATCCCTCTATCACCTGGCAGTAAGCATCGAGCTTGTCTGCCGGGAAGGCCCATAGGGCGACGTCGTCTGAGAGCGCGTCCAGGTAGGCGCGCGCGCCGCAACAGCCCAGGCTCATCGCCGCCCGTCCCCCATTCTTGACTTGGGGAACAACCGCGCAGGCCGGTCTGCCCATCGCCGGCGGGATGCCCTCGTCAACGCGCGCGGCCGCCTCGGTCAGAATCAGGCTCTGCTGCGCGTGGGCGAAGAGCAGGACGATATCGGGGGCCATGGGAAAGTCGGCCAGCGGGCCGTATACGGTATGTCGCACGGGCTGCGACAGAACCGGAATGGCCGCCACCTCCTCCTCGCGCACGTAGTCCAGACCCTGCATTGCCTCCAACGCCGCCATCAGTTCTCTTGTCTGCGTCACGGGGGCGTCGGTCAGGTTGTGCGTGTGAATGCCGATGGCGCAAAGCGCGTGATCTTCTGCGCTGGTTGCAAAGACGCTCTGCGCCGCCTCCTGCCAGAAGTAGCAGCCCGCAGGGGCCACCTCCCCATAGGGCGAAACGCCCGCAGGCAGGTCGTCCGCGAATGCGATTGCCACCGGGGGAACTGAGAGCTTCAGAGCTTCCTCCAGTGTGGCTGCCTGTGCCCCGATCGTGTTCATTACGACAACTCCTTTAGTTGACTGATTCGCCTTGGGTCGATTGGGACCGTTACGCCGGAAGGAGCGGCGCAAACAGCGGGGCGTTATCTTGCAAGGTCCTTCAGATGCGATGCTCCGTCTTCAAGCGGCCAGGAAAGGGCCAGGAAACCCGGCGGCAGAAGACGCGCAGCCACGTCAGTTGCTCTCTGATGTGACTGCCTTCGAGAAATCCAGCCATGCCGGTCCCGGTCTGAACCCCAGCTTCAAATTGAGAGCGTACATGGCGCTGCCCTCCTCGTTGCTTGTCTCGATAGTGGCTGCACCGGATGACATGGCGTATTGAACTGTGCGCGACTTGAGGGCGGTCGCAATGCCCCGGCGCCGAAAGGACCGAACGACACCGGTCAACCCTGTGTCCAGCCGATTGCCGCTGGGATCGTTGCGCCAGAGATTGCTCATGCCTATCAGGTCTCCCGCCGCGTTGAGGGCAACGAAAAACGCGTTCTCATCAAGCGCGGGGTCATTGAGGACCATTTCCTCAAATTCACTGATCGTCGGCTTGGAGAACGGATCGGTAGACTCCACATCTTGAAGGATCTCCCACCGAAGATCGCGCAGGCGGGGCTTCCAGTCAAGGACGTCCGCTTTGAGCTCGTTCAGCGTCAGAATCCTTACGCCGTCTTGACCCATTTTCCTGCCAGCCTGCTCGGAGAAAGTTGCATCCGCCGCGCTCGTCCGCAAGACTGATGTCGGAGATCGCATCGTCTCCCGGAACCCTTGCGCCAGCAAGAACTGCACTCGCGCAATCTCGTTTTCTCTTGCCCTTGAAGCCAGACGATTCACCTTCGTTCCGTCTTCCGCAACAAGGCGTGTAAGTCCCGCGTAGAGTAGCGAGAGAACCTGGGCCTCCTCTTGTTCCGGGTGAATATCGAAGCGAAAGTGAACCGTGAACGGGGCCTCCTGCCAGTACGCCTGGTAACAGGTACCCACGGCCGCCAAACCATCTCCCCTCGATACAAGCATAACTCTCTGGAGTAGGTACCCGGCCGGCCAATCCTGGTCTTCCTGGCGCAATTCATGGGCGGAGGCGGGACGATTTCCAGGTGACGCGACCCGGAGCAGCGATGCCAGGTCATCGTATTCCCTGTCGGTCTCCTCAAAAGGTCGAACAACGTAAGGTGTCACTGGGTTCAGTCCAACGACGGCATCCGCGCCGCGCTGTCACGGCGCTCGTGCATGTTGAATTCCATCGATTTCGGGTACCGGTCCGGAAGGTGGGACACGTCGTTCAGCTGTCCGCGAACTTCAACCGGCAATGTCCAACCGCCGGCCTGGAGGTTGTCCCGGGCCTGCTCGATTGTACGCGCCCCGACGATTGCGCTGGTAATGGCAGGTTGCTCCAGAACCCAACGCGTGGCAATCTGCGCAGGTGTCCGCCCCAGGTCTGAGGCGACCTCCAGTAACGTCGCGAGCGCCTGATCGGCGTTCGCGGCAAAGTAGTTCTGGGGAAAAGCCCAGCCTTCTTCAGACCGGGCGCCGCTGTGTGTGCGCTCGCCGGGACGGTATTTGCCGGTGAGAAAGCCGCCGCCCAGGGGGCTCCACACAACCACGCCGATGCCCTTCAGCTGGCAAACAGGAATGATCTCCTGCTCGATGTCCCGCACAACGAGGCTGTACTGGGGTTGATAGGCGGCAAACCGCTCCCAGCCATTGTGATCGCTCAGCCACATGGCCTCCATCAGACGCCATGCCTCGAAATTGCTGCACGCTGTATAGCGCGCCTTCCCTTGCCGCACGAGGTCGTCCAGCGCACGCAGAGTCTCGTCCAACGGTGTTTGCGAGTCCACGTGGTGTATGTAAAGGATGTCGATGTAGTCCATCTGCAACCTGCGCAGACTTTCCTCGACGGTGTGCATAATATGAAAGCGGCTTGTGCCGGAACTGTTTACATCGGGGCCCATGGGGTTGAAGAACTTGGTGGCAACGACCGCGTTGCGGCGACGGCCCTTCAACACGTTTCCCAGAATCGTTTCTGACGCGCTGTCAGCGTAGGAATTAGCCGTATCGAAGAAGTTCACCCCAGCATCGAACGCCAGATCGACGATGCTCGCGGCCTCCTTTTCATCCGTGCCGTGGCCGAAGGTCATCGTTCCCAGGCAGATCTCTGAAACCTTCAACCCGGTTCGTCCCAGCCGCCGATATTCCATACCAGCCTCCTTTTGCGTGCTGCGTCAACACATGAAAATCAAGCAGGAAATGTACAGTGATCAGGCGAGTTGCCTCGTGGAGGAACGGCAGCGCCATGTCCGGAGAAGCACGCCCCCGAATCTCTCACCGGGAGGGCCGCGAAAGGCAACTCACCTTCTAAACCTTTCACTGCGGGCCCTACGCTTGTGCCCGCGACGCTGCTACGCCTGCTCCGTCAGCGCATCCTGCAACCGCCGCATCTTAAGCACGAAGGAACCTTCGTTCAACGAAACGTCCTTGTAGCCGATCGCTTCGCCTTTTGCGATGCCGCGTTTGAGAACCGCGCCGTCCGCAAGGCCCAAGGGCAGCAAGCCCTGTTGCCGCGCCGCAGGCGCCCTTTCGCACTGTCCAACGACGGTGTATCCGCCGCCGCCATCCAGCTTTTCGCCGGCGCGTAGGGCGCGCTTGGCCACTGTAATACATTCAGCCGTTGCCGTGGGCGCGCACGAACCGTTTGCCGTGTTGAGCAGGACTGCCCTCGCAATGCTGAGCGGCGCGGGGACCGCGACCAGGTGGTACGGACGGTAAAGCAGAAAGTTCCTGCCGTCGCCGCCGACATGGCAACCGTTGTAGGCCAGGTCTTCTCTTGTAAAGGGATGTTCCGAGCGGACCACGGCAAAGACGCCCATCTTCAACGGGTTCGGGAGCATGGAAACGCCATCCGCGTCAACGGAGTTTGCCAGCTCGACCACCCCATGTCGGTTAAGCAACCCTCCTTCTCCCTGCAAGCTGAAGCGAACTGGAATGTCCTCGAGATTCACAGAGGGCTCGTGCATGCCGCGGACATCGGGTTCGAGCCCGGAGGCATTTGCCAGGGCCGTCATTTCGACCTGCGCCTTCGTGCCGTCGCGGAAGGAGTTAAACATCTTCAGGTTGATTGTACGCCGCTCAATGTGTTCCTCAGAGAAGCCGAAACGGGCGGCCGCCGTCTCCGGCGTGCCCTCAAAGTCGTCGGCATAGTAAACTGTCCCTCTGCCCGCCGCCACGATTTCCAGCCCCAGGCTGCGGGCCCACTCGATGATATTCCAGGTTACCGCCGGCTGGTCTCCGTCCACCATCGTGTAGACGACTCCGGCAGCGTCAGCCGTGCGCCGCAGAAAGGGCCCGACTGTTACGTCTGCCTCAACGTTCACCATCACGACATGCTTGCCATTGCTCAGGCCGCGGTAAGCGTGCCGGGCGCCAACCTCGGGCAGGCCGGTCGCCTCAACAATCACATCTATGGATTCGCTATCAGTGAGCGCCATACCGTCTTCGACGATTACAGGTTTGCCGGCGCCGACCGCGTCTTCCAGTTCGTCGCCAGTCTCCGCCGTGCGGATCTCCTGCGAATCCGCCCCGCTGGACGTGTAGGCATAGCGGGCGTTGCGCGCGTTGATGTCGGCGATGGCGGCGGTCACCATCCCCTTCATCTGCGAAATCTGCGCCACCAGGCCAGCGCCGAACTTCCCTGTTCCGATAATGCCCACCCGAATCGGGTTGGATTCCGCTTCCCTTTGGGCCAACAATTGGCTAATCAAAGTTCGTTCCTATCGTTCAGATTCACTGTTCTCAGACCCCTCGCCTTCGGGTTCCGGGGCAAAGGCCAACTCCAATGCCTTTGCGGAGACATCAAAGTAGATTTGAGCGAGGTTGTCATGGATTTCCGGGATGTCCTGTTGAAAGGGGGGCGGTCCCAGGCGGCGCAAAAGAGCCAACCGGATCAGAGGCGGACTGATATGGTAGTGCAGGGCTTGCAGGTCTTGGCGTGTTCCACCCGGCCCCAGCTGCCGGCCTCCCCAAAAGGAGTCGATCTGCTCGCTCAAGGCGGGTTCCTCTCCACCCTCGATGGCCGTTTCACTCAGAGCCTGCAATGCCTCGTAGCCAGCAATAGCAGCGTCTGAGGCAGGACCGGTCGTCGCGCCTTCCTCTCTCGCGCTTTCCTCCACCTCGGCGCTGCGCCTCATGCGCAGTTCAGTGAGAACCTGCTGGCGGTCTCGTCCGCGCAGCAGGAGCAACACCCAGGGGTTGTCGGCGATCATCTGGCCGAACCGATACAGGACTACCAGGGTATGTTTACAGGGGGACGATTGGTTCCCGCAAACAGAGCAGCGCGATATCAAGTCCCCAGTATCCGGGGATGCCGTCAACAACGCGACATTTGCATCCTCAAAGACCGAATCCAGCGCCGACAGAAACGAGACCGACTCGCTTTCCCCGGACAGCAGCTGCGCCGCGTAAAGCGCTTCGCCGGCAAGAGCGTCCAACACAGCGGACCATTCATCGTCGCGCAAGGGCAGAACTTCAATTTCAACCTGACAAGCGGCTCGCTGGGATTCAACCACCTCAGCATGAATGCGTCCAAATTGGACGTCGAATGATTCCGCCTCCAGCCGCCGAGACAAGCTCTTGCCCCGATTGGGGTCAAAGCCTTTCCCGCTCAAATACCTGTACCATCGATCTGCCCAGGAAGGATTGCCGGCGGAGTCCTCAGACACCGTTTCTCTGGCTTGGCCGGAATCTCCCTCCTTGCCAGTCATTCTGCCCCCATTCATTGATCGGTTGGCTCTTTTCGTTATGTATCGGGGAAAAGGAGGTGAACATACCGTTACAATCCCTTGCCCCGCGTGGATCAGATGTTCACGCACACGATCTGTATCAGCCCAAAAACGCCCGGCGCTTAGCCAGCGGTGCGGAGCGCAATCAACTGCCGCAGGCCATCCGTATCCATCTCTGTCAACCAGTCTTCACCGCTGTTCACGATCGACTCCGCCAAATCCTGTTTGCTTTCAATCATGTTGTGGATCTGCTCTTCCAGCGTCCCTGAAACCACGAACTTATAGACCTGGACCGAACGTTGCTGTCCGATGCGGAAAGCCCGATCGGTAGCCTGATTCTCAACCGCCGGATTCCACCAGCGGTCGAAGTGAAAGACGTGATTGGCCCTGGTCAGGTTGACCCCCACCCCTCCCGCGCGCAGACTGAGTACGAATATTGACGCCCCGTTGCTGTCCTCCTGGAAAGAACGCACCATCTGCTCGCGTCGGGCGGCCGGCGTCCCTCCATGCAGGAACAGCGCATCGCGTCCCAGGCTCTCCATCAGGTGACGCCGCAAGAGGTGGCCCATCTCGACGAACTGCGTAAAGACAAGCGCCCGGTCGCCAACGGCCAGCGCCTCCTCCAACATTTCGGTCAGGCGGCTCAGTTTTCCGCTGCGATCCACCAGCGGGCCCTTCTCGCCCAGATAGTGGGCCGGGTGGTTGGTGACCTGCTTCAATCTGAGCAGGAGGCCCAGTACGAGGCCCCGTCGCTGCACGCCCTCGCTCCTCTCAACGCGAGCCATCGTCTCCTCAATGACCCTTGTATAGAGAGTCTCCTGCTCTTTGGTCAGCGAACAGTAGACGACCATCTCGTTCTTCTCCGGCAAGTCCGAGATGATCGTTGGATCGGTCTTCAGGCGGCGCAGCAGGAAGGGCTGAACCATTCGACGAAGATCGGCGGCGGCAAATTCGTCGTTGTAACGTTCCACGGGAAGGACGAACTGTTGACGGAACTGCTCCCTCTTGCCCAAATAGCCCGGGTTGAGGAACTCCATGATACTCCAAAGCTCCAGCAGCCGGTTCTCGACTGGTGTGCCGGTCAAGGCAACGCGAAATGGCTGCGCCGGCCCAATGCCGGGATGGGCGCGGGTCTGTCCTGTCAAGCGGCGGACGGCCTGGGTCTGCTTGGCCGAGGGGTTCTTGATGTTCTGGGCTTCGTCCAGGATCAAATCGCTCCATTCCTGCGCTTCCAACATGTCGATATCGCGGCGGGCGATGCCGAAACTGGTGATCACCATGTCATGATGGGCGAGTGCCTCTCGAAACGCGTCGCCGCTCAGCCTGCCGCTCCCATGGTGAAGGAGAAGCCGCAGCTTTGGGGCGAATCTCTCAATCTCGTGCCGCCAGTTTGCCACGACGCTCGTCGGGCAGATTAGAAGGGCAGGGCGATGCTGACCGTTCCCATGGTCGCACGGGGGGGCCCCCTTCTGATTGGCCTGCTGGCGGGAATGAAGCAAGAGCGCGATCGCCTGTATCGTCTTGCCCAATCCCATGTCGTCCGCAAGGCATGCCCCCAGACCCAGCTGCCGCAGAAAAGAGAGCCAGCCTACCCCCCGGCGCTGATACGGCCGCAGGACGCCGACAAATCCAGCGGGCTCTTTGATGTCTTCAACCGGCGCCATGCCCCGCAACCGCTCCATGGCGGCTCCGAGCCAGCCGTCAGCCACAACCGCTTCCAGAGGCAAATCCGGGCTTTCAAGCCCCCCAGCCAGGTCCCAGTCGAGAGCAGGCCTGAACGCCCTCGCCCCACTCTGAGGAGATTGCGCTCCTCGACCTCCCAGCAGGCCCGCCGGGCGATTGGATGCACGCGGCGCCCCGGCCCAGAGGCCAACATCATCGTCGTCCTGCGTCCGGGAAAATGCCTGGGCCAATCCTACGGCTTGCAACAGCGGCATGTTGCCCGTCGACTCGTTCCCATCGATAAACTTGCGGGCCGACTGCACCTGTTCCGGGTCCAATTCCAGCCACTCTTCACCGACGCGGACCAGCGGTGATCCCAGATCGGCCAGCCGTTCAAACTCCTCTCTGGTCAATGTCTGGTCGCCAAGGGTCAGCTCCCAACGAAACTGGATTAAACCCTGCAAGTCAAGAGAAGTCCCGCCGCCGTTGCCCTCGCCAGGGCTTCGCCGTTGCCTCCCGCCGCCTTCCATTGCCAGGGCGATTCCATCCCAGGAGGAGTCGACAGGACTGCCCAAGCGTAGGCGCAGCCCGAGCCGTGACCGGCTGCGAACCGCCCACCAGTCTGGCATGATGACGCCGAATCCGCTGCTCTGGAGCAGCGGCCCGATCTCTTTGAGAAACAAATAAGACTCTTCCAGCGAAAGAGTCGCCCGTTCGGGTCGGGGGGCGCGCAAACTCTCCCGAATCGGCGCGAACAGACGGCTGGCAATCCCCAAACCGGTGAGCAGCCGTTCCTGGGGCTGCTCAAAGCGCCGGCCCTCGACGCGGATGCTCTGACCATTCTGGTTCCATACTTTCTTGGCCGGGATGAGCAGGTCCGGATCGTCTTTGTCCTGCAGGTAGTAGTTGAGATGCCACCTGTTGAGCGGAACCGGGAACGGGGAGGAACCGCCTTGTCCTGTCCCGTGTGGGGATGATTCTTCGCCGTTCGTCTGCAGCTCCAGCGCGAACGCAACCTGGAAATTTGAATCCGCAACCGAAGAATGGAGCTGCTCCATCCATCTGATCCACTGCTTATAGAGTTGATGAGCAGGTTGGGGAGGAAGAGGCAACAGGGGCTCTTCACCGCGAAGGCCCTCCAGCCACATGGATCCCATATTCGGATTTCGAGTCTGCTGCATGCGGTCGGGCTTGCCCGTCTGGTCAAATGCACGACCCTGCATGCGTCCTTCGGTATCCCTGGGCGCCCACTCGCGAATCGCTCGATTGATCAAGACCCCGATGAAATGTTCGATAATCGCGCCCGGCGGGGGCGCGTCTTCCAGGCATTCCAACTCGTAGGCTCTGCAGATGGGAGGCATCAGGGAAACCAGGTACTCGAGCCGTTCCCGCAGGCTCCCTTCGAGCAGGAAGGGCTGCCACGCGGCCCAGAACCGGCCACTGTTGTCCGGGATCAGACCTGGAAGAAAGTGCTGGCCGGCAAGGAGCTCCAGCACGAATTTGGCTGCATGGCTCCAAAACAGGAGATCATTGCCAAGACGGGCGTGGCGAAACAGCGAAGTTGAGGAGGGAAGTTCGATCAGGCGCTGGTTTGTAAACCGGCTAAGGAAGGCAAGCGTGTGAAAAGGGTCAAGCGTCAATCCGGTGACCTGCCATGGCCGCAGTTCAAACGGCTCCTGGTCTCCCGACAAGGCGCTGACGCCTTTCTGGAAGGAACCCAATCGCATCTGGGGGCGGCCATTCTGGCTTGGGAGCCACACCGTGGCCGTTGCCGGGCTGCCCAGCAGACTGGAAAGCTCGCTCGCGGTCGCCAGCTGACGCAACATCTGCCGCAATGACCCGACCGGCATCTGCGCGGGATGGGAGGGGATTTTCCCGTTGCCTTTTGACTCAGGCACTCGACCGCCGTGACTCTCCCCGACAGTGGCGATAGGCGCAGCGGACTCTGCAAGATTCGCGCCCTCAGGGCTCCCATTCTGATCCAGCTCCCGTTCCTCCCAGATGCTGGGGGGGTCGTGGTTTTCGCCCCAGAGGAAGAGCCGCGGACCGCTATCGGGAGCCGGTTCTCCTGATGGCGCAACGCTGGCTGGCCGGCCCTGTTCTGCCGCGGACAACGCAACCGCATTGCCCGCCTGCCGGGCGCGAGATTCATGATCAGGCGGCCTCCGGCTGTCGCCCTGTTGGTGCAAGCGAGGGATATGCGCAAGACCGTAGGCATCCTGGGTCTCTTCGCCGTCGGATTGCTTGCCTGAAGTGAGCCACGCGGCGTGAAAGGTAAAAGGCATAACCTACATTGTACCCTGATTTTCCGAAATCAGTCCAAAAACGACATTGATTCCCGTTGAAAGCAACCTTGAACAACGCTGTTCCAGCGCCGCGATTCGCGAGGTAGACATCAGTCGACGCCCACTCAAAAGCCTACAAGCCGTGTTCAATTCGGGCCCTGGGCTCGAGCCGCTAGAACAGTCCGGTCACCTGTCCCGAATCCAGGTCAATGTCGACATTCTGGGCCGCAGGCGCGCTGCCAAGCCCTGGCATGGTCCTCATCTCGCCCAGGAGCGGATAAACAAACCCGGCCCCCACGCTGGCCCGAACCTCCCTGACCGGCACGGTGAACCCTGTGGGCGCGCCCTTGAGCTTCGGGTCATGGCTCAGGCTTAAATGTGTCTTTGCCATACAGATGGGAAGCGCGCCGAATCCGCTTTGCTCGTACTGCCGAATCTGACGGTTCGCCAGCGCCGTGTACTCCACGCCGCCCGCGCCGTAAATGGTGGTGGCGATCTTCTCGATTTTCGCTTTGAGTGGAGCGTCCGTTTCGTATAGGAATCGGAAGGCGCTGGGCTCTTCGGCAGCCTCAACGACCGCGCGAGCCAGATCTTTTGCGCCCGCGCCGCCCTCTGCCCAGTGCCTGGAGACCGCCCAACGCGCGCCTTCCTCTTCGGCAATCTGCCCAATGACATCGATCTCGCTCTGAAAGTCGCTGGCAAAGCAGTTCACGCAGACCACGGGACTCACTCCATGCGCCCGCACGTTCTGGATCTGCTTCCGCAGATTGGAGCCGCCTTCCCTCACGTCGTCGGGGTTCTCCTGCAGCATTTCCGCCGGCAGCGGTCTTCCGGGAATGACCCGGTACCGGCCCGTATGCGACTTCAATGCCCGCACCGTGGCCACCAGCACAGCCGCGTCGGGCCGCAGGCCGCTATAGCGGCACTTGATGTTGAAGAACTTTTCCGCTCCGATATCGGCGCCGAACCCCGCCTCCGTAATCAGGTAGTCACTGGTTTTGATGCCGATCAGGTCTGCAAGCACCGAACTGTTGCCATGGGCGATGTTGGCAAAGGGGCCGGCGTGGACCAGCGCCGGCGTGTTCTCCAAAGTTTGAAAGATATTCGGCTTGATGGCCTCCTTCATCAGCACCGTCATTGATCCCGCGGCCTGCAACTGCTCCGCCGTGACCGGTTGCCGTTTCCGGTCTCTGCCCACCGTTACGCGGCCGAAGCGTTCCCGCATATCGGGCAGGCCGGTCGTGAGCGCGAGAATCGCCATCACCTCCGACGCTGCCGTGATGTCGAAACCGGTCTGACGCTGAGGCCCATCGGACTTGGCGCCAAGTCCGCTGACAATATTTCTAAGCCCCCGGTCGTTGACGTCCAGCACGCGCCTCCACATGATGCTGTATGGGTCGATATCCAGCGCGTTTCCCTGGTAAATGTGCGCGTCGATCATTGCCGCCAGCAGATTGTTCGCGGCCGAGACCGCGTGCATATCGCCGGTCATGTGCAGGTTGAACTGCTCCATCGGCACGACCTGGCTGTAGCCGCCTCCGGCCGCGCCCCCCTTGATGCCGAAGGTAGGGCCCTGGCTGGGTTGGCGAATCGCCACCGTCGCAGTCCTGCCGATATGGTGCATTCCCTGACCCAACCCAACCGTTGTCGTCGACTTTCCTTCTCCCAATGGGGTCGGCGTTATCGCCGTTACCAGGATGTACCGGGCGTTGGGACGCCCGGAAAGACCTTCAACGGCCTCCAGGCGCACTTTCGCCATGTAGTCGCCATAGAGTTCAATGTCCGACCTGGCGAGCCCCATCTTTTCCGCGATCTCCCAAATCGGGAGGAGATCGGCAGCCTGGGCGATATCGAGGTCGGACGGCACGATCGAGTTGCTCATGCTCACGCTCCTGATTGTCTTAAACCTTCCCAACGTTTACCGGGGGGCCGCTGCTGCCGGTTGGGATATGCTTCCAATAAAAACCTATCGAGTCTGCAGGTTTTCAAAGAGTCGCCGGGTCGCGTCGGCAATCTCAGTCACGGCGCAGCCGAAGGCCTCTTCATTTGCCCTTGAGGGCTTCCGATACCCGCTTACCTTGCGAACGAACTGCAGAGCGGCGTCTTCCATCTCCTGGTCAGTCGGCAGCCGTTCCGGCTGGCGCAGCTTCCTGATGTTTCGACACACAGATCACTCTCCTTCGGCGCGTTCCCATGCCACGGCGTCTGCGCAGACTCGGGTCGGGCGGTCGCAGCCGCATGACGGCCCGGCTCTCAGTCGTCTGTCGGTCCAAAGCCGCTCGACACGATTCGTTCTGGACGAAGTGTGATGATCACACTTACGGTATCCTGAATCGTTTCATAATATCGCTCTGCCTGGGCGTCATCCGCGTGATAGTGCCGGATGATTCGCCGGCGCAATGCATTCTGCCTTTCTCCCGGCTCTATCAGTTCGGCCTTGCCCCTGAGCGAGACATAGCGTGCGTCTCCCCGTCCGCCGTCTACACAAACTGTAACGGTCGGGTCGCGGCGGAGATTTCTGACCTTTACCGTCCTGGTCTGCGCGCTCACATACAGTACGCTGTCCTCAAAAATGTACCAGACCGGGGTCAACTGTGGGAATCCGTTCCGTCCGTTAGTCGCCAGGATTGCATGGCGGTCTGCCTGCAGGAATTCCAGGATCTGGGCATTCATAGCGGCACTCATTCTCCGGTGAAATGGTGGAAAAGGCGGGTCAATGCTCGGGATCTCCAGGCCGTTTTGCCCGATGGCCGGCTATGCCCACGACGCATTAACCGAAGATCATAGCAGAAAGTCCGGTCGATGTCGAAACTGCGTTTGAGAATTCTCTGCAAATGGTATAGGGTTGGCCTGACAAAGTTGCCCTGTGCCGGCGCCGCCGCGGCCAATGATCCGGCCGCCTGCCCCCGAACCGGAACCGCTCAGAATCGCGCCAGACGGCCAGGGTTCTGCAATAGGCGGCGGCGTGGACTGCAGGTACTATGGAGGCGGGGAATGAACGGCAGTCAATCGACTGCGAACTGGCAGTCGATCAGTTGTTGTAGCTGTGCCGGAGGAAGTTGCGTCGGATGAAACCTGAGGGAGGAGGGAACCATGCCTGTAATGACCCCGAAACAGATAGATGAACTGTTGCACTCCAACACGATCTGCCGCCTGGCGTGCGTGGATGATGAGGGCGCACCCTACGTCGTGCCCTGCTGGTTTACCTACGCCGACGGCGGCTTCTATGTCGTGCCCCGCGCACGGTCGGCCTGGGCCGGCTATCTCAAGAATGACGGGCGAGTCTTTCTCTGCATCGACGCTGTGGACGGGCGGCGCGTCCTGGTGAAGGGGAACGCCAGGGTCGTAGAGGAGCCGAACATTGGCGGGCGCTGGGTCGCCATCGGGCAGGAGATGGCCGAGCGCTACGGCGGGGAAGCCGGCTTGAAGTATCTCGAGGCAACAATGCAGGAGCCGCGCTGGCTCTTCTTTATCGAAGCGGGCGAAATGCTGTCATCGAGCGGCGGCTGGGCGCAGAAGTACAAGCACTATGACTGGTGAAGCCCGCGTTCCTCAACAGGAACCTGGCCGCAAGGGCACTGGTCCTATCGCTCCCGTTTCTCCGCGTCACTCATAGCGCAGCGCCTCGGCTGGATAGATCCGCGAGGCCTGCCACGCCGGGAGAATTGTCGTCAACAGCGAGAACAGCCAGGCCGCGACCAGCATCACCGCGATGGTGAGCCAAGGGGTGGGAAAGCTCTGTTGCGTCGCCAGATCGTATGCCTGGCCGATCGTCTTGTCGCCCAGGATCAGGCCCGTAATTCCGCCCAGAAGAATGCCGGTGAGGGCGATGAAGTTGGCCTCCAGCACGAAGAGCATCGCGACCGTGCGTGAAGGGTAGCCAATCGCACGCAATACGCCAATCTGCTGGCGCCGTTCGACCACGGTGCGGCTGCTGATCACCCCCAGTCCTGCGATGCCGACCACCAGGCCCAGGGCCAGGAAGCCCTGCAGAAGCCCCAGGATCCCTCTCAGGACGGTCTGTCCCGCCGCGAAAAGCTCGGCAAGCGGGGCGGCATTCAGTCCGCTGCTCAACATCGATCGCTCCAACGCCCTGGCCGTTTCGCCCACTTCCGCGCCTTCCGCCACCTTGGCGTAGAAGGCGTCCGGGCGAACCGCTTCGCCGTTGAGATAGTCTAGCGCGCGCCGGTTCAACTGGAAGCTGCCATCTGCCAGCGTCTCGTCATCGGCAAGGACGCCGATGATCTGCACCACTTGTCTCAGTTCCACAACTTCTGCAGTTTCGCCTTGGCCTGTGGTAGAGAGTTGGGCCTGGAGGCCGCCCAGTGAAAGGTTGGCGCCGCCAGGAATCGCGTTGGGCCGGTTGCTGAGCTCGACCATCACGGTAGGCAAGGCGGCCCCCTCCTCCTCCAGGTAGAAACCCTGCAAACGAATGCCTCGTCGCCACGGCGGCCCTTCAGGTCGATCGCCCCGTCCGGACCTGCCGGAAACGCCGTCGTCCCCCTCCTCTGGCGGTGTGTTCAACCAATTGGCTGCGACAACGGCGACGTCGTCCCGCTGCGCCAGCGCCTGCCATACCTCCTCATCGCTGTCATAGCCCTCCGCGCGCATCTGGAATCCGTAGTACTGCGCGGCCTGCTCCGCATACCCCGCGTCGATTCCGGTAATCTCAACCGAACGCGTGACCTCTTCCCCGTCGCCCACCGGTTCCATCTGCCGAGCCGTTACGCCCATGCGCGCAACCGTACCCAGGACTTCCAGCTGCTCTCGCGGGAAATCCGACCGTATATCCGCCTCCTTGTGGATGTCTGTCACGGGGTCGAAGAGACTGAGCAAACTCGGCGACATGACGATATCGAATCCAGCCGTACGTTCGTCGCTCGGCTCGGTTACCACCTCTGTCGCCCGGATCACGACGCTCATCACCGTCACCGTCGTGATCACCATCGCAAACAGTAGCATCGCCGTCCCCGTACGGAATCGATTGCTCAACGGGTAGGCCACGGCTGTCTTCAACACGGGGGTCAACGGCCCGATGCCCCCGACCAGTCTCACAAAGAGTCCTGCCAGGCTGTCCGCGTTGAACATGACGACCATGATCGCCCCGGTGATGATGAGCGGACCGCTCAACGCGAACGAAAGCAAAGTAAAGCCGGGATTCTGGCTGAACCAGGGCGAGTCTGTGTTGAGAAGATCGCTCCACGGCACGCCCCAAAGTGCAAGAAGCCCAACCCCGATGACCGTATTGACCAGCCGCCGACGCAAGGCCCCCTTGCCCGGCGTCCAGCGCCGGCTAAGCCACCCCCCTCCCCAGGAGAGGCCCGCCAAGAGCAATGTCGCGCCGATAAAGGCAACAGTTTGCCCGTTTTCTCGGCCCAGCCAGGTGATGTATCCCCCGCCGCCGAGACAGAGGAGGAGCGCAAGCGATTTCAGCGCGAGTCCGAAGTAGCCTTGCCGCTTGCCGTTCGACGTGTCGGGCAAATTGCGTATGGCGGCAATGATGTTGAGGCGGCTCACATTCCATGAAGCGATTGTTACGACAAAGAAGGTCAGAATGACGCCCAGGCAGTAGGCGATGATCAGTGTGGAAGGGGTCGCCTGCCAGTAGAGGCGGATGGGCGCGGTTGCGCCTTCCACCTGCTGCGCGATACTGTTCAAAAGACTGCTCACAAAGCCAATCATGCCGTAAGACACCAGCAGCCCGAGCCCAAGGCCGATAAGGGCTGCGGCCAGGTCATAGAGCAGCCCCTCAGTCACAAACATCTGGATCAGATGGATGCGTCTCATGCCTACGGCGCGTGCGATGCCCAACTCGCTGCGGCGCTCCGCGGCCAGCATCACAAAGATCAGAAAGATCAGCAGCACGCCCGCAATGATCGAGAGGATTCCGAAACTGGAAAAAATCGTACCTAAGGCAATTCCTCCTACCTCGGCCACGTCGGTGACGAACTGCTTGCTCAGCGGCGCCAGCACATCAAAATCTTGCAGATCTGCGAGACCTGACTCAACTGCCCGATGGTCCTCTGCTCCCAGCGGCAAGGAACGCAGCCAGTCCTGTACGGCAGCGCTGCTCAGTGCCTTCCGCAGTTCCATTGTTGTGGCAGGATCGGCGGGGTCCTCAACGTATGCGGAGAGCGCCTCCAGGTCCGATTCGAAGTTGGTCGCCTGCGTCCACATTCCGGCGATCTGCATGATGAAATCAGGTACGTCGTCGTCGAAAAGGGGATTTTCCGGCGCAACCGACTGCAGTCTGATGGCCTCGGAGACTGCTGGACTTCGTAGTATTGTCAAAAGATCGGACAGCCGCGTTTCATTCAGCGAAAGCGCCCGCAACTGCTCGCTCACCTCCGAAGTGTGGGCCATTCCGCTGACCTCGTCACCGGCATTTGAGATCAGGATGTTGTTGACCTTGCCCGGCATGAAGAGGAGCTTCTGGGCCTCGTCCGTGTGCATCATCACAACCGGGAGGACGGCCCCCAGCGGTCCCGATTCCGCCACGATCGCGCGAACCCGATAGGGGACGGGAATCGGGCCGACAAAGATATCCAGAAGGTCGCCTTCCCTTGCATTCAGCTGCTGCGCCCCCGCTTCGTTCAGGTACACCTCGCCCTGGCGAAGCTGAAGTCCGAACTGGCCGAGCTGTTCGTCCACGTCCTGGCCCAATGTATTGAGGTTGATCGAACTCAGCGTTTCAGTCACCGCAACGAGCAGCTCCTGCTCGTCGGGAACATCGAATCCTAGCATTGGCAATGTAGGAACTGTCAGAGACTGGTCTGGATCAAGGCCGAAATCCGCCAACTCCTCATCGCTGATGCCCAAACCCTCCAGGCTGATCACGTCTGAGTCTATCTCGTCAAGTAGCTCCGCGGGGAATCCAAGGTTTCTCAGCACATCCACAGGAATCTCAATCTGACGCAGGGTAAAGTTGGGACCTTCCTCCTGCAGAAGGACACTCCCTGCTGCGCCAAGCGCCAGCGCCGTCCCGACCAGACCGGCGTCCTCGACGCCCAGTGCGGCGGCGATTGGCTCCGCAGCTTCGCCTGACAGTTCCCAGAGATTGACCAGGTCGACGAATACATCACCGATGCCAGGGCGCAGATCGGCCGTGCGTACGGGGGCGCCGTCGCTGGCGTGCAGTCCGAAATCAGTGTCGTACTGTTCGTCCACAGCGAAGATGAAGCCAAGCGGCTCGCCCTGGCCCGTGCTTACGTTTCGAACGATCGTGGGAAAGAGGATCGAGCCGGCGACGCCGTCAATTAAGGGGTACTCTGCCGTCTGTCCTTCCAACTGCGCCAGCCGTTCTTCTGTGATTCCGGGCAAACCTTCATTGAAGAGCGAGATCAGCGCGTTCAGGTCGCCGCCGGTGAGCGCATTCAAGAGCGCCGCGCTCTCCGGACTGCTGGCGTTTTCAGGATCAATGGCCCCGCCGTCGGCCAGCTGGGTGAGGTCCATCAGGAACGGTGGCGAGACCACCTGATCGATATGCCCGTAGGCGTCAATTGTCTGCCGGCGTATCGTGTTGTTCAGTGTGTCGCCCAGGCTGAGCGCGGAGACAATGATCATCGTGCTCAAGGTGAGGCCGAACACGATGAGCGCCGATTGGGTGGGCCGTCGCGGGATGTTTCTTACGCCGAGCTTGCCGATGATCGGGTTTCGAAACGAGATGAGCGCAGCCCCGGCCAGTATCAGGGCGAGGGCCGCGGCCAGGTATAGGGAAACCGAGCTGAGAAGGCTACTCATGGGCCGCAATCTCCCCATCCTCCATCCGAACGATACGCCCGCACAGGGCAGCCACCTGCGGGTCGTGGGTGACGATGACGAAGGTCTGTCCCTGTTCCCGGTTGAGGCGCTGCATCAGCGAGAGCACTTCCGTCGAGCTGCCCACGTCCAGGTTGCCGGTCGGTTCGTCTGCCCAAACCAGGGCCGGCTGGTTCACGAGCGCACGCGCGATGGTAACGCGCTGAATCTGTCCGCCGGAGAGTTGCATCGGTCGGTGCGTAGCCCTGTCGGCCAGCCCCACGCTTTCCAGGCTGTCGAGGGCCCGCTTTCGGGCCTGCGCCGGGCGTACGCCGCTCACGAGCAGCGGCATTTCGACGTTTTCCACTGCCGAGATCACCGGCAGCAGGTTGAAGGACTGAAAGACAAATCCCATGCGCTCGGCGCGGTACTCGGTCCGTTTCCGGTCGTTCATGTCGGCGAGCGAAGTGCCCTCAATCGTCACCTCGCCGTCGTCAAAGCTGTCCAGCCCGGAGAGTGCGTTCAAGAGTGTCGTCTTGCCGCAGCCGGAGGGGCCCATGATCGCGACCATTTCACCTGTCCCGATCGTCAGGTCGACCCCGCGCAGGGCGTGTACCTCGATTTCTCCGTTGCGGAAAGTCTTGTGGATCTGCTTTGCGACCACGATTGGCGGCTTAAACCCGTCGGGCGGGAATGCCGGTGGTTCGACAGTTTCCATTGCATCCACCGTCAGGTCTGGCGACGAGGTCTTGGTTGTCTGGCTCATTGCAATCTTTCTCGATTAAGGTAGTTGGCGCCGCGTGGCGACCCAAAGTCTTGTTATTGTCAAGCTACATGCTACACACGCCTATACGCTGTGCTCTTGATTCCGTTTCACCTTGCGCGAGTTCACAATGCGGCCAGACAGCCTCGTTGGCCCAAAGTGCCCGCGTATAGATGTTTCAGCGCACATCACCGGAGCAAGGATGGGCCTGCCCTGGCGAATGTAAAGGCACGGAGCGTTTCTGCCCTGACCCTTGCTTTAACCAACCTTGCACGGGCCGGATTAGGCTTGGCGACCGATGGCAACGACGGTCCTGTCGTTCCGCGACGAAACCCGTATTGACCGCGCTTTTCGCGTTTCGGTCTACGGAATGCCGCGCCGAGTGCCGGGTGACGGATACGTAAGCCCAGACCTATCTGCGCAACCCCCCTGGGCCAATGACGAAAATACTCGATCGGCTTAACGGTTATGGAGCCGGCGGAGGCCGGCCGACTGAACGTCTCATTGCGTGACAGACCTGTGAACCGTTAGCGATTTTCCTCTCCCCAAAAGAGCGCCGCACGCGCCGCGCCCGCGCCGAATTCCCGGAACGGCTCTGCTTTACAATGAGGCCGCTAAGTCCAGCCTCGCCCGGTTTGACAAAAAAACTCCCGCGCCAGAGCCGTCCGTAGAGACTTCGCCCTTCCCGTGATTCAATTCCGTTTTGGCGGCAAGGATGTGCAAAACAACCGGAATCGCTGGGAGGTTTCAGAGGAGCGGAGATTCCAGGGCGCAGCCAACGATGTACCAAACCTGGGAAACATATTAGCAATCACTGGACTGCGGACTTGCAGTTCTGTCTACGGCATACAGTAGGCAGGTACGGATGCATCCCCAAACGCATCCCCGATGAGTCGGTCCACTTGCGGATCGTATTCTGCCAGTGTGAGACCGTGATCGCTCAAGGAGTCCGGCAGAGTCTGCCAAAACCAGAACTTGACCGCTTCTGCCCAGTAGTTTTCGCTGCTTGTCGAGGCGAGCCTGCCTTTCCAAAGACGCGCGTCCACAGCCTCCCGGAACGCGTCATCGAGCTGCGACCTGAACGCCTGACCATTGGGCTGTTCCTCAAGCCCCCTGCGAACTAGGCTGGCGAATTCAAGCAGGAAATCTCCGCAGTATGGGTCATTCGGGGACACGTTTACCTCCCAGCCGTCCGAATCTCCTGGGGCTTCTCTCCAGTAGCCAAAGAACGCCAGCCTCGCATCGTTGCCGGCCAGCGTTTCAATCAGGTCATCACGGTCTGAAAGGACAGCCGAAATGATCTCGCTGGCCCGTTCCAAACTCTCATCGGGCACTTCAGACGGGGCAACCACGGCGACCCCGCCAACGTCCAGATACTTCTGAAAGAATCGACCCAGTTGGAGTGATGACGGGCCAGGCGTAAATCTCTGTTGGGTGACCGCGGCGAACAACGGCTCCGACCATTCACTCCAGACGTTGTCGGCGTCACGCGTGCGCACCTGGTAATAGTAATTCCTGCCGTCGGTCTGTACCTCGTGCGTAAAACGGGCGTCCGTGTGTTCCACCGCAAGAGTCGCCCACTTCCGGTCGAGGCTGTCCCACATCCGCAAGTCGTAACTGGCCGTGCTCCCCGCCGCCTCCCATTCGAGCGTCACCTTGCCTTCGCTGGCGGTTGCCTTGAGGTAGCCTGGGGCTTTCGGCGCCGTTGCTAACTCGGCCTCTGTGCATGGGGTCGTCTCGAGGCCGTCCAGATGGGAGGATACAAGGGCGCTAAGTCCTGAAAAGTCGACATCCTCAGGCAGGCAGAACTGATTGCCTTCAAGATCCAGACGGATCAATCTGGCGAGACCGGTCAGCTCAGGGATGGGCCCTGCAAACAGGTTTGCGCTCAGAGAAAGCCGGGAAATGGCCTTTAGCCCGCCCAGGCCGTGAACGGGCCCGGACAACTGATTGTTGCTGAGGTCCAACACCTGCAAATCAGCAAGGAGGCTAAGATCCGGGAACTGTCCTGACAGGCCATTATCGTTCAGTAGCAGGGATTGCAGGTTGGTGAGAGCGCCCACGTCCGGGACAGGGCCGGTCAGCCGGTTGTGGCTGAGTGAGAGTCGCAGCAATCCCTTCAGGTCGCTGAGATCAGGGACCGTTCCGCTCAAGCCGTTCTCCGAGAGGTTCAGATTCTGCAGCCTGAATAGGGCGCCTACGTCAGGGAACGCCCCCGTCAGGCTGTTCTCGCTGATGTCCAACTCTTTCAGGAAAGAAAGTGGACTCAGTGAAGGAATGGTTCCGGTCAACCGATTGGAGCTGAGGTTCAGAGAGGTCAAACTCGAAAGGGCAAGCAGCTCGGGGATTGGACCTTCAAGCATGTTGTTGCTCAGGTTTACGTCCGTCAGCTTTGGCAGATTTTCAAGGTCGGGGATCGGCCCGGTCAACAGATTGTCGTCAAGGAAGATCTGCGTCAGGTTGGCGCGGCCCTTCAGTTCGGGAATCGGACCCGTTAACTGATTAGACGCCAGCGACAACCGCCACAGGTCTGTGAGCGAACTCAAATCCGGGACCGGCCCGGTCAACCGGTTGTCGTTCAGGTAGAGTACTTCCAGGTTTGGGAGTGCCCTCAGATCCGGAACGGGTCCGGTCAGTTGGTTGCTGCCGAGGTACAGCGCTCTCAATTCAGGCAATGGACACGCAATCGGGATCTGTCCCGTCAACTGGTTGTAGCCGAGGTATGCCCGCGTCAAGACAGGGAATGCGCACAGATCGGGCACGGGCCCGGTCAGCTGGTTGTAGCCAAGGTCCAGCAGACGGAGGACTTTGAGCGCCTGCAAGTCAGGGACAGGACCCGCCAACTGATTATGGCTGAGCCTGAGCGAGGTGAGACCGGTTTGAGCGCTCAAGTCGGGCAGAGGGCCGGTCAGCTGGTTATTGTCAAGGTACAGTCCGCGGAGGCCGGTGAGGGCGCTCAAATCCGGAACGGGCCCGGTCAGTTGGTTCTGGTGGAGGGCAAGGGACGAAAGGCTGGTGAGGGCGCTAAGGTCTGGAATCGACCCGGACAGTTCGTTGATGCCGAGATTAAGGTTCGTCAAGCTGGTGAAGGCGCCCAGCTCCGGGAGTTCACCGCGGAGGCCGTTGTTCTGGAGGAACAGGCCCGTCACATTGCCCAGATGATCGGTGGAAACGCCGTGCCAGGTAACGATCGGGCTTTCGGTTAACCAGTTATCGTTTTTTCGCCAATTGGGGCCGTCCGTTGCCTCGTAAAGGGCGACCAAAGCGGCTCTTTGCTCGGGAACTTCGGGCACGCGGAGAATGCCGGGCACGGTCGCAGACACCTGCTCGGACCACTCGCTCATCTCGCCTTCCGCGTTGACAGCCCGAACAGAGTAGTAGTATGTCACCCCTTCGGCCAGGCCGGAATGACGATAACTGGCTGCGCTCAGTGCGCCATCGTCTAACTGCTGCCATCCGTCTGCGCTCGTCCAGGCCCACAGTTCGTAGCGGACGGCGCCCTCCGGCTGGGTCCAATTCAGGTCGACTCTGCCTTCGGCGGCCTCCGCCCAGAGTGTCGGGGGGGCAATTGAAGGCGGCGGCGCCGGCGCGGTGGCGGATTCCCGTTCCGACCACGGACCTGGTTCGCCCGTACTGCTGACGGCGCGGACAAGGTAGAAATAGGTCGTTCCTGCGTCGAGTTCGGAATGGACGAAGGTTGTTTCAGTCGGATCGCCCATGTCCAACTGTTGCCAGTCGACATCGCTGTCCCACCACACCCACAGATCGTAGCGCGCGGCGCCCGCCACAGCGGTCCAGGTCAGTTCGATTGCGTCTCCGCTTGTTCGCGCGGTCAAGACCGGCGCGCCCAGGGCTGCCGGGGTCGAAGTCTGCGCAATTGAGGTATGAACCGAATGGAAGAAGAGTGTCAGCGATGCCGCGATAGCGGCGGTTACAACCCAAACGCTCCTCATTCTGGCTGTCATGCGGCGCGACTTATTGTCCATCGATGGAATCCCCCTGGCTTGCGGCGCGGGCCTCTCTTCTCCGAGCGGCAAGTGAAATTCTACAATGTAACTGCGGTCTCGTCGAACGTGCGGTCGTGAGAAAGCGTTGCGTTTTGCGCATCTTCGGGCCAGAGGACACCAGGCAAAGGCATCCTGCCCGCGACCGCCAGAGAGAATGCAGGTCACGCCGGCAGAAGGTGCGCAACGGATTCGACCAGTGGCGCCCTATGTAATCTCAGGGCAACGATCAACGCCTTCTCCTGCCAGTCGTTTAACTGCGGGAAAGTCGGGACCATGTTGTGTACCGCATTGCGCGACATAGACAGGCAGGACCTCGATTTACCGGGGGGCCCTGACTGTCTACGCGTCCGCAAGAACTGAATTTGGAAACGTCAAGCGCGAGTCCTGAGGGCTGTCAGTCCAACCCTCGCATCCTCCCATTTCGCGTGCTCAAGGCTTGCAGGATTCGGGTACAGTCGCGTCACCGAGGGTCTCTTCGATTAACGCTGCGGCATCCGGCTCGTAATCTTCCAACGTCGGATAGAGCGTTGACAACGAAGACGGCATGGCTTCTATCAGCCAGTACCAAACGGTCTCTGTCCAGAAGTGTAGCGTGTTGTCTATGGCCAGCGTGTCCTGCCAACGACCCGCTGTCAGCGCCGCCTGGTACAACGCCTCGAGCCGCTGGTTGAAACTGTCGCCATCAGACTGTTCCTCGATGATGAAGTGGATCAAGTGAGAAAACTCGTGAATAAACACGCCGCAGTCTGTATCCACAATTGGAACCAGCGCAGTCAATGCCGACGAAGACTTGATGGAGACCCCTGCCGCGCCCGGAATAAAGTATGGGCCTTCCTGTATATGGATTGATGTGCTGTAGTCAGCCATGGCTTGAAGCAGGTCGGACCTGCTTGTAAGCATGCCGCTGATTATTTCACGTGCCTGTATCATTTTTGTATCAGGAACTTCGCTTGGCCCCACCACATGAATTCCCCCAACGTTCATATATTTCTGGTAGGACATGTCATATCCGAGCGATACCGGCGGAGGCGGAAACTGCGTAGCAACAACGGCCACGTATACCATGTCTGACCAGGGGCTTCGCCGGCCGCGGGAGGTCCTGGCTCGAACCTGGAAGTAGTAGTTCCTGCCGTCTTTCAGAACTGGATGAGCGTATGTCCTCTCAATCAAGGAGCCGCCGATAGAACCCCAGGCAAAATCGAAACTGTCCCAGGCGCGCAGTTCATAGGTGGCCGCGTCTGTCACCCCGTCCCATGTAAGCGTGACAAAACTGTCTGCGACGGATGCGGACAGGCTCCCCGGCGCGCCGAGCACGAGCGCCAGTTCGGTATCCGTACAGGTCGAAAGATTGAGGCTGTATAGATGGATAAGTACCTTGCTGTTTGGATGGGAAAAACTCTCGCCCGCAGGCAGACAGAATTGGTTGCCCAGCAGGTCGACCTCCCACAGTTCAATCAGAGCCTTCAGGTCCGGGACCGGCCCGACAAACCGGTTGTCAGAGAGGTCCAACCTGTACATTTGTCTAAGAAGCTCCAAGTCCAGGACGGGACCGGAAAGCTGGTTGGAGCCGAGATTCAAAATGGTCAAGCTGGTGAGACTGCTCAGGTCCGGGAACGGGCCAGTCAGCTTGTTTTTCTGAAGATAGAGCCGGTTCAGGCGCCGCAGACTGCTGAGGTCGGGGATCGCTCCCGTCAACTCGTTAGCCTCAAGATGCACTGTTCTAAGGTTTGTGGCGCCGCTCAGATCTGGAATCGATCCCGTCAACTGGTTACTGTCGAGTCCCAATAGCTCCAGTTCCGTAAGGGTCCCGAGGGCAGGGACTGCGCCGGTCAGGTTGTTCCGGCCGAGGTTAAGCCAGACCAGGTTGGTCAGGGCGCTCACATCCGGAATCGGGCCCGTCAACTGGCTCTCCTGCAGGTCCAGCGTTTGAAGTCCCGTGAGGCCGCTCAAATCTGGGATCGAACCGCCCAGTGGGTTACTTCCTAGCGTCAACCAATACAAGTGGACCAAATCCCCTAAAGGAGGAATGCCCCCCGTCAACTGGTTATTCGCCAGGTCGAGAAGGATCAGGTCTGTGTGGGCCCTGAAGTCCGGGATCTGACCCGTCAACTGATTGTGGCCCAGGTAGATCTGCTCCAGACCGACGAGGGCGTCCAAATTCGGAATCGACCCCGTCAGCTGATTGCCGTTCAAGTCAAGAAACGTCAACTTGGTGAGGGAGGAAAGGTCCGGGATCTCGCCTGTCAACTGGTTGGAGGTGAGGCGAAGAAAAGTCAAGTTGGACAGGGCCGACAGATTTGGAATCGTGCCCTTCAGGTTATTCGAGGTGAGGTCAAGGCGGGTAACGTTTCCATTGCTGTCCGTTGTAACCCCGTACCAGAGATCAAGTGACTTTTCGGAAAGCCAGTTGTTATTGTGCGTCCAGTTGGGACCGTCGGTCGCTTCGTAGAGCGCGATGAGCGCCCCCCTCTCGGTCGTCGCTGCCGTGGGCGTGACAGTTGGCGTTGGCGTGACAGACGGCGTTGGTGTGAAGCCTGGCGTTGGCGTGGCGGATGGCGTTGCCGTGACGGACGGCGTTGGTGTGAAGCCTGGCGTTGGCGTGGCGGATGGCGTTGCCGTGGCGGACGGCGTCGGTGTGAAGCCTGGCGTTGGCGTGGCGGTCGTCGTTGACGTTGACCCAGCTGCAACGGTTGCCGTCGCATACTCCGACCACTGGCTGGTTCGCCCTTCGGAATTGACTGCGATTAGGGCGAAATAGTAAGTGATGCCGGGCGTGACTTCCCTGTACGTAAATGACGTGCCTGTCAAGCTGCCCGCGTCAAGTCGCTGCCAGCCGCTGACGATGTCCCACCACACCCAAAGCTGGTATCTGACCGCGCCGGATACGGGTACCCAACTCAGTTCGACTTCGTTCACGCCCGCTTGCGCGGTTAGCGCCGGCTTTGAAAGCTCGAAGCCATTTCCGGCAGTCGTTGCAGTGCGTGTCGGTGTAACCGTTGCCGTGGCCGTGTGTGTGGAAGTCGACGCCGCCTCCGCAGAAGGCGTCGCGGTGGGCGTGGCCGTGAACGCAGCAGATTGCGTCGCCGTGGCGCTGACGTTCTCCGACCAGTCTCCCGGCACGCCGCCGGCGGGGATCGCTCGAACCGCGTACCAGTACATCACGCCCGTCGTCACCTCGCGGTGTGTGAAGGAAGATCCGGTTAAGGCGCCGTCATCCAGACGCTGCCATCCTGTGGCGCTGTTCTGCCAGACCCACAGTTCGTACCTGAGAGCGCCCGCGACCGGCGCCCAACTTAGTTCTATTGCGTTTGCGCTCGCCTTCGCCGTCAACACCGGCGCAGAAAGCGAAGAGGCGGTCGGCGTTGAAGTTGGGGTATTGGTCGGAGTGGATGTATGGGCTTGTGATTCAGCCGCCGTTGCCGTAGGGGTGGGAGATGGCGTTTCCGTTGCAGCCTGGCCCTGGGGCACTGTAATCTCGGCATAGGCCGACCAATCGCTGCCCACGCCACTGGCATTCACCGCGCGGACGGCGTAATAGTAGGTCGTCCCGGCTGAAAGGCCGCTGTGCGTGAAAGACGTGCCCGTCAGACCGCCGCCGTCAAGCCGCTGCCAGCCCGTGTCTCTCTCCCACCAGACCCACAGCTCGTACCTGGTCGCCCCCGTAACCGAATGCCAACTGAGCTCAACTTCGTTCGCCCCGGACAACGCCCCTGTCAGCGCTGGCGTGTCCGGCTTTTCAGAAGCCGGTGTCTGCGCGAACGTGCTACTGTCTGACAGAATGGCAGAGGAGATGAGCGCCGCCAGCACGGCAAACAGCAGAAGGGACTTCTGTAATTTCCTGGCCAAGACGGACCTCCTGGGTTTCCCTGGGCGGCGCAACGCAATTCTGTGTCACGGGCATCAGACCTGACGCCCGCCTGCAGCCAAACGTCTTTCGCCAGCCGTTTCAAGCGCAGCCGCGCTCGTGCGCAACCGTGTGCGCGTCCAGCGAGAAGCCCTTCCTGTTCGACATGAATGGTACGACAACGTGCCCTGCATTAAGCGCAACATTGGGCTCGGCGCTCCTCCATTTGCGGACTCTGAATCATTCCGGTCCGCGGCTGTCGGCAATCTCATCCAAATCAGTTGCCCTCAGCATAGGCTTCCCTGCCCAGCGGCGCGAGTTTTCCGGAGTAAAGTGCCTACGCGCTTTAACCCCGAGTAGGCGGCTAGGCCGTATCAAGACTGATGCCACCCACTCCGGCTAACTGAACAAGGCTAGGCCGACCTGGCGTCTACCAGACAACAATAGCTTTTCGCCTGCCCTTTACACACTGGATTCTAGTGAGCACGGCGCGTGAAGTCTCACTTCACAGTATTTCCCTATTTGTTTGAGCGGGAGTCCTACCGCGCGTCAGCGCCAAGAACGAAACGATCCCAAATGATCAGTCCGCGCCGTTTTCCCCGGCTCTCTCCTGCATCCAGGCGCGGAGCGGCACATCCTCCGGTTTGGGCGAGGAGTAGCCATGCCATCCGGAAGGCGCGGCGCCGAGCAGTTGCTGGCGAATGGGATCGACCCTTCCCATCAGGTGGTCGACGGTCATGTCGTCGCGTGGGCGCAGCCAGCGGTAGCTGTAGCCGTAGAATAGGACCTTGCGCGGTACGTCAGACGTGTTCGGGCTGGAAGCATGCCAGATGCGCCGATCAAAAAACACGGCATCCCCTGGCTTGGCGCGCACCGCAATGCCCCCCGCCGGCTTCCTGTCTTCATCCACCGGCAGTTTGTTCAGAAGATGGCTGCCGGGAATCACGTAGAGGTTGGCCCTGCCCAGTTCCGACGTGTCGGTCAGGAAGAACGCCACCTTCAGCGATATGCGTGGTTGGGGGTCAGTTTCCAGCTCATTGTTGAGCCGGGCGCTGTCCTTGTGCCAGTTCAAGCCCTGCTGCCCCGGCCCGGAGACGGCGTTCGGCGGCGTGACGATTGTATGCGAATGATAGAGTTGAATATTCCAGCCCAATATACCCCATACTTTGGGAAAAGTCGTCGGGTAGTCGAGCAACTCAAGAAACACGTCGTCCTTGCCGATGAAGTCAAAGATGTTGATCCCGTCGTCCGGTCCCAAGCCCTCATTGGCCTTCGCCTCAGCCGTAAGTCGATCCAGGACGGCAGTTGCCCGCTCCACCAGATCAGGAGGAATGGCATTCTCTATGATCATGTAGCCGTTCTCAGCGAAACTGCTCTCTTCTTCCGGGGTGAGCTGATTCTCCAGCCATGCGTTACTCATATCTTGTCTCCTCGTTACTGCAGTAGGCCGTTCTAGTCTTGAATGATAGACCCCCGTGGGGATTTGTCAAGCCCGACGGATGAGGGACCCGAAAGCCCCGCTCCGACGTGCCATTCCGGATACTCTGGTCATTCCAAGCGGGCCGCGCTAGCGACCTGATCCCAAAGCCTCACCACCACTGCCGAATGCCCGCCCCGCCGCGTGTACCTTGCCTGCATGCTACGACCGCAGCGCCCCTTGTGCGTGTGCCCTCCTTCGCAACCGCCGACTTCCCCTCCAAAACATGCGGTACATCACAAAACGAAGTTCCTCGCGCCCCTTCGCGTCACTTCGCTAATCAATCAGCCGTTGCCGTCTGCAGTTCGCTGTTGCCCTTCTTCGCGCCCCTTCGTGTTCCTTCGCGCATCAATCTGCCGTTGCCGTTCGCCGTTGCCGTTTCCCCCATCCCCCTAATCCCCTCAATTCCCCCAAATCCCCGTCCCAATCGCCCCGCCCGCGCCAGCCAACCGGCCGGCCGTTGGGCAGCATCCCGCAACAAGGACATCACACCATGAGACATCCCCGCGCGTCCTCGCACACCATCACGCAACCCCTCTGTAAGCCGTTCCAACCCCCTGACAAAGGAAATTCGAAAAATAAATAAAATATAATGAACTCCTGCCGCCCCTCCCCGCGGCAGCGTAACCCCCTACCCACAATCCTGCCGCCCCACCCGCCGCAACGCCCATCAGACCGCCCAACCTCCCCTCAACACCTCGTCAGACCCTCGCAAACGCCCATTCACCGCCCATTCATCGCCCACTTATCACTCGCCCTGGCCCCGATTCGCGTCCCTTCGCCGAGATCCCCACCCTTTTCCACCTCCAATCTCTCACGAACGCTCACAAACACTCACGAACGCTCACGAACACTCATGAACACTCGTAAACGCTCATGCAACACTCACAAACACTCGTAAACTCTCGTGAACACTCGTAAACGCTCATGCAACGCTCACAAACACTTGCAAACGCTCGTAAACACTCACGAACTCGCACCACTCCCTTACACCATCCCCTTCGCGTACCGCAAAGGCGCTGCCCTCCTCCCTGCCCCACCGTTTCCCTCCGTCGATCAAAAGATTTGGAATTTCGCCGTTGCCCTTCTTCGCGCCCCTTCGCGTCCCTTCGTGGATCAAAAGATGTTGAAGTTCGCCGTTGCCGTTTCCCCCCATCCCCCTAATCCCCTTAATCCCCCCAAATCCCCGTTCAGACAAAATCCGTGCCCTATGGCAATCTCTCTTGACCGGCCCCCCGGCCTGAAGTACAATTGCCTTGCCTCGCTACAACCTCTGTTTGTGTATTGACAACTGACAAAGGAGAGAACGGTATGAAAAAGCTTGAATCTCGTCAGGGAGATCTCAGCCGCAGGAGGTTTCTCCATCTGAGCGCGTTGAGCACTGCAGGACTGGTTGCCGCGGCTTGCGCCGGCGGCGAAGGAGAGCCCGCGGCCGAGGACATGCCGGCCCCCGCAGCCGAAACTGCCAGCGAAGCGCCTGCCGCGCCGGCTGCTTCACCCGGCGGCTACAGTGAAGCGCCGATGTTGGCCGAAATGGTAGCGGCGGGAGACCTGCCGCCGATCGACGAACGGCTCCCCGCCAACCCGCTCGTCCTCGAAGGCATGGAGGGCATCGGCAACTACGGCGGAACAATGCGCCGCGGCTTCAAGGGCGTGTCCGATCGCTGGGGGCCGACCAAGCTGGCCCGCCAGGGGTTGACCTGGTATACCCCTGAGCTGTCGCTGCGTCCGAACATTGCCGAGTCGTGGGAAACGAATGACGACGCAACCGTCTGGACATTCCATCTACGCGAAGGCATGAAATGGTCGGATGGGGCAGCCTTCGATTCAGATAATTTCGCCTGGTGGCAGGAAAATGTCATGCTCAACAAGGAGCTGACACCCGCGGTTGGGCGCAACTGGGTGACCGGCCCCGAGCGCACGCCGATGACGATGGAGTTTCCCGACAAGCACACGGTCGTGTTTTCCTTCGCCCACCCCAATCCAATGTTCCTGGACCGGGTGGCGCCTCTTACAAGGGACCTGTTCGCTCCCCATCACTACGTGTCCCAATTCCACATTGAGACGACTGACGACAAGGAAGCGCTTGAAGCGGCGGTTGCCGACAGCGGTTTCGATACCTGGACAGCTCTCTTCTCGGATCGAAACTGGTGGTATCTCAATCCTGAGTTGCCAAGTCTTTACTCATTCACTGCTTCGAATCCCCTGTCGGAGGAACTCTTCCTGATGGGTCGGAATCCCTTCTTCTGGCAGGTAGACCCGGACGGAAACCAGCTGCCCTACATCGACACGATTCGCCACAGGCTGTTCGATACCAACGATGTATTCGACCTCCGAATCATCAATGGCGAAGTCGATTTCCAGCAGCGGCACGTCAGCGCGGCCAACTTCACTCTCTACAAGGAAAACGAGGACGGCGGCGGCTATCGCGTCCAACTGGGCGCCGGCGACCAGCACGTCTGCTTGACGCCTAACCAGACGGTGCAAAAGCCCAGGCTGCGCGAGTTCTTCCAGAACCGTGACGTACGCATTGCCATGTCGCTGGCTGTGGATCGGGACACGCTCAACGAGCTGGCCTTCGAGGGGCTCTACAAGCCCAGGCAGTATAGCCCTCTGGAGCAGTCGCCTCAGTCCTATCCCAAGCAGGCAAACGCCTACATCGAATATGATCCGGACCGCGCCAGCCAGCTGCTCGACGACGCCGGCTACGCGGAAAAGGATGGTGACGGCTTCCGGGTCTATCCGGACGGCAGCGGGGAAACCATCAGTTTCGTGGTCGAAGGAACCGCACAGCCTGGTTCACCGGACGAGGATGCAGTCCAGATTATCATCGGCTATCTGGCCGAAGTTGGGATCAAGGCCACCTACAAGGGGATCGAGCGATCGCTCTACGAGGAGCACTGGGGAGCCAACGAAATTGACGCCGCGTTCTGGGGCAGCGGACGTTCTCTCCTTCCCCTGGTCGACCCTGCCTTTTTCCTTGGCACCGGTCTTGACCGGCCCTGGGGCGAGGCTTGGGGCCGCTGGCGTCTGGATCCCTCGCACCCGGTGGCCGAAGAACCGCCCGAAGGCCACTGGATTCGCACGATGTGGAACTTGTGGGACGAGATCCTGGTCGAGCCGGACGAGGCCCGGCGCAATGAACTCTTCTTCCAGATTCTGGATGTCTGGGCGGAGGAGTTGCCGCAAATAGGTTATCTCGGTCAGATTCCTAACCCTCTGATCATGTTGAACGGCCTGCGCGGTCTCGATCCCGAATACGTCTATCCGCTGAGCAACCCCACATCGCACGGCGGCCTGGTGCAGGTGCATACCTTCTACTGGGACGATCCGGCGAGCCATAGTTAGTCCTGAGGATTTCCAGCTGGCACTCTGATTGGCGCCGGCAAGCCCTGATGCGGAAGCAGGCGCCGGAGGTTGAAACACGCAACGCGGGGCGTTCTCCTTAGTTGGAGGACGCCCCGTGGCACGCTCCGATACGTTGCCGTCAAGCGCGGAAGTGGCCGGCCCAGGGGCAGAATCCACAATTCGTCGGAATTCCGTCAAGTCTCGTCCCGGAACAGAAAAAGGAACAGTTCTATGACCTCAATCCAAAGATGCCACCCGGAACGCGCAACCTATGTTGACCAGCAAACGGGCCGCACGATCGAGCAGCTCACCAGCAGCCCCATGGCCGATCTGCACACCTACTACGACATCTCTCCCTGGTCGCCGGACGGTCGCTACATGGTCTTCTCCGCCGCCAACCCGAATGAGGTAACGAAAGCCCACCGCGATACGTTCGCCACCAACAACGGACGGCTCTACCTCATGGATCTGGAGACGTACGAGCTGCGCCTCCTGGCCGAAAACGCCTTCTACAACACGCATACAGGCGCCTACCCTGTCTGGCATCCCGCCAAATGTGAAGTGTTCTACTACTCCTCGCCGGGAGAGGTCAGCGTGGTCGACGCCGAGTGGAACCGTCTCGGGCCGGACGGAGGCAAACTGCTGCGAAAGATGGAAGGCGGCATTCGTCAAATCAGCCCCGACGGCGGCCTGATCAGCTGGACGACCAACGATATCAACACTGATCTGCCGCGAGGCGTCTATACGTTGCGGTCAGACACAGGCTCCCGGCCCCAGGATGACGACGACCTCACTCTCATCGCCTCCACCGAATCCCTCTATGAGATGACACCGAATAACGACCTCTTCCACGTCGACCAGATGACTGTCGGCAACACCAAATGGACGCCTGACGCCAGGCACATGCTCGTCGCAATGTGGATCAAGTCGACCCCCGACGACCTTTCGCCCTGGAAAAGCCCCTTCCGCCGCAGCATCTATATCGTCAGCCGCGACGGCAGCGAGCGCCGCTGGCTCACCTTCTTCGGCCACCACCACAGTTGGACCGCGGAAGGGACAAAGGTTCTCTATTCCGGCTATCGCATCCACACCGACGAAGGGCAGCAGGACGAGCCGCGGCTCTACATGATCAACTTCGACGGCTCGAGCAAGGAAGTTGTCATCGACCAGCCATTGGGCGGTCATCCCATCGCCAGCCCCGACGGCAGCAAGATAACCACCTGGGACAAAGAAGGCGTGATCCTGGTTGATCTCAATAAGCAGCGTGTCGACCATATTGCCGCTTTTGGCCCCCACTGTGATCACAACTCCCATCGCGGCACCCATCCCCACTGTCTCTGGAGCCTGGACGGCAGCCAGATCCTGTACAACTCGGCGCAGTCCGGCCGCAGCCATCTCTACCGGGTGGCCGCTAAATGACGCAATGAGCGCTCCCTGACCGGTGCCAGCATCTGCCGCTCTGTGAGAGAAGACCCTATGAAAATCGAGAAAATCACGCCCTTCCTTGTAGACAGGTTCCTCCTGGTGCGCGTTTATACCGACCAGGGCATCGTTGGCAACGGCGAGGCAGGACTCTGGGCGCATCACGGAATGGTCCACCGGGCTATCCTTGAGCTGGGCGAATACTACGCCGGCAAGGACGCCGCCCGCATAGAGCACCATTTCCAGACGGTTAGCCGCGATGCGCACTTTATGGGCGCCGCGCTCAGCGCCGCGCTCAGCGCGATCGACATCGCCCTGTGGGACATCGCCGGGCAGGCCGCGGGCCAGCCAGTGCATCAGCTGCTCGGCGGACGTGTGCGCGACAAGATCAAGGTCTTTGCCAATGTTGTTGGCGCCAGCGCCAAAGAGTGTGCGGCCAGCGCTCAGGAGCAGGTTGGGGCAGGCTATCTGTCCCTGCGCATGTCGCCCTTCCTCCCCGGCTTTGAAGGCAAGACTCCTTCCCAGGTGATCGGCGAGGCCGTCGCCCTTGTCGGGGCTGTACGTGAGGCGGTTGGCCCGAATATCGACCTCGGACTTGAAATCCACCGCAATCTGCGGCCGGAGGAGGCAATCGTTCTGGCCCGTGAACTGCTGCCTTTCCGCATCCTCTACTATGAAGATCCACTTGCCCCGGAAAGTCTGGAGGCAATGGAGTATATTGCCAGGACCGTCCCCTTGCCAATGGCGACCGGCGAACGCTTCTACAACATATTTCAGTTCAAGGACCTGGTCGACCGCAAGATCGTCAGCCTCATCCGGCCCGACCTGTCCCTGGCCGGCGGGTTCACCCAGGTCAAAAAGATCGCGGCCATCGCTGAAGCCGCCTTTGTGGGCGTGTTTCCCCATTTGATGGGCAGTCCCGTCAACATCGCCGCATTTTGTCAACTCGATGCCGCCATTCCCAATTACGTGCTGATGGAGAGCCATCCATTCGCCGACGCCTACAACGAGATTGTCGACCATCCGGTTGAACGGCAGGGGGGATACTTGCTCGTATCGGACAGGCCCGGAATCGGGCTCGAGATCGACGAAGACAAGCTGGGAAACTTCCCCCATCAGCCCAAGAGAATCTTCGGCAACTTCCATTCCGATGGCTCGGTGGCGCATTAGCCCAGGTGAGGATTTGCGAAAGATGACGACAACCAGAACCGGGGGCGAGGCCCTTGTTGAAGGGCTTCTTGCTTACGGAATCGACACCATCTTCGGTCTGCCCGGCGTCCAGAACGACTACTTCTATACGGCCGCCTACGATGCCCGCGACCGAATGCGAGTCATCCATACGCGACACGAACAGGGCGCGGCCTATATGGCGCTGGGCTATGCGCTCGCCTCCGGCAGGACCGGCGTCTATGTGGTGGTGCCAGGGCCCGGTTTCCTCAATACAACCGCGGCCCTCTCGACCGCATACGCCACCAACGCCCCGGTTCTGTGCCTCACCGGCCAGATTCGTACTGACCAGATAGGCCGGGGCTATGGCATGTTGCACGAGATCCCCGATCAGCTGGGGATCATGCGCTCGCTTACAAAGCGGGCCCGACGCATAGAAGACCCGTCAGAAGTGCCTGCCATCTTGGCCGAAGTCCTCAGCGCCATGCATTCAGACCGGCCGCGCCCCGTCGGACTTGAGGCGCCGCTGGACGTCCTTTCCGGCAAAGCCGAGATGGCCGAGGACGCGGTTCCGTTAGACCTGCCGCGCCCGGAAGTGGACCCTGCCGCCATAGAAGAGGCCGCAATGCTTCTGTCGAACGCACGTAAGCCTGTGATCCTGGTAGGCGGCGGCGCGATGGACGCCGGGGAAGAGGTCCAGGCTCTTGCCGAGACGCTGCAGGCGCCGGTCATCGCCAGCGCAAGCGGCCGCGGCGTTCTGACGAGCCGTCACCCCTTCAGCCATACCTATGGGGCCGGACCCCGCCTTTGGGAGCAGGCCGACGCGGCAGTTGCGATCGGCACGCGCCTGTCAACGCCGCTGATGCAGTGGGGAAAGCCCGACCTGATGCGGCTGATTCGCATAGACATTGACAGCCAGGAGCTAGGCAGGTTCGGGCAGGCCGACGTTTCGATTCTTGCCGACTGCCGTGACGCGCTGCGGGCGCTGCTGGCAGCGCTTGGCCGGCGCAATACCGAACGCCCGTCTCGAAGAGTGGAGATGCTGGCCCTCCACGACGAGATGGAATCCATTTACGAGTCAATTCAGCCGCAAATGAGCTTTGTGCGCGCTATTCGCAACGCCTTGCCCGATAATGGGATATACGTAGAGGAAATTACGCAGATCGGCTACGTCAGCCGCATCACGATGCCGGTCTATCAGCCGCGTACATACCTTAGCGCCAACTATCAAGGGACGTTGGGCTGGGGCTTCGCGACGGCCCTCGGCGCGAAAATCGCAGCCCCGGACCGCCCGGTGATCAGCGTTACAGGGGACGGCGGCTTCCTCTTTGCAGCGACTGAACTGGCAACAGCGGTGAAGCATCGGATAAATACTGTAACGGTAATCTTTAACGATGAGGCCTATGGCAACGTGCGCAGAATGCAGAAGGAACGATACGGTGGACGCATCATCGCTAGCGAACTGCTGAACCCCGATTTCGTCGCCTTTGCCGAGTCCTTTGGCGCACGCGGGATTCGGGTGGGGTCGCCGCAAGCCCTTCAGGACGCGCTGTCTGACTCGTTGAACTCTGACCTGCCGGTTCTGATTGAGGTCCCCGTCGGAGAGATGCCAGCGCCCTGGACGCGAATGGCCGCCCCCTCGGCGCAAAGAGGAAGAAGCTGACCCTGTCCGCAACGATGACGCAGATCGGGAAGCGTCCCTATGCCTGAGCAGCAGCAAAAGAATATAGGCTGATGATTTAAGGGGTTACTATCTTCTCGACGAAGATTCCTGCGAGGGCCGGAAACGTGCCTCGACCTCCACGCGCGCCGCGTTTGCTTCAGAAGCGGAGACGCCCGGCCGGTTTCCGGAGTTGATCTGCCCTTCTCCACCCATTGGCCCTTGTTCGAGCTGGTCTGCGCCGCAGCTAACGCAGATGCTCCATTCGTGCCGCATCGCCTTGCCGCAACTCGCGCATGCAAACCGCAGCTGGCTATGGCAATTCGAGCAGAAATTCCAACTCTCCTGGACTGGCAATCCGCAACTGTAGCAGGAGAGCGTAGCCTCTAACTCCCGCAGCAAAGACTCCTCTTCCAGGGCACGGTCAAAGACATCGGCCAGGGTATCTCTTGGCCGGACCATGATGTATAGGACCAGCCCGACGAGTGGAAAAACCAGAACCAGCAGACTTGCGAGGGCGATGGCGAGCCAGTCTCTCGTGCGGCTTCGAATGTCATTGAAAGTCCAGATCCCCATCGCGATCCAAAAGGCAAAGAGGAACGCGCCCAGCAGGGCGACAAAAATCCCGATGAGGGTCGCGATTGTGTTGGACAGTTCCGCCAGCATTCGGTTCTCCTGTCAGTTTGCGGCGCCGGCTCTGAAACACTCTCTGCGGCTGAACTAGGCGCAGCGCGCCAGAGCCGGGCATTCGGGGATTATAGCCCACGGCTCCGAATTGCCCAAAAGCATGCAGGTTTTGTGCCTTCAACGTCAAGCTGCCCGGCCCAGTTCCTCTAGCGCATGCCCTAGGCCTTGTCCTGCGCTTCTCCCTGCCAGCCCCGCCCCCCTTTCCTTCGTCTGCTGAGGCGCCGCTCTACCACGGCTGGCCCCTGGCGCCCACCCGCTCGCCAGTAGCGCCTGCAGTTCTCCCCGCCCCTCGCCCACAAGTCCCCATGCATGACGACAATACAATCCCCGACATCCCTTCAATCTCCCCAAATCTCTGTCCGGACAACAACCTATCCCCCAAACACCTCTATCCCCCCAGAATCCCCGTCCGGACTAAACACCAATGTCGGTAACCAGAGGTAGCCGGAAGCCCTCCCCGAATTCGAACCGCGCCGTCGCAGTTTTCCCATTGACAGAGCGGCCTTTATGCACGATACTTTAACTACAGAACGGATCGCTGACCTGTCATTCCGCCGGCTTTGCTGTCTCCAGTTCGAAACGCCCCGACTCAAGCGCAACAAAGTACTCTGCGGGCTCTATCGTTCGCGCTGCTCTGGGACGGCGCGTGCAGGAACGCCAAGCCCCGCCGCTGAGTTGCTGACTTCCTCCGGACACTCTCATGTCACCGGGACAGCAAACACCAAACCCAGCTCAAAATCACGCTCAGGGCCGATAGGGCGGACATTTCAAAGTCAGAGTGAGTGGATGGCGCCGCCATGCGCCTGCCGGTTGGTCCTTCGACCGGCGCATGATGGCGCCGCTTTCGCTACAATAGACCTGTAATCAAGCCACTGCCGCCGATACGCTCTTAGACGCTTGTGATTCGCAGGTGTATGCTCGGGAACGCCTGCAAACGCTCGTGATACGCAAATGGGAGTTGGGAAACGCTCACGGACGCTCATGATCACTCTCCAACTCCTGCGAAACTCCAGAAGAATTGAGGAAACACTCAGGGACGCTCGCAAACGCTTGCAAACGCTCACGCCTGACTGTAATTCTCAGGCAAACGCTTGGCAACAGTCGCAGAAGCGCATTCAACCCTCATAGGATGGCCTGCCCGACTCTCATCCGTTGCCGCCGGAGATCATGCAATCCGGCGGTACGCCAATCACCATATCGACGTCCAATCTGGGCTGGGCCGATTCGCGAACGCTGTTGGTAGGTTTAGAGAACTGTATTATACTTTTTATGTGGGCTTCCTTCTTGTAGAATCAGAGTGGAAGTCAGGCCGAAATGCGCTTGCGATGAGGCCCCCTTGCCACTGATGCGCCCGGCCAAAAAACTTTTCTTTCCCGTCAACGGTTGACGGGCAGCCCAAAACTACATCCCAACCACCATGATGAGCAAGGAGCTAAGAATGAAGAGCATGAGGAAAATCAACAGAGCCGGCATGATTCTGTCGATGGTCATTGGCATGATCATCGCGGCCTGCATGAGCCCGGCGGCGGGACCTGAAGTCGTCGAGTCGGACGAAGCGGCCGCGCCCGCCATGCAGGAAGTGCAGTCCACATTGAGTATCGTGCAGGAACGCGGCCAGTTGGTCTGCATCGGCAACTCACAGCTGCCCGGTTTCGGCTTCCTCGATTCCGAAGGCAACTTCTCCGGTTTTGACG
>JAJDXQ010000044.1 GCA_022823185.1 Caldilineaceae bacterium
CCCTCCCCCCTAACCCCCAGCCCCTTCCGTTCCCCCTACAACCTCCCCGCGACATGGTCATAAACATGGCGCCGCGCAGGATCATCCTTCCACCTTTCCACCAGTAACGCCACCTCCTCCGGAACCCTCTTCGCCAGATTCAATACAGCCCTGTACACAGCCCTGCGCACCACCCTCCGGTCTTCTGCCGCCAACTTGACCAACAGATCCCCCAGCAAGCCAAAATGCTTCGCTGCCTCCGCCACCCATAGAGCCATCGCGACATTCCACTGCGCCCTCGGATGACTGCCCGCTCGACCCAACCACGCCGGCGTCATCTCCGGCTGCGCCCGCAGAAAACCGTCTCCAACCGCAAACGCGCCCATATTCTTGCGCACATACGGGTCGCCATCCTCCAGCAACGGCGTCATAACCTGCAGTAACCGCCTGCATTGCTCCTCCGTGCAACCTCCCGCGGCCGAGCCGCTGGCCACAGCCGCGGCCCGCCGCACATTCGGCGAACCGTGCTCCGCCCACGCCTCCACTGTCTCAAAGATAGAATCGAAATTCTCGCCAATCACCCGCCTCAACGTGCTCGCCGCCCACTCCCGCACCTCCCAATTCCCGCTGTCCGCCAGCGCCAGCATCGTCTCCGTCACCTCCTCCGGATTGTGCGCAAACGGCCGCCCAAGCGGCACAAGCCCCACCTCCTGCGCGCCCTCGCTCTCCGACCGCGCAAACGTCCTCCCCGCCTCGTACAAAGCGCCCGTCCCCGCCCCAAAATGCCCCTCCAACATCTTCACCGCCTCAAGCATGACCGCCTGCCGCGGCGTTCCCGCATGAGACGCCTTCTCCCCATCCAGCGCCGCGATCGCTTCCGCCAGCTCTCCCCTCTTCAACGCCCTCACAAAACCATGCCTCCACGCCCCACCCCTTCGCATAGCCAAAGTCAGCCCTCCCTTGCGTATTGCGCCGTTCCCCAAATTATGGCATCCTGACCTCACCCCAACAGTCCCGTATCGCTGCACAAACGGTGGTCACCTCTGTATGCCATCCTGCCCACAAAAGCCCCCAATGCACTGACCGGTCGAAAGATGGCGTCAACAGCGACCGCCTCAACCAAATCCACCACCAATGTACCACGACTCAGTCTCTGTTCAACCCCACGAGGCAAAATGACCTTGCCCTTCTCCGCAACCCTCCGTGGCCCAGAAGAAAGTTGCCGTCTGCCGTTGCCGTTCTTCGCGCCCCTTCGCGTCCCTTCGTGGATCAAAGTGATGTCGCCGTTTGCCGTTACCCTTCTTCGCGTCCCTTCGCGGCTCATCCCCCATCCCCCGTCGTCCCTCCGCAGACGAACCAACGCCGATACCAAAGGATAAACGCCCCGTGAGAGCTATCGTCATCAGAACCCGTACCGATAACATCCGCGAAAAGGTCCTCGTCCCTGACTGGCCCGAACCCGCCCCGCCCCGCGCCAACCAAGTCAAAATCAAGACCCTCTACTCCGGCATCACCAACGGCACCGAACGCAACCAGCTCCTCAAAGGCAACTACGCGCCGGGCGACCGCCTCCTCCCCATGCCAACCGGCTACCAGACCGTCGGACGCGTCATCGAAACCGGCCCCGAAACACAATCCCTCCAAGTCGATGACCTCGTCTTTATCGGCGAAAGCACCGGCGGCCACCTCGAATTCATCGTCATCGCCGAAGACAAGCTCCTCATCAAGCTCCCCGACACAGTCGACCTCCGAGAAGCCGCCATCTATGGCATGGCCGCAGTCGCCCTCAATTCCATCCGCAACGCCAACCCTAAAATCGGCGAGAAAGTCCTCGTAGTCGGCGCCGGCTGCATAGGCCAGGTCGCCGCCCAGTTCGCAGCCCTCCAGGGCGCACGCGTCACCATTTGCGACATCGACAACCGGCGCCTCCACATCGCGCGCCAGATCGGCGCCGCCGAACTTGCCCTCAACGTCGAAGGGCCGCGCTGGGCCGCGCAGATCGTCGACGAAGGCTTCGACGCCGTCCTCGACTTCGCCGGCGTCCCCGGCATGGAGGAACAGCTCATCCTCGCCATGCGCGCCGCCGGCCGCATCCTCTTCATCGCCGGCCGCGACAGGGTGGACTACCCCTTCAACCTCGCCCAGCGCCGCCTCATTACGATCAAACAGAACAGTCACTTCTATGTCCACGACCTTGAGAACCTCGCCCGCCTCCATAGCCGCGGCCGCATCGACCTCGCATCCCTCCTGCAGGACGTAGTCGCCGCCGAACAAGCAAAACGCATCTACGACACGCTGCGCGATCGCCCCAACGACCTGCTTGGAACCGTATTCAGCTGGTGAAAAAGGAAAAGACCTAACGATGAGCACTCACACGTCCGACAACGACAGCATCAAAGTCGCCGTCATCACCGGCGGCCACGCCTTCGACGTCCCCGGCTTCCACGCCATCTTCCGCGCCATGCCAAACGTCGACAGCTACATCCAGCAGGAAGAAAACTGGGCCGCTGACGTCGGCAACGTCCTCGACTCCTACGAAGTCTTTCTCTTCTACAACATGCCGCGCGGCCTGCCGGAAGAAAGAACGCGCCCCGTCCTCGAAAGACTCGGCCAAAGCGGCCAGGGCATCTTCCTCCTCCACCACGCCATCCTCGCCTACCTCCAATGGCCCTTCTGGTCCGACCTCGTCGGCATCCCCGATCGCAGCTTCGGATACGACCACGATCAGGAGTTTCCCGTCCACATCGCCGACCCCGACCACCCCATCACTCAGGGCATCGAACCCTGGCAAATGGCCGACGAAACCTACTCCATGACCAGCGCCGGACAGGACAGCCGCCATCTGCTCACCACCGACCACCCCGCCAGCATGAGCGTCCTTGGCTGGACCCGCCAGTTCAGGAACGCCCGCGTATTCTGCTACCAGTCCGGCCACGACAACCACGCTTACTCAGACCCGACCTTCCGTAACCTCATCCTTCGCGGCATCCAATGGTGTGCCCGCCGTATCTGACCGGCGCCGGCTCGAACCGACCCCCGCTCGAGCCGGAAAAGTCGAATAGGCCGGCCGTCCGCTAACGGCATCGCCCACATGCCTGTGTGATCAGCGCATCCACGGCCGCCCAATCGACCGCCTCCTCCACCGCATCCGCAAGCCGGTCGTAGGCCCGGTCCGCCAGCGTCGCCTTGCTCCCCGGAAGAACAACCGCTGCCGGGCTGCCAAGCCCCTCCACACAGAAACCAGCCTCCAATCAGAGACGCCAAGACGGCCCTTGCGCCCTTATCCGTGTCCCTCCGTGTCCCTCCGTGGATCAAAAGATGTTCCCGTTCGCCGTTGCCGTTTCCCCCATCCCCCAAATCCCTTAATCCCCCCCAAATCCCCGTCCCGACAAAATCCCCGTCCAGACAAGACCCCATCCCCGTCCACTTGCATGACACAACAGAAAACGCGAAAATAGACCACAACCCCATCCGACGCAGCGCCGCAAGGAGAGTCCCGCCATGACAGACACCTACCTCGAAAACGGCTACCTCCTCGTCCGCCAGGCCATCCCCGCCATCGACCTGGAACCACTGCGCAACTTCATCCACCGCCAGGTCGGCCTCTACGCCCAAGACTTGCTTGACCAGCGCAAAATCAAGGACCCCTTCCACCACCTCCCCTTCGGCCAGCGCCTCGCCGCCCTCCACCGCGAAAACGAAATCCGCCTCCGCTCCTGGAACCAGCCCGCGCTCGGCCCCGAACTCCACGCACTCATCCAACACCCAGGCATCGTAGACGCCCTCGAACCGCTCCTGGGACCAAACATCAGCTTCAACGGCGACTATCATCTGCGCCCCAAAATGCCCGACAGCGAACTGACCGCCTTCCCTCTCCATCAGGACAGCCAGTACTACGGAAAACAGTCCCGCCACGCCCACATCATCACTGTCTGGATTCCCCTCGTCGATGTAGATGAAACCAACGGCTGCCTCTTCGTCATCCCCGGCAGCAACGCCTGGGAGTTGATCGACAGCAAGCGCGACAAAAACATGAACATGCGCTCATTCGAAGACCCGGAAGCGCGCGGCACGCCTATCCCCGTACCCATGAAAAAAGGCGACATCCTTCTCTTCTCCAACATGACTTTCCACGGCAGCAAAGTGAACCGGACCGACGAGGTCCGTTGGAGCATCGACATCCGCTACTGCCGCACCCCGGGAACCTACGACGCGCCCCAGGAAGTCCTCGACGGCGAAGAATTCATGCGCGCCAAACTGGAAAGGACCAATCGCCCTCCCTTTGTCGTGCGCGGCCAGGGCGCCACCGCAACCTTTGAAGAGTGGATGGCCGCCTTCGAGGCTCTTCTGAGTTGACCAATTCCAACCGCAACGCTGGCCCCGCCTCGCGCTGCTTTCGCCCTCCACCACCTTATCTACGCCTTATCAGCACCCAAAGGAGCAGTCGTGCATATTCATCCCCGTTCCGTCGCCCACAAACTCTTCGACGTCTGGCGCAGCCCGGGCCGCTTCACAAAAAATCCCGACATCATCGACCTGCCCTCCGGCCGCCTTATGCTCATCTACTCCGATACCGACGCCCACTGGTCCCAGGAAAACCAGGTCCTGACCCTGCTTGCCAGCGATGACCGCGGCCGCACCTGGTTCAAACACCGCGAAATCGATCAGGCCAACCTCAATCAAGGCGATGAACGTCTCGTCACCCCGCGCCTCAGCCGCCTCAACGACGGCCGCCTCGTTGTCATCATCGATCATGACGACCACGGCCACTTCCATGAAGACCAGCCCCCCGGCAACTGGCTCTACTGGAGCGAAGACAACGGCGATACCTGGACCGATGCCCAGAAGCCAAACATCATGGGCTTCGAACCCGACCGCATCCTCGATCTGCCAGACGGCAGGCTCGGCGTCGCCTCCCACATCATGCGCGGCGATACGCAGGAGTTCGCCGTCATCCTCTCCTGCTCCGACGACGGCGGCGAAACCTGGTACGAGGCGGCGACCATCGCCGACAACGGCTACCACCGCGTCTGTGAAGGCGCCATCGTATTCCTCGACAACCCCGATGCCGTCGGCGGCCAGGAGCTCGCCTGCATCATGCGCGAAAACCACCATGCCGGCATCCCCTGCTTCGTCGCCTTCTCCTCAGACAGCGGCCGCACCTGGTCCCCTCTGCAAATGTGCCCCTTCGCTCTCGACCGCCCCTACGCCAAACAGCTCCCTGACGGCCGCATCTTCGTCACCGGCCGCCACGTAAACGGGCCCCTCGGCACCTACGGATGGTGCGGCGACATCAAGGCCGAAGCCGGTACCTTCCAGATTGGCGGCCCCCGACGCAAATACGCGGCCAGACTCGACGACGGCGCCCTAGTGATCGACAACCTCCCCGGCCACGAAGCCCGCTACTGCCTCCTGCCCCCCGAATCCGCACGCAGCGAAGTCCACCTCGAGGCCGCGCTCAAAGTCGAGGGAAGGCCGGGCCAGCCTGCCGCTTTCCTCTCAATCTCCCAACTCGGCGTCGTCCTCAATGTGGCCGTAGACGGCATCTGGAGCCGCCTCGGAGCCGACTTCCGCTGCGCCGTCGACATGACCGGCTACCATACCCTCTCCATTCACCACCGCCGCGGCCTCCTGCAAATCCAGGTGGATGGCGAAACGGTCATCAACCAGTGCATCTTCCGCGAAGACAGGCCAATCGGCGACTCCCGCCGCTCAGGCCCCCTCAGCGGTTACACTCAGTTCGGCCAGCCGCAAACCGGCGGGCGCAGCCTCTGGCAAAACGTCTCCTACCGCGTCCACAACCCAACACTCGACGACTATTCCTGGGCCTGGGACGCCGCCAGCGGACAGTTCCCCGACGAGTACCAGCGCCAGCGCATGATCCAGATCCACGGCAACCACCCGGATCAACCCCCAGGCCCCGACCACGGCTACTCTTCCTGGCTGATGCTGGATGACGGCAACATCATGTGGGTCGACTATACCAATTATGGCGATCCCGCCGGCTCCAGTCACCTGGTCGGCGTCCTGATCGCGCCCGAAGACATCGACTGAAAGGAACTGACCAGCATGAGCGCGGTTCACGATTCGGCCCAACCCTGGTGTGAGCAGGATACTCTCTTTGCCAGCGGCGACGGCGTCTACCACACCTACCGCATTCCGGCCTTGGCCGTCTCCGCGCGCGGGACCCTCCTCGCCTTTGCTGAAGGCCGCAAACACGGCCGCGGCGACGCCGGTGAAATCGACCTCATCCTCCGCCGCAGCTTCGACAACGGTCGAACCTGGTCGCCCCAACAGGTCGTGGTCACCGAATCCGGCATGACCTGCGGCAACCCCTGCCCCGTCGTCGAACGCGAGACAGGTACGATCTTCCTTCCCTTCTGCAAAAACCTGGCCGACGGAGACGAAACCATGATCTGCGAGGGCAAGGCCCCCCGCACTGTCTGGATCACACACAGCGTCGACGACGGCCGCTCCTGGAGCCTGCCCCGCGAAATCACCGCCGACGTCAAAGACCCGCAGTGGACCTGGTACGCCACCGGCCCCTGCCACGGCATCCAGCTCACCTCCGGCCGCCTCGTCGTTCCCTGCGATCATATCGTCGGCCTCCATTTCGATCGCAGCCGCGACCCCTACCACTCGCACGTCATCTACAGCGACGACCGCGGCCAATCCTGGCAGCTCGGCGGCGACGTAAATGCCGGAACCAACGAGTGCGCCGTCGCCCAGCTCCAGGACGGCAGCCTGTACATCAACTGCCGCAACTTCGTCCGCGGCACGCAAAGGGGCGTTTCCCGCAGCTACGACGGGGGCAACACGTTCACCGACTTTGAATGGGACCAGACCCTCATCGAGCCCGTCTGCCAGGCCAGCCTCGAAGCGCTCCCCGGCGGCCAGCTCCTCTTCGCCAACCCCGCCAGCACGCGCCGCGAGCGCATGACCGTCCGCCTCAGCGAAGACGGCGGCCGCGCCTGGCCCGCCGCCCGCGCCCTCCATCCCGGCCCATCCGCCTACTCCGATCTCGCCGCCCTGCCCAACGGCGACCTCTGCTGCCTCTACGAAAGCGGCCATGACCACCCATACGAACGCCTCACCCTCGCCCGCTTCAACCTCGCCTGGCTCACCGAACTGCCTGCCTGCTAACCATGCCGCCCACCTCCCCGCCTGCCTTCCGCCAGCCCTGCCCCGTCCACACACCGGAGCGCAGCATGACTAAGTCAGAGTCAAACACCATCAACCGGCCCCGACGAGTGATTGTGCGGACATCCACTCTCCTTGCTGTCCTTATCTCCCTCACCCTGGCGGCCGCCTGCGCCCCCGTCCGCGCCCCGACCCACCCCGCCGTCAGCCTGTCTGTCCTGCCCCACCGGCCCTCGCCCCATCCCTGCCAGGACCGATTCATCGCCCACACACTCGACCATGTAACCTCCATCCAGGGCGACGTCGTCCGCACCTACGACGGCAACGGAGCCGGCCTGGCCGTCAACGACCTCGACCGCGACGGAGACCTCGATCTCGTGCTCGCGAACCTGGCCGGCCCCAACGCCATCTTCTGGAATCAAGGCAATCTCTCCTTCCGCAAACAGGAATTCCCCCACGGCCAATCCCGCGGCGTCAGCGCCGTCGACATTAATGGCGACGGCTGGATCGACATCGCCTTCGCCCATCGCGCCACCCGGCCCCTTGTCTGGATGAATGAAGGCGCGCCCTCCAACGATCGCGGCAATCACACCCGGTCTGGCGCGATCGACCGTATCCCCGGATTCACCCTCCTCACCTGGTTCGCGGCCGCCCAAAAAGCCTACACGCTTGCCTGGGCCGACCTCGACGCCGACAACGACCTCGACTTCGTCCTCGCCACCTACCAGAGCGAATACACCCGCGTCGATCCTCACGACCTCGCCAACGGCGGCGTCGTCTACTACGAAAACACCGGCGATGATTTCGTTGCCACCCAGCTGGCCGCCCGCTCCCAGGCCCTGGCCCTCATGCTCGTCGACCTCAACAACGACCACCGCCTCGACATCTGGGCAGGCCACGACTTTCTCATGCCCGACCAGGTGTGGCTCTGGTCGCCGCAAGGCTGGAAAGAGACCCGTCCCTTCGAAGAAACCGCGCAAAACACCATGAGCTTCGCCGTTGCCGACGTCGACAACGATGGCCGGGCCGAGCTCTTCTCGGCTGACATGAAGCCATATCCCGAAACGCCTGAAGTGATGGCGGCCTGGTCTCCCCTCATGGAGATGATGGCCTCCTCCGACATTCCTGGTGATGAGCAGATCGTCGAGAATGTCTTCCAGGTTCCAACCGCCGCCGGCGCCTACCTCAACGAAGCCGCATCCCGCGGCCTGCAGGCCAGCGGCTGGAGTTGGTCCGCCCAGTTCGGCGACCTCGATCAGGATGGCTTCGTCGACCTATATGTCGTCAACGGCATGGCCGCCCAGGAAATGTTCGGGCATCTGCCCGGCGCCGAACTCGTGGAGGAAAACCTGGCCTACCGCAACGACGGCCGCGGCCACTTTCAACCGGTCCCCTCCTGGGGCCTGAACGCCACCGCAGGCGGCCGCAGCATGGCCATGGCCGACCTCGACAACGACGGCGACCTCGACATCGTCGTCAACAATCTGCTCGCTCCCGCCGCCATTTACGAGAATCGCTTCTGCCGCGGCAACAGCCTGACAGTCGACCTCCTGTGGCCAACCAGCAAGAACACTCGCGCCATCGGCGCCAACCTTACGCTCCACACCACCACCGGCACGTTTAACCGCACCATCCGCTCAAACAGCGGCTACCTCACCGGCGAACCCTCGCAGGCCCACTTCGGCTTCCCCGCCGCCAGCATCCCTCTCCTCCTTGAAATCCGCTGGCCCGACGGCTTCGAATCTTCCCTTCTCATGCCCCTGCCCGCAGGGGGCAGAGTTACAGTGGAACGCAATGACTGACGCCCGCAATCTCTATCGTCGCCCCCAGTCCGGACTGCGCGCCGAAAAAAAGCACTTGACGAATTCCCCTGAAATCTGTAATATCCCGTTTACACGCCCCCATCCGTGACCGCGCAAGCAAGTCCTCGCCTGCAGGTCGGCCCCGCAGCGCATTGCAGATTCAGCTTGAACGCTTTGCAACTCGCCAGAGATTCTTCCTACGGAGGGCGCGACGTACGAAAGAGATTGCCGGTATTCAACCAACTCAGCCCACTAGACCCACCATCTGTCTTTCGATTATCTACCAAGCAAAAGAGGAGACCCTGAAATGTCTACGCAAATGAGCCGTCGTTCCATGCTCAAGTGGATGGCCGCAGGCAGCGCCACCGCGGCCCTGGCGGCCTGCGCCGTCCCCGCCGCAACCGATTCCGGCGACAGTGGCGATATGGCCGACATGGAAGACATTACCATCGGTTGGGCCAGACATGGCTCCGAAGGCGACGTTCCCACCGAAACCGGACTCGCAGAGCTCTTCAAGGCAAATCATCCCGGCGTTTCCGTCGAACCCCTGGTCCTGCCATGGGATGACTACAACACCAAGATCCCCGTAATGGTCGCCGGAGGAACCGCGCCCGACACCTTCGGCTGCCACCCTGCCCTCATGGCCGAGACCCACACTGCCGGCGGGTCCACTCCTTTGACCGACTTCATCGACGCCTATGGCGCCGACCTCAACTACGATGATGTCGTCTACCACGGCGACGCCCTCTTCGACGGTGTCGTCTTCGGCCTGCCCCAGAAATCCTGCACACACCAGCTCCGCTACAACAAGACCCTGCTGCAGGAAGCGGGCCTGCCCCTCCCCGGCGACCTCTACTGGGAACAGGGAGCCGACGGCTGGAACTGGAATACCTTCATCGAAATGGGCAAAGAACTCACAAAAGACCTTGACGGCGACGGCGAGACCGACCAGTACTTCTACGGCGGGTCTGGCGGCACCAATCAGTTGGCCACTATCCGTTCGGCCGGCGGTGAAGTCTTCGACGAAGCCATCTCCACCTGCATCATCAACAGCGCCGAGGCCGTCGAAGGCATCAAGTTCATGGCAGACCTGGTCCTGGAACACAAGATTCAACCGCCGCCCGAAATGCAGGCCAGCGAACTCGGCATCAACTTCAACACAGGCAAAATCGTGATGGCCGGAGGCACCACCTGCGATTCCGTCCGCGATCTGCGCGAAGGCTACGAACTTCCCTTCGAATGGGACTTTGTACTCGTCCCCGCAGGCAACGCCGGCTTCCGTTGCTGGGGCGATACCGACCAGATTGTGATCTCCTCCAGCAGCGAATACGCCCAGGAAGCCTTCGACTGGACCGTCTACCGCAGCAGCCTCCAAGCCTGGGAAGAAGGCTACGACAGCGGCATCAAACTCGCCTTCTCCGACGGCCCCACCCGCTACTCCATCTTCGAGTCCAAGGCCTATACCGAACCTCTGGGCGCGCTCGACATCCCCATGATCCGCGAAGGGTACATCAACACCATTCCCAACCCCTTCGTGCCGCGTAGCCCGCAGCCCTACCGTGTGCTTTTCACCGTCATGACGACCGAAGTCGACAACGCGCTGCGCGGTGTCAAGACCGCACAAGAAGCCGCCGACGACATGTGCGCCCAGATCGAAGAAATCCTGGCCGAGAACGCCTAAGAATCCATCTGGCATTGCCCTCATAGCTGGACCGGAGGACAGGGAACGCGGGCGAACACGCCCGCCTCCCGTCCGTCCCCATCACGTACCCGACCAACCTGTTCCCGGAGAGCCGAACCCAAATGCTCGGCAAAAGCAGACTCTACTGGAAGATCGTCTTTGAAGGCTACGCCTTTATCTCACTCTGGATTATCGGCTTCGTCGTCTTCACCGCCGGCGCGCTTTTCGGCTCCTTCTCCATCAGCCTCACCAAGTGGAACATTGTCGGCACACCCGAATTCATCGGCCTGGGAAACTACCAGAAAATGTTCGAAGATGAATTCTTCTGGAAGTCCCTCCAGGTCACCATCCTCTTTCTTTTCAACGTGCCGCTGAACCTTGCCTTGGGCCTCTTCCTTGCCATGCTGCTCAATCAGAAGATCCGAATGATCGGCTTCTTCCGCACGCTCTTCTATCTCCCCAGCGTAACCGCAGGCGTTGCCGTCTCACTGCTCTGGATGTGGATCTTCAACCCCCGTTTTGGTGTCATAAACGTGCTTCTCAAGAATATCGGCATCTCGGGTCCTGCCTGGCTCGGCAGCGAAACCTGGGCGCTGCCCGCCCTGATCATCATGAGCGTCTGGGGCGTGGGCGGCGGAATGCTCATCTATCTCGGCGCCCTCCAGGGCATCCCCACCGCATTCTACGAGGCGGCTACCCTTGACGGCGCCAACGCCCTCCAGAAGTTCCGCCGTATAACGGTGCCCATGATCACGCCCGTCCTCCTCCTCAACCTCATCATGGGTGTGATCGGCTCCTTCCAGGTCTTTACCCAGGCCTTTGTCATGACCAAGGGCGGCCCCAACTACGCCACGCTTTTTTACGTCCTCTATCTCTACCAGAACGCATTCCAGTGGTTCAATATGGGCTACGCCTCCGCGTTGGCGTGGGTCCTATTTTTGGTAATCCTTGCCTTTACCTTCCTAATCTTGCGCACCTCCTCAAGCTGGGTCTACTACGAGGGCGGCTGACCTAATGGCTCAACAAAGTCTCGAACAACGAAGAGAACAGGCAATCGTCACAGATTTCGCCGGATTCTGGCAAAGTCGGCACAGACAGGACCAGGTTTTGAAAGCCGTTGTCTACCTGCTCCTGGTCGTCGGGGCCATCGGCGTCATGTTGCCCTTCTTCTGGATGATCAGCACATCCCTGAAGAGGCCCGGCACCGAGTTCACCTTCCCCATCGAATGGATTCCCGTGCCTCCGCGCTTCGGCAACTACCAGACAGCCTGGACAATTCTGCCCTTCAACCTCTGGCTGTTCAACACCGTTCGCATTACCGGCCTGTCCATCCTCGGCCACATCGTTTCCTGCGCCATCGTCGGCTTCGGCTTCGCCCGCATCCGCTTCCCAGGCCGTGACGCCATCTTCCTGCTGGTCCTCGCCACCATGATGCTCCCCTACCCCTCGGTCATCGTTCCCCTCTTTATCCTGTTCAAAGAGTTGGGCTGGATCGACACGATACTGCCCCTCGTCGTGCCCACATTCTTCGCCACCAGCGCCTTCTACATATTCCTCCTGCGCCAGTTCTTCATGACCCTCCCGCTCGAACTCGACGACGCCGCCCGCGTCGATGGCTGCAGTACCTTCGGCATCTTCTATCGCATCTGCGTCCCTCTGATCAAGCCCGCCCTCGGCATCATCCTCGTCTTCTCCTTCATGCACCACTGGAACGACTTTCTTGGTCCCCTCATCTTCCTCTCCGACCTCGACAAATACACACTCGCGCTCGGCCTCCGCTTCTTCCAGGGCCAGCACAGAGTCGAGTGGACCCTTCTCATGGCGGCCTCCCTCATCATTCTGTCCCCCTGCATCATTCTCTTCTTCATCGCCCAGAAAAACTACATCCAGGGCATCGTCATCACCGGCGTCAAAGGCTGAATCCCCCCAACCCACTTTCCGCCCCTGCTCCACATACCAAACGTCATCCCCCCAAAGCCCGTCCAGGCCCTTCCCGAATTCCGCAAACCTCCTCCCGCGCCTGAGACACCGCCCCACCCCTCGCCCCTAACCGCTGCAGTTCAGACCCCGCCCCTCTTCTACAAATCAAACCCCATCCCTCAAATCCCAAAAGTCCCCCCAAATCCCCGTTCAGACAAAATCCCCGTCGATCCCAATCTGTTTGACTTTCAAATTTCCAGTCGGTATACTCAACTGACCACCGCTTTCACCGCATCGGCGTTACCGACGTTGGGCTCACCTCCGGCGCAAAGCGAAAAACCAGGGCTCTCTTCTAGGCCAACATCGCTCCAGGGAGAACGAACGCATGCCAGCCAAAGACTGCAGCCGATTCCGCAACCCGCCGACTCCCGGCGCCGGGCATAGGCAACGCGGATCAATGTTTACTTGGATGGCTGCGCTGTTCGCCGCAGTGGTCTTGACCGCTTGCGTAATCGTCAATCCTCCGCCGGCCCCTACGCCCACGCCCATGCCCACCCCTACGCCAACTCGACAGACCATCGTCGATGTCGTCCGTATCGTCGAGGGCGGCGATCCGGCAGTGATCGGCCAGACGGTCCGTGTCGCCCTGACTCTCGAGGAAGACAGTTACACTGACCGCTCGCGTTGGCAGTGGGAGCGGTCCGATGACGGCCTGACCAACTGGCGAAATGTACCCGCATCCCGGTTGACCGACTCGTCCCTTTATGCCCCTGTCGTTGCAGACGAAGGCAAATACCTTCGCGCCTCAGTCAGTTATGTCGACAGTGATGACGTTGGCAAAGTCGCCCTCAGTCCTACCGTCGGGCCCGTTTCTTCCGCCGACATCGATACAACCTCCGTTGATTTCGAATTCGGTGATGATCCCGTAGTCGTCGGCCGCGCCGTGCGCGCCTTCGTCGATCTCCCCAATTCCGACTTCAGCCAGCTCGGCCGCTGGCGATGGGACCGCTCCGACAACGCCCTCCGCGATTGGGTTGACGTCACCGATTACGATGCTGAAGACGCCTCCATCTTCACCCCATCCTCCTTGGAGAACGGCAAGTACCTGCGCGTATCCGCTGTTTATCTCGAAAGAGATGGCGACTACCGGAGAGGACTCAGCCAAACCATCGGCCCCGTCATCACTGTGGAAACCGTTGCCGACGTGGTAAATTTCCCATCAGGAGCCGACCCGCCGGACGTGGGCTCCCCGATCACCGTTGCGCTCACCCTTTCAGGTGACCAGTACAGCGATCTCGGCTCATGGAAGTGGGAACGTTCCAACGATGGTCTCGGCAAATGGGAAGACATCACCGACTATGACGCCGCAAACTCTGCCAGCTACACGCCCACCAGCGCTGATGAAGGCAAATACCTGCGCGCCTCGGCCCTCTACCTGGAAAGCGACGGCGAACGAAAGCGAGCCCTGAGCCAGACGATCGGACCTGTGGTAGATTAGTCGCGTCCCTGTTCCCCTTCAGATTCCGCCGGCGTCTCTCGCCGCGCCTCTGCGGCTTGAACGCCTTCTCTGCAAATCGCGAATTCTGGCTCACAACGGCCCTTCATCTAAAACCCCTCTCGACCAGGCGAAGGTCTGCCGGGATCCCTGTCCTCGGAAAAAAAGTCTGTACCCCCCAGTCCCCATTAAGCGCGCCGGTCCCGCTTCCCGCCTCCTCGCCCATCGGCTTCCAGGACCCGATAACCAGCCCGGTCTCCCCGCAAAACGCCTCCTCCCTGGACGACCTCTGCCAGCCTTCTCTTTCTCAGCCTGTGCGCCCCTGGCACACTGAACCTGACGCGCCCCTCCGACATCCCAGCAAATAGCCGCCTTCAGCTTCAGGTCTCTTCCAAGAACGCGACCTCGCGCAACTGCACGCATTCCGTACGATCCCTCAATTCCTTAATGACGTAAAGGAATCGTAGTCAACATGTTGAAGATGGCAGTTTGGCAGAAATAGGCGCTCATCTGCCCCTGAACAACGCTCTCTACCAGAGTAATTTGGCGAAAATGTGGCGAGATCCACCCAGTTTCCACGGTCGCAAAAAACACACGGCTTGGATTTACAATCCATTTTTCGCGGCCTATACTGAGAGTCTGTAGCAGACGACTTGAAGTGAATTTTCAATTGGTCTGGTGGGGTCGAAGTTTCATCGTGTAGCATCTCATTCCGTAGTCTTGCATCATCAGAGTCAGGAGGACTTATAATGGCGAATCTGCCAATGAGGGAAACTCACAGAGTTCAAATGATCTTTCGCGTGTTTATTCACGTGATTTTGCGAATGAGCGTCGCCATGTTGCGTCTCCTGATCAACAAGGTCTCCCTCGCCATCGTGGGAGCGCTCATCGTTGTTGGCGCCATCGTCGCGGCGATGAGCATGGCACCTCCTCCCAAGTCCATTCCAGGAGAAGTGGCGCAATACTCAATGGAGGAGCTGACAGTCCAATTCGCAACCGCGCCCATGCCTCTCTCAATGCCGCTGCTCCACGTCTCCTCTTACGACATCCAGTGGACCTCAGTCGGAACCGGAGAATCCTGGACTACCCAGGGGGAAATCACCATCTCCGGCGTCACCGAAGGCACCGAAGCCGTCTCCTATACGGTTAAAGGTCTCGACCCGGACAGGGTCTATCGCTTCCGCACACGAGGAAGAAACCTTCTCGGCGCCGGCCCCTGGTCGGACTGGTTCCCTTCCAACGGATTGGTCCCGGGTCCCGGCCCAACGCCCGTGCCTGAGCCGACGGCCACGCCCACGCCAGTGCCAACGCCCCAGACCGAGACCAACACGGTTTACTTTAACACCGACCAGCGCCCTACGGTCGGGCAGGAAATCACGGCCCAGCTGTCGCTCTCAGAGGACGCCTACTCCAATCTGAGCGACTGGCAGTGGCAGAGTTCCGAAACTGCGCTCAGCGCCTGGCAGGACATCAACCAGATCGCGGCCGAAGACACCGCTGTCTACACGCCGGCTGACACTGACGTAGGCAAGTTTCTGAGAGTCTATGTGACCTACACGGACAGCAACGGAATCCTGAAGCGAGGCCTGAGCCCGACAATCGGTCCGGTCCAGGACGCCCTCGACTGATTCTCATTAGTTGCTGACCTCAGCTTCGCCCGACACCGCATGACCGAAGGCCAACCGGACGGCGCAGCCCCCCGCAAGACGGGAGTCGCTGCGCCGTCCCTTTGCTTTTCAGAAGCGTTGCGATTGTCCGCAGTTTCGCTTAGGATATGTAGCGCAAAGGTGGCCAGTAGAACGGCGCCCCCCAATAAGCCAAGCCGAATCGAGAGGCCAGGAAATGAACAATCTCAATCTGCTGCAGTATCTGTTCGATGTGCAAGGCTATCTCGTCATCGAGGACGCGTTGACCACGAATGAAGTTGGGACCCTGAACAGTCTCCTCGATCGACAACAGCTGCCCGGCCCAGGCCAAACACAACGCTTCGGCAGCGCGCCCGACGGCCCCGGCTTCCTCGAATGGGGCCAGCCCTTCGTCGATCTCCTCGACCACGACAGAATCATGCCCATCCTGCGTTTTCGCCTGGGCGACTGCTTCCGGCTCGACAGAATCTACGGCATGTACATGAAACAGGGGATGCCGCGCGGGCGCCTCCATGCTGACTACGGCGCCACCTCCCCCACCACCGGAGCGAACCCAGGCGAATACGTCCCGTTCCGCGACGACCAGATCTATAACGGTTTTGTCGTCGTAACCTGGTGCCTCACCGACACCGGCCCTGGAAAAGGCGGTTTCTGCTGCATTCCCGGCAGCCACAAAAGCAACTACAAACTGCCCCCGCAGATTGACGAAGCCCCCGAGGACCATCCCAGCGTCATCATCCCCGAAGCCCCAGCCGGGTCCGCCATCCTGTTCACCGAGGCCCTGACACACGGCACCGCCGCCTGGCAAGCGCAGCACGAACGAAAAGCGCTCCTATACAAATACTGCATTTCACACGTAGCCTGGACAGCAAGGCGCGTACAGCCTCCGCCCAACGCCGAGCTAACGCCCCGCCAGCAAATCCTCTTCCGCGATCCAGGTGACCCTTACAGACACTTTCCTTCCCTATTCGAAGAAGCCGTCGCGGTCTGATTCGAGTCAGGAATACCTGCTCATTTGACCTCAGCCAATAAAAAAAACGGTGCGGCAACCTCCACATCTAGGTTGCTGCACCGAACCTGAACTGTTCTTTACGACCCTGAGGGTGGACCCCGGCCAATGTGTCAACCACGTGACCGGTCGGCGTCGCCCTGCATCCCCGATACTACGAATTCTCTGCCTCAAGCAAATGCGGGGGAATGGCTTCCCCCTCCGGCCGCGGCTGCGGCTGCCAGTAGCCGCTCGGGTCCTCACCGCGGGCGATAATTCCCGTTGCCCTCTCCGGCTCCGTTCCCCGCACATCAGGCGGAAAATAGCGGATTGTCAGGCCGCAGCGGCGGCGGTTGGAAGGATTCGGCTGCGAACCGTGTAAAAGCATGTCAGTGTGCAGCGAAAGCTGCCCCGCCTTCAACTCGACCGATACCGGCTGCCCGTAGCGCCACGGGTTATGGACGTGCTGGTTGAGCACGCCCTCTTCCTCGTCCGTCACCCACTCGAACGGAATGCGCCCCAGCCAGTGCGTCCCCGGGAACAACTTCATCGCCCCGTTCTCCTCGTCCACGTCATCAATAGCCAGCCAGGCCGTGACCACCTTGCTCGGCGTAAGCGCCCAGAACGAAGCGTCCTGATGCCAGTAAACCGACTTTACGTCACTGGGCATCTTGGAAAAATAGTGCGTCATCGTACATACAATGTTCGGCCCCAGAATATCCTCAACATAATCGAGAATTCGATCGTTCGTGACCAGGTCAAAAAGGCCCGCGCAGCTCGTGTGCCAGCTATTGACCGAATAACTGTCAAGACCGGCGTCCGACGCCTTCTTCAACAGCTTATCAAAGTAGCGGCGGTTGGCATCCGCCTCTTCCTCAGAAAAGAGATCTATGGGAAACACGTACCCATGTTCATTGAAGGAATCGATCTGCTCATGCGTCAGCTTCTTCGGTTCTTTCGTCGTGGCGGGGAAATACCTCAGGTCCCGCTCCATCGTCGGAATTGCGTCAATGACCGCCATTGCTGAATTCTCCTGTGGCCCTGTTACGACGTGCAAGCCTACCGCCGCATCGAATCTGCAAAAGAAAATGGATGACTGTCTGAAACCAGTCCGAATCCTATCCAACCGCCCTTACTCTTTCAACGTACCTACAAACTTACAGACGCACGACCTCTCCAGTCTGCATCGACTCGGCAATTGCATCCAGAACCCGCATCTGCCCGATACTGTTCTCAGGTGAAATCCGATGCGGCTGTCCACTTTCCAGACACTCGCAGAGATGCGCCAACTGGTGCGTGAACTGATGTGTCGGTGGAAAAGGGATCGTCTCTACACCGTCAGCCGAATGGTGTTCCAGCGCCACGTCCTGGTTCTCGTTATTCCAGGCCTTGTCAAATCTCACGAGTCCTGCGTCGCCGCTAATCTCCACATATTGCGAAGCCCAACTGTCGAACCCTACTGTCAGCTGCGCAGCCCTCCCGCCTGAAAAGGCCAGAGTAATATAGAGGGCGTCGTCTACCTCGACACCTTCTCTTTGTACCGCAAAGACCGATTGAGGCTCCTCACCGAAGGTATGGCGGGCCTGATGAACGTTGTAGCACGCCAAGTCATAGATCGCGCCCCCTCCTTTGCTTCGGTTCCAGCGCCAGTTGTCTTCAGGGCGTCGCCTCTCGACCGGAACGTTCGTACAGAATGTGCTCCGTATATTCAGCAGATTTCCGATTCCCCCCTGCCTGATGATCTCCTCCGCCTTCAAATGCATCGGATGGTGCCTGAACTTGAATGCCTCCGCCACCAGCACGCCGCGTTCGCGGCAGGCAGCAACCATAGCCTCTGCCTCGGCTGCATTCTGCGTGAAAGGCTTCTCGCAGAGAATCGCCCGCACACGACCCGACTCCGCCAACCGGATCCCAACCTCGGCATGCAGAGCGCCCCAAACGCAAATTACCGCAATGTCGTAGGTCCCCGCCTCCAGCAGTTCGTCAAGCGTAGAGTAGACGTACGGCACATCAAACTGCTGTGTAAACCGCTCGATCGCCTGCGAGGAAACGTCGCAGACCGCCGTGAGTTCGGCCCTCTCCAGGTTCGCGCAAGCAGTTGCATGACCCCGTGATATCCCCCCCGTTCCGACCAGGGCAACACGGAATCTGTTCGGCGATCCGTTACTCATCCTGTTCTGTCCCTTTCAAGTGGCATGAAGTCTGGACGCAACGAAAGTTCGGGAGCCAATCAACGGTCGCTCCCTCATGACCAGGAATAGTACGCTCCAAAAGCCTCATGTGCTATTATTCCATGCAAATGGCAATTCTGAAATGCCTCATGTCTTGCACTCAGTTCAGCCAGCAATTCCGTCCGTATTATCGCCCCAAAGAAAGGTTATCGCAATGAAAGTTTTCGCAGGTGGAGTCTCAACCGAAACCAACACCTTCTCACCGATGCCGACTGGGATGCGCGACTACACCATTATCCGACCCGAAGACGAAGTCGAGAAAGGCGCCAAGCCCGCTTTCGACCAGTTCCAAGCCGAAACCGAGGCCCGCGGCTGGGACTACGTCTTCGGTATGTCCGCCAACGCGCAGCCCGCCGGCCTCACCACACGCGCCACCTACGAAACCCTGCGCGATGAGCTGCTCGAAAGACTGCAGGCCGCAATGCCCGTCGACATCGTGCTGCTGGGCCTGCATGGCGCAATGGTCGCAGAGGGATACGACGACTGCGAAACCGACATCATCGATCGCGTCAGGCAAATCGTTGGGCCCGACGTGAAGATCGGCGTCGAACTGGACCTCCACTGCGATGTCACACAGGCCATGATCGATACCGCCGACGCCATCGTACTCTACAAGGAGTATCCACATACTGACGTCGCCGCCCGGGCATCCGACCTCTTCAATATCGTTGCCGACGCCGCCGAAGGCAAGACCAATCCCACAATGGCCCTCTTTGACTGCCGCATGATCGGTCTCTACCTTACGCCATACGAACCACTGCGCAGCTTCGTTGATGAGCTGCTCGCGATGGAAGGCAAAGACGGCATCCTCTCAATCTCGCTCGTCCACTGTTTTCCCTGGGGAGACGTGCCAACATGCGGCGCGCAAGCCCTCGCAATCACAGACGGCGATCCCGAACAGGCCGCACGTCTGGCCGAAGAGATCGGCCGAAGATTCTACGGCATGCGTCGCGAGCTCGACCAAACACCTTACTCAATTGACGAAGCATTAGAGCAGGCCCTGGCAGATCCAACCGGCCCGGTAGTGATTGCAGATCGCGCCGACAACGCAGGAGGCGGCGCCCCCAGCGACTCCACGTTCATGCTCAAAGCAATGCTGGACAGAGGAATCGGAAACGCCGGAATCGCGACCATGTGGGATCCTATCGCCGTCCAGGTAGCCATGTCCGGCGGCGTCGGTTCAACCCTGGACCTGAGACTGGGCGGCAAAATGGGCCCCATGTCCGGCGACCCCCTGGACCTGACCGTGAAAGTAACCGGGATTGTCGAGAACATGGTCCAGGAATGGCCACAACAGGGCGACCCCATGCGCATCCCCTGCGGAGACTCCGTCTGCTTGCACTGCAACGGCATCGATATCATCGTGAGCAGCAAGCGGGGCCAGCCGTTCAGCCCCGATGTCTTCACGAACCTCGGTGTCGACGCGCAGAAAAAACATATACTGGTGGTGAAGTCTTCTCAGCACTTCTATGCCGGTTTCGCGCCAATCGCTTCTCAGATAATCTACATGGCCGCCCCCGGCGCAGTCGCGCCCCGCTACACTGAGATTCCATTCAAACGCGTCGACCTGAACAAGTACCCATGGGTAGACGACCCATTCGCCTGAGCGGCCATCTGTACTGATTGACAAAGTAGGCTGGTCTTGGACGAAAAGCAGGAGTTTGATGGGCGCTACTCAAGAGAATCCTTGGTCGCCGCCTTGCGCCAGCGGGGCGTCAGCTATCTGGCGCCCAGCGACGCCGTCGCCAACGAGGACTTGGAATCCAGTGAGCAGTTGTTGACAGCGCTGCTATGTCAAAGTGATTCCAGGCTGCGCCTGGCAATGATCCCCCTCCTCCTGCGCCAGCCTGAATTGGCAGACTGTGTGCCAGCCTTGACAGCTCGTTTGCACACCGATCTGGCCCTCGAGTTGCAGACCCTTTACATGGCCGCGGTCTATCTGCAAAGAAACTGGTTATCGCGCCTGAGGATATACCTCAACAGTATGGAACTCCTGCCCGACCTGTTTTCGCGCCAGTTGGGACTGCCGCCGCCGGATGAACGATTCGGCAGAACCGGGCTCTATGCGCTGGCAGAAGCTTGGAAAGCCAGGTCAGCCTACCCTTTCGCCCGCCTTGAAGCCCTGAACAATACGATCGATCTGTTCTTTGAGCAGTTGAAGATCGAGGCCAGAGACCAGGCCGGTGCGTACACAAACTGACCGCGATAGCATCGAACTGTTTCTGCAACGACTAGAGCGGCGCTTTACTAGGCAGGGGCGGCTCTACCTGGTTGGGGGCGCGACAATGGTCTTTGAAGTGTTCCGAGATCAAACTCTCGATATTGACATCTCTTTCGAAGTAGACGACAAGGATCACAGTGACTTTGTGGCAGCGGTGCGCGACCTGAAGGAGCAACTGTCGCTGAACATCGAAGAGGCTTCACCCTCCGATTTCATTCCGCTGCCTGCGGGCCACCGTGAACGCAGCCCGTATATTGGCCGTTACGGGCGGCTCGAGGTCTTCCACTTCGATCTCTACAGTCTGGCTCTCAGCAAAATTGAACGGGGAACCGAAAGCGACTTTGAGGATGCGCTGATCCTGCTCCGCAGCGGGCGCATCGACATGCCCGTCCTGAGCCAGTACTTTGAGGAAATCATGACGCGCTACGGCCCCGAAAGCATCAAGCAGGAGCCAGTCGAGTACAGAAGCAAATTCGAAATTCTGAGAGAGATGTGGATGAACTGTTAACCGGTAAGAAGACCTTATCTCAACCCAATGAGCCAGCGCTGCCAGAGTCCAGTGGCAGATCGCGCATAGGCCGCTCCCGGAAGGGTCGTGCCTTCAAAGCCGCCTCGTCCAGGTCGATTCAAAGTCCCGGCGTCTCCGGGAGCGTTATGTAACTCTCCTCAACCTCGAAAGTCTGCCTCGCAATCTCCCTTCCCACCTCTTCAAAGTTGACGAAATACTCGGTGATCAGGAAGTTCGGCATCCCCGCAGACGCATGCACCGTTGCAGCCAGGCCGACCGTCGTGCTGTTATAGTTGTGCGGCGCCACCGCAACATGATAGGCCTCGGCCATCGCGCCGATCTCTCGAAGCTCCAGAATGCCGCCGCAGTTGCACACGTCCGGGTTGAGAATGTCCGCGGCTCGCCTCTCGAACACCTCTCGGAATTCGTTCTTGGTATAGAGTTCTTCCCCCGTTACAACCGGCAGCGCCACCGAATGACGCACCTCAGACAGCGCATCCAGGTCACGTGCCGATACCGGCTCTTCAAACCAGAAAGGAGCGTAAGGCTCAATCTCCCTCGCCACACGAACCGCGTGCATCGGGGCCAGCCTCCGGTGAATGTCCAGCAGGATCTCCACCTCCGGTCCAACCGCCTCCCGCACGGCCCGTACCCTCTCGATCGCCTCCTCCTCCTGCCCGCGGTCGATAAATGCCCGCCACCGACCGGGAAACGGATCGAACTTCAGTGCCGTAAACCCCCGAGCGACGACGTCTTTGGCTTTTTCCGCCAGTTCGTCGACCGATTCTGCCCCGCCCCAGCCATTGGCGTACACCCGCAGACGCCGCCTCGTTCGGCCCCCCAGCAAATTATAGACTGGCTGCCCCGCCGCCTTCCCCGCGATGTCCCACAGCGCCTGCTCCAGGCCGCTGATCGCGCAGAAGAGCTCCAGACTCCCTCTCTTGCCCGCAAAATCTGAGTACGCCGAAAAAACAAACTGCTTGATATCGAACGGCGATCGTCCAATCAGGTATCGGGAAAGCTCATCCATCTGACGCTTGATGACTCGGTCCCGGTCCAACTGCGTATACGCCTCGCCCCACCCGTGCGTCCCTTCATCCGTCTCGACCTTGACAAACAACCAGTGCTTCGCCGCTCCGGAATCCACCAGGAAGGTCTTGACCGCTTCTATTCTCATCTGTTGTGCCTTGCTCCTTCACATAACCTTGTAAAAGTGAATGCCAAACGAGTTCCTATCGTCCTCTTAACTGTTTCCCGCCGCAACCTGCCCCGGCTCAAGCCGAAACTTCTCTTGTAGTGCGCGAACGATCATCTGCAGGCAAGCATGGCCAGCCCTTCAAGCTTTGGGCATCGTCCCGTCCACGCAATCGCCCGAACCCCTCAGGGTGAACTCTTTCTGTAGAAATGCAGGCGAATTGGCCTGGTCGCTCGGCTAGACGTACTGTACTAGGAACGCTTCGAGGGCATCGGCAAAGGGACCGGTGAGGTTGTGTTCATGCACCTCTGCCCGAAAATCAACCCTGTCTTCGGCCTCGTATAATCGATACACCTGCCGAGACAGCCTTTCAACCTCGTCGAACCCGCTGACAGGCCACCACTGGTCCCCCAGGTTGGCCCGCACCAGGAGCGGTCGTGGTGCGATTGCCGCATGCAAGTGTTGGATGTCACACACGTTCAGGATGCCGAACGGAAATGGCGACGGGTCGGCGTTGGCGAAGTACGATGCCATTTCAACCATATGAATTTCAAACGTGGTAGCGGCGCATAACGGCGCCGCGGCGCAGAACCGTTCGTCCAGCGCCGCCACCAGCCACGTATCCATGCCTCCCTGGCACAGGCCAGAAATAGCCACCCGATTCTCGTCGACGTCGGCCCTTGCGCGCAAGTACTCGCCGGCCCGCATGGTTTCTGCCGCACGTAACCCCAACTGGCTCACACCGAGGACCTCGCCCATCCCCATGAGCAGCGACATTCCCATGTCAGCCTTGTCCTTCATCGGCGAAGTCTCGCCAAAAGGCGCGTGGTCCAGGACCAACACGACAAATCCTTGCTCTGCCATCCGCACGGCAAAGGCCTGATAGGCTGGCTTCCACTTGTCTTCCGGCCAGCCCGGATTCCAGACGAGCCCCGGCATCGGCGTTGATGGTGGACTGGAAGGCAGGAAGACGAAAGCAGGGATGGCGTAGTCATCGTCAACATAGACATCGACGCGCTCACAAATCGTTCCCAAACCGACTCGGATATGAGCCCGCACCAAACTGTCTCGCAAAGGTGGAAGCTCCGGGATACCAATCGTCACCGGCAGTTCGGTTCTGATGCGGTCACGATACAGCTCCCAATCCGTCCGGCTCTGGAAATCTGTCGGCAGCTCTCCAGCCTTCTGCATTACCTTCTTCTGAAGCCAGCGAATCGCGTTCGTTCTCTGGCCGAGCGGCTCCCCCAAGCCTTTGAAGGGGTCCTGCGAGCCATTTCCGGACAGTCTCCGTTCCTGGATGGCCGATTCGTAAGCAGTCATGAGAAGACCCTCTGCCTATGAAAGTCAGTAGCGAGCTACCGTGTGGGTCGCCATAAATCAATGGCCTGGAGAATGAGCCTGATGTCTCCTCCGAATCAACGGCCCGTATCCATCAACTCATGTGACGGTGCCGGGACATTGGCGGTGGCTCAGTCGGACTGATGCCAGTCTTCGGCAAGATCCAAGCAGGTGAAACGCTCCAAAAATGGCAACGGGCGAGACCGCAGGCCAATATGCAGCCCCCACTCGAACCCTGTGTTGGTCGGCTCGTCATCAAAGTCATCGGCTTTATAAGGTCCCGGGGCTTGCGGAGGTCTGGCCTCAGCTATCCGATGGAACTGAATACCATCTTGGCTGTACTGAAGCGTACCTCCCTCCGGCCCATTTGGCTGAACAAGCGCGGCTACGCCCTCGCCCTGCCGCCACACGCAGACCTCATGGCCGCCCTCAATCAGTGGATTCTCCGGCGCCTTCCTGTACGGCCCCATAGGCTGTTCGGCAACGGCAAGCCCCATCCTCGTTTCACGCGGACTAAGACCCATCTGCCGTCCCTTGTAGTACATCCAGTACAACCCACCGCGCACAATAAGACAAGAGTCATCAACCCGGTGACTGTCCCAGCTCCCATTCGGTCCCGTGCCCAACACGGGATTCTCGGCGTATTTCACCCACGGCCCATCCGGTGAACTGGCACAGGCGACGCCAATGGCATTGAGCGCCTCCTCCGTGTAAGGCTTTTCCACCGAAGTGTAGAAAAGAAAGAAGCGGCCATCGGCGACCAGAATGTTGGGCGTGAACACGCTTTGTTCGTCCCACTCACCTTCTGCGCCGCGGGAAAGCGCCTCCCCCGTCTCATCCCAGCGAACGCCATCCTCAGACGTGGCGTGCCAAACAGTCGCGTCGTAGCCGGACGGCCCGTAGGGAGTCTTCGTATACCATACGTGGAACAGCCCGTCCACGCAGATAACACAACTGGGGTCCCGCCGGGTGACCCCCGGTTCGTAACCTAATCCGATAGCCTCGCTGTATTCGAATCCTACCGTCTGTCCACTCGCCATCAGGACTCCCTTCAGAGGTCCCTATGTCCGCAACCCTAACGTAACGTCATTTCAGGAGGCAAGTTGTACTGAAGGCACGCAGCCAGCATTTGCCTCAGGTCGGCATGGGGCCCATCCCCCGAAAGGTTTCGCATCTCGAATGGGTCGTCCAATGTGTCGAAGAGCTCCTCTTTGCTTCCGTCAGTGACGTAGAGATGGCGAAGCGTACGCAGCCCGCGCTGCCCCGATCGGAATGCCGGGTCCCTTTGACCGGTGCTGAAATGGAGCACGAAGCGCGAGCCAGCACTGTCTCCCCTCAACACACCTGCCGAGTGATCTTCTCCCCTGGCGCCAACAGGCACGGGCAGTCCGCATAGCCCAATCAGAGTTGGATAAACATCTATCAGACCGAGCAGCATCTCGTTTTCTTGACCGGCCCCGATCCGCCCTGGCCATGACAGAACGAGCGGAACCTGGGCAGATTCTTTGTAGAATACCCCCTTGCGCAGCAGTCCATGTGAGCCTAGCATATCCCCGTGGTCAGAGCTGTACACTATCAAAGTATTGTCGAGTGCATCCGCTTCTTCCAGCGCCGTGACCAGTCTCCCTACCTCAGCGTCCACAGCGCTGATGTGGGCATAGTATTGGCCCATCTGCTCCTGCAGTGTCATCGTCACCTGGTTACGATGAGCCCCCGCCGGAACCAGCTGCTTGTCCGAAGCCAGCGCCTCCGGTACGTTTTCCCGCATGGACAAACCGCGGCCGGCATAGAGGCGCAGAAATTCCCCAGGCGCGTCGTCAAGTGGAGGATGGGGCGGATTCAGGCTGAGAAAGAGCAAAAACGGACGGTCAGTATCCCGGTCACGCAAGAATTCAAGCGCCTCATCGGTCATCAATGTGGCGTTGTAGCCGCGCATACGGACCGCAGCCCCGCTTCCTTCTTCGTAACGCAGGCTGTCCCAGTGCCGATTCGTCTCAGTCCATACACTCATGCGCTCAAACCCGTGCCGGCCCGGACCCGGAGGAATATACCGGTCGTTGCCGTCAATCGTCGCTGGCGGCCCCGCGTGGAGATGCCATTTCCCAATGAAACAGGTCTGGTACCCGCCTCGAGCAAAGACAGCGCCCAATGAGGAATCTGACGGATCCAATTCGGACAAATTGTTGACGACACCGGTGTCGCTGGGCCAGCGCCCGCTAATCAGCATGCCGCGCGCCGGCGCGCACACAGGATAGTTGCTGTAACAATTCACGAACGATGTTCCCGCCCGCTGTAGTCGCTCCAGGTTGGGTGCAAGCGCCTCGCAGCCGTCCACGCCCGGCAACGAACAGTAACGATGCTGATCACTGAGAACGAACAAAACGTTTGGACGGTCGGTCATTGAGGTAGTTCCCCTAAGTCATTATCAACTTTCAGAGGAAGCAGCTTGTAGGTCACAATCAAAGCGAACGATATACACGCGGCCTTCGCCGCGCTCTTGTGCGACCCCCCACTGGATTCCGCGGCCGTAGGATGTATCCGCAAATGCATCCGGGTCATAGGGCCCGCAGCCTGTATGCACGAACTCAATCGATGCCGCACGCCGAAAATCGATCCCGTCAGCCGCATACTGCACCGTAAAGCGCTCCGGCCCGGTGTTGTCCACCAGCGCCGCCACCCCTTCCCGGTGTGGCCAAACACAAACCGTGTGTCCGCTATCCAATATCGGATTCTGATCATGTTTGCGGAAAGGACCGTCAGGGTGGTCCGAAGTTGCGAGCCCCCACTTCGTCTCGTTCGGTTTCAGTGTTGGGCTGCGCCCCTTGAAGTAGAGCCAGAATCTGCCTTCTCGCACGATGACATGCGTATCGTCGACCACAAGTGAATCGTAAAGGGAAGGGTCCATGCTGGGGCTGAGGATTGGATTGCTTCCGTTTCTCACCCAGGGGCCGGCAGGACTCTCGGCCATGGCAACCCCGATATGCCTCAGTGTGCCATTTGTGCTGAAGGGTTCAACGTCGGACGTGGCCGTATAGTAAAGGTAGTATCGTCCGCCCACCACGGCCACATACGGCGTAATCACACCGAAACTGTCCCACGCTCCGGTCGAACCGCGGTCGAGCGCCTGACCGCGATCAATCCAGTTATAGCCGTCTTCAGATGTGGCGAAGTAGATCGTTGACGCGTACGGTTCCACTTCTGCCGGGCGCTGCGTGTACCACACATGGAAAGTCTCGCCCACCTTGATGACATTGCTCGGATCCTGCCTGTCAAGCAATGGATCGAATCCGATTCCCGCCAGCTCGGTAGTGCGGTAGTTTGGCGTCCTCAGTTCAAAGGGGATTGTGTCCACGAAAAGGAGTCCATTCAAGGAGGATGTTTTCTGAAGAGAGAGATAAAGTTAGCATCTTCTGCCAGATCTACAGACAGTGCCTTTACAGGAGCGAAGACTCGGAACAATTCGTTTCACAGGCTACGATTTTCCTGCGAGTACGCGTAGTTCTCCCCGCCGATCTGCCACACGCCGCGGAACAACGACCTTCGTTTGGGCGGCATAGCCTCAATAATTTCGTGCTCCAGATTCAGCCGGTGCCACTGTGCCCACAACGAATTGTAGCAATTGAAAACCGCACAGCGAGGATTGTCGGGGTTGGTCCAGTCGTTGGCAGCGTGGAGAAGACTTTCGGTGAAGATGACAGCCGAGCCGGCTGGACAGCTGTAGTCCTCCATCATCTCCCGAATACTATGTTCCCAGGAAGAGTCGCTGATGTTGGGACGGTAACGGTCAGGCCCGCCATAGCTGAAATGGGACTTGTGCGACCCGCTGAGAAACGAAGTGCCCCCCTGCCCGGCCTTCACTTTCTCTAGCTCCCATACCACACGAGTAAGACCGGCAAAGATCTTCCCGCCGGCCGCCTGATAGCGCATCGCATTGGCCTGCTGCGGCGGGCGCACCACATGCGGCAACCCGCCGTCCCTGCGCTCTTGCTTGCTCCACCCAGGCGGCCGGACTGTTATAAACGAATTCTCGCAGCGGAAGGCATAGTACTCGTCCGACAGAAATGGATCCTCTGACAGTATCTCACTTAGTACGCCCACGATGGCCGGGTGGTCAAGCAGCGTCTGGAGCGTTCCCTGAAACGACTGTCTGGGATTCGTGGACTGAGAATTCTGGGCCGTTTCAACACCGTAGGCCTCCGCTTTCATCGTACTGATTTCCTCTTCCGAAAGCACGCCCGGTAACAGGATCCAGCCGCGTAAGTCAAAGAAAAACTTCTGCTCCTCCGTCATCGGAATCGGACTGGCAATTGATGAATCCATACTGTCTCTCCACAGAAGATTGGAAACGGCAAGAGCGTCTTCGCCTGGCCATCTCTTCGATCGATTAACCCTTCACCCCGGAAAACACGATGCCTTGGATGAAGTATCTCTGGCCTACAAAGAACAGCACGATGATCGGGATCGTAAATGCAGCTGACGCCGCCATTTGCAGACTGTAGTGAACCTGCGTATCAGTGACGAAATAACGCAACCCAATCGCCGCCGTGAACTTGTCCAGATCATGCAGATAGATCAGCGGCCCTATAAACGCGTTCCAGTGATGCTGTACCGAGAACAGCGCAACCGTTGCCAGCACCGGCTTGCTCAGCGGCAGCATGATCCGCCAGTAAATGCCAAAGACGCTGGCGCCGTCAATGCGGGCCGCGTCATCGAGCTCGGACGGTAACCCCATGAAAAACTGCCGCATAAGGAAGACATAGAAGGGGCTGGCAAACCAGGCGGGCACGATGAGCGGAAGATATGTGTTTACCCATCCCATCTTGGAAAAGAGAACGAATCGGGGAATCATCGTTATCTGCCCAGGGAGCATGATTGTTAGCAAGAGCGCAAAAAAGACAACATCCCGGAAGCGCCAGCGCAGCCGTGCGAACGCAAATGCACCTAGGCTGCTGCTGACCAGGCTGCCTAGCGTTGCCCCTGTTGCGATGATCACGGTATTGAGGATGAACCGCCCGAAGGGTAAGGCCGTCAGTGCTTTGGGGTAGTTTTCCCATAGGATTGGCTTCGGGATCCAGATAGGTGGGAAGGCAACAAGCTGAGCTTGCGGCTTGAGCGAACTGGAAATCAACCAGATGAATGGAATCGTGACCAGTATCGCCCCTGCGACCAGAACCGCATAGAGGACGATTCTTCCCAAAAGGTTTCTTAACCTGTATGGGTTGCTGAGAACGCCCCAAACGGCAGTCACAGGTCTCTTAACGTGGTACGGAAGCGCTTGCGCCATACCTGAAACCTCGAACACCCAACTGAGTCAGCGGCTTCCTTCGTAATAGACCCATGCCGAAGACGAACGGAACACCATTGCCGACAAAACCACAATGTATAAGAATAGAATCAGTGCCAGGGAAGAACCGTACCCAAGACGAAAATACTCAAACGCAGTGTGGTAAAGATGCAACATGTAGAACAGGGAGGCGTTATTGGGGCCTCCTCCTGTCATCACGAATGCGACTACAAATACCTGCAGACCCCCAATGATGCCCATCACCAGGTTGAACAATATCAAGGGCGTCATCATCGGAACCGTCACATTGAGCAAGCGCTGAAGGGCGTTAGCTCCGTCGATCGAGGCGGCATCGTACAGATCCGAAGGAATCGCCTGCAGTCCTGCAAGATTGATCAGCATACCACCGCCGACGCCCCAAAGACCCATCACGATGAAGGCGGGCAAAACCCAGTTTGGGTCGCCTAGCCAGTCGGGAGCCTCGATGCCCATCATTGCCAACCCGATGTCCAGCAGACCGAATCGTCTGAGGAAGATCCACCGCCACAGCGCAGCGACGGCAACCAGCGGCACGATCGAAGGCAGGTAATAGAGAGTACGCATCAAAGCCTGCCCGCGAATCTTCTGGTTCAACAGCAGCGCCAGCAGAAATCCGGTTACTAGATTGAGAGGAATCGATATGAAGGCAAAGACTGTTGTAATCCGCAGTGAGAGCCAAAACAGATCGTCCCGGAACAGGATTTCTTCGTAGTTGGCCAGACCGATCCACTGCGGCGGCGTAACGCCATTCCACTCGGTGAAGGCGATCAGAACTGAAGCCACCATCGGCCCCACATCAAACGCCACCATGCCAATAATGGCAGGCAACGCAAACAGCCAACCGTAGAGGGCTTCCCGCTGCCGGTTGGTCTTGATGAAAGCCATCATGGTACTGCAATCCTACTATAAATCCTGTCAATCACTGTGGTTCAGAACGCCAACTGAGAATTGGAACTGGGACCAAGTCCACAGCCCCTAGGCAGATCAAATCTTCTACCACACTTGTGGGCAGTCCTTCCTCGGAATGTACAATTCCCTTCAGTGGATACCCATAGCAATGAAGTCTCTAGGCGGGTGTGGAAAGTCTTGTAGGACGACCTCTTCCAGGAGGCGGTCACGCAGCGCTCGGCGCGTTTCTGCATGGCCGCGCTCTCCGGCAAGGTTTCGTGTCTCGTCAACATCGTCGGCATGATAAAACAGCTGCTCACCAGCGCCGCCCGGGTAGAACGTGTAACGCCAGTCATCTGTACGGATGGTACGCGCCCAGTTTAACGGCGTCCGGCTATCCGTGTTGTTATAGCTCTCGATATAGACAGCGTCGCGCCAATTGGGGACCCGTACACCCCGACACCAGGGAAGCAGCGATTTGCCAGGTAAGCCCGGAACGGCTGCCTTCGACTTATGAGGCCCCTGATCGGGCAGCTGCGGGTGTGGCAATCCCGCCACCTCCAAGACTGTTGGTACGATGTCCTCGTGCTGGACTAGGGCATCACACGTTTGTCCCTGCCGGACTCCGCCCCCTGCAACAATCAAGGGAATCCTAACGCAAGCGTCATAGTGTCGTTCAGCCTTGCCAAAGAAGCCGTGATCATAGAGGAGATCTCCATGGTCGGAAAGAAAGAAGAGAACTGTCTCCTCCCACAGACCCGCCTCTTCCAGGGCGTCGAGCACCAGTCCAAGTTGATGGTCTAAGTGAGCAACATCTGCCAGGTAAAAATGGCGACGGTCGCGCCAGGCTGCAATGTCGCCCCGAAATCCGTCATTCAAGAAGCACTGAGGCGCCAGCGGATCGTCTGTCCATTCGGGAGCAACGGGTTCCGGGATAAGGGAGGGGACTATGCGCTCCATATACTCAGCCGGTGGACAGGATGGCCCGTGGGGTTGAACGTAGCTTAAATGAGCATAGAATGAGCGATTCCGGTCAGCCCCCGCTATAAATCTGAGTGCGTGCCCGCTGATCCACGCAGTCTGGGACAGCTCTTCCGGGAAGGGCAGTACGTAGTACTGTGCTGTACCGTTCGGGTAGTCGGCAGTACCCCACACAAAGGTTTCCCGAATCTCCCTGATGCGTTTCGCAAGATCGGTCTTCTGCGCGCCGTAAGCGGAAAAAGCAGGGATTGAGGAAGGCCACACAGTCGCCAGCGCAGACTCGTAATGTTCCGGATGCTCTCGCTCGACCCAGTCCAGCCACTCACCCCCACGCGGGTCCTCCGTATTGTGGACGACGTCAAACCCGTATTGGTGGAAGTCGGAATAAAATCCTCCGTAATGTGGCTCAAAATGTAGCTTGCCGAACGCCCCAGTCTGCCAGCCTGCCCCCTGCAGTGTCCTCATCACGGTTGGGAGTTCCGGGTTCAGTCGGTAGCCGTTTTGCAGAACGCCATGCCCGCGGCTCGTCAGCCCGGTCGCTAGCGTAGCGCGGGCAGCGCAACAGACAGGATTGCTGGCGTACGCGTTTATGAATGTAGTGCCTGCCCGACGCAGCCGATCCAGATTGGGCGTCGGGCAGGCCATAGCGGATCCGCCCTCCAGCCACTTGGCGGAGAGCTGGTCCACCATGAAAAGGACAATGTTCAAGACTCTTGGTTCCGTTCAACCCAACCCAACGTCATGGCCAACGCCTCGCTTGGAGTAAGTGACCGCTTAACTCCTCTCGGCGAATATCTCTTCAAGCTTCTGTTGGGCGATCTCAATCCCTTCTTCAATTGTCCGGTCGCTGTTCTCCACAGCCGGCTGGAACAACTCCGAACTGACTGCCCTGCCAATTTCTCCGCCAAATGGTAACCGTAGATCCGGGCGGACATGACCGTAGTCGATCAGGGTGGGAAGAATGGTCGCATGAGGAGCAAGCACCAGGGCCGCTTCCACGAAGTTCTCGCGCAGGCTGTAGCGGGCCGGCGACTGTAAGTTTTCTGCAAAGATCCGCCCAGCATAGGAAGGATCGGTTATCCAGCTTACCAGGTCCCAACCCCCATCAGGGTTTTCGCTTCCGTTCACTACCTGGAACGAAACAGGAATCACTTCCGCCGCGCGACCCGCAGGACCAGCCGGCACGTGCCAGAAATCCCAATCCACGACCGATTCGCGCATCATGAAGTTCCAGGTTCCGATGCCGTGGATCGCGTGTGCAATTCGGCCAGATGCCAGCATTGGGCGCAGCCCGCCAAAAGCCTCGCCGTATTCGCCAGTCAACACGACATCAGCCTCATAGAGGCTCTTCAAGAACGTAAGCGCTTCTAGGTTGGTGTCCGAGTCGAGGATTGGCTGCTGGTCGTTGTCTTCGTCCAGAACGTCGCCGCCCCACGCCCACATGAACACGAAATATCGTTGCTGATTGGCCAGGGCTACCTTCTTGTCAGCGAATTCCCCCGTCGCAATCAGAGGCGCCGTCGCGCCAAAGTCCTGCCAAGTCCACGTATTCCAGTCCGGATGCGGGACGCCTGCCTCGTCGTAAAGAACGGGCACTGAAACAAAAGCCTGAATGTTTATCGACCAGGGAATCCCGTAAATGACGCCGTCGACCGACGCCCCATTTATAGACAGGTCTGGGAAGTCTTCAATTTGAACAGTTGCAGCGTCCCGCTCAATGTAACTGTCCAGAGCTAGAAAAGCACCGGCCGGCGCCAGGGCGATGAACGCATTCGGGGCCCAGAAGCCGCAGTCCGGCGGCGTCCCCGCCGATACCAGCGTTTGCAGTTTCTGGGTCGACTCACTATTCGTTGTCTGAATCAACGTCAGTTCATACTCAGGATGTGTCTCGTCCCATTCATCCAACAACTCAATGATGAAGGGTGTATCGTTTGCAGTCCAGATATTGACGAACTGTACCTCCGTTGGGGCTTCGTCAGGGGAACCTTCTTCGGCCATCGAGTCCGCTGCGCTCGGCGCCCCTGCGGGCACGCACGCAAGCACCGCAGTTCCGGCAGCTCCCGCGGCCGATAATCGCAGGAACTGACGTCGGGTCAGCTTTGATTCTGTCATGGCTCCATTCTCCTTGGTTACTAAACAAAGGCGACAGTGATTCGATTGCCTGCAGGAAACGCCTTAAGTAGTCCGTTGCGAAGAATACGGGCTGCACGATAGCGTACTTCTGGGGAGAGTCCTCCTGATCATAGTAGCGTGCCAATCCTGTGTCAAGCGATGAAAAAGAAAGGGTGCATCCAAAAGAAGGGGTGAACTTATGTGCATGTCCGGTAACGACCAGGCTCAAGCCGATTCGCATCCCTGATCAGGCCAAACGCCGTCCCCTCTGACCACTGTAGTTGGGCGATCGGGCCTTCGGCCCTCCCTTGTGCGGGGGGATTCCCCCCGCAACGCCCCCCATCGTGAGCCCGATCATCGCGGACAACTGGAACTGTTGAGACAGCCACCTGTGTTCCAACCCTCGCGCCACTACCGTGGGGGCAGGCCTCGTGCCTGCCCAGTGCCTCCCAATTAAGGGACGCAGGACAATTGCAACCGGCCCCGGCACGATATACCCATATGACCACTTCTGCCCCCGACCTGGAATGCACCCCAAAGAGTCACTTCCCACATCTCTGGGAAGGCATGGCGTCAAAGGCAACCAATGCTTGAATAACAAGATCATTGGTGGCCCAACCAGAGCCGACAACGACACACTGCGGAGAAGATTCCACCCACTTCTCACGCCGAAAAGACACTTGCCAGTTTCACGCGAATAGGTTAAATTCACACTGTTACATCTCTTTTTGCCAGTAAGTCTGCGACCCCAGGCCACCGCTCTCCCTCTGGAAACTGTTTTCCCCTCGAAAGTCTGGCGTTACACGGGCAAGGCAAAGGAACTAAAGAGTACGTTTAGCCACTTCCCTCCCCGATGAAACCCCTTGCAGGAAGGGAAGATCCACACATGCCTGATCATGCAATGTCGCTGACCAGAATCATTTCGACTCCTCAGTCGCGATACTATCCTTTCGTACCAGTGTAAAGACTGCACTCTTCGTTCAACGTTGAAAGAATTCAGAAAGGAATGTCGGATGAAAAGGTTCCTCCCCTCCCTCCTGTTGTTTGCGCTCCTCTTTTTTGTTCCTTCGACCACTCTGGGCGCTCCGACTCACCAAGGCGATTCGTCCGACCCTCCCATGAGTATCACCGTATTGGGCTATGGAACAGCGTCGGCTGCTCCTGACAGCGTGAGTGTGAATCTGTATATTGGTGAGCAACCCACCTATGGACCCGGAGGCCCGGAGTTGTCCTTTGTCGAGCCGGCGGACCTTGACGAAGTAGGTGACTTTTTGGCTGAACAAGGCATCGATGTTAATTCCATTGAAATAAATTATCTGAGTCGAAACTATGCCTACGGCCCTTCAAGTTTTGCGGGTGAAGTAGCCTTTTCCTTTGACGAATTGGACCGGCTGCTCTCTCTGATGCAGGAGCTCGTGGACGAGATGGAGGGGAGGCGCGGCCCAACAATACAAGGCGCGAACATGATCTTCCGCGTCGAGGACTGCCCCGCCCTCGAGCTGGAGGCAATGCGCGCCGCGCTCGACGACGCGCGTCAGCGTGCGTCGACGATGGCTAGTCTTCTGGATATGTCGCTGGGACGCGTGATCTCTGTGTCAGAGGATGTTTCCCCAGTCGGCGCGATCCGGCCGGCGGGCGGCTGCATCGCCCACGCAGGGCAGACAGCGACAGGCGGCTACTACTTGATGGGCAGCGCCAGTTCTCTGGAAAACTCACCCTCAGAAGTGGAAGTCGCGATCATGCTGAAGGCAACTTTTTCCCTCAAACCCTGACTTGGGGCCTGTTGCAGTGTTGCGAGCTTAGTCCGGAAGGATGGGAAGTCTCAAACTGGAGAGGATTCTATTCGAAGAGAAAGCAAGAGGCAGTCTGTTTAGGTGTTATCCTGTAATTCTGCGGCGTGCCCGATGCGCATCGTTCCATGGCGTGGGGGCAGCGGTGATAGAATTTGCAGCCGTTTAGATTGATCGCGGCAGTCTCTTCAGAAGAGGCGGAAGCGCTGCGCCCTTCCCATCGAACATCAGGATCCGGCAAGGTGATCGATCCGACCAGAAGTTGTGTGTATGGGTGGTGAGGATCCTGAATGACGCCCTCAATGTCACCATACTCCATTACGGATCCGCCGTAAAGTATGTAAATGTCATCACTGATCTGATAGGCGGTCGATAGGTCGTGGGTGATGTACAGAAAGGATATGCCGTACTCTTCTTTCAAATTTCGGAAAATCTCTAGGATGCGCATTTGCAGCGAGGCATCAATCATAGAAACCGGTTCATCGGCCACGATGATGCGCGGCTTCAACAGAAAGGCGCGCGCGACCATGATTCTCTGACGCTGCCCCCCGCTGAGTTCATGCGGGTACTTTCCCAGTATTTCGTTGGGGCGTAGTCCTACCACCTCCATCGCTTCTTCAGTGATCCTTCGTCTTTCCGATCGTTCGTTGGTAAGTTTGAACTTCTGGATCACAGTGTTGAAGACGGCATCCACCTTGTAAAACGGGTTGTACGTTCCAAAGGGATCTTGAAAGATCGCCTGAACCTCCCGCCGGAAAACGAATCGCTCCCGACGTGACATTTCAGCAATGTCCTGGCCCCTGTATAGGATCTGACCCGATGTAGGGTGGATGAAGTCCAACGCGAGGTTCGCCAGCGTAGTCTTGCCGCTGCCGCTTTCGCCTGCGATCGTCGTGATTTTCGCTTCATCCTCCGCAAATCTGAGCGAAAAGTCCTCCAGGGCCGGCGGTGAAGGCTGTCGAAACAGTCCCCCTCCATATCTTTTTGTCAGATCGCGAATCTCAAGCAATGGGGGAGCCATGAACGTCACCTCGTCTGATGCCCCGATGAGGCTTCAGTCCCCGCCCCAGCCATCGCGGCGCCCGCGCCGCTATCTGAACCCCCTGCCGAGTCGAACTGCTCAGGGGCGCTCAGCTTGTGGCACGCGGTCATATGGCCTGGGCGGAGTCGATGCATTGGAGGCGGCGTTTCCCGGCAGAAGGCAATGGCATGCGGACACCGAGGATGAAAAAGACAATTCTGCGGCGGATTGAGCAGGAAGGGCGGCAGCCCCGGAATCCCCCCGCCGCGCTTTTTCTCCCGTATTGAGGGCAGCGATGAAATGAGCGCCTGCGAATAGGGATGCTGCGGCTGGCGAAACAACTCTCTTGTACCAGCCACTTCCACCAGCTTGCCCGCATACATCACGCCCACCCGGTCGGCGACCTGTGCGGTCATTCCCATATCGTGCCCAATCAAGATCATCGAGGCGTTCAAACGTTCTTGCACGCCTATTAATGTCTCCATCACAGCCTTTTGAACAACAACGTCCAACGCGCTTGTCGGTTCATCCGCAATAATCAGTTCAGGCTCCAATGCGGTGGCCATGGCAATGCAGACCCGTTGCTTCATTCCTCCGCTCAGTTCATGGGGATACATGTCAGCCACATCCGCCGACAATTGCACTGTCTCTAGCAGATCGCCAATTCTCTCCCGCAGTTCCCGAATCGGCACTGCGCCCCTGTGCGTGACAATTGCGTCGGCAATCTGATCCTGCACGCGCATTACCGGATTTAGAGAGTTCATCGCGCCCTGGGGAATCAGAGATATCCTGCTCCACCGCGACTGTCGCATCTCCTCATCGTTAAGGGACAGAATATCGCTTCCCTTAAGCAGGATTCTCCCCCCCTCGATCCGACCTGGCCGTTTGATTAGTCGCAGGATGGCCATGATGGTCGTTGTCTTGCCACAACCGCTCTCACCGATAAAGCCGAATCTCTCCTTTGGGTTGATGGTGAAACTGATGTCGTCGACCGCCTTGACCGGGCCCGCCTGCGTCCAATAGTAGACGCGCAGGTTTTCGATTTGCAGCAGCGGAGCGCTATCAATGGCAACTGTCATGGCACGCTCATTTGGCCCGCTCACGCAAACGCGGGTTGGCCAATTCGTCGAGTGCAAGGCTGATGAGAAATAGGCTGATGAATATGATCATAAGGGCGACCGTCGGGGGCACCCACCACCACCACATACCCCGAAAGATCGCTGCGCCTTCGTAGGCAGCCTGCAAGATCATTCCAAGATTGGGCGTAAACAAAGGGCCTAACCCCAGGATCTGGATGCCAACCAGTGCCAGAATCGCGCCAGAAACCGCGCCGACAAAACCTGCCATAATGTATGGAAGCAGGTTGGGCATAATCTGCTTGATCGCGATTTCAAAATCGCTCTGCCCTGACAGCTTGGCCAGCGGCACAAACGCCCTCTCTCTCAGGCTTAGTGTTTGGGAACGAATCAGGCGGGTCGGACCTGCCCAGGCAAAAATGGCAATCACCAGCGCCGTGAATTCCAGCGTTGTCGTGCGAATGTATGAGGCCAACACGACCAAAATCAGGAGGGAGGGAATTGTCAGAAAAATATCGGCCATCGTGCTGATGACGGCGTCAGTGTTTCCTCCGTAGTAGCCTCCCACAACGCCAAGCACGACACCGACCGCTGTTCCCAGCACACCGGCAATCAAACCAACCTTTAGTGAAGGATGTATGCCATGTATGATTAAAGCCCATACATCTCGCCCAACGTTGTCTGTGCCCAACAGGTATTTCTCCGAAGGCCGGGCATTGAAGTCGCCCGCAGCGACTTTGGTCAGGTCAAAATCGACCATGTAAGAGCCCAAAATGCTGAAACCGGTAAGGCCAATAATCATTGCCAGACCCAGTGATAGCTTCCAGTTTCCCAGCCAATAGCGCACGCTGGCTCTCAAGCCGCGCGTTCCAATGGCCGGCTCTTCTGTGGGTGCAGTTTCCGGTCCTGTCTCCGGCAAGAATGCGGTGGTCATAACTGGTTGTCCCGGAAGATTACTTTCTTGAATAAGTGATACGCGGGTCGAGCCAGGGGTAAATCAAATCGATGATCAAGATGGCTACGGCAATGGACACGACCAGAAAGAAAGTGATGCCCTGAATGACAGGGAAGTCGTTGCTATTGATAGCTTCAAATAATCGTAAGCCCATCCCCGGATAGGAGAAGATAAGCTCGACTATTGTGGCGCCCGATACAACATATCCCAAGGTGATGGCCAGTGCCGTGAACTGAGGCAAAATGGCATTGCGCATGGCGTAGCGCAGGAAAATGCGCCTGTCCTTCAGCCCCTTTGCTTCAGCCAGTGTCAGATAATCCTCGCCCAACACCGTGACCATCATCCCCCGCATCCCCAAAACCCATCCTCCAACGCCGGCAATTATGATCGAGAAAGCGGGCAAGAGAGAGTGGTAGACCAGGTCCACGATGTATCCAAAGTCAAATCCTTCTTCTGGTAAGCGCCCCACTGAGACGACGCCGCTGTATGGAAACCAGCCCAATGAAAAGGCCAGGACGGAAACAAAAATGATGGCCAGAAGATAGTACGGAATGGGGGCAAGCATCATGAAGAAGGTGATCACTGCCCTGCCGAATTGGGGTGTGGTATGCCAGACCAGCAAGGCCCCGGCCAGGATTCCAAGCACAAAAGTGATCAGCGAAGTTGCCGTCAACAGGCCAATTGTATAGGGCAACGCCGCGGCAACAATCTGCGAAACCGTAGCGGGAAAGAAGCGAATGGAGTAACCAAGATCAAATCGGGCAAGCGCGGCCAGATATTTAAAATACTGAATGGGAAGCGGGTCATCCAGGCCAAATCGCTCGCGAAACATATTGATCAGTTCCGCGCTGTTTTCTACAGTTGCGCCCTGCTCTTCCATATCCCCAATCAACGCCGCAATGGGATCTCCAGGCGCCAGCCGGGGAATTACGAAGTTAAGCGTCGAAGCGACCCAGAGAATCAGGAAGAAGATGCCGAGGCGCCTCAGAATATAAGTCAGGCTCATGTGCGCTCGCCATTTGCGGGAGGCGGGTAATCTGCCGCCAAGACGTTCCCGCTTGAGGAATCTATTTTGCTTCGAAGGGACAAGATGTTGGAGAGGGCCCAGGCCCTCTCCAACATGAAAGCGTCAATCGTCGGCCGCAATCTAGCCGGCCTGTTCGATCTCCATCACAAGCATAAGGAAGTTCTGCCACCAGTTGGGCGGATGGTGGTAGTCGTTCGCTTCGGTGGGCCAGTTGGTCCAATAGGTGGTCGTGTAGGGCACCACCCTTCTCTGTTGCGTCAGAGAAATGATCGGCAGTTCCTGCAGGCGGATTTCAAGAGCCCGGCGGAACAACTCATGCTGTCTTTCGGAACCCGGCGCCACGACCTGCATTTCGTCGACGATCTGGTCATACTCGGCATTTGCCCAGCCCCAGTGATTCAGGGAATGGCGTTCGCCCATAGGCTTCACCCATCGGCTGTGTAACAGGTTCAACTCGTCAAAGGGCTCTACCACACTGCCGCAGGCCACATGATGCGTCTCAATTTGGAAGTCGGCCGTCATCCGTGCGTCGTGATAGGTGGCGCCTGCCAGCGCACGCGGCGCCGCGTCGATGCCAACCTCCTGGAAGGCAGCAACCAGAACTTGCGGCAGGATCGGTTCTTCCGTCTTGAACAGGATGTCGACCTGTAGCGGTTCGCCATCCTTTTCATAGACGCCATTGGACCCCATCACATAGCCCTTGCTTTCGAAAATCTCCTTGGCTCGCTCCGGATCGTGAACGGTCGAATTATACTGATCAAGCAGGTCCTGATTCTCTGTCAGCCACGACTGAACAGCCGGATAGTCCGGGAAGTTGTATGGCGAAACCTGACCGAAACCGCCTGTCAGGGAGTCACCAATCCGTTGGTTGGGAATGGCATACGCGATCGCCCAGCGCATATCCGGGTCATCCCAAGGTTCGACTCGAGTATTGAAGCCCAACATTCCGGGGCAGGGATCGATCCAGGCATGGGGCTCGTTCTCGGTCCATCCAATGGCATTGGGATTCCTGCTGCGGACATCGATGAACGTGTCTATTCTGAGGCTTGGCTGGCCATCGACTTCATTGGCCACCAGCGCGGCTGCCTTGCGCTCGTCCGGCCCGGCTTCGACAAAGATGATTCGCTCAGGCTTGGGCAGTTCCTGGAACCCGGTCTCCGCGCCCCACCAGTCATCGCGTCGGTCAAATACAAACTCGGTCGAGGTAGCCTTGACAAGCTTGTACGGCCCCGTCCAGACAGGCCAACCTTGGTCCAGATCAAAGTTGCCAAACGTGTTGGGGTCTTGGTCGGCCCAAATGTGTTCCGGCACGATCCGGACGGCGCCCCAAATGCGGACACCAAAAGCGTTGACGATGAACCGCGGGTCAGGGTTCAGGAGCGAAATCCTGACAGTCTGGTCATCGACTGCCACAACGTCGGATACGTCAACAACCCGACTGGCGAATATCAGCGTGGGGTTTTCCTTGAGCATGTTGATCGTAAAGACGATGTCATCGGCGGTAAACGCTTCGCCGTCGCTCCAGGTAATTCCCTCGCGCAGCGGGATCGTTACCTCTGTGAACTCGTCGTTCCACTCGGCAGGGCCCGAAGCCAGCCAGGGAATCAGTTCACCTGTCTGGTAGTTCAGGTAGTACAGGGACTCGATCATGACCTGGTGGTGTCCCTGCGAATTGGTCGCGCCCGGATTCAGACCATTCTGTTCAGGCGCGGCGTGCGGGCCGCCCTCAAACCCAATAATCAACGTGTTTTCACGGGACATCTCCCCGCTTGTCGTTGCCTCAGCCTCCTGCATCTCCGTTGCTTCAGACGCCGCTTCGCCCGCAGGCGCGGCAGGCGCAGCGCAGGCTGAGATCGCAAGAGCCGCGACGAGTACGAAAAAGATTAACTTGGACTTCATCACTTTTCTCCTTTGGCTTTGGTTGTGCCCTCGAAGCCCACCTGCGGTGGGCGTCTACCGAAACGACTCACATTCGAATGTCCAAAAGCTGTTGGAAAATGTTGCCTATAGGCTCCACCAGGATTCAGCTGCATGGTGGAGCGGCAGCGGGGACAATATAGCCTACAAGACCCTGACTGTCAACCCAAGAGCTCTTCCCTGGCCTTGCCACCACGCTCCAACTGACTTATACTTTTCGACTATTGGCCCAACAAAATTCGGAACTGAGGGCAGCGATAGCACGCCCCAGTTCGGAGGACCTCAAATGAACGAACGCGAGAAATTCCTATACGATCTTCAGGGCTTCCTTAAAGTGGAAAACTTCCTGTCCCCCGAAGAAGTGCGATCACTTAACGACGCCTTCGACGCCAACTGGGACAAGGCAATTCCCGACCCCAATTCAGCCCCCGACGGGGACATGGCAGGAGATCTCCCGCGCGACTTCTTCAACGGAATGCTGACCTGGGAACAGCCTTGGTGCCAGCCTTTCCGCTACCTGCTGGCCCACCCAAAGCTGATCCCCTATCTGAACACAATGTTCGGCCGCGGCTGGAAAATGGATCACGCGCCATTTATGCTCGCTGCAACGGCCGGAACGGAGGGGCTGCGCCTACATGGGTCGACAAGCAGAGTGTTCGACGGCACACAACATTACAGCTATGCCAACGGCCAGATGCGTTGCGGCATGATCGTCTGTCAGTTCCAGCTGGCCGACGTGAACGAAGGCGATGGCGGGCTGTGCGTAATTCCTGGAAGCCACAAGGCGAACTTCCCCATGCCCGAGGACATTGCCCGGTACGAAAAGAACCGGGAACTGGTCTACAATGTGCCCTGCAAGGCCGGCGACATGGTGATCTTCAACGAAGCGACGATCCATGGAACACTGCCCTGGCGCGCAAAACAGCAGCGTCGCTCCCTCCTGTACCGCTTCTCTCCCAACTACCTGCACTTTGCCGGCGGCGTCTATGAGACATCCATGCCGGAATGGGTCGCCGAATTGACTCCGGCCCAACAGGCGGTGTTGGAGCCCCCCTACATCTACGACCGTCCGATCATTGAAGACGATAGTGTAACGATCATTCGTCCCAAGCGTGTGCGCCCGGACGGAACGCTCCGGGAGGAGTAGCAGGTTTCTTCAGTCCCAGCTACGATTCGTGCCATGACATACCTTCGCCGCGCACAAGTGTTGCGCGGCGTTCGTATCTTCCAGGCCACTCAACCGGCAGTTCACCCTCTTCAACCATCAATTTGAGTGGATTGACCCGCGTCTTCAATGGGAGATAGATCCGCTGCCTTTTGCGCGCCGATTCATACAACGCCATCATTACCTCCTGGACCGCCCTCCCTCGTTCTCCTCCGCTGATGGCGTTCTCTACCCGCCCTTCAACCCAGCTAATCGCCTCCTCGCACTGGCGCGACCAACAGTCGTGCCATGGCGCCGACAGTGCCTCCCATCCCCTGGTCTTGCCGCTGAAATAGCGAACTGTCCCGATTTCGTAGTTGTAGCGCGCGGACAGACCTTCCGGCATGTGCATCGGCGCATCGGATGGGATCTCGCTCTCAGGATGGTAGGAGGTGCTGAGTTCCATGACTCCGTCAGTGCCTATGACACGGCATCCTTGGCCCAGCCCGAGAATCAAGTTCCCCATGATCAGGATGGTGGCGCCGTTGTCGCAGGCGGCAAGCCCAAGGCAGGCATCCTCGGCCGGCAGGCCGCGCTCCAACTGCTCCGTGGTCCGCTCCACAGCGCCCATCACCCACTCCACACACGGCTCGTCCATCAGAAACAGCGCCAGGCGAATATTGTGCGAATTGGTGTTGAGCAGATTGCCGCCTGAATCCAGCTGTATCTGCAGGACGCGGCCGATCGCCCCCTCCCGGACCAACTCTCGGGCCTGAAGCCAAGTGGCATGGTGGGGCCGCTGATATGCGATCATCAGCTTGACGCCGTTCCGCCGGCAGGCGGTCAACATCGCGTCGGCCTCCCCCAGGTCTACCGCCATCGGTTTCTGACAGATGATCGCTTTGGGCTGGCGTGCGGCAGCCGCGATCACCATCTCTGCATGCAGCTGGTGCCAGGAGCACACGTCAACAAAATCCAGCCTTTCACTGTCCAGCATCTGCCTGTAGTCCGCGTAACGATGTTCCTCCGGCACGCCGAAGAATTCGCCGAACTCCCGCAGCGCGTCCGCGTTTGAGTCCGCAATCGCGCCAATCGTCGTTGGCGTGCCTGCCACGCCTTGCCAAGCGCGTGCATGCACACGTGCGATGATGCCGCACGCGATGATTCCTGTACGATAGGTTGCCATATTGTTCTCCTGCGATGGACGATATTGGGGGGAGAAGCCAGAAGAGACTCGGTGAAACGCGCAATCATTCAGTTCGCCCTTCGCGCGAACCTGTTGGAACCCACTTGGCCGGCCAGGCCGTTCTCAGTGGGCGCCCAACGCGCTTTCAAGGTCTGCGAGACTGGTAAACCAGCGCACCTGCTGCAGGAAGTGGGCCAGGTCACTGCTTTCTGCGCGCAGCTGCTGAAGCTGAGGACCGATCGAGCTGGATGAAGCCGCGCCCGTCGCGTAGCTGCCATGGAAGGCAAAATAGGCCTGATTCAGAACGCGCAGCGGATGACCTTTCTCGACAAAGTAGCGCCGCCTCGCCTCCATGTAGGCCTCGGCAGTCTCTACGAGCCCGTCTTCCAGCAGTGCATCCACATGCAATCGAGTTTCGCGCATCGCCTGCTGGAAGTTAAACGGGAGCGGGCGGCCATATCGCTCCCAACGCTTCTGTTCTAATTCCCTTTCCCGCGTTACGAGCTCTTCGATATTACACGCGCAAGTGTCTGCCAGCGTCTCCTCAGCAGGTTTTGCAGGGCCGGCCTCCTCCCTGGAGTAGTACTGCCGCGCCACCCGTTCGCCGATCTCATTGCCAACGATATCCGACACTGTTTCGTTGAGTGTCGTTGCCTCATCGTTTCTGGCATAGCGCAGACCCAACGGGAAATGGAAGAGATAATGATGCACCCACTCATGTGCGATTGTATTCAGCGCCCACTCGAGAGAACTGCTATCGACAACCATCGCCGGAAAGACTGCCATGCCCCCAATCTGAGTGATGTGCGCGCGCAAATCTGTGCGCTTCTCAATCGCGTTCTCGCTTTCGCCAAGGATAACCGGATCATATTCGGCCTGCAGCACGCGAGAATGTATCGTAGAGATTCGATCCCGAGGGCTGACTGTCAGCTTGAGAGGGGGTTCCACAAATACGAAGTGGACCGGAGGCCATACGATCCCTCGAAAACCCAGTCCGGCATCGCGCAACGCCTCTTGAACCTGGCGCCGCAGAATAGCCTCGACCAGGGGCCGATCGGCCGTCTGCTGCCGGCGCAAGGCCGCCAGCTCAAAGCGGGCCTCCTCAATCGCAGTTCCAGTTCCGGCACTCGTGCCTGAGCCGGGAGCTTCACTTGACCCGCTGGAACCAGGCTCGAAGGCGTCAGCCAAGGCCGCTGAACGGAGCTCTTCACCGGTCGCCGACGCCCTCTTGCTGACCAGTCGACTGAGCTCCTCCTCCAGCAGGCGGATTCGCCCATACCGGTCCAGGTAAGCGCGCACAAACTCTGATCCTTCGACTGAATCTAACTGGTCCAGCCCTGTGAGCCGTCCAGGAAAAACCAGTTGGCGAACTGCTTTCAGTTCCCACCCGACGAAGTTGAAGTCGGGCAGGGCCACAGCCGCCTTGATAACATGGTCGCGTGTGGGAAGAGACCGCGAGGAGCCGCTCCCGAAAAGTTGCCCGGCCAGCAGCGCGATGAGGGCCATCAAAAGAGTTCGCCGCCGTCTGGCCATTCTGTTGAAGGCGATGACGATTGGTCGAGGCAGGATATCCACGGCAACTATATTAGTTCACGATGGGGCAGTTCGTAAAGGAATCGAATTTTGATTCGAACCGTTCTCTGCGTGTGAGTTACAAATGGCCGCGTGTCAGCGCCTATTCCGACCCGGCCAATCCGGCCTTCCGCAACATAGTCCTGAATAGCTGTCGAAGTTCGGGTTGACCGGCCGCGAGCAGGACACCAAAATACACGCCGATCCCGCCGCCCCCGCCGACCATAAGGCGAGTAAGGTCATTGGCAAGCGAGCTCGGTCCACCTGACTCAAAAAGCGTTTGCAGCCAGAGAATTGCAATTCCCATGGCAGAAGCCGCAACAATTACCATGGTAACGGTCTGAACAGTTAACCCGAACGCCCTGCGCGGCGGGACCGTTGAACTGTCGTAGGCAGGCTCCGGGCTCCTCTCGGGATTCCCGCGCCCAACCTTCCAATAAATGAGCAACAGCATGGCGAAGGCATGAGCAGCCTGTTTTGCCGTATCGGCCCACACTAGGCCGAGAAAGCCCAGCCCCTCTATGAGCGCCAGCGCTGCCGCCCCGTACACGACAACGCTGAACAGCCCCACCGCCGCCGGCAGCAAGGTGTTGTTGCGTGCGTAGAAGGCATAAATCAGGGGAAAGTCCACCGCGGCGAACAGAGCGCCGACAAGATAAACTTCCAGAGCCAAAACGACCATCGCGCTGTCCTCAACCGTAAACTGACCCCGCTCGAACAGCAGCCGGACTGTCGGCTCCGCGAGCAATCCTAATCCGATGAGAAGGGGCGCAATCAGAACAAGCACCATACGCATCCCTCGCGCCAGAGTCGCTCGATATGCGTCTTCGTCTCCTGCGGCAAAATGCTGGCTCAACCTGGGCAGCGCGGCCAGCGAAATGGCGACACTGATCATCCCCAACGGCAGTTGCTGCAATGTAGTAGCCTTGCTCATCCACGCAATGCTCTGTACGCCGGTCCCGCTGGCCAGCCGCCGGTCCAGCCCAACCTGAAACTGCGCCACAATCAGCCCTGCCGCAATCGGAAGATAGAGCTTCACGATGCGGGCCAGCGCGGGATGACTCCACCGGAATCTGAACGACAGGCCTGCGCGATGAACGTCCCAAGCCATCAGCCCGAACTGTGCCAGGCTTCCAGCAAGCACGCCGATGGCCAGGCTGGCGATGCCGATGCGGCCGGCCAGCAGCGGGGCGGCCGCAACGATTCCCAGGTTGTAGATCGCTGAGGCCAGTGCCGGCAGCGTAAAGCGTTGGAGCGCGAAGAGGACCGCAGTCAATACACCCGCCATCGACACAAACCAAACAACCGGCGCCATCAGGCGCAGCAACCTTGAAGTCAAGGGCAACAATGCCGGATCAAAGTCTTCAAAGCCCCCCGCCAGCAGCTTGGCAACCTGGGGGGCAAAGACGGCCATCAGCAGCGCCAGCGCCGCGAGCGTAACGACAGAGAGACTGAGCAGCGCCCCGACAAGCCGCACCAGTTCTGGATTAGGTCCAACCTGTGTGTGTCTGGCAGGCGAATCAGCCGTCGTTCCCGTTTCCGTCTGTCGGCGCTCAAGCCTGGCATAGTCGCTGAGGACCGGCACCAGGGCAGCGCTCAACATGCCGCCAATCAGGAAATCGTACAGCATTTTTGGCGCGGTGCTGGCCACCGTGAAGGCGCTCACAGCCCCGGTCGCGCCGAAATAGCCGGCAATCACCATCTCCCGGGCGAGACCGAGCGCCCTGCTGGCAACTGCGCCGATTGAAAGCAGTGAAGCGCTGCGGGCCAATGTTTCGGTTGGTTGATGTTGAGCTTTCAGACGAGGAGAAGGCGGCACTAAGGGTCCGTTCTTTCGCTGCTCATGATGCCTCCGCGAAAACCCTGAACCTTCGAAGCGCCGCCTCTATTTTGTAGGAGTCCTGGCCGCCATGAGCACCGACTCTAGTCGGCTGCCACCAGGTCGGCAGTCTTTCTTGGGACGCCGGGCGTGGGCCAGGCCCGCGGATCCTCCGCCAAATCAGGCAGCCCCTCTGCTTCCAAGGAGGCCAGAAACTTCTCGGCCTGCATGGCTGCCGCGCATCCTTGCCCCACGCTGGTCGCGACCTGTTTGAAGACCTTGTCCGCGATTTCACCCGCGGCAAACACGCCCGGAACATTCGTCCGCGTCATCGGGTCGGCAATCAAGTGACCGTCTTCATCCAGGTCCAGTTTCCCGTGATAGAGATCGTTATTGGGAATATGGCCGATATAAACAAAAACGCCGTCAGTTTCCAGCTCACTCTGTTCACCGTTCAGGGTATCGCGGGTCGTAACGCCGGATACAACGCCGTTCTCGTTCCCTTTGATCGACGTCACCACTGTGTTCCAGATGAAATCTATCTTGTCATGATCAAACGCACGGCTCTGCAGGATTTTACTGGCGCGTAACTCGTCTCTCCGGTGGATGATTCTTACTTTGGTGGCAAACTTGGTCAGGAACAACCCTTCTTCCAGCGCGCTGTCCCCTCCACCGACTACGACCAACTCCTTGCCCCGGAAAAAGAAGCCGTCACAAGTGGCGCAGTAACTCACGCCTTTGCCGGTATACTCCTGTTCACCAGGCACTTCCAGGAACCGGGGTCTCGCCCCTGTGCAGAGAATGATCGACTTGGTTCTATATTCCTTGCTCTGGGCGGTGCGAACCGTAAAAGGATGTTCGTCTACCACGAGCTCTGTGACATGATCGTAGGAAACCGTACAGCCAAATCGCTCGGCTTGAGACTTGAACTTATCTACCAGGTCGGGCCCGCTCAATCCCTCGGGAAATCCCGGATAGTTTTCGACCTCGTATGTAATACTGACCTGGCCGCCAAAGTCGTCCCCTGTGATCAGCAGCGGCTCAAGGTTTGCCCGCGCCGCGTACAGGCCCGCGGTCCAGCCTGCCGGCCCGCTGCCAATGACGATGACGTCGTGCAATGCGCTTGCCTCTTCAGTACTGCCGTCCGCCTTGCCTGCGCCGTTCTGTAACTGTGCGCCGTTCTGATTCAAATCGCTCATTCTCAAACTCCCGAATATCTGTTGTTTGCCAGACACGGAACCGCCTCGTGTCGAGCGCTCTTCGCTTGGTGAAACCAGGTTCCCTTCCCTTGTTCCAGGGATTCGTCCAAGTTTTCCAAAATGGCAATATGTCGTCCCCTGCAACCCTTCTTCGAACAGTATCGCCTCTTGCCATCATCATTTCTGGGGGCTCGCTCCCATTCCAATCCACATCGCAAGGGACTCTGACTCAATGACTCTGGATCTGAATCAGATTTCCGCACGTATCGTCAAAGGAAGCAATTGCGTACGCGCCATAGTCGGTCGGTTCAACTTTGAACTCAACCCCCAGGTTTCTCAACCTTTCATACTCAACCTGGATGTCATCAACGACAAACGAAGTTGCGGGGATTCCCTGCTCGAATATCGCCTTCTGATACTGCGCGGCAGCGGGATTGTCATTCGGCTCCAACAACAGCTCCGTTCCGTCCTGGTCGTCCGGCGACACAACGGTTAGCCATCTGAATTCCCCCGCGGGCACATCCACCTTCTTCACAAAGCCGAGGATGTCTGTGTAAAAGGCCAATGCCTTCTCCTGATCGTCGACAAAAACGCCTGAATACGCAATTCTCATCGTATATATCCTTCCAATCTTAGTAAATCATGGGATCGAGGCTAGGCCGGCAATGATGCGGCAACGGCCTCGACGGCCAGGTCAATCTCTTCATCACTAATCGTCAACGGCGGAAGCAGCCTGAGCACGGTCGAGCCAGCCGGAAGCGCCAGCACCTTGTGCGTCTCCATCAAGGTTTTCAGGAAGGGGACCGCTTTGGTGCGCAGATCAATGCCAATGAGTAGGCCCTTGCCGCGAATCTCACGTACGACTCTTCTCGCTCCAATCGCTGTTTCCAACTCCGCTCGCAAGCGGACACCAGCCCGTTCTGCCTGTTCGATCAGTCCATCCTGGTACACGCTCAGCGCAGCCACGCCCGCTGCGCAAGCCAGGGGATTCCCCCCGAAGGTGCTGCCATGCGCGCCCGAAAAAACGCTTTCCTGTATCTCGTCCGTGTAGACGACCGCCCCCATGGGGAAACCGCCGCCCAAACCTTTTGCCAGGGCAATCATGTCCGGCTCAAGGTCGAAATGCTGGAATCCAAACCAGCGGCCCGTGCGGCCGAAGCCGGTCTGGACCTCGTCGATGACCAGCTTTGCGCCGCGCTCCCGGCAGATCTGCTGGACAGCTTCCAAAAAATCCCCCTCGCCTACATGAACACCGCCCTCTGCCTGAATTACCTCCAGCACGACCGCGGCGGTCCCATCGCCAACGGCCTTATCAAGAAGATCGATCTTGTTGAATGGGACGTGGCTCACATCCGGCAGCAGCGGCTCAAATTTGCGGCGGTATCTCGGATTCCAGGTTAAGGACAGCGCTCCAATGGTTCGACCGTGGAAGCTGTTCCGGAAAGCCACGATGCCCGTTCGCCCTGTTGCCAGCCGGGCAAACTTTATCGCCCCATCGATCGCTTCCGCGCCGCTATTGCCCAGGAAAGCCCGCGTCAGGTGAAGGGGCGTTGCCGCAATTAGTTTGTTAAGAAAATCTGCACGCGTGTCGTTGTGAAAAAAGTTGGGGCATGCATGCGTCAGGGCAGCCTGCTCCTGGATCGCCGCAGTCAGGACGGGATGGTTGTAACCAAGCATGGCCACGCCCTGTGAGGACGTTAAGTCGAGATAACGTTGTCCTTCGCTATCGATCATCCAGCAGCCCTCGCCGGCCACCATGACCGTTTCCCCGCGACGAGGCACAACGCCAGATTCGTAAGCCTGCGTATTGCGTACAGCCGAATTCGCGTCAATTGAACTTTGAACAGTATCCATCTTGTACCCGCAAATCCCTCGTTCTTGTGCCTCTGAGGGCCGCCGCGTCGTCCCAAGGCATCAAGTCACTTCTATCAGTCCTTTGCCCACCTGAACGAATCGCGTCACCACACCCATTGCTCTAACTGTCCGGCATTCCAATCTTTCAAGTGAGCGCCGCCCACGAAATCGCTCAAGAAATCAAAGTGCCTTGCCCCTCTAACGCCCGCTCAATCGGATTCACAGTGCGGCCGTCGGCAAAGATGACCTTCTGCACGCCGGCTGCGACCGCTTCCGTGGCGCCCATCACCTTCTTCTTCATGCGGCCTTCCGCGAACTGCATGAAGCTGTCGGCCTGCGCACGCGGAATCTCGCGAATAAGGCTGGACTCATCAGGATACGCCCGCAGCAACCCGGGCACATCGGAGAGGATTACGAGCGCCTCGGCGCCAAACGCGGCGGCAACCATCGCCGCGGCCCGGTCGCCGTCCACGTTTATCGCTTCGCCGCGGTCCGACGCCCCTGGAGGCGTCAGGACCGGCAGATAACCCGCGCCCAACAGTAGGCGCAGTAGATCTGAATTTACGGTCTCAACTGTGCCAGTCCAGTCATCTCGCAGCACCAGCCGGCGACCGTTTACGCGCACACGCAGCCTGTCTTTGCGTTTGCCTTCAAATATGCGCCCGTCCAGTCCGCTCAACCCGACTGCATCCACGCCAGCCCGCTGCAGTTTTTCCACCCACATCTTATTGAGCTGGCCGCAGTAGACCATCTCGAAGATTTCCAGTGTGCGTCTGTCGGTGCGTCTGCTTTCAAAGCCGCTCTCACTTGTAACGAACTGAGGAGGATGACCCAAGGCTTCGGCCACATCGTTGGTCGTCTCCGCTCCGCCGTGAACCAGGATCAACTCCTGACCGGCGTCCCGAAGCGCAACGACGTCACCAACAATAGCATCGATATTCAGCTCCTTGCCTCCGCCGACCTTGATTACCAGCATTCAGCGAATCCCAATATGCCTTCTGCCATCTTCCGCAAAGACGTCTTCAGAAATATCCGCAACTCACGACTCCTGAGTAATTTTCGCGATCTTCTCCTCCACCGGTCCAACTTCGTTGGCGTCAAGGGTCCCTAAAATGTAGTCGCACTGCCAGGCGCCGCCGCCCTCCAGCTCCCTGACATTTCCTTTGGCCATTTCGGCCGCTCTGCCCTCCGGTTCGGCGGTAGATGGCAGCGCCAGGCCTAGCGCATCCTGGTCCGGTGTGCGGCTAATCCAGCGGACTCCGATCGGCAGTTGCTCCGGTCTGTGGCGAACATAGTCTGCGTGACCATCAGGATGAACCTGCAAAGTGTGGGCCCAACCCTCAGCGTCCGCCTCGTAGTCGATACTAAACACCAGTTCCGGGTCGAACGAGAGGTTCGGGTCCAAAACATGATGTTCCTCTGGACTATCGCCCAGACGGTTCAGAAAGTCCAGATATTCAGTGCCAGGTTTGACATGACCTGGTATGCTGCGTCGGACTCGTACAGTCTCTGGCGAAACCTTGGCGCTGTACACGATGCGGCCGCCGTCCACGGGCCGATAATTGGCATGGGCAAGGTACATATACTCCATTGGCGTATTCTTGCAGTTGCGGCAACAAAGAGACACCTGCGCTTCCTTTGCGCCGGCATAGAGCTTCACCATTGGCGTCGCAGTGTAATTGTGTGCAAATGCGACTGTATGGCGGTACTGCCCTCCCAAGCCCATATAGGGGCCGCCCTCGTCCTCGCCTGACACAAGCCATGCCTTCTGGAACGTCGCGTTCGGCAACTCCCCGTGCAGAGGATGGTCATCCTCCTCCGTTGGCACGCCCATTGCGGTGAACCCGCAGTGCAGGAGGAAGCCGCCGTACGTCTGAAGATAGTCGTCTGTTAGACGCGGCTGATCAAACATTGATTTCATCGTCACGTCTCTGCCGCCGAACGTGGCCGACCATATCTGCTGGCCCTGAAATGGCAACATGACAAGCTCGCTCGCAGCGTTTTCGATTTGGACCGCCGCGACGCCGCTGTCATAAGCAAATAACGATGCCTTCAACTCGCCGCACTCGAGGAAGGATCGCTTCCTCTCCGAAAAAAAGCCCGGATAAAGCGCGACGCTGGTTGCATCCAGATTGCTGTCAGAAATCACTGCGTTCTTCCTTCAATTTAAGGGTAGTTTCAACCCGTGCCTCCAACATGCAATTCTGGCGAATGGTATCACGAGATGCCCCGTTTGAAAAGGTTAAGACCACACGGCTATGCTATAATGCGGTCATCATTGCCCGCCGACCTGACGGGCGATCACGCAAGGCTTGGCACAGGATTGCGGGACGGGAAAGGTGAACAGTCGCCCCGAAAGCAGCGAAGACATTCAAAAAGAGCCATACTCAACGCGGTCGGTGGCTACTGTATTCGCTTGGAAGGATTCATGTCGCTTCGTCGACTGATTCGTCGCATGGCTCGCCCATTTGCTCCTGGGCCTGTTCAGGCGGCCGCGCTTGCCAGTGAAGCCTCCCCATCCGGTGGAATCGCCGACAAAATGGACAGAGGAGAGCCGGCGCGCTACTCGCCCTTCCGCAAAGGGGGACGTCAGTCCGAATACGTCGTGATAGGCCTGGGCCGATTCGGGACCGCGGTGGCAACCACGTTGGTCGAGCATGGCCGCACGGTTCTGGCCATCGATTCGAACCACGACCGCGTGCAAGCGCTCAGCGGCGAACTTCCCCACGTTGTGCAGTTGGATGCCACCAACATTGACGCATTGCGTCAGGCGGGGGTCGAGTCATTCGACACGGGGCTTGTCTGTATTGGAACCGACTTTGAGAACAATCTCCTTTCGACCGTTCTTCTACGCCAACTGGGCGTCCAGCGCGTGATCGCCAAAGCCTTGACCATCACGCAGAGAGAGATCCTACTGAAGGTCGGAGCAGATGAGGTGATCCTGCCTGAGCATGAGGCGGGTAGACGGCTGGGACGGAAAATGGCTATCGATCACCTGATCGACTATCTGGAAGTGGGAAACGATGTTGGGATCGTCGAACTCCTCGCCCCGCCCAGCACCTGGGGACACTCACTGTCTGAGCTCAGCTTGCGGCAACGGTATGGGCTGACCGTGATCGCGGTGCATCGAGGCGATGACCTGATCGTCAGCCCCAGCGCCAGTTTCAACTTGAAGGAAGATGACATCGTGGTCGTTCTGGGCCGCATGGAGGATGCCGAACGGCTGCGGCAATGACGACAAACGGGCCTCGCCCAACAGAACTTCGAATCCCGAAATCGCACTCAAACCGCGTATCGTTGCCATGAATAAGACCTTCCCTATCCTCGATTCAGAGTCCGCCCGGGCCTCGATCCTGCGTCGCCAGCCCTGGGACGAATTCGATCTGCCGGAGGAGATTCTGGACTTCAATGAACGCATCTTTGGATCCCGTATCGGACCGGATGAGGCCGTTCGAAGGATTCTTGCCGACGTTCGTACCGGCGGCGACGAAGCGGTTCGAAGATGGACGCAAAAGCTGGACGGCGTTAACCTGGATGACCTGCGCGTCGATCCCCAAACTGTCCTGCGAGAGTCCGCAGACATCGCCCCCGAGGTTTACGATGCCCTGGTTCTGGCGGCTGAAAGAATCGAGAAGTTCCACCGCCGTCAGCCCAATCAGAGTTGGATCCATAACGACGACGATGGGACCGTCGGCCAGCTGGTACGGCCCATTGAACGCGTCGGAATCTACGTTCCCGGCGGCACCGCGCCGCTGCCCAGTACTCTGCTGATGACCGCCATACCGGCGCGAGTGGCCAACGTAGGCGAACTGGTCGTCGTCACACCGCCCCAGCGGGAAACTGGCCTACCGGACAAGGTCACCCTGGCGGCGGCGACAGTTGCCCGTGTTGATGCCGTCTATGTTGCCGGCGGCGCGCAGGCCATCGGCGCAATGGCATACGGCACGGAAACGCTCCCCGCGGTTGACAAGATAAGCGGGCCGGGCAACCTGTTCGTCACCCTGGCGAAACGGCAGCTCTTTGGCCTAGTTGGCATCGACGGCCTGCCCGGCCCAACTGAAACTGTGATCGTAGCAGACGGCGCGGCAGACCCGCAGCTGGCCGCCGCAGACCTGCTTGCCCAGGCCGAGCATGACGTTCTTGCCAGCGCCGTGCTTCTGACGCCCAGCCGGAAACTGGCTGCCGAAGTCCAGGCCGCGGTCCACGCCCAATTGGAGCATCTGGAGCGCAGCCAGATCGCGGCCGCCACCTTTGCCCGGAGCGCAGGAATCGTTGTGACCGATTCCCTGGGCGAGGCCTTTACGCTCGCCAACGAGTACGCGCCGGAGCACCTTTGCTTACTCGTCGAAGATCCATGGCGCTGGATCGACAAGGTGCAGAATGCCGGCGGCATCTTCCTGGGTGAACGCAGCTTCGAAGTTCTGGGTGACTATACGGCAGGTCCAAGCCATGTGATGCCCACGGGAGGCACAGCCCGCTTCGCCAGCCCAATTAACGTGACTGATTTCGTCAAGCTCATTAGCATTATTGGCCTTAACGAGAAAGCCCTTTCCGCCATCGGCCCGGCCGCCGAGACCCTGGCCCGCACTGAAGGCCTTGGCGGGCACGCCTCGGCAGTAAGCCGTAGGTTGAATTCCTGAATCCCCACAGAAAACGAGTCATTGGTATGCAAACAAGCACATTTCAGTCTTTGCTCAAACCGCACCTTGCAGGCCTGGAAGAGTACACGCCGATTCAACCATTCGAAGTCCTGAGCAAACGGCTTGGCGTTCCCGCCGGCGAAATCATCAAGCTGGATGCAAACGAGAACCCCTACGGCCCGCACCCTGCCGTCGCCGAGGCGCTGGCCGAGTACGCCTACTACCACATCTACCCGGACCCGCAGCAGACCGAGCTCCGACAAGCCTTGGCAATCCATCTGCAGAAAGAGCAGAGCCAGCCTGGCGCCGCCCATCCGTCAGTGCCCGTCGAGCAGATCCTTCCCAGCCACGGCACCGACGAAATCCTCGACTATCTCTGCCGTCTCTTTCTCGGGCCCGGCGACGCCATCATCAACACGCCCCCAACCTTCGGCATGTACAGTTTCGACGCCAAATTGGTCGGCGCGGAGGTCCTGGAGGTCTGGCGGACCGACGACTACCACATCAACGTCGAAGCAACCTATAATCTGGTCACCGCCGCAACGCAGGACGAGGAATCGTCCCGCCCCAAGCTGCTTTTTCTCACATCGCCAAACAACCCGACCGGAAACTGGCTGCCGGACAATGACCTGCGGCGCCTGCTGGACCTCCCTCTGATTGTGGTCCTGGACGAAGCCTACGTCGAATTCGCCTTCGAAACCAGCCGCGCTCCGTGGGTCCTGGAGCACGACAATCTAGTCATCATTCGCACGTTCTCCAAGTCCGCCGGAATCGCGGGCCTCAGGCTGGGCTACGGCATCTTTCCCGAATGGATGATGCCGGTCATCTGGAAATTTAAGCAGCCCTACAACGTCAATGTTGCCGCCACAATCGCAGGCCTCGCCAGCCTTCGACACATCGACGAGATGCAGTCAACTGTTGAAAAGATTCGCGCCGAGCGAGAGCGACTCCTCCCCGCCCTTCAGGACGTGCCCTTCCTGACGCCATACCCCTCCAGCGCAAACTTCATCCTCTGCCGCGTAGACGGCTTCAATGTCGAGGGAAGCGGCGACGCAGCCGCCCTGAAGCTCGCGCTCGAACTGCGGGGCATACTCGTCCGCTATTATCAGAAGCCCGGTCTCGACAACTGCATTCGCATTTCGGTTGGCCGACCAGAGCAAACGGACCGGCTTCTGGATGAGCTGCACAGGCTCGCCTGAAGGGCCTCCTACCCCGCCAACCCAATTTGGAGACGGCGTACCCGCCTTCCGCGATCTGTCCTCGGGTTGCCTGGCGCCGACTCTCGCTTCGCTGCAAATCACGCTGGCTTCCTTTCCAACGAAGCGATTCTCTGATTGGAGCTGCCAACACTACGGAACAGACAGTGTTGCCTGCCCCCGGGGCGCCGCCAATGAAGAAAAACCTGGCGGACATTGATAGCGATCCCACAGAAAAGAGAGGCTTTGAGTGGTTAAATTCACTCTATGCCATTGGACAGCGAGGACCTGCCAACAGTTTATCTCTTTGCCGAAGACCCCCTCAGCCGGCACGGCCTCGCAGCCATTCTTGATCTGGAACCGGCCATAGCCACAGTGCTTGTTGAGTCTCCAACTCAACTGACGCAGTACGCGGTTAGGAGCGCGAATGTCCTGCTCTGGGATATGGGATGGGACTTTCCGGCTGCTGACTCAGATGGCGTCTATGACACGATTACCGACCTGGTTGAGGACGGTCTGCCGGTCATCGCCATACTACCCGACGGCGAGGCCCCCAGCACTGCCCGCCAGATGGGCGTTGCCGGGATACTCTCCCGGAATATCAAGGCACGTCAACTGCGTGCCGCTCTGTACGCTGCCTCCGAAGGCCTGTCGGTTACCGACCCGGCACTGAACACGCCGGCAGACTTGCCGTCCCCCACTTCAATGAAATCCATTCCTGATCCCCCCACACCAAGAGAACGGGAAGTGTTGGCCTTGCTGGCCGAAGGCCTCACGAATCGCGCCATAGGTGTACGGCTGGGCATCAGCGAGAACACTGCCAAATTCCACGTACAGTCAGTCCTCTCCAAGCTGGGAGTCAGCAGTCGTACGGAAGCCGTCGTCCAGGCGACCAGGCTGGGGCTTCTCATCCTCTGACAGCTGCAATTCCCTTCGTAGCAGTGCCGCGTGTCTTGCAGTGTGCAATCACTGCGATCCCCAATCCACCTACCCGAATTGGCGGGTTCCTCCTGCCAATTCTGCAGATGTAATGATGAATGACCTGCACTACCATTGAAGATGCAGCAACAAAAACGATTGTCGAAGTGTAGCCCCAAATGGAAAGTTTGGAACGGAGAGAAAAATGTCCCAACAGTTTAAAGCATTAACTGAAGGAATGGCCTCTGTCGTCCAATCTGCAGGACAGAGCGTCGTGCAGGTGAACGGTCGTCGCCGACTTCCCGCAAGTGGGATCGTCTGGTCCGCAGACGGCGTGATCGTAACCGCAAATCACGTGGTCAGATCCGAGAACATTCGAGTCGGTCTTCCCGGCGGCGAACAGGTGGAAGCGACTCTGATCGGGCGGGACCCCGGCACTGATATTGCCGCATTACGGGTCGGACGAGCAGCGCTTGCCGCCAGCGAATGGGCGCAAGAAGAAGAGTTGCGTGTAGGCGCCCTGGTATTCGCTCTTGGCCGGCCGGGATCAGGCGTCCAGGCCTCTTTGGGCATACTCAGCGCCCTGGGAGGGGAGTGGCGAATCCATGGAGGAGGCAGAATCAGCCACTACGTGCGCGCCGACCTGGTCATGTACCCCGGCTTTTCGGGCGGCCCCGTCATCGACGCCGGAGGACGTGTCGTCGGCATGGCGACCTCCGCTCTGAGTCGCGATGGTGGCATCGCGCTGACCCGCACGACCGTTGAGCCAACGGTAGAAGCCTTAATGAAACATGGCACGGTTCGCCGGGGCTACCTGGGCGTAGGTGTTCAGACCGTTCAACTGCCACCTAATATGCGCAAAGAACTGGAACAAGATACCGGCGTGCTCCTCAACTCCGTTGCGACCGCAAGCCCTGCCGAAAAAGGGGGCCTGGTGGTCGGCGACATCCTCGTCAAACTTGACGGTGATGCGATCCTCAGCCCTGACGACCTTGAGGTCGTGCTTCGAAGCGACCTGACCGGCCAAGCAACAGATCTGCAGCTCATTCGCGGCGGCGCGTTGCAGGAACTGAAGGTCGAGATCGAACTCGGAGAGGAGCGGTAACGGAAATGAACAACGAATTCGCGATTCAAGCCAACTCTCTCTCACGCAGTTTCGGCGCCGTCAAAGCAGTCGAATCAGTCAACCTCGCGATTTCCAACGGTGAGCTCTACGGCTTTCTTGGCCCGAACACGTCTGTTCTCGTTGCATGAGGCCTTTTTCTAATTCTCCGTCACAAATTTTAGAAGCGCGGCCTCCCCCAGTGAAAGCGGCAGGCGCTGGACCTCCATGCGCGGCCGAAACTCGGCGCCCAACTCGTAGCCGCCGACCTCCATAGCCTCCGGGAAATGACTGTCTGCCTCCGCCCTGTATAGCAGATGAAGAAAGTCCGGATAGGGGTAGGAGTAATCCGCCGGCCTTGGTGAGTGGATGTGAAAGTGAAACATGCCCATCAGGACCGGTTCACCTCGAACGCTCCAGCCAGTTTCCTCCAGCAGTTCCCTCACCAACGCCTCCCGCGGCGCCTCGCCTTCATCCACACGCCCACCGGGGAGAATATGCTCTCCGTCCGGATCCCGAACGACCATTATCCGGGAGCCGCGCGTCAGCAAAGCTCTGACCGAAGTTACCAAGTCTGCCGGAGGAAAGTCAGCCTCTGCCAGCGCGTATGTGGCTCGCGTCTGACGGAGTTCAATATCCCCTCCCAGCCAGTCCTGCCGTTCCTCAACAGAAGGAGACCTTCCGTTCAGGAAGGCCTTCAATCTCTCATCCATTTCAAGCTGCCCCGGCAATTTTCTGAAACTCAAGGAGTATCGGTGAGGCCAGCCATATATCGAAAGATTGCGCAGGTCAACCTGGCATCGCCGACGGCTCGATGGCTGTTCGGCAGCGCAATGCCGCACTGCCGGCCGGCATTCTCAAGACTTTGCCATTTTGCGTTTCGTACACCCAGGCGCTCCCCGTAGTACCGGGCATACATCTTCATCACGCAGAAGGCGCTCCCTCCCAATTCCTCCCAAGGCAGTCCATGCTGCCGGTGCGACTGCCTCATCATGCGCAGATCAAAATCTGCGTTGAAAATGCCGACGCGCCGACCCCCGACCAACTGCCTGACGTCTGGCCAGATCTCTGCCCACGTAGGGGCATCGCTGACCATCTCGTTCGAGATCCCGTGTACGGCGATGGCGTCAGCCGGGATGCGCAGTCGAGGCCGCACCAAACTTTCAAAAACCGTCCTGCCTTCCGCGTCAACAACACCAATTTCAACAATCTCGGCGCTCTCGCTGAGACCAGTCGTTTCAGTATCGAAAAAAAGTGGGCAGTCCTGAAATATGGCGCGCGCCCGCGCCTTCGCACTCTGGGTCATGGTAGGTCATGCTCGTCTGGTGGTAAGGAAGTCGCGAGGGCAAGAGGAATTCTTGCGAGGAGGCCCACCTGGAAGCTCGAACGGTCGGGGCTCTTTGAGCCGGCAACGCCCCAATATCTGAAGCGACAGTTCTCTCTCGGTGAAGCATCACAATTGGTTCTATGCTTTAGTTCGGCAAGGCTACCGGCTCCCCCCGCCGTGACGAATCGTAGGCAGCCAGTGCAACTTCCAGAGCCCGCTGTCCGTCCTCGCCACTAACGGAAGGCTCCCGGTCCGCGCGGAGCATGTCCACGAAGTCGGCGACCAGACCCTCGTCGCCGCTGCTGCCCCAGTTCACCCAGGAGGTCTTGCCGTCTTCCTCTGAACTGACCTGAAGATTCTGCTCAAAGGCGTCGACACTGATCAACCCATTTTCCCCGAGGACATCCAGCTTCACGTCTCCCCATGTGGGGTAGCTCTCCGGCCGAGACCAGCTCGTGTCCAGCGTGCCGAAGACGCCGTTGGCGAGTCGGAAGCTCAGCAGTCCCACATCGTCGATTCCCAAGCCGGGATGCAGGAGTTCGTGGCCGACCTCAGCGTAGACTTCCTCAACTTCCGTGTCCCAGAACCAGCGAAGCAGATCGATTACGTGCACAGTGTGATCAAGCACGGCTCCGCCGCCGGCCAGTTTGTGATCAACAAACCAGCGGCCCGGCATCGAGCCGTGATTGGTGGTCTTGACGCTGTAGATTTCACCCAGTACGCCCATGTCGAGCTGCTGCTTCAACTCAATCACCGGCGGGGCGAAGCGCATCGGAAAGGCAATCTGCAGTTTCGTGTTTGTCTCCCGACAGCGGTCAATCATCGCCTGGCCGTCTTCGAGCGTCGTGGCAATGGGCTTCTCGCAAAGGATGCCTTGAACGCGACCGGCAGACTCCAGAACCAGCGGCGCGTGCAGCGCATTTTCTGAACAGATGATCACGCCGTCCAAATCCTGATCCAGGAGGCCGTCAACCCGTCTGAAATAGGGCGCCTTGCACTGGGCGGCAAACCGGCCGCCCCGATCGTAGTCGTCGTCGTAGATCCCCGCAATGGCCACGCCTTCCATCTGGCTCAGGAAATGGAGGTAGCTGACCGCGTGCATGTGGGCAAAGCTGAGCATGCCGATTCGAATGTCTGACATCTAATGAAGTTCCCTTTACTTTGGCCGAGACTCTATCCCTGTGTCAATTGATCGGTAACCAAACTGTTTTGCGAAGTGGACGCGGCGCGCAAGACAAAACAGGCCCACTGCATGCAATCGCCGCAGGACTGTCCTACCTGATTGTAACTGCCTTCCCTTTCTCCAGGCTTTCGATTGCGGCCCGTGAGATTTTCACCGCCATCAGCCCGTCATAGGGTGAAACAAGGAAAGGTTCATTCGCCTCAACGCATCGTACAAAGTGAGCAAGCTCAGCGTAGTAGGGGTCGTGCTGGGGCGCCGTAGGTGAGCTTCCCGATGAAGCCAGGCTCCCGTCCTCCTGCTCGAGAGCCACTTCCACCGGCGGCCTCGTTCGCGAGTCCCACTCGATCAGCCCTCCCGAACCAGCGATTTCGATGCGCGTCGCGAAGCGCCCGCGAGGGTAAGACCAGCTGCCTTCGATATGGCCGACGGCTCCATTTGCAAATCGAACGGTGAGCAGCGCGTGGTCCTTCGGTTCCTTGCCCGCGAACATCATGCCGCGCGCAAACACCCGCTCGATCTCGCCGAAGCACCAGCGCTGGTAGTCGATGTCGTGAATGCAGAGATCGAGCAGCACGCCGCCGCTCTGCGCAAAGTCGGCGTAGTAGCTGGTGATGGCCAGGCCCTTGCGCCAGCCGGCGCCGGAATCAGGGAAGCTGCCGCTGCGCACAGTTCGGATCACGCCCGGCGCGCCAATGGCCCCGCTGTCCAGCACCTCCTTGGCCTTGGCGAACTGGGGAAAGAACCGCACAACCATCGCGACAAACAGGGGCGTGCCCGTTCGTTCGGCTACCTCTACGATCCGCTCGCAGTCCGCAACGCTGTTGGCCAGGGGCTTCTCGCAAACGGTGGGCAGACCCGCCTCCAACGCGGCCACCACCGGCCCGATGTGCGCCGTGCCCGGCGTACATACGTCCACATAGTCCACGGCATCGAACAACTCGTCCATGCTACTGAACGCCTTGCCGCCGGACCGTTGAACTGCACGCTGGGCGGCATCCTCGATAATGTCGTAAAAACCGGCCAGTTCAACGCCTGGCATCTGGTTCCAGCGGTCGGCGTGTGTTCTGGAAATCCCGCCGGCTCCGACGATTCCGACTCGTCGCATCTAAATCTCTCCCCGATTCGGTCTGCAGGTATTGATGAGGTCCCTTACGTTTCGCCAAATGTGAATTGAAGCAGCTTTCTGTGCCCGTTCCAAATCGCTGACGTGGTCTATCATTTTGTTGGCGTAATCGTTGCCAGCGGTCGATGAAGGCAGGGGCGTTCAATATTGTGAGTAGGTCTCGATCTTTGCATCTACAGCCCGACATAACTCCAAAAATACCATCACATCGTCACTACTGTGGCAACCACCGCAGAAGAGTCAAGGACAGATTCCAACATAACATTGACTCTCGTCAGACCATTCCACGATCCCCGGCTATGCCAAACCGAAGTGTTCATCAATCTCCTGCTGGTAGCCGCGAACTGCGCCCGAAAGTAGCTCAGCCATCGTCACCGTGCGTCCAAGCGCCGATGACTCAATCATGCCCAACGCCGCAGCCAGGTCTCGCAGGCCCTCTTCGCCGTCGGTCTCCGGCTGGCCGCCGCGCGCGATGGCCTCCAGCCAGTCGTACTGTTGAATGGCGAAGGGGTCGGTCAGCCGCGTCTCCTTTGGCCCCACCAGAGGGAACTGAACGTCAAGCAGCGCGGGGTCCGCTTCGGCCCAGAAGGCGTCCTGAAGATTGCGGCGGCTGCCATCGTCGCTTATGATTTCGCCGCCCTTTATGCATCCGCGACTGCCATAGTACACCGGCGCGCCGGGAATCGACGTCTCCTCTCCGTGCCCGGCCCAGGACCACATAAGTTGCGCCAGCGCGCCGCCTTCACAGGTGACGGTCGCCAGATAGGTGTCGTCCACGTTGGCCTCTACGCTCGGCCCGGCGGCGGGGTCACCGAACAAATAGCGCTGTGGTTCGAAGGTGCGGACAGTACCATTTACCGCCACGACCTCCCCGCACACGTATCGCACCATGTGCATCACGTGTACGCCAATATCGATCGCGCCCCCGCCGCCGCCTTCTAGTTTGCGATGACGCCAGGGCGTTTCGGCCACGATCTTGTCCGGCGACCACAGACCGCCGATCCCGCCAAGCAAGGCTAGCTGGAGGTCGCCGATCAAGCCTTGTCGGATGGCCCAGGACGCGGCGCGCGTCCCCGCCGATTGGCGTACATTCTCGAACAGGCCCAGTGTCAAACCCTTGGCCTCGGCTTTGTCGACCAGCAGGCGCGCCGCCGCAACCGATATCGCCAGCGGCTTCTGAACGAGCAGATGCAGTCCCGCGTCAAAGGCAGCCGCGCCGATCTGGTGGTGCATGGATAGCGTTGTGAAGTCGTTAACGGCGTCGACCACGTCAGCCGCAATCATCTCCCGGTAGTCGGTGAAGACGGCAACCTCTGTGTCCGGCTGGAATTCGTCCAGATAGATGTGCGGCGCAGCCAGCGGATCGCCTGTCTCCGGCGCCAGCACTGCCGCGCGCGGCGTCGGCCCCTCCCCGCGCTTGCGGAACATCAGCGCGTCGTCCTCTTTGCGCGCGCACAGCGCGGTAATGCGAAAGCCGTCGTAACCGGCCTCCCGCAGCAGCCGGTAACCGTGAAGGTGTGCGTTCAAAATGCGGCCGCAGCCGACAATGCCGATTCGAATCATATGAAAATGCTCCGTAAGATTTGGGACAAAGGTCCCTCAAAAATCCAAACCGATCGCGCCAGGTCTATCTCAGGCGAGACCTGGAGTTAGACACCTAGACGGGTGAATTGAACTGCCTTCCTATTCCAATTCAGTTGGCGGCTATGACTTCATTAGCCCTCTGCCGGCGTGATTCCGTCCTACAGCGCAAAGGCATCAGGTCAGACTGCAAACGGAAGGGACAGGCCAACACGGCCGGCAAGCCGCGCGGCGAGTGAATGAAAGTCGTCGTAGCAGTCCTGCACAGCCTGCAAAAGGCTCCCAGTGGCGCCATCGGCAGCCTTAAGATTGAAGACAGGCTTACGAGCCTCCTGGGCTAAGGGCAATAGGCTTCGGGAGTGCCTCAGGATCCTGAGGCAATAGGGATCATCATCGGTCAAAGAGCCTTTGAATTCCTGTTCATCCTGCAGGATGGCTGATCGATACTCATTGGGAATCCTCTGTAGCCACTTCACATATGCTGCCACCGGTCGGTCAAGACGGACCGCGTGCTGCAAAACGACATAACCTATGGGGTTCATCGATGTCGCAGGCAACCGCAACACGTCCTCCATCGCGTTCGCACGATTCAGTCTTTCCTGCCATTCATTCCGCCAGTCTCGCAGGGTGGGGCCCAAATTCCTCAATCCTTGGACGGAAAAAAGGTCCGGCGCAAGGGGAATCACTAAGTCTTCAGCGGCAACTAAGGCAGCCCGATTGAGGGCGCCAAGGTTGGGGCCCACATCAATAAGAACCAGGTTGGCTTCGTTTCTATTTCTTGCTAAATCCGCCAGTCTCCGGAAGGAGTCAATTGTACGGAATGACCTTTCCTTACCCTCCAAACAGCCCTGCCATTCGGTTGACAGTTCCTTCTCAACTCTTGAGAGCGCAAGGTCGCCAGCCAGGAGCGAAAGGCCAGGAGTGATTTCCACAGTGTGAGGAAGCGCGATGTCCCCTGTCCCAGCCAACAGAGGTCGAATGGCGCCAAAGATCGTCCCATCATGGTCTCCGTCATCCCAGAGTTTCTCCAGTTCACGCTCATCCAGAAACATTCTCGTAAGACAAGCCTGCGGGTCGAAATCCGCTGCCACCACCGAAAGACCCAGATCAGCGTACATCCATGCAAGATGATACACCAGGGATGTCTTGCCAACGTCCCCGCTGTTGTTGAAGAATGCAATCGTCTTCACTGAAGGCCTCTTACAACAACGCTTACATTGGTCGGCGAGAACAAGAATTCTGGAGGCGGATTGCCATTGTCACCAAGTTTCCACCTTTCTTCATTGCTGGAATTTCAACTCCGGATGACCGGCATCCTCGCGACACGCACCAATCGGTCCCCGCGGCAGCGAGCCCACTCAAGCTCTTGAATCCCTGCGCTCCCCTTTGGTCAACCCTTCTTGAACACCTGTGGAAAGTGCTTCCCGCGCAGCTTCTGGCCGTCTTCCACCTCAACAAACTCCTTCATTACATGCTCGCCGCTCGCGACATAAAAGGTCTCGTTGGTCATGTAGTGGAGGGCGATGGCCCGCCGGGGCCGTTCGCTGTTGTTGTCGTGGGAACCGTGCCATGTGAGCGCGTGGTGGAAGTGGACCTCACCCTTTTTCACCGGGCAACTCGCAACCTGAAGCGGGCGTCCCTCGTACTCTGTCGGCATCTCCTGGATATCTTCCAGTTGGTTCAGGTATTCGATCTTGTTGCCCCACTTGTGCGAGCCCCGTACCATCGACATGCAGCCGTTGGTTTCGTCGGCGTCGTCCAGGGCAACCCAGGCAGTCACTTCGGTCATCGGCCTGATGATTGGCCATAGGGGCGCGTCCTGATGCCAGTGGGTCGTGCCGCCGGTCTGGGGCGGCTTGTACTGGATCTGATCGTGCCAGATGCGAAGCTCGCTGGCGCCGGTCAGCTGCGCGATTCCGGTGGTGATCTCCTTCCTTTCCATCAACTCGCGGAACGGTGCACTGGCCTCCCAGATATTGACAATCTGCCAGACCGCCTTTTCGTCGTCTCGACTCATGTTCCGGACCATCACGGGCTGGGGGATGTCTTTGCGCTCCCGCTCGTCAATGACGCGCATCGCCTCGGCCCGCAATGTCTCCACCTCATCATCGCTCAGTACCTGCCCGCCGTTCAAAAAACCGTCGGCGTTGAACTGCTGAACCTGTTGTGAAGTGAGCATAGCACTCTCCCCATTTCAGACATGTTAGAAATGTGTTCCAATCCTGCCGCAACTTTCGCGGCGATAACTCCATCGCGGCGGATTCAACGCGCGCCGCACGCCTGCAGACAGGCCTGCATGTGGCCGCGGCTCTCTGCCGCGATCACGCAGCACTGCTCCAAACTATATTCTCTGGCGCCGATTACCTCGAGATTAAGCGGACCGTCGTAGCCGTTCTCATGCAGGACGCGCACATAACCAACCAGGTCGATGTCCCCGCGTCCGTTCGCCTGCAGCTCCGGCTTGCCGGGCCCTTGCTGGCGCCCCTTGCAGTCCCGTATGTGCACGTGTTTGACGCGGCTGATCACCGCCGCGATCGCTTCGACAGGGTTCTCGTTTGCGCGGTAAATGTGCGACGGGTCCATGTCAATGCCGAAGCTGGACGAGCTGATTGCCTCCATCGCCCGCAGCGTCGTCGGCGTATCGAAGATACTGGCTCCCACATGCGCCTTCACGCACAGCGTTACACCGTATCGCTCAGCCATCTGCGTAAGCTCGCCAAGTTCGTCGATCGTCTGAACGAGACTTTCCTCGTCGCCGCTCTCTCCCCCCGGACCGCAATTTACGATCGGGATGCCGCATTCCACGGCCGCCTGCATCGCCTTCTCCATCAGGTCCCGGTCCCGGCTCGGCTGCTCCATCGCCAGCAGCTCCAGATCGTAAGTCCGGGCCAGCTGCTTGATCTCTGGCGCCAGCTCCTGCCAACGGTCTAAAACCAGGTGCTGGGCCATCGCGTCGATCGCAGCCGTCTCGATGCCGTCGTAGCCGGCCATCGCGATACAGCGGAAGGCGGTCTCCATGTCGTAACCGCCGAACAGAACCGAATTTGCGCCAAGTTTCATGAATCTTGCTCCATTTTGAGGCGTTCAAGCCAGTCAACCGGTTGAAAGTCCACGGCTCCCGACATTGAACGGTTTCGACTTAAGCTCTGTTTCCTTCGAGGTCTTGCAGCGCTCGTTCCCGCAGCAGCGCCTCCTGACTGGGACGGCCAATGCGCAAATTGTCGTAGGCCTGCTGCGAACTGGTGAAGTAGTCAATGCCCTCGACGTCATGCCAACCCGGTTGGTGGTGGATGGGATTGGGCAGACCCGTCGCCGCCTCCCGCTCGCGCACCCAGGCCTCCAGGCGCGCCGTGAGCGCCGACACCACCTCAGGAAGCTCCTCGGCCAGGTTGACACGCTCCCCTGGATCTTCGACCAGATTGTAGAGTTCGACCGGCGGCATGAAGTGAAAGTCCGGCTCGAGCGCGCGGATCAGCTTCCAGTGGGGCGTGCGCCAGCCGTGTTTGCGCATCCACGCGCACTCGGTAATGTAGAATTCGCTTTCGTGCGACGCCGCCTCGCCCGCGATCATGGGCAGCAGAGAACGCCCGTCAAAATCGATGCCGGCGTCGATGCCGGCGAGCTCCAGAACTGTCGGCACAAGGTCTTTGTGCTGGTTATACCCCGCCACGCGCCTGCCCGCTGTCAGTTTTGGCGGGAAGCGCAGCATCAGCGGCACGTGGAGCACAGTGTCATAAAGGCCATGATGGTCGTACCAGATTCCGTGTTCGTCGAGCTCCTCTCCGTGGTCGCCGTTGACTGCAACGATGGTCTCGTCAAAGATCTCGTGCGCTTCGAGCGCGGTGAAGATCGACTGGATGCAGGCGTCCATGTAGGCGATGGCGCCGTCATACTGTGCGTTCACGTACGCCCGGTCGCTGATCCCTGGAGGCAGCATGTCGATGAGCGTATGCTTGAACGGCTCAAACGCGAAGACCGGTTCCATCGACCGGTTGGCGGGATCGCACTCGTCCCCGTGGTAAAAGATGCGTTCGAAGGGCTGCCGCGGCAGGTAGGGTGAATGGGGATCCATGTGACGCAGAAAGAGGAAGAATGGTCTGCCATCGTCAACCAGGCGGTCGAGCGCGGGCAGGGCCAGCTCATTCAGCCTCTGGGCCTTGGGCACGCGCCCCTGGGACCAGCTCCCCATCTGCGTGAAGTTCAGGTATTCGTCAAAGCCGCGGGCGCTGGCCCGGCCGGAAAGCCCGACCGAGACCGTGCGATAGCCCTGCTCCCGCAGGATTTCAGCCAGAGTCTTAATCTCCTGCCGCAGGGGACCCTTGGGTCTGTGGGCCACCAGCTGCGTGCTGAAGATATCCATGCCGGTCAGCATCATCCCATAGGCGCTGGTCGTTGGAATGTGCGGGCTGAAGGTGTTCTCAAAGAGCACGCCCTGGGAGGCAAAACGGTCCAGGTGGGGCGTCGTCAGCCGGTGGTAGCCGTAACAGCTCAGATGATCGGCCCGCAGCGAGTCGATGCCGAGAAGAACGATGTTCGGTTGCGAGGAGGAGGTCATCGCGCTCTCCCTGCCCCTATTCTTTTTCGTCGGCTTCCCGCGATTTTGCCTGCAAACGCCGGGCCGCGCTCGCGTCGCCTATGTAGAGAGAGTCGTAAGCCTGCTGCGAGCTGGTGAAAGCGCCGACCCCTTTGAGGCCATGCCAGTCGCCCTGGTGGTGGATCGGATTCGGCAGTCCGGTTTCCGCTTCCCGCTTGCTCACCCAGGCGTCCAGTCGGCCGGTCAGGGCCGCGACGACATCCGGAAGCGCCTCGGCCAGATTGCAGTTCTCTTCCGGGTCTTCGACAAGGTTATAGAGTTCCACCGGCGGCTTGAAGTGGAAATCCGGTTCCAGCGCGAGCATCAGCTTCCACTGCGGCGTGCGCCAACCGTGCTTCCGCATCCACGTACACTCAGTGATGTAGATTTCGCTCTCATGGGAGGCAACGCGGCCCTCTATCATCGGCAAGAGGGAGCGCCCATCGAAGTCGATGCCGGCGTCAATGCCGGCAAGATCGAGGAGCGTGGGAACAAGGTCCTTATGTTGATTGAAGCCGGCGACGCGGCGCCGGGCGGGCAGCTTGGGCGGGTAGCGAAGTAACAATGGCACATGCAAGACGTTATCGTATATTCCGTGGTGATCGAACCAGCACTCGTGGTCGTACAACGTCTCGCCGTGGTCGCCGTTGATGGCCACAATGGTCTCGTCGAAGATGCCGTGCGCCTCCAGCGCGGTAAAGATCGACTGAATCGCGGCGTCCATGTAGGCAATCGAGCCATCGTATTGGGCAATGACATAGTCCTTGTCAGTGATGCCCGGCGGCAGCCACGACGCGAGGAAGTCGCGGAAAGGCTTGAATGCAAGAACCGGCTCCATCGATTTGTTGCTGGGATCGCACTCGTCTCCGTGGAAAAACATCCGCTCATACGGATCCGGCGGCAGATAGGGCGCGTGCGGGTCCATGTGGCGCAGAAACAGAAAGAAAGGCCTGTCATCGTTGACCATGCGATCGATCGCGGGGATCGCCTGCTCGTTTAAGAGTTGCGCTTTTGGAAGGCGTCCCTCCTCCCAGGAACCCCAGGCCGTATAGCTGAGATACTCGTCAAAGCCCCGGCTGCTGGGGTTGCCGTCGAACCCGACGCAGATGGTGTGGTATCCCTCGTCGCGCAGGATTTCAGCCAGCGTCTTAACCTCCGGACGAAGGGGACCCTGGTGACGCAGCGCCACCACCTGCGTCGAAAAGACGTCCATGCCCGTCAGCATGGAGGCATAAGCGCTCGTGGTCGGAATGTGAGCGCTGAACGTGTTTTCGAAAAGCACGCCTTGGGAGGCGAACCGGTCCAGGTAGGGGCTGGTAAGATGCTCGTAGCCATAGCAACTCATATGGTCGGCCCGCAGCGAGTCGATGCCGAACAGGACGATATTCGGTTTTGCGTTCGATGCCATCGCGCTTTCCTTCGCAGTTAGTGAACCGGCGGGTATCGGAATTGGTGTGTTGGGCGAATATGAGAGACTTGCGTCGATCTACGAGTCAAGACTATTCTGGCCGCGTGGCAGGCAGGTTCGGTCTCCTGGCAAGAATCCGGTCAATCACTGCCCAAACCGGTTGAACCGTACCACAACCCCCTGTTCGTCGCAAGAATTACCGCTTCATTCTAGTCGTCCTCACAGTTGTTCAAGTCCGGCAAGGGCAGAATGGGACGGGCCGGACAGGAGGCGGTTCAGGGCACGAAGCGAGCGTTGGAGAGCGAAATACAGGCGCCGGCGCCAACGAACAGTGCGGCAACAGAAAGTTGCTGGAGTTTTCGGAATTGCCAGCAATTGCTGAATGATGAATGACTGTTTACAATGTAACCCACGCCATCCCCAGCACAGGTCTTCCCCATACCCGGTCTGCGGAGCGCCGGGCTGACCAGTTCTGCGAAGGACTCCTTCTCCATGGTTCCAATGTCCCGCGTACAGCGGCGGCTCATTATCACACTGTTTGTGGTCAGCAGCTTGAACAGCGCTGCCATGATCGCCAGTTTCGTGCTGACGCCGATCATCTCCTATTCCCTGAGCGGCAGAGTCCAGCTAATTGGGCTCCCCAATGCTCTGTCGATGGTGGGCCGGGCAGGCGCCGGTTACCCGTTGGGCTGGCTCTTGGACAAGGCAGGGCGCCGTATCGGGCTGGCCGTTGGCCTTTCTTTTGTGATTTTCGGGATGCTGGTCTCAGCCTCGGCGATCAGCGCCGGTTCGCTTGTCGCGTTTCTTGGCGGCGCTGTTCTGCTGGGTGTGGGTAGGGCCGCCCTGGAACAGACCCGTTACGCGGCCGCGGAGATCTTTCCGCTGGCGCAGCAGGCCAAGGTCATCGGCATGATTGTATTTGCCGGCACGGTCGGCGCGGTTGGCGGACCCCTGCTGGTTGAACCGGCCGTCGGGCTGGCGCGTGCGCAGGGCTTTCATGAGCACGTGGGGCCGTTCTGGATCGGCGCCGGCCTGATGACGTTGGCGCTGATTCTCCTTCTCGTCGCGCTGCGGCCCGATCCGAAGGAGCTGGCCGCCATTCTGGAGAAGAAGGCAAGAGCCGCCAGGGCTGCGGTAAGCTCCGGGGACGGCGCCGCGCCTGCCCAGGCGGCGGACGATGAATCCCAGCGAGGAATGAGACAGGTTTTGCAGCTTCTGAAGATTCCGGAAGTGCAGCTGGCGATTGCGGCGATGGCAATTGGGCAGCTGGTCATGACGCTGCTGATGGTGGTAACGCCGCTGCATATGAACCGCGCCGACTACGACGCCGAGGCGATCTCCTATGTGCTGATGGCGCACACGTTGGGCATGTTTGGTCTTTCAAGCCTCAGCGGGTGGCTGGCAGGGCGTGTCGGGCGTGTGCCAATGATCTTTGCCGGGGCGCTCGTGCAGGTGCTGGCCGCGATCATGATGCCGCTCTCAACCGAGCTGCCCGTACTGTTTCTCTCCCTGTTTCTTCTCGGCCTGGGCTGGAATTTCAGCTATATCGCCGGTTCCTCGCTCCTTTCTGCGGCGCTGGAGGGCTCGCGGCAGCGGGGGCGCGTGCAAGGCATCAACGAGGCCGCGGTGGCGATTGCTTCTGCCGCCGGCAGTCTGGGGACGGGGGGAATCTATTCGATCAGCGGCGTCGTGGCGGTGGCCGTTAGCGGCGTGGTCATCTCTGCGACGTTGGGCGCGCTGGCGCTCTGGTTGGGACGCACGCATCTTTTTCCCGCCCACGCTGAACACGGCTAAGTCCCGGCTGACGGGTTGTCCGGGGGCCTTCCCAATCTGAAGGGCAAAAGGGCGCAGAAGGCGCCCTTTTGTTGATCCGCGTCCCGACAGGTAAGCTCATGCGTCCAAGGAAGGTCCACGTTGCAAGGGCGTCACGATGACCAGTGACTGGCTGTCCATTGCGAAGAGACTTCAGCCGCGCCATGTGCCGGTCGCGGTGGGGTGGTCGTAGGGCTCGTCGCCCACGCGTGCCTGTAGCCGGTGCAACTCACCCGTCAACGTCTCGACCACATCTGCGTATTTCGGATCGTGGTAAACGTTGTTCAACTCGTAGGGGTCCACATCCAAATCGAATAGCTCCCATTCCGGCTCTTTTGAGTCGTCGATGACGCCTGGCTGGTCCAGGCCGTCGGCGTAGTAGTAAATCAGCTTGTAGCGGAGCGTGCGCACGCCATAGTGGGCGTAGACGTGGTGGTGAGTGAGGTGCATCCAGTAACGGTAGTACATCGACGTCTGCCAGCCTTCCGGGCTCTCCCCTGCCAGCAGGCGGCTGAAGCTGGCGCCCTGGAAGTGGTCGGGAATCTCGACGCCCGCGTATTCGAGCAGAGTGGGCGTGAAGTCGACGTTCAGTACCATCTGGTCGTTGACCGTACCGGCCGCGACGGCCCGCGGGTAGCGGATGAGCAAGGGCATGCGCAGCGACTCCTCATACATGAAACGCTTGTCATACCAGCCGTGATCGCCGAGGAAAAAGCCCTGGTCGGAGGTGTAAACCACGATCGTGTTCTCGGCAAGCCCTTCCTCTTCCAGGTAGTCGAGCAGACGGCCGACGTTGTCATCGATCGAGGCTACGCAGCGTAGGTAATCCTTGATGTAGCGCTGGTACTTCCACTTCTTTTCCTCCTCAGGCGTAAGTCCCTCAGGCGTCGGTTGCTTCAGGTCGGTCAAAGTCATGTCGCGGTCGATGCGCATTTTTGCCGCGGCCGCGGCTGCGGCGCGATTGCTGTAGTCGTCGTCAAAGGTCTCCGGATAGGGGATCTCTTCGTTCTCGTACATACGCGCATGCTTCTCGTCCGGCTCCCAGGCGCGGTGCGGCGCCTTATGGTGACACATGAGCATGAAGGGCCGCTCCGGGTCGCGGTCGCGCAGCCAGTCGAGCGAATAGTCGGTGATCAAGTCGGTGACGTAGCCCGGAAAGACCTTGCGCTCGCCCATCTCGATCATCTCCGGATCGTGGTACAGGCCCTGGCCCGGCAGGACATTCCAGTAATCGAAGCCTGTGGGGTCGCTGACGCCGCCGTGGCCGAGATGCCACTTGCCAACGATGGCGGTCTGATAGCCCGCTGCCTGGAGCAGCTTTGGCATGGTGACCTGGCGGCCGTCGAGGGTGGAGGAAAGTGTCGTGACCCCATTGACGTGGTTGTACGTGCCCGTGAGTATCACCGCGCGGCTGGGCGTGCAGATTGAGTTGGTGCAGAAGCAGTTGTTGAAGCGCATTCCGCCTTCGGCGATTCGATCAAGGTGGGGCGTTTGGTTGATTCTGCTGCCATAGCAACTCATGGCGTGCGATGCATGGTCGTCGGACATGATGAAGAGAATGTTTGGTCGCGAGTCAGGCATGGGAGATCCTTTCAGGAAAGTGTTCCGCTGGATTCGCTCGATAGCTAATGATCATTATGGGGGTTGGGATCCGTCCGCTCTGCGGCCACGGGCCCGGCCATGCTAGCAGACAACTTTAGCAGGGTCAAAGGGAACTGTGGGGAACTGCGGGAAACTGTGGGGAAGAGCGGGGAACTGCGGGAAGGGCAGTTGGACGCCGGTGTGAGTGTTTGGTGAGTGTTTGGTGAGTGTTTGGTGAGCGTTTGGTGAGCGTTTGCGAGTGTTCGTGAGCGTTCGTGAGCGTTTGAGGATAGTTTGTCTGGACTGCAGTTCATGTGATTCGGGTGATAGGCTGTGATGGGGGCTGGACGACATGGGTGTGTGTTCATGAGCGTTGTGTGAGTGTTTGTGAGTGTTTGTGAGCGTTTGACGAGAGTTTGCGTGGTGAAGGGCAGCGCACTGCGGGGAGGCCGCGGGAAAGGCAGGAAAGGGCGAGGGAAGGCGGTTGCGGGGCGTGTCGGGATGGGCGGCGGCAGGACAGGGGCCGGAAGTTGGCAAGGGATTGGGCTTGGATGATGGGCGATGGGTAGGGGGTTACGGCTGCGGCGGTGCAGGTCTGCAAATCCATTATATTTTATTTTGTTTGGTCCCGTTCTCTAGTTCCGGGCGGCGGGAACCAGAGAGTGGTCGATGGTCGGCGGCGGGCGGTTTTTCGTGATGGTTACGGTGTCAAGGTCTTCGCCTTGCTTGAAGAGGTCTCTCTTCGTGCTGTAGTGTTCGTCCCGTTTCAGCTCTTCGACTTCGCGGTAGAGGGCCTGGAGCTGGTTGCGCTGGTCCGTCAGAATCTCCGGGGTGCGGTCGTCGTGAAGTGGCGTGCGGTCGTCGTGAAGGGGCGGGAGGCCGGACAGTTCGTCGCGGTGCACGCCGGGGGGCGGCTCACTGAGGGGTTGGCCGGTGAAGGGGTCCCTGGGCAGATCGGGCTGCTG
>JAJDXQ010000029.1 GCA_022823185.1 Caldilineaceae bacterium
GCCCGAATATGAGCCGATATGGGAGTTGATGCGTGCGGTGGATGAGTATATTCCCACTCCTGTGCGCGAGATCGACAAGCCCTTCCTGATGCCGATTGAGGATGTTTTTTCGATCAAGGGCCGGGGCACGGTGGTGACCGGTCGCGTCGAGCGCGGTGTCATCCATCCGATGGAAGAGGTCGAGATTGTGGGGGTGAAGGAGACCCACAGGACGACGGTCACGGGCGTCGAGATGTTCCGCAAGCTGCTTGATGAGGGGCAGGCGGGGGACAACGTCGGTTGTCTGCTGCGCGGCATCGACCGGGAAGAGGTGGACCGCGGCCAGGTGCTGGCCAAGCCGGGCAGCATCACCCCGCACACGCATTTCAAGGCGGAGGTGTATGTCTTGCGCAAGGAGGAGGGAGGACGACATACGCCCTTCTTCAAGGGGTACCGTCCTCAGTTCTACATTCGCACCATGGACATCACCGGTTCGATCGACCTGCCTGCGGGCGTGGAGATGGTGATGCCCGGCGACAATGTGACGATGGACGTGGAGTTGATTTCGCCGGTTGCCATTGAGACCGGCGGCCGTTTTGCCATCCGCGAAGGCGGCCGCACCGTCGCTGCCGGCGCAATTACCGAGATCGTTGATTAGCATTCTGGATAAGTTTAGATTGTCCGGAGGGGCACATCACTTCCGGACATTTTAGGCGAGTAGCTCAATTGGCAGAGCGGCGGTCTCCAAAACCGCAGGTTGCGGGTTCAAGTCCTGCCTCGCCTGTCAGAAAATGGCCACCAGCAGCCGCTCGGTGGTCATTTTCCGCCTGAAAGGGCTCAGAACGCCGCACGGGGAGATGGGCAGGCAAGCGGCGCGGCGTTGTGGACATATTCTATTGTTCACGCAATGAACGGAGTCAACTGTGAGCCGGTCATCAACTGTTCCAAGGTCTGATAACGCACTCGTACGGTACTTTAAGGAGACCCGCGCTGAGATTGGCAAGGTCACGTGGCCGACGCGCGAAGAGGGTACCCGTCTGACCATCGTGGTGCTGATCGTCACGACAATCGCCGCGCTTGCGCTGTTTGGCGTAGACTCATTCTTCAGTTATCTGGTGACACTGTTTCTGCAGATATTCTAGGCAGCATCTGTGGCGCGACCGCCTTCGGTGGTAGAGGAAGGGCCGGTTCTGGCGTGTGACGCGCAAGGAGGAATCTGTGGGTGATATAACGAATGCAGGCGCCGATCCTGAGTTGCAGGAGGATGAGGCGGTTGCCGCGCTGGTGGACGATGAGATGTCCGCTGAGTCTGACGAGGAGCCGAGCGGCCCGAAAGCGGAATGGTATGTGGTGCACAGCTATTCGGGCAAGGAGAACAAGGTAAAGAAGAATCTGGAACACCGGGCGGAATCGATGAACATGACCGACCGGATTCTGCAGATTGTCGTGCCGACCGAAACTGAAATCGAGATCAAGGAAGGCATTCGCCGAGAGGTAGAGCGCCAGGTATTTCCCGGCTACATTCTGATCGAGATGATCATGGATGAGGACAGCTGGTATGTGGTGCGCAACACGCCGGGGGTCACCAGTTTTGTGGGGATGGGGAACAAGCCCAGCCCGTTGAGCCAGGCCGAAGTGAATCACATCATGAGCCGCATCGAATCGGACGAACCGCGCGTGAAGGTCAGCTTCGATGTGGGCGAGCGCGTCCGGATCATAGAAGGCCCGTTTGCGGAATTCACGGGTGTTGTCGATTCTCTGGAGCCGGAGAAGGGCAAAGCCCGGGTCATGGTGAGTTTCTTCAACCGGGAGACGCCGGTTGAGGTGGACTTCCTCCAATTGGAACGGGACACGTAAAAGGAGAAGCAGGCGAGATGGCGAAGAAAGTCAAGGCGATTGTCAAGTTGCAGATCCCGGCCGGCAAGGCCAACCCCGCCCCGCCGGTCGGCACGGCGCTCGGCCCGCACGGTGTCAATATCATGGGCTTCTGCAAGGAGTATAATGCTCGTACGCAGAGTCAGATGGGTCAGGTTGTTCCGGTCGAAATCACGATATTCCAGGATCAGTCGTTTACATTCGTTACCAAGACACCGCCCGCGGCCGAACTGATCAAGAAGGCGGCCGGGATCGATAAGGGCAGCGGCGTTCCGAATGCGGAGAAGGTGGGGGAGATCACCAATCAGCAGGTGCGGGAAATCGCTGAGGTAAAACTCAAGGATCTGGGGAATATTCCCATAGACAGCGCCATGCAGATGGTGAAGGGAACGGCCCGCAGCATGGGCGTGACGGTTGTCGAATAGGCGGGATCCGCGCATTGCGATGCGGGCCCGCAGAAATCATAAAGCCAACTGTGGGAGGGGCGCTTGGCTGTGCCCCGTTTGCACCACGAGGAGTATTCAATGCCAAGACATAGCAAACGCTACAACGCAGCGCGCGGCAAGGTCGACCGCTTGAAGCAATACCAGCCTGCGGAGGCGGTCGCTCTGATGCGCGAGGGCGCAACGGCCAGGTTTGATGAGACGGTGGAGGTGCATCTGAGCACCGGAGTAGACCCTCGACATGCGGACCAGCAGGTGCGGGGGGTGGTGACGCTTCCGCACGGCACGGGTCGCGTGGTGCGCATTCTGGTTTTTGCCGGCGCGGACGGCGTCAGCGAAGCCGAGGCAGCCGGCGCCGACTTTGTCGGCGGCGAAGATCTGGCGGCGCGGATTCAGGGGGGCTGGCTTGGTTTTGATGTTGTTCTGGCTACGCCGGACATGATGCGGGTGGTTGGCAGGCTCGGCCGCGTGCTGGGGCCCCGGGGGATGATGCCCAGCCCCAAGGCTGGCACGATCGTACAGGCCGCCGAACTGCCGCGCGTGATTCAGGAGACACGGCTGGGCCGCGTCGAATTCCGTGTTGACAAGACGAGCAATGTCCATGTGCCCATTGGCAAGGCGAGCTTCGAGAGCGAACAGATCCTCGACAACTTCACGTCGATAATGGAAGCGGTGATGACCGCCAGGCCTGCGGCGGTCAAGGGAATCTATCTGAAGCGGGTGACGCTGACCAGCACCATGGGGCCGGGTGTACGCGTCGATGTCAATGCGGCCTCAACGCTGAAGGCAGCCTAGGTTTCGTTTGCCAATACCGGGGGCAGTACGGTAGAATTGGCGCGTTTCAACTGCATACGATACTCAGTTCCGTAGACAGCCGGCATTCGCGTTGCGAATGTAAATGCGCCCCGTTGCGCGGCCGGCCAAGGGCTGAACACAGCGGCCTGACCGATATTGTCCGGCAGCGATCGCTGGCCACGCCCTTGTCTGCATTGCAAGGGCGTTTTTGCTGGCGGCGCCGGTCGGCGTATGGGGGCGCAGGGAGACATTGCCTGCGTGCCCGCAGGAATCCTGTAGAAAGGGGGAATGTTCATTGGCACTTAGTCGAGAGAAGAAGGAAGAGCTTGTCGAACTGTACAGTTCACATCTGGAGAACGCGTCCGCAGTCGTGTTCACCGATTTTCGCGGCACGACCGTTTCACAGATCAACGGGCTGCGCGCCGACCTGAGAGAGGCGGATACGTCCTACATGGTCGTGAAGAATCGACTTCTGCGGCTTGCATTGGCGAACAATGGGGTCACGGAGGATTTGGACGAGCTGTTGGAAGGGCCGAATGCGGTGGCGTTCGTCGGCGAAGATATCGGCAGGGGCGTGACCGCGTTGAAGGACGGCATTCGCGGGCTGGATGAAGTCGTCGAGATCAAAGGCGGGATCCTGGAGCAGAACGTTTTGGATGCCGGCGGCGCCGCGGCTCTGTCCGAACTGCCCACGCGGGAAGAGATGCTGGCCAAGTTGCTGGCGACAATTATCGCGCCGGCCACCCAGCTTGCCCGTGTCGTCAACGAGCCCGGGGTCAGTCTGGCGCGGGTCGTCCAGGCGCATGCTGATGCGCAGGAAGAGGCCGCCTGAGTGTACGCAGAGGGATTCAACTCCCTGTTGCTTGCGCTTGCATAGGCTTACGTACAAAATAGCGTATCGTTAAGAGCGAAACCACAGAGACAGAAATTGACATCGGGAGAATTCCAAAAATGGCAGATTTGAATGCAATCAAAGAACAGCTGGACGAGTTGACGCTTCTGGAAGCCGCTGAGCTGGTGAAAATGCTTGAAGAGGCCTGGGGCGTCAGCGCGGCCGCGTCTGTGGCGGTGGCCGGCGTGGCCGGCGGCGCAGCCGAGGTCGAGGAAGAGGAAGAAGAGCAGACGGAGTTTGACGTGATCCTGGCCGATATGGGCGCGAGGAAGATCAACGTCATTAAGGCTGTTCGCGCGGTGACAAGCCTTGGCCTGCGAGAGGCCAAGGAGCTGGTCGAGAGCGCGCCTGCGCCTGTGGTGCAGGGCGTGGCGAAGGATGTCGCGGAAGACACGAAAGCCCAGCTGGAGGCCGAAGGGGCAACGGTAGAGATCAAGTAACCTTTCAGCCGAGAAAGCGCAAGGGGGGTGCATCCGTATGTGGATGCGCCCCCCTTTTTTTCAGGGCCCTGGCAGGCGGCGGGCGGGAACGGTGGCCGCAGCCTGAGCGTTTGAGGCTGCTTGTCCGCCGATGGGCACTGTGATAGAATGCCGCGACATTTCAGCGCAAGATTTCAGCGCACAATAACAGAGGGAGATGCAATTGGCTGAAGGCCCGGTCGTAGGCCATCAGTGGGCTGTTGAACTGTTGCGGAATAGCATCAAGCATGACAGGCTGCGCCATGCCTACCTGTTTGTGGGCGCAGCGCAGTTGGGCAAATCCACCCTGGCCCGCCACTTTGCCCAGTCGCTTCTCTGCACGAAAGCAGATGCCGGGCGGGCTTGCGGGGCGTGCCGCTCATGCCGTCTGCAGGAGGCTGGCAGCCATCCGGATTTCATTTTGGCGCCGCCGACCGACCGGCAGGGTCAACCGGACAGGGAGAATGGCCTTCATCGCGCCGAACAGGCGGCTGACATCATCCGCCAGGCGCTGCTGCACCCGATGGAGGGCCGCTACAAGGTCTTTTTGATTCAGGACGCGCATAGAGCCCACACCAACTTCTCCAATAAACTGCTGAAGACTCTGGAAGAGCCGCCGCCGCACGTGGTTCTCTGCCTGACCGCGCAGGACCGGTCGGTTCTTTTGCCAACGATTGTAAGCCGTTGCCAGGTTTTGGCCTTGCGGCCGTTGGGGGCGCGGATGATGGAGGAGGCGCTGCAGGCCCGCTGGGGCGTCGCGCCGCAGCAGGCCGCGCTGCTGGCCCGTCTGGCGAACGGCTGTCCTGGCTGGGCGGTTGATCAGCTAAGCCAACCGGAGCCGCTGGCGGAAAGGAGCGAGCGGCTGGCAGAGCTGCAGGAGCTCAGCCGCAGCAGCCGGGTGGCGCGGCTTGCCTTTGCGCAGAAGCTGACGGCTGCGCGCAACCAGACTCGACTGTTTTCGCTGCTTGGGTTGTGGACAGGCTGGTGGCGCGATGTAATGCTGGCGCAGTCGGGCTGTTTGGAGCAGTGCGCCAACGTGGATTTGCTGGACACGCTGGCGGATACGGCCGGCGACTACCGCCGGGACGATGTTCAGGCGTATCTACGCACATTGAGCCGCGTTGAAGGTTACCTGCGGCATACTGTCAATACGGGCTTGGCGCTGGACGTACTTCTGTTGCAGATGCCGCGCCCGCAGGCCCGTTAGATAGACCGGGCGGCACAGGCAGGCGGCCGGGGCAAATGCCCAATGCAGGACCAATAATGGAGAATCTACCATGCCCATCGTAGTGGGGGCCCAGTTCAAACCTGTTACCAAGATCTATTTCTTCGATCCGGTTCACCACGTGGATCTGGCGCCGAAAGATTATGTAATTGTGGATACGGTCAAAGGCCGAGACCTGGTGCAGATCGTTCAAGGGCCGCACAATGTTCCCAAGAGCAAAATCGTGGGGGAGATCAAAAAGGTAGTCCGGCGGGCAACGCCATGGGATCTGTTGCAGAAAGATCTGTGGAAGGAAAAGCAGGCCGAGGCGGTGTCCGTATGCCGCGAGAAGGCGCGGGCACACAAACTGGATATCAAGGTGCAGCGCTGTGAATACAATTACGAGGGCGGCAGGCTGACGGTCTACTTTGCCGCGGAGCAGCGGGTTGATTTTCGCGCGCTGGTACGCGATCTGGCGCGCACGTTTCACACGCGCATTGAAATGCGCCAGATTGGCGTGCGCGATGAGGCCAAGTTGCTGGACGGGGTGGGCAAGTGCGGCCGCCAGCTCTGTTGCACCAGCTGGCTGCGCGAGTTTGCCTCGGTGAGCATACGCCAGGCGAAGAACCAGCAGCTGCCTCTGAACCAGGATGAGATCAGCGGTGTCTGCGGCCGGCTGCTCTGTTGCCTTTCCTATGAAGATCCGATCTACAAGAAGGCGAACAAGAAGATGCCCAAAGTCGGGGCGGAGGTGACGACGCACCAGGGCAGAGGCCGGATTCGTCACCTGCATCCACTGAAGGAAAGCGTTACGGTTTTGCTTGAGAATAACGTCCTGGCCGAGTTTGGCGTGTCCGAGCTGATTACGGGGAAGAAGGAAAAGGACGGCGGCTGCGGCACTTGCGGCGGCTGCACCGTCAAACGGCGCTCTGGCAAGGAATAGGCGCCGCGGACGCGTCCGCCCGGAAGGTCAGGAGGAGCGGGCAGTTTGGGCGGCCCGCCAGAGAGGGCGCGGATGCCATCGGGGGGCTGCGCTTCCGAGCCGTCGCCAGCGGCGGCTCGGGTTGTGTCCGACGGGCAAGGCGATGCGCCTGCAGCCTGTGCAGCGCGCGCCAGGTTGGGCTAGGTTGCGTGGGAAACGGAACGGGTTTCGCGAATGACCGTAACCCGAATCTGTCCCGGATATTCCAGGTTGTCCTCAATCTTGTTGGCGATGTTCTTCCCCAGTTCGATGACCTGCAAGTCGTCGACTTCATCCGGCTGTACGATTACGCGGATCTCGCGGCCGGCTTGAATGGCGAACGTCTGATTGACCCCCTCAAAGCTGTTGGCGATTTCCTCGAGCGCGGTCACCCGTTTGATGTAGGCTTCGAGGCTTTCGCGGCGTGCGCCCGGCCGTGCGCCGCTGATGGCGTCGGCGGCGGCGACGATAATCGCTTCGATCGATTCGGGCTCAACTTCCCCGTGATGGCTGGCAATGCAGTTGACGACTTTGGCATTGAGCCCGTACCGCTTGGCGATTTCGCCGCCGACAATCGCATGGGGGCCGTCGATCTCATGGCTGACCGCTTTGCCAAGGTCATGGAGCAGCCCGCCAAGCCGGCTGGTTTTGACGTCTGCATGTAGCTCTTCGGCGATCACGCCTGCCAGATGCGATGTTTCGATGGCGTGGTAGTACTGATTCTGGCCGTAGCTGGTGCGGAATTTCAGTCGCCCGAGCAGCTTCTGGATCTCTCTGTGCAGGCCCTGGGTATTGGTCTCGATCAGAGCCTGCTCGCCAGCCTCCTGAATGACCTGATTCACCTCCTGTTGGGCCCGCTCTACCTCTTTCTCGATACGGGCAGGATGAATGCGGCCATCGGAGACCAGTTTGCTGAGGGAGATGCGGGCAACTTCGCGCCGCACGGGGTCGAAGCTGCTGATCAGGATGGCTTCCGGGGTATCATCCACGACCAGATCAACGCCTGTGGCCTGTTCGATGGCGCGAATGTTTCGCCCCTGCCGCCCAATGATCCGCCCCTTCATCTCGTCGGATGGCAGGTTGACGGCGCTGACGGAATACTCGGTGACGTGCTCGCTGGCGATTCGTTCCACCGAGAGGGTGATAATCTCCCTGGCGCGGCGTTCAGCGATCTCCTGGGTTTCCGCCTCAACTTCACGAATCGTGCGGGCAAGCTCTTGGCGCGCGTTCGTTTCGGCCTCTTTGAGCAGAATCTCTTTGGCCTCTTCCTGGGTCAATTGGGCTACGCGCTGCAACTCTTCATTGCGCTGTTGCTCGGCGGCTTCCAGGTCTTCTGCGCGTTTGTCCAACCCGCTTTCTTTCTGGTTCAGTTTGCGTTCGCGATTTTCGACCTGATCGACTCGTTTTTCGAACTGCTCCTGACGATTGCGAAGACGGCCTTCGATGCGGTCCAGGTCCCGGCGCTGGCGCGTTCGCGTGGCATCCAGTTCATTCCGAATTTGCACTTCTTCCTCTTTCAACGACAACTGCTTGCGTTGAATCTCTGCCTCGGCTTCGGTAAGGATTTGGGCTGCCTGCGCCTCTGCGCTCTGCAGGGCGAGCTCCTGCCGTTCCTTCTCTTGACGTACGCCAGACTCCGTCCCGCGTTGATAGGCGAGATATACCAGGTATCCTACGAGCGCCGCGCCAAGCAGGGCCGCGACAATGATTGCAACTACGCCTAACAGATCCATCTCCGAACCCCTTGGTTTGGATGCATACAATATGGAATGCAAGCGGGTGCGCCGGTTGGAGACAGTTGCATTTCTGTCATGCTTCCAACGTTGCGCCCGGACCCTGGCGCGCCCATTATCGTTTCAGCGGCTCTGCCATCGGGCTTACCCGTCGTAATGTTTTTCCTGGACGGAATGGGAAAGCGGGCGCGCCTGCTCCACCTCGTGCCAGATACGGTCGATCACGTCCCGGGCCAGATCCCAGTCGAAGCCTCGACGCTGCAGGAAACTGCCCATTTTCCGGCGGAATTGGGCAGGATTGGTCTCCGTCTGCCATCTATACAGACTGCTGCGGGCAGCGGCTTCGCAGGCTGAAGCTGCGTCGGTCAATTCGTCGATTGTTTCCTCGGCAACTCTCTCATTTACGCCTTTCTGCCGCAACTCGTACTGAAGGGCCCTTGGCGCAACGGGTCGGAAACGATTGCGCTGCTCGACCCAGAAGCGGGCGAATTCCCGGTCATCGAGGTATTGCCTTTCGTGCAGTTTGGCAATGATCCATTCGATCTGCGGCGGGCTCAAGCGGCGGCCGTCTTTGGGCCGGTATGCCTGGAGATTGCGGCGCACCTCTTCCCGGCTGCGGGGGCGCGCTGCCAGAAAACGCAGTGCTTTGTTGTAGCCGCGGCTGCGCAGATCAACAGCCTGCAGCTGCTCGATTTCCCGTTCGCTGAGCTGCTGGCCAATGCGCAATTGGGCGGCTTCCGCTGCCGGCAACGGGAACGCATACTGGCTGTCCAGAAAGAGATTGACGCGTTCCTTATCTCGTTTTTGAAAACGCAATGCGGTAATCGTTCGACCTGTCATCGTTGGTTAAAAAAAGAAGTCGCCGCGGCCAAAGACCACAGCGACTTGAACGCCTCGAGAAGGTTTCGCCTGAGATCGTCTCAGTTCAGGCTGGATCAGTGAGGACGCTTCGGTTCAGGATTGCGCCAGAATTGGTGCGATTTTATATGGACACTTGCTGTTGCAATACACAACAAGCCGAATCAAGATCGGCGAATCCCACATCGCGTTTTAGGGGGAAGTTGCGGTGGGTCGTTGTCTGTGCGTCTAAACTATCTGTAGCAACAGCTGGATTACGTCAACACTCGTTACGACGCCGGCTCTGCTATTGACAATCAACAGCGAGGCAAACGTCTGCCAAATTATGTATGCAGTTACGGCAACGACCAAGAATACTGGGATAAGATGGAATAAAGGGATTCTGGTCGCTGTTCTTGTTTTGGCGGTCGTGTGTCAGCACAAAATCGCGTCCAATTTGAGAGCGCTGTGGTCAGCGTTTTCAATTATGGCAACACGTGCGACGGTTGAAACCTCTCGGCCTATAATGGACTCCTGTGCAACCTTGCACATAAAGGAACGGGAAGGATGAATCTGGATGCACACTGTCTGCATTTGGCAGGATGTGCGCTGGAAGCGCGTCAGGATCGGACTTCGTCGCCATTGACCCGCGCCGGAAGTCCAGTTCTTTCCCGGATGATGCTGTCGATCTGTGAGGCTTTCTCCGGGTTTTCGCGCAGATGTTTTTTCGCGGCTTCACGGCCCTGCCCGATCAGGTCATCGCTATAGCGATAGAATGCGCCTCTTTTCTCGATGATGTCGAACTCGACGCCGAGGTCGAGCAGGTCACCCTGCGTGCTGACCCCTTCGTTGTACATGATGTCGAACTCGGCCACTTTGAACGGCGCGGCCACCTTGTTCTTGCGCACCGTGACCCGCGTCCGGTTTCCGATC
>JAJDXQ010000042.1 GCA_022823185.1 Caldilineaceae bacterium
CAATGGAGCCAGCATCTGCCGAAGCCTCTGCCTGGATCAAAGCCCAAAAAGCCGCGCTGGCTCGCGGTCAACTGGGCCTCTTCTTCAGTCACATTTTGCGTCTCTACCCCAAGCTGGGCAATGCGCCTCCTGAAGTTAAACAGGCCGTCGCTTACCTGTTGAAAAACCGGCGCCGCCTATCGAAAGGCAGGCCTCCCTATCAGCAGCGGCGCCATCGAATCCGCAGCCAAAACTCTTGTCCAACAGCGCATGAAACAAAGTGGCATGCGCTGGTCCCGTGACGGTGCTCAGGCCATGCTCGCTCTGCGCGCACGCCTACTCAGCGACCGTTGGCACGAATTACCCATCTGACCATCCCACCCCAAATTTGGACTGCACCCTCGAAATTACGGCCCTTGCGCTTGAAAAAAGGATATACTATAATTTACCGGAGTGTGTTTGAGGGCGGCAGATGAAGGGGAGGCAGGTGGCTTCGCCTATGAAGATTGTACCAGTCCTGTGGCGTTGCCCCGGGTCGTCTGGGCGCTGATGCGGCACTGAATTGCGATTGGCAGCCGAGGGCTTCAGGCTCGTTCGCTTAGGACCAACAGGGCGTTCACACGACTCAGTGGGAATCCGGATACGCGGAGTAGATATCAGTGGTGACCAGTGCAGGGAGAAGAGAATCGAACTATGGACGAGAACCGCCGCAAGGAGATCCTTTCACAGGGACGGCCAGGGCGGTACTGGCCCGCAGAGCCGATGTTGGGCGGGTGGTATACGGAGGAAGAGGTCGAAGCGGCCACCAAGGCAATTCGCGATTCGATGGACCCCACCACGGTGGGGTTCGGTTTCATCTGCCCTGAAATCGTTGACTTTGAAGAAGCTTTTGCGCGGTATTGCGGCGCAGGTGAGGCTGTTTCGATCAACGGCGCAGGAACTGGACTGGACATGGCCATCATGTGCCTGGACCTGGAGCCGGGGGATGAAGTGATCGTGCCGGCAATCAACTTTCGAGCGGCGGCGATGGCGGTGGTTGGGCAGCGGGGCAAGGTTGTCTGGTGTGAGGTCGACCGACGCACATTCAACATGGACCCTGCGGACGTGGAGAGGCGTATCACGCCGCGCACGCGGGCCATTTTCCCGGTGCACATGAACGGGCTTTCAGCGCCGATGGATGAGTTGCTGGAGCTTGCTGAACGCCATCCCCACCCCAAACACGGCCCTTTGAAGGTGATTGGAGATGCGGCGCGGGCAGGCGCGGGCGGGTACAAGGGGACAAAGATAGGCGCCAAGGGGTGGATGACGATCTTCAGTTTCCACACGATGAAGTTGATGACGACGCTGGGAGAGGGGGGCGCGATCACCACGGACGATGCGGAAGCCGCGCGCCGGCTGCGGGGCATACGGCAGTTCGGTGGAGCGCACGACGGATGGGGAACGAACTACAAGCTGACCAAGGTGCAGGCGGCCGTCGGCCTGGTGCAGTTGCGCCGATTGGATGATATGACGGCACAGCGTGTGCAGGCGGCGGAGAGACGGAACCGGATGCTGCAAGGCATCCCGGAATTGACGTTGCCTTACGAACCAGAGGGATATGAACATACCTATTATCTTTATACGATGCTGGTCCCGCGGAGATGGGCGGGGGAGAAGCGCGACCGTCTGTTGCGAGTGATGGAGGAGGAGTACGGGGTGGGTTGCGGTGTGTACAACCGGCCGGTGTACGAGGACTCCGGGTACTTGCGCAGGCAGACTGCGGGCCAGAAACTCCCAATTTCGGACGAACTCAGCGCGCGATTGTTTTGCATGGCTTTGCATCCGCTCATGACCGGAGAGGAGCAGGAGTACATGGCGGCTGCGCTGTGGGCCGCGGTCGAGCGAATACGCAGCGAGGGATGAACGAATTGGGTGCTTTTCTACCTGAATGGAAAGGAGGTGAAAAGGGGAACAGCGTGTTACGTGATTGCCGTGAAAATCATTTCTCGTTTCAGCAGGTCCCTTGCCAGATCGCGGTGAGGGGCACACGAGTGTACAGGAGACGATAAGATGAACGGAAAGAGATTCACGCGACGCGATTTTCTCAAGGGCGCAACGGTTGGCGCGGCCGGCGTAGCCATGGCGGCCTGCATCCCGGCCGAAACAGCGGCGCCTGCCAGCGACATGCCGGCAGAAGAAGGCGTAACGTTGCGGTTTATGTCGCGACCGCACTCACAGCTGGCGCAAGAGGTTTTCCCCGACTTGATTGCCGACAATTTTACTGCGAACACGGATCCCCCTATCAATGTCAATGTAGAAACGGCCGCGAGCGGCTGGGCAGACAAGCTGGTGACCTCGATGATCGCCGGTGACGCTGTGGACATTTTCCAGGCCTGGCCTGACATTTTCTACGTCTGGGTCGCCAAGGACCTGATCTTGGATATTCAGCCCTATGTCGACCGCGACCTGACCCAGGCCGATCTTGACGATTTCATTGAAGCGCAGTGGACAAGGTTGCGCATTCGCGGCATTCGCGTGGGCATGCCCAAATACATCGACGTACGCTGCATGGCGTACAACAAAGACCTGTTCGACGAATACGGCGTCGCATATCCTTCCAACTTCGGCGCGGACTGGGACTGGCAGGAGTTTACCGCGATGGCGGAGGCGCTCACGCAGGACAAGGACGGTGACGGCGCCATCGACCTTTGGGGCAGCCGCATTGTCGCCACCTCGTCGGCGGAATTCTTTGGCTGGCTGCGCGCGTTTGGCGGCGATTATGTCAATCCGAACGACGACACCGACTGCTGGCTGGATGAGCCGGCTTCGCAGGAAGCCATGAACTGGGTGTTTGAAAACATGTGGGTGAAGGAGCCGAATCCCTTTATCCGACCGGAAGACGTGAGCGGCACCTACGACGACTTTGTGTCCGGCCGGGTGGCAATACCCTGGTTCAATGTGCGGCCGGCGCAGCAGGCGGAGCAGGTCGGCCAGGAGATAAACTGGGACTACGCGCACGTGCCCAGCGGACCTGTGCGGCGAGACGCCTTGGGCGATGCTGACGCATGGTCGATTTGGAACGGCAGCAGTCATCCTGACGAAGCATGGCAGTTCATCAACTTCCTGTCGGGCCCTGTGTTCCAGGAGCTGGGCACGCTTCGCTCTGAGGGCTCTCTGCCGATCCGCAAGTCGCTGATGAGCAAGGCGGTAGACGTATACCGTGAGGAGTTTCCTGCGGTGGCGGACAAGCATCTCGAGATCATCCCTGAGATGATGGAGATGGGCTATCTTGAAAACGTGATCTGGTTCAAGGACAACGCTGCCGCGTTTGAGTTGATCGGCCCGGCCATGGAGAGGATATTCAATTTGGGCGATGCCGATCCGAGCTTGATGATCGAGGTTTGCGCGGAAGTGGAGGCCTACCAGGCGAGCCTGGAATAACAGACAACGGGATGGCAAGAGTGAGGGGAGGGAGAGGCTCTTTCTCCTCACTCTTTTGCATTCCGCTCTCGAATTGGGAGGAATCATGGCGCAAGCAGTGTCCGAAAATTCGCCGGCGCGCGGCCGGCTTGCCCTGTCGCCGCAGGCGCGTGTCAACATCGCAGGCTATCTGTTCATCACTCCTTGGATTCTCAAATTCCTGACGCTCAACGCGGGGGCAATGATCGTCTCGCTTGGGATCAGCCTGTTCAAGACGGACTTTTTCACGACATTTGATTTCATTGGGTTCGACAACTACACACGGTTGTTCCGCGACCCTCTCTTCTGGAAGAGCCTGTCAGTCACCGCGTACTATGCGTTTGGCATGGTCCCGCTTGCGCTCGTTTTTTCGCTGGTGATTGCGCTGCTTCTGAATCAGAATGTGAAGTTTCAGGGTGTGTATCGCGTTGTCTATTACCTGCCGTCAATCGTATCGGGGGTTGCGGTGGCCATACTGTGGAAGTATCTGCTTCAGCCGCGCTGGGGATTGATCAACCAGGGGCTTGCTCTCGTCGGCATCGAAGGACCGAAGTGGCTCTTTTCCACGACATGGGCGATGCCGGCCTTTATCCTGATGGGGGTCTGGGCTGCGGGCGGGAATATGCTGCTCTATCTGGCCGGGCTACAGGGGATCCCGACCGATCTGTATCATGCGGCTTCAATAGACGGCGCAAATGCCTGGCACCGATTCTGGCGGATCACCCTGCCGATGTTGACGCCGACAATATACTTCAACCTGATTATCAGTATCATCGGCGCATGGCAGATCTTCACGCAGTCTTACATTATCACGGCGGGGGGACCCGATAATTCGACACTAACGATGGTTCTCTTGCTGTACCGCAAGGGTTTCCAGCAGTTTCACTTTGGGTATGCTTCGGCCATTGCCTGGGTTCTCTTTACGATTGTGATGCTCTTTACTGTGTTGATCGTGCGCAGTTCTGAGGCGTGGGTGTTCTATGCGGGAGAGGTCAGAGGATGATCAGGGGACAGTCGCTGCCGTCCATACACAGGGGTGCAGGCCGCTACCGGGTGGAGCATGTTTCGGGGCGCGTCGTCCTGTATCTGGTGATCACGGCGGGGGCCTTTATCTTTTCCACGCCCTTGTTGTGGATGATCTCCACCTCCTTGAAATCGCCTGAACTGATCAACCGTATTCCGATCGTCTGGATTCCGCCAGAGTTGCGCTGGGCGAACTACATAGATCCGTGGGTGGAGATGCCGTTCCTGCTCTTCTACTGGAACACAGTCTTCATCACAGTAACAAATACCGCCATCATACTGATTACGAACTCATTGGTGGCCTTTGGCTTTGCGCGCATACCGTTCAAGGGCCGCACAATCATCTTTTTTGTCCTGCTGGCAACGATGATGCTGCCGCCGCAGGTGACAATGATTCCGACATATCTCTTCTGGAGCCGTCTGCGCCTGGTCAACACATTTTGGCCGATTATGGCGCCGGAATGGCTGTCAGCGGCCTATGATGTCTTTTTGATGCGGCAGTTCTATATGACGATTTCGACCGACCTGGATGAGGCGGCGCGAATCGATGGTTGCAGCTGGTTTGGCATTTACCGCCATATCATCCTGCCCCTGTCCAAGCCGGTAATCGGCGTCCTGGCGATCCTGAATTTCTCCTTCAACTGGAACAACTTCATCACTCCCTTGATCTATCTGAATGATTCCAGGCTATTTCCCATTGCACTGGGTCTGCGTCTGTTCGAAACTCAGATGGGGGGAGGCGACACCTATGTCAGATTGGGCCCGCTGATGGCCATGACGCTTGTGTCGATCATCCCGCTGATGGCCGCTTTTTTCATCGCCCAGCGCTACTTCATTCAGGGGATCGTGATCACCGGCATCAAGGGCTAGGACGCGGAATGGTCACCGCCGCCAGGCGGGCCGGACCGGGTCTCTCCGAGTGAATCGGTATTCGGCCTCTGCAGGACCTGTTTGCTTTTCCCTATCCGCTCCATATATAATTTCAACCGCCCCGCGAACTGCCGGCCCGCCGGCAGACAGGCAGGATTGACGGCGATCTGGTCGATTCTATCTTTTGCTGAGATTCGCGCCTGAGACGGTCGAATATCTTCCCACTCCGATAGCATCACTGGTGATCGAGGCTGCGCCGGGCGTCCATGTTGAGGCTTGGGAGTGCCGCCCGTATTTGGCAGAGGCGATCGCGGCGCCTCCCGAAATGTCTGCGGGTAAATGCCAGGACAATGCGGCCGGGTCGGAACAGGGTCTTATCCTTCGAAGCGGGAGAGAGGGGAAAGACGCCGCACAGTCTGCGTTTCTTCACGAACAATCGGGACAGGAAAATATGACCGAAATTGTGGTTGATCCAGCCGAGATCGAGTTTTTCCAGGAAAATGGATACATTCAGTATCACGACTTCCTTTCGCAGGAGCAGATCTCCTCGCTGCGGCATGCTTTGGACAGCGCGGTTGCCGGCGAGCGCGAGCGCATACGCGGGGCGGAGCAAGGCGGTCGATTCTCTGAGGAGTATGAGCGAGTCTTTAACCAGATGGTCAACCTGTGGACCGATTTCCCGGAGGCGAAGGAGATCGCTCTCGACCGGCGCCTGGCCGAATATGCTCGTCAGTTGAGCCGCTGCCGGCACGTGCGCATTTACCATGACCATGCGATGATCAAACCGGGGGGGCAGGAGAGCAAACAGACCAACTGGCACCAGGACGCCCCATACTGGCCGATGGACCCGGTGGGCGCGCTGTCAGCGTGG
>JAJDXQ010000031.1 GCA_022823185.1 Caldilineaceae bacterium
CATCTTACGCAAACTGGCCCTGAACCTCCTACGCAAAGAGAAAAGCGCCAAAGTCGGTATTGCCGCCAAACGGAAACGAGCTGGTTGGAAAACTGACTATCTGCTGAAAGTTCTCTCCCAATAAGATGCGATTGCCCTGGGACCAATCCCAGGTGTCTTCCATGAAGGGGTCAACTATGGTAAATTGTAGCGACTGAGATGGTCGGCGCGGCGGCTAGGATCTCTCACTTTGAGGCTCGCAAGTCGTCGCCGCGTTCCAGTTTAAGGGATGGGCGGGAGGAGCGGCGTGCTGGTTGGCGAAGCCAAGCTGGCGGCGGAGGAGTGGGTGCAGCGGGAGGGGACCAGCCTGCCAGGCATGGTGGGCGCTTTCCTGGCCGGTTCGGTCACGACGATGGCTGACGCGGCATGCTTGCCGGCGAGTTCCGACGTGGACATCACGGTCGTTGTCGAGAAACCGCCGGGGAGGAAGTTGGGCAAGTTCAGGTACCGGGGCGCCTTGCTGGAGGTGACCTATGAGGCGCCGGACAGGTTTGGTTCAGCCGAGACTGTCCTGGGCGATCCGCATCTGGCAGGCGGGGTCCAGGCGATGCACATCATGGCCGACGCCACCGGGATGCTGGAAAGACTGCAGAAAACCGTTGCCAGGGAATATGCTTGCGTGAGGTGGGTGCGGCAGCGGCTGCAGACTGCGTTGGCGACGGCGGAGACGCGGTTGCAGCCGCAAGGCAGCGCGGCGCCGCTGCATGATCGGGTAACTGCCTGGCTATTCGGGACAAGCATGACGGCTCTCATCCTGCTTGTCGCGGGGCTACGGGCGCCGACGGTCCGGCGCAGGTATGTTGAGGTCCGGAAGCTGCTGGCAGAACAGGGAAGGAAGGCGTACTACGAAGAGCTTCTGGAGCTGCTGGGGTGCGCTGAATGGACCCGGCGCCAGGCTGCAACACACATGGATGCGGTTGAGAGGGCCTTTGACTGCGCCAAAAGCCTACCCAAAGGGGAATATGCGTTTGCGGCAGACATCAGCGACGCCGGTCGGCCGGTAGCGATCGAAGGCAGCAGGGCGCTGATTGGGCAGGGCAGCCATCGCGAGGCGGTCTTCTGGATGGTAGCGACGTATTCGCGCTGCCGGTGGATCTTTGACTACAACGGGCGCGGGGAGAGCGAAGACAGGCACTGGCAGGATTATCTCTCGATGCTGAACGATCTCGGAGTCGGGTCAAGGGCGGATTTTGAGGCAAGGCGCAGGCAAGCGCTGGCGTTTTTGCCGGGCGTCATGGAGATGGCCGAAGCGGTGAGGGTCCAGGAAACAGGTGAGAGGGGAGAGGAGTTGGATAAACGCTTTGACGCCTCGTTCAGGTTTGCAGAGCGGTGACAGGTTAGCCGTTATCCTAACCTGCAGACCATGGCCTATGTGTGCGCACAGCTTAGAGGTTGGCCGGAATCTCTCTGGTCGGAGGCGAGTCGTTGAAGTCGAAATCCAGCGAAAGAGAGAGCATTCTCACATCACAGGTGGAGCGGGCCGCGGGTTTCTCGCGGCTGTGGCGGGCACGAGGGAACGGTTCAATTGCAGGCAGCCAGCAGAGGGAGGACAGTCGTAGATGTCATTACGTAACTGGTCGGAGAACATTCGGTTCGAGTCGGGGGCGCTGCACACGCCGCGGACCGTGGAGGCATTGCAGGAAATTGTGAGGGCGAGCCGGAAAGTGCGGGTGCTTGGAGCCCGGCACTCCTTTAACGACGCGGCGGCGATTGACGGACAGATCGACGTTGACGGGACGCAGGAGGTAACGGGGGAGGCTTCATGGGCCTACATCTCGTTGGAAGAGCTGAACACGCCGGTTACGTTTGACCACGAGCGGGGTACGGTCACATGCAGCGGCGGCATCACGTACGGCGAACTGTGCATGCGAATGCACGCGGAAGGCGTCGCGCTGCACAATACGGCGTCGCTGCCGCACATTACAGTGGCGGGCGCGTGTTCGACGGCTACGCATGGTTCGGGCGACGGCAATGGCAACCTGGCCACGGCGGTCGCGGGTCTGGAGATTGTGACGGCAGACGGTGAACTGAAGACATTGAGTCTTGAGGAGGACGGTGAAACGTTCGAGGGCTCTGTGGTGGCGCTGGGGGGGCTTGGCGTGGTGACGCGCATGACGCTGGCGACGCAGCCGGCGTATTCGATGCAGCAGTATGTTTACGAAGACCTGCCTTCAGCCGCGTTGTACGAGAATTTCGATGAAATCATGTCGGGCGCGTACAGTGTCAGTCTCTTTCCTGACTGGCAAGGGGACAAGGTCAACCAGGTCTGGTTCAAGCACCGCACTGGTCTGATGGGCGGGAGAGGCAATGGAGAGGAGGCCGGGTTGGAGCCGGTCGACCTGGGGCTCCCTTCAGAGCTCCACGGGGCGACGGCGGCGGCGACCGATCTGCATCCTGTGCCTGGTTTCTCGACGGAAGGGCTGACGGTTCAGATGGGCGCGCCAGGGGCGTGGCACGACAGGCTGCATCATTTTCAGATCGACAGCACACCAGCAAGCGGCGACGAGCTGCAGACAGAGTATTTCGTGCCGCGCCGTTATGCTGTTCCCGCGGTGCAGGCGGTAGAGGGTTTACGGCACAGATTCAAAGGAATGCTGTGGATATCTGAGATTCGGACGGTGGCTGCTGACCGGTTGTGGCTGAGCCAGAGTTACGGTACGCCGACGGTCGGCATTCATTTCTCGTGGAGGAAGAACTGGCCGGCGGTGCGCGAGGCGATGCCTCTGGTGGAGGAGGCGCTGGCCCCGTTCGAGGTGCGTCCGCACTGGGGCAAGCTGTTTACGATTTCACCCGAGGCCGTGCAGGCGGCCTATCCGAGGATGGATGATTTCAGGGCGCTACTCGAGTCGATGGACCCGGATGGCAAGTTTCGCAACGGGTATCTGGACCGTTTTATCTTTGGCTAGGACAACCAGGGGTCTACTGCAGCCCTTTGAGGAAGCGGGGCGCGATGAGGAAGCGGAGTTCGCAGTTGCCCCAACGCAACTGGCGCCAGCGGGCAATGTCTACTTCAAAGTGGGCCAGGCCGGCTGTGGGGAATCGCAGATTGACGCGGCTGTCGGCTCCGGAGCAGAGCCCGGCGACCAACTGGGCGGCGCCTGGATTGTGTCCTATGAGAAGGACGTGGTCGGCGCTGTCGTGGGTCTCCTGAAGAATGTTCAGCAGCGTGTAAGGCGCGGCGGCGTAGATGCGGTCGTTCCAGCCGAAGTTGCTGGTGTAGCCGATCAGTTCTGCGACCCGTTCAGCGGTCTGGCGCGTGCGCAAGGCGGGCGAGGAAACAATCCAGTCCGGTCGTTGCTTTACTCTCTTCAATATCTGGGAGACTTGCTGCAGTTGCCTGAACCCGCTCTTTGCGAGCGGGCGGTCGACATCACCGCCCGATGGGCTGTTTTGCTTGGCTCTGGCGTGGCGAAGAATAGTAACGTATCGGGTGTTCATTGCGGTTGCGCTCTCAATGGCCAAGGCCAGACCAATAGAGTATATGCTTGAAAGGCTCATTCTATTGTAGACGGAATGGTTCGCTAAAGTCAAGAGGGAGAACTTCAACACCATTGATCCACGTAGGGACACGGAGAGGCACGGAGAACGGCGCAACGGACGTGTTGGTGGCTCTGATTGGAGGAGCGTTTCTTTGCGGAGGGGCTTGGGCGCCCACGAGGGGCGCCCCTACAGGGGGGGGGCGGGAATGCGTCTTGAGGTGGGCGAATTTCGGGCTGGCTCTGGGTGATTTGGGTGAGGCTGGCAGCCGGGCTCCCTGACTGGCAGGACTGAGTGCTACATGTGTTGGAACCGGAGATTGGGGAAGGCGTGTATTCTGCCGGCCTACTTTGGAAGGACAGGAATGAATCTTGGAACGGGGACAGTTGAGGAGTTTTTCTATGGGCGATTGGCAACCGAGGATTGCGGTTGTGGGGGCGGGCGCGATGGGCTGTCTCTTTGGCGGGTTGCTGGCTGAAGGGGGCCTGGACGTAACACTGATCGATGTGTGGCAGGAGCACGTTGACCGCATCAACAGGGACGGGCTGCAGATGCTCGGTTACGGAGGGGATCGAACTATTCCGGTGCGGGCGACGACGGACCCAAGCGCGATGGATGCAGTTGACGTACTCTTCGTGCAGTGCAAGGCGCCGTACACCAAGGAGGCGGTTGGACGCGTGGCTCATCTGCTGCGTGAGGACAGTGTTGCCATCAGCTTTCAGAACGGCCTGGGGAATGAGGAGAATATAGGCGAGGTTATTGGCATGGAGCGCGTGTTGGGCGGCGTGACCGCGCAAGGGGCGGCCGTGGAAGGAGCCGGCGCGGTGCGGAACTTTGGCAACTTGCCGACGCAGATTGGCGAGATGGGAGGGGGGCTGAGCGAGAGGGCGGAGCGGATCGCCGGCGCGCTGGACAGCGCGGGGCTGCCGACTACGGCAGTGGCGGATGTTCGGCAGGCGATCTGGAAGAAGCTGCTGGCGAACATCGCAACCAGTCCTACGTCGGCGATCGCCAATCTGACAATCAAGCAGGTATTTGCCGTGCCGGCGCTGCGGGAAACCGCATATGAGGCGCTGGACGAGGCGGTGGAGGTGGCGCGGGCGGAGGGAGTTGACCTGCGCGCGGGCGAAACGAGAGAGGTGATCGATCAGATCGCGGGTCCGACAGGAACGGGCGACAACAAGTCCAGCCTGTGTGTGGACATCCTCAACCGCAGGCCATGCGAGATTGATGTGATCAACGGCGCTGTGGTGCGACTGGCCCAGTTGCATGGCATTGCCACCCCTGTGAACAAGACGCTGGTGGCTGCTGTGAAGGGGCTGGAGAGCCACTATCTCGGATAGAACTCGATGCGAAACAAGGTAATTGACGTTCAGGAAGCGGCGGCGATGGTGCCAGACGGCGCGACCATGGGCGTTTTGGGCGGCGGCGGCGGGCTTGTGGAGCCCGATGCGCTGCTGGCTGCGATCGAGGAGCGTTTTCTGGCCTCGGGCGGGCCGGTCGGGCTGCGCGTTGTCCATGCGCTCGGGCTGGGCGACCGGGACCGGCGCGGTCTCAACCGACTGGCCTATGAGGGGTTGGTGCGCAAGGTGATTGGAGGACACTGGATCTGGTCTCCGCGCATGCAGGCCCTGGCGCGAGAGGAGAAGATCGAAGCGTATGTGCTGCCGTCCGGTGTTACTTCGCAGCTGATGCGGGAGATCGGAGCGGGCCGTCCGGGCCTGATCACGCACGTGGGGCTGGGAACCTTTGTTGACCCGCGGCAGGACGGCGGCAGGATGAACCGGTCGGCGCAGGACACACTGGTTGAGTTGATCGAGATTGAGGGACGGACATTGTTGCGCTATCTGCCCTTTCCGGTGGATCTGGCGGCGCTGAGGGGAAGCTACGCTGACGCTGACGGGAATGTAAGTATGGAGGAGGAGCCTGCGAACCTGGAGGCGTTCGCCCTGGCTCTGGCGGCGCACAACAGCGGCGGGAAGGTGTTTGTCCAGGTGCGGGGTCTGGTGGAACGAGGCCAGATTCCGGCCAGGCAGGTGAGAATCCCCGGGGCGCTTGTGGACGCGGTGGTTGTGGTACCGGACCAGCGGCAGTGCCACGCATTCTTCTATGACCCGGCGATTTCCGGCCAGAAAGGGGGCGAGACGGCTGAGGAGGAAGTCCAGGCAGACGAGCAGGAAGGCGTTGCCGCGTCGGACGCGCGGGCTGTCATCGCGTACAGGGCGGCGCGGGAGCTCTATGAGAATGCAGTGATCAACTTTGGCTTTGGCATCCCTGACGGTGTGGCGAAACTGGTGGCGGCTCGCGGGGAAACGGATCGCTATTACCAGACGATTGAGCATGGCACGTATGGGGGAGAGCTACTGGACGGCGCGCTCTTCGGTTTTGCGCGCAATGCAAGCTGCATGATCGATTCGCCTTCCCAGTTTGACCTGTACAGCGGGGGCGGATTGGACATCGCGTTTCTCGGCTTTGGCGAGATGGACAGGACGGGGAATGTCAATGTATCGCGCTTGGGTGGTGTCACGGTGGGGCCGGGCGGATTCATGGACATTGCCCAGAATGCGCGCAAGGTTGTATTTTGTGGCACGATGGAGGCGAAAGGCGTTGCGTATGAGGTGGGCGGCGGTCGGATTGGAATTCGGAGATATGGACAGGTTCGCAAAATGGTGGAGGATGTGGACCAGATCACGTTCAGCGGCAGGCAGGCGATGGCGGCTGGGCAGGAGGTGATCTGCGTTACGGAGCGGGCGGTCTTTGAACTGACGCCCGAGGGAATGCGTCTGCGAGAGGTTGCGCCCGGCATTGACGTTCAGGCAGATGTTCTGGACCGGATGGATTTTGCCCCTGTGATTTGCGGGGAGATTGCGGTGATGCCGATGGCGGCGGGGGATTGAACGTTGCGGGGGGCCAAGAGGAGAAGGTGCTCCCTTCTTGTCCGCGATGGCGCCCGCGAAAAGCGCTGTTTGGTTCAAGGACGGTTACGGTGGGGAGGGGAGTCTGAGGAGGGAGAAAGAAGGGCTCCCGCGAGGCGCGCGCAGTTATGTGTGCGGGCTTTGACGAGTTTCGACAAGGGCTGACTGACAATGAAATGTCGGGTGGGACTGAGTACGGTCGCACCCGACCCAGAAAGGAAAGATTCGAGACGCGATGACTACGATTTCCGATCTGCCGGCGCGACCCAGTTTTGCCGACATCCTGGAGGCGCAACTGGTGTTGCGCCGATACCTGGCGCCGACGCCGTTGCACAATTATCCTGTGCTGGACGAGGCCGCGGGCGCCGAGGTGTGGGTGAAGCACGAGAACTATCTGCCTATTGGCGCGTTCAAACTGCGCGGGGGCATCAATTTCATGGCGAGGCTGTCCGCGGAGGAGCGCAGGCAAGGCGTGGTTACGGCATCCACCGGCAATCACGGTCAGTCGGTGGCGTATGCGGCGCGACTGTTTGGCGTAAAGGCTGTGATTTCAGTTCCTGAGAACGCGAATCCTGTCAAGCTGAAGGCGATGATCGCGAACGGCGCGGATGTGCGGTTGAACGGGGAAGACTTTGAGGCGGCCAAGCGCTGCGGGGAGCAGATCGCGGAGGAGGAGGGGCTGCGGTTCGTCTCTTCGGGCGATGAACCGGCGCTGATCGCAGGCGTGGCGACGCATACGCTGGAGGTGCTGCAGGAGAGGCCGGATATTGAGGCGATCATCGTGCCGGTTGGAGGGGGCAGCGGCGCGTCGGGCGCGTCGATTGCGGCCAAGACGGTCAATCCGGCGATACGGACGGTGGCGGTGTGCGCGGAGGCGTCACCCGCGGCCTATCTTGCCTGGCGGGACCGGGCCTGGCGGGAAGCGCCCAACCGGACGGCTGCCGAAGGGCTGGCGACCGGGGCGCCGTACATGTTGCCGCAGTCGATTCTGTGGGAGTACCTGGACAGATTTGTGGCAGTTTCGGAGGCGGAAATGTTTGCGGCGGTGCGGATGTATCTGGAGACGGCGAAGACCCTGGCGGAGCCGGCCGGCGCATCGCCGCTGGCGGCGCTGTTGCAGTTGGGAGAGGAGCTGGCTGGGAAGAGGGTTGCGTTGATTTTGAGCGGGGGCAATATCTCGCCGATGCAGCTGCGCGAGGTTTTGGACGCTGGGTGAAGTGCAGGGGGTGGGCCGGTGTACGGCGGTTGAACCACTTAGGGGCACGGAGAACGGCGGAAAACTGCGAAGGGCGGCTTGTGTTCGGGGGAAATTGAGAGGGAGCGGAGGATAGGGGGAGGGGCGTGTAACTGGGTGGCAAACGGTGATTCAGGAGGAACCGGCGTCTTCGGGGCTGGCTGCCTGATCGTCGTATGCCTGGAGAAGATGGCGCAGGGTGGCGATGTCGCGTTCCTGGATGAACTTTTCAAGAGAAGGGTTGTTTGCCAGGAGGGACTGGCCGAACTGGCTCTGGGCAAACATGCGCAGGTCCTCTTCGATGGGGTCGGTGATGCGGTGATCGGAGACGATTTTGCCGTCCTGCATGCGCAGGACGCGCTGGGTCGCCTGGGCAACGCGGCGGTCGTGGGTAACGACCACGATGGAAGTTCCCTGACTCTCGTTCAGCTGTGCGAGGAGAGCCATGATTTCTTCGCTGCTCTGGCTGTCGAGCGCGCCGCTGGGTTCATCTGCCAGAACCAGGGCAGGGCTGTTGGCGAGGGAACGGGCGATTGCGACGCGCTGCCGCTGGCCGCCTGACAGCTGGCCGGGCAGATGATGACTGCGGTCGCCCAGACCGACGAGTTCGAGTAGATGGGCTGCCCGTTCGCGGCGTTCTTTGCGGCTGCCGATCTGGCCCTGGAGCGGCACTTCGATGTTCTCCTGCGCTGTCATGGTCGGAAGCAGGTTGTGCAGCTGAAAAACAAATCCGACAGTCTTCGCTCTAAACTGGTCCACGTTTTTCAGTTTAGAAAGGTCTTCACCGGCGACCCAGACTTTGCCCTCGGTCGGCTGGTCCAGCGCGCCGAGCATGTTGAGGAGTGTGCTTTTTCCGCAGCCGCTGGGCCCCATGACGGCGACGAACTCTCCTGTTTGCACTTCGACGGAAAGCTCGTCGAGGGCACGCACTGCCGTTTCACCGCTTCCGTAGGTTTTCGTCAGATCTTCAACACGAATAATTGGCTGGTGGTTGGACATTCTCTGTATGAGTTCTGGCTGCATTTCGGTTAACGCGCGCGCAGTTGGCGCACGATGGCGATCGGCCTGAGCCGGCGATCGCAGAGCGAGGACAAGGCAGCTATCGCTTCGCCATGAGATTGAGGCCGGCCCGGTTCGATGACGCCCAGTTCGGGTCCGGCTATTGGGGCGAGACGAGAATGTTTACGAATGCGGTCATGCCCCATCGCAGGTTCTGGTCCAATTGCGGGACTTCCACGTGAACGGTGAAGTTTGTGCTCCCCCTGTCGGTGGTGCTGACCGGGGCGATGTGTGTGATGAGCCCTTCAAATGACTGGTCGGGCAGCGAGTCGAAGGTGACTTCCACCTTTTGGCCGCTGCGCAACTGGACAACGTCGGTTTCGCGCAGGTCGGTCGTTTCGACGTGCATGCTGGCGGTGTCGCCGAGAAGGACGAGGGCTTGCCCGGCTGAGACGAGTTCTCCGCCTCGAACGAGAAGAGCGCCTACCTGGCCGGGGAAGGGGGCCACGATCTGGGACTGGGCTACGTGGGCCTGCGCGCTGGCAAGCTGGGCTTTGGCGGTGCCGATGCGCGCCAGGGAAACGGCGACATCTTCAGGGGAGGCGCCTTCCACAGTTCTGCGCAGGTTTGCCTGTGCGCTGGCCAGCGCGGCCTCCGCCGACTGGATGGCGGCCTGGGCGGCCGGGATCTGGCTCTCGGCCATTGCCACACGCGAGCGGGCTTCCACGATGATTGAAGCGGCTACGGCAAGCTGTTGCTGTGTGGCCCCCTGGGTAGCGACCGCGAATTCCGCCTTGGCCGCTTCGAGTGACTTGGTTGCCTGTTGCAGTTGGAGCGCTTCCAGCTGCGTGCTGCCGATGTTGGGGTCGCCGCGCACGGCATTGTAGGTAGCCTGCGCGTGGTCGAGGGCGGCCTGCGCGACTTCTACGCGTGCGGCAGCCGCGGCACGTTCCGCGTCGGTGGGGCCGGCGGCAAGCTCATTGTGCCGTTCCCGGGCGATCTGGACTTCCACTTCGTAGAATTCGACAGTCTTTTGCGCCTCCAAGAGCCTACCGGCGGCGAGCGAAACCTGCGCTTCAGCGGTTGCGACGCCCGCCTGAGCCGCGGCAATTTCGGCTTCGCCTGCCCCAGCCAGCAACTTGGCGTGGGCTGCCTCCGCTTCGGCGACGGTTGCGGCGGCTATATCGACCTGGCCTGCGGCGGCGGGGTTTTCGAGCTGCACCAGCAGGTCGCCAGATTCCACCCAGTCGCCCTCTGCGACGTGCAGCGTTTGAACGATACCTCCCTGGAGCGGGGACAAATTGGCCCAAACTATGGGAAGCAGCTTGCCCGATGCCCAGATGACGGAGTCGAGGTCGGAGGCGGCATCCTCTGGTGATGCCTCCAGTACTTCATCACTGCCCGAGTCGGAAGTTTGGGGCAGTAGAGTTGGGTCGACGTAGGTCACGTATGCCCAGGCGGCAGCGGCCAGAACGACGACCAGTCCAAGAAGGATCAAAACTCGTTTCATGTCTATCCCTATCGCACAGAAAGGCATCAGCCGGAGTCGGAGAAGGGGCTGAAGCGGGAGATTCACTCATAGCGCAGCGCCTCAACCGGCTGCAGTTTGCTGGCCCGCCAGGCCGGGTAGAAGCCGCCGGCAAGGCCGAGCACGATAGCGAGGCTTACGGCGATCGCGAAGGTACCCGGTTCCCAGGCCGGCCGCAGCATGGCGCCGCCAGGGATTGGCAGGGCGGCGAGTCCGGTTAGCAAGAGGACGGCGCCGACGCTGCCGACGATGGCGGACAGGAGGCAGAGCAGGAGGCTTTCCTGCATTATCTGCGAAAGAATGCGCTTTCCGGGCCAGCCCAGTGCCCGTAGCGTGCCGATCTCACGGGTTCGTTCGTAGATCGACATGATCATGGTGTTGGCCACGACGATTCCGCCCACAACCAGGGCAAGCAGACCGATTGCGGCGGCAATCCCCTGCATGGAGGCGATGTCGTCGGTGTTCTGGGCGAATTCACTGCTGATGCTGGCCCGAACCTTGGGAAACCTCTGGTTGATCGCTTCCTGGACGGGAAGAGCCAAGGAGGGATCTGTGACGTCGACAAACAGGAAGCTGACATTGCGTGGGCGATTGAGGATGCGCTGGGACTCGCGCAAAGCCAGGATGCCTCCCCCTTCCTCCCAGGCTACGCCGGTCTCGTAGATGCCCACGACTTTATAGCGAGTGTTATACAGGGTCAGCGTGTCGCCAAGGCCCAGGTTGTAGGATTCCGCGGCGTTGCTGCCGATCATGATTTCGGAGGGGCGTTGGACCCGCCTCCCGGCAGCAAGTTTGTAGTGGTCCATGGCGGGGCTGTTGGGATCGAGGCCGTGAAGGATGAAGAGGGGCAATTCAGGGGTGAGGACCACGCCCAGAACCATGGGGCTGACCGATTCAACCTGCGGCATAGCCCGAATCTGGCGCACGACGTTTTCATCAATGCTGCTCAGCGACATGTCTGGCACGTCGCGCTGCATCACGGTCAGGTTTCCGGGGCTGCCGCTGCCGGCGAGGTTGTTCATCTGGCCGATCAGGCCGGCGGTAATGCCGCCGAGCATGACCAGTGTGCCCACGCCGATGCCGATCCCGGCGGAGGCGAGAAGGGTCCGGTTGCGGCGCCGCCACAGGTTGCGGAAGCTCTGGCTGCCGAACCGGCTGAGCTTTCCGGCTTGGAAGTCGGATGCCGTGCCTCCTTCATAGGAGAGGGCTTCGACAGGGCGCAGACCAGCGGCCCGCCAGGCGGGGTAGACGCCCCCGACGAGGCCCAGGACGAGGGCCGTTCCGAGACCCTGCAGGAAAATGGCTGGGGTGAAAACACCTGTAAGGAGGACACCCATGCCCGGGACCGTGCCTGCCAGCTTGGCCAGGCCGATACCGAGAAAAATGCCGAAAACGCCTCCGAGGGCGCTCAATGTCACCGATTCGCCGAGGATGATCCAAAGGACACGCCAGCGACTCCACCCGACGGCGCGCAGCGTGCCGATTTCCCGCGTTCGTTCGAGCACGCTCATGACCATCGAATTCATCATGCCGAAACCGCCGATGAAGATGGCGATGGCTGCAATGCCCCAGGCAAAGCCCTGCAACATCTGTTCATACTGCTGGTTGCTTTCGCGTTCGCTGGTTTTGCTCACTTTGAGGTCGATGTCGAGGGATTCAATGCGCGCGATGGTGTCATCGACGTTGTCGCCGCGGCGCAGGCCGATCTCGTACAGGCTGACCTTGCGTTCGAATTGCGCGGCGGCCTGGGCGTCTTCAAGCATGAGGACGCCGCCGGATTCCTCGATGCCCTGGCCTGTCTCGTAGATGCCGACGACCCGGTAAGGCGTGCCGTAGATTCGGAGGTTGTCGCCGACAGCAATGTCGATTGATTCGGTGGCGCGGCGGCCGATGACGATCTGGCCGGGGCCGCTAACCGGTTTGCCTTCAACGATGCGATAGTGATCCATGGCGGTGCTGCCGATCTCATACCCGAAGAGGAGGAAGAAGGGGAGGTCGGCGGTCGTTACCCAAGTGTAAACGCCTGGTTCAACTCGTTCGACCCCGGGGACGGCCTGGAGGCGTTCGCCGATGGTATCGTCGAGGTTGCTCAGCGCGGGGTCGAGGGCTTCCGCCTGCGTGATGAGCAGGTCGTTGCTGCTGCCGCCCACGACGACGGCGAAGTTGGAGGCGAGGCCTTCCGCGATGGCTCCGAGGGCGACGACTGCGGCGACGCCTATTGCGATGCCGAGGAGGGTCAGGCTGCTTCGAACCGCCCGCCGAGTCAGATTCCTGAATATCATGGATTGATGCCAAACCGAAACACTATCGACAATCTACACGAGACTCTTGTGAGAATTGCTGCGAAACAAGCCGGGGTCGCTGGACGCGCAGCGGGCCGAGTGAGCGAAAATCAGAGACTCTCATCCCTGATCATACCAGGCTTTGGCAGTACTGATTCACCGACCAATATCGCATGCATTGAGGAAGAGCGGCTGACGACACGTCGACATAATCCTGACGGAGAACCTATTTTGCTGACGCGGGCACAACTTGCAGGAGGGCTGCCATTTCAGCGGCTAGGGCGTGTTCGACACCGGCAACTTCCACCAGAACAGGACCGTCAAAAGGAGCCTGCTCGCGCAGGAACAGTTCTACGTTCAGGCTCAGGCCCAGCCTGCCGAGGTAGGCAAGGCGCTCCTTTTCCTGGCTCAGGACGCGAACGAGCCTATAGGCGCGGCCGGCTTTGGCTTGAGAAAGGGGGTGACCTGGCGTATGGCCGACTTCGCCGGTCTTGGTGGGAATCGGGTCGCCGTGGGGGTCAACTTTGGGGTATCCCAAGGAGGCGGCGATGGCATCTTCCAAGGCCTCGCTGATCACGTGCTCGAGGCGTTCGGCCTCTTCGTGGACGCTGTCCCACGGGATATCGAGTGTTTTGTGAAGGAAGAGCTCCAGCAAACGGTGGTGGCGCAGGATTTCGAGGGCGACCCGTCTGCCGGTCGGGGTCAAGGAAACGGCCTGGTGGGGGCGGTAGATGACCAGGTCCATTTGCGAGAGTTTCTTGACCATGTTGGTGGCGGAAGCCGGGGTAAAGCCGATGTAATCGGACAGGACCGAGTTGGTGACCTGTTCGCCGCGCGCCTCCAGGATATAGATGGCCTTGAGGTAATCCTCGTGGTTGGAGGAAAGGGGGCTGGCGATCTCGGAGGAGTAGTTTTTAGTCATGGCTAAATTGTAAATGACAGAGTGGAGTTTGTCAAGTCTGGCGGGAAAGGCCTGGCTGGGAGAAGGTCAACGGCTTCGATCCACGGAGGGTCACATAGGGGCACGAAGAACGGCGGGGGGCTGGAAATCAACGGTGTGGAACGGAGAGCGGTGCTCAGGGCGTGAAGTGTGTGCGAAGACTATTGTTTGGTGAAGATTGCACGGAGGGGCTGGAGGCGGCAAAGGCGCGCATACACAGAGGGGAGGGCGTTCGGGGCGTTCGGCGGGGGGTGATGTGTTGGGGACCCCGGGCGGAGCCCCAGGCTGTGAGGGTTGCGGGGAGGCCTAGAGGAGACCCAGGCTGTTTTGGGTCCAATCCATCAGGGCCTGGTGCGTGCCATAGGCGCGGGCCGCGTACTCGATGCCGTTTTGGAGGCGGGTTGCGGCGGTTTCGAGCGCGACCTGGGCATCGGATCCATCGTCGTCCGGTTGCAAAAGCGGGCGTCCGTCGAGGGCCGACTGGTCCTCCAGCCTGTGATAAAGGCCGTCAATCTGAAAGTGCCAGGACTGGCGGCGATCTTCGAGGCAGCAGTCGAGGATGCGCTGAAGCTGCTCCTGGAGAGCGGGTTCTTCCACGGGCACGATGGCCTCGACGCGGGCGATCAGGTTGCGCGACATCCAGTCGGCGCTGCCGATGAAATAAAGCGGGTTGCCGTCGTTGAGGAATGAGTAGATGCGGTGGTGTTCCAGGAAGCGTCCGATGACGCTGACCACTTCAATGTTGTCGCTGATTCCCGGGATTCCTGGTTGGATACGGCAGTTGCCGCGCACGATAAGTTTGATTGGCACCCCGGCCTGGCTTGCGCGATAGAGGGCGCGAACGACAACGGGGTCATCGAGGCCGTTCATTTTCGCGGTGATGCCTGCAGGCCGTCCGGCGAGGGCGTTGGCGGCCTCGGTGTCGATCAGTTCGACGAACCGGTCGCGCATGTTGACGGGCGCGACCAGCAGTCGGCGGAAGTGGCGCTGACGGCTGTACCCGGTGAGAAAGTTGAAGAGGTCCATGAGGTCGGCGCCGACTTCCGGACGGGCGGTCAGAAGGCCGAGATCGGTGTACAGGCCGGCAGTTTTTGGGTTGTAGTTGCCGGTGCCAATGTGGGCGTAGACCTGGATGCCTTCCTCCTCTTCGCGCACGACGAGCGTGGTCTTCGTATGCGTTTTGAGGCCGACGAGGCCGTAAGCCACATGGACGCCGGCATCTTCGAGCGTGCGGGCCCATTCTATATTTCGCTCTTCGTCGAAGCGAGCCTTAAGCTCGACAAGGACAGCGACCTGTTTGCCGCGTTCCGCGGCCTGGATCAGCGCTCTGCCGACAGGTGAATCGGAGCTGGTCCTGTAAAGCGTCTGCTTGATGGCGAGGACCTGCGGGTCTCGGGCGGCTGCTTCGATGAAGGCCTGCGTGCTGGTTGCGAAACTGTGGTAGGGGTGATGGACCAGTACGTCGCCCTTTCTGATGATGGAGAAGATGTCCGCCGGCCGCGTCAGACTGCCTACGCCGGAGAAAGCCGGGTGCGTTTGGGGAGTCCAGGGCTGATTCTTGAGGTGGGGGAGATTGACATCTGCGAGCGGCAGGAGGTCTGCTACGCCCAAGGGTCCCTGGTGGTGGTAGACGTCGGTATGGTGCAGTTCCATTTCCTGCATCAGGATGGCGCGAATGTCATCGGGCATCGATTCGGCGACCTCGAGGCGGACGATGGGGGCGAACCGGCGCTCGCGGAGCTCTTCGCTAATCATCTCGAGCAGGTCGTCGGCCTCTTCTTCGCTGCGCGCAATGTCAGCGTTTCTGGTAACGCGGAAGGGATAGGCGGCGATCAGCTCCATGCCGGGAAACAGGATGGCCAGATTGTGGGTAATCACCTGTTCGAGAGGGACAAAGTCGAGGGAATCATTGACTGTGACCCAGCGAGCGCGGTTGGAAGGCACCTTGACCCTGGCGAACCTTATTTCGCCGTTGACGGGGTCGCGCATTTCCACGGCAAGACTGAGGCTGAGGTTGCTGATGAAAGGAAAGGGGTGGCCAGGATCGACAGCCAGGGGTGTCAGGATTGGGTAAATCTCGCGGCGGAAAAAGTCGGCCAACTCATTCTGCTGGTCTTGCGGCAGTTCGTCATAGGCGACGATGCGCATCCCCTCTTCGCGCAGTCCCAGGAGGATTTCATCGAGGAGCGCATGGGTCTGGCACTGGACCATGGCGCGCACATGGCGGGCGATCAGGCGCATCTGGAAGCCGGGGGTCCAGCCATGGAGGGTGAGGTTGGCGACACCTGCGGCCTGCTGCCGTTTCAAGCCCCCGACTCGTTTGCGGAAGAATTCATCGAGATTGCTGCTGGTGATGGCAACGAATTTGAGCCGTTCCAGAAGCGGATTGCGATCGTCGAGCGCTTCGTACAATACGCGCCAGTTGAAGTCCAGCCAGCTCAATTCCCTGTTGTAGACGGAAGGTGAGTCGGCCAATTCATCGATAGAGAGGTTGGTCAAGGGGGTGGAATGGGGCGGGTAGGCAGAGGCAGGGGGCATCGTGATATCGGACGAAGCATCGGGCCGCCAGTCGAAGCGCGCGCCATCGTCAATGCCGGACGCATCTTCGGTTGTGAGTTGCTCGACCGGGGCTGGGCTGTCGCCGTTTTCGTCAAATCGGTATGTGTAGCTGTTCATCAGACCTGTCTCCGACATTCCTTTCGACGTGCAGTGGTCTGCACAGTAGGCGCGATTGCCCCTATTCTAGGGAAATCCTGTGCAAATGTAAAGCGCGCGGGAGAACGGCAATAACTATAATGCATGGAAGAGCAGGGAAGTGATGCTAAGGAGAGCATCATTCTGTCGGCGACAAGGGGGAAGACAAGGGTTCTGCGGCTGATAAAGTGTTGGGGCAGGGAACCAGGGGGAGAGGGCGAAGTTTACGCGTTTCGGGCGCGTTTTCTTTCCGCAGGGAGAACCGTTGGCCGTCGGCATCCAAGTCGGCCTCTAACCACGGCAATTGGCAAACTGAAGGCGGGCGCGGCGGTTTACGGTTGTCCAGTTGGCTGTGGTAGGCTTGGCAATGGTTGCCCAATATATTTCTTCGGCAAGTAAGCCAGTGCAGGATCCGGGAGGCTGCCGGCCTGGACTGCTTGTTCTCGACTCGGCACAAACAGCGAACCATTCGTCTAAAATGTGGGGTATGACAACAGTTGCAGGTAGAACCAAATGGGTTTACAGGCCATGCAGGGTGGAAAAAATAGGGCAGAGCCGGACTGACTGCCTGCGTAGTCCGGTCGACGCACATGGGTAGGCAGCTCGCTGGTCAGGCGGTGATTTTCAGGTGCTGGGAAGGGAGCCGAAGCGAGTTTTGGACGCACTGCAGGTCTCGAACCCTGATCCCGATGCGTTCTGATCCGATTCAATCCCAACGACGCGTTAACTTGGACAAGAGTGAGAGCATCAATGAGTGAAAGCGGACTCACCCTACTTCTCTTTGTACCGCTGTTTCTGATCATCTTGCTGGCAAACCTGGCCGACAAGCGGCGAACTGAAGGAGCCTCTGGGACTGCGTATGCCGGGGTCGCTTACGCGCTGCATCTGGTCATTTTCGGTACGATGGCAATGGTCGGGGCGCTCATCCACTTTGCTGGCGTCAGCATGAGAACGAATGAAGGCATGAGACAGAGCCTTCTCGACATGCTGTCAGGAGGGGGGGTAGACCAGCTGGAAAACCTGCAGCCGGTGCTTGACAGGCTGGAGGTTCTTGGCCCCGCTCTCTGGGTACCGGCGGTTGCGGCGCCTCTGCTGCTGCTTCCTGCTGTTCGCGTGGGACTTTCTCGAGTCCTGCAGATTGATTCCCGGAGCAGCGTTCATGCGGTCGCCGCGTCATTTGTCATGCTGGCAGCTGTGAATCTTACGTTTACTCTGGGTGTGGGTTTGGAGACTCTGGCTGACCTGTCGGAGGCGGCGCCGAGCGACGGCGGGGGGCTGCTGCTCTCTTTGTGGGTGCAACAGCTGACGTTTGCGCTTTGGGCGCTGGTTGGCATTGGCTGGTTGACCAGGCGAACGCTGGCGCAGGCTCTTGGGCGGCTCGGCCTGGTGTTGCCTCAGCCGAAGGAAGCCGCTATAGGCATTGGGACAGGACTGGTTTCGGTTGGCGTCATTCTTGCTTTGGAGATGGTTGCCGCCGCGGCTGGCTGGGGGTTTGATGAAAACGTCGAACGGCTTACTGAATCTTTGATTGGGCCGCTTCTTGGTTCGATACCCGGCATACTCACACTGGGGCTGGCAGCGGGGATTGGGGAGGAGACCCTGTTTCGGGGGGCGCTGCAGCCTCGATTCGGTCTCCTGTTCACCAGTCTTCTCTTTGCTGTCGTTCACAGCCAGTACGGCATCACCCTTTCGACGCTGGCGGTGTTTATCGTGGGCCTGATTCTTGGTGGGATACGAATACGGTTCAATACGTCGACATGTGTCATCGCGCACGCCGCGTATAACATTACCCTGGGGTTGATTGCCTATCTGTATCCGCAGGTATTTTGAACTGCAATCTTCAGTTGTCGGTGGTCTGTGGTCAGTGTGGGAGGGGAATACGGCGCGGCGCGGGCTTTTGAAGGGGGCGACGGGAGGGCAGGACAGAATGGGGCGAGTTTGGGGTTAACTGAGGGTAAATTGCCTTGAATCGTGGAATCAGTGTGCCCTGAATGCCTGACATATGGACTGCAGCGCCCGATTCAGGCGACTTGAATGTCTTGAACAACTGTGGTAGCTTTGAGAACGGGTCACTTTAGCGGTTTACAAAAGCGATTTAGTAACTGTGATTCATCCCCTTTTCCCTTGATGGACGAGAATTCCAATGTCAGAGTGGCGCCGCAACTTATATGTGCTTTTCGCTGTTCAAGTCTTTTCGGTCGCGGGGTTCAGCCTGGTCTTTCCGTTCCTGCCCCTGTATGTAGAGGAGATAGGGGTCGCGACGAGAGGCTCGGTGGCCTTCTGGTCCGGCCTGGTATTTTCGTCGCAGGCGGTGACGATGATGATCTCGTCTCCGATGTGGGGAGCGGTGGCGGATCGGTATGGTCGCAAGCCAATGTTGATCCGGGCCAGCCTGGGGGGCGCGGTGATGGTTGTGCTGATGGGATTCGCGCAGAGCGCGGAGCAACTGGTGCTGATCCGGACCGTGCAGGGCCTTTTGACGGGGGTGGTTTCGGCCACAAGCGCGCTGGTGGCGTCCACAGTGCCGAAGGAGAAGTCGGGGGAGTCTCTGGGGTTGATCCAGACAGGGATCTGGGTTGGAGTGGCCGTTGGGCCGCTGATCGGGGGCGTTGTCAGTGAGGCGTTTGGCTACCGGGCCAGTTTCTGGATAACGGGGGCTGCCCTGGCGCTTGCAGGAGTTGCCGTCATCTTCTGGGTGAAGGAGGAGTTTGAGCCTTTGCCTGTCCAGCAGAGGGTGAACATTTGGGAAGGCTATCGGAAGCTGATCAAGGCGCCGGATATGGCGTCTCTTTATTCGGCGTCGTTTTTGCAGAGCCTTGGGCGATCGGTGACGATGCCGATCATGGCGTTCTTTTTCGTGGAGCTGCTGGCTTCAAGTGAGGGGGCGGCGATGATGACAGGGCTGAGTATGGGGGCGAAGGCGGCGATCGGCTCGGTCAGCGCGATCTATCTGGGAAAACTGAGTGACCGGATCGGGCACGAGAAGGTTCTGGCGGCAGGCGCGATGGTGGCGGTCCTGGTCTACGCGTCGCAGGCGTTTGTCGGCAGCGCGTGGCAGTTGCTTGCGCTGCAGGCGTTAACGGGGATAAGCGCCGGCGCGATCATGCCTGCTACGAGCGCGCTGCTTAATTTGCGAACGCCGCAGGGGGCGCACGGAACGACTTTCGGGTTGGGGAATAGCGTTAATTCGGGCGGTCGGATGGTGGCCCCGGTATTGGGCGCGGCGGTTTTTCCTCTGATTGGAATGCGAGGCGTTTTCGCTTTGAACGCGCTGGTCTATGTTATTCTCGCGATGGTTGCCCTGTACATTTGGCGCAAAAGCGTTGCGGGCATGGCGCTGAGGGCGGCGTCCAGGGCGGCGGGTGATTGACAACTGGGGCGTCGCGGGCTTAAGAAGAGGGAGGGGGACGGGGTCTTTTGCACTTCCCTCGTGTCAGCTGACGGGGACGCTGCATAGGAGCCGTTTCCAGTCCGCAGTCGCGTGCCAAGAGGTTGTCAGTCGGAGGGACAGTTGGAGTAGAGGGGTAAGGGCGCCTGGGAGGGCGTCTTTCTGTTTTTCGGGGAGAATGCAGCGTTTTGTAGATGCCTGGAAGGGCAGGGGTCAGTGGTTGGCGAGGAGGCGCGTGTAGAGTTCCTGCTGCCGCTGGAGGGCCTGTTCGTATACTGGACCCGCTTCCAGGTCGGGAGTGGCCGTGTGGATGGTGGGCGGGTCTGGGGGTTGAGGCAGGTTCATGGCCTGGAGCGCGAGGATGGCGGCGCCGCGGCTGGTTGCCTCGTCGACATTGACGAGATGGACGGGGGTCTGAAGGACATCGGCGAGGATTTGGCGCCAGAGGGGGTTGTCCTGGAGTGCGCCGCCGCTGGCTACGACCTCGCTGGCGGGGGCGAGGAGTGGTTGGAGGCGGTCGTGGATGAGGCGGAAGCGGAAAGCGACGGCTTCGAAGGCGGCGCGGACGAGGTGGGCTGGTTTTGTGGCGGGGGTGATGCCGCTGATGGTAAGGGACGCGTCGGTTGCCCAGCCGGGGGCTCGTTCACTGCGCAGGAAGGGAAGGATGGTGAGGCGGTGGGCGTCTGGGCGGAGGGCGCGGGCGTCGTCGAGGAGGGAGTCGGCGTCGCTGACGGCCAGTGTTTCGTGTAGCCAGGTATAGAGAGAGCCACCGTCTGTGAGGGAGCCGCCGATCAGCCAGCGCCGGCTGTCGATGGGGTAGCTCCAGAGGCCCTGCGGCGTATGCGGTGGCAGGGCCGCGCCGGGGTGGTTGGCGTTGTCTACGGGAATGACGACGCGCATCGCGCCTGTGGTGCCGATAGTCAGGGCGATGCGGCGGTTGTCAGAGCAGCCGCTGCCAAGGTTGGCGCCGACGCCGTCGCCGACGGCGAGGAAGAAGGGCGTTTGGGCGAGTTCGGGCCACTGGGAAGCCCAGGGTTGGGTCAGGCCGGCGGTCCACTTCGCGTAGTCAAGAATAGGCGGCAGCTTCGCTTTGTCAACCCCAATCCGCTGAATCAACTTTTCGTCCCAAGTCAACCTGCGGCGATTGAGGAGCCCTGTCCAGCCGGCTTCGCTGTTGCTGATCGGCGATTGGGGAAGACCGCGCCAGCGAGATAGCAGGTGGGAGGCGAGGGTCTGCCAGGAAGCGACCTGGGTCAGGCGTTGCGGTTCTTCGGATGCAAGGCGCAGAAGCTGTGACGGGGCGTAGGCGGTGTGGATGGGAGTTCCGGTTCGCTGCCAGGTTTCTTCGAGGCCGTTCTGCTGCTTAAGCTCTTCACTGAGGGTATCGGCATAGGGAGCGCTGCTGGCGTCGGAATAGGTGTAGACAGGCGTTACGGGACGGCCGGCGCGGTCAACGCCGAGCCAGCTCATGGCGAAGCTGGTCCACGCGACGGCCGCGAAGCGAGGACTGGGGCGATCGTTGCGGACCCTTTCCAAACAATCGCTGATGACTTCCTCTGTCAAGGCGGTGAGGATATGGGGGTCGAAGGTGCCATCCAGAGCTTGTTCGGTGTGCCGGAATGCAGTCGAGTCGTCCAGCCTTTCGGCGTTCAGGTTGTATGCGGAGGCGCGTACCGAGGAGCTGCCAAGGTCGATTACAAGGATCAGGTCTTGCGAGGAGGCTTGCTGTCTGGGCAGGCCTGCTATGACAGAACTCGGGGCGGGTGCTCGGGACATCGCCGGCGCCTTTCTTTCTTAAGCGGACCCAACGTCTGACAGTCCAGGAAGGGTTACAGAGGGGCAGTAAGCTGGGCTTACTGCCTGCGATGAGTGCAGGACAGCGGGGCGCGGCCCTTCGCGTTCGTTTTCCCCTTACGAAGGACGCAGCCAGCCTGACCGGCGGCCCGCTACGAGTCTTCGGCGGCCGGCTGGTCGACGCGGTTGTTCGCCTCCCTGGCGTTTGAGAGCGCGGCGAGATCGTCGTGGGCAAGCACAAACTGGCCTGAAGGACTGGTGCGATAGGCGGCCCTGGCCATGGTGGTGTTCGCGATCGGCGCTGTCAAAAAGAACAGGATGATGAGCGCGACCATGCGAAGCATCTGGCCTTCGGAGACGAAGTGAACACCGGTTGCAATGAGCAGGCAGGTGACGCCGAGCGTTGCGGCGATTCCTGCGGCGTGCATGCGGGTTAAAACGTCGGGCAGGCGGAGAATACCCAGGGCGCTGACGAGCAGAAAGAAGGTCCCGACTGCGGCCAGCAGGACGACGAGCAGGTTCTTTGTCATGGGGTCCATGGTTGCACCTCTGCGATTCGGGGGTAGGACGGCATTTATTCCTCTTCCTCCGGCTGTCGTTCCAGCCATCGGGCGTGAGGGAAACGTTCGAGGGCGCGGGCAAACATCATGGTCCCCAGGAATCCGAGAACGGCGGTGATAATCGCGCCTTCGAGCAGGACGTATGAGTGGCTGTTGACGGCGAACAGGACGAAGATGCCGACCGCGTGGATCGAGATCAGGTCGAAGGCTACGGTGCGGTTGGGCAGATTGGGCCCGCGCAGGAGCCTGCCAAAACAAAGCAGAAGGGAAAATGTAACCAGGGTTGTCAAGACACCCAGACTAATCTCAAAGAGTTCGTTGCTCAAGTAGTGCCTCCAGTTCTATGTATCGGCGGCATTCATTTCCAGGATCAGGCGGCGCAGCTGGATGAGAGGGCGCTCAAAATGGTCTTTGATTTCGGCGCGAAATGCGACGGGGTCGGAAAGGTCGATTACGTGGACAAGGAGCACAGTTTCTTTAGCCCCGGCAAGTTCGGTTCTCAAATCAGGCTGGGAGACTGGATTGTCCCCCTGGGTTCCTTGTTGCTCGACGTTCGGGGCGTCTTCGAAAGCGGTCGGTTCTTCGGGATCGCTGAACGGTCGGAGGCGGCCCGAGACATCCTCTCCCAAGTCAACGCTCAGAGTTCCGGGCGTCAGTGTGATGACGGTGGCAAGGATTGTAATGTCGAAGGGGTTGGTCAAGTCCAAAGGGACGGCGACGATGCCGGGACGTAAGGAAGTCTGGGCGCTGAAGGCGCCGGCGATGACTTGACGAGCCAGGCGTATGTTGCTTTTCAGGATGGCATAGAAAACGTATAGGGCGAAAATGGAGGCGCGGAGTGTATATTGCCCGTATTTGAGCTGCACAAGGGACATGAGCACGAAACCGAACAGGAAGCCGAGGAAGAGGGCCCCCAACGTATAATCGTTGTTGAGGATCGGCCACATCAGGGACATGGACAGATTCAGAACGAGGAGTCTCTGCATTGAATGGTGTCCGATTGCTGGAGGTCTGTCCTTTTCATTGCGGCTAACGACCCCACTGCGCAGAATTAACGGCTCATCCTTTCAGCGGGCTGGCCAAGGCGGTTCACCCAGCGTTGTGGATGATAGAGTATTGCCGCCCGGAATTGTCGGACCCGTTGTGTAAAAGGCGCCGCGGCGCAGGTCGGATGAGTACAAGGCAGACGGTGAGACTGCTTCAATGTATGCATCTCGATCGAGGGCGTTTTGGGCTACCTTCATGGATAGTCTGAAGGCGGGTTCGCCGAATATGCCCAGACCCAGGCTGAACAGGACCAGGATGGCGACGGGTACCAGCATCATCCATTGGCGGCGTGTACTTTGCAGGAGTCTTGAGGGAACGCGGCTGGGTCGGCTGTATTCATCCCAGAAGGATTCACGCCAGAGGCGCATCATGTTAATCATCGTTAGCAGGCTGGCAAAGACGCTCACGCCGGAGACGACCCAATGGCGCGTGTCCAATGTAATTTGCAGCAGGCTGAGTTTGCTGACAAAGCCGCTGAAGGGGGGCACCCCTGCGAGGGAGATTGCGGCCATGAAGAACAGAAAGGCAAGCAGCGGCTGTCTGGTAACGAGGCCGCCTATCGAGGCAAGGCGGTCGCTGCCCATGTAGAGTTCGACTGCGCCGCCAGCCATGATGAGGGCGGTCTTTATGATCATGTGGTGGCAGAGATAGAGGATGGCGGCGCCGAGACCGAAACCGATTGCCAGGCTGTTTCCGCTCAGGGCGACGGCCAGGCCCATCAACATGAAACCGACGTGGCTGATGATATGAAAGCTGAGAACGCGGCGGATGCCGGGTTGGGCCAGCGCTCCGAGAGCGCCAACAAGCATGGTGGCGCCCGCGATGGTAAGGAGCGCCGGCTGCCAGCTGAGAAGCAGCTCCGGAAAGAAGAGGGTAAAGCTGCGAAAGAGTGTGTAGATACCGACCTTCGTCAGCAGTCCGCCAAACAGAGCTGTTACGGCCGGCGGCGGCGTGTGGTAGCTTGCGGGCAGCCAGAAGAAGAGGGGGAAGAGCGCTGCTTTGCTGCCGAAAGCAACCATGAGAAGGCCGGCGAAGATTGTGCGAACGGCTTCCGAGGCGAGCGGCAGACGTTCGGCGATTTGCGCCATATTAAGCGTTCCAAGCGTGCCGTAGGCGACTCCCGCCGCGACGAGGAATACGGTTGACGCCAGGAGATTGAGGACAACGTAGCGGATGCCGCTGTTGGTCTGGGCTGGTTGCGCGCCGACCGTCAGGAGGACAAAGCTCGCCATCAGTAGGACTTCAAAGAAGACGTAGAGGTTGAAAAGGTCGCCGGAAAGGAATGCTCCGTTAACGCCCATGAGCAGGAACAGGTAGAGGGGATGGAATCCCATACGGGCCCTGTGGTAGTCGATGGTTGCGACGGCGAAGGGATAGACGGCGAGGGCGACGATGGCCGTAAGGAGCAACAGGGTCGCGGATAGGCCATCGGCGTAGGCGGTAATGCCGAAGGGAGCGGTCCAATTGCCAAACTGCAGGACGAATCTTCTGCCCTGCACGGCGGCGCCGAAAAAGAGCGTCAGGGCGATTCCGAGGTTGAGACAGAGGGCCAGGGCTGTCAGAGCTACCTGATGTCTGATCAGCGTTCTGCCGCCCCAGCGGGCGACCATCAGGATGAGGGCGGCAGTGAGAAGCGGGGCAGCGACGGGCGCGGCCAGCAGATTGGCGCTCAGGGCCATCGGTAGCTTTTCTCTTCCATCGCGGCGGATTCGTCCTGCTCTGACTGAGGGGTCGGCGGAAAGCCGGTTGAGAGGTCGTCGCTGTCGTAAACCTCATCGACTTCGTATGCAAGCCAGTCGTACTGGTCGATCTCTGAGGACTCGGAGAAATCGAAGGGGTCTCCTTCACGCAGGAGAGGCACGAACTCGCCGTGGACATAGTCAGTGGCGGTGACGGTGTGGCGGCGATTGACGAGCACGATGACGAAGGCTGTGATGCCAAAGCTGATGACGATAGCCGTCAGGATCAGGGCCTGTGGCAATGGGTCGGCGGGCTGGAAGGCGGCGAGCGTTTCAGTGTAGTGCCTTTTGTCCAGGAAGATGGGAGGGCGGCCGGCGGTTAGCTTTCCTGATCCGAAGAGCAGCAGGTTTACGCCATGGCTCAGCAGCGCCAAGCCGAGAATGAGTTTTATTTGGCCTCGGCGCATGATCATATACGTTCCGGTGGCAAACAGGCTGCCAACTGCGAGCGCAAGGAGAAGTGATGTCATCTCTCGGTCCTTAAGCTCGAGTCATCAGCGACTACTGCGGGATCGGTTTCAAAACTGTCGGACAGCTCGGGGGATGGAGCGCCGTCCGGAATGGGCGCGGCGGTGTCAGATACGCGACTGAGACCGAGAAGGTAGGAGGTCGCAACGCTGACCACGACGAGAAACACGCCCAGGTCGAAGATGACCGGCGTCCCGACCGCGAGTTCGCCGAGCAGCGGAACATGCAGATCAAACCAGAGTCCTTTGAAGAATACGCCATTCAACAGGCCGGCAATTCCGGAACAGATGGCAATGGCGAGGCCCAAGCCGATGCCGCTGTTGAGGTAAGGACCGATTGAGCGTCGTACTCGGTCGTGCCCCCGGCTGAGGATCTGGAGTTCGAAGGCGGCAGCAGCCATCAGTCCGGCGATGAAACCGCCGCCCGGCAAGTTGTGGCCGCGGAGCAGCAGGTAAATGGCCAGAAGCAGCAGGAGAGGCGTGAGAATGCGATTAAGGAGTCGAAGGTAGAGTTCCGGCATTTCAACAGATTAGGTTAGCGCGTAGAAAGGAACTATCTGGACGGATTCAGTGGGCCTCTGTATCAGTAGGCGGGTCAATGTTCGACCTGGATGTGTCGGCCACAGGATTGGCCTCTTCGCTCCCGGCCGGCTGATCGGATGCCGATTGGCTGGGCGCTGAGGAGGGAAGTCTTACTCTGGGCGCGTTCAGGAGGGCGTAACCTCCCAAAGCGGCGATAGCCAGAACTGTAATCTCTCCCATCGTGTCAATGGCGCGGAAGTCAACCAGAATGACATTCACGACATTCGCGCCGTGGCCGCCTGGCACTGCGTTATGCAGGAAGTAATCGCTGATGGACAGGGCAGCCTGCATCGCGTCGCTGCTATTAAACAGGACGAGGAAGAAGCCGAATGCGCCGGCTGCAAGGGCGACCAGTACATTTCGGGCCTGTTTCCACCTTTGCATCGCCGGGCGGACGTCCGGGGGAAGTTTTGTGAATACGAGAACCAGGAGGACGACGGTCAACACCTCAATGAGAAGCTGGGTAAGAGCAAGGTCGGGCGCGCTGAAGAAGACGTAGAACAGCGTTACAGAGACGCCGACAACGCCAAGGCTGATGATGGCTCCCAACCTGGACGTAACGCGGGCGGTGACGTAAGCTGATACGCCAATCATGAGAATCAGGACCGTTTCAGGCGCGCCGGGAAGGGCAAGAGGCGAAGGAAACAGGTCGTTCAGGTTGATCTGGCGCAGAGCGACGACAATTGGTATGGATGCGGCGAGCAGGACAACGCCAGACTGCGTAGCCAGTGTGTAACCCTGGGAGAAGCGGGCAGTGACCTGAGCCAATGCGTAAAGGTCGTCGAGGATGCGCTGAAACAGGAAGACCCCACGCAAATTGTCAGGCAATTGGGAGAGGAACGCTCGCAGGCGTGATCTGATCAGGAAGAGCCAGATTCCGACAGTGATAGCGAGCAAGCTTGTCAAAAAGGCAGGAGTGAAACCGTGCCAAAGAGAGGCGTAGACTTGGACGGGTTGGGCTGCGATGGAAGCGGCTGCGGGCGTGAATACCCGGGATAGCGGTTTCAGGACGAAGGGCGCGAATGTACCCAAGGCGACAAGGATGAGCGGGGCGGCGACGAAAGGCGGGGCGGGCGGGTGGTGGATCGGAGTCGCCCCGGATTTAAGGGGAGAGTTCGAGGTCAAATTGCCGGTTTCTGCGGATGGAGCGGGCCGCAGGAATGCTTCCCAGAGTAGTGTGAAGCTGTAGGCAACGAAAAACGCTCCAGTAACCGCGGCGGCGCCAAAGGCGAGCCAGCCGGCCGCCTCGCCGTGTTCGGCCGCTGAATAGGCAGATTCGAGGAGCGCTTCCTTGGCGACGAACCCGAAGAGCGGCGGGATTCCGGCCATGGATAGCGCTGCCAGCAGTGCGATGCCCGAAGTTACGGGAAGTGTGCGCCTCAATCCGCCAAGCATTCTGAGGTCCCTGTGTCCGGTGGCATGGTCAACGATACCTGCGACGAGGAATAGGGGGCCTTTGTAGAGCGCATGGGAGAGGATGCCGACGACGACTGCCAGCAGGGCGGCCTCGCTGCGAAAGGCCAGCAGGGTCGTAAGGACCCCCAGCTGGCTGACCGTTGCGTAAGCGAGCAGCGCTTTCATGTCAGAGTGACGGAGGGCGAAGACGGCTCCCAGAAGCATGGTCGTCCCGCCGAAGAGCAGGAGGGCCCAGAGCCAGAGAGGATGATCGCTGAGAGCAGGGTGCAGGCGGGCGAGGAGATAGATGCCGGCTTTCACCATCGTGGCCGAGTGGAGATAGGCGCTTGCAGGGGTTGGCGCGGCCATTGCGCCGGGCAACCACCAGTGGAAGGGGAATTGGGCCGACTTGGAGAAGGCTCCGACAAGGATGAGGATGAGGATTGCGGGATAAAGATCGAGTTCGGTTAGCCCTGGACGGGCGATGATTTCACTGATGGCGTAGCTGCCGCTGGCCTGGCCGAGAAGGACCAGGCCGGCCAAGAGGGCGAGGCCTCCGCCTGCGGTGACGATGAAGGCGTTGCGGGCGCCGCCCCGGGCGACGGCGGACCTGTGGGAGTAACCAATCAGGAGATAGCTTGTGACACTGGTGCCTTCCCAGAAGACGAAGAGAGTGAGGAGGTTATCGGCCCAAACGAGACCGAGCATGGAGGCCATGAAGGCAAAGAGAGACAGATAAAAGTAGCCCTGGCGATCGTCATCTTCGAGGTAGTAATGGGTGTAGAGGGCGACGGCCACGCCGATCCCTGAGATGATCAGGCCGAATAGAAGCGAGAGGCCGTCCAGGCGGAATGAGAGTTCAAGGCCAAGAGATTCAATCCAGCGGTATTGTTCGGCAATGATTGCGCCATTCTGCAGGTCAGCCTTGCCGCCAGATTCAGCGCCGGCGCCGGAAAGTAGGGGAAGGGCGGCGTTCAGTTGCCAGACGGTTACAGCCAGCGGCGGCAATGTAGAAAGCCAGCCGGCCCAAACGCGCGTGTGCGGCCGAATCCAATAGAGGACGGCGCCACTGACGAATATGAGAAGGATGGATGCCGCTAACATCGCGGACTCGCGGCGCTGGCTGAATTAAGACCCAAATAGGATTCTAATATGTTCTGTCTGCCGTTCGAATCGTATAGCAGTTCAGGATTGGATATGTTGGTTCTCGTTGCGGGTTGAATTCGCTTACCGCGGCCGGCCGGGAGAAAACGTGGGTAACTGCCCGCAAGCGGAGCGGAGACGCAGCTCTCAAGAGGCCGGCAAGGTAGGGGGTCTCGTCGAGAGGTACGGCGATGGGACGTCGTATCCGCCAGTGGGAGGCTGGGAAGGGACGAGGTGAGGGAAGTGAAGTAACCACATTGACAAGAAAGTAGATGGAGCATTTGTGCGGGCAGAACGTACAGTCTGCAATGGGATGGTGCGAGTGGCGGAGAGTTCGTATCGCATTGATTTTCGAATTACTTTTACCACAGTTGGGTACGCATCCCTAACTCTGGGGTTAGGCGGAAGCCTTAGGATTGCGGCAGAGGGCAGAGGCGCGGCGGAGGGAGGGGGACCACGAGGGAAGGTCCAGGAAGGACGTTGATCGAGTAGGAGAGGGGGTGGCGAGGAAGGACCGTTGAAGAGCCGCGCGGATCTGGTCCAGTGGGAGAGAGAAGGGCGCCTTAGACGAAGAAGGGCGCCCAAAGATGTCGAACGGGAGAGGGGGACCGGGCGGCGTGGAATGGGAATGGCCCTGCTGCGGGGCTATTCCAGGTTTCTGCCGAAGGGCAAAAGGGCGAGGGGCAATAGCTTGAAATGCTGCTTGGCAAACGGGATTCCCACGATGGTGACAGTCAGAATCAGTCCGGATAGCAGGTGGGCGAGCGCGATCTCCCAGCCGAAGAGAATGATCCAGAGCACGTTGAACAGTACGCGCAAGGGACTGTTGGCCTGCTGCGCCTCAACGATCTCTTTGCCGAATGGGGCGAGCGAGGCTATTCCTATTTTCATGGACTGCATACCGAACGGGATGCCTACAACTGTCAGGCAAAGCAACAACCCACCGAGTATGTAGCCCAGCGCGGCCAGAAAACCGCCAAAGATTAACCAGATGACATTTCCAAGGATACTCACAGCGCCTCCTGCAGGAAGGAATTAGACGTTTTAGGTGTGTTAGCCGAGCTTCGGTTCAGTACTATCCTATACGCAGCTGGAGAGAAATGGTTTTCCGTGCTACATTTTCCTGGTACAGATTCGAATTTGGCGACTTGAGACGGGCCTAATTGGCCAGGGGTTGATGATGGAGCCGAATGAAGGGGAGGGGAGGCCTTGGGGGGTTTGACAGCAACAAGGAGAAGCTGGGCAAAAACGGGACAAATTGGACCGAAAGTGGTTGACGGTCGGCGAATTTCTGCTATACTCGAAAGACATGATGAATGGCGAATGGGCGGGGACTCGCTGGACGAGGATTTCTGACTTTCCGACCCATTTGTCGGCCTTAGGGGAGGACGCCAAATGAGCCGGGTGCGGTGCCCGCAGAAGCGTTGTAGTTTCTGGTTGGATGGCTGGTGCGATGCAGATGAGATTGAGTTGGAGCCGGAGACACTTTCGTGCATGACTTTCGATGAAATCGAGACCGATGACGATTTGCCGGGAGGAGAGTTGTCTACTGAAGAAGACGAACTGGAGTTTGAATGGCTTGATGAGGAGTCGATTTTTGAGGATGACTTAGACGAAAGTCTTTACGGAGTCGATGACGGGGACCCGGAACTTGAGGACGAGTCGGACGAACGGCACGAAGAGGAAGAGGACACATGGTCCTAGTGAGCAGGATTTGACTGCCGGCAGTCGGGCGCGTTTCTCGAACTATCGCGTACAGGGCGATGTGCATTGGCACTGCGAAAAGGACCTAGTCCGGGATCCTGCCATTCTTATGTCACGATGAGGGCCGTAACCGGCTATTGAGGGCCAGAGACAGAGGTGAGGGCAGAACGCGACAAGAGCACATGCCGCCTGCCAGCGCTTTCAATTTGCGCCATGATTTCGGGTATGCTATGCTGAAAGTGGATATGGACAGTTGGCCGCTGATCGTGTATAATCGGTAGTATGAGTACGGGGTTGATGGGCAACCATTGAGTAAGGAGAGCAGCCATGACATTACAAGCCGCTGTTCCGAGGTATACGCCTAAAAAGAGCCGCAACCGATCCGGCGCGATGTTGCCGGTGAAGGCAAGACGGTTGTTGCCGGTGAAGTGGCAGCCGCCGCTACGGCTCCCGCAGAAGTACAGCCCGAGGTTCTTCCTGGCCATGGCTGTGAGCATTGTAAGCTCAATCAGCTTTCTCTGGGTGCTTCTTCTGGTCATCTCAGGTTGAGTTGAGGAGAGGGTAGGCACTGGCAGGACAGCACTACAGTTTCATATCCGTTCTAATCGCCCTGACGTCCACTCGGACGTCAGGGTTTTTTGCGGGGAAGCGTCTGCGATCGATTACTCAGTTCTGAGTGACAAAAGATAGGCGACAATGGCGTTGATTTCTGCGTCTGAGAGCAGGTCGCCGTAGTTTTCCGGCATCACCTGAAGGCATTGCCCTAGAGGGCACTCCTCAACGATAAAGGCGCTGGGTTCGACAATTGATTCTCTGAGATACTCCTCAGCGGAATAGCCTTCGCGCCGGCTTGCGGCGATAGCGCCCAGGTTCGTCTGGTCGGGGCCGAGCATTGCGGCATCAACCAGAGGCAGTCCAGTGGTCACGTGGCAACTGTTGCATCCTGTTCTGGTCATGGCTTCAATGGCCAGCGCGATCGTTTCCTGTCCGAGCTGCTGGGGAGCGGACTGTTGGGAAGCCTGGTCCGTCTCGCTGACGACGACGGTGATTGTATCACGGTACTGGTCGCCTTCGAGAGCGGTGTGTAGGCCGTCCGCGAACTGGAGACGCAGGGTGTGCTCACCGGGTTCAAGGTCGAGGGTGACGGTGGTCTGGCCCTGGCCGTAGTGGAGATGCTGTGCATCGTCGGGGATGATCTCGCCTGCCGGCGTGAAGTCGGTGTTGACGAGAATGTGGAAATGACCGGCTCCGTCTCTGACTTCGCCGGAGGGTTCGACGACGAGGCCGGAGGCGGCCATCACGACTTCGAAGGGCGAAGTGACGGTCGCGCCGTCGGCAGGCTGCTCGAAGCGGACGGAGGGCGTCGCCTCGCCTTCCTCGACGACGACGGTGATTGTATCGCGGTACTGTTCGCCTTCGAGTGCGGTGTGGAGGCCGTCCGCGAACTGGAGACGCAAGGTGTGCTCACCGGGTTCAAGGTCGAGGGTGACGGTTGTCTGGCCCTGGCCGTAGTGAAGATGCTGTGCATCGTCGGGGATGACCTCGCCTGTGGGCGTGAAGTCGGTGTTGACGAGGATGTGGAAGTGGCCGGCGCCCTGGTTGACCTCGCCGGAGGGTTCGACGACGAGGCCGGAGGCGGCCATGACGACCTCGAAGGGCGAAGTGACGGTCGCCCGGTCAGCAGGCTGTTCAAAGCGGACGGAGGGCGCCGCCTCTCCTTCCTCGACGACGACGGTGATGGTATCGCGGTACTGGTCGCCTTCGAGAGCGGTATGGAGGCCGTCGGCGAACTGGAGACGCAGGGTGTGCTCGCCGGGTTCAAGGTCGAGGGTAACGGTGGTCTGGCCCTGGCCGTAGTGGAGGTGCTGTGCGTCGTCGGGGATGATCTCGCCTGTGGGCGTGAAGTCGGTGTTGACGAGGATGTGGAAGT